>NZ_JBHSGU010000001.1:0-307728 GCF_042652645.1 Glaciecola siphonariae
AGTAAATCGATTTGGGCTGAAAAGAACTTAGCTCAAATCTAATCTGACAGGCACCGATTGAAAAGCGGGTAAGTGTCAGATCAAGTCTGAGCTAGTACAACTTACTTGTCTGCTGCGCCACTGTCTGTACTTTGTTCTTGATTGTCTGCTCTTTGAGTGTCAGATTTTTCAGGAATGATAGGATTTAAGTTCACTTTTCTTAGAAGTTTCAGCACGCGATATTCAAGCTCTTTGGGTTGGAAGGGCTTTGAAAGATAATCGTTAACACCTAGTTCAACCGCCTTGAGCACTCGTTTTTTATCAATAGAAGCGGTCAACATCAAAAAAGGAATGTGCCTTGTGGTATCTTTTGATCTAACTTTCTGAAGAAGTTCTATGCCAGTAACTTTTGGCATGTCCCAATCACACACAATCATATCTACTCGATGCTTTTCTAATATGTGCCACGCTGCATCACCGTTGTAAGTGGCGATCACTCTAGTCGCACCCATTTGACGCAGGCATGCCTTGATCATACTACGGATAGCTTCCATATCGTCAACCACCAAGATGTTAATTGACTTTAATAGTTTGTTTGGGTCTTGCATGCGCGGTGTATGGTCGCTTTTTTGTTCTTCATATAGGGTGTATCGGTAATTTGAGCCTTTCACTTAAATAATGCGCTTTGACATTGCACTTCAGTTTTTCACTGACATACAGTTGAAGCCAACGCATATTAAGAAAGTAACAATTCTAAAGGATCACGCTAGTGTGATAACTCGTCCTGCTCAGCCTTAATTATTCAGTCTTGCTCTGGTCGTTAACCTTGATACTTGTGTTTGTTTGGAACTTGCAACAATGGCGTCCTTGCCTCTAATTCTTTTGTGTAGTTTGCTGAAATGCTTCAATCACCATTTTCAAGTTCAAATACACTTTCAACCGTTGTATTAAAATGCGCAGCTATTTTTAGCGCAATAATTACCGATGGTGTAAAGCGAGAGGTCTCAACAGTACTTATTGTTTTTCGTGATACTTCAATTAAATCAGCCAGTTCCTGTTGAGATATACCACTATTCTTGCGAAATTCTGCAATATTATTTTTCATTTTCAGTCCTTAGGCGCGACTTTGCCACAAAAGTGATATGCCGTATGTAACGCAAGCAATTGCCAAGTAAATGAATGCCATAGACGAATGCGATATTTGTGAAAGCAAAGTCGAGCCAAAAATAATTGCTATGCCAAAAGCCCCTATTAGTGAATAGGCACAATGTTTGTATGCTTTGGTGTTAATAGCACTTAAAAACTCATCTTTATAAGTTATGTAGAGCTGCCTACTCTTTAGCCCACCTTGTAAACAGAACATAATAAACGTACCTACAAAGGCAACGACCAGTATTCCAATAGTGATAGCTCTATATTCATCAACTAGCGGGTATAGAGATTGTGCCAATAGTGCAACGCCTATAAAGACTGAAAACCAGGCATTGTGGCTCATAAACTTCTCTTCTGACTTTGGGTTGTGTTGTTTCATGTTTGTTTCCTTTTTTTGATTAAATGATACCTTGAGGTATCGAGGTAACCTCAAGGTATCATCGTGTCAACAAGTTTTTGTAACCTTTGGGTATCAAGGAGAGAAGTGTTTATGTGAGCCTTGTTTGTTGAGCTTACCTTTGCAGACAGTTTTACTTAGCAAATGAATCTATTGTTTTGCTGCTTCGCATGGCAACCTTTGTGCCCAACTCATACTCCTAGCGTGATAAGGCTTGTCAGACTGGCTATTTTCTTGATTGTTTAGTTTAAGACTATTTTTCCCTCGCTGTGACGCCGTCACTCATATGCGAAGATTGCTATTGCAAGGGTCGAGCGTTGAATGCCGAAGTAAGTTTTAAATAAATTTTACGTCTCCTTTTTTGCGTTCTTTTAAATCACTTCCCGAGCCCATACCCCAATAGTCAGATACCCAGCAGTTTTGCGTTTGATCATAGCCAAAGGTGTAGCTGTGGCTGTCAATGTAAATTGTGAGCGAATCTTCACCAGTGGGTGAGTACTCGAAGTCAAAAGCACCGTCAACTCTGTTGAGGGCGCTAGCAATTTCCTCATAACCTGCACACTGTTGCTTAGATGGCATCTCAAAACTGCCAACAACAAGCATGTCCTCTTGTTGTTTTGTTTTAGTGCTTAATATCCAATGCGGATTTGCCCTATCAACCTCGCCACAGGTGCAGAGTTTAATTTTGCTTTTTGACTGACACATAATATTTACCCTTCTAAAAATAGGCCTCTGTCTTGAACCAAGACCGAACAATTTGTTTGCGCAAAGCTTTAACAGGTCTTACTTATTATTTCGGCGTTTTGAATACTGCCGTTTGTTACTCTTTAGAATGAAGAGGTGGACACACTCCACCCCGCAGCGCTACTTTTTCTTTGTCTCTGTTGTGCGAGTGAATTAATATCTGAAACTGAAACCACCTGAAACTCGCGATTTCGTGTTGGTAGATTTTATTCAAAATTCGTAAAGTTTGAAACTGAGTAAAGCCTAAACTTTAATATGACAAAAAGTCCACGTATTAATGTTTGAAACTAATTAATCTCATTAAGATTACCCATGAGCAGTCAAGATAGCTCTGCTTAGCAAGTGCTGGAAGTCGAGAAAATAAAACAGGCGGGGTTTAACCGACAATTTCTCTAATTGCAGCTAACCGCTAACTACCTGTAACTCCATTCAATCATCATTACCTTAAGCAATCTGATCTAAGCGTTCACATTCATCGGCCAGCCGTTTAAGCGAATCGTAGCCACGATATGACAAACAAGTAACCGACAAAATAATACTGCACACGATATAAGACAATAGAGCAGTATCGTTCCTACTTATTTTTTTATATTCGGCTCTATGTGCAAGAGCTGATCGCAGGACATAGAACCCTTTGATCATAGCTTTTAATGATGAATAACTTTTAAATTCATCAACATCATTTAGCTGCATGTTGATGTCTTTTTAAAGCGATATAAAAGGCATTCGCTTTCATGTAGAGATTTGCTACACTTAATCGCGTAAAAGAAGAAAGAGGCTAAATCATGGCTAAACATAACAGTCCTATGCGCCTTAACGAGCAATTAGTTAAGGACGCAAAAATTATTGGCTCTACTTTAAGCAGAACTGCCGCAGAGCAAATCGAATATTGGTCGGAAATTGGCAAGCGAGTAAGTGCAAACCTCTCACCTGCACAAGTCATCAGTCTATTCCACGGTAGTGCGTCAATCAAAGTTGAAGCAGCTAGCGAACAAGAAATTGACCCTTTTTATGTTGCAAATGAGGTGAATGCAGATACTTCGCTTTCACAAGACTTACTTAACCAAGGAAACGTACTTTATTCGCCTAACATCGATATGACGCACTTAGGTACACTAAAAGCCACCTACCCAAATGGTGAAGTGAAGTTTGGTAAATTTGTAGATGGCGAGTTTGTTGCTGAACGCGCTAAATCCAAAGCATAAGGAAGTAGCTTGTCTCAACTTAATATAATTGTAGGCGGCAATGGTAGTGGAAAAACAACTTTCTACTATCGTTATCTAAGTCAATACAACTTGCCTTTTCTGAATGCAGATGAGTACGCCAAGAAAATATGGCCCGATGCGCCAGAAAAACACAGCTATGAAGCCGCCAAAGAGGTCGAAAAACTAAGACAACAGTTTCTAGCTAGCCATCAGAGCTTTTGCTTTGAAACCGTTTTCTCTCACCCCTCTAAAGTGGATTTTATTGCCGATGCAAAGGCCAGAAACTTTAACATCAACTTGTACGTTATTCATATCGATAGTTCGCCTGAAACAAATATTGCCCGCGTAAACAATCGAATTCACCAAGGCGGTCACAGCGTCCCCGAACAAAAAATATCAGAGCGCATTCCTCGCATGCTCAATAATGTAAAGCTTGCCATTCCCTTGTGCGATACAGTCTCTTTTTATGACAATACTGATGAAAAAGAAACGCACAAGTGTGTCGCAATTTTAAGTGCAAACCAAATCAAAAAGTTTAGAGAACTGCCAGATTGGGTAAAGAATACGATTGGAAATAGCTAACTGTTGAATTCAATTTTCCACATAATATTCCGAATACTTTTTTTATCTTGCCCGAAATCCACTCTAAGCTCTTTTTGAGTTTATCCTTGCTGTTCAATTATTACCCCACTAAAAAATACTGCCTTGATCGTATTCAAAATTGAAATAAAAAGATTTGCTTTGGTTTAAATAATTTAGAGTTGCCAAATAAATTTGGTCTACTTTTTTGCGTTTAAGGCATACTTACGATCATAATTGCATCCAAGCATCCTTGTGATTAGCCACTTCAGCAGTCTTTCAGAAGCGTTTGATTGGGAACAACTTAAAAGAAATAAAAGAAAGACATGCGTTAGCAATTTATAAGCAAGCATTCGCTGGCATAAAAAAATAATTTCAAATCATAAAAAGCTGGTCTTGAAATCAGCGGCTTTGGATATCAAATTGAATATTCAGTTTCCATGTTTTTTTATCGATTACTTAGATTGGTAGTTAGACCGTCAAGTTCCTTTGGTAATCATAGTCTTACAGATTACTTCTCTATCTGAAACATGCAGAGAATCCTAACAATCGATCCAGTAAAAATCGAGTCCTTATATCAGCCAACCTAATTAATTAGTCGATTGAAATCTGAGATTTACCGGTTGGTCGATTAACCGGTTGATCGATTATGAAGTTCTGGTTCGCTAAACACAGTTTTACCTCGACGGAAGATTTGACCTATTTCATTATTACATGCCAGTTAGCTTTCATCTTCGCTACTAATTCGTTATTGCCGCTATCTATTACATTCACTGAAACTGAGAACTGTACTTTCTTTTCCTTACGAAGTTTAGCCAGTAATAAGCGTGAATTGCCCTCCACTTTTGCATCTGCAACAGCTTCACCCTTACAGTCTGATATTACGGTAAAATCAGCTCGGGAAACAACTGGGCGTGCATTTATAATCACAGGTAAAAAACTGCCAGTCATGGCCGCACCAGACGCCGTTTCGGCAAGTGTAAAAAGAGCTCCCGATTCAAAAGCTCCTTGAGCATCTTGGAGGCATGGATTGACGGCCATTCGAGCAGAAGCAATACCACTGTCAAAAGATGTAACTTTTAGACCGCATTCACGCGCAAATGGTACGCCATTATTCAGTTTCCTTGCTGCAATAGGTTTAAGAACAAGAGATAAAATAGAATCAAACATGGACTGACTCCTGACCGCTTTTTTTCGCAGTAATCTCCACTACGATGATTTCGTTATTGTCGTAAATTTTGGTGAGATAATCTCTTGATTGGGTTATGCATTCAGTGCTTGCTCTTAGCAAGCCCCGAGCAGGCTTTTTATAAAAAATGGTGAAACAAAAACCTTTTGTATCTGTTGGAACATTAGTTTCTGTTTTTAGTTTTGCAATGAGTGACTGTTGGGCAAGCGTAAACAAGGCTCCAGCGTGAATTGTATTGACATGGTTTTTGACACGTGGTTTTCCTTCCAAAACAAGCTGCGATTGACGCTCACTAATTGAGCATAACTCAGTGAACTGTTTTTTCATTTCAATATAACCCCTTACTGTATGTCGTTTACCCTAAAACTGTTGCTAAAAATGCAAGCTGGTCTTTGAGTGTTTGATTGGTGTGTTGTGGTTCATATAATTCAAAGTGGTCACAGTCATATCCCACGCTTTTAGCATTCTTTGCCCGTGCGACGACTTGATAAGCTAAATCAGGGATAGCGATTGAATCGCGGTTGCAAATACATAAGAGCAACGATGAAGTAATACGATGAGCCTCTTTAATCGGCCTGTAGAAGGCAAGTGTCAGAGCAAACCCAGCAGTAATCTCATTTCTCCAAACACGGCTAGCGCTAGCGTGTCTTGGATATCCTAATACAGCGTCCCTAGTTACCATTAAAGCGCTACTATCTAGCTCTCCAACCAACGGGATAAGTTTGGGTGAAGCCCCGAAACTTCTGCCAACAATATCTAACAAGGCATTGATTGTGAGCTTAAGTAACCTGAGTGGATGGGTATGTAAAACAGTATGTAAAAAGTCAACGTTAGGACACTGCGCTATAATTGCATCAATATCATTTCTTCTAGCGCCCAAGGTTAGAGTATGACTACCACCGAAAGAGGTTCCCCAAAGCACCAATTTGGTAGTATTAAGGTTTTTTGAGTTCTTCTTGGTATAACTGATGACGCTGTTCCAATCTTCTAACTGTTTTTTTATAGAGAACAACTGTCGTGGTGAGCCATCACTTTCGCCGAAGTGTCTGTAATCAAATGCGATAGCATTATAACCGTGATGGGAGAAAAATTTCGCAAGGTCTTTGTTTGCGCAATCCATTGTACCACCTATGCCATTCCCCAAAATGATTGTTCCACATACCTTAGTTGTTTTCGCTTTTACTTCGAAAATTTTAATTGATTCTTGAGTCTCCGACTGAATAAACTTGCAGTTGATATTCGTCACGACTTTTGATCTCTTTCTTGTGCTTTTAGCAACTCTATTCGTTTACGCCGTTTTTCTGGTAGCACTTTGATAAACTGATTCGGAAGAAATCGCTTAAATCGCCATAACGTTCTGAGTTTCTTTGGTGCAAAAATATAATTCTGTTTATTTGCTATACCTTCGAGAATATCCTCCACAGCCTGCT
Source organism: Glaciecola siphonariae (assembly GCF_042652645.1). Classification (NCBI taxonomy): domain Bacteria; kingdom Pseudomonadati; phylum Pseudomonadota; class Gammaproteobacteria; order Alteromonadales; family Alteromonadaceae; genus Glaciecola; species Glaciecola siphonariae. The sequence continues at coordinate 6,676 of NZ_JBHSGU010000001.1, forward strand.
CGACGGTATAGTCAGAATATTTCATCAATAGACGTGCGGCTTCTTTTTCCTCGTCACTTGCTAGTAGAGAGGCCAGCAAATTAGTCTTAAAGAATGCTGGCAATGAAACTGAGATAAGTAATGAGTCTGTCATTGAATACTCGCCAATCAGAGTCTCTGTCAATGAAACTACAGCAGCTTTAGAAGAATTGTAACTAGCCATCATTGGTGAAGACATAAAACCCGCCGCACTGGCAACATTGTGCAATATAGCCCTATTCCCTATTAGATGTGGTAGCGCAGCTTTACAGCCATTTACGACGCCGAATACATTTATCTGATATATTTTATTCCAATCGTCTAGTGTTCTTTCTAGAAAATTCCCGCCAGCAGCTATTCCAGCATTGTTAATCATTACACCTAAGCCATCGGCTGCAAAATCATCAATACATGCTTTTAGCTCAGCATAGTTAGCCACGTTTCCTTGAAAAAATATTGGACTAGTTCTTTCACATTGAAGCTGCTTCTGCGCCGACTCGATGTGCTCTTGGTTTAAATCGAATATACCAACTCGCCACCCTGCCTTTGCAAACTCAGATGCAATAGCTAATCCGAGGCCGCTAGCCCCACCAGTAATAAATATTGACCTATTTTCAATATGCTTTTCAATTTGTGTTATGTGCTTCATATATCGACTCAGCAAGCGTTTTTATGCAAGGTATTTAAACATACCTGACATGTCAAGTATATTTTGGTATGCAAAAGACTATTGCTTTCTTGAATTAGTAATGTATAAAACTCTGAATCAATAGGCTGAACTTATAAAAACAAATAAGGAACTGGGATTCGAGGTGAAAAACCGTCAGCTTTTCTTTTTACTCAATCAAGCTAGACATGCATCAATGAAATTTGTTGACCAAAACTGTCTAGAATTATTTGGCGCTTCAGGTGTTCAAATTGGAGCACTATTTTATTTAAAAGAAAATCCAAATAGCCTAATGAAAACTATGGCTAAAAAGCTGCTCCTAGATGACTCAGCTGTTACAGGATTGGTTAAAAGGTTAGAGAAAGCGGATATGGTTTTTCGTCAAAAGTGCCCTGAAGATGGAAGGGCATTTAGGCTCAATTTAACAACAAAAGGCGAGAAAACCATATTATCGGTGATACCTTTTCTGCGAGACTTCAACCAGTCTATTGAAAATCAATTCAGTTCTGAGGAGCTAGATGTTATAGAACGGTATCTAACTACCATGAGGAAACTATAGCGGTCTTAACAATCAGAAATAGTCAATCATCGATTGCTCTGTGAGATAGACTGTGATGGGGCCTGAGTTCCCTAGACACTTTCTATCGCTTTAAAGTAATTACTTTCAAAGGTATTAGGTGACACTCGTATATTGCTCGTGTGTCGACGTTTTGGATTGTAAATCATCTCAATATAATAAAATATAGCCTGCCTAGCTTCAGAGCGGGTTTTGTAGATTTTTCGCCTAATTTGCTCTCGCTTCAAACTACCAAAAAAGCTCTAAGCGGCAGTATTGTATTGACAGTTTCCACGCCGACTCATACTCGGTATAATTTTGTAATTGGCTAGAAGTTTTTTGAATTGTCGGCTTGTGTATTGAGAGCCTTGATCCGAGTGTAAATTGACTTCTTTTACTGGTTTTCTGCGCCAATAAGCGGAAGTACTAGCATCCATAGCCAAGTCTTCTGTCATCATCGAACTCATCGACCAGCCCACAACGTTTAGAGCAAATAAGTCGAGCATTTTCTGCTCTCAAGTCTTGCTCATCATCACTCGCTTTTGATGGCACAGCTAGCTTTTTACGCCAATCATAAAGAGTTTTTGTACATACCCCTGGTCGATATCCGCAACGTCATTTACACTGTAGCCATGAACGGTTACTTGATTGACTGCTTCTCGCTTGAATTCATCGGTGTATCTGGTGCCTCTGCTCATTGTATCTTTCCTTGTGGTATTGTTTCTATTTTTACCATAAAAAGTGTCTACAAGTCTCAGGCCTTATCAATTAGCTGTACTCCAATAGAATCCTTAGCGAACATATCACTGGTGTAAAGGTCTATTTGAAAGCGAACATCTAACGGTGGAATATTGGGTGTTTCATTTTTTCTGATCAGATAAGAATCAATTGCATTTGATAATAATTCCTCAAATACGATAAATCGGTTGTCGCTTATTCTAGTCGTTTTTTTGCTACCTCTAATATCAAGTGTCATCCTGCTCTCCTTGTTCGAAGTATTCACTTAGGGTTGATGTATATTGAATTGGTATTTTTCTTGATAAGCAACATAGCCTTGCTCAATTAGTCTTTTGCGTTGAGCTTCAAACTGGTCTGTGATGAATTTTAGGAATATGAGACTGAGCACAACATGTTTGTACTCTGAAGATTCAACACTTCCACGCAGTTTGTTGGCAGTGTCCCATAAGTGCTGTTCGAATTTGGCGGTGGTTGTGGTGTTTTTTTGTTTGTCGCCATACCTTAAAGCTTCCTTAGCAACACCTTGCTTATAATAATTATTATTCTTACATTTCCTTGTTCTCATTATTCCACTGTTTTGAGGTTTTTGAAAATGAAGAGACTATTAAAACAAAGCCCGCATAAAAGCGGGTTCGTTATTATGGCTTCAGTTTGAAACTTTAATGTCTAGTTTCAAACTTTAATTCCAAGTTCCAAACTTTAATTCGATCGCACATCTGTATCTGTGCCTGTATCTGCGTCACTCCACAGTAACGCTTTTAGCTAAATTCCTCGGCTGATCTACATCTGTCCCTTTAATTAAGGCGACATAGTATGAAAGTAGTTGCAGAGGTAGGGTATACACAATGGGCGCGATAGACTCCATGCAGTGAGGCACGTTTACTACACGCATGGTTTCGTCTGACTCAAAATGCGCGTCTTTATCGGCAAATACATACATTATGCCGCCGCGAGCACGTACTTCTTCAACGTTCGATTTTAGCTTTTCTAATAGCTCATTGTTCGGCGCAACTACAATTACCGGCATGTCGGCGTCGATTAAGGCAAGTGGACCATGTTTAAGTTCGCCCGAGGCATAAGCTTCTGCGTGAATATACGAAATCTCTTTTAATTTAAGTGCGCCTTCCATTGCGATGGGATACTGGTCGCCGCGGCCTAAAAATAAGCTATGTTCTTTATCTGAAAACTCCTCAGCTAGCTCATCAATTTCATTGGCAAGGGTAAGGGTTTCATCAAGTTTATTGGGCAGTTCTACAAGCGCTTGCAATATGTGCTGTTCAAGCTGGGCAGGCATATTGTGATGCTTACCTATCGCCAATACCAGCATCAAAAAGCCTGCAAGCTGAGTGGTAAACGCTTTGGTAGATGCCACACCGATTTCGGCGCCAGCCTTGGTCATAAATGAAAGTGAAGACTCACGCACTAAAGACGAACCGTCAACATTACAAATTGCCAAACTCGACATATAACCGCATTCTTTGGCCAATTTTAAAGCGGCTAATGTATCGGCAGTTTCGCCCGACTGAGAAATAGTCACCAATAGGCTATTAGGTTTTACTACGGATTTTCTGTATCTAAACTCCGAAGCAATCTCAACGTCACACGACACCCCAGCGTAAGCCTCTAGCCAGTATTTTGCGGTCATGCCGGCGTGATAACTTGTGCCGCAGGCAATGATTTTGATGTGCTGCGTTTTAGCAAAAATGGCATCGGATCCTTCGCCAAATACATCGTCTGCAATTCCCTCTGGGCTTACACGGCCTTGCAGGGTATTGCGAATTACAGCGGGCTGTTCGTATATTTCTTTGAGCATATAATGGCGATAACCGGCCTTGTCACCAGCATCATGCTCTACGTTTGATTCTACAATAGGGCGCTCAACCTGCGTGCCAGTGGCATCAATGATGACAATGCTCGTGCGCGTAATTTCGGCAACATCACCCTCTTCTAAAAAGATAAATCGGCGGGTAACGGGTAACAGCGCCATTTGGTCTGACGCTATAAAGTTCTCACCAATGCCCAAACCAATCACCAGTGGCGAGCCTGAACGTGCCACCACCATAGTGCTGGCATCTTCTTTATCAATAATCACCGTGCCGTAAGCACCATGGAAGGTTGGCACTGCTTTGAGTACCGCTTCTAAAAGCGATGCGGATGATTTTCGTAATTGTGCAACGGTATGGGCAATGGTTTCGGTATCGGTATCTGAAGCGAAGTGGTAGCCGCTTGCACTTAGGCTGTCGCGCAAGGCTTTGTGGTTTTCTATGATGCCGTTATGCACCACTGCAAAGCGTTGTTCACTCACATGCGGGTGAGCATTAGCTTCGGTTACGCCGCCGTGCGTTGCCCAGCGCGTATGCGCAATGCCAGTAGTGCCTAATGCAATTCCGCTATCGCTTTGGTGGTCAATGGCGTCGCTCAACTCTTTTACTTTGCCGGTGCGCCGAATCACATTAAGCACGTTGCCGTTAATGAGCGCCACGCCAGAGGAGTCGTAGCCGCGATACTCTAAACGCTTCAATCCCTCTAGTAATATTTGTACTACGTTACGCTCAGCAACCGCGCCAACAATCCCACACATAATCTCTTCCTTCGCTTATTCGTTTTGGCTTATTTTTTAACTGGCTTTTGCCAGCCTGCAATATTGCGCTGTTTTGCCCGGGCTATCGCTAAATTATCAGCATCAACTATTTTGGTTATGATACTGCCCGCGCCGACTGTCGCGCCCTTACCTATTGTCAGAGGGGCTACTAGAGCACTGTTGGAACCAACAAATACGTCGTCTTGAATTTCGGTTTTAAATTTATTTACGCCGTCGTAGTTACAGGTAATGGTGCCTGCACCAATGTTGACGCCGCTGCCTATCTCAGCATCGCCAATATAACTTAGGTGATTTACCTTTGAGCCCTTACCAATGCTGGCTTTTTTGACTTCTACAAAGTTGCCTACTTTAACACCCTCACTCAAATCGCTTCCTGGGCGCAAGCGGGCGTAAGGGCCTATTTTACAATTTGCGGCAAGTTTGGCATCTACAATATGGGAGAAGGCTTCAATCACAGTGCCGTCGCCAATCTCACAGTCTTTGAGCACACAGTTAGGACCAATGCTAACATTATTGCCAAGCACTACTGAGCCTTCAAATAGGGTGTTTACGTCAATGCTCACATCACGACCCACGCGCAAATCACCGCGCACATCAACCCGATGAGGGTCGGCCAAACGTACGCCGTCATCCATCAAGGTGTCTGCTATTTTAAGCTGGTAAGCACGCTCTAATGCGGCCAACTGTTTACGATTATTGATCCCTTCAACTTCTTTAGGCCATTGCGGCTGCGCCGATTGAATCACTTTACCCTCTTGCGCTGCCATGGCAATTACGTCGGTTAGGTAATATTCGTTTTGTGCGTTGTTATTCGATAATTTAGACAGCCACTGCTTTAAATCTTTACCTGCCATGATCATCATGCCGGTATTAATTTCGGTAATAGCGCGTTGTGCGTCTGTGGCATCTTTATGCTCAACAATTGCCGTAATAGAGGCGCCATCTGCACTGCGCACAATGCGGCCCATGCCGGTTGGGTCTGGCAAGTTCACGGTCAGCAGAGCTAAATCACAGTTTTGCTTCACTGCCACTAATTGCTCTAAGGTGCCTTTAGAAATAAGCGGGGCATCGCCCACTAAAATTAGCACGTCGTCATTATCGTTTATATGCTCTTGCGCCTGCATTACCGCATGACCGGTGCCAAGCTGCTCTGCTTGCAAACACCAGTTGAGCTGATGCTTATTTAACCGTGCTTTAAGCAAGTCTCCACCGTGACCATAAACAAGGTTAATCTGATGACAGTCAAGGCTCTTAACGGTATCTATAATATGTTCAACAATCGGCTTGTTGGCTAAGGTATGAAGGACTTTAGGAAGGTCAGACTTCATTCTAGTGCCTTTGCCCGCGGCTAGAATGACTACAGATAGCGCCATGCTTTTTCCTCATAATTTCAGTGCGCAAAGTGTAGCCAAAGCAGGCGCGTTTGTCAGTAGCTTTTCATTTTAAGGACTGGTCGCAGAATTGAGTGACAGACTGGTCGAGGAGATGTTTTATAGCGACGCGCTTTTTTTACCGGGCAGCAAACGCTTGAATATCGCCCAAGCGTTAGTTGCCATCATTACACCAAGTAATATCATGCTGCCGCCAAAAATAGAGCTTAATGACAAGACTTCATCTAATATCACCACGCCCCAAAATATGCCAAAAAGCGGCACTAAATAGCCAACGGTCATACTGCGCGAAGCACCAATTTTGGCAATTAAATCGAAGTACATAACGTAAGCCAAACCTGTGCACAAAAAGGCAAGCGTTAAGCCACTTATCCAAGCGCTGCTAGAAGGCATAACCTCAGGCAAATGATAAAGGGCAAAGGGTGCAAGAATAATCGCTGTAAATATTTGGCTTCCCGCCGCAATCGCAAAAGGCTTGGCTTGCGACAGGTGACGCTTTAAATAGCTCGCGGCTATGCCATAGCATAAGGTGGCGGCTAAAGCGGCGAGTACGGGTAGCGCCGAGGCAAGCCCATCACCCTGTACGTGCGTTTGCCCCACCGTAATAACTACCACGCCGGCAAACCCCAAACCTATACCACCGATGCCGAGCCAGCCAATAGACTCGCGTAAATACAAATATGCCACAAGCACGCCAAACATAGGCGCAGTTGCGTTTAAAATTGCACCGAGGCCTGCGTTTAAGTGCAGCAGCGAATAATTGAACAAGCAAAACGGGATTGCGGTGTTTACTAGCCCCACCACAAAGAGTTTAGGCCAATAACGAATTAAATCTCCCCCTTGTTTTTTTAGTAAAACCAAGGGCAGCAAGCAAAGCGTCGCTCCCAACGCGCGTATTTCAACTAACGCAAAAACGCCAAATGCAGGCACCGCCTCTTTCATTAGCATGAAGGAGGCACCCCAAATAGCGCCTAGCAGCAGCAGTTCGGCAAAATCAGATGTTTTCAATAAACAATCTCTGTTGGTTAGATTCAAGTGAGAGCAAAAAAGCTTTTCGCGACATGCCGCCTGCATATCCGGTTAGCTTTCCGTTGGAACCGATTATTCTATGGCATGGCACTATAATAGCAATAGGGTTTTTGCCATTCGCAGCACCAACCGCTCGACACGCTTTTACATTACCCACCGCTTGAGCAATATCTAAATACGACGCAACCTCGCCGTAGGCAATCTGCTGCAGAGCATTCCACACTTGCTGCTGAAATTGCGTGCCTTTTGGACTAAGGGGTATATCGAAGGTCGAACGCGCACCAGCAAAGTACTCAATTAGCTGCCCTTTGGCGTGTTCGCTAATGTCGTTGGCCTGCTCTTGCACAGCATCGTCTGCAAACGCAACGCTCAACACGGCGCGCTCACTCGCCCTCACCTGCACATATCCTACAGGTGTTGCAAACTGACTAATGCCGACAGTCCTGTACTCTTGTTTTTGTTGCTGTTCTTGTTCTGCGCTCTTAGCTTGCTTGCTCATGCTAAATTCCATAATGCGAGGGTTAGGTAACTGCGCCATGGAGCGGCGTGCTCAGGCGTAAATGGCGGTGCTTTTTGTTGCTCAAAGCTATCGTGCAATTTCTTGATTTGCTGGCGAATGATCAAATCGGTATCTAGCCACACGTCGGTGCTGCTGGTGGCGCGCAATTTTACGTAGTTTACTGTCCACGGGCCAATGCCTTTAAGCGCGAGCCATTGGTCAAAATCTGCATTGGGGTGTTGAGCCATCAGAGCAGCAAAGTTCTGCAGAGCGGCTTTTCTAGCTCCAGGCATCTTTAAAAAACTTAAGTCTGCATCGCGCAACTGCTCGGGCGTAATAAAGCTTTGCGCCGCGCCCACAAGGCCCTGCTGCAAGCGATTAAGCTGCGTGATTGCCGCCTGTACGCTTACCTGCTGCCCGAGAATTGCCCTTACGCCCGCCTCAAAACGACAGCTCAAGCCGGGTATGCGAATACCACGATTAATTTGCGATGGCTTAAGCCCTGCTTTTTCAATGGCGTCATAAATCACATAGGGGTTCGCCTGTAAATCTAAAATTTTGTTAACCCGTTCAATAATTGCCGCACTCAAATCAACATGCTCGTGCGAATAAGACACCTCAAAAGCCCGAGCACTTGCTTTATGCCGCATACAAACCCGTACATTGCGGTTGTGTATGTTGAGGCTTTTAGTAAAGCTGGTTTGGCTTACCGCCTCGTTGTTATCTATTTGCCGACGTTTAAAAAAATCGCGCATGCTTGGCCAGTCATATTCGCCCTGATAATAAAGCATGAGCTGAATATTAGCTTGCTTCGCTGAAGCGGCATGATGCGCGCTTCTAATTTGAGTAGGGGTTAATGAGCAGATTTGTTTCATATGATGCTGCAACTGCCTGCTACTACTAAATCCTGCGCCTTGTGCGACTTGCTCTATGTTCATGTTAGAGCCGTGCAGCAAGCGTTTTGCGAGTAAAATTTGATTGAACAGGCGAAATTGTTTTGGCGATAGCTGCAAGTGGCTCGTCATTAATTTTCGCAAATAACGCGCACTTACTCCCAAACGCTCAGACACATCTTCTATGCTGCGGCTATAATCTTCGGTGAGCAGGCGCATGGCTCGCTCTACAGTGGTTTGTACGCCCTGCCAAGCGAACGAATGAGGCGAACTGTCGGGACGGCACCTCAAACACGGGCGAAAGCCTCTATGCATAGCCTCAACCGCGCTGTGAGCATACTCTACATTCTTCTCTAAAGGCGCTCGTACTTTGCAAATGGGGCGGCAAAAAATGCCTGTGCTTTTTACCAAAACAAAAAACTTGCCGTCAAAGCGGGGGTCTCGTGCCATTCTGGCGCGCTCACATTGCTCAATCGTTAACATCGTTTTCCATTTAGTGGTATGCTTTGGCTATAACAAACAGTCTACGATGATAACGCAAAAAAACACGTTGTTTTCGGAACTCATTGTTAATTAACCTTACTAACTCATACTATTTATAATGCAGTAATTCATGATTTCTACTCGCCTGTTTATCCGCCTAAGTTGTGTCTTGCTGAGTCTTTTAGCTGGATTTAGCGTGCGCGCGCAGGCTCCATCTGTAGACATGCAGTGGACAAACGACTTTGCCAACGAGGTAAGAGCCGAGGCCAAAAAGCGTAATATTCCAGGGTTTGTGTTTGTGGTTGTTGAGCGCGGAAAGCCGGCAAAATTCTATACCTTTGGAAAAACGGAAAAACGCGGCGAAGCTATCTCAACCAACACAAAATTTCGCCTAGCGTCGGTATCAAAAACCTTTACCGCCACCTTAATTGCCACCGAAAGTCCAATTGCTACCACCATGGGCTGGCAAACGCCGGTCAGTGAAATAACGCCAGAGTACAACTTCGATAAATACCCTCAAAAACCGCTTCTTCTCAGGCACATTGTTGGACAGTCTACGGGCTTTATGCCCAACGCCTACGACAACCTCATAGAAGCGAACTACCAGCGAAAACGAGTACTGAAAGAATTTCAAGCACTCGAGCCTTTATGTGAACCCGGATATTGTTATACCTATCAAAATGCGCTGTTTGGCGTAATAGAGGAGCATTATGCCCAGCGCAATACTTCTTATGCTAAGCAGTTGCAGGCGCGTTTATTTGAACCGCTGGGGCTCGAGGCATCAGTAGGCAGAAACGCGCTAGAATCAGCCTCAAGCTGGGCTAAACCACATGCCGCTATTGCCAGAAATCGCTGGGCGAAGGTAAAAGTAAAAGATGATTATTATCGATTTTCACCGGCTGCGGGTATTAACGCGAGCGCGAAAGACATGGAAATATGGATACGGGCTATGCTGCTCGAATATCCAGACGTAGTGTCCGAAGATATGGTCACTGAAATGACTTTACCCAGAGTGCAAACCAAAAACGAACTGCGTAGGCGCGGTTGGCGACAGCATCTAAACAGTGCGCATTATGGTTTAGGTTGGCGTGTATATAACTTTAAAGATATTCAGTTGAACTATCATGGTGGCTGGGTACAAGGTTATCGAGCGGATGTGTCGTTTGCCCCAGAGCTCGGCATTGGTTACGCCTTTTTGATGAATGCTGAAAGTAATTTAATTAATCAGGTGACCGCCGATTTTTGGGCTAACGTGGTTAATGCCTACGAAGCAAGATTGGCAGCGCAATCAACGCGTAATTGAGTTTATATACTCATAAGCAAAGGCCTTATCAAATAAGACAAAATGCCGATATACTCTTTAACGCCGTGAAATCGCTTTACTAGATTCACAAATAAACACTGTGATAGGCAACTAAAATTAAGGGCAGTCGCGTAAAATTATGCTGTGCCTTTAGGTTTATCAACGAAATGGCTGAACAACGAATAGTCTAAACAACGAGCTTAAGATTGAACCCAGTAAGTTTAAACACCACAGAATATAAAGATATTGCTATGCGCACTCGAGCAGACATTATTGCTTTGCTCTTTGCACAATCGGGCAATGTCCTCATCGGGCATATTGGCATTATATGTATCTATGCCTTTTGGCTCTCAAACACAGTTGACGCTAGCTCATTAACTATTTGGATTAGCCTTGGTGTGTGTATATCGCTGGCGCGTTTTGTTTTGTCATTGGCCTACCAAAAATATCATCACAGTGCGCTCAGTCAGAATCAGTGGGTTGCTATATGGACAGTGCTCACCATCCTTATGTCGCTATCTTATGCTTTTGCTATAACGGTGGTTACGCCTGCTTCGCCCCCTGAATATATCATGAGTACAGCAGCGCTTTTATTCGCAGTATATGCCGGAAGCGCATTGAGTTACGCCACTAGTTTGTATGCCATAGCATGCCTAACCCTCCCTGTTAGTATCATTAGCGCAGCTTACATGTTTATGCTCAATACCCACGCCAGTATTTCGGTTGGCTTAAGTGTTGTGGCTTTTGCAGGCGTGACATTTCTGCTAGTGCGCAAGGTAAACAAGGCACTTGTTAAAGCGATTGAGCTTAACTATCAAAACCAACAAGAGATTGATAAGCGCAAGCTCGTTGAAAGGCAGCTATACGACATTTCTCGTCGCGACTCACTTACCGGTTTATTTAACCGCCGTTATTTTGATGAAATGTTGGAGGTAGAATTAGGGCGTGCTTATCGTAGCCATAGCGCACTTTCGTTGGTGCTTTTAGATGTGGACTATTTTAAGGAATATAACGACCACTATGGTCATGTTGCCGGCGATAATTGTTTAGTTGATTTAGGGCAAATTATTGAGCGGCAAACTAATCGCAAAGGCGATTTGGTTGCCCGCTATGGCGGCGAAGAGTTCGCCATTATCTTGCCGGGTATTGATGCAAAAGGCGCGCTAGCCTATGCCAAACGCCTGCAGAGCTTTGTTCAGAGCCAGCGCTTGGAACACAAAGCAACAAAACTGACGAGCTTGAACTGCCTAACCATCAGCGTAGGCGTTACCAGCGTGGTACCGGTTATGAAAATAAAGCCTCGCCAATTGATTGATCAGGCAGACAAAGCGCTATACGACGCCAAAAACGACGGGCGCAACCGCGTCAAAGCATTTGCGCCATTTGGCATCGACCATGAAGGCCTTAAATAACCTAATTCCTGTTTAAGATTCAGTATTTAAGTAGGTGTAACCGGCCAAGCAGTGCTCGTAAAAATCTGTCCATTTTACACCTTCTCTCGGCTTGATATTGCCAGCGGCAACTTCTTTGTCGATATACTTTTTAATATCAATCGCCATAGAGCTTGGGTGATACTGCATTACCGACAACACGTGCTCCACACTCGAGCCTTTAACAAACTCTTCAATATAAAAATCTTGTGGGTCATCGTCGTAACTGAAGATATGAACTTCGTTCAAACGGCCAAACAAATTGTGCATATCGCCCATCACATCTTGATAAGCACCGGTTAAAAACAAGCCTAAGTAGAAAGGCTCGTCTTTCGAAAATGCGGGCATCGGCAACACGTGGTCTATCGCGTGCTCAATCACAAATTTGTCAATCTTGCCATCGCTGTCGCATGTAATATCTACTAACGAACCGTCATTTACAGGCGGTGTATGCAGGTTAGTAATGGGGACAACTGGCAATATTTGGTCAATCGCCCAGCTGTCTACCGCCGACTGGAATATAGAAAAGTTGCACAAGTATTGAGACGATAATGAGAAGTCTAATGACTGCACTTCTTCTGGCACAAAATCAGCATTGCGGTAAAAATGCTTAACCTTGCGCATTATTTGCCAATAGAGCGTTTCAATTTTACCTAACTCTTCAAGGCCAATGACCCTTAATTTGAAGGCATCTGACGCCTGCTCTTTATATTGCGTCGCATCGTTGTAGACTTCTTGAAAATTTAGCTCACCGCTAAGGTGGTCAGCTAAATCACGCATGTTTTTTAGCAAAATGTGATCATCTTCGCCGGCGGCGGTATCAATTTGAGCGCCGTCAGGTTTGATTTCACCTACCACTTCGGTAATGACGCAGCTGTGGTGAGCAGTTATCGCACGTCCGCTTTCGGTCACAATATTGGGGTGGGGCACGCCTTCTAAATCACAGACTTCGCGCATGCCATACACCACATCGGCAACGTATTCTCTCACGCTGTAGTTGCGTGATGAATCGGCGGTAGATTTACTGCCGTCGTAATCAATACCCAAACCACCGCCCACGTCTACGTACTCGAGCGCAAATCCCATTTTCACTAATTCTGCGTAAATACGAGCGCTTTCATTGACCGCGTCTTTTATGGCGCGAATTTCTGGAAGCTGCGAACCAATATGAAAATGCAAGAGTTTTAAAGTGTCGCTCATGCCTTCTTTTTCAAGCAAGCGCGCGGCTTTAATAATTTCGGAAACATTCAAGCCAAATTTGGCCCGCTCGCCGCTCGAGCCTTGCCATCGGCCTTGACCCTTCGACTGCATTTTTGCACGCAAACCGATTATCGGCGCGATATCTAACTGCTTAGATACCTTGATAAGCATGGTCAGTTCACTGAACTTTTCGATGACCACAACCACCTTGCGTCCTAATTTACGGCCTAATAGAGCAAGCTTTAAAAATTCTTCGTCTTTGTAGCCATTTAAAATGGTGAGCGCATTTAAATTAGTATTCATGGCAAGCACGGCGAGGAGCTCTGGCTTTGATCCCGCCTCTAAACCGTAGTCGTAAGGCTGCCCAGCATCTACAATTTCTTCAACCACTTCACGCATCTGGTTAACTTTAATAGGATATACGCCGCGATATTTACCTTGATAGGAAGCTTCGCTAATAATTTCTCTAAACGTCTCATTGAGCGTAATCACCTGTGAGCGCAAGACATCATGGAAACGTACCACTACAGGAAATTGGATATTTTCTTCACGTATTTCATCGATTACCGCTTTCATATCGATGCGCACGTCATTCATTCTAGGTTCAGGAATAACGTGTATATTACCGTTCTCACCAATTTCAAAGTAACCACCGCCCCAGCTAGAGACACCATATACGCGCTCTGCATCTTCAATCGTCCACGTTTTTTCAGGCTGTTTGTCGCTCTGAGTCATTGCCACACCTACTTATTAAAGGGGCTATCAATTAGGGGCGTATTATAGCTACACCTGTGTAAGTTGCCACTATAAGCATCACTTCATCAGAATATTTAATTGAGCCTTTTAGCTATGCGAATTTGAAACAAATGTAAACTTGGTGTAAATTTTGATATATCTTTGTTAAATGTGCTGAGATATTTGGGTAACGAAGCATTCCACTACGGACTAATCAAAACGGACTAACCATGTACTCAGTAACCGATAGCGTAGAACAAGAGCTGCATCGCATAATGATTGTTGATGACAGTGCCAGCGAATTAACAATTTACGCAAACAGCTTGGCGGCCAACTTTGCTGTTACTGTTGCAGACTCGGCAGATAAGGCATGGGAACTGCTAAATCGCTCTCCATTACCAGACGCTATTGTGCTCGATATTATGCTGTCGGACATAGACGGCATCGCCTTATGCGACCGCATAAAAGAAACGCGCTACTTCAGTGACATTCCCATTATATTTTTAAGCGCACTTGACGAGCCGAATATAAAATCACAAGCCTTTGAATTAGGCGCAGCAGATTTTGTTTCGAAACCACCGGTCATGAGTGAGCTAACCGCGCGCCTTAATCGGCATATTGCTCAGTATCATAAAACTAAGCGTCTTGAGTCTTTAATATTTATAGACCCCCTTACGCATTTACCTAACGAAGTGAAATTTCATGAAGTACTTAAGCAAGAATGGTCGCGGTGCGCGCGATATTGGCATCATCTGTCATTGCTGATGATCCGCGTTCATGGCTTGGAGCGGGTAAAAGAGCATTTTGGCGTTGACGAATACTACGCCGTGACCGCAAGCATCGCAGACGATTTGTGCAGCGTTGGCGCCCGCCCAGGGGACTTGTTTGCGTCGATAGGTGATAATACCTTTGCCCTACTACTGTCTGACTGCAGTACCGAAGGCGCGCTGTTAAAAGCAAAACAGATAAGCGAGCGATTTGAGCACCCCCACTTCATGGTAAATCATGAAACGTCTGCAAAACATCTCTATTGCAGCATAGCCTACACAGTGGCGGCTCCTGCGGGTGGTTCGTCGGTAAACGAAATCATGAAAACTACCGAAGACCTATTGCTAAGCGAGACTACACCTGAGCGCACAATGATTCATGGGCACACGAATTTATTGGGAATTGAAGGGATATCAAACTTCGCTAGCTGAGAAGTCTCGCTGCGGTCTTAGCTTACTATTTTCCGGGGAGCTGGGTGGTTTGCATTAAGTCAACTTGAGCGGTAAAAAGAGGCGTTTGTTGGTTCACATATCCGAAGCATTCGTAGCGCTGAGCACCTGTTTTCAGCACCAGCGGCTCTCGAATTAAAATATTCAGGGCATCATTACTTCTTAGCTGCTTTAACTGCACTTTATCAACGCATAAATGTTGCGCTGTGTATATCAGTGGGTTTTTCACCAAGTCGTATCTGATGGCTTGGGCACGTTCGAGCATTGCTGAAGAAAGCAGAGCCAGCGGATACATTTGTGGAAAGGTCACTTTGTTGGCGAACTCATCAATAAACTTAGTCTGATCAGCAAATGCGCTTAGTAAAAAGTTTTTTGCGTTTCCAACAATCATCCATTTACGTTTAAAAAAGTACTCACCATCTAAAATAAAGCTTCGGTCGGGAGTGTTTTTTAGCTCCGACAGCAATACCTCTGGGAATTCCATGTTTAAGGTAGGATATTCGCCGTCTCGCTTAAAACCGATAATTGCAGGCTTATTGTTGGTTTTTAAGCACACTCGGGTGGAATATTGTTTGCCGCTGTCATTTTTAGATAAGCGACTTTTTTTAAGCTCAACGCTTACCTCATCGCCTACTTTTACTGCATTCGCAAAATTAAATTCAAAACTGCTGAATCTGAGCATGTCTACAGTGAGGTGAGCGCTATTTTGCGGGATATGTGTTTCAACCATACAGCCTAGCTGAAAACCAAGAGCAATGGGCCCTTTGAATGGATTACCTTTTATCCAGCCCCAGCGAAATTGGTCGTGAAATAAATTGAAATCGTCGGTTGAATTGCGCGCCATATCTATATGCACTTGCGACAGGGTATACATCAGGCCTCCAAACAACGTTTCGTTTTAAATAGATGCGAAGCACAAAGCTTATACATCGCGCGATAATCTCTATTAAGGTTATCGCACAAAACCCTGTTTTACTTAGGCATACTTTAGGATGTTTTTGGCGGTTTATTCACCGTACGTGCGCGGTTGCTCTCGGGTAGCTACCCGCTTGTTACCAACTTGCCACCGCATCTGATTGATATAAACGCCATACAAAGCCCACTCCATAGCTATAGGTGATGTCTTTTTCAAATAAGGGACTGTCTTGGTTTGCCGCCCCTTGATGAAAACGTGCTGTACCGCCTAAAAACCCTCGCATGTTTTTCATAATTGGAAATGAAAATCCAAGCGATAACTCCGAGCCTAAATACCCACCGCTGGCGTCGAAGGCCGCTCGGTTGGGTCTAGCAAATGCTTGGTCGACTTCATAAAAATAATCGTGCAGGTCTTCACTGGCGAATACAGCGCTAACGGCCAGATTCAACGCAGTATCTTTAAATAAGGTGCCGCGCTGCTGATACGTCAGTTGAGGCTCAAACACATAACCACGGTCGTCTATGCGTTTAAAATCTGTAGAGAATACAGCGCGTGCCTGCATGCGCAGGTTCAAACGTCCTTCGCCGCCATTATCAAACGTAAAGTCGCGCAAACGGTATACAAGCTGCGGCCCAATCTCAAATAAGAAATCAAGCTCGGGCATCCCTTCTCGGGCGGTATTGTCGTCGCTATCTGCGGCAAATGCGCCACCAACCGACACATCGAGCTCAAAGTTGCTGCTCTCAGCCACGACAGCACGCGCGCCGCCCCCGCCCCCAATGCGGAATACATCGCCTCGATAAATAACATATGGAGCGGCCAAAGCGACAAAGTTTCTTTCTTGTGATGCTGGGTAATTAGGCACGTCCACAAAGCCACCGCCAGCGCCAAATTCCCACAAGGGTTGCGCTTCATCGCTATCTTCAAATCCAGTGAGGCTTCTGTCAGGAGATTCACTTTGCTGGGCTTGCACAGCAGCTGAACTTATAAGCAAAGTAAAGTAGAGTACGATGAGTGTAAACGGCATTTTGAGCATGAGGCCTCGATGAGTGATCTGCGAATCAATAATTATTACTGCATTTTGCAAAAAAAGGCGCAGAATAAGCCAAACATTCACGCCCGAGCATGCTGAAAAAATCGAGGAAAAAAATCGAGAAAATCGAGGACACTCAACGTGAGGAAACTAGCGAGGAAAAATCGAGGACACTCAACGTGAAAAAGAAAAAACTAGCGAGAAAAAGCGAGGACACTCAACGTGAATATTAAACACTATACTGTTTTCATAAACTCAATGGTGATGCTTTTGCTTTCAAGTCTCGCGAGTGCCATGAGCGCTGATGCCAAGACCGTATTTGAAGAAAGCTTTGACGATATACCCGTTGGCGCTTTCACCGAGAGTGAGGCTGCATCGCGCTGGCCAAGCATTAAATGGGCACAGTTACGCGGCCGCTTCAGCATTGTCGAAAATCAGAAACAAGGCCACACCTTGCGCGCAAAATATCCCGCAGGCGGCGTGGGCCCTAGTGAATCAGGAGGCCAATTCCCCTTGTATTTTGAGCCTGCGGACGAATACACGCTCAGCTATAAATTATATTTTGAAGAAGGGTTTGAATTTGTTTTGGGCGGAAAACTCCCCGGACTAGCGAGTGGTGGAGAGAAATACTCAGGGGGTATTCATGCAAAAACGGGGGACGGTTGGACCGCCCGTTTTATGTACAGAGAACAGGGTCAGGCAGAGGTGTATCTATATTATGTGGATAATCCAGAGCAATGGGGACACTCTGTATTGCTGGGCGATTTAAAATTTGAAACGGGCAAATGGTATACCATTGTTCAACGCATAAAGTTAAACAAGCCAGGGCAAGCGGATGCGCTTTTGCAGGTCTGGGTAAATGATGAAATGCTGTTAGATAAACAGAATTTCAGATTACGTTTGGGCGAAAAAGGACAGATAGATTCGTTTTATTTTTCGACGTTTTTTGGTGGCAATCAACCTCATTGGGCACCGAAAAAAGATGTATACATTCAATTTGACGACATCACTATAGTAAGACCATGAGCATATACGCGTTTCAGGCCTTACGCGTTAAGGCTGTTTTGTAATACTCTTTTAACCGTAGTCTACCCACCTTAAAAAGTGATTAACTTATACATGTCACCGCATCGCCACTACCAAGTTCGTGAATGTCATCATTGTTAGTGTCGGTGCTGACTCTAACTCGCCCTTGCAAACTTATTATCAGCGCCCTATTAAGCGTGGCGTTTTCCCTCGTCGGGCAAACACGCAAGGTTGCCGGACTGCCTATGGTGCCGTCTTCATAAAATCTAATTAGCTTTTTGGGCCCCTGCAAAATGACCCCGGTGGGAATTTTCTCGGTAACGTAAATCAGCGCCTCCTCTTCATCTCGATATTGGTTAAAATTTTTGTCGTCAAACACCATTTTAGGCAAGCTCCAATCATTAATATCGCATTGCGACAAGTCGGCGCTCGGACATAACGCAATGCTTTGATGCTCATCGATGGCTTGCGCCCGAGTGTATCTGAGCATAGCGCTAAGCAAATTTACTTGTGCAGTAATGCGACTTTTGTCCACTATAGCTGTTGCGCTGGGACCAACAGCGCTCAACAAAATAGACACAATCGCTAGCACAATTATCATTTCTAACAAGCTCAAACCGTATTGGGGGCGAGCAAATCCCTGCTCTATATTCAACTCATAATCCTTTATGCAAGATGTGACTGAATACGCACAATAGCGCACAACAACCTGCGTAATAACTGAACTAAATAATGGTTTTTGTTCTTTAGGCTGCTAACGATAGCTAGGCTGCGCTCAGAATATGTTTTCGTAGTTTGTTATAAGCGTTAAGTATTGCTTTTGAACGTTCAGCGCACCCGCCCTTGTCTGGATGGTTTTGGTGCTGCAATTTACGATACTGCGCTTTTAACTCAGCCAGACCTAAGAGCTTTCTCCCATCGTTTACTGGCGGCAGTGCTAACACGCTCAACATCTCATTTAATTGCGTTTGGGATAAAAGGTTACTTTGGTCAAACCCCGCCATTTTTTGCCAAAATGATGTGAGTAAGTCTTCGACATCCTCTGTACTCGTCTCATTCAAATTATCCCAGTTCAGGTAATAATCGGCGAGCGGATCTTTGGTTTCGATTGAATGAGTTTGTGATTGTACAGAGTGAGTGTCCTTGGAAAATTCCTCGGAAAGTTGAGTGTCCTCGGAAAAATCAGAGTGAGTGTCCTTGGAAAGTTGAGTGTCCTCAAAAAGATGGGAATGCTTTTGCGAAGGGCTAGTCATAGGTAGCAGCGTTATTTTGGTCAGCGCTATCTCTAGTTCCCCCACGCCTTGACTGCGCCATTGCGCTCTAAGCTGATATAAATGATGGAATAAAATAAAGTGAGTCTGAAATAAGGTTAATGGGTCGCGCAAGGCTTGGTCATCAAAAAGCTCAAAAGGAGGCAACTTTAGCGACTTGATAAGACTGTACTCGTCCATGCCTTCAATAAACTGAGGCTTAAATGTTTCAAGTGCCTCATTTAAAATCGATGAATACTCATCAAATACTTGCACCGTTAAAACTCCTACAGCGGTTTATTTATGCGACACCTTATGCGACACCATGACAATTAAAGCTTGATTACGTATATCTAATAATACCAAAATCTTTATGTTTTTATATACACTTAACGAATGTCGAGTAATCTAGTAATATCTGTACAACTTTTGTTAATGGATTAACCAAGTATGCCCATAAGTGATTTTGCGATGCGCTTGTTCAATAAACTAGCAGTCTCAGCCGTCCTAATTTGCACAAGCTTGCCAAGCTTTGCCATATCTAATTATATTAATGCCCAGTCAGAAGGCGAACTGAGCAGCTTTGCGTTTACGTTGGTGATTGCTTGTGGCGTTTTATTACTTTCATTGCTCGTGTTTGTCGCATTGGCAGTCTATCGAAAAAACAAACTCGAAAAGAGCGAAAACCACCACCAAACCACGTTAGAGAAACTGCCCAGCGGGATTGTGCATGTTGGCATTGGCGGCAACATTATTTATGTGAATAAAGCGGCGGCAACCTTGCTCGGCAGAGACGCGGCTAAACTAGTAAACTCGCAATTTAGCAGTGGCTTTACCGCAGAGGCTGAGCAAGAAGTAAAAGACGCGCTCACTAAAAAGAATGTGAGTGTTCAGGTGCGCGCAAAATCGAGCAATTTGTTTTTACTGGCGCAAATTGGCCCGCTTATCAATCACGACGACCATGCATACACCCTCATTACCTTAAGCAATCAAACGGCCTTAAAGCGTGACTTCGACGACGTATCACAGAAACATCGTCATCTGAACCATCTTGTTGATACTAGTCAGTTTGCTCGCGTGCATCTCAACTTAAAAGATGACCGCTTTGTGCATGAACATTTATTCAACCAGTATCTAAATATTGGCGATAGCATGCAGGAAGACGGCTACTCTTCGCCACTTCCTGTGAGTGATTTTGTAAAGTATATCCACAGCCACGACCTGAGCAATTGGAATGATGCACTCGATACTGCCAGCTCTATTGGTAAGGCAAGAATCAGCATTCGAATGGAAATTGTCAATGCAGGTGAGAGCAACTTGCTTTACATGCCACTCGATATTGACATCATTTGCACAGACTTTGATGGGTCAGCGGTGGTCGAGACTAGCACTCCTGAACAAAGCGTTAACACTTTAACAGCTAAAAGCACTGAACTTCAGCTTCAAGATAAGGCACCTGAGGCGCCCAAGCGCCCGAAAGCATCAAAATTTACGCTCTTACTTAGGCCCGAACTTCCCCTTGAACAGATAAAAAAGAAACTGGATATTGTGAGTGAAGAGCGCGATGCGATGATAAATGCAATCCCGCATCCGGCCTACTCCTTAGATAAAACTGGAAAAATCGTATGGTCGAACTCTCGTTTTGATATGTTGCTGCGCAGCATATTGCCGGAAATTCCAAGCAAAAACCTGCTTGAGCTGAATCCTTTCCCAGAAAAAGTCATGAAGCTTCATCAAAATATTTCGTTTATGTCGAGCCACCAAGACGGGATGGAATTCAGCGTTACGACAATCGACAATGCAACGCTGCATTTTAAACTCGAACTGGCGTTTTACGTAAGCGATGACCGTTTGAATGAGCAAAAACATGCAGGGATGGTGGGCGTACTTAAAGACTTAACTGATTTACGCCTAACCCGCCAAACGCTCAAAGAAGAAGAAGAGCATAGTAAAGCTCAAGCGTCTAAACTGGCTGAAACGCAGGCTCACGTAGACCAGCTCAATGCTCAGCTACAAGAGGAGCTGTCTAGCGCCGAGCGCCTAAACGATGAGCTAATAGCCACACAAAACCGTGCTGAACAGACTGCCATTCAACTTCATCAAGAAAAAGAGCGCATGGGACGCTTTTTAGAACTCGCACCGGTAGCGATAGCTACGATTAATGATAATGACGAAATTATCAGTGCTAACAAGGTCATGCTCGACCGCTTAAAATACACTGAAAAAGAACTCAAAAAAGGCAATATCTACAAGCTGTTTAGCGACCCAACCGAAGCCGGCACCGCTGCTAAATATCTCAATAAAGAGGGAAAATTGAGAGACTTTCATGTTCGCTTGGTAGGTAAAGACGAGAAAATATATCCGGGAGAGTTAAAAGTTGATTTGTTTAACGCTGAAAAACAAGAGTATTTATTTTGGATAGTAGACCGCTCTGACGAACAATTTCAGCGCGATAAGTTTGAAAACACCCTTACACATAGCCGCCTGCCAATGGCTATCTTGACCACAGGGGGATTTACGAAGCTCAACAAAGCCGCCTGCACGTATTTTGGGGTTGAAGATGAAGAGGACATGTTTGGTCGCTCTCCCATTACGCCCGAACTCAACGAAAGCCCTGAGGTTGCCAGCCATTTACATAAAGAATTGTTAAAGCTGCCAAATAGCGGCAAAGTGCTTTCGATGCCATGGGCACATAAAGTCAATGGAAAGATGCGCCCTTGTCACGCCACTTTTGTGCCTATTTACAAAGACCAAGTGTTTAACTGTATATTGTGCATTTGGCAAGACCGTGAAGAACTGCGTAAAAAAGAGCTTGAATTAAAAACCGCGTTAGAAGCGAAAACTAAGCTTGAAAATGAGCAACAAACAACGGCAAACGAATTAATAAGTAACCGTGAACAGCTCGATAAATTAAGCCAAGAGCATGCGTCGTTAAAAGAGCAGCTCGAACAATCTACCCAAGCAATTAAAAACTTAACTGAGCGTAAAGAAGCCCTAGAAAGTGATACAAAAGAGGCCAAGCAAGCGTTTGATGATGCACAAGCAAGTATTCAGCAGTACGAAAAACGCATTGCAGAGCTAGAAGAAGCCGGCAACACTCATCAAGAACGAGATAAAGAGCTTTGTGAACAGCTCGAACAAGCGCGCACCGACGTAAGCCTTAAAGAAAAGGAACTGTCTGATTTACATAAACAACTCAAAACCTTAAATAACGATTTAGTTAAACGCCAGCAAACGCTCGATAGCTTGACCGAAAACGCAAATAAACAGCTTAGTGAGCGAGGCGAGTTAGAGCAGGAACAAGTAGAAATACAGCAGAAGCTTGAGCAAGCTAACAGCGAGATTGCCGCTAAAGCCGAAGAAGCCTCAAAACTTGAACAAGCACTGAAAGACTTAGAGAGCACATCGGATAAAACGATTGCGACACTTAAGGCTCAGCATGAAGCTACGCTCAGTAAAGCCAAGACTGATATTGATGCCATATTAAGCGCGAAGGAGGGCCTGCAGCAAGAGTTAAAAAAAGCTGAGGGTAAGATAAGCGACTTAGAAAAAGCAATAGAAAAACGGGCCAATCATGAAAAAGCCTTGAGCGAAAAGCTCCGTGCTCAAGAGACCTCAATGACCGAGCTGGCTAAAGAAAAAAATCAGGGCTCATCGATTATAGAAAAAGCTCAAGGCAAGCAAAAAGCTTTAGCCGAAGAGCTCACATCGGTGCGCCGCGACAGAGATAGCAACGAGCAACTACTCAAAAAGCAAAAGGCTGAACAAGAAGCCCTAGTTAACAAACTTGAAGCGCTAGAAAGCCAGCTTGCTAAGAGCCAAGAAGCGCTTGCGGCAAAAAGTGAAGCTTTAAAGAGCGCTGAGCGCTCCCTCAAAAAAAGCAATGAGCAGCTCAGTAAAGTAAACAAAAAATCAAATGCGCAGCCTGCCGCAAAAGAGCAATCTGCAGTGCAGGCCGCTAACATTGACGAGTCGAAGCCTAAAGCAGAGACTACACAGGCTAAACGCTCAGATATTGCGAGCATTCCCCTACCTAACAACCCTGAAATATGGTTTGATATTTCGCATTTTTTGAAAGAGCAAGGGCCGGCAGTGTCTGTTAACGATGCCCTAGCAGGCTTAACAAAAAACATCGAACAAAACATTGAACAAACAGAGCGCGCCATAGCGACCAATAAGAATGATGACATTCAAATCAGTGCCAATGATCTTGTGAAATTGGGCGAGAAGACACACTCTGAAGCTCTCATGCAGCTTATACAAAACATTGAGCACGATTGTGCGAAAGGCATGTTCGACAATGTGTCGATACGCTGGCCTGCAACTAAAAGTGGTTTGCAAAAAACCTTGCGCGTAGTGTATTCACATCTTAATGCATAGTTAGTGCATAGTTAGTGTATAAATAAGCCCAACTCTCGCTACGTCATTA
Source organism: Glaciecola siphonariae (assembly GCF_042652645.1). Taxonomy (NCBI): domain Bacteria; kingdom Pseudomonadati; phylum Pseudomonadota; class Gammaproteobacteria; order Alteromonadales; family Alteromonadaceae; genus Glaciecola; species Glaciecola siphonariae. The sequence continues at coordinate 30,091 of NZ_JBHSGU010000001.1, forward strand.
TGTGTATGAACTGGGCTGTTCTTGGCTGAACTGGGCTGCTCTTGGCTGAATTGGGCCTGCCTATATTGGCAGGCTACTTAAGCTAAACTACTTTTTCTCATCACTGTACTCCTTCCTGCTTTGTCGAACAAAGATTCCATCAAGCAAAAATTCCTTATTTAATCTCAGCTCTGGATAAGAAATAGTGCAATCAAATCTTATTATCAGCCAGAGATATTTTTAATTATTTGTTAAATAAATGCGTATAGTTTGTTACAAATAGGGTAATAATAGGGAGAGCGAGCGCAGGTATTTATCCCAACTGTAAATCGCGTTTAGATACCGCACCAATATAAAGCTTACATAACGAGAACGATAATATGCTAATTAAACGAAAAGATGGTGACGTACAGCCCGGTATTAAATGGGGTCCATTTGTCATGCGCATTCCTTTGATACACCTGCGGTTTTCGCTGACTAATTTACTTCAAGGCCTTGCTGTTGCAGGCGCTACAGGGCTCGCTTTGGTTCCATACTTCATCGCACTATTGGGTCTTAGCTTTGAAGAAGCTGTGGTTATGGCCATGTTTCATAGCATGCTTATCTCATTTTCGTGGATGTTTTTTGGCGACCCATACGCACCGGGGTGGCTAACCCCCGCCATTCCATTTGTGGTTGCCTTTATTACCGCACCTGCCTATCTAGGTGATCACACGGCACAATTTCAGGCCATGACTGCGCTCTCCCTCAACTTCGCTTTTGTGCTAATCTTTTTGGGTGTTACCGGACTTGGCGCTAAGCTTGTTAAAGTTGTGCCAAACGTATTCAAGGGCGGCATCATTTTGGGCGCGGCAGTGGCTGCTTTTTTACGGGTCACTAAAGATGGTGATGCTGCTAATGTGTTTCAATCTGCGCCTATTGCGGGCACCCTAGGCGTAGTTGTTTGTTTGGTGTTTGCCTTTTCAAAGCCCCTACAGGCACTGGCTGTTAACAATAAAACCCTTGCGAAGATCCTGGGCCTTGGCTTGCTGCCAGGGTTTATCATAGCCGGAACGGTTGGCTACTTTACAGGCGAGTTTACCTACAACATTCGTTGGGAAATTCTTGATGTGGGTGCTGCTGCCACTTCACTGTGGGCAAAGGCGTCTCCTTTTGCTATTGGCTGGCCGCCGATTGACGTATTTGTTGCCTCTTTTCCACTTGCTCTTATTACCTATATCTTGTTTTTTGGTGATGTTGTGACCGGCAATGAAATGATTGAGCAAGCCCAAAAAGCACGAAGCGATGAAAAGCTTGAACTAAACGGAAGCCGCGCTCATATGGCAACTGGAATCCGTAACGTGTTAATGGGAATCATCGCTCCATTTTTTACCACACAAGGCGTTTTGTGGACCGGCATACAAGTTATTTTGCTCAAGCGCTGGACCGCCGGACGAGACAAGGTAGATTCAATTTTTGACAGCATCGGAAGCTTCTATGCGTTTGGGCTACCTATACTGTTTATTTTACTGCCCTTGGTGACCTTATTGCAGCCTCTGCTGCCAGTAGCGCTTGCAGTCACCTTAATCCTTACAGCATTTGCCTGCGCCACGTTAGCGCTGTCGCTTGTCAGTGATGCAACCGAGCGCGGCGCAATGGTGATCACTGCCATGGCATTTAGCGTGTTCGAACCTTGGTTAGGCCTGCTCATAGGTTTGATCACCATCGCTGCACTTTGCGGCACAAAGGTATTTATGCCTTCAGATTCACATAAAAGCGGCCCTGAAAGTGATGAAAGCAAGCCTTAGATGATGGCGTAACCGTTTGGATGTAAGTAAACTAAGGTTTTACTGAGACTTTGCATTTCATGACATCGCCGTTTTCTTATTCTACTACCTACAAACTGGATAAAAGCCATTTCAGTGAAACCTTTGACGAATCAACGAGCGCAAAGCAACCAGCATCGGCCTACTACAAAGCCACTGGCTTGGTCGTATTCGGCCTTGTCATTTTATTAATGACTCCGCTCAGCGCTTATGCAGCGTGGTTTATTATTGTGCTGGGGATTGTTGAGGCTTTAGGTGTGTATTTTAGAAAGCCTTGGTGGTTGGCTCGGCAAATGATCAGCCGGGCGGCAAATACGCAGCTGACCTTAACCATTGATGAACAAGGCGTTAGTAGCGAATCTGAATCAGTGCAAAGCCAAATTCTATGGATAGATGTAAACGCGCTTGAAAAGACCTCTCGCGGCTGGATGCTGCATCATGGCAAGGTAAAAAGCTATGTATCGAGCAGATGTTTATCAAGCGAAGCAGAGGATTTTATGCACACCAAAGCTGATTTAATTCAACAACAGGTGCAAATAGATGCGAAGCCATAAGTATGGGCCACTTTGTAGGTTAGTATGACCGCTGTGGTTGTGGTTAAAGAATGTATGCTAAAGGCTTTACGGCCATATGGTCGTAACAAAAAACTATCAACACTTTATGTATGAGCCTTTATCAATGGTACTAACCATTGCTCAAAAGCTTTCACTTTTTTCCATTCAAAGTTCTGCTTGGGCGCAACCAAATACAGCGACCAGGGGCTAACAGCCTCAAACCCTAGCACCTGAACGAGTTCGCCACTTGCTAAATATTGCGTAACCAAACCTTTGTTCACGAGAGTAAATCCACGCCCAGCGAGCGCATTCTCAATCAGCATCATGGAATTATTCGAACGAATAGTAGGCGTGAGTGATTGTTTATTAATGTGAAATTGTGAACAGGCCTCATCCAAAACATCGTGCGTGCCTTTAGACGGGTCCTCTATCCAAGGTAAGGAGAATATATATTTGGCATCTGCATTGCTGCGCCCTTCCAATAAATCTGGGCTGACAACAAAAATCAAATGATCGCTCATGATTTTCTTTTCATGTAAGCCTTGGTAGTTACCGCTACCCATGCGAATGGCTAAGTCAATTTCATCGTTTTTAAAATCAACTAAATCGTTTGATGGAGCAATTTGCACCATCAATTCTGGATGTGCTTTTTGAAATTGCGGCAAACGAGGCAACAAAAAAATAGAGGTAAAAGAGTGGATAGCAGAAATTCGAAGCACCTTAGTTTGATTATCATCCGTGATGGATGCCAATCCTCGCTGCCACTGCAAAAAGCCCTCTTCGATATAAGGCAATAAGCGCGCCCCATGCACCGTTAATTTCGTTTCGCGATTGTTTCGCTCAAACAGCGAAAGCCCAAGATAAGACTCGAGTTGTTTGATTTGTTGGCTCACCGCTGCTTGGCTAATATTCAGTTCGCTAGCCGCGCGTTTGAAGCTACTTAACTTGCCCGCCAGCATAAAATACTGCAAAGACTTTAAAGGGGGCAGATATGACTTCATTCTCACTCATGATTAAGTTTTTCTTAACTTTACATAAATTTTTATCGTTTGTCTGCATCTATGAGAATAACTAGGATACATCAACAATTAAGTAATAGGACTTCGAGAGATGATGAGAATGAAAATAGAAAAACTAAGTATGACACTTATTTTTACGGGCTTAATTAGCGTCAGCAACACCTCTTGGGCAAATGAACTGCAAGGTGGCGGTATTAAAACTCGAGAGAGCAACACGGGTTTTCCTTATTCTGCTCTTTCGTCTAGAGCAGATTCGCTAAAGATAAACTACACTACCGAGGGTAATGTTATAAGATGTAGAGTCGTAATGACTGAGAAAAGCCGCGAGCATCGGTCGAGTGACAAGCAGATTTTGAAAAATCGCTTCGAGGTAGCGCCGTTAAGCGCATGTCTATCAAAAACTGAGGCCTTTGAATGGTTGGGCAAAACGCTTGAGCAGGGCTCTGTTGATAAGCGTTAATATTGTGGGCCGCAGAAGTTCAAACAATGTATATCTGAAGCAAGTCAAATGTTGGGACGATGACCCCCGCGTGTGAACGTTGTGAATGCTCTATTTTGATTGATGCAGGGTCTCATTTATTAGATAAAAAGACGCAAGTTTGCAGGATTGAAGTTACTCAATCCCGGTAGCGCAGACCGAAGTTCAGTATCAGATAAGCCCCACCAGCGGCCAAGCGGTTCAGCAAACTGCTCGACCGATAATGTTGGAATAAGCCGGCCATTTCCCGCATCAAGATCATGCCCCAAACGTGTAGGCGGCACATTACCCAATATATTACCGCCGCGCACCGCGCCTCCCATAACAATTTGATTGCCACCCCAACCGTGATCAGTGCCATCTCCGTTAACGGTCAGTGTTCTGCCAAAGTCAGAGGCGGTAAACGTGGTGACGTTATCAGACAGACCAAGCTCGTTCATTGCCGCGTCAAAAGCTGACAATGCACCGTCTAGTTGTGAAAGCAAAGCGGGCAAATCAGCTGCTTGATTAGAATGAGTATCAAAACCACCGGTGCCTACGAAAAAGATTTGACGGTTAGCCGACAAACTGTTCCGTATCGACATGGTTTCGGCAACCGTACGTAATTGACTTCCTAAAGAAGATTCTGGAAATACTGTGTTGATAGTAGGTGCACCTGCGCGAGCAGCGTCAAACACTGTGTTGGTATCAATACCCGCACCAAATTTGTTGGCAATATCTCGTGCTAATAAATTTGTACCAGCAAAACCCTCGGCTCTAAAGCGGTCTTTAGCCATGGAGATAAAATCAGACAAATTAGCCGATGGCGCACTTCCATTAATCGCTTCTAGCGCGGTAATGCCCGCAGATCCTGTTAACGACACTTGATAAGGTGATACTGTATTGCCAGTAAGAAAGGGGCCAACACCAGTGGTAGATAATGTAAAGAAGTCAGCAATACCGTTATTGGCGCCAGCGGCAAGCATTGCATCTGCAAATAAGCCGCCCCAACCGGAGGTAGCACCCTCAGGAGCACTTGCTTGCCAGATCGACTGCTGATCGTTATGTGAAAAAAGTCTCGGCGGCACCCTTGCTGCACCTGTGGCAAAGCCTTGTGCCGTGACGGGCTCTATTAGCGGGCCTACATTGCTCACAAAAGAAACCCTGCCTTGATCAAAGAGCGATTTAAGCTGTGGCATTTCCGGCGGCAAGGCAAACTCTCGACTCCCAAACTCTGTTGCATTTTCGGGGGTTATGGGTAACAAATTCTCTCTTGCGCGAGCACCATCGTAGCGATTTAGCAGCGTCTGCCTTATGTTGGCAAAATCATTGTATGAAGAAAAATCAAAAGGAATTAACAAATCGTGTCCGTCTACGCCACCGAACAAAAACACGCACACAAGTGCTTTGTAACCCTCTGTTTGCGCAGCGTGAGCGGTAAGTGAACCTGGCAACCCTAAATAGGCAGTGCCGACAATAGAAGAGGCAACAGAGTATCGTAAAAAGTCACGTCTATTCATGGGTATGCTCCTTAGCGTTGGATAAATTAGCGTTGAACAAGATAGTCAGGTGAAGACATTAGCATTAACACCGCATAGCCTATTAAGGCCTCACGACCGGCTGCTTCGGTTAACGCACTTGGCGCAAAGGCATTGAGCGTGTCGATAAGTGCTGTTTTGCTGCTCTCGCTCAGGGTGTTGTAAAGCAGTAGCCCATCTAAATATTCTACGAGTGCTTCAGCGTCATCTGCTAAAGGAAGTAAGTCAGCGTAATTGGGAATAAAGGTTTGTTGAGCGCGTGAAGCGTCAAAATTAGCGCCGAACCGAATAAACACGGGTCGCATATTGTCAAAATTTTCACGCTGAGATTGCAGCGCTCCATAGGACAATAGATTGATATACCCCGGAATACTGGATGCATTCACAATCTGCAGTTCAGGCGCAACTAAGCCTTGCTCAGCTGACAGTGTTCCCGGTGCCTTGTAACCTGGCCGATAAAAGTTAAATACAGAGGGTGAACGATAGGGATGCTGACCAAGCACGCTCAATGATGACGTATCGTAAAACTGAAAGACGTACTCAGGCGTGGTCATATCCGTTTCGAATGCTCGCATAAAATGGCTCAAACGCAGCACGGGTTCGCGTACTTTGCCAAAGGTATCGTCAGCAAGGGCGTTAGCAATGTAAATACTTTCATCAAATAGTATCGCTGCGATAGTCGCTTTTAAGTCACCTTTACGCCCATCTCCTACTTCCTCACCATTTGGTAAGGTGTAGCTTCCAGCATCAAATGCGTTTGCCACTCGTTCTACATAGGCAGGACTTGGATTACTGGTGACAAATCGCTGGATTAACTGCCGACCTACAAAAGGGCCAACATTGGGATGCGCCATAATATGATCTAATGCCATATCAATAGAGGCTTCACCTTGTGTACCCGCTGGTATGGTGAAATCTAAAAAGGATTTTTCACCTGGTTCGTGCTTAGACTCATCTATAAGCAATGGCTCTAGCACCGCAGCCCTAATTCGTGTGATTCTTCCTACTAAGCTAGATTGAATATCTAACTCAGGATTATTTAAACCTGTGAATACTTTCGCAAGGCCCGTAATATCATTGTTATCGTAGACTTCTACTGGATTACCCTCAACATCGGTTACCACAGTGCCGTCTTGATTAAGCTCAACAAGACCAATGGTAAAAAGCTGTAAAATCTCTCTTGAGTAGTTTTCATCAGGCACGCGACCAGTGCTTTCATCGCCTTTTTCATTGCCTAAATACGTTAAATACTCAGCCATTGCTGGCGTATAAGTAACTGCTTCTAATAAATCACGATAATTACCCAGTGCATTATCAGCCAACACCTGTTGGTAATACCCGACCGTTTGCGGAAAGATGCCGTTAAGCCCTCCGCTGCCGTTGGACACAACAAGAATTTGTGACAACGCAAAAGCCATGCGCTGGCGAAGCTGGTCTTCGCCATGAACCGCATTTTTCCAAAAAGTATAGGTGGTTGCACCTTGATCAAATGCATCGGCCAACATACTGCGTTGAGCAGGCTCTCCCATTTCAAAATAGCGCTGTACTTCAGACAAAAACTCACTCGTTGGCGCGTTAAATTGATCAACCATCCATGCCGAAGCACTTGTGCCTGTTAAGTCTTCAATGTCTTGCAATCGTGGGCCAAAGGTCGCCATGGTTAAAAATCGCGAAGTTTGCTGTGGTGTTGCAAACTTGTTATTTGGCTCTACCACTGGCGAAGGCGCTGGCGTGCTGGGTGGAGCGGGTGTTGTAGGTGTTGGAGCGGGTTGTGCTGATGGAGGCTCTGGTTCAGAACTTCCTCCTCCACCGCAAGCTGTCAAAACAAATAAAAGAGATGCACAAAAAACAACACGCCAAACATGCACGCGTTTGTTAAAAAGCCCTCGATAATTAGGGTCAGCCAACCGTATGTCCATCATTTGTAAACTCCTCTCACGCGGATGACTTCAGTTCGATAAACTTTAAGTAAGTACCGCGAATACAACGTTTGATTGGCAGTCTAAAGAGCTAAAGCAGATGAGTTCAAGTTGAGAAGCTTGGCTTTACTCAATCTTTACAAAGCCTTTACGCAGAATTACGTTTTGCGACTTTAGAGTGCTCTCAGTTAAGAGAACTCAGGGTAAAAATTCTCTAAGTTGAAAAGGCACGGCGAACTCGCGATCGAGCGGCGGGCCTTCCGTCTCGGCATCGCTTTTATTCATTAGATGCGCAAATTCTCTCGTCTATACTCGACCCCGGAACGCCTTATGTTGATCATGCAGTAGTTGAGGTATTGATTGATGACAAATGGCTTAGAGTAGACAGTTACATTGTAGATAGTGCGCTACTCGCTGGCGCCAAACAGCGCTTAAACGCAGCTATCGGTATGGGCATTAGAAAAGACGCAAGTGGCGTTTGGTCAGGCATGGAGGACAGTTTTTCGCAATTCCATCCAGATTACAAAAGTATGGATTTTGGTGTATTTGAAGACGTAAGCGATTTTTACAAACACGCGAGTAAAGCGAGCAAAAGCACTGAGCTATAAATGCAGGCGTATCACGCTCGCTACGTTAGGGCTTTTTAAATGTTGGAAAGGAAAACCATTAACCAAATCGGTACCCCACTTTTTACCCTCGTAATTGGTGCATTGAATAGCATCCCGTTTGTATTACAAAAACATATAACCAAAGAAAAACCCCTTGAAACCAGATGGCTCAAGGGGTTTTGTTTGGGAGATTCCCGCATACGCGGGAATGACGGTTAGCTAGGCGTCAGCCCGTTTACATCATGCCGCCCATTCCGCCCATGCCGCCCATATCAGGCATGGCTGGTGCGTCTTCCTTTGGTAGTTCGGCCACCATCGCTTCGGTTGTAATCATCAGGCTAGCGATTGATGCTGCGAACTGCAATGCAGAGCGCGTGACTTTAGTTGGGTCCAAAATACCCATTTCAATCATGTCGCCGTAAGTGTCGTTGCCTGCGTTGTAACCGTAGTTACCTTCGCCATTTTTAACAGCGTTAGTCACTACTGACGCTTCCGCACCAGCGTTTGCTGCGATTTGACGAAGCGGTGCTTCCATAGCACGAAGAGCCATCACGATACCGTGAGTTTGGTCTTCATTGTCGCCAGTCATATCGGCAAGTTTCGCTGCTGCGCGCACAAGTGCTACACCGCCGCCAGGAACAACGCCTTCTTCAACCGCAGCGCGAGTTGCGTGTAGTGCATCTTCAACGCGGGCTTTTTTCTCTTTCATTTCAACTTCGGTTGCTGCGCCTACTTTGATAACTGCAACACCGCCGGCTAGTTTAGCCAAACGCTCTTGTAGTTTCTCTTTGTCGTAGTCTGAAGATGACTCTTCAATTTGCGCACGAATCTGGTTGCAACGACCTTCAATCGCATCTTGCTCACCAGCACCGTCAACCACGGTTGTGTTATCTTTAGTGATCACAACGCGCTTGGCTGTACCTAGGTCTTCAAGCTGCACTTTTTCAAGCTCAAGGCCAATTTCTTCAGAAATTACGGTACCACCAGCAAGTGTAGCGATGTCTTGTAGCATTGCTTTACGACGGTCACCAAAACCAGGTGCTTTAACAGCTGCCACTTTTACGATGCCGCGCATGTTGTTAACCACTAATGTTGCTAGCGCTTCGCCTTCAACATCTTCCGCAATAATTAATAGCGGCTTAGATGACTTAGCAACTGCTTCTAGCGTGGGTAGCAACTCACGGATGTTAGAAATTTTCTTATCAACTAACAAAATGTACGGGCTGTCTAGCTCTACAGAACCGCTTTCCTGATTGTTGATAAAGTAAGGAGATAGGTAACCGCGGTCAAACTGCATACCTTCTACTACGTCTAATTCGTTTTGCAGGGCTTGGCCTTCTTCAACCGTGATTACGCCCTCTTTACCTACTTTTTCCATTGCTTGAGCAATGATGTCACCCACAACGCTGTCCGAGTTTGCAGAGATAGTACCTACTTGAGCAATCGACTTGCTGTCGGCACAGTCGGTAGAAAGCTTTTTAAGTTCTTCAACCGCAGAGACGACTGCTTTGTCGATACCACGCTTAAGGTCCATTGGGTTCATGCCCGCCGCAACTGCCTTTAAGCCTTCGGTTACGATTGCTTGTGCAAGCACGGTAGCGGTTGTGGTGCCGTCACCAGCTTCGTCGTTTGCTTTAGACGCCACTTCTTTAACCATCTGTGCGCCCATATTTTCGAATTTATCTTCTAATTCGATTTCTTTAGCAACAGAAACACCGTCTTTGGTGATAGTAGGCGCGCCGAATGATTTGTCTAATACTACGTGACGGCCTTTAGGGCCAAGGGTAACTTTTACTGCGTTAGCGAGAACGTTAACGCCTTTAAGCATTTTTGCGCGAGCGTCGTCGCCAAAACGAACTTCTTTAGCTGCCATGTGTAATTTCCTCTAAATCTTTAATTTGTTTAATGCAATGGGTGGTTGAATCTACTTATTCAACTACCGCTAGAATGTCGCTTTCACTTAAGATTAAGACTTCTTCGCCGTCTAATTTGTCTGTTTTAACGCCATAACCGTCGTTAAAAATGACAGAATCACCAACTTTAACGTCTAGTGCTTTTACGTCGCCGTTATCTAATACGCGGCCGTTACCAACTGCGATAACTTTACCGCGCGTTGATTTTTCTGCGGCTGAGCCAGTCAGCACGATGCCGCCAGCGGATTTGCTTTCTACTTCTTCGCGCTTAATGATGACGCGATCGTGTAAAGGACGAATTGCCATTTTCAAATCTCCTGAAAATTCCAATAAAGATTAGTGTTTATAAAACTCAATCTGAGTGGGTTACCACGCCAAAAACGACGTGAATTCTTTAACTGCAAAGGTAAGTGGGGTTGGTCTATATAAACTCAAGGCTCGGTATGAAAAAAATCTGAAATTTATTGTTCGCTTATAATAAGATGCGCAAACACAATCATAAAAATGCGTCTCGAAGGACGTGACTTGAGTCGATTTAACATGACTTGAAGACACCCTCGTTTGAAAACGTCGAAATCATGGATGATTTCGATGAGCGCCCATGGATGGGTTCACAGCGATTTTCAAACGAGGGTGCCTACAAGTCAAAGCGGTGTGACTTTGTTCAAATTGCATATACACGAACGCAGCTTAACGATTTTTAACACGCGCCGCGAGATGCATAATTATAATAAAACCAATTTTACGGGGAATACCATGACACACTTTAAACCGTCATTGCTTGCTCTAGCATTTATTGCCATAGGAAGCGCATGCACGCCGGTCGCGAGCGACTCTTCTGCTGTGCAATCAAGGGTTGAAACGGCTGCACTTAGCGCTGAAGATGCCAAGGCGTTTTTACACGACTTTGACACTCAAATGGGTAAAATTAGCACACCTGCCGCCCACGCCGCTTGGGCCTACGCGACCCACATCAACTACGATACTGCAAAAGTTAATGCGTATTTTAATGAGCAAGTATCGGTGCTCGTGGTTAAATATGCCGTTGAGGCGGCAAAGTTTAACGATGTTCAGGTAGACCAAGACACTAGACGTCAGTTAGATCTCTTAAAAGCAGCGCTTGAAATTGCCCCACCTGCCGACGCGGCAAAGGCCGAGCGACTGGCTGAAATTGGTTCGCAAATGACCAGCATGTATGGCTCAGGACAATACTGCCGAGAAGAAGGAACCTGTTTATCGCTAGTACAAATGAGCGCAGAAATGGCCACAAGTCGTGATCCTGAATTACTTAAAGAATACTGGCAAGGCTGGCGCGAGGTGTCAAAGCCAATGAAAGCGATTTATGCCGAGCAAGTGGGCATTGCAAATGAAGGCGCACAAGAACTCGGCTTTGCCGATACCTCTGAGCTTTGGCGTGCTAAATACGATATGCCCGCCGAACAATTTCCGATAGAACTCGACCGTTTATGGGGGCAGGTAAGTCCGTTCTATGAAGCGCTGCAATGCCACGTGCGCGCCGAACTTGCAGAGCACTACGGTGAAGATGTCGTTCCCCTTGATAAACCTATTCCGGCGCATTTGTTAGGAAATATGTGGGCACAAAGTTGGGGCAATATTTACGATATTGTTAAACCTGCGCAAGAGATGAATGTGCCAGATGTGACCAAAGCGATGGCCGAACAAGGCTACGACGAGTTGAGAATGGTAAAAGAAGCTGAAGCCTTCTTTTCATCTTTAGGCTTTGAAGAACTTCCAGAAACCTTTTGGGAACGTTCGATGTTTCAAAAGCCTGAAGGGCGTGATGTGCAGTGTCACGCTTCGGCTTGGAACCTAGACGACAAAGAAGACTTGCGCATTAAAATGTGCATCCAGATCACCGGCGAAGAATTTAACGTGATTCACCATGAGCTCGGTCATAACTACTACCAACGTGCGTATAAAGACTTACCCACTTTATATAGAGGCTCTGCCAACAGCGGCTTCCATGAGGCGATTGGCGATACCATTGCGCTGTCGATTACGCCTACCTACCTGCAAGGTTTAGGCTTGATTGATGAAATTCCAGATGCATCCAACGACATTGGCATGCTGCTAAAAGTAGCGCTTGATAAAATCGCGTTTATTCCCTTTGGATTAATGGTAGACCAATGGCGCTGGCAAGTACTCTCGGGCGATGTGCCACCTGAGCAATACAACCAGCTATGGTGGGAGCTTAGAGAAAAGTATCAAGGTGTTGCTGCACCTGTGGAGCGTGATGCAGATGCCTTTGACCCAGGCGCCAAATATCATGTTCCGGCCAATGTCTCTTATACGCGCTACTTTTTAGCGCACATACTGCAGTTTCAGTTTCATCAGGCCTTATGCGATATCGCCGGTAGCGAAGAGCCGCTGCATCGCTGTTCAATTGTTAACAGTAAAGAAGCTGGAAAAGCGCTTAACGATATGCTGGAAATGGGCAAAAGCCGCCCTTGGCAAGAAGCAATGCAGACTCTAACGGGCTCCCCTGATATGGACGCGTCCACTATTGAGGCATACTTCAAGCCGCTGAAAATCTGGTTAGACGAACAAAACGCTGACAGACAATGCGGATGGTAATCTAGCCCAACTAAGGTATTTGTACGCTATATTAAAGACCGACTCATTGCAGTCGGTCTTTTTCATCATTAGGCGTTTTATCTTGGTATTCAGCATCAATAATATCGCCGTTTTCATGCTCTTTTTGCCCACTTTGCGCGCCACCTTTATAGCTGTCTTGCTGATAAAAGTGAAACTGCGCGCGAGCACCTCCTTTTGCTTGATGGGCAACAAATTGCTTAACTAAGAACGCGGCAATCGGGCCCCGAGTAAAGGGTAAGGTAAAGAGCAAACCTACAATATCTGTAATAAAACCTGGCGTGACTAAAAGCACGCCAGCGACTAAGAGCAACAACCCCTCACTGATTTCTTTGCCCGGCAGCTCACCCTTTGCCGATTTTTGCTGTACCTGACGCAGGGTATTTAAGCCTTCACGCTTAACAAAAAACGCACCAATAAACGCACTGAACACCACAATAAAAAAGGTGTTCCACCCGCCGATATTATCCGACACCTGTATCAGCAGCATAATTTCTGCAATAGGCAATACGGCAAATAATAAAAACAAAATTAACACTTAATACGCCTCTTGTTGTGATATTAGAAAAAGTGCACGCACCGCTTGTTGCTTAGGCAAAACGCAAAAATCATGCAAAATACATAGCAAAGCCGAAAATACGACCTTAGCTCGCAATTTGCCCTATACTATAGAGCTTGGGGCGGTTTGTCCTAATTCAAACCAAATCTTACCCAAGCGAGTATTTGTTTAGTCTGGCGTAAAAATAAATGCCGCGCAGCCTTGAAATATTTTCAAGCGCGTACCGGTCATGTAGGCCGTAATTGTTCATTCCAAAGGTTGTATTAATGTTGTTGAGTCACCCACTTTATTTGCCAAGCTTAGCGCTTCGCACCGCCAAAAAGTTATATTCAGTTAGTCGCAATGCACGCATGCTGATGGTCTTTATGCTTACATTTTTGGCGAGTAGTCAGGTCCACGCACAACAAACGCCTGAATCATTATTTTCTGACGCGCCTACATTTTTAAAAGTTGACGAAGCCTTTGGTTTTGATTTTGAGCAGCGCGAAGGCGAGCTCGTTATTAAATGGGACATAGCCCCAGGCTATTATTTATATAAAAAACAGTTTCAAACGGTGACAAAAAACGTCACGCTTGGCGAACCTGCATATCCGCCACACGAAACCATTGAAGATGAATTTTTTGGCTTATCGGATGTGTTTTTCGAAGATATGGAAGTTACTTACGCTATTGATAACGCTGCGCAAGATGGCCAAGTAAAAATCCGCTTTCAAGGCTGCGCAGAAGCAGGGCTATGCTATCCGCCCACCACTAAAGTCATTTATCTTGACGCTTATAATGCCCAAGGCGCAGCCACCACCAATTCGAGCTCCGACTCACAAGGCGCGGTATCAGAGCAGTTTAGCCTCGCTGAACGCTTACTATCAGATGAAAGCCTTGCCATAAGCTTAGGCGTGTTGTTTTTGCTCGGCATTGGTCTGGCTTTCACGCCTTGCGTTTATCCTATGTACCCTATCTTATCGAGCATCGTGATTGGCAAGGGCAAAAAAGAAATCAAACTCTCTCAAGCCTTCATCTTGTCATTTGTTTATGTACAGGGCATGGCAATCACCTACAGCATCTTAGGTTTAATCGTTGCTTCGGCAGGCGCACAATTTCAAGCGTCGCTGCAAAACCCCATTTTATTAGGCGTATTTATTGTGCTGTTTGTCGCACTGGCCCTCGCGATGTTCGGTCTATATGAAATTCAGTTACCCTCCAAATGGCAAGAGAAGCTCAATGGTCTTAGTAACAATCAGAAATCGGGCAACCTAGTAGGCGTGTTTGTAATGGGCGTTATTTCAGGATTGGTGGCATCTCCCTGCACCACCGCCCCACTTACCGCCATTTTACTGGTAGTCGCGCAAAGTGAATCTCTCGTGTTTGGCTTTTTTGCGCTTTATGCTCTGAGTATCGGCATGGGCGTGCCGCTTATTTTGTTTGGGATGACCGGCGGAAAACTCCTGCCTAAAGCCGGCGCATGGATGAATGTTATTAAAGCAACATTTGGCTTTATGATGCTTACGGTAGCCATATTATTTGTAGAGCGCATTTTTGTAAGCGACTGGACTGAATTGCTTTGGGCATTGCTTGCCATGAGCTTGTTCGCATACTTATATACTGTAAATCAGCACACAGAGTTGAGCTTTGCAAAAGGTGTCCGCAATCTCTTTCTCACCGTCGGCTTAGTCGCAAGTGTCTTATATGGCGTATATGCGTTACAAATTGTCAATCTTGTCCCGGGCAAGCTGTTTACGAACAACCTTGTATCAAGCGAACAAAGCCAATCGCATCCTGAGTTTTTAGTGGTGCGCGACCTTGACGATTTTGACATCAAGCTGGCTGCTGCCAATGCTGAGGGTAAAAGCGTTATGGTCGACTTATACGCCGATTGGTGTGTGGCATGTAAAGAGTTTGAAAAATACACCTTTCCTGACCCAGCAGTGGTTGAGGCTTTAAGCGACACGGTATGGATGCAGATTGACCTCACTGACAACACGCCGGCCTCGCTAGCATTCCAAGAAGAGTTTGATGTTTTAGGACTGCCAACGATTTTGTTTTTTGATGCACAAGGTAAGGAACTAAAACAGTCTCGCGTAACTGGATTTATGAAAGCGCAAGCCTTTGCCGATCACGTTAATCGTAGCCTAAATAATTAATCTCAATGTGAGGGTCTGTTGCACTTTTCCTAAATAGTGCACAAACTGCCGCAAAAACATACAGCAAAGAGCAACAGACCCTAGCACTTTGCTGTGTTTGCATGCAGCACAAACATGTAAACACGCATCGCGCTCTCCTTTAACGTCATATTCTGCGCTGTAGCGGTGCTGGCTTTATTACTAAAGCATGATTAGCGCTAAACTTTTCGCATTTCTTAACGATAACTCTTTATACCTATCCTGATTCTTCCTATTAGTGCGAAGACAAAATTTAGACTAAAGTCGGCGTGTCAAAATATAGGCACACGGCGCGCCAAGTCTTTGTCGTTGCGCTCTGCAGAGGAAACGGGTATTTTGCCGGACCGAAAAGTAGAGTGCGTATGACAGTAATATCACCAAAAGTATGGCTTAGCATAACAATCGTAATTGCGATAAGTGCCGTCACCTATATTTACGCCAGCCCAATGGCAGCCTGTGCGTTGTTGGCAATAAGTCATGTTGCCTACGCTCTTTGGTTAAAAGCCAAGCTGAATAAAAGTGCAGAAGATGACAGCAAGCCTGAAACACCGGCAGTAACAAACCCTTATCACGAATTAGAAATGTTGCGCGATGAATTTGTGCCCACATTAATCGAGAGCGAAACAAACCTTGCGGGCATCAAAAGCACTCAAGATGACGCGGTCAACACGCTAAGCGAGAGTTTTACTCGCTTGCAAGAACTTGTGAACGTCCAGTCAGAAACCATTCAAAAGCTCATCCGCGCTGATTCTTCTGGCGATACACTCTACAGTGAAAAAATGCGTGTATTTGCCGACAACACCGCTGACACCCTCGATAAGTTTATCAAGTCCACAGTGGATATGTCTGCCTCATCTATGGCCTTACTAGACCAAGTAACAGAAATATATGAGTCGGTACCGCAGGTATTAAAAGCGGTTAAAGACATCGACAGCATCGCTGACCAAACTAATCTATTGGCGTTAAACGCTGCCATTGAGGCTGCGCGAGCCGGTGAGCATGGTCGTGGCTTTGCGGTGGTTGCAGATGAAGTACGTTCGTTGTCGAATCGTTCTTCACAGTTCAGCGACGCCATTCAAGCCCAACTCAAAGCTATGTCGAGCCAAATTGAAGGCTTGACCGGCGAAGTCGGAAGCCTCGCAAGCTACGACGTGAGCTACGTTATTGACGCCAAAAAAGACATCAACGACGCGCTAGCATCCATCATCGACAAGGCAGAGTCTGATTCAAAAGTCACCTTAGGCCTCGAGAAAGTCTCAAGCGATTTAGATAACGCGCTCTCCCAAGCCATAAGAGGTTTGCAGTTTGGCGATATTAATGGCCAGAATCTTGCTTTTACTCTCGATACTATCTCGTTTATGCGACAGCAAATCGAGCATTTAACCCCTAAGAATATCGAAGCTATCAGTCAAGAAATTCATAGCTATTTAGAACAACTTAAGGATCGCAAGCGCGATTCACACAACCCGGTATCTGCTACCAGCATGGACTCGGGCGATATAGATTTATTTTAGCCTGCACTGCAGGGCTTTTCACAGCAACATAACGAATTAGGATTAAGTTTTATGAGCGAAAAATCACTTCAAGTACCAGAGCGTTTTGATTTTGGTTACCACAAAGAGTTTACCGAGCAGTATCAGAACATTCTAGGGGAAGCAGGGGTTACTGATATCGCCCTTGATTTTAGCCGCGTGAGCTACCTCGACAGTTCTGCTCTTGGCATGATGGTGCTGTTTCAGAAAAAGGCTAAGTCGAAAAATGTCAACGTTCGTATTCGGGGCGCCAAAGCAAGTGCGCGAGAGATATTGACCATCGCGAACTTCGATCGTTTATTCGAAATTTCATAACTTAAAGGTCGCCACAATGCGCGTTTTGATAATTGAAGACGACAGCTTGTTTGCTGAAATCTTACAAACATTTCTAGAAGACAATCAATGTACCACCATTGTGGCGGAAAATATTGAGTCGGCAAAATTACAGTTGCAGACCTCCGTATTTCAGTTTGCTTTGCTCGACAATCATCTACCAGACGGTGACGGCATTAACTTTATCGAATATCTCAAAAATGATTTGCCCCACGATAAGCCCCTGCCGGTTATGATGATTACCGCCGATGAAAACCAAAATTTGATGCTCGACGCTTTCGAGCGCGGCGCTGATGATTTTCTCGTTAAGCCGCTTTCGCTAGATTTACTCTGGCAAAAAATGCAGCGCGTTAACAATCTGTATCAAAAAGAAGCGCAGCTTGAAAAACAAGCCCAACACTTATCGAGTTTGCTCGACAAACAAGAGCAAGAAGAGCAGCTTGCGCGTTACGTATATGAGCACGTTGCGGCTACCTTATCGACCGAAGAAGAATGCGTTGATACCTATATTCAGTCATCGAGTGCGTTCAACGGTGATGTGTTCATTTGCGATACCGCACCTAACGGCAACCGATTTGTTATTTTAGCGGATGCCACCGGGCATGGTTTGTCCGCTGCTATCAGTATTTTGCCGCTTGTGGCAACCATAAAAGCCATGATCCGCAAGGGCTTATCTCTGGCGCATATTATTCATGAGGCAAATAAAAAGCTGTGTAAAGAGCTGCCCGACGACAAATTTGTGACGCTCATTGGGGTTGAAGTGAACTTTAACAGTCGCACCCTTGAGCTATTTAATGGCGGCATGCCCGACGTAATATCCATTCGCCACGACAAAACCCTAGAGCGCTTTCCGTCTACAAGTATGGCCCTTGGCATTCTTGAACCCGAAGACTTCGACCCGGGCATTATTAATCTAGAAACGCACCCGATTAAAAATTTATTCTTTTTCAGTGACGGACTCATTGAGCAAAAAAATTCCTTTGGTGAAGAGTTTGGTATGGACCGCGTGATGGAGATTATCAGCGGAAACAATAGCGCTGAACCTCACGTTAGTCGCATGGTGAATTACTTCACGGTATTTAACGAAATGGAAGAATTACAAGACGATTTGTCTATGTGCGATTTGCAGGTAGACGCCTTGATGGAAGCGCACCTCTACGACAAAAAAGAAACCACCCTTACAAACACTGGCAAGGTTTGTGCATCCTTAGAGCTATGCGGTGGATTAATTGGCACATCCGACATTGTAGGCTGTTTTGACAGCTTAATGCGCAGCATTGATGTGGTAGGCGATATGCGCCAGCGTGCCTTTACCGTATTTGCAGAGCTGATAAGCAATGCAGTTGACCACGGCATACTTGATTTAGATTCAAAGCTTAAAAATGATTTTGCCGGCTTTGCTGAGTATTTGATGCTCAAAGAAGAGCGCCTCGGCAATATCGGTGAAGACTCACATCTAAAAATGGGCTTTGAGTATTCACCTATTACCAATGAGATCAGTTTCAGTATTGCCGATTCTGGCTCAGGGTATGAAATGAAACGCGATACCACTATGGACGATGAATCATTGTCGGGACGAGGTTTATCGTTGATTGAGCAGTTATGTCAGTCGGTGGAAGTCACTCCGCCGGGTAATCAAACATCTGTAGTTATAAAGAGAGAGTTTTAACTAATGAGCAAACATATTTTGGTAGTAGACGATTCACCTTCGATTCGTCAGATGGTGCAGGTAACCCTGAAATCAGCCAGTTACCAAGTAACCACAGCCGAAGACGGTCAGGCAGCGCTGGATTTGTGTAAGCGCATGCAGTACGACTTTGTGATCACCGATCAAAACATGCCGCGCATGGACGGTCTTACCTTGATCAAATCGCTCAGAGGCCTGAGTTCGTATCGCTCAACGCCCATCGTAGTGTTAACCACCGAAGCAAGCGACGGTATGAAAGCACAAGGCAGAGCCGCAGGTGCAACAGGTTGGATGGTGAAACCCTTCGACCCACAAAAGTTACTCGCCGTTGCCGCTAAAGTTCTGCCCTAACGACATGCCATAAGGATACCTCTCTATGTCTGTAGACATGAGTCAATTCTTCAGCGTATTTTTTGAAGAAAGCCAAGAACACTTAGATGATATGGAACATCTTTTGATGGAATTGTCATTAGACAATCCAGATAAAGAAGATCTCAACAGCATCTTTAGAGCCGCACACTCCATAAAGGGTGGCAGCGGAGTATTTGGTTTTGATGCCTTAACCGGTTTGACCCATGTCATGGAAAACATCTTAGACCTCGCGCGCAAAGACGAGATTGAGATGACAAAAGTCATTGTTGACCAACTGCTCATTACCGTCGACACATTAAAAAACATCCTAGAATGCTATCAAAACGAACAAGAAATTAATTGGGACGAAATAGAAACTGGCACCGTTGCCCTAGAGCAACTGCTAAAACCTGCTGCAGATGAAACATCCACCACCGCTAAGCCTGAAGACGAGTCTGATGATATCGAAGGCTTTGGCATGTTTGATAACCCGGTGACTAACGATGATGGGGAGTTCGGCTTTTTCGAACCCTTAGAGCAACAGGTTGAGGAGAAAGCCTATGGCATCTATGCAGAAGAAGACCAAAAGAAACAAGCGAACACTGATGCGCAAAATGCAGCAACAGCTAAAGATGATGAAGATGCCTTTGGTTTCTTTGATGACGAACCAAGTACTCATCAAGTAGAACCACAAGCAAGCACAAGTGCAAAAGAGCCAGAAGCAAAAGCCCCTGCTGCAGAGGCTAACAGCAGCAAGAATTCTTTAAAGGCAGCGCCAGCACCGAGCAAAAGCGCCAGCGCCGCAGCACGTAAAAAGCCCGCCAGCTCAAAGAGCAAAACCGAAGGTAAAGAAAGCAGCTCTATACGCGTAGACACCATGAAAATAGATTCCTTGGTGAACTTAGTGGGCGAACTGGTGATCACCCAATCGATGATCAAAATTGTGGGTAAAGAAGTTCACGGCGAAACCGAAGAAAAGCTTGAGGGCGCCATTGGCGAGCTTTCTCGTAATATTCGAGAAATTCAAGAAGCCGTAATGTCAATGCGCATGTTGCCCATGTCGTTCGCCTTTAACCGTTTTCCGCGAGTGGTAAGAGATTTAGCCGATAAACTCGGAAAAGACGTTAATTTAGTGATTGAGGGCGGCGCCACTGAAATCGATAAGGGCATGATTGAAAAGCTTGTTGACCCGCTCACTCACCTTATTCGCAATAGTGTTGACCACGGCATAGAGATGCCTGATGTGCGCGAAGCTGCCGGCAAAACCCCTGCAGGCACTGTCATACTTGCTGCTGAACAGCGCGGCGGTTCAATCATCATAAGCATTACCGACGACGGCGCAGGGCTAAACAAAGACAGGATTTTAGAAAAAGCCATTAGCAATGGTTTAGACGTACCGGCTGACATGAAAGACAGCGCCATTTGGAACCTCATCTTCGAACCTGGATTTTCCACCGCAGAGGCCGTTACCGATGTGTCGGGGCGCGGTGTTGGTATGGATGTTGTGCGCCGTAACATTGAGTCTATTGGTGGGTCGGTTGAAATTGAGAGTCACCAAGGCATAGGCTCGGTATTCAAAATTCGCCTACCGCTTACCTTAGCCATTGTAGACGGCATGTGCGTGTCGGTGGGTAAACAAACCTATGTGGTGCCGCTGACCAACATCATCGAATCGATGCAGCCTAGCCAAGAGCAGCTCAAAACCCTTGCCAATGACCAAGTGCTGTGGGTACGCGGCGAATACTGGCCCTTGGTAAAACTTCACCATTTAATGGGTATTGAAGGCGCGAAAACCGATATTAGCAACGCCATTGTTGTGCTTGTTGAAACCAGCCGCAAGCGATTTGGCATACTGGTAGATGAACTTGAAGGTCAGCAACAGGTTGTGATTAAAAGTCTTGAACAACATTACAAACGCGTGCCGGGTGTGGCAGGCGCAACCATCATGGGCGACGGTTCAGTTGCCATGATTTTAGATATTGAGTCTATTGCCGCTGAGGTAAAGACGCCAAGTAAGCAGGAGGTGCCCATTGTCAGCTAGTGCACAAGTAGCAGAAATCGCAAGCAATGATGAACAGCAAGAGTTTTTGACCTTTGTATTAGGGAAAGAAAACTACGCGCTAGACATCATGACAGTCAAAGAAATTCGCGGCTATGAAAACGTGACGAAAATCGCCAACGCGCCTGACTATATTAAGGGCGTTTTAAATCTTCGTGGCGATATCGTACCGATTATAGATTTGCGCATTAAGTTTCAGGTGGGTCAAGCTACTTACGACGAATTTACGATCGTTATCATGCTGATGATTGGCGACAGGGTCGTCGGCATTGTGGTAGATGAAGTCAGCGACGTCATTAAAGTTGACGAGCAGCACATTAAACCGCCCCCTGAATTTGGCGTGGCCTTTGATAGCGCATACCTGCACGGGCTCACCACCGTGAATGACCAAATGATAATTTTAGTAAACATCCAAAAGCTGATCTCAAGTGACGAGTTAGGGCTTTTTGACCCAAGTACAACCGCGGAGCACGACTAACATGAAAATCTTGAATTGGTTTGACAATATCAAACTGCCTATCAAAATGGGCATTATCGCGATACTTGCGATTGCAGGATTAGCCCTACCTACTTATTACTACAATCAGCTTTCTGTGGACACTCAGGCGTCATCAGAAATCGAGCTTCAAGGTATTGGGCCAACCAGTGCGGTGGTTAAGCTTAAAAAAGTGATGGCTGAACATAGAGGAATGTCCGCCAAGTTATTTGGTGGGGACCAAAGCACCGCTTCTGCGTTGGGTAATAAGGCCAATGAAGTTGACCAACAGCTAGGTAAAGTAAAGAGTATGGTAAACGAGGCAACAGACGACGCCTCTTTGAAAAACGCCATCAGCAATCTTGAACAAACCTGGGCAAGCGTAAAAGCGCGCGTAAGTGCTCGCCAGTTTTCTGGAGCAGAGTCGTTTTCAGCGCACTCAAACATGATTCAAGACGCCGATTTAGTGATTTCTGAGCTGTCAAAACACTTCTTGCTTAGCTACGATCCCGCTGCGGCAAGTTATCACCTAATTATCGCAAACTTTCAGAACATGCCTCGTTTGGCTGATAACTTAGGTAAGATACGCGGCGCAGGCGCAGGCGTGCTAGCAGGCACAGAAATAACCGAGTCCCAAAAAAGTAGCATACGCGCTTTTATCAATAATATTCAGTCTCCGTTAACCGACTTTGAATACAATATGCTGTCGGCCTCTCAAGCAGATGACCGCTTTCAAGGCGCTTATCAAAAGGCAACATCTATAAAATCTCGTGTGGATGAACTAGAGCGTTTAACGCAAAACGAAATTTTAAACGCCTCATCGCCAAATTTCAGTGCTAATGAATACTTTAACCGTTACTCAAGCATTATCAACGACCTATACGACACTCATGACAGCAACATCCGCTCTCTTACACAAGTCATTGAAGAGCGCATTGAAAGTCTGGCAGCCGAGCGCACAGCGACCATGTCGATTATTGTTGCTCTGTTTGTCATCAGTTTGTTTACTGGTGCGATTATCGTTCGCTCAGTTATAAGCTCAGCGCGAAGCCTAATTACCGCTTTTAATGACATATCCAACAACCAGTTTGAAGTAAAACTCAATAGCTCACGTAAAGACGAGATGGGCGTACTAGAGCAAGAGCTGATTGCACTTGCTAAAGAGCTTGAAAAAGCCTCAGTAGTAGCAATTGAAGCGAGCAAGGTTAAACAGGCGCTAGACAGCAGCTCCACCGCCTTTATGATGTCTGACGCAGACCGCACCATTGTCTATATGAACGAGTCGGCCATTAAGTTACTAAAAGACTGTGAGCCGGAAATTCGTAAAGATTTGCCGCAGTTTAATGCCGACAAACTCATTGGCACTCGCATTGATAGCTTCCATAACAATCCTGCTCATCAGCATGCTGTACTCGACCAATTGAAAACAGTGCATGAAGCACGATTAGACTTAGGCAAATACTCATTCCGCCTGATGATTAATCCAATCCGCGATGAAAATGGCAAAGATTTAGGCAATAGCGTGGAATGGCATGACATGACGGCCATTTATGAAGAAGAGCGCAGAGTTGCCCGTATTCTTGAGTCGCTTGACTGCACCAGCACCAACGTAATGATTGCTGACGCTGACCGTAACATCATTTACATGAACCGTTCGGTAATGGCAATGCTTAAAGAAGCAGAGCCTGATTTACGCAAAGTAATGCCGCATTTCTCAGCCGATGAGATTCTAGGTGGCAGCATGGACCGTTTCCACAAAGACGCCGCGCATCAAAAAGGTATGCTCGAGCGCTTAGAATCAAAGCACACCAGTGAAATCAAAGTGGGCCAACGCAACTTCCGCCTAACTGCGAGTCCTATTTTTGGCAAAAAAGGCGAGCGTATCGGCTCGGTTGTTGAGTGGCTTGACCGCACCAAAGAAATTGCCGCTGAGCAAGAGATTGCGCAAATTGTTGAAGCCAGTGTGCAGGGTAACTTTACACAAAGAGTGGAAGAGCAAGGCAAAGAGGGCTTCTTGTTGACCCTTGCCCAGGGCTTAAACCAGTTGATGAAAACTACCGAATCAGGCCTGAACGAGGTGAGCAATGTCTTGCTTGCCATCTCAGAGGGTGATTTGACCAAGCGTATCGATAGTCACTATCAAGGTACATTTAACGACTTGGCGAACTACTGCAATACCACCACAGAAAACCTGGTAAGCGTGATTAGTCAAATCCGCAGCGCCAGCGACACAATCAACAATGCGTCGTCTGAAATTGCACAAGGTAACTCCGATTTATCAACGCGTACCGAGCAGCAAGCCTCTAGCCTAGAAGAGACCGCATCGAGCATGGAAGAACTGACCAGTACGGTACGTTTGAATGCTGAAAATGCCAATCAGGCGAATGGTTTAGCCTCGCAAGCATCAGAAGTAGCTGGCAATGGCGGTAAGTTAATTGGCGAAGTGGTCACCACCATGGCCTCAATTAATGAATCTGCTCAGAAAATTGCCGACATTATTGGCGTGATTGACGGCATTGCCTTCCAAACGAATATTCTAGCGCTCAACGCGGCGGTAGAAGCGGCGAGAGCCGGGGAGCAAGGACGTGGATTTGCAGTGGTTGCCTCTGAAGTACGTACACTTGCGCAACGAAGCGCAAATGCAGCGAAAGATATTAAAGACTTAATATCAGATTCGGTGTCAAAAGTAGAAAGCGGCAATGAACTGGTGAGCAAATCAGGCGACACTATGCAAGAAATAGTCGTATCTATCCAACGCGTAAACGACATCATGTCTGAGATTGCAGCAGCCTCTGCAGAGCAGGCCAGCGGTATCGATGAAGTCAGCAAAGCCGTAACGCAAATGGATGAGATGACGCAGCAAAACGCAGCGCTGGTTGAAGAAGCGGCCGCGGCGGCTGAGAGCATGCGCTCACAGGCCTCTGACCTAAATAACCGCGTAGGCACATTTAAACTTACCGATGCCGATGTGCAAACAAAGGTAAGTGCAAAACAGCCTGACCTGCTCTCTAAACAGTTTGACGAGCTACCGTCGGTAAGTGCTGCAAAAGCGCCATCACGCGCTAAAGCCATTCCGGCCATGTCTGACGAAGACGAGTGGGAAAGCTTTTAGGCCATGACCGCCTCTACTAGAGAGAGCACAGAGTTTGGGTACAAGCGCGCCGATTTTGAAATCGTGCGCGCCAAGCTCAAACAGCTAGCGGGTATTAACCTAGCCGACAGCAAAGATTCGATGGTATACAGCCGCCTATCTCGGCGCATTCGCACTTTGCATTTAGGTGACTTTAAAAGTTACCTTAGTTACTTAGATGGGCATAAAGATGAACAGGAAGAGTTCATTAATGCCCTGACGACTAACCTAACGTCGTTCTTCAGAGAACGTCATCATTTCGACCATTTACTCAACGTTATTCAGCAAGCCAAACGCCCTCTTAAAATATGGTGTGCGGCTTCATCAACCGGCGAAGAACCTTATTCAATTGCTATGACCGCAGTTGAGGCTCTAGGTTCTTTTGATATACCGGTGAGTATTATTGCCTCAGATATAGACAGTAAAGTGCTGCAAACCGCCAGCAATGGGGTATATAAGCTCGACCAACTTGCCAGCATGGAAAACAGCGTTAAGAAACGGTTTTTTCATCGCGGCAAGGGTGCGAATGCAGGAAACGTGAAGGTAGTGCCAGAGCTCAGAAACTTACTTAGCTTTCAAAAAGTCAACCTAATGGACAGCAGCTATCAGCTGCCCAAAGACTTTGACATCGTTTTTTGCCGCAACGTGATGATTTATTTTGATAAGCCGACCCAGTTGAAAATACTTGAGAAAATCATAACGCACATGCGACCAGACGGATATTACTATGCAGGACACTCTGAAAACTTTTCGCATGTCAGCTCAATTTTAAAACCTTTGGGCAAAACGGTTTATCAACCAAAAGAGCGAAGAGGATGAGCGCATACTTTACTGAGCATCTTGCTCCAAACCGCTACTTTGATAAAAACTTTAACACCGATGCCGTTAAGATTTTGCCCGGAGAGTACTTTGCTACCCGCGACGAAACCATGATTGTTACGGTGTTAGGTTCGTGCGTTTCGGTTTGTTTGAGAGACCCAATTACGCGGGTTGCCGGCATGAACCATTTTTTGTTGCCTGCCAATAAAGATGAAGTGAATTTCAACTCAGATTCAGCGCGTTATGGTGTTTACGCCATGGAGGTGTTGGTTAACCACTTGATCAAGCTCGGCGCCTCTAAGAGTCGCTTAGAGGCAAAAGTGTTTGGCGGCGGCAATGTTTTAAAACAACTTAGACTAAACAGCGTAGGGTCTCAAAACGCGGCCTTTGTTGAGAACTATCTCGAAACTGAAAATCTTAAAGTAGTCGCAAAAGACCTGCTTGGCGAATTTCCAAGAAAAATTTACTTCTTTCCGCTTACCGGAGAAGTAAAAGTACGAAAACTCAAATCCTTGCACAATACAACTATTCTCGAGCGCGAGAGCGAATACCGTGTCAAGGTCAATCAAACGCCAGCATCTGGCGATGTTGATTTCTTCTAGCCTTTTTTTGGAGTAAGTGCATGGCAATTCGTGTACTAGTAGTAGACGACTCAGCGTTAATTCGCAGTCTGTTGAGTGAAATAATTCATCAAGACCCCGATTTAGAACTCGCAGGCGCTGCGCCTGATGCCTTTGTGGCAAAAGAGATGGTCATGTCGCTCAAGCCTGACGTGATCACGCTCGACATTGAAATGCCAAAGGTAGATGGTCTCACCTTTCTAGACCGTCTTATGAAAGCTCGCCCTACCCCAGTATTGATGATATCAACACTGACCGAAAAGGGCGCGGATGCGACTATTCGCTCACTCGAAATGGGCGCTATCGACTTTATTGCTAAACCAAAGTTGGATGTTGCACGCACCATTGGTGAATATCAGCAAGAAATTGTACAAAAAATTAAAATTGCCGCGGCGTCTAAACCACGCGCACGTACTGCCAGTCAGGCCAAAAACGAATCCATTCCAATTAGCTATCAAGGCACCGAAACGATTGTAGGCATTGGCGCATCAACCGGCGGTACCGAAGCAATAAGACAAGTGCTAGAGAAGCTCTCTGCAGCATTTCCCGCCACGGTTATCACCCAGCATATGCCGCCCAGTTTTACGCGTTCTTTTGCTGAGCGTTTGAATGGCTTATGTAGAATGAATGTGCATGAGGCTAAAGACGGTGAGCGCTTGCTACCCGGCAATGCCTATATCGCACCCGGTGATAAGCATCTTGAGGTGGTACGCCATGGCGCCGATTACCGCATAAGACTCAATACCGGTCCGTTGGTAAGCGGCCACAAACCAGCGGTAGACGTGATGTTTAACTCTTTGGCCAAAGTTGCCGGTACCAATACCATTGCCACTATTTTAACGGGAATGGGCAAAGACGGCGCAAAAGGATTACTGGCATTAAAGGAGGCTGGGGCAATAACAATGGCGCAAGACGAGGCGAGCTGTGTGGTTTACGGCATGCCAAGAGCAGCGGTAGAGATTGGTGCGACCTCACATGTGTTTTCACTTGAAAAAATGAGTATGGCCTTGACCAAAGCGGTTGAGAAAAAAGGCAGCGGCATGCGTTTGTAGCCGTTGTTTTAAGCCACTTTTATTTGATTTCTGCCGGCCTCTTTTGCCAAATATAATAAACGGTCGGCCTCACTTATGGCCTTAGGCAGTGAGCTAAATTCTTCTAAACCCACCAAGCCGCCGCTAAAACTCACCTTAATTTCTGGTTTACTTTGCACAAAGTGCATCTGCGTGCACTTTTCACGAATTGCATTCGTTTTGATGAGCGCCTGCTCCACGCTGCAATTAACAAACAACAGCACAAACTCTTCACCACCGTAGCGTCCAACATAATCGGTTTCACGTACTGAAGCTAACAGCAGTTGCCCGAGTCCGTTGAGGACTAAGTCCCCTGAAGAGTGTCCATAGGTGTCGTTTACCTGTTTGAACCTGTCTACATCGAGTAATACCAAAACGCTTTGATTGTCGTGACGTTTGTTTAAACGCATTTGTTGATTTGCAGCCTCTACAATCTGACCATGGTTTAACACGCCAGTTAAGGGGTCTTTTGAAACGAAAGACTTGATAAATGCGGCACGCTCTAGCCTTGCAAGCACCTGCTCTAACACTAAAGGCGCGGGCGTTGTTTTTGCGATGAGGTCGTCAGCCCCGTGCGACAAAATTTTAAGTTTTGTATCGAGCTGCTCATCGGCGGTTAAAAACACAATGGGCGAAAAGTCGAATTTTGCGTCTTGACGAATCATCGCCGCTACTTCAAGTCCGTTTACACTAGGCATCACCCTATCGAGTAAAAACAAATCGGGCTGAAGATATTCCATTGCCGCAATCAACGATTCTGCGGTATTGAAAAAATGAAAATCCACATCAACCTGAGAAAACACAGCTTGATAGAACTCTCCCATCGACTCTTGGTCATCGAGTAACACTATTTGATAAGTATGCTTGATGTGTCGACGCAGTGCCCGCGTGATTTTTTCGACCAACAGATACGTATTAATGGGTTTTACCGCATAGTCACTCACGCCTGCGCGCACTGCTTGCAAACGCGTATCGTAGTTAAACAAGCTGCTGCAGCTAATCACTTTAATACCGCGGTCGCAAAGCTGCTTTGCAAAAGCAAACACCTGCTCTGAGGACACATTCGGCATTACAATATCGAGCAAGACTAAATCCGGGTCACCGTTTTGCAAGCTGTGTTCAAAATCAATCATTGAGCTGTAGTGAGTTGCCTCAAATGCAAACTGCTGAAGATTCGCGCATAGCGCACCTCCAACTGACTTTTCATCGTCCACAATGGCGACTTTTATAGGATTATGGCTGTGCACCCATGGTTTAGCGGGGCTTTTGCTTAGAAAGCTCTCGCTAGTGCCGGCTTCGCTTAAAAAAGGGTCGGGGCTTAAGTTGTTGGAACGAATCAACTGATTCATTAGCCAATCTAAGTCTTTTGTTGTTTGCTTGACCGAATCTTTTCCTGCCAGCCCTCTGGCGCAGCTCAACTGCATGCTGTGCAGCATCTGATGCAGAGCAAACAGTGCATACGTCGCGTAATTTTGAGACGTATCGTTAAGACATGCTTGAAAGTCTTTTAAATCATTTTTACGCGCACTGCGTCTGGCCACCGACCATGATTTGACCAGTGTTTTTAAATCTGCCTTGTACTGACGCTGTACGGTTTCTGAAATGGCGATGATGTTAACCTGTAGCGCACTGCATGCGCGATTCGTTTTGCTGAAAGCTAGCGTTACAAAAGTAAGGCTTACCAAAAGCAAGTGTTGCTAAACAATTTACTTGGAACATGGTTTAGAGTGTTATCGGCAAAAATTTAAAAGCATTTAGCGCGTCATTGTTTTTCGTTCTTGCTGTTCTTTTTATTGCCGGCTTATTGTTTTTCACGGCTTATTTATATACGCGTCTAATAGGCGTCATTGCAGATATAAGAAAAGCCTAGAATAAGACCTTGATGTTTGCAAACTAGGGTCTTATATACTGCCCCCATAAACTGCTTAAGAAATAGGCAGCGAGGCCGATAACCCCTTTATGTTTAACTCGCTTTCATTTATGTGCTTGCTCACACCGAGAAGATTCCGTTAATGACTAACGATGACCTTGAAAATAAAATTCGTCAGCTCGAACTACAGCTTCAGCGCGAACGCGCTACCAGAAAGAAAGCCGAAGATATTTTAAGGCAAAAAACGCTGGAGGTGTTCGACGCTAACGAGCGCATTACCACCGCTACCCGTCGCCTTCAGGCGGCATTATGGGCCAGCCGAGAATCGGTGTGGGAGTGGACGGCAGACGATAACATGTATCGGCTTTATACTTTGGTAACCGAACGTGAGGTGATTGTACATTCGCGCGGCACGCTTGAAGAGCTAATGCTGACCTTTTCAGAACGTTCTGCTGAAAAATTCATGCAAGCATGGCAAGACCACACGAGTGGGCTGAATGAGTCCTTTCATTGCGTGTGCCATCGTAAATCATCCACAACTGGAAAGTGGCGCTGGGTGAGAATTACCGGCCGCATCGTGAGCCGCAATGACGAAGGTATGGCGAAGCAATTTATTGGTATTTTTAAAGACATTACCTATGAGTATGAGCAAGACCAAACCTTCAGAATGATCACTTACACCTATCTTCGCACAGAGCAGCCAGGCTTTATTATTCGGGTTGATAATCACCGTGTTGAAGGCACCGATTCAATGTTTGCGCTGCTCGGCGGCGAGCGCAGAGATTTCTCTCAAGAGCAGCTTCGCCAAAGCCTGCCAATTGAATTGATTATTCACAATCAGAAAACCAAAGAACGTTTGTTTGAACACGCTGTAGTGAACTTGAAAGGCGAGTCCATTATGTGCCAGTTCATTTTACCGAAAATGCTCGAAGACAAAGATAAAGCCGGTGTTTATTCATATGCAGTAGGGTTCTTCAGACCCAAAAAGTAGCTGAATTTACTTTCTCAGTTTACACCTACAGCGCTTGTCACAAAGCGTATTCGTCTACGATATTTATATTGGGCATAACACGCTTCAGATAACGTGCTAGCGCTAGCAGTTAACCCCGCCTTTTGCCTGCATCTTTTAACTTAGCTATTTTTTCATAAGGTGTTGTTGTATGTTGCTATTAAGCATCAATGCAGTATTGACAGGTAGGGGCCTTAGCTTGAAAAACGCTGCGAACCCATCCATGGGCGCTCGGCGAAATCATCCATGATTTCGATGTTTTCAAGCTAAGGCCCCTACCTGTTAAAGGTCACCACTCAACTATCATTATTAAGCCTTTTTAATTCCTACCAAGATAAACAGCACTCTTTTATAGCAGTTTCGTCTTTATCTTTTTTATCTTTGGGCATTTATCGATTGCCCTGTCACTTTATCGTGCACCGATGGACTTGACCTCACAGCGACGATTATTAACGCTTAGGGACCTGTGCATGGTTAGGAGCGACCAATCACTCCTTACTAAATCACAAACATGGCTTCGGTCTTTCGTCCTTTTTCATCTTTCGTCTCCCAAATGCGACAACTTCGCTGATTAGACCAGTAATTTGCTGAAAACATGCTGCATTGTGTGTTATTTTCCATTTTCTGAAGGTAAAAAACCGTTAGCGCGTCAAAGATGCTCATAAATTAGACACACTGATTGTTTTTTGCATAATAACGACACAATCCTAACAATTAAGCGCTATTTACATGAATTTACTGTTAATCAACGGCCCAAACTTAAACTTACTAGGAAAGCGCGAGCCTGAGGTATACGGGCATGAAACCCTCGCAGATATTGAGGCTTCTTTAGTGCAGCACGCTCATGCAAAAGGTGCGAGTTTGCAGTGTTTTCAATCAAATGCTGAACACGCATTAATTGACTGCGTTCATGAGCATATGAATAAGGTTGACGGTGTTGTAATTAACCCGGGTGCCTACACCCATACCAGTATTGCTTTGCGAGATGCTTTTTTAGGTACAAAAATTCCATTTATCGAAGTTCACCTTTCCAATATTCACGCACGCGAAACGTTTAGGCACACTTCATACTTATCAGATATAGCAAATGGCCTGATTGTAGGTCTGGGTACATTGGGCTATGCACTGGCAATTGACGCATTAATCGCCAGCCAAACAAAATAATAAAACACATTAAAATCAAATAAGCACAACATATAAGAAACAAGGCGACATCATGGATATTAGAAAAATCAAAAAACTCATTGAGTTGGTTGAAGAATCGGGCATTGCTGAGTTAGAAATTACGGAAGGCGAAGAGTCGGTGCGCATCCATCGCGGGGCAACCGCCCAATCGGCTCAGCCAGTGCAGTATATGCAGCAAGCGCCCGTGCAGGCGCCACCTGCGGCTCCAGTTGCGGCTCCTGCGGTAGCTGAGCCTGCAGCTAATTCTGGGCATGTCTTAAAATCGCCAATGGTAGGCACCTTTTATCGTTCGTCTTCTCCCGAATCAAAGCCCTTTGCAGAAGTTGGACAAACAGTGAAAAAAGGCGATGTGCTTTGCATTATTGAAGCAATGAAAATGATGAACCAAATTGAAGCCGACACCGACGGTGTGGTGAAAGACATTCTGGTTAGCAATCAAGAGCCCGTTGAATTTGACCAGCCTCTATTTGTGATCGAATAAAAAAAGGGCCAACTCATGTTAGATAAAGTGCTTATCGCCAATCGCGGCGAAATTGCCTTAAGAATATTGCGAGCCTGTAAAGAGCTTGGCATCAAAACGGTGGCGGCACACTCTACCGCCGACCGTAATTTAAAACACGTACTGCTGGCCGATGAGTCAATCTGTATTGGAAACGCACCTGCATCTGAGAGCTACCTGAACATCCCTCGCATTATCGCTGCGGCTGAGGTCACTAACGCCATTGCAATTCATCCGGGCTATGGATTTTTATCTGAAAACGCTGATTTTGCCGAAGCCGTAGAAAAGTCAGGCTTTGTGTTTATTGGCCCAACGGCCGACACCATTAACTTAATGGGCGACAAGGTATCGGCGATTGCCGCAATGCGTAAGGCCGGCGTACCGTGCGTGCCAGGGTCTGACGGCCCACTAGGTAGCGATATGGAAAAAAACCGCGCGATTGCTAAGCGTATCGGATATCCAATGATCGTAAAAGCAGCCGGCGGCGGCGGCGGACGCGGAATGCGAGTTGTGCGCAGTGAAGATGAACTTGAATCGTCGATTAGTGCAACCAAACAAGAAGCGGGTGCAGCGTTTAATAACGATATTGTGTACATGGAAAAATACCTCGAGAATCCTCGCCACGTAGAAATTCAGGTATTGGCCGACGGACAAGGTAACGCCATACATTTGGGTGAGCGTGACTGCTCGATGCAGCGTCGTCATCAGAAAGTAGTGGAAGAGGCTCCGGCGCCTGGCATCTCACAATCGATGCGAGATAAAATTGGCGAGCGTTGTCGCCGCGCCTGTATTGAAATTAACTATCGCGGTGCAGGTACATTTGAGTTTTTATATGAAAATGGCGAATTCTACTTTATTGAAATGAACACGCGTATTCAGGTTGAGCATCCCGTGACAGAGATGGTGACCGGCGTTGACTTAATTAAAGAGCAGCTTCGTATAGCAGCCGGCCAGCCTTTATCTATCTCCCAAGAACAGGTAAAAGTGCATGGCCACGCGATTGAATGCCGTATAAATGCTGAAGACCCTAATACCTTCATTCCAAGTCCCGGTAAGATCAACATGTTCCATTCACCCGGTGGATTAGGGGTTCGTTGGGAGTCGCATATATATTCAGGCTATACCGTACCGCCTTTTTATGACTCAATGATTGGCAAGCTTATTACTTATGGTGAGAGCCGTGACGAGGCTATCGCGCGAATGCGCCATGCACTCAATGAGCTAGTTGTAGACGGCATCAAGACCAACATACCGCTGCAGCAACGCATCATGCACGACGAGAACTTCTTCAATGGTGGCACCAACATCCACTATCTAGAAAAAAAGCTCGAAAACGAAAAGTAAGCCAAAAAACCAGCCAAGCGCTGGTTTTTTTATCCGAGTTTATTCGAGGACACTCAAACTTTTTTGACCTTTTACGAGGATTTTTTTCGGGGACACTCAAATTTTTTTGGGCTATTTTTTTGAGTATTTTTT
The DNA here is from genome assembly GCF_042652645.1 of Glaciecola siphonariae. Classification (NCBI taxonomy): domain Bacteria; kingdom Pseudomonadati; phylum Pseudomonadota; class Gammaproteobacteria; order Alteromonadales; family Alteromonadaceae; genus Glaciecola; species Glaciecola siphonariae. The sequence goes on from NZ_JBHSGU010000001.1 coordinate 63,326, forward strand.
TGAGGACACTCAAGCAAATTAACTCTCAAACGCTAAAACAAACTAAACTTTGCTTATTAGCGTTATAAAACTCTAGCGAGCCAACTTATTGTAAAAAGTAAAGGAATAGAATTGTTAGACATTAACGCGTTCAACATCGGGCAATGCGACATCAGCACTCTATTTAGTTATCGATACGTGCTCGATAAAAAGGACGATATTGTGGATTTGCATCAAGACATACGAGACCTACGAGCCTTCCCTGAGAGGATTGCAGATAGCTATCAAGCTGAATGGACAAGCTACGTGAAACGTGAGTTACATAATATTTCGAAACGCTCACAAAAAGAAAAAGCAGCGCTTATCACAAGCTTGCAGATGCTTGAGTCGGGACAAGACGAAGAGTTTGAAGCGCTACGCGAGATCATAAATACCGCAATAAAGGTGAACATTTCACCCGATGTCACTGTAATGACTACTCCACTTAAACGTTATGTTAGTCAATTGCTAACCTTATAGAAGGCAACCTGTATGTTCGGAATATTCAAGTCAGACCCAAGTAAAAAATTGAGAAAAACCTACGACATGAAACTCGAACAGGCCATGCACGCGCAGCGTAAAGGCGACATTAAAACCTACTCGATGCTAACGGCAGAAGCAGAGGCTATATGGGCACAAATCGAGGCATTGAAAGAGAATTCTGATAAAAAGCAAAGCGCAGAATAGACCGAGAGCTTTTCGATAGCGGCTTGATGGCATTCAATTGCAAATTTTGATTGAATCACTAGCAACAAGCTGCTCCCATCATGTATATTTGGCGGCCTTCAGAAGTAGCCTTCGATAACATCATATACACATACTTAACGACTAGTTGATGCAAATCGATTGATGCGCTTAATTAACAACTCAGTTAACGAGACCATATACTTATGCCTTGGCAACAAATCAAAATAAACGTAAAAGCAGCAGACGCCGAGGCATTAGGCGATATACTACATGATATGCAGGCGCAAGCCGTTACCTTTATTGACGCCAAAGACACCCCCGTTTACGAACCGAAGCCCGGCGAAGTGCTGCTTTGGCCAGACACGCAAGTTATCGGGCTTTATGACGCTGATTTTGATATACAAGCGGTTATTGACGAACTCGCATCACACTCTTTCTTTGAGGAAGGCTTTCATTATGTGCTCGACCAACTAGAAGATAAGGAGTGGGAGCGGGAATGGATGGAAAACTTTCATCCTATGAAGTTTGGCGAGCGCTTATGGATTTGTCCTAGTTGGCGTGATGCACCAGATCCCTCAGCAGTAAATGTAAAGCTTGACCCCGGACTTGCCTTTGGAACAGGGACTCACCCCACTACATCGCTATGTCTGAAATGGCTTGACGCACAAACTCTAGAGCAAAGCACGATGGTCGATTTTGGTTGCGGAAGCGGAATATTGGCCGTTGCTGCGTTAAAACTTGGGGCAAAACGAGTCATAGGCATTGATATTGACCCTCAGGCACTTCTGGCCAGCGAACAAAATGCTGCGAATAATGAGGTCGCTGACAAACTTGAGCTTTACCTTCCGCAATCTCAACCCTCACTTCAAGCAGATGTTGTGATGGCAAATATTTTGGCCGCCCCTCTTAAAGAACTAAGCTCAGTCATTACTGGCTTTTGCCGACCTGGCACAAGCTTAGTTATGTCAGGTATTTTGCTCTCTCAAGTCAATGAAGTGTTAAGCAAATATGAACAAAACTTTGCATTTGACGCTGTGGTGAGCGAAGGAGAATGGGTAAGACTGGTCGGACATCGCAAATAGACTTGAACGCGCGATAGTCAAGCAATTTTTCTATTTTTTGTTTAAAAAATAACCTTCCCAAAGCGAATAAAAAAACGTAGTATACGCCGCCCTAAAGACAGGTGGTCACTAGCGGTACATAAACATGCGTCAATTGCAGATAGGTCCATACAGATTATCGAACAATTTGATACTTGCACCAATGGCCGGTATTACAGACCGTCCTTTTCGGGAACTATGCAGAAAAATGGGCGCTGGCTTGGCAGTATCTGAAATGCTTTCAAGCAACCCACGAGTATGGCAAACCGAGAAATCAATGAACCGCATGAATCATGAAGGCGAATCAGGTATTCGTTCAGTGCAAATTGCGGGGAGCGAACCAGAGTTGATGGCGCAGGCAGCGAAGCTTAACGTCGATAATGGTGCTCAAATCATTGATATCAACATGGGATGCCCTGCAAAAAAAGTCAATAAAAAATTGGCAGGTTCAGCATTGCTGCAAGACCCAGCGTTGGTCGCTCGCATTTTAGACGCAGTGGTCAAGGCAGTAGAGGTGCCCGTTACTTTAAAGATTCGGACGGGTTGGGATGTTGAGAATAAAAACGGAGTTGAAATTGCGCGCATTGCGCAATCTAGCGGAATTCAGTCTCTAGCGGTTCACGGACGAACGCGTAGCTGTATGTTTAAAGGCGGTGTTGAGTACGACACGATAAAAGCTATTAAAGATGCAGTTGATATTCCCATTATTGCAAATGGGGATATCTGCAACGAAGATGATGCCTTGAGGGTACTGGAATACACCGGTGCTGACGGCATCATGATAGGACGAGCGGCACAGGGCAATCCTTGGATTTTCCAACAAATTCAGTGTTTTTTGGAAAATGGTAAGCGGTTGAAGAAACCCAGCGTGACTGAACAAAGCGAAGTCCTATTAACGCACATGCGTGGACTTTATGAGCTTTATGGAGAGTTTTCAGGCGTTAGGATAGCGCGCAAGCATGTGGGTTGGTATGTCACAGCCCATGACGAATCAAGGGGATTTCGTCGGACGTTTAATGCAATCGAGGATGCAAATGAGCAGCTCGAAGCATTAACCGATTATTTTTCATCGTTGCATGAGCAGTCACAAGACTTTAGCCATGTAGCCTAGCGTTAAGCAATACATAAGAGAGCAGTAGAATATATGTTTGATCAAAATCTAACATCAGCGTTTACCACAACCGTTACCACACCGTCACAATCGCAAGCACAGAAGCCATTGCGCTCTAGTGTTAAGCAGGCGGTTAATAAGTATCTAAAAGAGCTAAACAACCAAGACATCGATAATCTTTATGAGTTGGTGCTAGCCGAAATTGAAGCGCCTTTGTTAGAAGAAGTTATGACTTATACACGCGGCAACCAAACGCGCGCAGCTAACTTAATGGGCATAAACCGTGGCACGCTTCGCAAGAAGCTTAAACAATACGGTTTAGGTTAATACGAAAAACCGCAATGCAAAAAAGAGCGCAAATTAGCGCTCTTTTTTGTTATCATTTAGCGCTAGAAGGACACCCAAACCCTCTTGCAAAAACCATTAGCACTTAAACGTACTTTTAAATGCTCGCGCCTTTGCGTTATATGCAGCACTAATCAGGTTTACCGCAACGAGGACACCCAACTTAACGATTTCATTCGCAACCGAGAGTCTCATGCAACAATCAACTTCCATTCAACGCGCACTATTAAGCGTTTCTGATAAAACTGGTATCGTCGAGCTAGCAAAAGCGCTTGCTGAAAAAGGCATCGAAATACTGTCGACCGGCGGTACCGCTAGTCTACTGAGACAATCTGGTATCACAGTTAAAGATGTTAGCGAACATACCGGACATCCCGAAATAATGGACGGTCGCGTGAAAACCCTTCACCCTAAGATTCATGGGGGCATTTTGGGGCGCAGAGACATTGATAGCCGTGTTATGGAAAAACATGAAATTGCACCTATCGACCTGGTTGTAGTGAATCTTTACCCCTTCGCTGCGACGGTCGCAAAAGAAGACTGTACGCTTGAAGACGCCATTGAAAATATCGATATTGGTGGTCCTACTATGGTGAGAGCAGCCGCGAAGAATCATAAAGATGTCCTCATCGTGGTTAACCCGTCAGACTATAAAGCTGTAATTGATGAGTTGAGTAGCAGCGCCAACCAAATTTCTTATAAACTTCGATTCGACTATGCGGTCAAAGCATTCGAACATACTGCACAGTATGAGGGCATGATCGCAGATTATTTAGGTAAGCAGCTCAATAAAGTTGACCATGAGTGTGAAGACAATTGTGATTTAGAGCACAGCCTTTTTCCGCGTACCTTAAATATTCAGATGACGAAAAAACAAGAGCTCAGATATGGTGAGAATAGCCATCAAAGCGCTGCGTTTTATGTTGAACATGATATTCAAGAAGCATCGGTGGCTAGCGCTGTGCAGATTCAAGGCAAAGCCCTTTCATTTAATAATATAGCCGACACGGACTCAGCGCTTGAGTGTGTTAAAGAATTTGAAGAGCCCGCGTGTGTGATTGTTAAACATGCGAATCCTTGCGGTGTCGCCATTAGCCAAACAATCTCGCAAGCATACGAATTAGCTTACCAAACAGACCCTACCTCAGCCTTTGGTGGAATTATTGCATTTAACCGCGAACTGGACGGTGAAACGGCTGAAAAGATTATATCTCGCCAATTTGTGGAAGTGATAATAGCACCGTCAGTTAATGATGATGCGAAGGAAGTTATTGCCCAAAAACAGAATGTAAGGTTGTTAGAATGCGGCGACTGGCGAGGACAGCTAACGGAAGGGCATGACTTTAAAAGGGTAAATGGCGGTATGCTAGTGCAAGAGCGCGATTTTGGAATGGTTGATGCGTCAGACTTGAAAGTTGTTACTAAGAGGACACCCAACGCGCAAGAACTAGAAGACTTGATGTTTACATGGAAGGTTGCCAAGTACGTTAAGTCAAACGCTATAGTGTATAGCAAAGCAGGTCAGACAATAGGTGTAGGTGCTGGGCAGATGAGTCGCGTCTACTCTGCAAAGATTGCTGGCATCAAGGCAGCAGATGAAAACCTTGTTGTAGAAGGTTGCGCTATGGCATCTGACGCATTCTTTCCATTCAGAGACGGCATTGATGCTGCTGCCAGCGCTGGGATTACAGCGGTCATTCAGCCTGGCGGGTCAATGCGTGATGATGAAGTCATTGCGGCCGCAGACGAACACAATATTGCTATGGTATTTACCGGCATGCGCCATTTTAAACATTAAACGATTTGAGGACACCCAACGTGAAGAAAGTCTTGATAATAGGCAATGGCGGCAGAGAGCATGCGTTAGCAATTCAAGCCGCAAAGTCACCTCTTGTGAGTAAAGTATATGTTGCTCCCGGTAATGCTGGAACAGCCTTAGAAAAAGACCTTATAAACGTAAATGTTTCCAGTGACGATATTGATGGATTACTCACTTTTGCACTTACTGAAAAAATAGACCTAACAATCGTTGGTCCTGAGGCCCCCTTAGTTGCAGGTGTCGTAGATTTGTTCGAAGCTAATGGTTTAATGATTTTTGGACCGTCTCAGAAAGCTGCGCAACTTGAAGGTTCTAAAGCCTTTACCAAAGATTTTCTCAAAAAGTACAATATTCCTACCGGCGCATACCAAACTTTCGTGGACACTCAACAAGCCCTCGACTACATAACAAAAGTTGGCACTCCAATCGTTATTAAAGCTGATGGTCTCGCTGCAGGAAAAGGTGTAATTGTCGCGTTTGATGAACAGACGGCAGCTGATGCAGTTCGTGATATGTTGGCCGGTAATAAGTTTGGTGATGCTGGCAGTCGTGTTGTGATTGAGGAATTTTTAGATGGAGAAGAAGCAAGTTTTATAGTCATGGTGGATGGAAGCAACGTCTTACCCTTTGCAACGAGTCAAGACCACAAACGAGCCTACGACGGTGATAACGGTCCAAATACCGGAGGAATGGGAGCATATTCACCTGCACCGGTTGTTACACCAGAAATTCATGACCGCGTAATGAAAGAAATTATTGAACCAACGATAGCGGGAATGGCCGCTGAAGGAACTCCATATAAAGGCTTTTTGTACGCAGGGTTAATGATAAATAGCAATGGGGTGCCGAAAGTCATTGAATATAATTGCCGCTTTGGGGACCCTGAAACCCAGCCCATCATGATGAGGTTGCAATCCGATCTTGTAGAGTTGTGTGTCCTCGCTTGCGAGGGCAAGCTAAACCAAGCCAGCATCGCATTTGACTCACGCGCTGCCGTTGGTGTTGTGCTAGCGGCAGGGGGTTACCCCCATGGATATGGGAAAGGAAAGTTAATTTCAGGCTTAGAAAATGTGCCAGATGAAATGGGTAAAGTCTTTCATGCCGGAACAACTCTTTCGGATGGGAAAGTGCTTACGTCAGGAGGGCGTGTGTTGTGCGCAACTGCACTAGGCGATTCCGTATCTCAAGCACAGCATAAGGCATATGAAATCGTCAAACGCATTGACTGGGATGAAATGTTTTATCGAACAGACATCGCTTACAGAGCAATTGAACGCGAGAAAGAACTTAGTTAAGCCTCAACGCAGGAAGCCTAGGCCTATTCATATTTGCTCTCACTTTTTTGCGATATGAGATTATCTGGGTTTGCGTCCCTGCAACATAGGCAAACTCAGTTTCAAAGGCTCTTGCTCGCTTTATCCAACTTCTGTCAATATCTAGAGCACCCATATTTACAGGGTGATCATCTCTGAACGGATTTACCATTGACACCTGACTGAGCATTTTCACGTAGTCATTTAGCGAAACTTTATGCAAAAACGTGTCAGCAACGAGCTTTTTTCTGTAAACAACAGGAAAAAGCTTGGTCAACTTATGATCATGTGAACAACGCGTCCGCTTTCGAATACTTGTATGAGAGGAATCAAGAATATCCTGCGAAATTCCTGCTCGAATAGGATTCAAATCTACGTATGCCATACAGGCGAGCACAGCATTTTGCGTCATCAGTGCCTGCGACTTGAAGCGACCTTCCCAAAAACGGCCCGTACATTCGTCTTCTTTATTAGCTTTCCGAGCAATATATTGATTCAGACAACTCATAAACCAACTGATGCTATTAAGCTTAGCTCTTATTTCAGTTGCAGTATTTGCAACATGAATAAGTTCATGCTCACTTAGTTTAGGTCTTTTATCCGTGCATAAATAACGCATACAAATAGCGTCCATATTGCGAATTCTCGCCCACCGTTGCAGCACTTCTAGGTCGGTTAGCGTCATATTTTCTAATATATTGACATGTAGCACCACATGAGTGTGATTATGCATTACGGCATAAGCACAAATATCTATCGAAAATACTTCACCCAGTAACAGTAAGCGTTTTTCCACCCAAGCTCTGCGGTGTTCGTAGCTACGACCGGTTACCCTATCTTTGCCACAGAGAAAAGCGCGCCGAACGCAACGTGAAACGCAATGATAGAACTGCGTGTCTTCTAAATTTATGAGATTTTTTCTTGCATAAGTCATGTTCTCAATAATAACTGCATGCAAACATATCAACAGCTGTACCTTAGGCAGGTTTTTAACGATGAGTAGGTTTTGGTCATTGTTTTTAGACGCTATTCGGAAATCTGAACCGATTCCGCTCGCTCCATTTTCACCATAACACAGCTAGACAATTGCGCATGTGCGTAAAAATTCCGTTGAGTGTCCCCGAGAAAACACGTTGAGTGTCCCTGTGAAAACTTCTTCACAAAACAGGCGAGACCATAAAAATGCCTTGACCCCAGTTGCCCACTTGCATATAAAAGGGCAACGCTCATCAATTTGCAGTGATATGTCAGTCAAACATCCCATTATCGCAATAACCGGTAGCTCTGGAGCCGGCACAACCACAACGACCAATGCTATTAGGCATATTTTTCGGAATTTAGAAATAAATGCTGCAAGCGTAGGTGGTGACAGCTTTCATCGCTTTACACGACCGGAGATGGAGGTTGAAATTCGCAAGGCACAAGAACAAGGTAAACACATTAGTTATTTTGGGCCTAAAGCTAATGACTTTGAACTGTTAGAAGCGCTCTTTAAGCAATACGGTGAAGCAGGGAATGGTCAATTCAGACAATATCTTCACACTTTTGACGAAGCAGTTCCCTTCAATCAAATGCCTGGCACATTTACGCCATGGCAAGAGCTGCCTGAAAGTACAGATTTATTGTTTTACGAAGGCTTGCATGGTGGGGTACGCACCGAAGACACTGACGTTGCATCGTATGTCGACCTGTTAGTGGGTATGGTGCCCATCGTAAACTTAGAGTGGATTCAGAAAATTGTGCGAGACACCACCGACCGTGGTCATTCCAGGGACGCTGTGATGAGCAGTATTGTAAGAAGCTTAGACGACTATTTTCATTACATTACACCTCAGTTTTCACGCACGCATATTAACTTTCAGCGTGTGCCTACCGTTGATACTTCAAATCCTTTTAGCGCCCGTGAAATTCCCTCACAAGATGAAAGTTTTGTCGTAGTGCGCTTTCGACGCGAAATGAAAAACGTCAATTTCACGTACCTACTGCAAATGATTGATGGTGCTTTTATGTCTAGAGTCAATACGATTGTGGTGCCAGGCGGGAAGATGGGGCTCGCGATGGAACTTATACTGACGCCATTGATTGAAGAGCTCATTGATAAAAAACGTCGGGCGGGATATCAGATGGATTGGGTTGCCGACAACTAGATTTAACCTTGTAACAATATGAAACACTTGCATTATTGGCTTGCTGACATCGCTAGGGTATAGTTTTCGAAAAAATAGGAAGGGATTGTCTGATGGGCCAAGAAACCACTAAGATTTTAGTTGTCGATGACGATATGCGGCTTCGTGCCTTGCTAGAGAGATATCTCGTCGAGCAAGGTTATCAGGTGCGTGCCGCAGCTAATGCTGAACAGATGGACCGTTTGCTAGCTCGTGAGAATTTTCATCTCATCGTGCTCGATTTAATGCTCCCCGACGAAGACGGCCTATCAATATGTCGTCGATTACGCCAACAAAAAAATGAAATCCCCATCATTATGCTCACCGCAAAAGGTGATGAAGTCGACCGGATTATCGGATTAGAAATGGGGGCTGACGACTATTTACCCAAACCATTTAACCCCAGAGAGTTGCTTGCTCGCGCTAAAGCGGTGCTAAGACGCAAAACAAATGAAGCGCCAGGCGCCCCCTCTCAATCTGAGCATAGCGTTTCTTTTGGTCGATTTACCTTGAACCTAGCAACTCGAGCGATGACAGATAATGGTGAACCTATCACCTTAACGAGCGGAGAGTTTGCAGTGCTTAAGTCTTTGGTTTCTCATCCGAGGGAACCGCTGTCTCGAGACAAGCTTATGAATTTGGCTCGCGGCAGAGATTACAGCGCAATGGAACGCAGTATCGACGTGCAGGTTTCTCGCTTAAGAAGAATGCTAGAGGCAGACCCAGCTAATCCACGGTATATACAAACCGTGTGGGGCCTTGGATACGTATTTGTTCCCGATGGTGAAGGGACCTAACGCTTAACGCAATGCGCTTATTACCTAAGAGCACATTTTCACAAACCATTGTCCTTATCGGATTGCTGTTATTTGTTAATCAAGTAGTTTCATATCTGTCTATTGCTCATTACTTTATCAGTCCCAGTTACAACCAAATCAACACATTAGTTTCAAACCAAGTCGCAACGCTGTTTGTTAGCGACATTACCACCTTTTCCCAATCCGAAAAACGGCGCTTATTTGAACGCACGGGCATTCGTTTTCATGACGAAGTCAGTGCAATGCATGCTGGATTATCAGAAGCAACATATTATGCATTTATGGCGCAAAGCGTTAGCGAAAAACTAGGAACTGATACCGAGGTACGAATCAAAACCGGTTCTGATTACATGATTTGGATACGTCCGTCACCGACCTCCGATATTTGGATATCAATTCCGTTAGTTGGGATTGGCGAAGAAGAGCTATCGCCGCTGACCATGTACTTTATTGTCATTGGCGGTTTGAGTGTCCTCGGTGGTTGGTTATTTGTAAGACGTTTAAATAAACCACTGCAAGCGCTTCAGCGCGCGGCAAAGGAAGTAGGAAGAGGCCAATTTCCCGAAGCTTTGCCATTGGAAGGCAGCACCGAAATTATCTCTGTCACGACAGCGTTTAATCATATGTCTTCAAATATAAAACAATTAGAGAGTGACCGTATACTGATGACTGCCGGTATATCCCATGATTTGCGCACACCGCTCACGCGTATTCGTTTAGCAAGCGAAATGCTTCCAGACGATCAAGAGTGGATAAAACAAGGAATTGAGCACGATATTGAAGATATGAACGAAATTATCAATCAATTTATTGATTATGCACGCCAAGATCAGCAAGAACAGTTTGAGATGATAAACATCAATGAGTTAATTGAAGAACTTGTGATGGCTCACAACATCGAGGACACTCATCGCATTAAACTTTGTCTGCAAGAGGTTCCACCTATTCGATTGCGCGTTATTGGGATCAAGCGCGTGCTGGAAAATTTAATAGAAAACGCCTTTCGGTATGGCAGTCAAAACATAGAAGTAATGACTCATTTTGAACCCAAAACGGTTTCTGTTTTTTGTGGCGTAAGAGATTACGGCAAAGGCATTGAGGACACCCAAATTGAAAAACTATTTAATCCCTTTGTTCAAGGCGATAAAGCAAGAGGCACGCAAGGTTCCGGACTCGGACTGGCGATAACGAAACGAATTATTGAAAGTCACGGAGGACAGATGGCATTTTATAACCACAAAAACGGTGGACTAGTCGCTGGCTTTTCGCTCAAGCTGCACTACAAACCCTATCGAATGAAATAAGTAACTAGATAAGCGAAAGTAAGCAAAAGAAACATAAGGGCGCCGGAACAAAAGGACACCCAACAAAGCACATTGGCCTCGATACAAGCCATATTTATTTATCGCTGTAGTTGAGTGTCCTCAAAAATCCCGCAAAAAAGATCCCAGCATCTCATGTCAAATCTAATGTTTGAGTGTCCTCTCATCTATCCTCCCATCTGAGTTAAACGCATCAAAGTTATCGTTGTGTATATTTTCAATATCGACTGCGTCAAACACATACTGCTGATGACAAAATTGGCAGTCCATTTTAATATCGCCATCTTCGTCAATCATCGTGAGTAATTCAGTTTTTGCGACATTCTGAAGAGCTTGTGCACTGCGAGCTTTAGAACAGTCGCATTCAAACAAAACATCTTGCGTTTCAAAGAGTCGGATGTCCTCTTCGTTGAACAATCGGTGTATCAATACTTCAGGATTAAGTTCTAGCAACTCGTTTGACTTAGTAGTGTCTGCAAACATCGCTAGATGCTCAAAGTCCTTATTGTCTCCACCTTGATATGTTTCACTAGTTGGGGGCACAATCTGCAGGAGCATACCTGCAGCCTTAGGTGCACTGTCTAAACTAGTAGCAAGATACACTTTGGTAAGCAGCTGTTCTGATTGCAAAAAATAATTTTCCAAGCAAGCCGCTAAGCTATCCTTATCTAACGCAACCACGCCTTGGTATCTCTCTTTATCCTTTGGCGCAAGCGTAATGGCTAAAACACCTTTTTTAAACAGCGAAGAAAATTCTGTTGGCAATTCTTGCAAACCTTCGTCCCAGCGAGCAACACCCCGCAGTCTTTGGTCATGAGTCCCGTTAATCACCGCATATTTAACTGCACCCTCGCTCTGAATCTGCAGCGATACTTCACCTTTAAATTTTAATGTGGCGGTCAGCAAACTTGCTGCAGCCATTAGTTCACCTAGCAATTGAGCTATGGGCTTGGGATAGTGATAAGACTCAAGCACTGATTGATAGCTGCCTTGTAACTGAACGACCTCACCTCTAACAGCTCTGTCTTCGAATAAAAATCGCGTTAATTTATCGTTCATTTGATACCTTTTATTGATTCTTGAATTTAATGATTTGTCGTCGCTGCTTTTTATCAGGGCGACTATCAGGTCTTGGACTATGAAAAACGCTTAATTTTCTTGCTTCTGCGTTTCGAGCGCGTTGCAAAAGGCTTTCTTCAGTTTCGCAATAGAACTCGCTAGCCAACGCTGCAGATACCCTTTTGTCCGAAAGATGCCGAACCGTTACCGTTTTTGTATCAAATCCTGCCGGAATTTTAAGCTCGGCTCCTATCTCTACTAAACGACTCGGTTTTGTTCTTTGACCGTTATACGTGATCTTACCGGCCTGAATCAAATCTCTGGCAATAGAGCGAGTTTTGCAAAATCTCGCGGCCCAAACCCACTTATCGAGACGAATGGAGGTTTCATTCTCAGAAGTGGTGTTTGAGTGTCCTCGCTTTTTTTCAGCTTCTCGCTTTTTCACGTTGAGTGTCCTCGTTCTGTTTCTCGTTCTGCGCTCGTATTTCGATTATTTCTCACGGCCAAAATGACTTCGTCATTTTTTATGCACTTTTATCGCCTATTAAGGTCAATATTATGTAAAAATTATGTCGCAAATGATCTTGGCTATTGTTCATCACCATCACACTAGCTATGATTGGTGTCCTATTATTTTGGCATCAAAGCGCTACCCAAACGAGAAGTAATGACAATCGACAAGCTCAACCTAACGCCCATTGCTCAATTCTATCAACAAAATGACAAAAAAATCATTTTGGCGGTGGTGGTGGTTCTGGCGCTTTACCTCATCGCGTTTGCTGCCCAACTCACATGGCAGTTAATGCCGCGTCCCGAGTCAAGCACCAGCCAATATCAAGCAAGCTCACAGCAAACCAGCAATGTGAGGGCGAATGATAGCAAAACCAACCTTACCCGATTGTTAAAGCTCAATTTGTTTGGCGACGCTGCAGCAAAGCCGCAAGCCCCCGTGCAACAAGATGTAACAGACGCACCTGAAACCAAACTGAATTTGATACTGTCAGGAGTGGTATCCTCCCCGTCTCCGGACGTGGGCGCTGCGGTTATTGAATACCGCAACAGCCAAAACACTTACGGCATAGGCGATAAAATTGAAGGCACTCAGGTTACGCTTGATGAAATTTATGAAGACCGCGTTATTATAAAGAATCGAGTGACCCGTGAAACCCTTATGCTCGAAGGAATCGATTTTGAAGAGGCCAATCGTTTACGCGAGCAAAATCAACCAATAGAGACCGCTGAGAACGACGCTCGTGGCCGTCGACAACCTGAACCACAAATAGGTCCACAGCCCAGTGAGCAAGCGGCTCGTATCCGCCAACAATTAATTGAAGAGCCTGCAAATTTTGCGGACTTTATTCGATTAAGTCCATACGTTGAAGACGGCATGCCTATTGGTTATAAGGTGTCTGCGGGTAAAGACCCCAGCCTGTTCAGAGAAGTCGGATTACAAGAGGGTGATGTAGTCATTGAGCTAAATGGTTATGATTTATCCGACACAGCACAAGCTCTCGAAGCGGTTACTTTATTAAACGATGCGCAAAGTCTCGACATCGAAGTATTGCGAAACGATGAGTTCATCTCATTAAATTTAGAAATTCCAAGGGATTAAGACAATGAAGGTAGTTTGGTTATGAGATTGATGAAATCTTACCAACGTATGGTATCCATCGTTTCGCTCTCGCTTGCTGTACTTTTAGGCAGCCTAAGCGTCTCGAGCATGAGTATCGCCGCAGAATATCAACCTAATTTCAAAAACACAGAAATTACTGAGTTCATTAATATTGTAGGTAAAAATCTAAAACGTACCATCATCGTTGACCCCAATGTGCGAGGCAAAATCAGCGTTCGCAGCTATGACCTGCTCGATGAGCAGCAATATTACCAATTTTTCTTGAACGTACTTCAAGTATACGATTTTGCAGTAGTAGAAATGCCTAACGGCATTCTTAAAGTCGTGCGCTCAAAAGATGCTAAAGCGTCGAATATTCCGGTGGTAGAGGGCACCAGATTTGACGGTGACGAAATGATCACGCGGGTACTGCCTGTTTACAACGTTCCGGTAAGAGAGCTTGCGCCAATATTGCGCCAACTCAATGACCAACAAGGCGGCGGAAATGTGGTAAGTCACGACCCTAGTAACGTTATGATGCTCACCGGAAGAGCCGCTGTGGTAAATCGCTTAGTAGAAATTATTGAGCGTGTTGACCGTGCAGGCGATGAAGAAGTTGAAGTCATTAAATTAAGGTATGCAAGCGCCTCTGAAATGGTGCGAATCATCGACAGTATTAATAACTCTGCTGGCAAACAAGCCGCCGGCGGCAAATCAACACCTCGCATCGTAGCAGATGATCGCACCAACAGCGTGATTGTGAGTGGCGACGTAAAGGCGCGTCAACGCCTGATCAACCTTATCGAAAGAATGGACCAAGAGTTAGAAAGCAGTGGCAACACTCGTGTGATTTTTTTGAACTACGCCAAAGCAGAAGACCTCGTGAAAGTCTTGCAAGGTGTGAGCGCGTCGATTCAGTCAGAAGGACAGCCAGCGCAACAGGCGAGAAGAGGTGCCGGTGGAAATCGCGACGTTAGCATAGACGCGCACGAAGACAGTAACTCACTGGTAATTACCGCCGAACCCGACATGATGCGCTCTTTGGAAGATGTGATTCGCCAGCTCGACGTGCGCAGAGCACAAGTTCAGGTAGAAGCCATCATTGTAGAGGTATTTGAAGGTGATGGCGTCACCTTAGGCGTGCAGTGGGTTTCGGAAGAAGGCGGCGGCACGCAATTTGGCAACGGCGTCATTCCAGTGGGCAGCTTAGGCGTAGCCCTAAGAGAGGCGGAAGACACCACAATCACTGGCACAGCCATCGGTCCGAACGGTGATGTAGTGCCCACTACCCAAACTCAAGAGGGTAATTTAACACCGCTTGCCCAACTCTTAGGCGGGGCAAATGGCTTAATTGCGGGGGTCATTCAAAACGGATGGGGCGCTGTGGTTCAAGCGGTAAGTAACGACACCAATTCGAATATCTTAGCCACACCTCATTTAACGACCATGGACAATGAAGAAGCGTTTTTTATTGTTGGTCAAGAAGTGCCCATCATCACAGGGTCGAGCACAGGCGCGAACAATTCTAATCCTTTCCAAACCGTCGACCGCCAAGAAGTGGGTATTAAACTAAAAGTCACGCCTCAAATTAACGAAGGCGACGCTGTTCAAATGACGATTGAGCAAGAAGTA
The DNA here is from genome assembly GCF_042652645.1 of Glaciecola siphonariae. Lineage (NCBI taxonomy): Bacteria > Pseudomonadati > Pseudomonadota > Gammaproteobacteria > Alteromonadales > Alteromonadaceae > Glaciecola > Glaciecola siphonariae. The sequence goes on from NZ_JBHSGU010000001.1 coordinate 78,327, forward strand.
TCAAGCGTCAGTGGCGCTACTGGTGTCGATATCTCCATCAATAAACGCGAAATCAAAACCACTGTTATCGTGGATGATGGCGGCACTATTGTGCTTGGAGGCTTAATAGACGAAGACGTTCAAGAAAGTGTCTCAAAAGTGCCTTTGCTAGGTGATATTCCTATTCTCGGACACTTATTTAAAACAACGACCACAAGTAAACGAAAACGTAATCTTATGGTCTTTCTAAAGCCCACCATCGTGCGCGATGGCGTGACCATGAATGAAATAAGCCACCGTAAATACAACTATATCCGAGCGCAGCAGCTTAATCGTCAGTCGCAGGGTGTCCCACTTATGCCAAATACGAGCGGTCCAGACCTTCCCGCTTGGGATGATAAGCTGACATTACCGCCTTCGTTTGAGCAATACATTCTTGAAAAAGATCAACGAGAAAATTAATCATGCAGGACAACAGCGCGCTACCAAATGATTCATCAGAATCTCAGACTTTTGAGTCTGAAGCGGTAGATTTGCAGCAGGCACAAATTGAAGCAAACACAGAAGTGATGCCAGATGACGACGAAATCATCGGCTCTCAGCTTCCCTTTGGGTTCGCAAAACGTCATAAAGCACTGCTAGGGCTAGATACCGAACCTGCCACCTTGTTTTACACCGAGTCCACAGCATTAAAAAGCATCGCTGAGGTAAGGCGCTATGTGGGTGCCTCATTGCAAATGAAGCTGTTAGAAGAAGATAACTTCGAGCAATTGTTAACCGATTCGTTCCAGCGTAACTCTTCTGATGCAAAACAGCTTATGGAAGATATTGGCAATGAGAGCGATTTGTTTGCTCTTGCAGAAGACCTGCCCGATACGGAAGACTTGCTTGATAATGAGGATGATGCACCGATTATCAAACTTATTAACGCGATGTTGGGTGAGGCGATTAAAGAAGGTGCGTCGGACATTCACATTGAAACTTTTGAAAATCAGTTAATAGTGCGCTTTAGGGTTGATGGCGTGCTGCGAGAGATACTGCGGCCAAATCGCAAAATGTCTTCAATGTTGGTATCTCGTATCAAAGTAATGTCAAAAATGGACATTGCGGAAAAGCGTGTTCCTCAAGACGGGCGCATTAGCCTTCGCATTGGCGGCAGAGCAGTTGATGTGAGGGTTTCTACTATGCCGTCGAGCCATGGCGAACGTGTGGTACTGCGCTTACTAGATAAGAATAATGCACGGCTAAATTTAGAAGACCTTGGCATGACGCTGCATAATCGACAACACTTCTCCAGCCTTATTCGTAAACCACATGGCATTATGTTGGTAACCGGCCCCACAGGTTCTGGTAAAAGTACCACACTTTACGCAGGCCTCAGTGAAATTAACTCTAAAGACCGAAACATACTTACTGTAGAAGACCCCATCGAATTTGACCTTGAGGGCATCGGGCAGACGCAGGTCAATCCAAAAGTGGACATGACTTTCGCAAGGGGGCTACGTGCTATCCTTCGCCAAGACCCTGACGTAGTGATGGTGGGGGAGATTCGCGATGTCGAAACCGCACAAATTGCTGTGCAAGCGAGTTTAACCGGACACTTGGTGCTATCAACGCTTCACACTAACACCGCTGCCGGCGCGATAACCCGACTCGAAGACATGGGCATAGAGCCGTTTCTACTCTCGTCGAGCTTGTTGTCTGTGCTGTCGCAAAGACTCGTTCGCACCCTCTGCTCCGAGTGCAAGACTGAACACACGCCGAGCGCAAAAGAGCGTGAAGTTCTTGGATTGTCGCATGACGACCCCTCACCTATTTACCAGCCTAAAGGTTGCGTTTCTTGCAACTATACTGGCTATCGTGGGCGTACTGGTATTCACGAACAGCTCATCGTCGATGACAAGGTTCGTGAAATGATGCACGACGGACGAGGCGAACAAGCCATTGAAAAATATATACGCCAAACCACTCCGTCAATTCGTCAAGACGGCCTCGATAAAGTGCTCAAAGGCATTACTTCGCTAGAAGAAGTACTCAGAGTGACGCGGGAAGAATAATGCCAGCGTTTGCATACAAGGCGCTCGATGCGCGAGGAAGAAATAAAAATGGCGTCCTAGAGGGCGACACTGCCAGACAGATTCGCCAGCAATTGCGTGAGAAGTCGCTGATACCGGTTGAGGTTGAACAAGTCGCTGAACAAAAAAACAGCGAAAGACAGTTTACTTTATTCTCGCCAAAAATATCCGCGTCTGATCTAGCCCTGCTCACTCGACAACTTGCTACTCTAATTGAAGCGTCTTTGCCCATTGAAGAGGCCCTGCTCGCAGTAGCGGAGCAGTGCGACAAGCCTAAACATAAAAATATGATGATGGCCGTGCGCAGCAAAGTGGTCGAAGGTCACGCGTTAGCAAAAGCGCTTGCGGATTTTCCCAGAGTATTTGACACGCTTTATCGCGCCATGGTTGCCGCAGGCGAACGCTCGGGGCACTTAGATACCGTACTCAGTCGCCTTGCTGACTATACTGAGAAGCGCCACGAAACATCTAGCCAAATAAATCAGGCACTGATATATCCCATTGTAATGATGCTTGTCGCCCTCGGCGTGGTGATAATGCTGCTGACGGTAGTTGTGCCGAGCATTGTTGAGCAATTCGACAAAATGGGCCAGGAGCTACCGCTGATGACTCGCATTTTGATTGCCATCAGTGATGCGCTGCAGGCATACGGCATTTTTGCTGGCATCGGGCTTTTAATCGTTGTTCTTCTTATCAATCGCTTGCTGCAAGTCCCGCGCATTCAATTAATGTGGCACAAGCGTCTACTTTTTTTGCCAGTAATTGGCAAACTAGTGCGCGGAACTAATACCGCACGTTTTGCTCAAACCTTAAGCATATTGTCAGCCAGTGCAGTGCCTTTACTTGAATCGATGCGAATAGCAGGCAACGTGCTTGAAAACAATCACCTGAAAAATTTAGTACAAGACGCCGCTGAAAAAGTGAAAGAAGGCAGCAGTTTACGTGCAGCGCTTGATAACACAAAAGTGTTTCCACCGATGATGATGCATATGATAGCCTCAGGTGAGCGTTCAGGAGAGTTACAAGGCATGCTAGCGCGCGCGGCAGATAATCAGGAGCGCGAACTGGCGTCGACCATTAACATCGCGTTGAAAATATTTGAACCTGTATTAATTGTGTCGATGGCGGCTATTGTCTTATTTATCGTGATGGCTATTTTAATGCCTATATTGGCACTAAACAATTTAGTAGGTACTTAACAAGGAATCTCAACATGAAAGCATTTAGGAGCCTAACGCTAGGCAAACATAAGGCGCAGGGCTTTACCTTAATTGAGGTAATGATAGTAATTTTCATCATCGGCATGATTGCGGCATTGGTGATACCAAACGTTGGCGGCAGTAAGTCTACCGCCGAGCTTAAAAAAGCAGCCATAGATATCCAGAATCTTGAAAATGCGCTTCAAATGTACAAGCTAAATGCCAATCGTTTCCCCACCACGGAACAAGGTTTAGAGGCCTTAGTATCCATTCCAAGCATTGAACCGATTCCTAAAAACTACCCTGAAGGCGGTATTATCAATCGCTTACCGCAGGACCCTTGGGGCGGTGATTATAAGTTGTTGAGCCCCGGAGAAATAAAGCCTGTCGAAATTTACTCGCTAGGCCCCGATGGAATAGAAGGTACGGAAGATGACATCGGTAGTTGGAACATTAACGAATATCTTTAAGCAAGTAGCGCAGGAGCGCCAAAGGCATGCGAACCCAAGGTAAGCATCAGGGCTTTACGCTGCTTGAATTGATTTTAGTCATAGCGGTAATTGGCTTAATTGTTTCAACCGTCACCTATAATGTGATTGGCCGCGACCCAAGCGATGAGGTAGAACAGGAGACCAGAAAACTACAGGTTCTCTTTGATATGGCCAGCGACTACGCGGTAATGAATCAACAGCAGTTGGGTCTTCGCATTGATGATGAAAAGATGGCGTATGAGTTTGTTGCCCTTAATGAAGAGCAGAAGTGGCGCCCTATTGAAGCCCAACCTATTTTTGCGTCCACCGAATTGCCCGAGTATGTTAGCGTTGAGCTCGTATTGGATGACCTACCTTGGAAGTCTCAAGATAGTTTGTTTGATACTACGGTGTTTGACGAGTCGCTCAGCGTGAGTAACGATGGCGTTGAAATAGGCAATGAGGAGGACATTGAGCCCCCGCCGCCACAAATCCTGTTATTGTCGAGCGGCGAAATTACACCATTTGAGCTTCGATTAGTTTACGACGAACCCTTTGCACAAAACCCTCCGTTCTTTTTCACACTGCAGGGCGAAGACGTACCGCCGCTCACACGCTTGGGGCCTGAGGACCTATGAGACCCTTAAGGTTGCGAGCTGGTTTCATCAAAAACGCGGGGTTTACCTTATTGGAGGTGCTGATTGCTGTCGCTATTTTCGCGCTAGCAGGAGCGGCTGTTGTTAAAGGTGCAGCCGAACATCTTAATTCGGTCGGCATGCTTAAAAACTTAACCTTTGCAACCTATGTCGCAAACAATCAACTTACCGAGGCCAGTATGCGAGCCAAGGTTACATGGCCACCAAAAAACAATCTCAAAGGTGAATCTGAAATGGCGCAACGCACTTGGTATTGGGAGCAGCAGGTGCTTAAAACTGCAGATGAAGACCTTTTGCAAGTGTCGATTACGGTGTATGAAAATGAAGATTTTACGGGCTCAATCACCAGTGTCTCAACGTTTATGGCGAAGGACTAGTACATGGGTTTATTTGCTAGGGTTTGTAGATGGGGTTTGAGTGTCCTCGCTTTTATCTTCGTTGCCCGCGTTTGGCTTGTTAAAAAAGTTGAGTGTCCTCGCTTTTTTTCTCGCTTCTTTTATTTTTACCGTTCAAAAAGTTTGAGTGTCCTCGTTGCTGGCGCTGGCAGCAGGGGCAAGGCGAAGCACGCTGGCTTTACTTTAATTGAGCTTGTGGTTGCTGTAGCGATATTTTCTTTTGTGGCCCTTGCGGCTAATCAAGTACTAAGTAACGTCACATCAAGCAGTGAAATCTCAGATGCTGAACTATCAAACCTTCAAAGTTTGCAGCGCGCCATGCTTGTTATTGAACGCGACTTTCAACAAATCACCGATCGCGTGCCGCGTATTCAAGGCCAAGAAAACAAACTTGTCCTGAACGGCGGGGAATTTGAGTTTGAGAGTGATGCCGATGGTATCGCAATGGTCAGAAGCGGCTGGCATAACCCGCAAATGATGCTGCCAAGAAGTGAACTGCAAAATGTCGTTTATCGCATGCAAGAGGGGCAATTACAGCGCCTACACACTAACTTTGTAGATGCAGTCATTGGCACAGAACCGAAACTCAGGGTACTGCTGGACGACATTGAGGATTTTCAGGTCGAAGTCCTGCGAACGGTAAGCAGCAATGAAGAATTTGAATGGTCTGACACGATTGAAAGCACCGAACTACCGAAGGCGATTCAGATTACGATTACATCAACCCAGTTTGGTGAGTTAAGACGCGTGTTTCAGGTGAGTTTGTGATGCTAAAGCCTCATCTTTCATCAAAACCCAATGCTCATTCAGGTGTTGCATTAGTGGTGGTATTATTAATTGTTGCGCTTGTCAGCATACTTGCCACCCAAATGGTTAGCCGGCTACAGTTAAATGTTGTGCGGGCACAGAATATTAAAGACAATAACCAAGCGTATTGGTATGCCTTAGGTGCGGAGCAGTTTGCTCGTAAATCCCTAAGGGCTTTGGCAACCCTGAGCCCTGGCAACATAAACCTCAGCCAACCATGGGCGCAAACATTTGAATATCCGGTAGACGGTGGCAGTATCAAAGCTGAACTCATTGACATGCAGTCTTGCTTTAACTTAAATGCAATTAACTCAGTGCCGCCATCAGCAGGCGCAGGGAGTGCACCCGCAGCACCTGGCAACTCGTTGGTGACACCAGACAATACGCCCAATGCACCCACTCCTGTGGCTAATCCGTCGCCGGTTAGTCCAAGAAATGGCATAAATCGTTTGGCCAGCCAGCAAGCCTTTCACAACCTTTTAGATATTGTGATTGAAGATTCCTTTACGGTAGATACCCTTACCGACTCATTAATTGACTGGATTGATGAAGATGATAACCCCTCTAATTTTGGTGCCGAGGATCTTGACTATGAGTCCCTTCCTAATCCCTATTTAGCTGCAAATAGCCCGATGTCGAGCGCCAGTGAATTAAGACTAATCAACGGCATCAGTGAGGTCATTCAAAATCGCTGGCTCGACGATTTACTGCATTTAGTCTGCGTGCTGCCAGAGAGCACCCTAAAATTAAATGTAAATACCGTTACTGAAAAACAAGCCGCCGTCTTAGCTGCCCTTTTAGGCGACGATATCGATAATGCACAAACCATTATCTCAAACCGTTCACCCGAAGGGTTCAGTGATATAAATGATTTTAAAAACTTGCCTGGCGTCACGCAACTTGGATTAACTGCTGAACAATTAGATTGGTTTGCTATAGATACAAAATACTTTAAGCTTATCAGCACAACCACGTACAATGATGCTCGGTTTAGACTCAGCACCTTATTTCGCGTAGAAGACACTACCGTTACCGTTGTTCGACGTGAGTTTGGAGGCTATTGATTGAACTTTATTAGTTTGAAGCGTATTTTCTTGGTACTTTTTTCTTTTACAGCCAAGCGCCTAGCGACTACTCATTTGGAGACTATTAGCACGTGCAACGTTTAATTCTCAGATTCGGCAGCGATTTAAATGCCCCCTTACAGTGGTTGGTATTTAACGATGACGAGCAAGAAATTATTGCCTCTGGTGAGTTGAGCACTGCGCTAGAACTTGCCTCACTAAAAGAGCGTGCACAGAGTGCTGAGGTTATTGCTCTTGCGCCAGCATCAGAGATTTTATTAACTAGCGTGACGCTGCCCCCTAATGCGGGGCGTAAAATTCTAAACGCTATTCCCTTTATGTTAGAAGAAGAGATTTGCGGCGATATTAGTCAGCATTTTGTTGCATTAGGTAAACGGGAAGGCGAAAAACAGCAAGTTGCGGTAGTCGCAAAAACGAAGTTAGACATGTGGCAGCATGCCATGAACGATGCCGATATATTTTGCCAAACCCTCATTCCTGACGCTTTAACCTTACCTGTGAAAGAAAATGCCTATAGCCTTTTGCAAATTAACGACCAACTGATTGCTCGCTTTGACGAGCACAGTGCTCAGGAGGGTGAGATTGATTGGCTCTTGCCCATGGTTTTACAAAAAGCAAAGAATGCAGAAGTTTCCCTGGATTGCTATAGCGAGCTAACCGGTATTGATAGCACGAGCGAAGAGCTCACCTTTCACTATGACGATTTACCTTTGCAGCTTATGCTCAAAAATATTCAGGCCAGCAGTATTAATTTACTACAGGGCCCCTATGCTGTTAAACGCGCAGGCAATCCTCACTGGCAAAAATGGAAACTTGCCGCAGCGCTGGCGGCCATAGCACTCACCGTCAATTTAGTATCTAAAACGATTGAGCTAAACCAAATCAAGAGTGAGCGCGCCGAGCTAAATCAGCAGATTGCGGCCTCTATTGCCGAGGGTTTTCCAAACATTGGGCAATATCGTCAAGCGCGAATTGCTGTGCAAAATGAAATGAAACGCTTGGAACAAGGCGGGGGTGGCTTGAGTATGCTTGCCATCTTATCTCAGCTCACCGATGCGTTTTCTAACTCTGGTGTTACGCCGCAGACACTGCGTTTTGATGCCAGCCGCACTGAACTCAGAATGCAGTCGGTTGCCACTAACTTCGAATCGCTAGAGCGCTTTCGGCGCGACATCCAATCCCTTGGTTTTGAAGTAGACCAAGGAGCAATAAACAACCAAGGCGATAAAGTGGTTGGCGTCGTTATTGTAAGAGGCTAAACACACTATGATGATCAGTGAGATACTACATGCAAGCAGTTAAACAATGGTTTTTACAGCTATCTGAGCGGGAGAGAGTGCTCGTACTTGCGGCCAGTGGTGTAAGCCTTATCGTGCTTTTCTACTACCTTTTATGGGCACCTTTAAATAATGCATTGGACACTCAACATGCCGGCTTGGAGGCTGACCGAAAACTGCTGGTTTGGGTGCAAGAGCAGAGCAGCCGCGCAAAGCTTTTACAAAGCACAGGACAAGTCACGCGTTTCAGCGGCTCGTTAACTCAGCTTGTTAACCAAACTACTCGCAGCGCGAACATCTCGGTATCACGCCTACAGCCGCAAGATGATGAACTGCAAGTGTGGATTGACGAGGTTCCCTTTAATGCGCTCATGCAGTGGCTAGCAGACTTAGAGCAACGCGGCGTAGTAATTCTACAATCTGATTTTAGTGAAACCAATAAAGACGGACTGGTGCAGGTGCGCCGTTTGCAGTTAGGAAAGGGCTAAGGCAAATATGAGGATGAAAACATGGCATTGGATAGTGCTGGCCATTATCAGCTATATAGGCTTTTTAATTGCCTATTTACCTGCCGCCTATGTTGCAGATGTACTTCATGAACAAAGCAAGCAAGAGCTCAAACTCTCTGGCGTAAATGGCACTTTATTTAGCGGCAGTGCTTTGAGCCTCGATGCCTCAGGTTTTAGGGTCAACAATCTGACTTGGGAATTGAACCCATGGGCGCTTTTCCTGCTCAAGGCGAATATCGACATCAAAGGCGGCGCACTAAGAGACAGCGAACAACTCTATATTAGCGGCAAAGCATCAGTAAATTTATTGTCTACCAATACCTTTTCACTCGAGCAAACGCAGATGCTTGTGCCAGCCAAGTCTGTACTTTCGCAATTTAGACTTCCCATTGCTGTTACCGCTAACGGCCGCTTTCGCATTGATATAGATACGCTAGACATGACACCGCAGTGCACAGCATTACGCGGCAACGGTGCTTGGTTAAATGCAGAGGTAGACACCCCTCAGCAAGCAGTAAACCTTGGCAGTTTTGAGGCGAATTTAAGCTGTAGCGAGGGTAATTTGACCGTTGAAATCCTACCAGAGAATAGTCTTCAACTGAGCGCCAATATACTGGTAGATGCTGAGGGTAGATACGAGGCGAGCGGTCAATTTAAGCCGGATGACGCCTTACCAGAAGTCATTCAGCAAGCTGCTGACACCTTCTTTCGGGTCAATCAGCAGGGATTTTACTTAATTGAATTGTAGACTTAAGGTTCTGGCGGCGTAGGCAAGACCAAGGGTTTTACTTACCGCTGAGCACTAGCCACTACAAGCACTGGCCGCTAAGCCCCAAAAAGCTCAGGTTGGGCAAACACACTCAATGCCAGAATAGTTGCGCTTTCATACACCGAAGCGCGTGTTTGTAGGCCGCCAGTGAGCTGCCCAATCGCACCGCCTTTTTGCTTAATGTTGTGCGTGTTAAACAATATATCCATGGCGTCACCTAACTCCATCCCTTCAAGCAAATTTTCGTAAATACTCATAGGCAAGGGTAGCGTTGCCGTCTGCCCGTATACAATGCTTTCGCCGTTTGAAATACATATTACCGCAAAAGTTTTGGGACCATCTTCAAATACATCCACACCGCCTTCATAGGCAATATAGAAATCACCAGGCTGTGAGTAGGCATTGATAACGCGATTATGCGCACCCTCTCGAGTTTGTTCATAAGACATGGGTTGGTCTGGCACACCAGATGCAGCGTCGTAACTAATGAGTTCAACAGTATCGGCTGAAAACACCTGTGCAAATGCGGCTTTCGCTGCATTTAATTTAACCGGATTTTGCGATGCCACCACTATTTTCATTTGCCTACCTTTTGCTGCCACCCTGAAAATTATCGTCTATGATTGACTGCAGGATGTCGTGGTAATTATTGGTACTTGGATGCCCTTCAATAACATTTTCAGGCGCCTGGCTATCAGGATTACTGATACCCAAAGTATAAGCTATGCCAAACTCCTTTGCAGCGTCCAAAATCCGTTGGCTATCATCAACAAACAGAGTGTGCTTTGGATCAAAACCAAGGTGTGCCTGCAACTGCTGCCAAAGAGACTGTGACTCCTTAGTTACACCAAATTGATGCGTTGAAATAAGCGTGTCGATGTGGGTATCTAACTGTGTTTTTTCAACTTTAAGCGAAAGACTACCGGGATGCGCGTTCGTGACTAGCACCACTTCGCGTTGACTGCTGTGCAAGGCATCTAAAAACGGCAGCGCATCATCACGCATCCGAATAAGATGCATCAGTTCGCGCTTTGCTGCCATGATGTCAAGGTCGAGCTTTTCGGCCCAGTAATCTAAACAATACCATTGAATTTCCCCATACACTTGCTCATACGCTTCCTTCATGTGCGCTTGGCACTCAGCAAGAGGCTTGCCGCTCTTTTGCGCGAGCTTTTTGGGTATGTGCTCGACCCAAAACTGGGTATCAAAATGCAAATCTAGCAGCGTCCCGTCCATATCGAGCAATACCGTTTCTATATTATGCCAGGGTAACAGTGCCAATCTTTGTTCCTTATGCTAATGTTAAGCCTCTTGAAGCCTAAGTGTATCTTGTGTTGGTTGAATGAGTAAAATTAATCCGAATAAAATATTGCCTACCATCCATAAAACACAAACGATTGCAAAAAGTCGTTTTTTTAAGATAGAGCAAGTTGATTTAGAATTTAGCAACGGCGCCACGCGAGAATTTGAGCGCATGGGCGGCAGTGGACGCGGCGCTGTAATGATCATCCCCTTACTCAATCAAGACACGATGCTGCTGATTCGAGAATATGCTGCCGGTACGCATTCATATCAATTAGGCTTTCCAAAGGGCTTAATAGACCCAGGCGAAACGCCTGACGAAGCCGGCAATCGTGAACTTCAAGAAGAAGTTGGGTATAAGGCAGCCACAATAAAACCTTTGCGTAAACTCATGATGGCACCCACCTTTTTCGATGCCACAATGAATGTCTTAATTGCGCAAGATTTAACGCCATCGCGCTTAGAGGGGGATGAGCCAGAGCCCCTAGAAGTGGTTGAGTGGCCCATAAGCGCAGTCGACGAATTGCTCGCACGAGAAGATTTTACAGAAGCCCGCAGCGTAGCGGCTTTGCTCTTGCTACAGCGCTGGAGAGACCAATTATGATGTCCAAATCAATTGATGAATTGCTCGAAATAGCCAAAGACGTTGCGGTTCAGGCCGGCATTGAGGTGCTTGATATATATGATAAAGGCACGTTTGAAACCTATGAAAAGGACGACGAATCGCCGGTAACAAGCGCTGACTATCGCGCCAATGAAATCATCAGCGAAGTGTTATCGCGCCTCACCCCAAATATCCCTATTATGTCGGAAGAAACTGAAATTCCTCCCCTTGACCAGCGCCAAGCATGGACTCGATACTGGCTGATAGACCCTATTGATGGTACCCAAGAGTTTGTTGCTAGAAGCGGCGACTTTACGATTAATATCGCATTAATTGAGCGTCATCAGCCGGTGATAGGTGTGATTTATTGGCCCTGCGGTGAATCTTTATACTTTGCGAGTAAAGATAACGGGGCCTACAAGCGATGCTCGGCAGAAACCAAAGCTATTTCTGTGCGCCAGTTTGGCGTGCCCAGTGAAGATGTGGTGATGATTGCTATATCGCGAAGACAATCACGGGAGCGCGTTTTTGAGCGCTTATCTGACAAACGTAAATACCAAACGTTGCCCACCGGAAGTTGTTCGCTTAAGGCGTGCTTTATTGCCGAAGGTAAAGCCGATGTATTCATGCGCCTCGGCGTGACCGGAGAGTGGGATACTGGCGCATCGCAATGCATTATTAATGAAGCTGGGGGCCAAATTAAAGCGGCTACTTTTGATGAGCTTTCATACAATAAGCGTAAAGAAGTCACCAATCCAGATTTTGTCGTGTTAGGTGATCAACGCGTAGACTGGCGAAGTATAATTCAATACAAATAAACATTTGGTGCACATTTTCGTGCACACTCATTAAATAAAACGGACGATTCATCATGCGCACTTGTTCGAATTTAGGCAAAGCAATTCTGGTTACAGCGAGCTTGTTAACTGCAAACGCTGCGTTAGCTAATTTTACTTTGGATTCTCAAAGCAGTTCGGTTAATTTTTTATCGACTAAAAATGTCAATGTTACCGAAAGCCATACCTTCGATAGATTCTCAGGCACCGTCAGCGATGCGGGCGAACTTACGCTCGATGTAGATTTAACCTCAGTGAACACCATGATCCCCATTCGTAATAAACGTATGCAGAGCATGCTGTTTAAAGTCAGTGACATTGCGACAGCCACTTTTACCGCAAAGATAGACGAAGCGCTACTGGCTTTAGGTGCAGGTGAAACCGTGACAACAACAATAGAGGGGCAGTTGAGCATCAGTGGTACAACTAAACCAGTATCTTTCGATGTGAGGGTTACGGGCCTAAAAGACGGTCGATTAAGCGCCAGCACCACAAAACCAACCGTTCTTAGCGCGTCTAATTTTGGATTGGAAAGCGGCATAACAGCACTAAAAGAGGTGGCGATGCTGCAAAATATTTCTGACACTGTGCCGTTTTCATTTAGCGTAGTGTTTGAAAAAGACTAGGTACCATGAGCTCTGGATAAGAATCTGTAGCTTCTAGCCTTTACCTTCTAAGCAGAGCGCCTCTATTGTAGGCGCTTTTTTATTTAGTTGATTAAAATAGTGAGTGCGTTTCTTAAACGGGATTCAGGTTAAATATTACGCGACACTATCGTTACTGTCTCATGCTCTTCTGAATATTCGATAAACGCTTCTTCGTTTATCAGTTGTGCTTTCACGTGCTCTACCTTTTCTGCTAGCGAATATTCGACTTCACCGTAGTCGGTTCCCTCTCTCAGCACAAAAGACTCAATCAAGCTATCTAGCGTATCTGGCGCCAACTCTCTGTAGTCAACAATCATAGGTGCTCCTGAATAAAATTAAGTATGCGCTCGGGTAAGTATAGATTTGGGGACAGCATCGAACCGCTCATAAATCCGACATGACCACCGTGAGAACTCAACTCATATGCCGTATAGTCTGAAAGCGCACAAGGTAGCGGAACTACTCGCGAATCCATGAAAGGGTCATCCAAGGAATGCATAATAAGCGTCGGCGTTTTAATATGCTGTATGTACTGCATAGCACTGCATTTTTCATAGTAGTCATCAGCATTTTTAAACCCGTGTAAAACCGAGGTCACATATTCATCAAAGAGGCGAAAACTGTTTAGCTTTGCAACATCTGCAGGACTTAGCTGCACATTTGGCCGCATATCAATCACCTTCATTTTATTTATCAGGTTTTGTCGCATACTGCTCAACAAATGCGCTTGATAGTGCCTTGCAAATCCATGGTTAATGGCTTGCGATGATGCTGCTAAATCAATGGGTGCCGATATACTTACCGCCGCCTTAATCGTATCATCTTGCTGCTCACCGAGGAGCTTTAACAACATATTTCCGCCAAGTGAAAAACCTACCGCGAACATCGGCACCTGTGGATAAGTCTTTTTTATCCACAGAAAGAAGTGTTTAGCATCGCTGGTTTCTCCCGAGTGATAGGCTCTTGCTTGTCGGTTTATTTCACCGCTACAGCCTCTAAAATGCATGAGGACACTCACTATTCCATTTTGCTGAAGCCTGTATGCAAGATGCTGAATATAATGGCTTTTTTTAGAACCTTCCAAGCCATGAAATAGGGCAACGACCGCTTTTGGCTGTTTCATTGCTTGCGGGCTGCACACCGCCAAATCCAAAAAATCTTTATCAGGGGTGTCGATTCGCACATTTTTAAAATCGACGTTGGGTGTCCTCATTGCGTATTTAGGGAAGATGGTTTGCAGGTGCGGATTTTGAGCCCAGCGAGGGGCGCGAAATGATGATGTGCTGATGCGCCCGTACTTTGTCTCACTCACGCTCGTTTGAGGCAATTTCATTTTATAAATACTTCACAAAACAACTGCAGGCCTGCAGCGTTTCTTTGGATAACAAGCGAGTGTCGAGAGCTCTTACGCGCTTATTTCGGCTTTCAGTCAGATACCGAGCGCAGGTTGCCGCAATCTGCTCTGACAGCACTTTTTTAACCGGTATATGTTTAAATTTCATCGTACTGGCAATCGCTAAAAGTTCTTTTTGCTGCTGCCTTTCCATGTCGAGCTCTTCGCTAAGTGCTTTTTCATAAAGCGATTGGCTAACTTGCTTAATACCGCGACGCTTAACACGATGTTTTTTGAGGGCTCTATTAGAGCGCAAAATCCCCTGCTCTAGTTTTTCTATATCATCAAAATCAAAGGCTAAGTCATGCTTGCATAAGTACATCATAAGTAGAAGGATATTCACGTTAAACATCATTTCATCTTGCAGATGCAAGCAGGCGCGTTTTACCTCGTCAACCGCATATATCTCTAAACAAAACGCCCAAAACTCGTCCTCTTTTAGCGTAAACATATTAAGCACTGTCCATCATGTTGCTGAGCGTTTCATCAAAAGCTTGCTTAGCTGATTCGAGCGCCTCTTGAGCCTCCAACCAACTCATTTCCGCACTCTCTAGCTCGCTGTTGACCTTTCCTTGCTCTTGCAGGAGCTCGGTAAGCTGTGCTTTGTTTTGTGCTTCATACAGGCTGCTGTCTCCCATTGTGCGTTCAATTTTGTCTTTACGCAGCGACAGCTCCGTCATTAACGCCTCATAGCGCTTAATATCATCAGTAAAAGGTTTGGTATCCTGACGAAATTTTGCCTCAAGGCGCTTGAGCTCCCTTCGGTCGATACTGCCTTTACTGCCTTGCTCGCCCTTTTTTAACGGCCCTTGGCTTTCAGCTTTTGCTTGTAGCGCAGTGTCTTTGCTCGCATTGAGCATCCATTTGCGATAGTCGTCTAGGTCACCGTCAAATGCACTGACTTGTCCTGCGTCTACTAAATAAAAATCGTCACAAACTGAACTTAGCAGATAACGGTCGTGCGAGACTAATACAATAGCGCCCTCAAAGCCTTGCAGCGCGAAATTAAGCGCGCCGCGCATTTCGATATCAAGGTGATTGGTAGGTTCATCGAGTAGCAAGAGATTAGGCTTTTGAAACACTAAAATAGCAAGCACCAAACGGGCCTTTTCACCGCCCGACATCGGCGCAACTTTTGCTATCGCCTCGTCACCGTGAAAACCAAAACCGCCTAAATAATCACGCACCGCCTGCTCGGTCATTTTTGTATCAAGACGCTGAATATGATCAAACGGAGAGCTTTGCATATCAAGCGCATCCACTTGATGCTGAGCAAAATAGCCAATATGAAGACCTGCGGAGCTTAAATATTCGCCTGACAAGGCCTTGAGCTTGCCCGACATCAGCTTGATTAACGTAGACTTGCCCGCGCCGTTTTTACCTAAAAGCCCAATGCGGCTGCCAGGTACGAGATTCAAATGAACCTTAGCTAAAACAATCGCATCATTGTAACCTACCTGCACATCCTCCATTTTAATGAGCGGGTTAGGCAGCTTGTTTGGCTCTTTAAACTCAAATGAAAATCCGCTGCTCTGCTGCACAGGTAGCACCTCTTCCATTTTTTCGAGCTGCTTTACTCGGCTCTGCGCCTGTTTCGCTTTACTTGCCTTGGCTTTGAAACGCGTGATAAAGCTCATTAGGTGTTCACGTTTTTTCTGTTGCTTCTCGTATTCGCTGGCTGCCAGTTTTATGCGCAGGGCTTTTTGCTTTTCGTAGCTTGAATACCCCCCGGTATAGGCCATTAAGGTTTTATTTTCAAAGCTCACGATTTGAGTCGCGCAATTGTCGATAAAGGCTTTGTCGTGAGAAATAAGCAACAGCGTACCTGAATACTGACTGAGCCAATTTTCGAGCCACAGCACGGCGTCTAAGTCTAAATGGTTGGTAGGTTCATCGAGTAAGAGTAAATCAGAAGGGCACAGCAGCGCACGAGCTAAGTTCAACCTCATCTGCCAACCTCCGGAAAAAGCCGACAATGCATGACTGAGTTTGTCTTCAGTAAACCCCAAACCCGCCAAAATGGTTGCCGCTCGCGCCTCGATATCATAAGCACCGGCTTGGGCAAGCTTATCGTGTAGCAGTGCGATGTGGTTACCATCACCACTTTGTTCGGCCTCGGCAAGTTGAGCACGCAGCCTGAGTAATTCTGCATCGCCATTGACCACATATTGCAAGGCGCTGCTGCCATCATCTTCAACGGTTTGCGCAACCGAAATAACTCGCCAATCTTTGGGTAGCGAGTACTCACCAGCATCTGGCGATAATTGACCGAGCAGCATCGCAAAAAGACTTGATTTACCGCAGCCATTGCGCCCAATAATGGCGACCTTTTGCCCAGCAAAAATATCGAGAGACACATTTTCTATAAGCGGCTTAACACCGCGATGCAATGAGAGTGCTTGAAGCTTTACCATAAATACTGCATGAGCTAAATTTGCTGGCAAGAATAGCAAACAACCGAGCATTGATCATTAATGACTGTGCTTGTGTACTAACAAGCAAAGGTAATAATTGATTTAATATGAACAAACACACCAGAAAACGTTTTATTGCGGGGGCAACATGCCCTTCCTGTAAGCAGCAAGACACGCTCATGCTCTACTCTGAAAACAATGTTGAGAAGCTTGCGTGCGTAAAGTGCGATTACGCCGAAAGCCAAGCCGATAAAAATGTCACAAAGGCCAGCAAAGGCTCTACTGGCGTGATAGGTGTGTTTAAGCCCTAAACGCTGCCGTAGTCCAAAACCGATGTGCCGAACAAATACAAGCATCGGCACTTGCTCGTATTAACCCTCAGTAATGCGGCGGTAACTCCACACCATCATTTATTTGGTTTTCTTGGCTTTGCAGGTTTTTTAGTTTATCGAGCATGCTAGAAGTTAGTTTTTCGAGCTGCTGTATTTGCCGCTGCTGAGCGGTCACAATCTGGTTAAGCTGCTCTATCGTATCTTCTTGATAGGCGAGTTTTACCTCAAGCGTCTCAATGGCTTGCTGCATATGTTCACTGTTGTTACTCACGGTTTTACTCACCTTTTATTCGCCAAAATGCTAAATTTCCGCTACTAGAGACCGACACTGCCTCGCCATCGATAAACCCCGACGCGTACACTACTGCCGACTGAGGCGCTGGGCCATCTCGCGGCGCAACCCGCCACTGCATGACTTCGTCGCCACTATTTATATCCCATAGCATTAGCCTTTTTGCAGGAGAACCAGTAAGCAAGTACTTACCATCCTTTGAAAAATCCGCACTTGTGAAAATGATCTGGCGCTCAATAAACTGCAGTTGGCTAAGCGCTGAGCCAGTCTGCACATCCCAAATCTGTGCATCGTTTTGCCCGTCTGCGGTAAATGCATATCGTGCGCGCTGGTCGAGCTTTACCTGAGTCACTCGGTTAGGATGAGCAAAAGCATGAATCACCTGTCCGGTTTCAGTACTCCATAAATAAGCGTAATAGTCGTTGCCGCCAGTAAGGGCATATTTGCCATTGGCCGACAAATCAATGGAGTTAACCTTGTTCTCGCCGTGGCCTAAAAATTCAATGCGTCGCTCGGTATTGGGCTCAAAAAACATCACCGTTCCGTTCGCCCTTGCCACCAAAATGCCGCTTGCTTGGTTGCTAAGGGCCACATCTTGGATGGTAGATTCGTCGATACGCCAAAAACCCAGCGGATCGCCTGTGTTAACGCTCCAGATCGCAAAGGTTTCGCTGTCAGAGCTCACCACATACTCATCGTCTGGTGAAAATCTAACGTTATCGACTAGGTTGGTCGCATCTCCCTGATGCTGCCAAGTAAAACGGGGTTGCTGAGCCTCTATGTCGTACACTTGAATTGCACCGCTAACCTGCGATACCACGGCATATTTGCCGTTAGCACTGATATCGGCCGCATAAACACCCGATTCAGATAAGTTTATTCTTTTGCTTGGCCTTGACTCTGGTACACTGCATCCCAATAACAAAAAACTAGTCAGGAGCACCATAAATTGACTTTTCATTGCGTAATCTTATTGTAATAGGTTTACTTTTGAAGCAAGCCAACTAACATGGGTGCAGTATATCCTAATCTGGCAATTACAATCCAACGTATAAGTGGAGATGAATATGAAAAAGGCTTATTTAGCCACGGCAGTTTTATCAGCGTTTTTATTGAGCGCATGCGGCACAGACAATAATAAAGAAGAAACAGCAAGTGCTGAGGCGACGGCAACAATCGCACTCGAAACGGACGCTCAAAAGCAGTCTTACGCGCTAGGTGCAAGCATGGGAATGTTTGTAAACAACCGCTTCGAGCAGCAAGCGAGTTTAGACCTAGCAGTCGATAGAGACGCCCTGCGCAAAGGTTTTGAAGATGCCTTGAATGACACGCCGCAGCTTACTATGGAAGAGATTCAAGCGCTTACCCAAGCGTCTGATGAAGCGCTTCGTGCAGCACAAACTGCACAAATGGCCAAGCAAGCAGAAGAGGCCATTGAAGTAGGCAAGGCGTTTTTAGCTGAAAACGCGCAAAAAGAAGGCGTGACGGTAACCGAATCAGGTCTGCAGTACGAAGTCATTGAAGAAGGTGACGGCGCCAGCCCCGTCGCAACAGATACCGTGACGGTGCACTATCGCGGCACCCTAATTGACGGTACCGAGTTTGATTCATCATACTCGCGCGGCGAACCTACTTCATTTCCGCTTAACCGTGTAATCACGGGTTGGACTGAGGGCTTACAGCTCATGAAAGAAGGCGGCAAGTATCGCTTTTACATCCCATCAGATCTTGCCTACGGTCAGCGCGGCCAAGGTGCTATTACCCCTAATTCAACACTTATCTTTGACGTTGAGTTAATCGATGTGGCTGATGCGCCGGAGTAAGCTGTGTTTTGAAGGTCTCAACAAATGAGGCCTTGTTGATATTAAAACGTAGCATCAAAGCTAAATCAGAACCAAAAACAGCGCCTCTAGGGCGCTGTTTTTATTTTGCTTATGGACCGTTTTTACGCGTAACATTGCCTTGCATTGAAAGCCCTGAAGCTGCGCAAAGGTCTGCTGTAGCTAAATTTCTATTTTGAGCGTCTCTGAGCGCGCAGTAGCCAGCGCCCAAAAAACATAAGGCCTAAACTTAGCAACACAGCCACCGGAAACCACTTGTCGTAATTATTTGTAACAACCGCTATGGCGGTTAGGGTGAATGTCAAGACGCTCACAATGATGCAGTTGATTGCTAGAAACATCATCGCATAGTTAAATACGGAGTATCGTGGCTTATTTGTATCGTTTTTACATACGGACATAGCTGTCTCCTTTACTCATATGCTAGCATAGAATAATTCTTACGCTACTAATTGACAGACGTTAAGCCTAGCTTATAGTTCAAAATTTGTGCAGCTTTCTGTAGATATTATGCCAACACCCCTGATCACGCCAAAAGGTTACGCTAAATTAAAGCAAGAACTCGATCATTTATGGCGCGTTGAACGGCCAGAGACAACGAAAAAAGTTACTTGGGCTGCAAGCCTTGGTGATAGAAGTGAAAACGCTGACTATCAATATAATAAGAAGCGTTTACGCGAAATTGACCGGCGAATTCGCTACATATCCAAAGCCTTGGAGCGCTTAAAAGTAGTCGAATATCACCCCTCACAGGCCGGCAAGGTGTTTTTTGGCGCGTTTGTTGAAATTGAAAACGACGAAGGTGAGCGCAAAGCCTTTCAAATTGTTGGCTACGACGAAATATTTGGCCGCAAAGACGTCATTTCGATCGATTCACCAATGGCCAGAGCGCTCATTAAAAAAGAAGTGGGCGATGACGTAGAGGTGGTCACGCAAACCGGCAGATACACGTGGTACATCGAATCGATTGAGTATCCGCGTTAAAAAATTTCTTCGCTATGGTCGCGTACTGTGTGCATCACAGTTATAATCTCGTCACTTTGCTTCTCTCCTATTTAACAGAGACCGACCCTATACATGATAAATCAAACTATTGCCGCAGAAATTGGCGCTAAAGATTCGCAGGTCGCTGCGGCTGTAAAACTGCTCGACGAAGGCGCCACCGTGCCTTTTATTGCGCGCTATCGTAAAGAGGCCACCGAAGGTTTAGACGATGCGCAACTGCGCACACTTGAGCAACGACTCGGATACTTGCGAGAGCTAGAAGACCGTCGTAAAGCGATATTAAAATCAATAGGCGAACAGGGTAAATTAGATGCGGCACTTCGTGAAAAAATAGAGGCCGCAAGCAGCAAAACACTATTAGAAGATTTGTATCTTCCATTTAAGCCGCGCCGGCGCACCAAAGGGCAAATAGCCATAGAAGCTGGACTGGCCCCACTTGCACAAACCTTACTTGAAGATAGCCAAGCCAATCCTGACAGCCTCGGCGCAACTTATGTAAACAGCGAAAAAGGAATAGACGACAGTAAGGCTGCGTTAGACGGCGCTAAATTTATTTTAATGGAACAATTTGCTGAAAACGCAGATGTGTTGAACGCGCTAAGAACGCGTTTAATTCAGTCTGCGCACGTGACAAGTTCGGCCATTGAAGGCATGCAGGAAAAAGGGCAGAAATTTAGCGACTATTTCAGCTATTCAGAAAAATACTCGAGTGTGCCGTCCCACCGAGCGCTTGCTATGTTTAGAGGCCGCAATGAAGGTGTGCTGTCTGTCTCTTTAGACCCATCACCGGAACAAGAAGGCCTCAGCAAAAATGAGCATTACGAACACATCATCGCCAAGGTGCTCGGACTTTCCTTAACAAACTCTGCGCGGGACACTTGGCTGAGAACAGTTGTGCAGTGGACATGGAAAATTAAGCTTAGTCTGCATCTAGAAACCGAGCTTTTTAGTATGCTCAGAGAGAAAGCAGAAAAAGACGCCATAGACGTATTCGCGTCTAACCTTAAAGACCTCTTAATGGCAGCACCAGCGGGCCCCAAGGTTACCATGGGTTTAGACCCAGGTTTGCGCACGGGTGTTAAGGTAGCCATTGTGGATGCCACTGGAAAGGTCATGGCGACCACCACCATATTCCCGCATGCACCGCAAAATCAGTGGGATAAATCAAAGCGAACCCTTGCAACGTTAAGCAAGCAACACAAAGTGAATATTATCAGTATCGGCAACGGCACGGGCTCGAGAGAAACCGATAAACTCGTTTCTGAAATGATGCAAGCAGAGCCCGAACTTGGCCTACAAAAAATCGTGATCAGCGAGGCCGGTGCATCGGTGTATTCAGCATCTGAGCTAGCTTCTGCTGAACTCCCGAATTTAGATGTTTCATTGCGAGGCGCGGTTTCGATTGCGCGTCGTTTACAAGACCCGCTCGCAGAACTGGTGAAAATTGAGCCGAAAGCCATTGGCGTGGGTCAGTATCAACATGACGTTAATCAAAGCCAGTTGGCGCAATCACTGGATAACGTGATTAAAGACTGCGTAAATGCCGTTGGTGTTGATTTGAACACGGCTTCTCCAGCCTTGTTAGCAAATGTTTCGGGTCTGAACAAAACACTCGCCAGCAATATCGTACAGTTTAGAGATACCCATGGGCGTTTTGACAACAGAAAACGCCTACTCGAGGTTGACCGCTTAGGACCAAAAGCTTACGAGCAGGCGGCAGGGTTTTTACGAGTAATGAATGGTAGTAACCCACTTGATGCAAGTGCCGTTCATCCCGAGGCATACGAAGTGGTTGACACGATTGTGCAAAAGTCTGGGATCGCAGTTAACGATATGATTGGCAATGAGAGCGTGCTTAAAAACTTAAAGCCGCAGGACTTTGTTACTCAAACCTTCGGTTTGCCCACAATAAAAGATATTGTGAGCGAGCTTGAAAAACCCGGAAGAGACCCTCGACCAGAATTTAAAACCGCCACGTTTAAAGAAGGTGTAGCCACCATGGCAGACCTTGAAGTGGGCATGATATTAGAGGGCGTCATAAGCAATGTTGCTAACTTTGGCGCATTTGTCGATATTGGCGTACATCAAGATGGCCTGGTGCATATTTCATCACTTACCAATAAGTTTATCAAAGACCCGCGTGAAGTTGTTAAAACCGGCGATGTGGTAAAAGTTAAAGTGATGGAAGTAGACATTAAGCGTAAACGTATTAGCCTTACGATGCGTTTAGATGACGATGTAAACGCTCATAAGAGCGACACTTCAAGTCCGAAAAAAGCGTCTGCCAATCGCCCCTCATCTAGCAAAGGAGCTCATGCGGCTAAAAACAGCAGAGGCAAACCAGCTCAAGGCGCAAACAACGCAGCAATGGGTAATGCATTTGCTGAAGCATTTGCGAAAGCAAAAAAATAATAGGATAGCGACAGTTGCACTGCTACTTATGCTGCTTAAGCCTCGGCCGAAAACGCTTGGCTTACTGGTCGACTAGCATATTGATATTGACTAAGCGCTAATTCGGCTTTATTGCCAAGCGCTTGTGAAGCTTGTCTTGAGTTGTTCTCATCGCCTCCTGACACAGATTGTTTGGCAACCTCGGCTCTAGCGGCCTGCTCTTTTTGAGCTGCTTGCGAGGCGACCTTATAGTCTTGTGCGGAAGGCTCTGCAGGTGCTAGTGCAGCGGCTCGCACCACCTGCATTTTAGAAATAGTATCTTCCGGTTCTTTTTCTTCGCTAACATCTATTGAGACTTCACCACCCACCGCATATTGCTTACCGTCAGGGCCTGTTTCGAATTCATATGACGGAGCGCCCGCGTACTGACCACCCACGGCAGCATGAGCCTGCTCGTGTATGCGGACTTCTTGGTCACGGTCTTTTAACTCTTGGATTTTCTTTTCGTCGGCTTTTTCTTGCGCTTGCTCTGCGTCATTCTCGACTTTTTGTTTATCGGCCAATTCACTTAAGGTGTCTTGGGTGCTAGCCTTCTGTTTGCCAGCTTCACTGATGCTGACTTTGTCTTGACCTACTGGCGGTATTTGGGCTTGTTGCTCTGATTTAGTCGTGCCAAATGAGCCCGCTTGCGACTGAGGCATAAGCGGCTGAGGCATAAGCGGCTGAGGCATTTGATAATCATAAGCGGTCGTTGTTGGAAACACCTTTAGCTACCTTTTGACATAAACATGACTACGCAAACACATCAATAATTGTGCCCACCATGGAATCAGCCCGCTTCATCACCTCTGCTGAGGCCTGTGCTTGCAGACTCGCCTGCTGCATGGAGGCCGCGCTGGCCGGGATATCTATATTTTGACGATTTGACTGAGCCAAATTGGCTGATACCTCTTGCATTTGACGAGAGGCGTCTTGATAAGACCGCGCGCCAGACGCAAACGCATCTTGCACCGTGTTATTCACAATAGCTACCATCTCACCACCCTAACCGAGGACACTCAACGAGCGCCACTTCCCAAACGAGGACACTCAAACAAATTTACTTTTCTAAAACGGGTTATCGGCACCCCAACTAGATTCTTTAGTATTTTTTCACACTTTTTATAAAGCTAACAATGTCATCAATCATATCTTGAGGATGACTCATAGACGGTGCATGGGAGGCTTTGGAGTAAACAATGCTTTTGCAGGTAGGATGTAGTGCAGTTATTTTCTGCTGCGCTTTATGCGGAACCAAAGAATCTAAACGTCCGTAGAGCCGCAGAGTTGGCACCTTTATTAGATGCAGATGCTCGCGCAAATCTGTGTTGTGTAAAATATTTAAGCCGCCTTTTAAGGTATCGGCATTTGCGATTGGTTTAGCGTTAACTGCATTTAACATGCGCTGAATATTGGTTTTCGCGTCAGGTTGACCCAAGTTTTGGATTGCCAAAAACCGCTTCAGTGTTTTTACGGAGCTATGAACTAGTTGTTCTTGAAAATTCGCTAATACCTTCGCATCAATACCTGGCCAATCATCACTTGCAACAAATTTTGGTGACGAACATACAGTAATAAGCGCGCTGATTTTTTTACATGCATTTACTGCAAGCGCCTGAGCCACTAAGCCACCTAAGGACCAGCCGAGCACAACGCAATCATCTGGCAACCTGCGCTCTACTGCAGCGCTCAAAGATGCAATATCGCCATGCGCATATTGACCAATCTCGTTGCCATAACCCGGTAGGTCAATAAGATGAATATCAACCGTTTGCTGAAGCTCTCTGTTTACAGCCAATTCTAATAAATGACTGAATTGCTCAAAGATTGCAGCGTTCATTCCCCAGCCGTGCAGCAGGCATATTTGCAATTCAGTACTTTTGTTCAGCTGACGTATTTGCATGATGTGTTATCGTAATTCGTAAGTGCGGGGTAAATAGTATGGGTAGTGTAACGCGATTAACGAATGTATGGGAGCAAGTAAGCGCACTGTTAACGCATCACAAACACTGCTATGTCTGTAAACAGTCGAGTGCTTTATTAGTTTGTGAATATTGTCGCTATGATACTAGTATCGCGCATTTTGAAGTGCCAGGATTCGATTTGCTCGAAAAGCCGTCTGTATCAGAGCACCTCGTCAGCCCTTACTATCATCACCTTTACGCGCTTGGAAAATATGAGGGGATATTAAAGGCCCTGATTAACAGATTAAAATTTTCAAAAGAGCCGCTCGCCGCCCAAGTGCTAAGCAGGTTTTTTGTAGATTACATTTACCCGCGCATGGCTCATACGAGTGAATTGCCTGAGGTGCTCGTGCCCGTTCCATTATCTAAATGGCGCTATGCACAAAGAGGCTATAATCAAGCGCGACTGCTGGCACACGCTTTAGGAAAACGCTGCGATTTGCCCGTTTACGATTGCGTCAAGAGGCTGCGTCACACCAAGGCGCAGAGCGAATTAAATCGAGAGCAGCGCCTCGAGAACATTCACGACGCTTTTGCATTATGCAGCAGTATTGAGTACAAGCATATCGCACTGGTGGACGATGTTGTAACCACTGGGGCGACAATCAACAGTGCGTGCAAAGCAATTGTTGCATCCTACCCTGATATCACCGTTTCAGTATGGTCGATGGCGCTATCGCCACCGACCCGCACAAAGACTCAAAACAGCGGCGACATATAGATAGCGTTCGCCATTAGCTTGTTGGTTCCATCCCAGTAGCCACGGAAATGAATGTTATCGACAAAGGCGACAACTGCTCCACTCGACACAGGCTTAACAACTACCGCTGCCGTCTCAGATACCAGTGATTCTAGCTCATCGGATGCATAACCGGCTGCAAGTGGTTTCTCAACATAGTTGGCTATTTCAACAAAGGGATCGTCTGTGGATTTAAGCACAAAGTTACTGGTCTTAAACATGGGTAGAGTGTCTGTCTCAAATCCAAAAAACAAGGGGTGACTGCGGTCTATCGAAGTTAAAAATGCCGCGCCTGCTATGCGTTTTTTCGATGCTAAATCTTGACGATCTTTATATTTCAGCCCTTTAGTAGAAAAGCTGTCGTCAATACTATCGTTAGAGAGCACTTTATTATCTATCCAGTCTTGCTTCGCGAACCAACTTACTGCCGATTTTTGGCCAATCAGTACGCCGCCATCTTTTACCCACTGCGATAAGGCATCAGTCAGCTTTTTACTCACCTTATTATAGCGACCTGAAGCAAACACAATGTGGCTATAGCGAGACAGCTTTGTATTAGCAAGGTTGCTCAAATCTACCAAGGTAGCCGGCAGGCCGATACGCGTATCTAGATAATGCCAAATTTCGCCAATTTCGTATTGATTGGTGCCCACACCCCCAACTAACAGCACATTAGGCGTATTGACGGGAGCGAACTGGCGGCTGCCTAAGTCAATACCCGCTGGCGTCAGGCCTGAAGTAACGCTGGCAATTTTAATCCCATATTCGGTTTGCGCTGTGTTCAGCAACGCTTGCAGGTTGTCCGGCTGCTCAAGCGCGGTGGCAATCATAATACTGCCAGGCGCAAAGGTTTGAGCGCTTTGCGAGTCGCCGCTCACTCTAGCGCTAAAGCCATCCCCTGCCACACGAATTTGTACGCCATTCTCTAGTAGGTGCTGCGCCATAGCCGGTGCATTCGCACTGTGCCATTCAAAAACGTAAGCATAAGCATCGTCACTAACATTTTGGCGTAGAGACTCCTCCACTTCTGCCGGCACTGCTTCAAATGGTTTATCAGACAACTTCACTTTGCGGCGGTCTGATTGTTCTACTCCCGCATATTTAACATTAAAAGCCAAGCCAATATTCCAGTTTGAAACATCGTAAAAGGTATTATCTACAAAGCGCGTTCGCTCGCTAAATAATGAGCGGATTAGGCGATACTGAGGCTGTGCAAGCGGTATAAAAACACTGCTTTTAGCTTGGTAGTTTTTATCATCTAAACTCAAGTCGCTGGCCAAGGCAGAGAACTGAATTTGATGCGCCTCTAAAATTGACAGCATTCTTGAGAATCTTGCTCGGTCTTTTGCAGCACTTACTACAAACCCATGCAATTCATCGTCGTCTATCAATTGTTTTGTATCTTTATAAAACTGACGCTGATAAGCAGCAATTGCAGACTTGTTCGCCATTGCGCCAGCGAAAGTTGAGAGCGACGTTGTAAACTGATTTTGAATTGTTCGCTCAAATTCAAGCAAGCCATTTATTGATTCTTGGGCATGTCCGCGGCTGCTTGCCTGCTCAAACAAGATACCTATACTGCCGTGAGCATCGGGATAGGTTGAGCCCTTACCGTAATAGAAATCATCGAAAGATTCCTCGGTAAAATAAAGCTCTTTATTTTTGTCTAGCGCTTGTGCGTGAAAGTTGGCTAATGCTTTTGTTAGCGTAACGTTTGTGTCAGGTGTCCACGGGTTTTTTCGCGATGGGATGCCTGGCTGAAAGAAGAATGTACTGTTGGTGCCCATTTCATGAAAATCGGTCAAAATATGCGGGCGCCACTGATGAAACTGCGCAATTCGAGCTTTAGATTCAGGATGCGTCAGCAATAACCAATCGCGGTTTAAATCAAACCAATAGTGATTAGTTCGCCCCGACGGCCAAGCTTCTCGGTGTTCGCGGTGAGCAGGGTCTGCCACCACATTGTAACCTTTGTGCATATTTGCCCATTGCGCAAAACGAGATAAACCGTCTGGATTGAGTGACGGGTCTAACAGAACGACATTTTCATTCAATAGTTTTTTTACATCATCCGCTTGCGATGCAGCTAAATGATAAGCCACAAGCAACGAAGCATTTGTACCCGATGGTTCATTGCCGTGAACGCTGTAACCCATATAGATAAACAAAGGATCTGATGCCTGCGCCGCCTCACCTTTACTGAGTCGTTCGATATGCTCGGTGCGCATCTGCTCGACTTTGCTCTGATTGTTAGGTGCGGTGATAGTAAGCAGCAAGAGCGGACGCTGCTCGTGAGTATATCCGGTGACTTGCAAACTTACCCTATCAGATGCATCAGCCAAGGCACGCATATAATTGACCACCTGATCGTGACGCACATGCCAAGTTCCCACTGGATAGCCGAGCACATCGGCTGGTCTTGGAATACTGGCGTCGTAGTTTTGGCCATCAGGCAGATAATTTAAGTCACTTTCCACGGCCCAAGCCGGCATGGCAACAGCAAGACTCAAGGTAAGCGTTGCACTTAAAATAGTTGTGCTGGGCGGCAAAAATGACTTAACAGGTCGAGTGTGTTTTTCGAGTGTAAATACACGAGCTAAGCCGTGTTTAAACATAGTAATACCTTTAACTAGGCCGGTTGTGACCCAAGATAGACTGCGGTTATTCATTATGTATCGCTCTTTTAGTTATAGTTTGCTGACGTATAAATTGTGACGTAATTCAGCTGGAAAGTATAATTTTACGGCGAAACCTCTAATATAGATGAAAAAGCTTAATACTTGAGTGTTTTACTCAGGTAATCTTTGCTATTATGCGCGCATACAGATTGTGGAGGATAAACATGGTTAGCATTTCAGAAAGTGCTCAAGAGCATTTTGGCAAACTACTTGCCCAACAAACACAGGGCACAAACATTCGCGTTTTTGTTGTTAATCCAGGCACATCAAAAGCCGAATGTGGCGTGTCGTACTGCCCACCAGAAGCGGTTGAAGACACCGACATCCGCCTTCCGTTTAAAGGATTTGATGCTGTAGTTGACGCCGAAAGTGCGCCATATTTAGAAGAAGCTGAAATCGATTTTGTGACTGACCAAATGGGTTCACAGCTGACTCTTAAAGCGCCCAATGCGAAGGCTAAAAAGATTGCTGACGACGCGCCTTTAATTGACCGCATTAACTACATTATTGAGTCTGAAATTAACCCTCAACTAGCCAGCCATGGCGGCAATGTTATGCTTGTGGAAGTCACCGAAGACGGTAATGCAATACTGCAGTTTGGCGGCGGTTGTAACGGCTGCTCGATGGTCGACGTGACGCTAAAAGACGGTATTGAAAAGCAACTTCTAGAGCATTTTGCAGGTGAAATTAAAGGCGTGAAAGACGCCACTGAACATGAAGCGGGTGAACATTCGTACTACTAATATGACAAACTGAGCAATTTACGTTGTATGTTGTTTTATAGCCGCTTTTATTTAGCGGCTTTTTTGTGCTTGCTGCGCGGGCAATACACGCCAATAAAAATGGCATGCCAAACCAGAGCCTCGCGCACTCAAAAAGGCCAGCATAGCAATCCATAAGGCACTGTTCCCTAGTTCAATAAAGAACCAATAAACAGGTATGAATGCGAGTGTACTGCTGGCCAGCATATTGTTACGCATGATTTTTCCGAGGGTTAGGCCAACATAAACGCCGTCAAACAAAAAGCACCAATGGGCAATAAGTGGCAACATCAAAATCAGCCACTTATAGCTCATCGTTGCTAAAATTAGGCTCTTTTGATCAGTTAGAATAGATACAATGTCTTGCGTCCCTATAATAAAAACTAGGGTGTAGAGGCACGCAATTATGCTTGACCAAAACATCCCCAAGTGTACCTGCCTTTTTAAATTAAGCGGTGGATGTTGGTTGGAAGGTTGAGTGTCCTCGTTTTGATTTTGATTTGAGCGTTGAGTGTCCTCGTTTTGATTTGAACGTTGAGTGTCCCCGTTTTGATTTGAGCGTTGAGTGTCCTCGTTTCCTCTAGCTTCGCCAACGAGGGCTTCTACTGCATTAGCGATACCGTCTAGGCCCAGCGCAATTAAGGCAAAAAACTGCATCAAAATTGCGTTTACCGCTGCCGCTTGGGTGCCGTATTGCGCGCCCTTGAGCGTTACAAAGGCTAGGGTAAACTGCAGCGCAAGATTTCGTATTAATATATTGGAGTTTAATGACAGCAGGGGTTTTAATGCTTTTAAAGCAAACCACTTACCAATTTCATCTCCTTCGAGTAGCCCATTTTCACCGCGTATATCTGATGACGCCCAAACGGACACCCAATAGCGTCGATAAATCCATATCAACGATACTATCGTCATGCTGTATTCTGCTACTAGGGTACCCGCTGCCACTCCAGCCACGCCCATATCAAGCACGTAAACAAACATAAGACTTGCCGCGATATTCATTACATTCACAAATACCTGCAAACCTAAAATAAGGCGTCCTTTTTGCTGTCCAATAAGCCAGCCAATAATCGCCAAATTCACAAGCGCAGCGGGCGCCCCCCAAACGCGTACGTAAAAATAGTCCATTGTACTTTGCACTACTTGTGGCTCAGCTTGTGCAAACCATAAGCCAGCTTGCAAAAATGGCTGCTGAACAATCAATACTATCAGGGCAAGTAGAAGTGCAAGAAACCCTCCCTGAACGAGTGTTTTAATGCTTGTTAGAGATGATTGTGAGCGTCCTTGAGCTGACAGTCCTGTCATAGACATTTTAATGAAGCCACACACCCAGTATAACTGCGTCAGGATAAGCGAACCGATGGCAGCACCGGCCAGATAGTGCAGCCCGTCCATACGTCCTAGAATTGCTGTATCGACTAAGCCTAATAGCGGCGTGGTAATATTCGCCAAAATAAGCGGGATCGCAATTGACAAAAGCTTTACATGAGCGAGTCTATTTTTTAAGGTGGATAGCATGAATCACCTAAAAGGGAACAGTATGTATGACGCATATCGCGCGTAAATTAAAAGCAATGGGCGTGGTCGCCTTTAAGTTTTTATTGTGCGTGAGCCTTTGCGTGCATTATGCACGTGCCTTTGCACAACTGCCACCCCAAGTGGTTGTGCTGCAATACCATCATGTTGCGCATGACACACCCAGCATCACCTCTGTAACACCACAGGTGTTCAAAGAGCATATGCAATACCTTAGCGAGCACCATAGCGTTATAGGCCTCCATGATGCTATTGAAGCGCTTAAACGCGGTGAAGATTTACCCGCTAATGCCGTCGCCATAACCTTTGACGATGGATACCTCAATATTCTGACCAATGCTCATCCGATACTGGAGGATTTTGGATTTAAGTACACAGTATTTGTAAATCCCGATAGTGTCGGCGCGCTGGCGAATCACCTCAGCTGGGAAGACATTCAAAGCATGCAGCCTTTAGCGGATTTTGCCAACCATACAATGGGGCATATACACCTGCTTGAGCGAGAGAGTAATGAAAGCGAGGCACAGTGGTTAAAGCGTGTTATGCAAAATATAAACGAAGCCGAAAATGCGCTTGCTGAGCAACTCGGATACAGCCGTAAATGGCTTGCCTACCCATATGGCGAATTTAATCTCGCATTGGAGGAGGCCCTGCGCGATGCCGGCTATATAGGTTTTGGTCAGCAATCTGGGGTAATTGCCAATCTAGAGCAAGCGGTTCCGCTTGCCCGCTTTCCATCAGCGGGACGCTACAGCAAACTTGACACCTTGAAGGTAAAAATGGCGTCCATTGCGATGCCGGTAATTGCTCAAGCGGGCATGCAGCATGTGTATCAATCAGGCGAAAGCCTTTCTATGTTGACGCTGCATTTATCTGTTAACAGCGACATCTCGCTGTCCCAAATGGCTTGCTACTTTAAGCAAGCGCGCATTGTTCCCTCAATAAAGACTCAGCAAAATAAGGTTTTGGTATCAGTGCCGCTTGAACACACGTTTGCGCCTGGCAGGGTAAGAGTCAACTGCACCGCGCCGAGCAAGGCGCATAAAGGGCGATTTTATTGGCACTCAGTCCCATTTTTCACCCCCTCAAACGATGGCACATTTTTGGAATAATAACTAACCTCAGTTCTGGATAAGAAACAGCGTCTAGCACTGTTTAAAATTGTGCTCTTGGTGCTTAAAGGGCAAGGGCCAAACGAGCAAATCGCTGGTCGGTGGGTTCGTGTTTATATCGGCGAACAATTTCAAATCCATGCCTTTGATAAAAACCTAATGCCGATGTTTTTGCGATATCTGCATCCAAAACAAGATGTGTTTTGTTTAGCGCTTTAGCCTGAGCTTGTGCATAAGCGATGAGCTTGCTACCAACGTTTTTTCTTTGCCAATCTGGCGCCACCGCTAAATGACCGATGCATAATTCATGTTCTGTGGGTGCTTTAAAAATCGCGCCAAGCGTTTGATTAGCCACAACGATATGCGCGAGCTGCTCTACGTCTAAATAGTCAGTTAGACTTTGTACAGTAGCATCGCGAAAGCCGTCTGGCATATCATCATGCCATAGACTCATGCATCCGATGACCTCATTATTGCTAACAGCGACGCGATGGCGCAGCGCACTATACTGACCGTCTTGATGCCTGCTCGCTTGTTCTAAATACTCAAGTGCAGCGGCGGATGAACCAAATAAGTAAGGAAGCAGCGTATCTGCAGAGAGCAAGATTAGTTTGGCAAGCAATGGGCCATCGTCTTGAACCCCTTGTCTTAGGTGTAACATGCTTGTGGCTTAACTTGAGCCGAGCAGGATGGGCATGTCGGCAAGAATATGATCAACATCGCTAATTGCAAGCTCACCGGGGATATGTTTTGGTTTAAAGCGCCCTACAACGTTGCCTTCAGGATTTATCACCACAATAGACGCACTATGGTCTACTAGGTAATTTGGGTTATCAGTACTTTCAGATGTGGAGTACATCATTCCCATGCTGCGCACCAGCGGAAACAGCTGTATATGCGGTCCGGTTGTTGCAATAAAGTCAGGATTGAAGTAGCTCACGTATTCGTTGAGTCTTTCGACCGTATCTCGATTGGGATCAACCGATAAAAACCACACTCGTAAAGGGGTTTCTTGCACCGAGGCCTGCAGCTGCGGATAAACGTTGTTGATTTGCGCTAGGGTAACGGGGCAAATATCAGGGCAGAATGTATAGCCTACAAACGCCAGCGTCCACTGACCCGTGAGGTCGGCATTTGTCATCGTGCTACCGTCGTGTTTTGACAGCTCAAAATCAGTTAAGGCCCGCGCTTGCGGATACCAATTTAAGTGCTGCGTTTGCTCAGAGAGTGGTTTGTCATCATTAAATCCGGGTGGCGCAATCGTAATCGCTAAATATACGCCTAGAATTAATGAGAACAGGGCAATCAAACCAATCCACTTCTGCTGCATTAGAATTTTTCCCAATTAGAGTGCCAATTACTCACAACATACAACTTATAAATAATGATCAACAAGCAAAAGAACAAACAACAGCATTAAATGCAGAATCGAAAATTTAAATGTATCCATTGCTGTCGAGGCTTGCGGCTTGAACTTCAATTTAAGCGCCATATACATGAAATACGCATTTAGCAATGACGAACCAAGCAAATAGAGTCCACCGCTCATGCCAGTCAAATACGGTAGTAGGCACACGGCGCACAGTAGCAAGGTATACAGCACAACACAGGTTTTTGTAAATTCGACACCATGGGTGTTAGGGAGCATCGGTATTTTTGCTTTTGCGTAGTCTTTTTCTCGGTGTATAGCCAAGGCCCAGAAATGCGGAGGTGTCCATGTAAACACGATTAACACCAACAATAAGCCATATGCATGAATTTCGCCGGAAACAGCCGTCCAGCCTAAAAGTGGAGGCGCTGCGCCTGCCAAGCCTCCGATAACGATGTTTTGCGGCGTCGCTCGTTTTAAGTACATTGTGTATATAACGGCGTATCCAACAAGACTTACCAAGGTCAACCATGCAGTAAGCATGTTTACAAATACTGCGAGGGCAACGAATCCAAGAGCGCCAAGCACACCGGCAAATATTAAGGCCCGCTTAATCGACACTTTGCCTTTTGCCACAGGGCGGTTGAATGTTCTAGCCATAATTGAATCAATACGATGGTCCACAACATGATTGATGACAGCGGCTGCAGACGATAACAAGCCAATACCGAACATGCCTGCACTCAACACCAGAGGGTCAACCCAAGTTGGGGTTGCTAAACACATACCAACCAAAGCGGTTAACAATAGCAACATCACCACTCTTGGCTTTGTTAGCTCGTAATAGTCGCGCCATGTTGCGCCTGAACTTAGTTTTGAAGGGGCTGCAAGCGTCTTATTCATTCGCTTCTCCTTGATGGGGTTGGTTAATCTTCACTTTTCAGTATTTCCTATACATTGTGTAGGTGAGCAGCACCATGACCAAGAGCAAGCATGCGGCGACCGCATTGTGCATAGTGGCAACAGTTAGCGGTAGCGTATATACAACATTGCTAATACCAAGCCCTACTTGCACTGCAAGCACAACAAGCATGACAACGGTCAGCTTTTTCATTAGCGCTGAGCTTGAGCGGGTAAAAATTGCAAATGCCAACCAGCATAAGTAGGCAACGGTAATAATAGCACCAAAGCGATGCAACACATGCATAGTAACGCGCTCTTCGTAACTGTGAACGCCATACTCATAATTTTCAGCGGCGGGCACCGAAAATGCTCCAGCAAAATCCAAACGAGCGACCCAATCACCCTCGCAAATAGGGAGTTCGGTACACGCAAGCGACGCATAGTTCGCCGATGTCCAGCCACCTAGCGCAATTTGCCACACTAGAATAGCAATCCCTATCGCTGCGTACTTCGCCAGCGGACGCATTTGCGTATCGCCCCCTGGTATTCTGAAGGGCGTCATTCGCAAATATAAAATAAACAAGCAAGACAATACTGTAAAGCCACCTAACAAATGCGCCATCACCACGACAGGCAGTAGATTCAGCGTTACCGTCCACATACCAAGCATGCCCTGAAAACTGACGAGTAAAAGAAGCAATACTGGCAGCTTAAGCGGTGCTATTTTTCCTTTTGCGCGATTAACGATAGCGGCAATTGCAATCAATAAAATGATAAAGCCTAAGCCTGCGGCAAAGTAGCGATGGATCATTTCATTCCATGCCTTTTCAGCCTCAACGGGCCGCTCGGGAAACGCCTGATTGGCGGCCTCGATATGATGCTCTGCTTGAGGCACGAGCACATGCCCGTAACAACCTGGCCAGTCAGGGCAACCTAACCCGGCATCTGTAAGCCTTGTATATGCACCCAGTACAATGACAAATAAAGCTAAAAATATGCTTATTAGCACCAGCTTTTTCATTTAATTTACTTCCTCTGGCCTAACCTATGCGTGAAAGCTTAAGCAGCTTCTTCATATCCGCCAGCATATCTCGGCTGTCCATGATGGCCTGCTCTTGGTCTGCTGTGGTGGGATATTTGAGCACAATGTTGTTTAACGTATCGGCGATAAAAATAGCATTTACCGGTACATCTTTAAACACTTTATTCACATTTTGTTTTGTTTTCTGTAACACTTGCGTGTCACTTATACTGGCAATTTTTTCAAGTGCACTTTGACTGCTTTGTTCAGTTGCAATAAATACTGCATTTACTCGCCCAGCCTCGCGGCCTATTGCCGTTTTTACTTGGCTAACGCTGTAAATCGCATTCTCACATGCGCTGTCACAAACCTGTGGTATGACATAAAGAAAATGCCACTTACGCTCCGCCTCTTGTAACAATTGTGCCGCTTCGATAGTGGGGTCGAGCAACTCCCCTCGATTTGTAGACGCCTTGTTAAACCAATCCATCTCAAGCGCTATTTTGGCTAAAATCACAGGGACCACAAACACCACAATCAATAGAATAAAAGCCATCTTATTATTTTTTTTAATTGACATACGATAATCCTAAATTTACTAAGTCAGTTGATGCTTTTGCGCTTACGAGAGTGCTGGACGCCAGCATAATATTGACTGGAGGGGCCACTCGTTTGAAAAACGCTGTGAACCCATCCCTGGGCGCTCGGCGAAATCATCCATGATTTCGACGTTTTCAAACGAGTGGCCCCTCCAGTCAATATCCAAACCTAAAGTCCAACGATGCCTCTTCAGCACATTGCCTATTTAATTTGTTCTTTACGAATTTGCATAGACTTCATGATAGTCAGCAAAAACACAGTTAGTCCAGCGATACCGAGTCCAAACCACTGGATGGCGTAGCCCAAGTGTCGTTCGGGCGCCATTACCACCACTTGCCAATCACGAATGTAAGCACTATCTGGCTGTTGGTCGAGGCGCAGGGTAAAAGGAAGCACATCTTTTCCTAGATGTTTTTCAATTTCCGCAAAATCGATTTGCTGAATAAGCACAGGAAAGCGCCCATAATTAAAATTAGTCTCTGAAATCATAACATTGTCGCTAGGTACGTAAATGCGGCCCTGATATTGAGCGTCTTTAGGTATGATGATGCGAGGTAATTCAGAGCGATTGCCAGTGCCGGGAACCCAACCGAGATTGACCAATACGGTGCCGTAATTGCTCGCCAATGGCGCCAAAACCTCATAACCTGCCACGCCGTTTTTGATGCGATTGTCTATGAAAAAGGTCTTATCGCTGAGTTCGCCCGTAACAAGCAGGGGAAAGTCAACAAAATCAGCAGGCGCATCAATGACGTCTTCTAATAATTGTGGGTCTGCTGCCTTGCGTTGTTCGATTTGGTTTAGGCGTTGCTCTTTTTGATACTTGCGATCGAGCTGCCAAAAGCCCAATAAAAACATAATGACAATACACACAATAGCCATTAAGGTAAAAATCATTCTTAGCGTGCTCACACCTTTAAACAGCATGCTAGTTAACCACCTCTAGGGAGCTACAAATATGTTAGCGGTAAAGATTATCATCGGAGCCTTACTTCTGTTCATGATATTTAATTTATTTAGGGCTATGAGAGTGATGTTAAAAGGTGGGGAGCACGAACCGATGAGCAAATTTATTGGCCGCAGGGTTATAGCGTCAGTCGTCATCGTCGTATTGATTCTGATAGCTGTCGCTACTGGCGTAATTACCCCAAACCCTCGGCCATATTGATTTTTAATGCATTATTAAAGAATATATACAAAGAAAAACAGCATTACCCAAACAACATCAACAAAATGCCAGTACCAAGCTCCCGCTTGGAAGGCAAAGTGCTCTTTAGGCGTGAAATGGCCTTTCAACACTCTCAAAAACAATACAATGAGAATAATCGTGCCCAAGGTCACATGTAGTCCATGGAACCCAGTCAGCAAGAAGAATGTGTTTCCATATATGCCAGACTGTAAGGTTAGGCCTAAGTCTCTGTAGGCATGGATGTACTCGTACACTTGAAGCGCAAGGAATATTGAACCAAGTAAAATGGTCGCACCTAGCATCGCTATAAGCTGCTTACGTTTATTTCCTTCTAGTCCGGTGTGTGCGTAATGCAGCGTCACAGACGATACCAACAAAATTACCGTATTAATGAGCGGTAGACCATACCAACCCATCGGCGTAGTTTGTACGCCACCTGGCGTGCTGGTAAGCGGCCACATTGCTTCAAAAGTTGGCCATAAGACTTCGTTAGTCATCGCATTATTAGACGCGCCACCTAACCATGGAACCGCAATCGTGCGGGCGTAAAAT
Source organism: Glaciecola siphonariae (assembly GCF_042652645.1). Taxonomy (NCBI): domain Bacteria; kingdom Pseudomonadati; phylum Pseudomonadota; class Gammaproteobacteria; order Alteromonadales; family Alteromonadaceae; genus Glaciecola; species Glaciecola siphonariae. Next base: position 115,071 of record NZ_JBHSGU010000001.1, read on the forward strand.
AGGGCACCAAAGAATGCCGCAAAAAACATCACTTCTGAGAAGATAAACCACGCCATACCCTGTCGATATGAGCGCCCAAGCTGTGCGCTATATAAGCCGCTCATAGACTCATCGATTTGATTTTTAAACCAGCCAAATACCATGACGGTGAGCATCACTAAGCCTGCTAGCAGCACGTACCCGCCTATGCCCGACTTATCACGAGTGACCTCTACTACGTAATTTCCTGCACCAACCGCAATCAAAAATAGCGCCACCGCCCCAACAATGGGCCAGACGCTTTGTTCAGGTACGTAGTACTTTTCGTATTGTTCTTGCGCTTGTTCAGCCATGTTTATCTCCGTAGACCACTGTTCATCGCCACTACTTCAGCTTCGTCAGCGTTCTCAGTAATGTCATATAAAGTGTATTGCAATGTAAAAAAAGTTATATCGTCAGGCAGTTGCGGGTCAATGTAGAACGTCATTGGCATGACCGCTTCTTCGCCTGCTTTGAGAGGTTGGTGTTTAAAACAAAAACACTCTGTTTTATTGACATAAAGCGCAGCAGTTCCTGGAGAGACCGATGGGATCGCCTGCGCAATAATATTTCGATTGACCGGATTACGCACATAAAAAGCAACTTCGCTCATTTCACCGGGGTTAACTTCAACGCGCTTTGTTTGCGCTTTGAACTCCCATGGCATGCCTGTGTTTGTTCGCGTAATGAATTCAACCGTAATGGTGCGCGATGTATCAATTTCAACCGCTTCGTACACCGCTACTTCGTTACTTGTTTTGCCGTTTATGCCTAGTGCATCGCACAATACGTCATACAGCGGCACAAGCGCAAAACCAAAACCAAACATGCCCACTACAACCAATATGAGTTTGCCCACGGTTTTCCCGTGAGACTGTGGGGCAGTAGAGGCAGACTGCACAGCACTCTCAGCGCTAGACAGTTCAGCCTTGTTTTCAGTTGTTTGCTTGTTCGTCATAATGTATTGATTACCGCAATGCCGCCTGGCATACCTATTGTTTATCGGTTAATTACTTAATAACCGGTGGTGTATCAAAGGTATGATAAGGAGCCGGTGAAGGGATTTCCCATTCTAGGCCCTCGGCGCCATCCCACACTTGGTCTGATACCTTTTCACCCTGCTTACGACACGCTTTAATGATCAATGCCAAGAATATCAACTGTGATAAACCAAAGGCGAAACCGCCGATACTGATCCACTTGTTAAAATCAGCAAATTGCAATGCGTAATCAGGGATACGACGAGGCATACCCGCTAAGCCTACGAAGTGCATAGGGAAGAACAAGACATTTACCGAGACCAGCGAGCACCAAAAATGCAGTTTGGCCAATTTAATGTCGAACATGCGCCCGGTCCACTTAGGTAACCAGTAATAAACCGCTGCCATAATCGAGAAGACCGCACCGGTTACCAGCACATAGTGGAAGTGAGCAACCACAAAGTAGGTATCGTGGTACTGGAAGTCCACAGGCACGATTGCAAGCATTAGGCCTGACAAACCGCCGATGGTAAATAGTATGATGAACGCGATGGCAAACAGCATCGGCACTTCAAAGGAGATACTGCCGCGCCACATGGTGGCCACCCAGTTAAATACCTTCACACCCGTTGGCACTGCGATGATCATGGTGGCAATCATGAAGAACATTTCAGCAAATACTGGCATACCAGTAGTGAACATATGGTGTGCCCATACGATAAACGACAGCAATGCGATAGATGCGGTGGCATACACCATGGACGCATAACCAAAGAGTTTCTTGCGTGAAAAGGTTGGTACGATTTGCGAGATGATCCCAAAGGCGGGCAAGATCATTATGTACACTTCAGGATGCCCAAAGAACCAGAAAATATGCTGGAACAATACTGGATCGCCACCACCGGCTGCATCGAAGAAGCTTGTGCCGAAGTATTTATCGGTAAGCACCATCGTTACCACGCCCGCAAGCACTGGCATAACCGCGATTAACAAAAATGCTGTGATTAACCATGTCCATACAAAAAGAGGCATCTTCATGTAGGTCATGCCTGGGGCTCGCATGTTGAATATCGTGACCACAACGTTAATCGCGCCCATGATTGAGCTTATACCCATGATGTGCACTGAGAATACGAACAGGGCAGTACTGTCACCACTGTAGGTAGTAGATAACGGCGCGTAGAAAGTCCAACCAAAGGCAGGACCGCCTCCTTCAACAAACAATGAAGAAAGAAGTATCAAAAAGGCAAATGGAAGTATCCAAAAGCTCCAGTTATTCATGCGCGGCAGAGCCATATCTGGCGCACCAATCATCATAGGAATCAACCAGTTAGCTAGCCCGGTAAAGGCTGGCATAACGGCGCCGAATACCATGATCAATCCATGAACGGTGGTCATTTGGTTAAAGAAGTTTGGCTCAACTATTTGTAGCCCAGGTTGAAAGAGCTCTGCGCGAATAACCATCGCCATTGCTCCGCCCACCAAAAACATGATGAAGGCGAACCATAAATAAAGCGTACCAATGTCTTTATGGTTGGTGGTTAATAACCAACGCATCAAGCCTTTAGGCGCGCCGTGATGATGTCCGTCATGTCCGTCGTGGGAATCATGAGCGTCAGGTGCATGTGCAGTATCAGTTACGGTCGACATTTACTTGATCTCCTACTCGCCATTCATGATGGCATTAACATCTTTAGCTTGAACCATTTCGCCGGTATTGTTCCCCCAAGCATTTCGCTGATAGGTAACAACCGCCGCAATCTCTGACATCGTTAACTGTTTTGCAAATGACTGCATGGCAGTTCCTGCTTTACCGTAAACGATGATATCTATGTGGGCTTGTTGATCTTCTGTGGCTATCTTCGAGCCTTTAATCGCAGGGAACACGCCGGCAAGACCTTCACCATTTGGCATATGACATGCAGCGCAAACAGCTTCATATACGCGTTTCCCATCAGTCATCAGCTCTTCCATCGACATGTTCATCGCCAACAAACGCTGCTCTTCTTCTTTGGCACGAATGGCAATCGCTTCTTGTTCTTCAATCCATGCTTGATAATCTGCAGGATCTTTCGCGATGACCACGATGGGCATAAACCCGTGGTCTTTACCACACAGCTCCGCACACTGACCACGGTATACACCGGGCTCATTCACGTTAGTCCATGCTTCGTTTATAAAACCGGGATTAGCATCTTTCTTAACGGCAAAATCAGGCACCCACCAAGAATGAATAACATCATCGGAGGTGATGAGAAAACGCACTTTTTGGCCAGTAGGAATCACGAGAGGACGGTCAACTTCGAGCAGATAGTTTTCGCCCTTTGTAAACTTGTTGCGGATTTGTTCTTGCTGAGTAGCGAGTGTAGAGAAAAACTCAACATCGTTATCCATGTACTTGTAATGCCATTTCCACTGAGAACCAGTGACCAATACCGTCAGGTCAGGTTTAGACACGTCTTCCATATCTATCAGCGTATTTGCCGCTGGCACAGCCATGGCAATGAGGATTAAGAACGGCACTACTGTCCACGCAATCTCTACTTTTACATTTTCATGGAAATGCGCAGGTTTAGCGCCCTTGGACTTACGGTGTTTCACCATTGAGTAAAACATAACCCCGAAAACCAACACAGCAATGCCTATGCAGATGTAGAACATCATCATATGTAGGCCATACACCTGTTGGCTAATCTCTGTTACGCCTGGACGCAGGTTTAAATCTGACCGCTCACCAGCAGTAGTGGCTAGCGACATCATCGGCGCACTCATCAATAGAGTACTTAAAGCAATTTGCAGCGACTTCACACTTGACTCCCAAAATTGAGGTTGACGCATTATGTGTTTTATCAAAATTTACAGCTTAAGTAAGCGTGTTTCGATACGAATTAACGTCGGATGTTATTAGAATGTGAATAACTGTATAATGATTAATCAAACAAAAGCTTACGTCTAGTACTTTTTGGAGAAAAACCATACAAACAGTTCGAATTATCCACGAGTTTGCTGTTTTTTTAATCAAAAGAAAATAAAGCGTGTAAAAAACAAACACCATGCTGTGAATTTTTTGTTACGCAAATATAAAATTTTGCGCAATGGCTCGCGCGATTGTGAGAGAGAATCTAGATAAATATCTCAATAAAAAAAGCAAAAAAACTCGCCGTCATGTTTCTATAAGGGCGAGTTTCAGTTGATTTATATTTGGGCGAGAATTACCAAGCCGTTTACCCTAATTTGAGCGTAGCGCTTTCTCGTTAAGTTCACAGCATGAAACTACTACTCGCATTTTCTCGACATTCGAGCCAAAGCGAGTTGAGATTCGCATGCCAGCAATAGGTGAGAGTGACACCAACAGGGCTAATTGCCGGCGGAGGCCAATTAGGCGAAGGCCCTCTAATTGAAGTCTACATTATCCCGAATAACGCCAACCGCTAGTCCCTCAATTTCAAAGTATTGAGAGCGTAGGTCTACCTCAATGGGCGAAAAGTCATCATTTTCGGCATGCAAAATCACTAATGGCCCTTTCTTCTCGAAGCGTTTTACCGTCACATCTTCGTCAATACGTGCCACCACAACCTGCCCGTTTCGCACATTATTAGTTTTGTGTACGGCAAGCAAATCACCGTCCATAATGCCGATTTTCTTCATACTCATACCGTTAACACGCAATAAAAAATCTGCGCCCGGATGAAACATTGCAGGGTCTACTTTATAGTGAGAGTCAACATGCTCTTGCGCCAATATAGGTTGTCCGGCTGCAACACGGCCAATCAAAGGAATGCCTTGTTCAACATTGTCTTCGAGCGCGCAGTTCAATCGAATGCCTCGAGAAGTACCCGGAAGAATTTCTATTACGTTCTTTTTTGCAAGCGCCTTCAAATGCTCTTCTGCCGCGTTAGCGGATTTAAAGCCGAGTTCGCGCGCTATCTCAGCGCGAGTAGGGGGCATGCCCGTATCTATCATGGTAGATTTGATCAGATTGAGCACTTCTTCTTGACGTGGAGTTAGTGGACGCATAACCAGCCTGTTTTTCTATACAGTTAAGTCGAGTATAACTTTTTAATCGCAAAGCGCAACACTCTTGTTAAGGTTTGTGGTGATGATCACGCCTTTTGACCTTTTTTGAACAACGCTTATTAATATTCCACTTTCGCAAAGCGTGTTATTATTCAGTGACTAAGTTAGTTCGGAGCGCACATGCTAAATATTGGTTCTGCCTTTCGTTGGCTCGTATCGAAAGCGGTTGGTTGGTTAGTGTCGGTAAAAAGTGTCCCTGCAAATCTTGAAAAAGAATTGGGCATTGATAAAAGCAAACCCATTTTATATTTGTTGCAAACGGAGTCTTTTACAGACCAAGTTGCCCTTGAAAAGTCAACCAAAGCATTGGGATTGCCGAGCGTTTTTGAGCCTATTGAAATTGCCGGACAAGAACGGAAAAGACGCTATTTTTTAACACGTCCACAAAGCCTTTTAACGCGCCGGGTGTCTAAGACATCGATTGAAGATGTTTTTACCGAGTACTTTCATCTGCACCGCGAACACCCAGAAATCGATTTACAAATTCTGCCTGTGTTTATTTCGTGGGGTCGCTCGGCCGGAAAAGAAAAAAGCGGCTTTGCGCAGCTTTTTGCTAGCAAAGCCTCACCCAACTGGTTAAGAAAGTTATTTATTGTGTTGATATTTGGCCGCGATAACTTTGTTAGTTATTCGCCTGCGGTTTCTACCCGCCAAATGTCGCAACTACACGGCAGCGACAAGCAAATTGCTCAGAAACTTGTACGCGTTGCCCGCACCCATTTTCAGCGCAAACGACAAACGCTTTCTGGCCCTACACTGCTCGAACGACAAACCTTATACAACTCAATTTTAGGCGCAAGCTCAGTAAAGAGCGCTATTAGCGATGAGGTGAAGCACAAAGCAATTAGTTACGAAAAGGGCCGAGAAGATGCGCTCGCATACATCAACGAAATTTCTGCTGACTATCGTGAAGGCTTAATTCGCATAGGCGACAGATTGCTCAAACGTGTATGGAATAAAATTTACGATGGCATTGAAGTAGGTCATCCTGAACGTGTGCGTGAGCTTGCACAAAACGGCCATGAAATTATCTACGTACCCTGCCATCGCAGCCACATGGACTATTTGTTACTCACCTATGTGATTTATCATGAAGGTTTAGTGACGCCGCACATTGCAGCGGGGATTAATCTCAACTTTTGGCCTGTCGGCGGTATTTTGCGCCGCTGCGGCGCTTTTTACCTGCGCCGAAGCTTTGCCGGTAACAAACTTTATACCGCAGTATTTCGAGAGTATCTTGAGCTTCTGTTTAACAAAGGGTATTCGGTGAAGTACTTCCCCGAAGGCGGGCGCAGTCGCACCGGACGCTTACTTCCCCCTAAAACCGGCATGCTCGCCATGACGCTACAGGCGCTCGCAAAAGGCATTAACCGACCCGTTTCTATTGTACCGGTTTACATCGGTTATGAACACGTAATGGAAGTTAAAAGCTATATGAAGGAGCTTAAAGGGAAGTCTAAGAAAAAGGAGTCTCCCACCCAGGTATTTTCTGCCATTCGCAAGTTAAAAAATTACGGGCATGGCTTTGTTAACTTTGGCGAGCCCATTGCACTTAGTCAATTTTTAGATGAGTCGGTGAGCGACTGGCGCGAACAAAAAGCACTTGAAGACAAAAAACCAAAATGGCTCACACCAGTAGTAAACGCACTGGCCGACAAAGTGATGACGCGCATCAACCGTGCCGCCGCGCTGAACGGAACGGCCATGGTAGCCTTATGTTTGCTCTCATCGAAAACGCAAATCATGAGTAAAAAGGCCTTGGTGCAAAGCATGAGCGATTATTTGGCCTTGTTTAACGATGTGCGCTACAGCGAAGACTGCACCTTGCCAAACGAGCCTGCTGCTGAACTTGTAGACCGAACACTGGCGCTTAATCGCTTTGAACAAGGCGAAGACGCTTACGGTGCAATGGTATCGCCAAAAGACAGTAACGGGCTATTGTTGACCTTTTATCGCAACAACATCCTGCATATGTTTGCCCTACCATCGCTTATCATGGCGGCCGTGTTTGCGCATAAAAACCTAGAAAAGACGGCTCTTCAAGCCCTCGTTGCAACGTTGTTCCCTTTGCTCAAGCGCGAGTTCTTTATGCATCAAAGCCTAGAAGAGGCTGCCAAATATATCGATGCGCTTATTGTCCATATGACCGACAAAGGACTGCTGATACAAAAAGATGATTGCCTTGCCCCACCACCGGCCACACACGAAAAGTTTCATTCATCGTGGTTGCTCAGCCGCGCCATGCAGGAAACCTGGCAGCGCTATGCCATTGTGCTTCATGTTTTAGAAAAAGAAAAAGTGATTGGGCGCTCGCAGCTTGAGAGACAAAGCCAGATTATTGCGGAAAGGCTGTCGGCACTTTTTGGGATGCATTCGCCTGAATTTTACGACAAAAACGTGCTCAGCAGCTTTGTTAATGCGCTGCGTGAAAACGAACACGTTAAGAACCAAGACGACGGCAATTTTGCCTTTTCCCAAAGTAGCCTAGCGCTGAAAGAGGCTATTTTACCGCTTGTGTGGCCTGAAATCATTCAGCATCTTGAGCAAATTTAGCCCTCGGCGGCCAAGAAAAACTGATAGGCAGGGTCGTCGGTATGCTCTTGTGCTGCGTAATCGAGCGCCGCTAAATGCTCATTAAACAGCGCCCTTTCACTATCGCTAATATCGAAGCCGACCAATACTAAGCCTTGGGCGGCGCCATGATTGCGATAGTGAAACAGGGTAATATTCCACTGTTCACCAAGCGTATTTAAAAAGTGCATAAGCGCACCTGGGTACTCAGGGAAAGAAAACGAAAATAGCGTTTCGTTTAGGGCTGTTTGTGGTCTGCCGCCCACCATATGACGCACGTGAAGTTTGGCGAGTTCGTTATCGGATAAATCAAAACACTGATAGTTATTTTCTTGCAAGCGCTGCATTAAATTGGCAAATTCGATTCGCCCTTGTTTGAGCTTTACCCCAACGAAAATATGCGCTTCGCTGTTGCTAGAATATCGGTAATTAAATTCTGATATATTTAACCCGCCTAAAGTGGCACAAAAGGCCTTGAACGCGCCCGTTTGCTCTTTTAGTTTTACTGCAAATACTGCCTCTTTTTGTTCTCCGAGCTCACAGCGTTCAGACACGTATCGTAAGGTATGAAAGTTAATATTCGCTCCGCACAAAATGCCGGCAATATTTGCGCCTTTAATATTGTGCTCCGCGCAGTATTTACGCATTGCCGCCACCGACAAGGCCCCGGCTGGCTCTGCAATGACTCTGGTATCGTCAAAAATGTCTTTAATCGCTGTGCATATCTCATCGTTGGTGACCGTAACGACCTCATCTACATACAGCTGACACAAACGAAACGGCTCTTCACCAATGGTTTTAACCGCCACACCGTCGGCAAAAATTCCCACGCTCGGCAAAGTAACCGGGTGCCCTTCGGCAAGCGCAGCTTTCAAACAAGCTGATTCTTCTGATTCTACCGCGACAATTCGTATATTTGGATTAATTTGCTTTGCATATACTGAAATCCCGGCCGCTAAGCCACCGCCACCAACGGCCACAAACAAATACTGCAGATCGTGAATATGCTCAAGAATTTCTTTGCCAATGGTACCTTGACCGGCGATAACATCGGGGTGGTCAAATGGCGGGATCATCGTCATGCCGGTTTCAGCACAAATGGCCTTTGCCCGCTCACTGGCTTGGTCAAAACTGGTGCCATGCTGAACCACGCTTACCTGTTCTTGGCCAAACTGTTTAACCGCCTCCACCTTAATTTCGGGTGTTGTTTCCGGCATTACAATCACCGCTGGAATACCTAAACGTTTGGCGGCATAAGCTACGCCTTGCGCGTGGTTGCCAGCGGATGCCGCGACAACGCCAGCAGCTTGTTGAGCTTTTGAAAGCTGAGCGATGCAGTTATACGCCCCTCTTAGCTTAAATGATTTTACCGGCTGCTGGTCTTCGCGCTTAAGATACACCTGATTACCAAGCGTTTTTGACAAAGCCGGCATAACACAAAGCTCAGTGGCAATAGCAGCATCGTAAATAGGCGCCTGCAAAATTTTGACTAAATAGTCTTGCTTGCTCAATACTGGCGCGCTTGAGGTCGCCGTAGCGCTAGTTACATTTTCAGCTTGGGTTTTAGCATGGTTTTGCTGCACTGGATAAGGCTCACTTGTGGTCATTCGTTAGAGGTATTACAAAAAACTTCTCTTTCATCATCGCAAACATTGATTGGTGCGGGCAAGTGATTTTGAGGGTGAGTTAAGCAATGGGCGTTAAATTGCGATTTTATTATCGGCTCAGTCCATCCCTTTGGTCAGTTGTAAGCCTAGGCTTTAAATTAAATAATGAGCGCGTTGATAAGCAACTCATGGATGAAAAAAGACAAGGATGTCACTTTCTGTTGTATACACCCGCGCCAATATTGGCATAGACGCACCGCTTGTGACTATTGAGGTGCATTTGTCAAATGGCATGCCGGCCTTTCAGCTCGTTGGCTTGCCAGAAACGTCGGTAAAAGAGAGCCGCGACAGGGTGCGCAGCGCGTTAATCAATGCAGGTTTTGAATTTCCCAGTAAGCGCATTACGGTAAATATGGCACCGGCCGATTTACCTAAGGGTGGCGGTCGCTTTGATTTAGCGATAGCCATTGGCATTATAGCGGCAAGCGAAGAGCTACCCGACACAGCCCTCGAGCCATACGAGTTTGTGGGTGAGCTAGCCCTTTCAGGTGAACTGCGTTCGATACAAGGGGCGCTACCGATGGCATTTGCCGCTCGCAATTCCAATCGCCAGCTCATTTTACCTCTCAGCAACGCTAATGAAGCCGCATTAGTGACCAAAACCTCAGTACTGTGCGCCAGCACATTGTTTGATGTGTATCTTCATCTAACTGGTAAACAAGCTCTACCGGTGGCACAAACACAAAGCGAGAATTATCCGCCACCGAATTACGGCGACTTAAACGAAATTATTGACCAACAGCATGCAAAGCGCGCGCTAGAAATTGCTGCAAGCGGCGCTCATAACATTTTATTTTTTGGCCCAGCAGGCACAGGTAAGAGCATGTTGGCAAGCAGACTGCTGTCAATTATGCCCGACCTAAGCGAAGAGGACGCCCTTGTCGTGTCGAGCATTCGCTCGGTGGTGGGTGAACCTATTGATGCTAACAACTGGCGACAGCGCCCACTGCGCCAGCCACATCATTCAAGCTCGGCAGCTGCAATCGTCGGCGGCGGTACTTACCCAAAGCCGGGAGAAATTACACTCGCGCACAAGGGCGTGTTGTTCCTTGACGAGTTGCCTGAATTTGGTCGTCATGTGCTTGATGTGATGCGAGAGCCGCTTGAAACGGGGGAAATTAACTTATCAAGAGCAGCGCATAAGGTTTGCTACCCTGCGGATTTTCAATTGGTTGCCGCAATGAACCCAAGTCCAACAGGGGATATTGACGACAAGCGCGCTAATCCCGACCAAATACTGCGCTATTTAAATCGTATATCAGGGCCATTGCTTGACCGCATCGACCTACAAGTAAACGTGCCGCGTGTGAATTTAGAAAAAACCCTGAGTCGGAGCGTGGCACCCAACGATGAATCCGATACGGGCAACGACAATCGGCAAGATGCTTCAGAGCATGGTCGTGGATCTAACCACGAGGCCATCTCCAAGCAAAGCGCTCACAGTAGCTCTGAATCTAGCAAAATCGTAAAACGCCGAGTTGAGACTGCACATGCACTGCAGCTTGCTCGTCAAGGCGTGCTCAACAGTGCATTAAGCAATCAACAAATCAACATCCACTGCAGCTTAACGCCCAGCAATCAGCGCTTTATCACGCAAGCAATTGACGCGCTTGGACTGTCGATGAGGGCTTATCATCGTACTCTAAAGGTGGCGCGAACCGTAGCTGATTTGCAGGGTGCAGAGCACATCGAGCAGGCACATATTGCAGAGGCTTTAAGCTTTAGAAACTTTGACCGTCTGCTACATCAGCTTACAAATAGCTGAGTCATTGCTTTAATCAAATGCTCCTCGCTGCGTTCTTTGAGATAGCACACACCAAGCTGATAGGGCTCAATGTTTTTTACGCTTAGTGCGCGCACTTTATTTTTTACGGCTGAATTTTCAAGCACAATACTTGGCACAAAGCCCACGCCAAACCCCAATGCCACCATACTCACTATCGCCTCGTTTCCTGATACCTGCGCATAGACCCTGGGGCGAATGTTTTGCTCTGCAAACCAGTGGTGCACTATGCGCTTTGACGGGCCGGCTGAGGGCATGACTACATGTAGGTCTTGCCACGGCATGTCTTGCCAGCGCTCAACGGTCATGTTTTTAGGCATAATTAAGGTGAGCGGTACAGTAGCAACCGGCGCAAACCCCACCTGCGTTGGGAAGTCGGGCGTATGAATGGCCAGTGAAATATCTACCTCTGACGAGGCTACTTTTGAAACTGAAAGCGCATGGTCGCCCGTGTCTAGCTTAATTTCTACAAGTGGATATTGCTGCCTGAGTTTATCGAGCATGGCAGGCAAGAAGCTCTGACTGGCAGTGACCGAGCAGTACAAAGACAGCTCACCACTTAATATTTGTTCGTGCTGCTTCATGCTTTGCTTCATTAAAGCGTATTGATTCAGGGTGCTTTCAGCAAATGCCAACAGGCTTTTTCCTGCATGAGTTAAGCTAACACTTCGATTATTTCGGGTAAATAGCGCTGCGCCGCATTCTTGCTCGAGTCTGGCGACTACTCGGGTCAGCGTAGGCGCAGAGACAAACATAGCTTGCGCTGTTTTTGAAAAGTGCAGGGTGTTCGCGAGATGCTGAAACAAGCGTAGGCTTTTTATATCCATAATCGATTTACTCTTTTTTGACCCGACACATCTTATCTAATTCATCTTGATTCAACACAGCATGCATGTTCACCGCCGGCTATGTTTTGCTCACATTTTAACCGTTTTACGCAGCCATAATAGACATAAAAATTGGTTCATTACACCCTGTATGTCCTTCAATATAACATTTATTTCATTTTATGAAACACTACGTTTTAAATAATTCAATTTAAGCAACCAGTAGTTTCGTGTACATTGCAATCTCAGTCGTAAATGACTATCTCAATTTTCAGGAATAACATGACAAACTACTTCAATAGCTTACCGTTTAGAAAACAGCGCGACCAACTAGGACAGTGTCGCTTTATGCAGCGAGAAGAATTCGCACAGGGCTGTGATGCACTAAAAGGGAAATCTATCGTTATCGTAGGCTGCGGCGCACAGGGTCTTAATCAGGGCTTAAACATGCGCGACTCAGGCTTAAACGTATCTTACGCACTTCGCCAAGCCGCTATTGATGAAAAACGTGATTCGTATCAACGCGCTACCAGCAACGGATTTACCGTAGGTACCTACCAAGAGCTTATTCCAAGCGCAGATTTGGTGTACAACCTCACGCCCGATAAGCAGCATTCTAGCGTAGTAGAAGCGGTCATGCCGCTGATGCAAAAAGGCGCGACGCTGGGCTACTCTCACGGTTTTAACATTGTAGAAGAGGGTCAGCAAATAAGAAGCGACATTACGGTAGTAATGTGTGCGCCTAAGTGCCCGGGCACCGAAGTGCGTGAAGAATACAAACGCGGATTTGGCGTGCCGACCTTAATTGCCGTGCACCCTGAGAACGACCCTGAGAATAAAGGATGGGACATTGCAAAAGCATTGGCAAGCGCTACCGGCGGTGACCGAGCAGGCGTGCTAGAGAGCTCATTTGTGGCTGAGGTCAAATCTGATTTAATGGGCGAACAAACGATATTGTGCGGCATGCAGCAAGCAGCCGCGATTGTTGGCTACGACAAAATGGTCGCCGATGGTGTTGACCCTGCATATGCAGCCGCGCTAATCCAATATGGCTTGGAGGCAATTACCGAAGCGCTTAAAATTGGTGGCGTAACCAATATGATGGACCGCCTGTCTAACCCCGCCAAAATAGAAGCGTATGAGTTAAGCGAGACACTCACCAATTTATTTAGGCCATTGTTTGAAAAACATCAAGACGACATCATAAGCGGTGAGTTTTCTCGCACAATGATGGCCGATTGGGCAAACAACGATGCAAATTTATTGAAGTGGCGTGAAGAAACCGGTCAATCTGGTTTTGAGCAAGCCCCTGTTTATAGCGGCAAAATAGACGACCAAGAGTTTTTTGATAAGGGCATTTTGATTGTTGCCATGATCAAAGCAGGCGTTGAGCTAGCATTTGACGTGATGGTAGAGGCCGGCATCTTACCTGAGTCAGCGTACTATGAGTCATTGCACGAAACGCCGCTTATTTCCAATACCATTGCCCGAAAGCGTTTATATGAAATGAACGTGGTTATATCGGATACTGCTGAATATGGAAATTATTTGTTTGCCAACGCCGCGGTTCCTTTGCTCAAAGAGCATATAATGCCAAACATCACAGGTAAACAGCTTGGTAAAGGCTTCAGCGCGCAAAGCAATGGCGTTGATAATAAGCGTTTGGTAGAAGTGAACAAAGCGATACGTAGCCACGGCGTTGAAACCGTTGGTGAGGTACTGCGCGGCTACATGACCGACATGAAAGCCATTGTAGGTGCATAGCAGCCCATAGGCCTTTATGAGTAATCATATTGATGCGTGGGCATAAAGTTTTAAGTTTGTAACAGTTCTGTCGTTAGGTGCTTTAACTAAGCTCCTTTTGCCCGGTCAATTTGACCGGGCTTTTTTATGTCCGCTCCGATAGCCACTAGCCTTTGAAAATAGCCGCTCAAGTTAGCAGCTAAACCTGCTTGCGCACCGCTGCAATAGCGATGTGCACGGCAAAGTAAGTAAGAACAGAAAAGCACAAAAAACCGTAGGCAATCGGCAAGATGCTATCGCTCAAATGATGGCTGATAAATACGGCAATTGGCACTGAAAGCATGCTGGTAAAAAAGCCGATAAATGCTGCACCTACACCCGCTATATGACCCACTGGCTGCATAGCAAGCGAGTTCAAATTACCAAATAAAATACCAATAAAGAAAAACCCAATAAACATCGTGCTTACAAACAGCACCAACGGTGGTTTCCCATTAAAGTAAACAGATTCAGCTACCAGCACCACCGAGAACAAAATAGTCAACACTAAGGCATATGAAATCAATTTGATCATGCCTAGTCTTACCACCATGATCCCATTGAACAACGACGCAGCGCCTATTGAGAAAGCAAGCAGGGCAAACAACAGGGGAAACAACTCGCCTGTGTCGTAAATACTTTGAAAAATGGTTTGTGAGCCACTTAAATACGCCAAAAATGCGCCAAAAATCATCCCCATTCCCAGCGCGGCTCCCATCACAACTGGATTTTTTATTAGCCAAACAATTGAGCGCCAAAAAGCATACCAATTAAATTTTACGCGCTTATCACGCGGCAGCGTTTCACCTTGGCGCGCAAAAAACCAAATGCCTGATACCACGCAAACCATGGCAAACACTGTAAAAATATGCCGCCATCCGGCCACTTTCATCACAATCTGACCCATCAGAGGCGCGACCATCGGCATCAAAATAAAGATAACCGTGATAAAGCTCATTACTCGGGCCATTTTATCGCCCACGTGTAAATCACGAATGAGTGCCATCGTAGCTATTCGTGGACCCGACACGCCAAACGCTTGAATCAATCGACCAAGCAACATGATTTCCATATTCGGCGATAAATAGCACACCAGTGTGCCTATCAAAAAAATGATAAGCCCTACCAGAATAGTTAAGCGCCGGCCTCTCGCATCTGCAAAAGGGCCAAAGAATAGCTGCCCAAACGCCATACCCGCAAAAAACAGGGAAATAATGAGATAGGTTTGCTGGTTACTTTGGCTATTTAAGTCTGCACCAATTACGTCGAGTGCAGGCAGCATCGCGTCGATACTCAAAGCCACCAGCGATGTCAAAAACGCCATAAGCAGTATAAACTCGCCTAATGGCAAGGGTTTGCGTGTGCTGCTTGCTGTGGTGCCTGCGGTATCGCTTATCATTTATATAGTCTATGCATGTTGGGTGTTACGCGCTTAGTTAGGTGTTTAGTGTTCAGTAATGGGTGTCTAGTGTTTGGTCTTAGTTGTTAGATGGTTAATAACCAAAGACGCCGCAATTTAGCACACATGCGCGCTCACAGATAAACTTTATGACGCTATGGTATAAACAAAAAGCATGCAGTAAACGCGAATGCTAGCCAATTCGGCACCGCTTACTCATCTCGCTGTAAGGACGTGATTTTTCCGTTGCTTAAACTATAAATCCAGCTGTGTAGCTTTACTTCTTGCCCTCTAGCAACCGCGTCTTGAAACACACTGGTCCGGCGCACGTTTTCGGCCTGCTGTAGAACATTAAGCTCGCAAAGTCTGGCCAATTTAGCATGTTTATCTAGCGCGGCGAGCTCGTTTTCATGGGCACGAGCGATATCTTTAATATGCAGTAGCCAATTATCAATAAGACCTAGCTTACCGTCTCCTAAAGCCGCCTCAACTCCGCCGCAGCCGTAGTGACCGCACACTATCACATGCTTTACTCTTAGTACGTCAATCGCATACTGCAGCACCGACAAACAGTTAAAGTCAGTGTGGATCACCATATTAGCAACGTTGCGATGCACAAAAATATCACCGGGCATTAAATCTACGATTTGATTTGCCGGCACGCGCGAATCTGAGCAACCAATCCACAAATACACCGGAGACTGCTGTGTTGAGAGCTGCTTAAAAAATTCTGGGTCCTGCGCATGGGTAGCTTCTGCCCAACGGATATTGTTGTCTAACAGTTTTTTAATTTCGGGCATGAACCAGAACTACCTTAAGGATGATGTTAAGTCGCGTGTAATGTAGCAATAAGCAAAAGACCCGACAAGCGTCGGGTCTTTAAACATTTTAGTTAAGTCGTTATTCGAGTGCTTGGCTTTCGCCTCAAAACCTCTACTGACGGATTTGCCCATCACCGTATACAACAAACTTCTCAGTGGTGAGTTGCTGCGCGCCCATCGGGCCGTAAGCATGGAGCTTACTCGTCGAAATACCAATTTCAGCGCCTAAGCCCAACTGACCGCCATCTGAAAAACGCGAGGAAGCATTTAACATGATGACCGAGGAATTTACTTCACGCATAAACCGCTGAGAATTGCCCAAGTGCTCGGTTACGATCACTTCTGTGTGCCCGCTACCATAGGTTTGAATGTGCTCAACCGCTCGCTCAAAATCATCCACAATTTTTACCGCAATCTCTAACGCTAAGTATTCCGCATGCCAATCATCTTCAACTGCACCCACCGCTTCGCTGGTTTTAAAGTGCGCTAAGCTCTTCTCGCATGCGTGCACTTTCACACCCTTTTCAGTAAACATGGCGTCAATTTTCGGGAGAGCTTGTTCGGCAATATCCTTGTGTATGAGTAGCGTTTCAAGGGCATTGCACACGCCGGTGCGCTGGGTTTTACCGTTTTCTAAAATCGGCAGCGCTTTTGTTAAGTCAGCGTGGGCATCTACAAATAAATGGCAAACGCCTTTAAAATGTTGAATCACCGGAATCTTACTGTTCTGTGAAACGTATCTTATGAGGCCCTCACCACCGCGCGGAATGATCAAATCAATACTATCGCTAAGCTCAAGCATTTGCGCCATCACCTCTCGGTCAGGCACGGGTATGACGGTTGCTACACCAGTGGGTAAACCTGCTTTTTCAAGCGCCAAATGCAATACAGCGGCCAAGGCCTTGTTGGAGTGCTGCGCTTCTTTACCGCCGCGCAAAATAACCGCATTACCCGCTTTTAAACAAAGCGCCGCAGCATCAATGGTAACATTTGGACGTGACTCGTAAATCATCGCCACTACGCCGAGCGGGATACGCATTTTACCCACCTGAATACCACTTGGCAGCGGTTTAATGTTGGCAACACTGCCTAAAACTTCATCTTGATTTGCTATTTCAGTTACCGCAGCGGCAATGGCTTTAACGCCGCTCTCATCGAGCACGAGTCGCTCAATCATCGACGCACTTAAGCCAGCGCTTTTCGCTTGCTCAACATCCCTCTGGTTTGCCGACAGAATGCTAGGAGTAGCGTCTATCAACATAGACGCAATAGACTCTAGGAGTGCCTTTCGTTTACCTTGCGATAAATTGGCGATGGCGGATTTTGCTGCCTTAGCTTCAGCGGCAGCTTGCTTGATATCAAATGTCATAATGAAGTCTCTTTTTCTCCTTCCGTTTAATTATTCTATGCTTTCATTGTCGTGAGCAATGCGCACAAAGTCGTCTCTGTGAAGCACCTCAGCGCTGTCGCTATAACCCAAAATGTATTGAATTTGAGAGCTCTTTGCGCCTTTGATTTGTTGAATCTCTGCAGATGAATAGGCTGCTAGGCCTTTTCCTATTACGTGTCCTTCGTGAGTGACTAGCACCGCGTCATTCGCGGCGAACTTGCCCACCACTTGAGTAATACCTGCGGCCAACAATGATGCGCCGCGTTCGGTCATGGCTAAATAAGCCCCTTTATCGACCACCAGCTCACCCTTTGGATTAGAGGTATGTTTTAACCAGTCTTGACGCGCGGTGCTGTCGTCATCTTTCGCTAAAAACAGCGTACCAGGGCAATTGCCCTTCACCAGTTCAGTGAAGGTGCGCGTTTTGGTGCCATTAACAAGCAGGGTTTGAATGCCCGATTCGGCGCATTTTTGTGCCGCTTGTAATTTGGTGATCATGCCGCCGGTACCTACCGAAGAGCCTGCGCCACCAGCGAGTCCCATAATGCCCTCGTCGATGTTATCAACCGTGGGCAAAAGCTGCGCTTGTGGGTCTTGGCGAGGATTGCCTGTGTAAAGACCGTCTACGTCAGTACAAATAATTAAGCAGTCTGCCTGCACGGCAATGGCGGTGTGAGCGGCAAGGTTGTCGTTATCACCTACCTTCGACTCATCTATGGCTACAGTGTCATTCTCATTAACAATTGGCAGTACGTCATGATCGAGTAACTGCTCCATCGTATTTTTAATGTTAACAAAGCGGCGGCGGTCATTTAAATCTTCTACCGTAAGCAGCAGTTGCGCGCAGGTAAAGTCAAAAAGCTGCGACCATGTTGCCATCATTTTGGTTTGCCCGATGGCCGCCATGGCGGATTTTTTCCCTGGGCTAACTTTATGGCCGGTGCGTATTTCTCCGCGCGCGGCCGCAACACTACCAGACGATACAAGCACCACATTTTTGCCTTGCTTGCGAGATTCAGAAATAAAGTTTGCGATATTAGATAAGAATTTGTCGGAAGTACCAGTGCCATCAGGCGACACTAAAGCACTGCCTATTTTGATTACGGCGGTTTGCCAAGTAAAAGCTGTCATTACCAAGGTTGTCGATGAATAGTGAGTACGAGGATAAGGATTTACCACGTTTTCACAAGGTCACATATTATTATTTAGTGCTAATAGTGGGGTTTTTTATGCTTTTTAGGTCTATTCACCCAAATAGCGACAAAAGCTCACATTTTTCTAACAATGCTGATTTTATCTTCGAAAATAGTTACACTTTAGACTTACTAAAGCATAATTCGTCTCTACCCCCCTTTGAGACCCGTCCAAAAAAGGTTCCCACAATGACATTCAGGCTTGCTAAGCTTTTCATCTTTAGCGTTCTCTCGCTATATCTCAGCGTTTCTATTGCAAACATCAATCAAACAAAAGGCGACTTTGAAGATAAGTTTCGTCAACTCGACGAGGTATTGCCTACCCCAAATGTTTATCGTAATGCAGCAGGCGAGCCCGGTCATATGTATTGGCAGCAGAAGGTAGATTATGTAATAAGAGCGAGCTTAGACGAGCAAAACCGACGCATTGATGCATCACAAACAATAAAGTATCAAAACAACTCCCCCGACACTCTTAAGTATTTGTGGGTTCAGCTAGACCAAAATAAATTCAAAAATGATTCTATGTCTGCGCTTACCACAACATTTGGCGGCATTGGTAATCGAGGCCCAGCGACCAGCGCCGCAAGCGACAACTCTCCGGCAAAACTCAGTCTGGCGGCGCTGCGTCGCCAGCACTTTGTCGACGATGTTGAGCTAGGTTACACCATAAAAAAGGTCGCTTTATCAAACGGCAAAGCACTTAAACACATCATTGTGGGCACGTTGATGCGTGTTGACCTCAACACGCCGCTGAAAAGCGGCGACAGCGTAAAGTTTGATATCGACTTTGCTTTTAACATCGTTGAGGAGGATGCAGTTTCAGCGCGCGCTGGTTATGAACATTTTCCTGACGACGCCAGAGAGGGTGGCAACGATATATTCTTACTTGCCCAATGGTTTCCAAGGCTTGCGGCCTACACCGATTACGAAGCATGGACAAATAAAGAGTTTATTGGTCGCGGGGAGTTCACGCTTGAGTTTGGCGACTATGACGTGAGCTTAACCGTACCGGCTGATCATATTGTGTCGTCAACAGGCGTGCTCGCAAATCCCAACGATGTGCTCACGCGTGAACAGCGCAATCGTTTAAAAGAAGCAGAAGATGCCAAGCGCCCAGTGTTTATTGTTACCGAACAAGAAGCGCTAGAGAACGAAAAAGAAGGCACTGATAAAACCAAAACATGGCGGTTTAAAGCACAAAATGTGCGCGACTTTGCATGGGCATCCTCTCGTAAATTTATGTGGGACGCAAAAGGTTACCAACAAGGAGGCGAGGAGCAGCCCTTGGTTATGGCCATGTCATTCTATCCCAAAGAAGGCGGCGACCTCTGGAAAAAATACAGCACCGAGTCGGTTATTCATACCATGGAAGTGTATTCACGTTTTTCCTTCGATTACCCGTATCCGGTGGCGCAATCGGTTAATGGTCCAGTGGGCGGTATGGAATATCCGATGATCACCTTCAATGGTCCGCGCACCGAGCTGAGAGATGACGGTTCGCGCACCTATTCACTCGCCGAAAAGCGTTTTCTTATTGGCGTGGTTATTCATGAAATAGGGCATATTTACTTTCCGATGATCGTCAACTCCGACGAACGTCAATGGACTTGGATGGATGAGGGGCTGAATAGCTTTTTGGATGGTGTTGCCGGCAGAGAATGGGACCCAGATATTCCATGGGGCGTTGAGCCACGCGACATTACTGACTATATGAAATCGAGCGTGCAAGTCCCAATTATGACGCAGTCTGATTCTGTATTGCGCTTAGGACCTAACGCCTATACCAAACCGGCAGTTGCACTTAACATATTGCGCGAAACGATTATGGGCAGAGAGCTCTTTGATTTTGCCTTCAAAGAATACGCCCTGCGATGGAAGTACAAACGCCCTACGCCTGCTGATTTTTTTCGGACTATGGAAGAGGCTTCTGGCATCGATTTAGATTGGTTCTGGCGCGGTTGGTTTTATAGCACCGACCATGTGGATATTTCGTTAGATGCGGTTTACAAACTTCGCTTAGATACAAAAGACCCTGACATCGACTTTGCTCGCGAACGCCAAGCAGAACAAAACAAGCCACTTTCGATTACCGTTGAACGTAATCGTAGTGAGGGAGATTTATGGGTTGAGCGCAACCCAGATGTTCGCGATTTTTATGATGACAACGATATTTATACCGTCACCAATAAAGAGCGCAATGCCTACCAAGCCTTTTTAAAAAGCTTAGATCCTTGGGAAAAAACCGCATTTGAACGTGCTGTAAAAGAAGACAAAAACTACTACGTAATGGACTTTTCAAATCATGGTGGTTTAGTCATGCCAATTATTATTGAAATGACCTTCACCGACGGCACAACTGAGATGCTGCGTATACCAGCTGAAATATGGCGACGTTCGCCTAAAGCGGTGCAAAAATTAGTCGTGACTGATAAAAACAAGATCATTGACAAGGTCGTGGTTGACCCACGTTGGGAAACGGCGGATGTTGACGTGCATAACAACCATTATCCCCGCCAAATTATTGATTCGAGGATTGAAGCATACAAACGTAAGCCCTCTACCAGCAAAGTACGTCGCGATATTATGAACGATATCAAAACCGAGCTGAAAGAAGACCTTGATAC
The DNA here is from genome assembly GCF_042652645.1 of Glaciecola siphonariae. NCBI lineage: Bacteria > Pseudomonadati > Pseudomonadota > Gammaproteobacteria > Alteromonadales > Alteromonadaceae > Glaciecola > Glaciecola siphonariae. Next base: position 136,206 of record NZ_JBHSGU010000001.1, read on the forward strand.
CAGTGATGACGATAACGAGAACGAAGACAATGACGATTAATGCACACGCGCATCCACTGTAGTAGCAAATGGAGCATTGAGTTGAACATAGCATTGACCAAGATCAGCAGGATAAACGCATGCATAATGATGTTTGTGTTAGCAGCCGCCACGGCGCTATACAGCCCTGCAACACTTGCTCATCAGCAAAAGCTAGCGCTCAGTAAGGTAGTGGTCAACCCGCGGACTGACATGCTTGAAATAATGCATCGCTTTGAGCTCCATGACGCAGAGCACGCAGTTAAGGAAATATTCAAGTCAGATGCCGATATTATCCAGTCACTTGAAACACAAGCGCAGTTTGCGCAATACGTTTACGCACGATTTGGCATATACAAGGCAAACGGCGAGGCCCTCGACCTAGTTGAAGTTGGCTTTGAGATTGAGGGAAAACATTTTTGGGTGTATCAAGAAACGCCTCTGCCGGATAGTCTTGAAGGTCTGCAGGTTGTGCACAACGCCCTGCGCGATATTTGGTTTGCCCAGAGCAACACGGTAAATATAGAAATCGGCGATAAAATTAAGACTTTGAGTTTTACGGATAATACTGAAGTCCTAAGTGTTAACTTCACGCAATGATGTTATTAATATGTATCTAAGATAAATAAACGCATTAAGCGATACATGCACTGAGAGGCAAAATGTCGAAAGGTTCACGGGTAAAAGCGCAAAAACAGGCTCAGCAAGAGGCGAGCTTGGCGGCAAGTAGAGAGCAAAAAGCAGAACAGCAAGATAAACCGGCTACTGCGCACAGTGCTTTTAGCGACCCTAAAAATATCAATTGGGTGCTGATCTCGGGCGCCATGGCACTTACCGTGATTGTGCTTTTGTTTTTACCGCAACAGCTTGGCGCAGGCATTACCTCGGTATATAGCATCATGCTTTGGACAGGCTTATTTGGTACAACATTATTTAGGTACATGGGCAAAAGCGGCTGGATAGGCTTTATTAGCGGCTCGGTAGTGGGCATGCTACTGCATATATTTGCGCCACTGCTTGCTTAAGTTGGGAGCAGGTTGTTTGCCGTCCATATCCCAAAATTTACCGCACACGCTAAACTTAATCTAATGTTGGCTTAAACCGCAGCATGGCAATCAGCGCAAACAACACCACAAAAGCACTTAAAGCAAACATTTCACTTGCCACAACATTAAACTCTGCGCCTTTTAGCATCACAGCCCTAACAACCCTTAAAAAATGCGTCAGAGGAAAGGCCTCGCCTAGTATTTGCGCCCACTGCGGCATTCCTTTAAACGGGAACATAAAACCAGAGAGTAACAGTGACGGCAAAAAGAAAAAGAAGGTAAGCTGCATCGCCTGCATTTGCGAGCCGGCTACCGTCGAGATGAAATAGCCTAACAAGACCAATGCCATCACAAATAGCAGCACAGCGCACAGCAATAATGAAAGACTGCCCACAAAAGGCACACTAAATAAAAGGTGCGCTGCAATTAAGATTACTCCCACCTGCACAGCCCCTATGCTCAGGTAAGGTAGCACTTTTCCTAACATGATCTCGAAGGGCGTGGTGGGCATCGACAAAAGATTTTCCATTGTGCCACGTTCGGTTTCGCGAGTGAGCGCCATCGATGTCATCATTACCATGGTCATCTGTAAAATAACGCCAAGCAAGCCGGGCACAATATTATACTGCGTAATACTTTGAGGATTATAACGCTTATGAACAATGATGCTTACCGCGCTCTGCTCCCCGGCTTGCAAATGTGCAGAACTCTGGGTACTAAGCTCAGCAATCGCTCGGTTTACGGCTGGTTGGATAGATGAGAGTGGCCCTGCGCTTATGGCGGGGTCGGTGGCATCCACGTCGATTAAAATCAGCGCTTGGTCTTTACGTTGCACCCTGCGTGAAAAATCGCTCGGGATGGTCACTACGAACGATACCTCGCCCTTCTCCAATAAAGTTTCAGCCTCATGCTCACTGTCGACAATATAATCGAAGCGAAAATAATCTGTTTGTTCCAACTTAGAAACAATTGCGCGCGAGTATGGGTCTTGGCTAAGTGCTAGCAATGCGCTGGGTAGCTGCTTTGGGTCGCTATTAATTGCATATCCAAACAGCACGAGCTGCAGTAGAGGAATAAACAGCATCATGGCAAAGGTCACGCGATCGCGACTCATTTGAATGAGCTCTTTTTCAAACACCGCATAAAAACGCGCAAGAATAAAAAAATCGGCCATTAGACACTCTTTTTGTTGGAAGAAATTAGCTGAATAAATACATCCTCTAGACTAGTTTCACCCAGCACAGCTTTACATTGCGTTGCATTGACTACTTCGTCAAGCGCCTCTTTCAGCGCGTGCAGATTGCTGCCGACCACGTGCAAATTCATACCAAAGGCAGCGATTTGCTCTACCTGATGATAGGCGCTCAGCATCCGGTGAGCGTCGTTTAAGCGCGCACCACTCACAATAAATGTATATAACTGCGAATTTGCAATAACCTCAGAGACACTTCCCGAGGCTTTTAGAGACCCATTGCTAATATATTTAATGACGTGACAACGCTCAGCTTCGTCCATATAGTGAGTGGATACCAGCACAGTTAAGCCATTGCCTGCAAGTCGGTGTATTTCGTCCCAAAATTCCCTTCTAGCTTTAGGGTCAACGCCCGCCGTCGGCTCGTCTAACATCAGTAATTCTGGCTTATGCATGGTGCAAGCGGCAAGGGCTAAACGTTGTTTCCACCCGCCCGATAGCTCACCTGCTAACTGATGACGACGCTCAGTAAGCCCTAAGCTTTGCAGTGTTGTTTCAATAACAGACTTTATGGGTTTGAGCTCATACAAACGCGCAACAAATCGCAGGTTTTGCTCAATCGATAAATCTTCATAAAACGAAAAGCGTTGGGTCATGTAGCCAACTTTATTTTTAATGGCGCGTTGCTCTGCCAAAATATCGTGACCTAAGACTTGCCCATGCCCACTATCAACATCGAGCAAGCCACATAACAAGCGAATAGATGTTGTTTTACCCGACCCGTTAGGCCCTAAAAAACCGCAGATTTGCCCTCGGCGCACCTTAAGGGATAAATTGTTTACTACATGCTTATCGCCAAAATGCTTATTGAGTAAATGTACATCGATAACAGGCTCTGCATTCATATCCTGAAGTACATTCGGGTCAGAGGCTTGCCTATCAACGGTATCGTTCAATTTTTTGCCTCTGAATAGCTTACAATTTGTCCGGGCGTTAATGATGATGCCGCGGTGTTAGGACGCGCCTCAATTAGATACACAAGTTTTTGGCGAGACTCTGTGGAGTAAATCACCTGCGGTGTAAACTCAGGGGAATCAGAGATGTAGGTAACAGTGGCATTTTTAATGTCGTCGCAACCGTCACAGGTAAGCGAGATATCGCCGCCTACGGTAAACGATGAAAGCTTATTTTGCGGCACATACAGCTTAGCTAGCACGGCATTATCGGGCAAGAGCGATAATACCGGCGCTTGCGGACCGGCGAGCTCACCCTCCCGCCGTATTACATCAAAAACCGTACCGGCAGACGGCGCGGTGATTTCACGCTGATTTAAACGCAGCTGTGCCAAAGATACCGCTTGTTGCTGCTCTTCAACTGCTGCAAGCGCGGCGCTTATTTTGTCGTTGCGAGCAGGGAGTTTTGCTAATGCTAAATTAGCCTTAAGTTGCTCTAGTTCAGCCTCTTTAACTGCAAGCTCGGTTGACGCTTTATCAAAATTTGCTCGACTGTCTTGCCCAGCATTTAGCAAACGCTCCTCTCTTTGCAATGTACGTTTAGCCTCTTCCACCTGGGCATTAAGGGACTTCTCGGTCGCCTGCATTGCTGCAATTTCTTCGCTGCGTTTACCCACCATTAAATCGTTTAACTCGGCCTTTAGCTTTTGCAAGCTGGCTTTACTGCGCGCTAGGTTAATTTCAGCGTCGCGCGTATCAAGGCTAACAATCGTCTGGCCCCGCTCTACTGTATCGCCGCGTCTCACATGCACCTTTATAATTTCGGCGCTTTCCAAAGGCGCCATAAGCACATATTCACCCTCAACATAACCGCTGATTTTTGGCGCGGGCTCAGAGCACGCGCTTAGAAACAAAACTAAGGCAACGGCACAAACCTTTAAATACATATTCGAGTGTTTTTTCATAGAGCTCTTCTAGGCAGTAACAACCGGTAAAATATATTGATTATATTTACAGCTATTTAACGCTAGCACAAGTTCACAAAGCATTCGCTTTTCCGAAAACGAACTGTACTGATGTACATCTATTAATGCCGTTGTAACTTTAATAAAGTGAGTCATGCTTTGATGAATACGGTAAAGCTGTTGATGCAAAAATGCGGTCACCACGTTCACGAGCTACTCTTGCTCTCACTAATTATGTTGTGAGCACTTTTTTAAAACAATATTTGATAAGGATTTCACATGAAGCAAATAGCTCAAAACGAAATGGAAAATGTTACTGGCGGAATAGCAATTTTATGGGGTCCAGCATGGACAGCAGTGTCTGCAGCGTTCGTTGCTACAGATGCTAGCCAAAATGCTAGTTCAGGATTTAACGATGGTTTCAAACAGCGTGCATCAGAGTTACGCCAATTGAATGGGTGGGACTAACGATGCAATGTATAGACGAAAAGCAGATTAATGAAGTTGGCGGCGCAGGTGCTTGGGATGATTTTTGGAACTGGGTAGGCCGACAGGCTGGCGATTCACTAGCCGAATCAGCATATAGCTCAGGCTCTAAAAGACTTCACGACATCGGAGCGGGTAAGGGAGAGCAGTCATTAGATAGCTATTTAGCTGGTCAAACCGATCCTCTTTTGTAACACTAAACCCAATGCAAAACAGAGCAATCGGGCTGTTGGTATCAGCCCGGTTTATAGAGAGAGCCGCTATGTTAAAAAAAATGATATTTAACACCTTCTTTTATTACGGAATTTACCTAGCCTACATTAATCTAGTGCATCTAATTTTTGAAGGTAAGTTAGGATTTTTAAGCGAGCCTGAAATGATATTTTTCTTTTTTGTTTTAGCCGTTATAAACGAAGCTTTATTTCAGAACGACGCAAGAAAGCAACTGAGGTTAAAATAGCAGGAGTCAGTGCTTCCTCTACGAAACAATAGTTTTAACATCCGCCTGCATTTAGTATCGAATCGAGCATACAAAGCCCATCGAGGTTTTGTAACATTGCGTCGAAACAGCATTCGCGATATTTAAAACATTTTCTTATCTTGTAAAAATGGCTCAAAAACGCAACAATTCTTATTAATTTAAAGACAACTTGGTGAATTTTGAGCCAGTCTCGTAAGCATTTAAAGCAAATAAATTGGGAAGATATTCGTTATCTTGGCGCTATTTATCAGTATAAAAGCGTGAGAGCGAGTGCTAGGTTTTTAGGTGTGCATCATTCAACCGTCAGTAGGCGCATGGATGCACTAGAGCACTCAGCCTCAAGCAAACTGTTACATCGCACCCCTGAGGGTTTTGTACTCACAGAAGCAGGCGAATTGTTGGCGCAGACCGCGAACAATATCGAGGACATGGTATTCAGAGCGCAAAGATTAATTGCAGGAGGTGAGAGCGCGCTGAAGGGTAAAATTACCGTAAGCATGCCCGAGCCGATTGCCACTCAAGTGTTTGCAAAGCATTTGGCGCAATTCAGGCAACGCTATCCGAAACTAGAGGTTTGCATGTCGTCTACCTATGAAATGGTAGATTTGGCTAGGCAGCAAGCCGATATTGTTATCCGTTTGAGCAATTCACCAGACGAAAACCTGTTTGGTAAGCGTCTGTTTTCGTACTACAGCTGTGCTTATGTGGCGAAGGATGCAGAAAAAAGACTGAGTCAGAATAATTGGCAGGATTGTCAATGGATTGCGTGGAGCGAGACCTCAAGCATTGATACATCATGGCTGCGTGATTCGGGTTTAGACCGCATTAAGTTTTGGGGAAAATTCCCCGACTTGATTATGCAAACTGAATTAGCGGCTAAAGGCCTAGGCCTTGCATTTTTACCATGTTTTTTAGGTGATACTCATCCAAATTTAACGAGAGTAAATTCTGCTAAACCCATTAAAGAGCGCGATTTATGGATATTGACTCACACTGATCTCAAAAAATCGAAAAAAGTTAGAGCATTTATGCAGTTTGCCGAACAAATACTGCTCCAGTATAAGCCTCAGTTTGAAGGTGATTTAACTGAGGCCCAAACATCAAACTAGACAAAGCTCAGTAGTATCCAAATTGCGCCCGTTAAAATCATAACTATTGTGGCAAACATGCCAATTGGACGGAAAATCGATGGTCCAATCTCAGTTAATCCAATGTAATGAAATATTCTGCCTAATATCAGAGCGATACCAAGCGAATGTAACCAAAGCGCTGAGGCGCCTAACATCTCCATTGCGATGAGAATAAAAACTGCGATGGGTACTGTCTCTATAAAATTTGCTTGCCCTCTAACACGTCTTAGCATCTCAGGATCGTCACCCGTCCCAATAAAAATCTTGGATTTGAGCCGATATAACCCAGCGCGCATTGTAAATGGAATGAACAACAAACCAAGTAATGCAATATAAAGAGGTGAAGTATGTAAAATGCTAAGAGAGTCCATGTTTGCTTTCCTACTGATGAATTGTGAGTCAATAGTATGCATTGCATTTTATCGCTGAGAAGACGCATTTTTTGCAACGGCTTGTTGCAATAATGCGCCAGAGACGCTGACTTATTTGTCAATATTCTTAATTACTTTTTCACAGATAGTATGTATGTTTACTGAAGAGCCAGAAACGTAAAATCACTCTGGGCGCTTGCTTCCAAAAAACGACCAATATAAAAATAAGAAGACTATGAAGAAAAGAATTAAAAAAATTTTGATATCGCTACCTGCTGTTTTATCTATCCCAATAATCATTATACGTACCTTGCAACCTGAATCATCCATCCTGCCAGAGAATATCCTTGATGTGCTTGCTCTTTCGTGCCTAGTCAGTATCACAGGCTTATTGTTTTTAGTAGACAATGAGGAAATGAGCGTCAAATTTGATAAAATTAATCACAGATTATCTGACGCACTTTTATTTTCAAAAGGTAATCTTACGGCTATTCGCCCCGCCAAATCACCCTCTATTTGGACAGGTTTTAAAGGCTCAATGTATATCGTGAATCCGCCCTTGAAAATGGTGGAGGCTTCTGAAGATAGCTACCAGTCGTTGGTCGAGTCGCATGCTGAGAGATTCAATGATGATGAATTTAAAATGGGGCACTACGTCTTTTTTGAAAAAGGAGACCAAGGCAGATATTTCCCTGAAGCGATACCATTATTCATAAAATTTATGAGTGACGTTGAATCGTTGGCTCCCGCTCTTAAACAAAAGCTTCGCATCAGCGTTGCAGATATATCTGCTCCTGGCTTTACCTTTTTTTGCGGCGCGAAACACGTTGCCTCTGAAAAAGGCCTAGAAGCAGTAAGTTATGCAATTACTTACATCAATGAAGAGCCTTTGATGTATCAAAACGGCTTTTCAAATTGGGCTTTTATTTCACTTAATGAATCGTATAACTCCACGCTAGAGGACTATGCCACTGGTTTGCAACACCGAAGTAAAAGTTATGCATGGGATGAGTTTAAGCGCAAATATGCATCCTAAGTGTCCCTATTGTTTTAGATAAAATAGCTTGGAATAAAAACTCGCGCGTTAAACATCTAAGATGCAGTATTACTTAAATATTAGGGCCTTGTTAGCTGCTTATGAAAAACACTAATAAATCAAAATTCGCGATGCGGTTTTTTGCAGGCTTGCTCGCTTTGATAGGGCTAGCTTACGTATATGCCTACATAAATAGTCATACAGACTTTGCTTCTTGGTTAGGTTTCAGTCCTTATTTGTACGAGACAGACGATATCGCTTTGCAGCAAAAATATAGTTCGCAGTCTGCAAATGCTATTCAATGGTCTCAGTTGTTGCCGCCAAACGAAAAGCAGATCCTGCAACAATATCAGCAGCAACAAGCAAGCACGCCTACTGAGTTTGCGGACAATATTTTGCTGTCTCTACGAGCAAGTGTGGACGAAGAGTACAGCGCTGCCATGAATTCAATAAATAGCGTAGACACCTTCGATGGCAAAGCAGTGTCGATTGCTGGATTTATTGTGCCTATTGACTATGCTGAAGACAAAAGTTTGAGCAATATCTTTATCGTGCCGTATTACGGAGCCTGCTTACACTTTCCGCCACCACCACCGAATCAAATCATTTTTGCTCAACTTGGTAAGGGCTTTACGGAATTTGAATTAACGCAGGCTTACCGCTTACGGGGCATTATGCGCAGGGGCTTGTTTGAAGACCCATTAGGCACTTCTGCATATATTTTAGATGTTGTTAGCATTGAACCTTTTGCAGATAATCCGGATGACTTTAGGCAGCATTAAATCATCAATTTATGCACTATTCGTTGTAAGAGGCGTGTTTTTAGCCAAGGCCATGGAAACTACGCAGCTCTCCATGCGGACATATCAGCGAACCACGCTCCTTGCTCAGACCATTGCAGCTTTATTGGGGAAAAAGAGTAGATCAATAACACTTGGTCGAAGCGCACAGTTTTAGGAGCTTCGACCGTATATTGAATGAATCAACGAGTTGTGGCGAGGAGTCTAAAAACCCCTTTACTCTTCGGGCTGAAAAATTTCTTCAACCGACGTACTAAAAAGTTTGGCTGCTTTGAACGCTAAAGACAAACTAGGATCATACTTTCCTTTTTCTATAGCAATAATCGTTTGTCTAGAAACATCCAGAGCATCAGCAAGATCGGCTTGGGTCCAATCTCGCTCTGCTCTTAGCACTTTGAATCTATTTTTCATGCATACTTCCTTGTCGAAAACATGATACCTACAAAATAGGTAATACCCATGACGAATAAAATACTTGAAGGATTTGGTGAGAATGTGACTAGCCGGACGGCTTCAACTAATCCAAATATAGCGCCAAAAACCATGCATACGCCTAATGACAAGGCCATCGCCTCTAGTTGTATGCGCTGTTGCAATTCATCGAGGTCTTGCAGGTGTTGCTTGTTCGCCATGATCATTTTATAGCCCATCACCAGATTGATAATCACGGTGCAGCTAGTAATGACCGTATGATAGTCCCACAAAAACTTTGAGCCAAAAGAAACTATGGCTAAGCTCACTAGCCATAGGCCGGTCCATAGTGCTAGTTGTTTGGTATTACGACGGGTCTTCGACCGAATACTCTCACCATTTGTACGTTTATCTATGTCTTGTGTTGTCATATTTTGCTCACTTTAAAATTGTTGATGCTTATGCTGCTTGCCACCACTGCCGCTTATACAAAACAGGCAACGATAGTTCTCACAACATCCAAACAAAAAGTAAAGCGTCCTTTACTTAATGACAAGATAGCTTAGCTTTTTCGCAAGGTCAAGCTTGCTTTACATTTTGTTAGATAAATCGGACAAAGTGAGGGGAAGCTTAAAGTTTGTAGAATCAGATATCTAAATCAAGACATTGAAGTTACATTGTTCCAAGGAGATCGTGGTATGCACCACGATGACGATTCTTCGCAACGATGATGGTTCTTAGTAACGTCGACGGTTCTTAGTAACGTCGACGGTTCTTTGAAACGATAAGGATTGTTTATAATGACAAAAAAGCTGAACGTTTTTACGGTTCAGCTTTCAATGATTGACTTTGCTTTTTAGCGCTTTTGAATAGCGCGATAGATATTAAAGCTCGCTCATATCTTTCACGCTCACTTCACCAATGCCGGCGGCCTCTACTTCAGCCTTAATTTTACTGGCATCACCTATAATCACCCAAATTAGCTTTTCAGGATGGAGCACTTCATTCGCTGCATTCGATAAGTCAGCGGTGCTAAGCCCTTGATACTGCTGTGGTAGGGTCTCTGGGTAGTTTAATGCTCTTGCAAATCGATCGCTTGCCAACAAGCTCGCCAGCACTGCCCCTGATGTTTCGTATTGACCCGGGAGTGAGCGCACATTATCTAGCACAACTCGGTTGAGCTCAGCTTCGGTGGCCGGTTTGTCGCCTTTAAACGCGTTAAGCTCTTTTACTAGCTCTTGGAGTGACGCGCCTGTTTTGTCGGTTTGCACAGGTGCGTATACCATGAACGGGCGCTGAGCTCGTGCTTCTTGCAAAAAGGTATATGCGCCATACGCCCATCCTTTGTCTTCACGCAGGTTCATGTTTACGCGAGCGGTAAACGCCCCGCCAAGGGTGTCGTTCATCGCAGAAATAGCGATATTGTTTTCAGCACCTGTTGGCGGCGCTAAATGTGCGGCCAATATCAGCGATTGCGATGAGCCTGGACGGTCAATAATAATCGCTCGGCCCTGCTCAGGCAGCTTAGCATCTGCAATCACTTTGCTAGGCTTTTCACCTTCCACATCCCACTTACCAAACACCTTCTCAAGCTGTGGTTTAATTTCGCTCATACTGGTATCACCCACCACAAAAATCTTGCCATTGTCGGGGCGCATCCACGTGTTTTTAAAGCTAATAAGGTCGTCTCGCGTGATACTGGCAACAGCTTGTTCTGTGCCGGTGCCGGTAAAAGGAATGCCATAAGCGTGGTCTTCACCATAAATAAGTGGCGGCAAAACGGTCAGAGCAATCGACACAGGTTGTGCACGCTGCTGCGCGATACCGCTTAAAATTAAGCTACGCTGCCGCTCTATGTCATCACTCTTAAAGCTCGGCTTGAGTAGAACATCACCAAGCAACGACAGTGAAGGTTTCATATTTTCTTTTAGCATCGACATGCTCACCGATGTGGTGTCAAGGTTAGAGCCGGCAGACAGCTCTGCTCCGAGCTTTTCAAGCTCCGCCGATAGCTCTAATGCGTCGTATTTGCCTGCACCTTCGTCGAGCATTTGTGCAGTAAAGTTTGCCAAGCCAAGCTTGTTGCCTTTGTCTGCTGCATAGCCTGCATCAAACTGCACCGCGACGTTTATTACCGGCACCGTTGAACGTTTTGCTAAGAAAACCTGCATGCCGTTAGCTAAGGTCGCTTGCTCTATTTCTGGGAAGCTAAGTGATGTTTCCCCCGTTACATCAGGCAAACCTGTGCTTCGGTCTACGCCATTTGGTGCGCTGGTATATTCAGGGAAAGGCTCCACCGTTACCTGATGCCAACCATCTCCCAACCACTTACGTGAGGCATTTAATACATTCTTTGGTGTCGCTTTATCTAGCAATGCAAGCTGACTTTTAAAATATCCTGGGTCGCTAGCAAGAAGCTCGCCTTGAGCAAGCGTTTGTGCTTTGCCAGCAAAACCGCCTACCTCTTCAAGACCTCTAATAATAGTGGCTTTCGTTTTTGTAGAAACTAACGCCACTTCACTTTTACTGGGGCCTTTTTTCAAAAAGTTAGCCATAATCTTGTCAAGCTCTCGCTCCACAAGCGCAGTGTCTACGCCATCTTTTACATCCACCACAACACCAAAAATAGACGCCATTTGCAGCTCAAGATTAAACACCGAGGCGCCAGTAGCGATCTGCTGGTCGTATACCAATTCTTTATACAGTCTAGAATTTTTACCGTCGCCCAACACGCTGGCCGCTACGAACAAATCGGTCGACACAGGGTTGGTGTCTTCAGGCCCTACCCACACTCTATAAATCCGGGTTTGAGGAACCTTGTCTTGCATAATTTCGCGAGAGTTTGACGTGCGCTTTGGCACCCATGCTTCCCATTTTGAAAGCGCGGGGCCTGCATCAATATCAGCAAAATACTTTTCAACAAGGGGCCGCGCTTCTTCAACGTTGATATCTCCGCTCAATACCAATATGGCGTTAGCCGCGCCGTAATACTGTTTAAACCATGCTTCAACGTCGTCAAGCGATGCAGCATTTAAGTCTTCCATAGAGCCTATGGGTAAATGCGCATAAGGATGTCCAACAGGAAAAATCCCCGGAATAATGCGGTCAAATACCTTCCCATATGGCTGGTCTTCGCCTTGGCGCTTTTCGTTTTGCACTACTCCGCGCTGCTCGTCTAGCTTATCTTGGGTAATTGCACCTAAAAGATGCCCCATACGGTCAGATTCCATCCACAGAATTCGGTCTAGCGCGGGGGTGGGTACTGTTTGGAAATAGTTCGTTCGGTCAAAAGAGGTGGTCCCGTTCAGACCCGTCGCCCCAACCTCTTGCAAAGGACCAAACCATTCATCGTCATAGTTTTCAGTGCCGTTAAACATCAAATGCTCAAACAAATGAGCAAATCCGGTCTTGCCGGCTGGCTCGTCTTTTGAGCCTACTTTGTACCAAACTGCGACAGCAACAACAGGTGCTTTCCGGTCTTCATGCACCACAACGGTTAAGCCATTATCGAGCTGGAATTTTTCAAATGGAATATCAATCTCTTGCGCATGTGCAGGCATTAGCCAGGCAAACATTGCCACTACGCCGCACGCTATTGTTTGTTTTAGCCTATTATGACCTTTCATTATTATCTCCAGTGTCATCTTGCAGTATTGATTAATAGTAATTTACATTGCGAGTGAAGCCGTATTCGCTGCCGTTTTTTGCTGGCTAGTAGGCTTACGATATCTGTATAACCTTGAACATCTGCACATTACGCGTCTGATTCAGTTCGTACCGTTGCTTTTTTGCAAAACAAAGGCGATTTGCCCTATAGTCACCATTCATTATGTAAGCAAACGCTAATCAAAACCAGTCAAGCTTGCGTACTAAAATGTAAATAAGTATGTAATTTACACTAACTTACAGGAGCCCTGCCATTGAACTCACCTAACGAGCCTTCAATCGAACCGAATTCGGGTAACACCTCGGGAATGGGAATGTGGATGATTGTGGCCGCTTGGGTGCTAGGCTTAGGCTTATTAGTGGCTTACTTTTCGGGCATGCTTGAAAAACGCGAAAATCCTAATGCTTCGCCTGTTTCGGTGAGTAGCGAGGCTGGGGTGTCGGTAGCGCTGGTACAAAATAGAATGGGGCACTACGTAACCGGTGGCAAAATTAATGGTCAAGATGTGACTTTTTTACTTGATACCGGCGCCACTAATGTATCGGTAGGTGCACGATTAGGTGAGCAGCTTGGGCTTGTGCCGGGCAGGCGTTATTTAGCGTCAACCGCCAATGGCACGGTTACCGTCGCGCAAACAACAATCGCTGAGCTAAAAATAGGCGACATTACCCTGTATAACGTCGATGCAAACCTCAATCCCGGCATGGACTCAGACAAAATACTTTTGGGCATGAGCGCACTTAAACATCTCGAATGGACACAGCGCGGCAACACGCTTACCTTGAAAACCTACTAAGTCCATTTATTGTGCTCGCTGGCGCCAACGCGTACGATAGTCAAAACCCAAAATAAAGGAGAAATACCATGCGTAAAACGCTTATTGCTCTGGCAACACTCAGCGCCCTTGCTTCGCTCACCGCTTGCTCTGATGCCCCGCAAAGTAGTGCAAACACAAACCAAGCGGCCTCAACAAGTGAAAGCACCCCAACGGCAGCGGTTCAAACTGAAAGCCAGCGCTTGAACGCATGGTTTGAGCAAAAATACGAATATGAACTGCTCAAAAGCCCGATAATGCTAACGTATTTGGGCCGTACTGAGCATCAAGACTCCTTTGGTGACTTATCGATGCAAGCTTATAAAGAAGGCATTGAGCGCACCAAAGCCAACTTAGCAGAATTGAAAACTGAGTTTAACTACGATGCCCTTGATGAAAACACCCAGATTGCTTACGACTATTGGGTGTATCAATCTGAGCAAGAAATTAAAGCAGACGAGTTTGCAGAGAACTCTTATATATTTGATCAAATGACAGCCGTTCACAGCTCATTTCCTCAAATTCTCATAGCCTTGCATGATGCATCGACCGAGCGCGGTATTGAGGATTATTTACTGCGTATTTCTGCTACAGGCGAGGCGCTTGATCAACTTATCGAAGCTTCAAAACACAACGCAAGCAAGGGCGTTCGCCCGCCTTACTTTGCCTTTGATGCGGTAATAAACGAGTCTAGAAAAATCATCTCCGGCGCCCCCTTTGACGAGGGCGATGACAGCGCAATTTGGGCCGATGCCAAGAGCAAGCTCGCCAATTTAGTAGAACAAGGTATTTACACACAAGAGCAGGCCGACAGCATGCTCGAGTCAATTAAAAGCGCGCTACTTTTTGATTTTAAACCCGGGTACGAGCGCTTAATAGCCTGGCAGCTAGAAGACCAGCCCAACGCCACTGAACAGGCACTAGGCGCAGGAGAATTACCCAATGGGCAGGCTTATTACAACGAGCGTTTGGCCAATCAAACAACCACCACATTAAACGCTGACGAAGTACACGAAATTGGTCTTAAAGAGGTTGCTCGTTTACGCGGCGAGATGGAAAGCATCAAAACAGAATTTGGTTTTGAGGGCACCTTAGCAGAGTTTTTTGTATTTTTGCGCGACACAAAAGACGATGAGCGCTTGTATTATCCAAATACTGAGGAAGGACGCCAAGGCTACATTGATGATGCAACCGCTGCAATAAACAGGATCAAAGCGGTACTGCCCGAGTATTTTGGCATTTTGCCTAAGGCAGATATGGTTGTTAAACGTGTTGAAGCCTTCAGAGAGCAAGATGGCGCGGCTCAGCACTATTCGCCGTCCACACCAGACGGTTCAAGACCCGGCGTGTATTATGCGCATTTGTCAGACATGACCGCCATGCCAAAACGTGAACTGGAAGTTATTGCCTATCATGAAGGTTTGCCCGGCCATCATATGCAAATAGCCATATCATTGGAGCTTGAGAACGTACCGAGTTTTATTAAACAAACCTATTTGCCTGCATATGGCGAGGGTTGGGCGCTATATTCAGAATGGTTAGCAAAAGAAATGCCCGGAACCTATCAAGATCCATTGTCGGAATTTGGGCGTTTAGGATCAGAAATATGGCGAGCCATCCGATTGGTAGTAGACACCGGCCTGCATGCTAAAGGCTGGAGTGAGCAGCAAGCCATCGATTATTTCAAAGCCAATTCAGCGGTAACATCAGCCCAAGCAGAGTCGGAAGTGAGACGTTATTTGGTGCTGCCTGGTCAGGCAACCAGCTATAAAATTGGCATGCTCAAAATTCAAGAACTCAGAGCTAGAGCAGAAGAACAGTTAGGTGACAAGTTTGATATTCGGATGTTTCACGATACCGTGCTTGGCGGTGGAGCCTTGCCACTCACCATATTAGAGCGCAAAGTAGACAACTGGATTGCTTCCGTGAAGGCCTAACTTTAGGCATGATGCTGGGCCTACGGCCTATGGTTTTAGGTCTATCGTTTTAGGTCTATCGTTTTAGGTCTATTGTGCAACACTATGATGTAACATAAGGCGCCACCATCGATTAGCCATGCCAAGATATGTTTATCCGAAGCGGTGTTGCACATGTTTCCGCCGCTTCAACTCTAGGCAAAGGATACATACAGCAACAATTTCATGGGCGAACGACTCGCACATCCAGCAAGCGAAGGCGTTTAGCCATCTACCTTTTCTTCAGGTGTTTTTGATGATTCTTGGGTTACGGCTTGGGCTTTTTCTTCTTGCTGCTCCAGCTTTTTGTACTTAATGATATCTGCACCAAGAGAGCGCTCTACAGTCTTCCGGCCTAAATACGCAACGGGGGAATATGGGTACTTTCTCTTAAACAATTTTTTTAACGTGTTTAGTTTCATAGTGTTTTTAAAAATCTCCTATATGTTTGCGCCTTTGCGCGACATTGCAAACAAAACTTTGACACCAAGCGCGAATAATAAATTCAAAGAGCGTGCATTATTTTGTATGCTCCTGCACGAAATAATTTTGCAGGTGATATTTCCTAACCTAGGGTCTCTTGATGTTTGCTATACTTTTTATCTCGTGTTTTATCTAGCTTTGCTCAGTGAGACTCGGTTTTGCTTGCCTATTCTCGCAGTGCTTTAGCCTTCTAACACATAACCAAGCGTTTTGACTTAGCAACTTGCTCTCAAGTCACCTAAGCAGAATAATCTAAAAAACTTAAGCAAAACTGCGAGGCTTAAGTACTCGGAACAAATCCGATGCAAAAGTGTTATTCATAAGTTCTTATCAAGAGTGCTTATACGAATATAAGCACAAATGATGCCATAAAATTTTAATTTAATCTTCATAAAACTGTCATAAAAATGTCATAATAGCGCACTAGCGACACCGCTTAATAGATGCCTAAGCATTTAGCTTTCACAATTTTAAGCATGACAATGCCGAGCGCAGCGCATAGGTTCGTGAATTTTGAAAACACTCGCTAAGCGTTGAAGGTGTCAAAGGCAGAGTGAAATAGCCAAAGCCTAATGCAATAAATTATTAAGGAGATTAATTTGCTTCGTGATTTTTCACGTATTATCAGCGTGCTTTTTTTGGCATGCATAAGCTACTCTCAGCATTCCCACGCAAGTATTTCAGGCGTGATGGGGCCTGATATAGACCCAACAGATCGCAGTATTCAATTTAGAATTGCCGATTCGTTTGGCGATGATGAAGCTCAAAGCGACAAGTTAGCTTATCGTTTACATTATCAGTATGCGTTTAACGACACATTCCGCGGGCGTGTGTTGGTGCAATACCGCGAGAAAAACAATTTTGAATACGACTTTTTTCGGGCTGAAATGCTCTACAATTTTAAAAAACGTAAAGCGGGCGAGATATTTTCAAGCGCCTTACGTTTTGATTTTCGAACCCGCCGAGGAAGCAGAGCCGAAGAAATTGCGGTAAATTGGGGCAGTCAGTGGCTTTTGAGCAATGGCTATCGGTTCAGAACCACGCTTATATTAGGGCAACAGGTGGGGGCTAATCGCCAATCAAATGATTTGAGCGTGCAAACTCGTGCCAGCGTGGGCAAAAAACTTGAAAATGGTCTGCGCGTAGAGCTGCAAATGCTGAATCAACACGGAGAGCTGGGCAATTTTGGTTCATTGGGCGAACAAGGATTTTTACTCGGACCATCGGTAAGTGGAAAACTAGGCCGCTTTCAATATGAATTTCGCTATTTGAATGCCCTTACCAGCACGCAAAAAGACCATAACTTCTTTTTCAGAGTCACTACTAGGCTATAAACCATCGGAACTGTAGACTGTTTATAGCCCTTTATTTTTGACGCTTTTATGTCGTTTGGGTGCTGCTTCTGTGCTGATTGTGCGCCGCCAATGCACCCCTTACTCGTGTCACTTTTTGTCTTGCTCAATGAGCAAGAGCCTACATTTCTCTTACCTGTACGCCTGCATGCTCTGCTAGTCGCTTCATCAGCGGCGCTGCTAGAGCAGACGCAGGCGTCCAAAATCCGCCCTTAACACCCTCGGCGTCCTTTGCTAGGCAAAGGGTAAGCTGCGACAACATTTTTGCAGTCGAGCCATAACCTGGGTCTTTGTCGCCATACACCTGCACAACTTGCATTGCGCTTTGCATGGTCCTGACATTCGGATCTTTTGGCAGCGCTGCATAAAAGCGCATGTCAAACATGCCCTCTTCTTGCTGCTGTTTGCTTGGTCCTTCTCCAGGCTTAGGCAAGACATACTTGCTCAACAAATTTCGGATAGGCCCAATGCTGGCTGCGCCAACAAATGCGCCTAAAACAAGGGTGGTAAGCCACGCTGTGCCAGCGCCTTTTGCCGACATAGCCTCGTCGTACATAAAGTCTTTGCCGTAGCGATTGTTCAGCAAGGCATTAGAGCGATGCACAATACGTTCATTGATTGCCGCCATCACAAAAGGCATGGTCCAGAGTTCAAGCTCTTCGTCATATTCAGCCTTTTTATGCACCTTTTGGCGCTTACTGAAATCGTGCCCCTGTGGACACAACAAATAAGGGTTTAAGAGCTGACGCTTGAGGTCTTGATTAGCGCCTGCCTCTTTAAGCACATTGAGCAAGCTTGCTACCGTGCCGCCTGATGCCGTGCCTTTCACCTTTCGCACTCGCATTTTTATCTGCTTAGCTGGCTCGCCGGTTTTCTCAATCGCAAGGGTTTGCGACAAGTACACCCCTAAATCTGATGGGATAGAATCAAAGCCAGCACAATTGACGATACGAGCACCCGAAGCCTTAGCTTGCGCTTCGTATTTATCGAGCATAGCTTTTATCCACTGAGGCTCGCCGGTGAGGTCGCAATAATCTGTGCCGCTCTGCGCGCAGGCCGCCACCAAAGGTTCACCATAAAGTGCATATGGCCCCACGGTTGTAACCACCACTTTAGTTTGCGCACACATTGCGCTTAGGGCCTCAGCATCTGTTGCATCGGCAACAAAATGTTGGATTTCGTTTAGTTTAAATTGAGATTTAAGCGAAAGTAGCTTTTGTTCGTCACGACCAGCAATGGCCCAACTAAAACTCTCGGCAGAATACGATGCTAAGTATTCAACCATGATCTGACCCACAAAGGAGCTAGCGCCATATAAAATGAAATCTAATTTTGACTGAGCCATGATGTTACTATCCTTTATCTCGTTGTTGGGGCTTAAGCGCCATGATTGCGCAAACATACACAAGTGAGACACATGAATCAAAACAAAGCGAGTAAAATCCCGGCTTCTCGTCTTTCTCGTTTAGGCAAGCTTGGCAAAATGGCGGGTAGTATTGCCACAAGCGCCCTTGGCAATACCGCCAGCCAGTTGTTAAAAGCGCAGCGCCCGTCTGTTCAATCTACCTTGCTCACCAGTACCAATGCGTCAACCTTAACCAAGCACTTAAGTGAAATGCGCGGAGCCGCCATGAAGGTCGGACAAATGCTGTCGATGGATGCAGGCGAGTTTTTACCGCCCGAATGGGAGCCTATTCTGGCTACCTTGCGCCAAGGCGCCGACTCCATGCCTAAAACGCAGCTGCTTAGCATGCTAAACGCCCATTGGGGCAACAATTGGGCAAATCATTTTTCGTATTTCAGCTTTGAGCCGGTAGCGGCAGCGTCGATTGGTCAGGTGCATAAAGCGCAGCTTAAAACCGGAGAGTGGCTCGCGGTTAAAGTGCAATACCCTGGCGTGGCGCAAAGCATAGACAGCGACGTTAACAACATTGGGCGCTTTATTAAACTCAGCGGTATGCTGCCAAAAGGCTTTGACCTAGACACTATATTGCAGCAAGCAAAAGCGCAGTTGATCAGCGAGGCTGACTATGCCCAAGAGGCTGAACATATGAAAAATTTTGCGAAGCTTCTGCAAAACCAGCCGCAGTTTTTAGTGCCTGAAGTATATGCGCCTTTGAGCAATCAACACATATTGTGTATGTCATTTATTGAAGGAGTGCCTATAGAGTCACTTTGCGAGAAAAATGTGCGCGACCAAGACAAACAAGCGGCAATTAACGCGCTATTTCGTTTAATGTTGGCAGAGCTTTTTGACTATGCGCTTATTCAAAGTGACCCCAACTTTGCAAACTATTTATATGCGCCAAAGAGCAAACAAATTGTATTGCTTGATTTTGGTGCGTGCAGGCCCATTCCTGATAACATACAGCGCCACTACAAACAAATGGCCTTGGGCATGCTGGCGCAGGACGTTAACGCCATGCAAAGCGCTATGCGCGGGCTCTCACTCATTAATGATTCGATGACCAACGAGGTAGAGAGCGTGATACTTAATGCATGCTTAATGGCGAGCGAGTGCTTACAGACAAATCATTATAATTTTAAGTCACGCGAGTTGATTCAGCGCTTATACGACAGCACAAAAGTGCTAATGAAAGAGCGCAGCGTCATTGAACCACCAAACTTTGACGTGGCATTAGTTAACAGAAAAGTGTCGGGTATGGTTATGTTGGCTAATAAATTTTGTTGTGACGTGAGTCTTAAAGAAGCGGTGGAAAAATACGCAGACTGACCAGAGCAAACATCAGCCACATAAAGACATTGCTTAAGCGCTTGGGGCTTGCTCTAATATCGCGATACGGGCTCATTGGCGAGCTTTAACAAAACTAACGTTACCAACAGAGCAAAACGCCAACGTAATGCCTGTCTAACCGAGGCTACACCATGCAAGAAATCCTTTCCAACGCCATCACGCTCGGCATTGGCCTGCTACCATTTTTGGTACTGCTGATGTTTACGCTCCTTATTTTATGGGTGCTACACAAGGTCTTACTTGGCAAAGAAGGCTTAAGCGCGTCTGAGAAGTTACCGCGCCAATTAATTTTGCTGCTGGCTTATGTGATTAGCATTGTGGCTTTGGTTATTTCACTGCCCATTGACCCCAGCATACGCAATCAAATGCTTGCGCTAATTGGCGTATTACTCTCTGGCGTAATTGCGTTCTCGTCTACCAGCATTGTGTCTAATTTAATGGCCGGGGTAGTGATGCGCATTACAAAACCTTTTAGAACGGGTGATTTTGTGAGATTAGACGGCCATTTTGGACGAGTGACTGAACGCGGTTTATTTGATACCGAGGTGCAAACCGAGCAGCGAGAGCTTATTCATTTTACCAACAGTTATATGCTGGCCCATCCCCTTCAGGTTGTGCGCTCCTCTGGCACTATTATTTCGGCCAATCTGTCGCTAGGCTATGACTTGCACCACAGCCGTATTGAAAAATTGCTTATTGAGGCCGCTGAAAAAGTATCGCTCAGCGACCCGTTTGTGCAAATTATTGAGCTTGGCGATTTCAGTATTAGCTATCGCGTATCTGGCCTGCTCACAGAAGTAAAAAGCATGATCTCAGCGCGTTCGAAATTAATGGCGAGCGTGTTAGATACCCTGCATGGCGACAATATCGAAATTGTATCACCTAGCTTTATGAATCAGCGCAGACTCGACGACCTACCGCCTCTTATTGCCAAAACCAGTGAGCAAGAAACTGCACAAAAAGCGAGTGCAAAACAAGCGCAAGAGCCGCATCCAGAAGATATCATCTTTGATAAAGCAGAAGAGGCTGAAAGCATTGAAAAGCAGGAGCACAACCTACTAGAACAAATTGCGCTTTTGGAGACCAAATTAAAAACGGCTCATGGCGAAGATAAAGAGAAACTGCATCATCGCTTAGTCATGAAACAACAACGTTTAGTGAGCGTGCGTCAGCACAAGGCAAGCGAAGACTAGTCGCTCTGCATGCTTAATAAGGCTGCTGCATAGAGAAAGGCATCGACATAGACGGCTCTGCCTTGTTTGGATTGCCAATCATTTCATCGTATGGAGAGTCGTGCACCATCACCGCTCGGTCTACCTCGCATTGCTCAAAGGCGTCGCGTATTTGCTGAGAATTATGAAACCGCATGGGCCGGTCGGCATCGTCGTATACAAAACCATCGCCCTGTGGCGTATAAAGTTTTACCAGATATACATTCATCTCAAATGATTGCACCTCTAAAGTGTTAATGGCAATCGGGGATTTTTTAATGTCGGCGATTAAAAATTTATGCATATAGGCGCTCGCTTTAACGTTGTCATGCTAATTGAAGTCAAGGCCGCCATCACGCCTCTTTCAGCGCTAATTCCATGAATTTGAGGGAGAACTTGATCAGCTTTAAGCCAACTTTTACGCGCAGTTGCTTGATAAGTTCATCGTTTCGTACATTTTCACGCTTTCATTTTCGCGCTTTAAGGCGTCTATATTTGCTGCGGCGCGTATAAAACCACATGAAAATAAAGGAATTAATTGAAATATCTATAGTCAACACCATGTTTACCATATAAAACATAAGTGCAGGTGGTTAAAAAAACTAACACGTACTTTCAGCAACGGAGAATGATATGAGCGAAGAAAACAGTCAAATGCAGCAGATGAAACCCTACATCATTGTCGCAGGGGTACTATTTATATTGCTCATTGTATTGGTGTTCTGGCCAAGCAGTGACGATGCAGATGAGGGCGTAAACACAAGCTTGAGCGGCACGGTTGAAATGCCAGCTACCGGCACTGAAGTGCCACCGGCGATTGAACCGGTACTCAGCGAAGCACCAGCCGAAGAAACCGAAGTATTTGCGCCGCCACAAATGCCAACAGAAGTGGTGATAGGTGAAGAGTCTGAAGCGGTCGAAGCACTTGAGCCAGTAATTGAAGAGGCAGAAGAAGTCGCGCTCGATGTGAGCGACGCCGCGGTGAAAATGGCGGTTGTGCAGGCTATCCGCTCACCGAAGATCAGCGAGTTTTTAACAAGCGACGCTTTATTGCAAAAGTTTGTAATTAACGTAAACAATCTTGCCAATGAAGAAATCACCTTAAGAGACAACCTACTCACTCCGCCTGAGCAAGACTTTTCGGTGTATAGGCAAGCAGACAAAATTTGGATAGACCGAAGCTCGTTTGTACGCTACACGCCATATATTGATGCGCTTGAAACTGTTGACACCGATGAGCTACTCAAAGCCTATGAATCGTATAAACCGACCCTTGTTGAGAAGTTTGCAGAAATTTCTCGCCCCGGTGAAAGTTTAGATGCCACTATTATCCGGGCGATAGATGAATTGCTCGACACGCCCTTAGTGCCGGTGCCGATTGAAGTAATATCTGAAACCGTAATGTACAAATTTGCCGACCCTAAACTTGAAGCGCTGTCGGGACCGCAAAAACAGCTTGTACGCATGGGCCCTGACAACATGCGACGCTTTAAAGACGTGCTGCGCGACATTAAAGCCGAGTTAGAAGCAAAGCAATAATGGACTTGTTTTCGTTGCAGCAGCAGCTTAGTGCAGGCATGAAAGGCACACCTGAGGATTCCGAGTCAAACTCGCCGCCGGTAGACCGTTGGAATCCTGCGTTTTGTGGCGATATGAATCTTGTGATTAAACGCAGTGGGCAGTGGTGGCATGAGGGCACGCCGTTTACGCGTGCGCCATTGGTTAAGCTTTTTGCAAGCGTGATTAAAAAAGAAGACGAGAAGTACTTTTTAGTCACACCTGTTGAAAAAATTGGAATTACCGTAGAAGACGTTCCTTTTGTGATTATTGATCACAGCGAACAAGACAATGTTATACATGTAACAACCAGTGTTGGTGAGCGCTTTACTATTAACCAAGACCACCCTGTGGAGCTTAGAGAGTTTGACGGCCACCCGGTTCCGTATTGCAAGGTACGACGTAACTTGTGGGCGCGCGTGCATCAAAACGTGCTTTATAGGTGGGTTGAGCAGGCCCAGCAGATTCAGCACAACGGCAAGCTTTCGCTCTACCTACAAAGCGGTGACTATCGCTTTAGCATTGGCAGCATTGACGCGGCTGAATAAACAGCCGCGAGTCACTTCTCATTAGGCTCTGAAGGTTTTTGACAAGCCGCTTAATAGGGTGATATTTCGGTCTAAGTTTGCTGCATTTTGCTGCATCTGTTGGGCCATTGTGGTGTTAGTATCGGCCACCGCTAACATCGCTTCGATACTGCCTTTTACGTTGATACAGTTTTGATTTTGCGCTTGGCTCGCGTTTACGATGCCGTCGAGCAAATTGGCAATATCGTCAATCATGGTATAGATACCCGCAATACTTTGCGCAGATTCGTTGGCTTGCTCTGCACTTTGCATGGCGGTTTCTTTAGAAAAATGCATTTTTTCAACCCATTCTTTGAGCGTGTCGCGCATGGTGTTGGTGCTATTGATAGTTCTTGCCGCCGACTCCTGAGTACGAGTAGACAGCGCCCGCACCTCGTCTGCCACAACTGAAAAACCTCTGCCACTTTCGCCCGCGCGCGCCGCCTCAATCGCAGCGTTTAAGGCCAATAAGTTGGTTTGGTCGGCAATAGATTCAATTTCTCCGATGGTTTGCGCCACTACCTCAGAAGCCTGCATCAATGAGTCGGCAGTATCAGCCGCCTGCTCCACCACATCCGCGAGACTGTTAACACCGTCACGCCCTTGCAAAATAAGTGCTTTTGCCGACGCACATTGTTCATTAGTAGAAGCGACACTCTGATTGGTTTGATTAGTACTATTTAACACCGACTGACTGCCCGCCTCCATCGCGCCAATTGCCTCGGTTATGGCAAACATTTCAGCTTGTTGCCGACTTATACCCAGATTTGTTTGCTCCGCAATTTCTAAGGTTTTATGAGCGATTTGCTCAATACGCTGCGATGCATCCTGCGTGCGCCCGATGATTGTGCGCTGCATGGCTTTTTGCATGCCCAAATGAAAATTAACGATTCCTGATGAACCGCTGCCTCCGAGCACATAGCGGCTCACACTGTCATATTCATCTTTCAAGCTCTGAGCAAGACGCGGGGTATCGATAAGTTCCCCTTTGAATATCACAAGAGCACTTAGCGATAACGCAATGATGCCGAGACTCACAAACCAGCTGGCGCTTAAGCCCGCATATATCGTTAGCGCCAACAGCAATAATAAAAATAGCGCTGATTTTTTCGCGTAATCAAGGCGAAAGCGTGAATCGGACTTACCTGCATTTATGCTGGTGTATAACTCTTCTGCCCGAGTGACTTGCTCGGGCTTAGGCTTGACCCTTACCGATTGATAACCAACTAATGCATCATTTTCATAGATTGGGGTAACAAAGGCGTCGACCCAGTAATAGCTGCCGTCTTTACATCGATTTTTTACAATGCCATGCCAAGACTGACCGGCTTTTAAATGATCCCACATGTCTTTAAAAGCTGCTGCCGGCATATCGGGGTGGCGAACGATGTTATGGCTATGTCCTACAAGTTCATCTTCGGTATATCCTGCCACTTTACAGAAGATGTCGTTAGCATAGGTAATTACACCCCTTGCGTCGGTAGTAGAGACTAATTGTTCGGATTCTTCAAACGTGACTTCGTGGTCTTGGGTGGGTCTATTTTTGGGCATGATACGGGCACCTCTCATGCAAACAAAGTGAAGGTGTTAACTTAGTATATCGACACGAAATCTTTGATCTCAAGGACATATTGTCCTAATGTGTGAACACTCGAAGAAAAAGGTTATAACAATGAAAATAATTCAATCTTTCTCGAAGTGCATACTGATAGCGAGCTTGTCTTTAACGCTCAGCAGTCCTGCACTTTCTGCCACCTACATATATGCCAGCAAAGTGATTACCGCAGAAGACGGTAAAATGAGAAAAGACCTCACCGTTGTAGTTGACGAGGGGCTGATTACCGATATTTTGGACGGTAAGCAACAAGGCTCTGATTCCGATACGTTTGTGGATTTGAGCGACCATACTTTGATGCCCGGCTTTATGGACATGCACACCCACATTACCTTTCAAAATGAAGGCACTGCTGGCTACTTAAAGCGCTTTAGTAACAACGAAGCTGACTACGCTATTGCAGGCGTAGATTATGCGCAAAAAACACTCATGGCAGGGTTTACCACCGTACGAAACTTAGGCGACAGTTACAATGAAACCGTTGCATTAAGAAAGGCCATTGACCGCGGTATCGTGGCAGGCCCTCGTATTTATACCTCGGGCAAGTCTATTGCTACCACCGGCGGACACGCCGATCCTACCAACGGTATGCGCCGCGACTTAATGGGCAGCCCAACGCCTTCTGAAGGTGTTGTGAATGGCGTAGCACAAGCACGACAAGCAGTGCGTCAGCGTTATAAAGACGGTGCCGACCTCATCAAAATAACCGCTACGGGCGGGGTGTTGTCGGTTGCCAAGAGCGGACAAAACCCACAGTTTATGACCGACGAACTCGAAGCGATTGTGCAAACCGCCAAAGACTACGAGATGACAGTTGCCGTGCACGCTCATGGCAAAGAAGGCATGAAACGCGCAATACTTGCAGGCGTTGACTCTATTGAGCACGGCACCTACATGGACGATGAGATTTTTAAGCTGATGCGCAAAAACAAAGTGTATTACGTGCCCACCATATCGGCAGGTAACTTTGTGGCAGAAAAAGCGAAAATCGACGGTTATTTTCCTGCGATTGTGCGCCCAAAAGCCGCTGCGATTGGCCCTCTAATTCAAAACACCTTTGCAAAAGCCTATGAAAACGGTGTGATGATTGCGTTTGGTACAGACGCAGGCGTATCGCCCCATGGTGACAATGCTTTGGAGTTTGAACTCATGGTGAGCGCAGGCATGTCGCCTATGGATGCAATCCGCTCGGCTACCTATAACACCGCAAAACTGCTTAAAATCGATGACAAACTTGGTACCATAGAAAAGAACAAGCTTGCTGATTTAGTCGCAGTTAAGGGCGATCCAATCGACAATATTCGTGTGCTGCAAGACGTAAATTTTGTGATGAAAGACGGCCTGATTTACAAGCAAGACTGATGTTGCTGCAAAGCATTGCCAGGGCGCTTTTTACGGGGCAATGCTTGCCTGTAGGGCGCATCAATTCTCACCAGCCCATTGTTTATGCAAGCAGTGGGCTGATTTCTTTTAGCCTTATTGGACGCTTACCGCTTGGGTACTAGAAAACGTTTAAAAAAACGCATTAAAAAAATGATTCATTCTGAGCATATGCTCCCCAGCATAGGCCTAGCATCGTTTCTTGAATCAACCGTTGTGCCAATTCCCCTTGAAACACTATTGATACCGCTGATGCAGGCCCGTAGAGAGAAACTCTGGCTGATTGCAGCGGTTACTACATTGGGCTGTTTGGTGGGCGCATTGTTGGGTTACTTTATTGGTTACTTTTTGTTTGACTTGCTGCGTGACCCTATCATGACTTACATCACTACCGAGCAAGAATTTGAAACCTTTAAAGGGCAAATGGACACTCATGGGTTTTGGTTTGTGTTCAGTACCGGCGTAACACCCATACCGCTGCAAATTGCGATGTTAATTGCGGGGGTCACTAGCTATTCGCTGTTTTTGTATATGCTGGCCATTACTACGAGTCGCTGCATTCGTTATTTTGGCTTAGCAATACTGGTGTATTTCTTTGGAAACCGAACCGAAAAAATTGTTAGGCGGTATAAATGGCAGGTGGTGGTAGGAATTAGCATTTTGATTGCAGGGTTTATCACTTATAAGATTCTTTCAGCTTAGTCAGATTGTTTGGCTGACATACACATAACAATTAAGAGGATGTTTACATGAAACCATTAATTGCATTAGGGCTCGCCTGCTGCTTTGTATTTACGCCGGCGCACGCCAACGTTGAAGAAAAGCTCAAAGCGGCGATGTCGTCAGATATTAGAAGCCAAGCGGAAGTTGAGCGCGACCGTAACCGTAAGCCTATTGAAACCTTAAGCTTTTTTGGCTTAGAAGACGATATGACGGTGATTGAGCTTATACCCGGTGGCGGATGGTACACAAAGCTGCTTGTGCCGGTATTGGCAGAAAAGGGCACCTATTACGGCGCCATTGGTACAAGCCGTATAGAAACTGCGCTAGCCACTGCGCCCGGCTTTGAGCGCATGAACATTATTGCAAAAGACGCTCGTCTTTACCGCGAAGAAGGCTCACGGTTTTATTCACTTGAGCTAGGTAGCCTCGGCGTGACCGACGCCGATATGGTGGTAACGTTTAGAAACTATCACAACTTTGGCGACCAAGGCCGCGCTGCTATGAACAAAGCTGCGTTTGACGCACTAAAACCCGGCGGCATTTACGCCGTTGTTGACCACACAGCCCGCCACATGGAGCCTATGAACGACAGCAACCGACGACGCTTTGACCCGGTAAAAGCAATTAAAGAGATTCAAGATGCTGGCTTTGTACTGGTAGATTTTGCAGACTTACACTACAAAGAAGATGACGAGCTAGAATACGAAGTAGGCGCCCGTTCAGTAAGTGGCAACACCGACCGCTGGACTTTAAAGTTTATGAAGCCTGAATAAGTCGAGAACCTCATGGAGATCATCGCCTTCGCGATGATGACGGCGATTATAGGATAGAGGATGACAACCCTCGTATCAGGCTTGGTTGTATTACTTATATGCCCTTTCGAATCAAATACCGATAAGGGGCAGCGTCGGTATCTTGAGCTAGTAGCGTGTGGTCCATAAAACGGCAAAAGCTCGGGATGTCGCGAGTGGTGGAGTGGTCGTCGGCGGTAATGCATAAGGTTTCGCCGTCTCGCATCTTTCTTACCTTTAAACGCACCATCATCACCGGCTCAGGGCAGCGCAGCCCTAATGCATCTAGCTGATGATCAGCACTTGCAAATACATCATCTTCATTACGCTTATTCACGCAGTAATCCTGAGTGCCTAAAGGGCAATGCCGTATTGCTCTCTATAAGTTTCGATAGAGGCAATGGCCTGTGCGTTATCGTCGTGTTCTTTTAAGTAAGCCACTACATCACTTAAAGTCACTATAGAATAAACCTTGGTGTGATAATCGCGCTCTACCTCTTGAATAGCCGACAATTCACCGCGTCCCTTCTCTTGGCGGTCTAATGCGATGAGCACACCTGCCAATGTCGCTTTATGCTGGGTAATTATTTCCATCGACTCACGAATGGCCGTTCCTGCAGTTATAACATCATCTACCAGCATGATGTTGCCCTCTAGTGGACTACCCACCAATGAGCCACCCTCGCCGTGAGTTTTCGCCTCTTTGCGATTAAAACAAAACGGAACGTCTTCACCGTAAGAATTTGAGAGCGCAATTGCCGTGGCCGAGGCAATAGTGATGCCCTTGTAGGCAGGGCCAAACAGCACGTCGTACTCTGCTTTTTCAGTTTGCAGGGCGCTTGCATAAAAATGGCCGAGCTTAGCCAAATCACGACCTGTGTTAAACAAACCTGCATTGAAAAAGTACGGGCTGGTGCGGCCCGATTTTAAGGTAAATTCACCAAACTTAAGCACATTGCGCTGTATCGCAAATTCAATAAATTCTCGTTTATAGTCGTGCATGGTTTAACTCTCAAACGTTGTCATCAAAACGAAGCGCTAGGTATCGCTACATATTTTGGCTAGGGCTGCTTATGCAAGCGCGGTGCGCTGAATATCAAAGAGCTCTTTTATGCCAACGCGGGCCAGCTCTAGCATTTCGTTCATTTCGTCAAAGCTGAACGGTTCACCCTCTGCGGTGCCCTGTACTTCAATGAGTTTGCCGGTTTCAGTCATTACCACGTTCATGTCGGTTTCAGCGTCGGAGTCTTCTAAGTATTCTAAATCGGCAATGGCCGCGCCTTTGTACACACCTACCGACAGCGCGGCAATCATGTGCTTAAGTGGGTTCGTTTTTAAAATGCCTTTTTTACGCATCCAAGAAAGCGCGTCAACTAATGCCACGCAGGCGCCTGTAATTGAGGCGGTGCGCGTGCCGCCGTCGGCTTGGATCACGTCGCAGTCAACGGTAATGGTGTTTTCGCCCAGCATTTTCAGGTCTACCGCGGCGCGCAGTGAGCGGGCAATTAAACGCTGTATTTCAAGGGTTCTGCCGCCTTGCTTGCCACGAGCGGCCTCTCGATCAGAACGAGTGTGGGTGGCGCGAGGAAGCATGCTGTACTCGGCTGTTATCCAGCCCTTTCCTTGGCCCTTCATAAAGCGCGGCACGCCCTCTTGAACACTGGCGTTACACAGCACTTTTGTATTGCCAAACTCTATCAATACCGAGCCTTCAGCGTGGCATGTGAATGAACGAGTAATAGTAACTGGACGAATTTGACTGGCCGTGCGATTGCTTGGACGCATGTAATAGGGCTCCTTGATGCCTGAACCGCGCTAACAGTTAACGCGAAATAATGAGGCGAGATAAGATGCGGTAGAGTATACCGCATCTAGAAGGGGCGTCCAAACCGATGTTGAGTATAAAGGCCTACTTTAGGTGCTTGTCTAAAAATGCCGCAACAGTCTCAAAATATTTAATTTGCGACTCTTCTTCATAAAAACTGTGCCCAGCGCGGTCAATGGTAAACCACTGGTAGTCTTTTGAATAACGGTCGAGCTCGGTCATAAGCGTTTTGGCATGCGCAATAGGCACTTGGTAGTCGTCACCGCCATGAGCCAGCAATAAAGGCGCTTTTAACTTTGCTACATGAGTCACTGGTGACTGCGCTTTTAACTGAGCTGGGTCGCTGCCTAGTTGTATATTTAAAAAAGCTGGGCCATAAAGCAGGTACTCGCTTACGTTCCCCTCCTCTTTAAGTTGTTCAAGGTCGTAAACACCAGCACTTGCTACCACGCACGTAAACAAATCGGGCGCGATTGTGGCCGACATCACCGCAGAGTAACCACCAAAGCTGCTTCCCATTATGCAAACCTTATCTGTTTGAATGCCGCCTGAGTTAATCACATATTGCGTTGCCTCAATGATGTCTTGCTGGGCAAGCGTGCCCCAGTTTTTACGGACGGCGAATTGATGTTTTTTGCCATAGCCGGTTGACCCTCTGAAATTAACGCGCAACACCGCATAGCCTCTAGATGCCAGCATTTGCACTTCAGAGTTGAAGCGCCAATAGTCTCGCGACTCTGGCCCGCCGTGCACAAGGACCACTAAAGGCACATTTTGGGTTTCAGGAATATGCGAGGGGAAGGTTATATAAGCAGGTATTTGCGCGCCGTCGGAGGCTGCAAATGAGAACGGAAAAGACTGCGAAAGCGACGTACTTGGCAGCTCTTTTTTGTTTGTAAATAACAGCCTGAGCTTCTTAGTTTTAGCGTTGTATAGATAAAACTGACCGGGCACAATTTCATTGTGGGCGTAAATGACGAATTGCTCATTGGCGTCGTCTGCGCTGGTGATAGAAACCACATATCCTTTAAATACACTAAACAGGTGCTCATAAATTGCACGCTCACTAGACGCTGAGTCGAGCAAGACATAGCTTGGGTAGCCATCGTCAAGGGCAATAGCCAGCGGCACACTATCGGTACTGTCGAGCGCTAAGCCGGTTATATCTACCTTTGGGTTATTGTAAATAAGTGCTCTCTTACCCGATTTGAGGTTCATTCGGTATAGGGCAGTGGTATTCGTTTCACTGTCGTCGATATAAATTAAGTTTTCGCCTTGCTCGTCTACCCCAATTGCCTCAAAACCGCCACCAAAGCCTTGATCAGAAATGTCGTTGTATTGGCCGTTGTTGTAGCTATAAATGATGCGTTTGTAATTTTCATCAATGCCAACCGCAACAACGGGCTCGCCCTCGTCAGTAGAAACAACGTAAAAAGTGCCTAGCGGCGTGCTAGCCACAACCGAACTTAGGTCGCCAGTGTTAATGTTAAGCTTGTGCAGCGTTTTTTGCGACAAGCCAGCCATGCTCCAAGGCTTAACGGTAATGAGAATATGGTCTTCGTCGTTAGGCAAGAGGTTTACTACGTCAGCAAAACCACGCACCGCCTCTTTTGTTTTAAGCTTAGTGCCTACTTGCTGCTCACCGCCGCGATAGCCAAAAATAATTTCGCCGAGCTTGCCATCGAGGTTTATCGCGTATAGCTCTCCGTAGTAACTTGGGTCTTCCGACCATGGCTCGCTCTGCAATATTTGCATAACAATGCGCTCATTGTTTGCCCACCAAAACGCACCCACCTGTTGTTTGCCACCAAAATCGGCACCACCCACAGGCTCTAGCGTGTCGGCTTTAACAATAGCCAACCGCCGCTTGTCGTCTTTCCTTATAATTATGGCGAGGTGTTTGCCATCGGGGCTTATTTTTGCCGACGAAAATTCAGAGTCTTTGGCAAAATCGGCAGGACTTGGCCCGGTATCGGCCAGTGCTGAAGACACAAACAACATGCAAACGCACATAATTGCTACGCAAGATTTCAGGGAATTCATATACTCTCCTTGGTATGGTAATGCTTCCGTGATTAAACTTTAAACATCACAATATCACACTCTTGATTACGCAAAAAAGCGAAATTTCACTAAGCCCTCACATAAATAAAAACATGACATTAGCGGCCATACTCACTAGACTTAAACACGAAATATAAACCACAAAAGAGACCGCTATGATTTACAGCATGACAGGATTTGCCCGCGTTGAGACCAAAGCAGAATGGGGCAGCGCAGTATGGGAAATTAGGTCGGTAAATCAGCGCTACTTAGAAACGCACTATCGTTTGCCAGAGCAGTTTAGGTCGCTTGAGCCACTTTTACGCGAGCGTTTCAGAAAGCGCCTGCAGCGCGGCAAAGTTGAGTGTGCGCTGCGCTTGAGTTTCAATGAAGCAAATCAAGGCGCCATGACTTTTCATCCGGAGCTTGCTAATCAGCTTATACAGGCGGCAAAGCAGGTGCAAACAGCCGGGGCAGACGGCAGCATAAACCCCACCGACATATTGCGATGGCCTGGCGTAATGGCCACGCAAGAGGCCGATGTAGACCAAATGCAGCAACAACTCATGAGCGCGTTTGACGAGGCCCTTACACAGTTTTTATCGGCCCGCGCAAGCGAAGGCGAAAGCATGGCTGCCCTTATTCATCAAAGGCTCGACGGCATATTGAGCGAAGTAGAATCGGTTATTGCGCACATGCCAGCGGTACTCGAATGGCAAAAAGAGCGCATTCGCAGCAAGTTTGCCGAGGCGCAAGTAGAGCTTGAAGATACCCGCGTAGAGCAAGAGATGGTATTGCTTGCCCAAAAAACCGATGTAGCCGAAGAACTAGACCGCCTCAAATCGCACATTGGCGAAACGCAAAAGATCATGAAAAAGGGCGGTGCAATCGGCCGCAGACTCGATTTTATGATGCAAGAATTTAACCGCGAAGCGAACACCTTAGGCAGTAAGTCGATTAATAAAGATGTGACGCAGTCGGCGGTGGAAATAAAGGTGTTGATTGAGCAGATGCGGGAGCAGATCCAGAATATCGAATAATATCAAGTAGCGTCCAAACACCTCACGGTAGTAAAGCTCCGAATTCATGAGGTGTTCTTCTTTTTTCGGTAGTTTATTTCCCTTTATTTGTTGATTTTTGTATTTAAACGGTAGATTTCTAACCAATTTTTTTGCTATCAGTTTTATGGCACAATAAACCCGAACACTTTATTGAGCAAAAGCAACGAGCTTATCCAACTACTACCCCCTCTCGCAGCCCATAAACCATCAACTTATAATCAATCAACTCCAACAAGCAACTCGACAACAAATCGTGTTGCTGTTTAGACACGGGTTTTTTAAGCCCAAATCTATCATTTTCAACTTCAAAAAACGCTTTACGCTTCTTCGAATTCCCACCTACCCAGGCATTGATAGGGTTTTTATTCCAATACGTAGTGAAACTGGCAGGATAATCGCCATTGGTAATATGCCGCTGCAATGGCTTTGTTAGGTCATTAAATAATTCGGGATGTCTGCGCAGTACGTACCACGAGCGCTCACAAAGCGTGCTTATCTCAACCGCGCCCAACAGACCGCCACATTCAATAAAGGCTTTGAGCAAAATCATCTTAAAAGACTTGGTCATCGCTGTTTTCTCTACTTCAAATAGCAGCGCGCCATGTTCGTTAATCACGGCTTCCATTTCTGACGGCATCCCTTCCTGTTGATACACAAAGTTGAACCAGAAATCACTATGATGGCGAATCTTGCTTACATCTCCGCCACCTTCTATATATTCACTCAATGTAGGCCTATGTCCGAGCGTTTCACTTAAATTCTGGTATAAGGCTTGATGTGTCTTTACGCTGCTTTGAACGAGCTTGTCTAACATACTTACCGCATCAGGCGCTAAGTTAACAAAGCAGCCATTATCTAGTGTTATTGCATGCGCGTTCTTTAAAAACGCTTTACGCTGCTCATTGCTTGAATTGATGCCTAATAAGGCCTCGAACTGAGTAAAATAAGTATTGTGATTGCCCACATAATCAATGATCACCAAATGCGACTTGCCATGCGCTAAGCGCAAGCCTCGGCCTATTTGCTGTAAATAGATGATTTTTGATTCGGTGGGGCGCAGCATTAAAATCGTATCGATTAGCGGTAAATCGGTACCTTCGTTAAACAAATCTACCGCGAAAATGATGTCAATCTCGCCTCTCGATAGCATCTGCAAAGCAACATTGCGCGGCGTATGCGAGCGTGAATGCACGGCAAGCGCTCTTGCGCCTTGACTTGAAAAGTACTCAGCCATGAACTCTGCGTGCGCGATAGACACACAAAAGCCCAGCGTGCGACTTTGTTTTCGCGCTTGCCAGTTCACAAAGTTATGCTGCGCTCGCTGCCGAGTGGCAAATTTTGATGTAAGCGCATCTGGGTCAAATTTACCGTTGCGCCAAGGTATTTCTGCGTAATCCACTGTATCTTTTATGCCATAGTAGCGAAATGGAACGAGCACTGATTTTGCAATTGCTAGGGGCATATCAATTTGATAAACCAAATTGTTGTCACAAAGGGCAAGAATATTTGCGTTATCTGTGCGTTTTGGCGTGGCGGTCAAGCCCAGTAAAAAGCGCGGCGTAAAGTAATTCATCACCGCTTGATATGAGGGCGCACTGGCATGATGAAATTCATCAATTACAACGTAATCGAAGTGGTCGGCAGGAAGACGTTGCAGAATGTGTCCTTTACCAATCGTCATTACAGAAGCAAAAACTAAATCGGCTTTCAGTTCTTTTTGCTGCGCATTTACAATACCGCTAGTGTAGTTGGGTAAAAGCTGTCCAAAAGTGGCTTGGGCTTGAAGTAAGATTTCTTCTCGATGCGCAATAAACAACACACGCTTCGCTTCTATATTGGCAGCATCGAAAGCCGCCAACCAAGTTTTCCCTGTGCCTGTTGCCATCACAACTAAGCCACGCAAATAGCCATCTTCTCTGGTTTTAGCGAGAGCTTGCAAAGCTTCTTCTTGAATCATGTTGGGTTGAAATGCTTCTTCAACTTGCTCAGGGGCTGGCTGCGGGCTTGGTTCAGCAACGTGAGTCGCTGCTAACTGACGATTTGCCTCATATCTTTTAGCGTACTGGGCGATGATTATGTCGTTAGTCGCTGAGGTATAAGGATGGTTTAGCAACTTTGCAAAAGCAGCCTGTATAGCAGAAAACATAGCGGGCTCGCGCTCTCGTTGAACACCCACGTTCCATTCAAATGCGTTAGTCAGTGCCGCCTTTGACAAGTTACTTGAACCAATAAATGCAATGCCGTCGCTCAGATTTTCGTGCTCATCGCCATAACAAAAAATATAAGACTTTACATGAAAGCTTTGCTCCCGGGCGGCAAACAAATAAGTTTGAATATTCGTTAATGAATTTAAGGTACCCAGTGCCGATGGCTCGGTAATGTTCAAATAATCACTGGTTAAAATCCGAATGGATGCACCACGCTCACCAGCATCTACCAGTGCTGACAATATCTTTTGCAAGCCCGACATTTTGATAAACGATACAGCAAAATCAATCCGTGCAGAGCGGTTTATCGCCTCTAATAGATGCGGCAAAAATGGATCTTCATTGCCAAAGCTAATTTGATGGGAGGTATTATTTAGCATGAGTCACAATGAGATTTAGCCAAGTTTGCATTCCCCCGCGCAAAGGCTTGCGCTCTTGCCATTGTTCGATGGCTTTAAAACCAACTTCTTGAAACAATTCAATTAATTCGTCCATGTCGTAATATGCAAAGAAACGCCCTTTTGAATCAACACCTTCGTGTGTAAGCCCTTCATCTTCGTTTATAGCTTTGAACGAAGCGTAAAAAACGCCATTTGGCGACAGATGAGCTTTAAGGTACTTCAATACAGGCAGCATGTCTTTTTTCGGTAGATGCAATAAACTAGCACAGGCCCAAATGCCATCAAACTTAGACGGTAAAGACAATGCGCAAAAATCTTGCACTAGCACCTCTTGCCCGATGTGCAGCGATGCTTTTTTAGCCAATGCCTCGCAACCATCGAGCGCAGTGACTGCAAAGCCATTTTCAATAAAATAGAGACTGTCGCGGCCTGAACCACAACCCAAATCAAGCACACTAGAGCCTTTGGACAGTCTTGGCATAAAGCGCGCAAGTGCCTCGTTCATCGACAGTGAAATAGTTTCATCGAAGTATTCCGCCGCATGGATTTGATAGAAGTTAATGGTCATATTAAGCGGGTTAGCCAAGAATTACAGATTCCAAGATTTTCTATACAGTACAAAAACGAACTGTGTCGCGCACTAGATTTTTTTGGATATTGTTGTTTTAACTTATGTCGTTGATGGATATCGACTCCCTCTGGCAAACTAAGCTTTAAGCACACGCGGCCTGGCAACCTTGGTGTTACGATATGGTTCTGAACTATTGTTCATAAGAATTAATATTAGAAAATGATAAATTTTGAGCTCACTTAATAAATGAAAATAGAGTGACCTCTAATTCAATGAAACCTAAGTTCAAAAAGCAGACTAATATGAAGATCAACTACTTCGGATTAGCATTAGGTATATTCGCGGGCGCTTTATGCGGTGACCTTATTGCGTCTTTTTTATTGCCTGAACAATACGAATGGGCGTCGACTTTAGTCATAGGCGTGAGCATTTGGGCTTGCGCTTACATTGGTGCATACAAACTGCCGGCGTAACGGCTTACAAATTAGTACAAGGCTATTAGTTTGCTCTATTCGAAACGCTTTACCTTAAATTCCGAAGCTAGTGTGTCAATACTACTAATCACTGCGCACATCTGTTAGCAGGCGCCCATAACAGAGCAATGAAAAAACGAAATATGGTGAAGCGCAAACTATTCATTTCTCAGTAACTGAAGGCTCAAACCGTTACGCTAAGCGTTTCATGCGAATTAAATGCCCACTACTTCGTCAATCACCCACACTGCTCCCCAACCACAGCGCGATGAATATCCAAGATATACCCACTCTCACTAAAGGTCAGCGCCATCAACTCACCTTCTAGTAACGTGGGCGGCTGTGCAGTTGAGCTTGCTTTGTCTGCACTGAGCAGCATAGTAAGTGCTTGCTTCGATATTTCTATGAGCTCTTCATTACAGGTAACTAGCTGAGCGCTTTCTTCAAAATTAACTACGCGCGCTATTTGTGTGTAGTCTATTCGCGAGGCTTGCTGGCTAAGCATATCTTGCTTGGCTTTGCTGTAATTAAACGTGCGCTGACTAGTTGGTTCAGCTACTTCCGAGTCTAAGATATGCACCTGCACGCTAGTATATTTTGCCGTCATTGCAGGCTGGTTTGCTTGCACTAAATAGCTAGAATTGGGGACGTATTGATGATAACTGATCACCAATATTGCAACTGCTACAGCGGCGAAGGTAGCTGTTGTTTTTATACGGGCGCTAAGCGACTCAATCATATTGGCAAATGCATATCGGGTGGGTGAGGCAGCATTATCAAAGTGCGACTTTACACCAGCCGGTGATTTAACGCGCGCTTTGCGTGCCTGATAAAGTGCCTCAAGCGATGGCGTATTAGCTTTACTTGTGTAAGGCTCATGGTTTGTCCCGCGCTTGTTATGAGATTCCGCCTGCTCGCTATTTTGTTGTGCTGAATGTTTATCACTCATGAAGAGTCTCCAAACGGCGTTTTAAAAAACCTTTCGCATAGCGCAATCGGGTTTTGATGGTTTCTTTCGGGTCGCCACTTATTTGAGCTATTTGCTCTAAACTAAATCCCTCTTGTTGCAAGCAAAAGGCTTCTCGCTGCAAAAAAGGCAGAGCCATTAAAGCGCGGTCAAAACAAAGTTGAATATCTTGCTCCAAAATATCCTCTTGCCTTGTACCATCTTCTGTAAGGTGCTCTTCCAATAAATGACACACGCGATTTTGCTTCCTAAATTCGTCAATTAAGGCGTTGCGCCCCACCCGGAATAACCAAAACTTAAACCCGGCTTTGCCTTGGTACCGCTGAGGCTTTTCATACACCTTTAGCCATGTCTTTTGGGCGATATCTTGCGCCAAATCTTGGTCAGATAATGAAACCAAATAATGATACAAATCGTCAGCTAACTGGGCATAAAGCTGGTCAAACACTTTTTGCTTTTGCTTAATTGCATATTCGGCAATGAGCACATCAACATCATTTGTTTTGCTATCCAATAATCCTAGGCTGGTTAATAGCTTCAAATCCAAGCTCCTTAACTAGGGCTGAAAAGTGTTTACTGCTCTAGGGTAAAGTCGAGCGTTACGGCAAGGCCGCTCATGGCTACTGCCTTTCCTTGTTCTATTCTGGGCTGATACTTCCATTTACGCAATGCTCGCTTGGCCGCCTTTTCAAAAACGCCTTTGGGCTGGGCGTCTACAACAATAACATTCTCTACCTCACCTACTGCATTCACGCTAAACGAAAGCGTAACGTAACCTTCTATACCTTTGGTCGCTGCATTATTAGGATATTGCGGTGGCACCCGCACCATAGGACGAGGCTGCTTCTCAACAACAAGCCCCGGTTGAATAACCGATATTTGTACTGGCGGCACTGTCATAACTGGGTTTGTAAAGTCATTGTTGTGGCTTTCATCATCGGGCACCAATGGTTTGGACTGCGGCAGCTGTTTGGCTATGGGGGGCTCAGGCACCACGATTAAAGTGCGAATCGTTTCATCAAGTTCGGGCATCATGATATTGATCAGCGCAGCGGGTGCAGATTTAACTTGCCGCATATCGTCTTGTGCAACCATGGCCTGCATGCCAGCAAAAAGCGCAAAGGTAACAACGCCAGCGCAGACAATACTTGCCATAAAGCGCTTAACACTGCCTGTTGATTGATTAAGTAATGTATTAGACAATTTATTAGGTAAGTGATTATGTAACTGAGAAGTATGGCTAATAGAATCGATAAGCATAGGTCTTCCTTTTTGCCGCATTTACCCTACAAACGATGCAAAAAACAAAAAGGGGTGAATTATTTAGCGTGCCTCAACTAAACATTGTGTTTTGACATTAAAAACACAAAACCTAAGCCCTGCGAACAAACCGATAATACCCCATCGCGCCTGCTGCGCCCCAAAAGAGTACACACATTATTAGGCTTAACAAAAAGCTGCCCGACTTTTCAAGCACCGCATCGTTAGGCGATGCAGGGTCGTAGTGCACGGTAACGGGTTTTCCTACCGGATACTTTTGTAAATAAGCTGGAATGTCGTAAGCCCAAGCACCAAAGTCAATGTTGTTGCTAGTATAAGCCTTGCCATTTACCGCATAAGTAAATTCAATATACAAAGTATCGCTGTTCAAACGTCCGGTCTTATCTACTCTCGAGTGTACGACCACACCTGGCGTGCTCAACCAACTCCCTCCAGTAAGCATATAGCCTAGGTCTTTAGCGCTATACCAACCAATTACCAAAAAACAAATCATGACTATCACCACGCGAGAGTCTGCGCTGCCAACAGAACTACTCAAAGCAAAACGTCGGCTAGATTTCGGCATGGCTATCTCTCATGGTAAACGCTAAAAGTTCGCTTAGCAGGTTTTTGGTACTCAATATGAGTAAGGCTTTTATGATACCTGGGTCACTAAATCATTACACCATTTACAAAGACGTAAGTTTTAACATCGATAAAACGGCTAAACAGGCTTTGCGCCCTGAGGCTCCGACTTCTCACTCGTTGCAGCGATACGACGAGACGCGTCCGACAATACGCCCATAATTTCTGGTTGGCGCAAAGGCTTAGTCAAAATGTAGTCGAAATCCGCAGCCGCATCGCTTCTATTAATATCATACTCGCTGTTTGCGCTAATGCTTACAATAGTGCACTGCGCTTCGCCCTGCTGTGCAAGAAGCTCTCTTATACGCTTGCTAGCCTCAAATCCGTCCATTTCAGGCATAACAATGTCCATAAAAATAATGTCTACATGATGGGTTTTTACCATGTCTATTGCTTGTCTGCCCGATTCAGCCACCAAAATATTAGCCTTTGTTGGCATTAGCATATGGCTTAAAATTTCATGATTAATCTCGTTGTCGTCGACCACCAGTATGGTTTTACCGACCATTTGTGCCAATCCGCTTTGATTAAACTCATAGCCTTGGGCGCTTCTAAAATCGAGCACATCAATGGGCAATGATACAAAAAAGCTGCTGCCCACATTAAGCTGCGACTCCAGCGTTAAAGCGCCCTTCATTAAGCTCAGCAGTTGGCTCGATATGGTTAAGCCCAGGCCGGTGCCTTCAATTTGGCTTACATGGTTTGAGCTTGTTTGCACAAAGCGCTGAAATATCTGCACTTGGCGCTCAGGTGCAATTCCAGCGCCGGTGTCTCGTACTTCTACTTTTAACCTTGGCCGGCTCACCGCCTTTGACTCACTGATATTGGTAAGGCTCACGATTACATCTACATCGCCTAAGTCGGTAAATTTAATGGCATTGTCAATAAGATGCTGTAACACCTGTTTAATACGTGTGCTGTCTGCCGACACCCATACCTTCGCCTCAGGATTTAACAGCAACTGTAGCTTAATGCCCTTTTCCACTGCCGCAGCTTGATAAAACGCCACGGTCGAAATCAGCAGCTCTTCTAAATCAAATGGATGTTTCGCAATTTGCAGCTTATTACTTTCAATTTTAGACAAATCTAAAATATCGTTGAGAATGCGCAGTAGCCCGGTGGCCGACTTTTTAATAATGCCTGCGTATTTAGACTGAAACGCATTTAAATTACTCTGGCCGAGTAGGTCAGCGGCGCCAATCACACCATTCATGGGCGTCCGTATTTCATGGCTCATACCCGCTAAAAATTCGGTCTTTGCTCGGGTGGCCGACTCGGCGGCCTTGCGTTCAGTTTCTAGCATGCTGCGATACTCTATTTGCGTGGTAACGTCTCTCAGTGTGCCAAGTAGGCGGTCGGGTAAGTCTTTATCGTCTAAAATAACTTGTGCATGCAGGCTTAAATACCGCACATCTCCTGAAGACGACATAACGCGATACTGTATATCAACCTCGGCTTGCTTGCGGCCAATGGCGTGAACAAGGGTGCGTTCTAGCTCGCCTCTGTCATCATCGTGAACAAGGGTTAACCACGTATCAAAATTATACGAGGCACTCGTGGAGGCGAGCTGATGGTGCTCATACATCCAACGATTCCAATACATGGCTTTGCTGCCAAGCTCATACTCCCAAATTCCTAAACTCGCTGCAGATGTGGCCAGTTCAAAGCGTTCGTTTGTGGCCTGCAAACTTGCCTTGGAGGCTAATAGCTTGGCTTGATGTTTACTCAGCGCGCGGTTCCAGCGCAGCATCAGCAGCGCAACACTTACCAAAAACAGCACCAGCACCACCAAACTAATATAAGTATTCGTAAACAGGCTAAATGCACTATCAGGCTTATTAATGACGCGACTATTGTTGGGCAAAAAGGTGCGAGATATGCCAAAAGCTTCGAGTGCTTTGTAGTTGTAAACATGTTCATAAATATTGCGGTTTTGCAAAATGAGATTGCGCCCGTTTAATACATTGATGCCTGCTAACGCCACCTGCTCGGCCACTTTAGAGGCCGATACCACATAACCGCCCACTACCTTGCCGGTGATTAAGGTGTCCCAATGTACAAAAATAGGCACATCTGAGGTGTTTGAAATCTGCGTAACAATGTCTCTCGGATAAGCCGCGTTTTGCCCATACGACAACTGGAACGGCAGAATCACCACAACGCTGTTCTCCGGTAGGCGTTTAATTTTGTTTTGCGCTTCGTAAATTGACGTAACCGGCATGTATTCAATATTGGCAGAGTATCGACGAGCGCCAATGTCTTCGCGTACTTTGTCTAAATCTTCTAATGTGTTACTGGCCAGCGCATGATGCATGATTGCGATGGTGCTTGGCGCTTTGGTGCGCACAATTGACTGAATTAATTGAGAATAGCTTGGCGCTACGTTAAACACTTTGCGCAGCGGGTCTTCTCGCAGCGCGTTAGTTTGATCCCAGCGCATAATCACTTTAGGGGTTTTGGGTAAAAGCGAAAATGCATGCCCCTCAAAATTGGCATTGCCGTTTCCGTCTATCACCGCAAAGTCAAAATGGGTTTTGTTGTATTTAAGCTTTAGCTGAGCAAACTTTGCATCAAGATAATCAGGATGACTAAAGTTAATCGAATCAACATATTCGTTATACACTTTTGCGTTTGGATAACGCGCTTTGAGATTGTCGCTAAACGACGCTTTAAACTTCTGATTCCAAGGCAGTTCGCCGTTTTCGTTAGTGACCAATAAAATGGTAGGCGAGATTGAAAATTCAGAATAGGCATTTTGCGCGTTGAGCGAACAGCTGAACAATAAGGTCCATGCAAGCACCGCGCATAACACTGGGGCATAACAACAAGATACAGCCTTATTTTTAAGCATCATGCCGTACACTCCTTTTCAAGCAAATATTTGCTCAGGCATGTGTATAGGGCTTGGCGGTTGATGGGCTTGGTTAAATAGTCGTTCATGCCTACCGCTAGGCACTTCTCTTTGTCGCCTTTAAGGGCATGAGCCGTTAAAGCCACAATGAGCGATGGCTCTAACCCTTGCAGCCTCTCTTTTTTGCGAATGGCGAGAGTCGTCTCGTAGCCGTCCATTTCTGGCATTAAAATATCCATTAAAATAATGTCAAAACTGTGTTTTTCGAGGACCTCTAAGGCATACAAACCATTGCTGGCAAAAATGTACTGTGCGCCGGTGTCTTTAAGCATTTGGCCCACAATTTCTTGATTAATTTCAATATCGTCAACCACTAAAATACGCTTTGACCCAAAGTCAGGCGTCGCAGTCTGTTCTTTATCAACGGGCTTGTGCTCTTCGTTAATCAGCGCTACCTTAGGTAAGGTCAATAAAAAGGCGCTTCCCTCACCGAGTTTGCTCTTTACGCTTATATCACCGTTCATTAGCTTGGCTAATTTTTTGGAAATACTCAAACCAAGTCCGGTGCCGCCGAACTTTCGAACCGTCGACACATCGTCTTGCTCAAAGCTTTTAAATATACGCGACTGACCTTCTTCACTTATGCCAACACCGGTATCTTTTACTTCAATGGTAAGCTGCCCTTCTTGGCTTGAATTAGGCACGTTAAAGGCAAAATCTACCTCAATCTGGATATAACCCTCTTCGGTAAACTTCACAGCATTACCCACAAGATTAAATAACACCTGCTTCAAACGCTGTTGGTCGAGCAGTAAATTACTCGGCACATGCTGAGGAAAGAGAATCTTGAGCTTTAACTGTTTTCGTTTTATTTCTAAAGCAAAACTCGACATAACCTGCTGAACAACTTTGCGCAGTTCAGTGGCTTGCTCGTTGATATTCAGCTCACCATGCTCAATCTTAGATAAGTCGAGTATATCGTCCAATATATATAGCAGCCCTGTTGCCGACGACTTGATCATATTGGTGTAGGTGCTTTGCTTTGGGTTTAATTCTGAGCGCGACAAAATGTCGGCCGCACCTAATACGCCGTTTAGCGGGGTGCGAATTTCGTGACTCATATTGGCTAAAAAGGCAGTTTTTGCGGCTCTAGCGCTATTTGCTCTGTCATGCTCTTCGCGCAGATGCTTTTCGTTTTCAATCTCATCCGACACATCCATAACCGTGCCAACGAGCCTCTCCAACTCATTTTGCTCATTAAAAATACGCTCACCGCGAATGCGGTGATAACGAGTATTCATTTTAGGGTCAATGCATCGATAGTCGTGAACAAACACCGGATTATCTGCATCATAGGATGCCAAAATTTGCATTACCGCGAGCTGGTCGTCTTTATGCAAAAAATTCATCCAGCCTTCCATTGAAAACGATTCGCCAAACTCTTCGATTCCATGGAGCTGATACATCACCGAATTCCATGCAAGACGGCCGTTTGAAAACACATATTCCCACACGCCAATATGTGCTGAATTCGTTGCCAACTCAGTTCTTTTGTTCAGTAATTGCAACTGATGCTGTGAGCGCAACTCTTTGCGTTTTTGTTTATTAAGTTTGCGATACCGCGATAAGTTCAGGTTTACCACCACCATTAATATCGCCACTACAATACCTACTGCAATGAGCTCTTGGTAAAACATCTCAAATATAGAGGGGGGCTGATTAAGTATGAGCGTATCTGCTGGGAAATTCTTAGACGACATATTATTAATACGCATCGCGCTATGGTTTACCTGCCACTGGTAGCTATTGGTGGTATCGGCCAGTGTTTGCTGACCAGCAAGAAGGGCCAAGGCATTACTTGCCAACTGCTGGCCAATTGATTCAGACGTGACTACGTAACCACCATAAATGTCATGGCTGATCATCGCACTGTATGGCACAGCAATAGGCACCGGAATTAACTTAGCTAGCTGGTCGGCTACTTCTTTGGGGCTGAACACTACATCACGTATTTTTGCGGTAATGGGCGTAATAAACACTAGAGATGTTGGGTCGAGGGC
This sequence comes from Glaciecola siphonariae, assembly GCF_042652645.1. Classification (NCBI taxonomy): domain Bacteria; kingdom Pseudomonadati; phylum Pseudomonadota; class Gammaproteobacteria; order Alteromonadales; family Alteromonadaceae; genus Glaciecola; species Glaciecola siphonariae. Next base: position 180,328 of record NZ_JBHSGU010000001.1, read on the forward strand.
TCTAAGGACATCAATACTTTGGCCCAAGCTGGTAAATTCAACCAGCTCAATGTGTATCTTGGCGTCTTCTTGCGCCTCAAAAGCTTGTTTAAGCTTTATAAATGCCTCAGCGCGTGAGGCATCTACCAATATATAAATGTGTTTACGACCGCTATAATCTGCAATGGCGCTAAGCTGCATGTCGTAGTCGGGGGCTATGGAGTATGCAAATACATTTTGATAAGCGCCGCTAGGTGTTTCGTTGTCTCGCAAGAGCACTATTTTAGCTGCCGATCTGGCGATGTTATTCGCGTAATCAAGCGAGTCTGCGAGGGTTTGGCTGTCAAAGATGATGAGGTCGAACACGGTGTCTCGATACTTTGCGCCAAGCACCTTTGCCGTACTCGCGATGTTTTCTGGTGAATCGAAGCGCTTAAAATCGAGGAATTCGTCGAACAGCGCTATTTTGTTAGTGGCGGCATTAGTGGCGGCATTAGTGACAACATTAGAGGCGGCGTTTTCAGAGGCGCCGTTTTCAGAAACACTAAATAAATGCTTTGAAAAGCTCTGCATAATGGCTGTATCAAAGCTATTGTCGGCGCTTCCTGAAGACAAAAACAATACGCGAGTAGGCTCACCAGAGCCAGAAGCCGAACCACTGGTCGAATCTTGGGCATGAGAGAGGGACGTTACGCAAAAAGCAATTACACATGCAGAGATGACGTAAGCAGACATTACACTAACGCTTTGCATGATGAACATGTTTGTAACTAGTCTGACTAATCTGCTAATGCAGTCCATGGGCTAAAAGGTCACTCGCTCGAGGTCGAGGCGATGATGCTCTGCAAGCGTTGGCTTCAAAATGGTGAGCTTGCTGTTTGTCTTTGATAAATCGAGATTAACCGGCTCAATGTAGTCGTTTGTGTCAATCGAATAAAACACCTTAAGCTTTGGTTTGAGTGCGTTACTTTCGTAGTTTTTAACCACCAGCGCAATTTGCTGATTGCTCAATATAACCAAGCTCCCCACTGGGTATACACCAATGCATCGCACAAACTGCAGTGCCAATTTCAGGTCGTATCCATAGGCTTTATTGGTGATAAGTTTGAGCGCTGCCGCGGGGCTCGATTTTTTTTGAAATGGGCGGTTTGTGGTCATCGCATCGTAGCAGTCAACAATGGCTAACATGCGCGCAAATTTATGGATATCTTCGCCCTGTAGTTGATTTGGATAACCACTGCCATCAAGTCTTTCGTGATGCTGCTCTATAGCGAGCACTAACTCGCTGTCTAATTCGAGGGGTGCGAGTAAGTCTAAAGATTTTTGCACGTGCGACTGAATAATTTTCTGCTCGTTCGGACTCGGTACACCTTGTTTATGCAAAATTTCTTTGGGTACTTGCAGCATCCCAATATCGAAAAAGAATCCTAATAGCGCGAGGCGCTTACAATCGTATGCCGACATCCCCAAAAACTTCGCAAAATGACACAATAAAACCGACGTGTGCATAGCATGATTGCTCAAATACTCACCGTCATTACGTATCATACTCAGGCACAGCAATACCTCTGGGTCTTCCATCAAATTAGCGTGCAAATTAGACACAATGGTTTTTGATTCACTCAAATCTACCGGCGCTTTTTTCTCGATATTGAGTTTTAGCTTGTTATGCAATCGCTTACAGTCAATCACTAGCTGCTCAATTTTTTCGTGTTCGCGTTTGCTGTTGGCTTTATCGTTTAGTTTAGGCGGTGCTTGCTCTTTTTTAACCGATGGCGCTTGCTCGGCAGATGGTTTGTGTGCGGGTGTTGTCTGGGCGTGGCCTTTGCCCGCGTCATCAATGCTATCATCGGCCACTTCACCAGCACTGTGAAAGTCATCTAATTCAATGGTTTCAAAGTCGTCTTCTGGCACTAAAATGTCAGACAATAAAAGTTTAGGCGGTGGCGCGTGCAGATCAATCGCGGGCTTTTGTTCGACCTTGTCGTCATTAGCGGCTTCAAAGCGCTTAGCTAAATTTTGCGTGGTGACTTTGCCTGCCTTTGAGGGTTTTTCATCGGCCAGCTCAATTTTGACCGACTTTACGCCGCTTGCGATGAGCTGTTCAATTACGCCTTTATGACGAATTTTGCCCTTACTTTTCACCTCAAGCCTACCGGTTTGCTTGACGATGCTGTGCAAAACCATGCCCGGCTTTAAATGCTTTACAGAAAGGGTTTGAAGTTTAACTGCCGCCATAAAAATACAATCAAATATCCATAGTTGGTCTATCTCAATAGATTTGTATCGGCAAAGCAGATAAAAACTACACGGTAAAATGGTATAAAAAAACAGGTAAATCGGGGCTTAGAGAGGCTATTTAGCTCAAATTTATAGTTTATTTGGATGAATCGTAAAACTGAACTTAAATGGGATGCTAAGTGTGATGCTAGATGGGATGTGCTCGTACCTACAAATTGCTAACTTACCAATACCGGCGTGATGCCGAGTTTCAGGGCCTTGCTGGTTTTTGCTAGCGGCGCTGGCTCTTGAAGAAAGCTGCTCACACAAAAACGCCGAGACGAGCTCGGCGTTTGGTACAAACTAATTAACTATCAACTTAGCAAAATGCTAATCTGCAATTAGTTAATAACTGAAAGCAAGCGCTTGTCGGTAACTAACTGACGAACACCATGACCTTCTTTTTCGTCAAACTCATTGCTCTCACACCATTTAGCGATGCTGTTGATATCTAGTTTTGCGCACTGCGGACGTACCGACCAGCTTACCTGTAGCGGTGAACACACCTGCTCAGTATAAGAAGGGCCAGTAGTGGAGCCTAAAAACTCAACTGGAGCGCCTGTTGTCATAGGTAGCGCTTTTGGTTGATGGTAGCCATTCACCATGTTGCCATCGTAGTCCATGTCGTTGAAATCCATCGCGCTCGAATCATTTACCAATGTAAATACTTGGGTTTCTACGCGTAAGTCTGGGTTTGCACACTTGTCAGATAAACAGCTTCCCAAGCCAGGACCCGGTGCTACGTCACACGAAGTGTGTACCCAGTGCATTTCAATAGTGTCACCTGGTTTTAAATCACCGCATACTTTACCTGCTGGCGCTTTTAGCTCTGCAGCAGTAAGGTTCTGACTCATGCCGCACATAAAGCCTGCATTACCAGGAGCGGGCACTGAAAAGTCTTTTGCCTTGTGCTCTGCATTTTTATGAAAGTGAATGTTGCACAAATTCATTTGTGTAGACGGTGGTGCCATAGAAAAAACAACTTTGTTTGTTCCTTCTCGCTGGTCAATATCGCGACCTGTCTGCGGACCGTAGCCTTCACAAACGTCAGCGGCGAATACTGCGGTACTCGCTAGTGTTAATAAACCACCCATCATAAGTTTTTTCATGTACTGTCTTCCTTACCTAAATGTTAAAAATTCAACAGAGACAATCTGTGTTGAAATGATTACGCGAAATATAGGCGAAAGATTGGATAAATCTATAACATGAAAGCATAAAAATCGTGTTTAACCGTGTTTTTTGGAATATTGCACACGTGCGAGCTTGCTCCGCAAGATACATGTAAGAACGAAAATAATGCATATTTATTAATAACTTAGATTTAAAACATCAGGCAAAGCTGAGCTTATGGCGCTAATTGTAAGATAATTTCGTGCATTATTGTCGGATAAAGCGATCCTCAAAATCACGCTTTATGACCCCTTATGTCACCGCATGTCTCATGAATATTCCTTTTAATAAAAACCAATTAGGAAACGTTTTGCGCGGCTTTGTGTACACAAGGCGGTGCGTTTTAACCCTTGAATGAAAGATTCTGCGTGCTTTGGTTTGTGTGCTCTAGTTTAGTTCTTTATTTGGAGGCCTTGGTTTGGGTTCGTAACTAAAGGTTATTTACTCAAGGTGCGTAACTCAAGGCTCTTTACTAGAATTTCTTTACTAAGATTTCTTTACTTTGAGATGCTTTGCTTGAGGGGACTTTGGTGAGAGAGGCCCTACTTTGAATGCTCGGCTTGCTTAAGGCGCATAAGTTGATTAATGTCATAGCATTAAGATGCACCATGGCGCTATGAAAGCACTACCGGTTATGCCTATTGAATTATCGCAATTGATACCATTCGCCGCACTCGCTACATTGATTACAACTGAAAGAAGAGCCCAAACAGCGGTATTATTTATTGCGACAATTAAAGCAACAATAAAAGCATCAACATAACGACGACCACATCAACAATAAATACTTAAAAAGGAATACATATGCGACAAACTTCGCGGGTTTCTCAGCTCACAGCCTTTTCATTTTCTCTTTGCGCTGCGCTTGTGCTTGCAATAACAATGGGCTCAGTCAAACTGGCTTTCGCAGACGCACCAGCAAAGGATTCGGCAAACCAAGCGACAACTAAAATTATTGACATGTCGGCCCATGCACTGGCTGCCAAAATTGCTACTCAAGAGATAAGGGCAGAGCAAGCAGTAGAGGCTTATTTGGCGCGCATTGAAGCGCTCGACCGACAAGGACCTCGTATTCAAGCGGTGCTAAACATAAATGCACAGGCGCTAAACATTGCCAAAGAGCGAGACAAGCAAGTTAAAGCCGGCAACATTGTTGGGCCGCTACACGGCGTGCCCGTGCTGGTAAAAGACAATGTAGAAACCAGCACAATGCCAACCACTGCCGGCAGTCTTGCCCTCATTAACAACAACACCGGGCGCGATGCGCCTATTATTGCTCGCTTAAAAGAGGCCGGCGCCATCATATTAGGCAAAACCAATTTATCGGAATGGGCAAATTTTAGAGACGGCGATTCGGTATCAGGCTGGAGCGCAGTGGGCGGTCAAACCCGTAACCCACATAGTTTAGATCGCACGCCTTGTGGTTCATCGTCGGGCACAGGCGCGGCCATTGCTGCCCAGTATGCGCCTTTAGGGATTGGTACCGAAACTAACGGCAGTATTATTTGCCCAACGGCGATGAACGGCATTGTGGGTGTTAAGCCCAGCGTTGGCCTGCTGTCGCGCACGCACATTGTGCCCATTTCAGTGACGCAAGATACCGCTGGCCCCATGACTCGCTCGGTTAAAGACGCGGCCATTATGCTCAGCGTAATGGCAGGAACCGACCCGCGAGACTCCGCAACCGCCGATGCTGACCGCTATAAAAAAGACTATGCCGCAGAACTTGAGCAGCCAATTAAAGGCAAGCGAATAGGCGTGTTCCGTGCCGTTCAGTCAGAACACCCTGAGATCATTGCCGCCTTTGATGAAGCTATTGCCGCACTAGTCGCGCAAGGTGTTGAGGTAGTGGATATTGAAGAATTTGAAACGCCAGACGAGTTTTGGGGAAAAGCTCTTCAGGTATTGTTAATTGAGTTTAAGCACGAACTAAACGCCTACCTTGCCAATGCGGCGCCTGAAGTGACAAGCAAAAACCTAGCAGACCTCATTGCATTTAATGCCCAGTCTGACCGAGAGCTTGCTATTTTTGGCCAATCTTTGTTTGTAGATGCCCAGGCCACAGAGGGCTATAACGAAGAGTATCAAGAGGCGCTCGCTTTTTTACGAGAGGCAACACAAGCCAAGGGCATCGATAAACTGCTTAGCGACTATAAAGTGGAAGCAATCATGATGCCTTCACAAACACCTGCATTTTTAATTGACCCTGTTTACGGAGACAGCTTTGCAGGCGGGTTTGCAGGAGCCGGATGGATGGCAGCAATCGCCGGATACCCACAAGTGTCGGTACCTATGGGCACGATGCGCGGTTTGCCTATTAATTTGAGCTTTATGGGAAAAAAATGGGATGAAGCGTTTCTGCTTAATCTTGCATATAAGTACGAGCAAGCGAGTCAGAAGTTAACCAAGCCAGAATTGGCGCAAAGCGCAATTGAACAAAGCCACTTTAATGAGGCGATGGCTCCGTTTACGTCCCAATAGGACGTGACCCATAGAAACTTGCCCGCAGAACATCGCCCATAAAACATGACCCATAGATAATGGCCACTGAGAATATGGCCCTGCAAACAAAAAGCCCGCTGACTAGCGGGCTTTTTAATGTTTAATTTGAGTCTAGCATTTGACTGACTTATTTATGCCTTTTTCATCCAAGCAGAGCACCATCCGTCAGCGGCAACTACTTTGCCCGGGAAGATACCACAACCGCGCCACTCGGCACCGTCTTCACCCTGAATGTACATGCAGTTTTTGCAATATGCACCTTCTACTTCTGACTTATGGGTGTATTTCAATGCGATCGCAGTTGGATCGTCCAAAGCCAGCTTCTCTTGGGCATTAGCACGAAGCGCCACTCCACCAAGAGTCATACCAATTAAGGTGCTACCTGATAGTTTTAAAAAATCACGACGGTCAAGTTTTTTCATAGTGCTTCCTTCATCTCTAATAAAAATGATAATTATTCTTTTTTAGGCTAGGCCAATACAACAAAGGCCCACCGCGAGGGTGAGCCTTTGAAAATAAATCGTACGTAACTGTTTTTGTTTAGCTAATAGTTATACTTATACACTAAAGCTTTGGATTCACCAAATATGAATTAGTTCAAGGCTACTGTGTAAAGCGCCCTCACACTCCGCTCATTGTAAATCGTTTCTTACTCTTTCGACTGCTCATCTGGCAAACCACTGTGCTGACTAGGCTTTGTTTGCTCAGGCTCACCGTCGTCCACTGGCAATTTAATTAATAGCCATACGATGCCGGCCACAAACGCCAGTGCAATTCCGCAGACTATTAAAAGCTGGTCTAAATTTGGGATCATGATTGCGTCTTCCATATCGAGCGTAATGGTTCGTCGGGTTTTGCATAGCTGTAGCGGTCAATTCGCTCAGTGCGATGATAGCTGTCTAAGCTCGATACCGCGATGGAGCCCGCTGCTTGTATATCAACATACCCGTCTTCTAAGCAATAATCTTTGTTGCTCAGCACGCCCACTATCTCGCCAATGACCAACTCTGTTTGATTTAGCTGTAGTACCTGTATTTCTCTTACCTCAACAGCAAACTTGATGTTGCTTTGTGCTACAAAAGGCGCCGCAAAATCATTGAAATATTGCTCCTCCAAGCCAGTAGCCTCAAACTCGCTTTTGTCGCTGTCGTAACGAGCGGAACACTGGTGCGCTTGCTCTACCATTGCCTCGTTTACATGGTTAATGGTGTATACGCCGCTGTCTTTAATATTTTGTAAAGTGTCTCTTACCACCGTGTGTGGCCGCATCAACATGCCAACGAGCGGCGGGTTTGCACCCACATGAAACACAGAGCTCACTAAGGCTAAGTTAGTTACGCCGTGCTCGCTCTTTGTGCCAATTAAATTTGCGCTTTTCATGCCCGACAGGCTGTTGATAAAATTTGCCCGCTCAAACTTGCCCATGCCGGCAATTTGCTCTTTAGTTACGTGTATGGTCATATGCCCTTACCCATTTTATTCATCGTCTCGGGTGGCAATTATTTCTAAGCCAAAGCCGTTGTCGGTAATGAGCACCTCTATTGGCGAACAACAAATTTGGCAATCCACAATTTGCTGCTGACCCACATCGTTCTCTTCATCAATTTCGATATCGTTGTAAGTCATGCAGTACGGACACTCAAATTTTTCAGCGCGAGTAAGACTCATAACATCCTTAAATTATTAGGTATGTAGTGATTACTGAAAAAGCTCGCCGCTGGTTTACAACATTGGGAGTAAAAGCTTCAATTTGGTATATAACAATGGAAAGTGCTGGTTTGGTACTGCTTTGGGTTATGGAATAAGTTATGGATTTAGATATGGTGTTAGCCACGGATTTACTTAATGGCATGATGATAGAATGAACCAAGCTCTTTTCGGCATAGAAATACGCGATTCTGTTCTTGTGTGGTCGGAGTATAAGGACAGCGCTTTTGGCCAGGCAGCTTCGTGTGCATTTTGTTTACAATTTCTTTACAAAACACCTCTCAGCCTACTAAAGATAATTGGAGCGAGCGTTTTAGCGCTCCATATTCTAGGAGCGTGCTTGCATGTTATCTGACCTTAGTAACCTAGGCTAACCAACACTGAAAGCATTAAACACACAATACCAACTTGACCGAGCTTTGCAGACACATCAACCACTATATCCATGATTTCTGTAGAAGTTTTTTGATTCTCTTTCATGATTGCCTCCGTAGAGTGAGTTTATTTCACGCCATCCCTGCATGAACATTACAACGGCCATATTAATGAAAACCTAAGGCTTAGCAATCTTAAAAGCTCACTTTTTGGGCAAGCCTTTGTCTATAAAAGAAATTTAATTAATGTTAATTTTTTGCGATGTTTTGTGCAATTTAGCCTTGTAAAAACGAACTAAACCACATTATAAAAAGCTACGTTTAAAGCATATGCAGACAATACAAGCACTTACTCATAATCACCCAAGACGAACCCGGCACGGTACCTGTATGCTGTGCAATAGAGTGCTGCATTTAACCTTCCACCACCTCATTCCAAAAAAGATGCACAGGCGTACATTTTTTAAGAAACATTATAAGAAAAGTGAGTTAGCGCAGGGCATCGATATTTGCAGACAATGCCATGACGGCATCCATAAAACTTACACTGAAATGGAGCTAGCAAAACACTTGAATACCTTTGAGGCCATTAAAGATGATGAAAAGCTAAGCAGCTATTTTGCATGGGTGGCAAAACAAAAGGTGAGCCGGTATTAATTGCGCTTCTTTTGCTTCCATGTGCCGCCATATTGATAGTCTGGGAGCTGCTTACAATGCTTTTGACAGTCTGAACACAAAAACAGCCAGTCGCCCTGCGCCTGTGTTTTTACTCTATACAGCACAGATTGTTCAAGCTTACATTGACTGCATTCTCGCGGCTCTCTGCTTCGCTGTGCCTTGCCCATTAGTCAATCACTCTTTACTTTTCTGTTATTAGCATTGCTTATGTAAGCGACTCAATGTCTTGCAAGCGCGCAGTTAGCGCTTTTTGCAGCTGCAGGTATCTATACAGCGTGATGGTTACCACAATGGCGTTAATCGCCGTTAAACCCAGCCAGGGCTGTAAGCTCCCAGTAAGCACAAACATCACTACGCTAGTACATAACAACACCAGCCATAATGCGCTGACCACAAGGGCCGACATTCGCCAATAACGCACCTTATCAATTTCGTGCTGGCGTTTAATATCCAGCAACTCACGAGTGCTGTAACTTGCTTGGCGCCACCGTTTTTTTGTTAAACTAAACGCCCATAAAGCAAAGCCAACGGGGGCTGGACTCAAGCACAGGTAAATTACCTTCTCTGTTGCACTTTGAGCAAAATATAGCGCGCTCACTACACAAAATACGCTTATTACCAGTCCGAACACAAGCTCTGACCACGCTTTGAGCCGCTCTTTAGATTGCAGCTTTGCAACTTGCTTGGCTAACTTTCCCACATCAACGCTCGGCGTGTTTTGATGATACTGCTGTTGCCATTTTTCAAAATTATCGTTCATGTTTGCGCCTTATAACATGCTTTCTAGTTGAGTGCGTGCGCGGCTGGCGCGCTTAGCGACGGCTGCCTCGTTAATACCCAGCACGCCTGCAATTTCAGCTTGAGTAAAACCCTCTAGCTGCATCGTAATGACCTGACGATAGCCTAGGTTCAGTCTGTGCAGGGCGGTCATAAAATCGAGCTTGGCATCGCGCTTATTATCATTTAAGTGTTCATTTTGCTGAGCTTGAGCGGCAAGGGTATCGTCAATATCTTGGTTAGTGTCGATAGACTTGCTGTAACGCATTTCACGCAATACATGATCAACACAGCGGTTATGCGCCACCTTTGCTATAAAGGTTTTAACGCTTGCCTCTCCCCTAAAATTCGACAAGCCTCGCCATACCGCTAAGCTTATATCTTGAATTAAGTCTTCTCTGAGCGAGGGGTTTACTTCGTGGGTCGACGCAATACGCGCCATCAGCGGCGCGTACTCATTTAAAAGACTCTTAATATCAGGGTGTTGAGGCATCAAAGGTCCTATTTTTCGGCCCGTAGATAGTGAAACGCTTGATAATTGAGGCATAACATTAGCGGAGCAACTAACAGCGCACTAAGTGCAAAGGTATGCGGCGCAAAAAACAAGCTCAGCATTTGGATTGCTAGCACAATCAGCATCGGTTTATGCGCCTTCGCAAACATTTGCAGTCCCTTACAAGTCGCGTCAACCATAGTCTGATTGCCCAACATAATAAGCGGTGCTACAAAGCTTAACAGCACCAAGGGTATCGCACCAGACGCAAATATTAAGCCCATTTGCGTTGCGCTAACATTGGCGATGTTGCCGTTAAACATTAGGTCCATCGCCGAATCACCCAAGATCATGCTTGCTGTTAGCACGTTCACAGCAAACGGCAACATAAACAGCAATGCCATGATTGGCATGTATTTCCAGCCTGAATAATGGCCTAAGTTTTTAAACGATAGGCGCTTAGTGCGCTTAATTTGATCAAGCATTGGCCACATTACAAATATCAGCATGGCGCCAACATACTTAGATACCAATATGCCTAAAGCGCCGGGAATGGCTTGAAACACACCTGAAATGATCATGCTTGCGATGACTAAAACAATTAGCGTAAAAGGCGCTTGTTTAAATAAAGTCCAAGCGTTTGTTAGCCACTGGCCAAATATGGATGTTGAGTTACACGTGCTTGAATGAGCGGTCACTGTTGTCGTAGGGGTCATAGGTTTTACTCTTTTTTGATTGATTTACCTACCTAGTCGATGGGTAAACGCAAAACCTGACAAAATAAATTTTATTTATTATTACGGCTACTAGCGATGCATATTCACACTGGCCAATACATTTTGCTTAACGACATCGCGTATGAGCTGCACCGCCTCACCCGAGAGGTCTTTCACACCTAAGCCACGCAGTAACGACTCCCGCGCAATCAAAAATCCTAAGACCTGCCCAAACAGAGCGTGCGACAGTATCTTAATACCATCATCATCTTCGCTGCCACCCAAAATACAGGCCAGTAGCTTCACCTTAATGCGCTGAGCATGCCGATAGTAGCGCTCGTAAAAAATTTCGTAGGCCTCGGTGGGAGTAGCATGTTCGCGCATAATAAACTGTGCCCATCGCTGGGTATCAGGGTCTTTTAAAAAAAATACGCAAAAGGTGTCCATAATATTCAGATAGGCCTGCAGAGACTGCTCTTTAAGCGTGTTGTTATCTTGCCCAGATTGGGCGGTTTCGTTTACCGATGAGCCGCTTGCTGATGAGCCACTTACTGATAACCCGGCTACTGGCGATTCGTTTGCCGTCGAGTCTGCTGCATTCGAGTCTATAGCAGGCTTATTCGAATCTACCGCGGCATCGCAAAGTAAAGCCTCATCTAGCGCTTCAATAAGCAAGTGAGAGCTGCTTAACTGTTTACCAAGCTCAACCCATATCTCGTCTACAATGTAGTGCATACATGCGCGGTACAACCCGTTTTTGTTTCTAAAGTAGTATGGAATAGCGGCGATATTCGCCTTGGCCTGCTCAACCACATTGCGCGTAGTAGCCTTCTGCCCATACAAACCAAACTGGTCTATACCGGCTTCAATGAGCGCAATGGCCGTTGGGCTGTTGCGAATATCATCATCTATTTGTCTTGAGGCAATCATAATCTTTCCTACGCCTTGCTTTGACTTTGTGCAGCTTGCGTTTGCACTTTTGATGAAGGCTTGTTTTCATCACCGCTTTGATTTTGCTCAGAGCGAATACCAAAAAATAGCGCATACAAAACCGGCACCACGCCTAAGGTCAGCACCGTACCAATGGCCAAGCCAAATGCTATCGCGCCGGCCATCGCATAAAACAGTGGGTCTTGACTTATGATAAGGGGCATTAAGCCTAATATCGTTGTGCTGGTCGACATAATAATAGGGCGCAGGCGACGCACGCAAGCGCTCACCATAGCGTCAAACTGTGCTTGACCGCTGCTGTTCTCTTCAAGGTCGTTAATCTCAATATCAATGCGGTCTATCAGTACAATGGCATTGTTAATAATAATACCTGCCAATGCATAAAGGCCGAGTATTACCATAAAACCAAAGTCGCCCTGCAGCACTAGCAAGCCCAAAGCGGCACCAATAATAATAAGTGGGATGGTGGTTATGATAATCGCCGTGCGCCTAAACGATTTAAACTGAGCAATTAGCAGTAGCAGAATTATCGCGATACACATCGGCAGGTTTTTGTTCAGTGATGCCTGCGAGTTTTTAGAGTCCTCAATTACGCCGTCGTACTCTATGGTATATCCAAAGGGAAGTGACTCACGCAATTCGTTGAGCGGTCCTTCCATTAAGGGCACCATATCTTCTGCATTCATCATGGCATTTTTTGCTTCAACCGTGACGGTACGAAACATATTTTCACGTGCGATACGGGCAAAGCCGGTGTCGTATTGTAAGGTGGCTACCTGCATAAGCGGAATGTTGCGCTCTAAACCCGATGAAAACACGGTCACAGTTTCTAAGCGGTTTAAGTCAAAGCGCTCGCTAGCCGGAGCGCGAATAATCACCGGTAGAATATCGTCGCCCTCTCGATATTCAGTCACCACTAGGCCACTAAAATAACTTTGTAAGGACTGCGCAATATCTTGTGAGCTCACGCCAGCGCGTCTTGCCTGCTGCTGATTCACGTTAATTTTAATTTCGGTAACGCGGTTTTCCCAGTCATTACGAATGTCGTAAGTACCGTCGAGCCCTCGCAATATCGCTTCTATTTGCTGCGCTTTGGCAAAAATAAACTCAGCGTCGGGGCCCTTAATTTGCACGTCAATTTTACTGGAATCCGACGGTCCTAAAAACATCTTTGTCACGCGTGCCGCAACGTGCGGGTACTGCTCGGCAAACATCGCTCGCAGGCTCTCTATGGTTGGGTCAGTGTTCTCTCTGTCGCCTACGTCTATCATAAAAAATGCCTTGTGAGGCTCAGTATCAATAGGCGTGAGCGACAACACAAAGCGAGGGCCGCCAAAGCCGCCATAGGCCACATGCTGCTCAATATGCTCAAAGCGTGTTTTATCCTCAAGGTCATTCATGACCTGGCGCATCACTTCGTCAGTTTCGCGCATGGAACTACCGGCAGGCAAATCCATATAAATCAGCACTTGTGACCTGTCAGAACTTGGGAAGAATTTAACCGGCACCTGCGTCATGCCAAAGCCGCCCAAGAAAAACAAACAAACCATGCCCACAATGAACAACGCGCGGTGTTTGAGCACCACCCTAAGCGCCACCTCGTAACTAGGATTGAGTTTATCGAATATCGCATTAATTTTTTTGCGCACTCGGCCTTGCTGTTCTTCGGTTTTAATTTTCACAAAGTGGTAGCACAACAAAGGCGTAACCGAGAGTGATAAAAACCATGAGACCAATAGCGAAATTAAAATCACCAGCGACACCGAGCGGGTGTATTCGCCCGAAGCGCTCTCAGCTAGCATCAAGGGTAAAAACACTAAAATCGTGGTTAAAGAAGAGGTAAGTAAAGGAATGGCTAGGGTTTTACCGCACTGAACCACTGCATCACGGCGCGACTCGCCCTCTTCTAATCGACGCTTAAAGTCCTCCGCAACCACAATACCGTTATCAACTAAAACACCTAGGGCGATAATCAAGGTTGCCAGTGACATACGCTCTAGCGCCATGCCCGAAAAGGCCATGACCGAAATGGTGATCAAAATAACTGACGGCACAATAGAGCCAACAATAACGCCCGTGCGCAAACCCAAAAACAAAATAACCACTGCTGAAACAATACTCAGCGTTTGTATAACGTTGGCGCTCACCCCTTCAACAGCCGCCTCAACCACATCGGCCTGCCGAGTTACCGACTGCAGTCTAAACCCAGCAGGAATAGACGCTTGCAGTTGTTCGATAACCTGCTCTACTTTAGGCGTAAAGCTCAATACATCGGTTTCTTCATCTTTTGCAATCGCAAAAATAACCGCAGGCTCACCTTTGTAGTATGCAGTGCGCACGGGAGGGTCGATAGCTCGCCTGTTTACCTCAGCAATATCTTTTAGCTGAATAGACTGCTCTAATCCGGGCACCGAGATTAAGGTATTAGCAATATCTTCTATCGACTGATAATTACCGGTAGGTTGCAGCGTTAAATTGGTGCCGTTAGCGTCAATAGTGCCGCCAGGGCGAATGATGTTTTGCTGCTGAAGTGCCTGAATAATCAAGTTAGGCGCAACACCAAGCTGTGCCAATTTAGCATTAGCTACCTCAATGACGACCTGCTCGGGCTGTATGCCTAGAATATCAACACGCTTTGCACCCGGTACGGTAAACAGAAAATCGCGAATATGCTGGGCAACATCAAACCGGTCGCCCCACGATATGCCCTCATCTGCCAGAAGCGCTACAGTAATCACCGCTACATCACCAAAGTTATCGTTTACCCGCACCGCGCTGGTGCCTTGCGGCAGCTGATTAACGACCAAATCAATTTCTTGACGCATATCGTCCCAAATTTGGTCAAGCTCGTTAAAACGGTCCTCAATTTGCACATGAATGATCGACTGGCCCACCAAGGAAATTGAGCGAATCTCTTTAACCTCGGGCAGATTTTGAATGGCTTCTTCTAGGGTTTTAGTAATAAGTAGCTCAACACGTTGGGCCGGAAAACCTTCAAGAGTGGTGGTGACCACCGCCTCGCGCACCGTGACCTTCGGGTCTTCTTGTGCGGGCAAATTAAAGTAGCTATAAGCGCCAAACAACATGAGTGATAGCACCACCGCCATTAATAAACGGTTATATGTAAGGCTTAAGGCTGAAATATTCATCTTCCCAACCTCTATTGGTTAATGGTACGCGGATATTCATCAGCTATGCGTACCTGCTGACCGTCACGCACAAAATCTACACCGGTTCTAACAATGCTTGTTAGCTCTTGGGAGGGCGTAAAAATAGCGTATTCAGATGAAAACTCATGCACAGTCACCGCAACTTTTCTAACCGTTGCAAGCGACTCATTCGGTGCAGGCGCTCGCTCTAATGCCATCACAAAATGGGTATTTTGATTGTCTGCTGCCACACTTGAAAGCGGCGCTCGAATGCTATTGCTTGGGACATTACCCGCTCGCCCTGTAAATGTGACCTCCGCCGACATGCCAGATTGCAGGGCACCGCTTTGTTTGGCGCTTTGGGCTGATTGCGCATCAAGTGAAATGGTCACCGGAAATGCATTCGCCCGTTGGGCCTGATTGCCGCGTTCAAACACCTTTCCTCTTAAAGACTGGCGCTTGCGATTAATAATCACGTCTACCGCCACTTCATCGCCGGTTTGGATTTGCGATATCATCGATTCAGGCACCAACACCGAGACCTCAAGGGCATCAGAGCCTTGGATCGTAAAAATGGGAGAAGAGGGCGATATTTGCTGCGAAGGTTCAACGTGGCGAATAGCCACGCTACCCTCATACGGAGCGACGAGTTTGGTATCTGCCAAATCTTCATACGCAATGGCCACTTGCGTTTGCGCAATTTCGACTTGGTCTAACAAAGATTGATAGCGTGCTTTAGCAATATCTACTTCGGCTTGTGATACCGCACCTTGGCTTACCAACTGCGCTTTTCGCGTGTAGTCAAGTTCAGCCTCGGTGAGACGCGCTTGGGCCTCGGAAAGTTGGCCCTCGCGCTGACGCACGGCTAAATCAAATAGCTTTTTGTCGATAGTTGCCAAGACCTGCCCCGCCTCAAATCGGTCTCCTAAATTAACGTTGACCGTTTGTATCACGCCCGGAATTTCAAAACTCAGCACGCTCTCATCTACTGGATGCAGCACACCCGACAAGGTACGTTTTTCAAGATCGCTTGCCGGCTGAACATTACTCGCCAGCACTGTTTTGACTATGGGTTCGTATTCAACCTGTTCACTGCATCCGGCGAGCACTAAGCAAAAAAATAAGCCTGAAACAGGCAAGTATTGTGTGAATTTCATGGGTATAAACACTCATCGCAATCTAATTACGGCAGGATACTAGCAAATTAAATCAAAAGATTAAATCATTTGATTTAATTCTTACCAATTTTTAATGTTGGCTCTTCTAGGTCTTTTGTTAGCGTCTCCATGGAATACAGAATGCTGTTCGTTTGATGCGTGAATTGTCAAAGTGAGGGGGGATGTGTTCATTTAAAAGCGTACGTGCACATGGATGTGCACGTCTGAGCGGCCAGGATGGCGAAAAGCGACTTTTAAATGAACACATCCCCCCTCACCAGATTCACTCATTAAACAAACAGCATTGATTGAAAGTACGTATCGCAATATTGGCATCTGAGCTGTCAAAGCGTAGTAACAAGTTAGCTAAGCCAGTCTTAATTTTTACCTGTATTTTTAACCAGTTGTTTTGTAGACTCTCACACATAGAAAATGAGGTGAGCTTTAAGTGATAGTAACAATCTTTGCCCTGACGCTTGCGCGACGAATGCAACGCAAACAGCACGACGCTCTTCACTCTGCACATTGCACACTTCACTAAACAGACATTAATCCTATGCGACAGCTTCCAACCTACTACTATTTGACGCACTTTCATGAGTTTTTAAGCTTTGTTGAGGGGCCCTGCGCAGACCTGCTTCACTCCCAGCATACTGAGTTTTTACGCGCCTTCCACAACGCCAGTAAAGACGAGCAATGTGCCTTGGTTCGCTGTATAAACCGCAAACATACTGCGGTAAAAATAAGCTCATTACGCTTTGCAGAGCTGCCTAATATCAAGTCACTCATTGAACAACTCATTCAGCGGGGTTGGTTGGCTCACCCACAGGCGCAAGACATGGATGACTGGCTCGCCTGCTTAACAAAAGATGAGCTTTTTGAGGTGTATCAGTGCTGTGCAGATGCAAACGCGCCCACGGTTAACAAAAGCGCTGCAAAATCGGTGTTGTTTGATGCTTGTTCTTCTATTTCGGCTCAGTCTTTACTGAAGTGTGAGGCAAGGCTTGATTATGTAATACGGCTAACCGATCCCATCATCGACTATTTTTTGTTTCTTTACTTTGGCAACACCAAGTCTCGTCTTAATCAGTTTTCGCTGCGCGATTTAGGCATTATGAACACCCGAGAGGAGCGTGCTCAAATGCAGTCTCGTTTTGATTGCAAAGAAGCCGCTCTGAGCAGCTTTTTACTCAGCAAATACTTATCAAAAGTGCGCCGGCATCCACTTGGCAATGAAGACAGCATTCGTGAACTGCTGCTAAATATTCCAGAAGTACAAGGCATTCAGGCGCAAGATAAATACAACAATATTGTGTTTGAGCTAGCAAAAGCACTCTTAGAATTTGATACACAGCACGCATTAGATTTACTGCTTAAAACTGACTCCCCGCTTGCCCAAGAAAAGTGGTGCAGAGAGGCTTACAAAGCAGGTCACACAAGCGCTGTAAAGAGCCAACTAGAAGCGATTATCGACAATCCCCTTTCAGACGGCCTGCTGCATTTTGCTGAAGACTTTTTAGCGCGTAAATTTAAGCAAAAGCGCACTAGCGTACTTACTGACATGCTGCGCGAAGGTAATCAGCACCTGTATCTCGATGAAATTTATAAAGGGAGCGTAGAGCGTGGCGTGGTGGCGCATTATCAGCAACAGAATACGCATCAACAAAAAATGCACCAACAAAACGAGCAGCAGCAAAATGAGCACCCGCAAAAAAAACAGGCCTTTCGCACTGAAAACGTGCTCTGGCGCAGTCTGTTCGGTTTGGTGTTTTGGCAGGAGCTATTTGAAATACCCGGGCTAGGCCTCGCAACTCAGTTTGATTTTATGCCCACGTGCCTTAAACAAAACACTTTTTTTGAATCTGCCGAACAAGCCATCAACGATAAGCTTGCGCAGTTTAATAGCGCCGATGCACTCATGCAGCTATTGAGCAAACAAGCCGCCCGATACTATGGCAAGGGCCAAGGTATTTTTCATTGGCGCAGTAACTTACTTGAGCTTTTAGGGGTTTTTGTAAAGACTGCGCCTATGAGCGGTATTAAAACGCAGCTGCTGAGAATGGCAAAAGACTGGCAAAGCTGTCACGACGGCTTTCCTGATATCATGGTGCTAGAACAAGGCAAGCTGCATTTTGAAGAAATTAAAAGCGAAGGCGATGTACTCAGGCGAAATCAGCTTGCGTGCATCAAGTCACTACGCGACAGCGGCTTTGATGTGCGCATAACAACCGTCGATTTTATTATTGATCCGAACCAAACCTATGTTGTGGTAGACATTGAAACTACTGGCGGACGGGCAGCGCAACATAAAATCACCGAAATAGGCATGGTAAAAATGCGCTGCGGTGAAATTATTGACCGCTGGCAAAGCCTCATTAATCCTCAGCGCCGAATTCCAGCAAACATAACGGCACTTACCGGCATTGACGATACCATGGTGCAAGACGCGCCTATTTTTGCAGAGCTTGCCGAGCAAATAGATGCCTTCACCGAAGGCTGTATCTTTGTGGCGCATAATGTGAATTTTGACTATGGCTTTATTAAAGAAGAGTTTTCACGAATAGAGCGTTTCTGGCGACGCCCAAAACTTTGCACTGTGCAGCAAATGCGTCGATATTACAAAGGCTTGCCCTCATACTCTTTAGCTAATCTAACGCGACATTTTGACATTGGTATGCAGCGCCATCACCGCGCGATGTCAGATGCTGTTGCCGCCAGTGAGTTACTCAAACTCATTAATGAGAAACGTTTTACGACTTCTGCTGAATAGATGCATACAATTGGTGTGTACAATGACTTCGAGCAATTAATAAGCGTATATAAATTTATATGTGCGGAAACTAAAAATCATAACTGATTGTCATAAACGGGATTGTTAAGTTCCTGTCTGAATTTGTAAATAGCTTTCACACAACATGTAAGCTGAATTAATGAGTTTTTTCATCTTCCAAGGATCATTGATGAACGTTAAGTTTTCAGTTATCGCGACCTTAGTCGCCACCTCTTTTTTAAGTACCAGTCTTTTATCACAAGCGGCATATGCGCAAGATATTGAAGAAATTAAAGTCACTGGCACACGCTTGTCTGACGAACCCGTTGGCGCGCTGTCGGTAATCACTCGCGCTGAAATCGAACAAATTAATCCTGCCTCCACTATCGATTTACTGCGCCGCGTTCCACATTTAGATATTGCTGAGAATGGCAACGCCGGCGGCTTCTCGTATGTCTCGGTGCGCGGCGGTGAGTTTAACTTTACGTTGGTACTGATTGATGGCGTTGCCGTGAATGACTCGACTAACAGTCGCGGCGGCGGCTTTGACTTTAATCAGGTCAACCCGTCTGCCATTGAGCGCGTGGAAGTCTATCGCGGCGGCATAAATACCATTTACGGCGGTGAAGCCATTAGCGGCGTCATCAACATCATCACACGCAAAGACACGTCGCCCACGTTAAGTTTAGAAGTGGGCACAGACGAACAGCTTAACGCCAGCGCCACTGGCTCAACGGCGCTTGCGAGCAATATATCCCTGCTCGGTTCGGTATCGACCCAAAACAAAAAAGTGTCGGCGTTTGAACAAGTAAATAGCCACCAAGGCCTTGCCAAGCTCTCAATTGACCAAAAACGCGCCTCGTACAGCGCGCTTGTTACCTATAACAACAGCGATGTTAAAGGCTTTGCAGAAGATTCAGGCGGCGAACTTTTTGCACTCCCGCAAACGGCCGAAGAGCGCGACTCCGAACAATGGTTAATCAGTGCCTCTGGTAATTGGGAGTTAAGCAATACGCTTGAGCTTCATGGCAATGTATCGTGGGTAAATCGAGAAGAAACATCTGAGCACCCCGGCATCGCAGATGGCGTATTTTCTGGCATCCCTGCCAGCGATATCACCTCAGAATATGAACGTGCAGAACTAGACGCGTATGTAGATTGGCAAGTGCAACGCGACACCTTGCTGGTATTAGGGGCTAACTTAAGACAACAAGACGGCAAAAACAGAGGCTTTTTAGATTTTGGCTTTCCGCTGCCGGTAGATTACGACTTTTCACAAGACACGCAGTCGGCTTTTGTTGAAGCCCAGCATAGTTTCTCAAATGTAACCGTTGAGGGAAGCGTACGCTACGACTCACCTGATGATTTTGACAATGAAACATCATTCAGGCTTGGCGCCTCGCTCGACATAAACGACGATACTCAAGTTTTCGCAGTGTTTAATCAAGGCTATAAATTGCCAAGCTTTTTTGCGTTGGCGCATCCTTTGGTTGGCAATAGCGAACTTCAACCAGAGCGCAGTGACAACTTTGAAGTCGGATTTAAGAGCGCCATCAGCAAAGATTTGTCGTTTGCGATTGTGTATTTTGCTAATCAGTTTGAGGATTTAGTCGATTTTGATGCCGAGTTATTCACCAACGTAAACCGCAATAGCGTTGACACCTCCGGTTTAGAATTTGATTTACAGGCAAACATCAATCGCTTCTTGCGCTTTAGCGGCAATGTGCGCTATTTAGACATTGATGCTGAGCAGGGCGTTACTTTGCGTAAACGCCCAAATGTAAGCGGCAATCTCCAGCTTGATATTAACTATGAAGCGCTTACCACCAGTATTTTTGTTGATTTTAGAGATGACTTTTTAGACAGCGCTATACCAACAGGCTATGTAGTACTCGGTGGATATGCCACGGTAGGTGTGAGTGCAAGTTATGACTTAAATGACCATACTATGCTAACGCTTAATGTTGAAAATGCTCTGGGTAAAAACTATCAAGACGCCGTTGGCTTTATTAAAGATGATGCAGAGGCAAGGGTGGGTATTCGCTATCAATTTTAGCGATACAACTTTTAAACAATATTGAGGGCACTATGAGGCGTTATCAGTTGAATATCCGTACAAAAACCAATCGCTTATGTTGGTTAAGTTTACCTGTAGCGCTGCTAGGTGCCTTGCTTTGTTTTCAGGCGCATGCGGATCTTATTATTAGGGACCTAGGCAAAGATTACACGGTTGAACCAAATAAGGTGGTGAGCGGCTTATATCTTCACGTAGAAAACGATGATGACGTAATTGGTGGCAATACCAGTGTGCGCAATGAAACCGCAGACACGCTGAAATGGAAAGGTAAGCAAAGCAGCAACGGTTTTGGTTATTTTCAGCGCAACCGTGACTTAGGCCAAGTATTTAACGTACCCCCGGGCAAAGATATCGTTATCGACGCCATTGTGCTGCGCACGAGTCGTGGCAACAACGCTATTATGTCTGGCACGCCCGGCTCGCTGATGTATTTGCAGTTTTTTGAAGTTGATGAAATAGACGGCGAACGCTTAACAATTAACGATGCCGGCACACGTAAAGGAGACCGCGCACTACATGGTTTTGATCATCAGTTTAATCGGGCCGATGATTATATAGAAGGCGCTAAGTACACGCCCTTTAAACGCGTCACAGGCGGTACTTTTCCTGATATACCTCACACAACGCAGTATGTTTATGAACATCGCGCAGGCGAGCCTTATGGTGAGCAAGAAGGGCACCTTCGATACATCCGATTTGATTTAACTGGCGACGACGAAATTACCTTAAAAGCAAATAAGCGCTACGGATTTTTACTGGGGTTCGAATCGCCGGGTAAGCATCGCGGCCTTGCGCTCGCCATTCAAACCGATGTGCATACGAAAGAAGACGCCACCTTTTCGGTAGATGCAAACGGCATGATCCATTGGGGTATACGCAGAGAGGGCGATGGCGGAATATTTCCAAGCATTGTTAGCCTACCTGAGCCACCCACCGACGAGGCAACCCTAATTAAATTAACGAACGAATCGATGTTTCCCAAAAATCATTGGGACAGCATTCCTCCTGCCACAAAGGGCTTCCCAGATGTAGATACCTACCGGACCTTGCAGTACTACATTGAAGTAAAATAAGCGCGCACATCAAAACGCGCCGTCATAGAAGTAATCTGAATCGTGGTAGCTTCGTAGTAATCGGTATTGCAATGGTACAAAGCAGGAACCTTCGAGACGAGATGGCAAACAAGTACAAATTAGATGATGCCGATAAATCAAGAGTAATCGAAATGGCGTGGGAAGACCGCACCCCCTTTGAGGCAATTGAACGCTTGTATGGTTTAAGTGAGCCTCAGGTGATAGAACTTATGAGAGCGAGCATTAATCGCAAAACGTTTAATAACTGGCGTGCCCGCGTGTCTGGACGTAAAACCAAGCATATCAAATTACGCAGTCCTGATGTGTCTCGCGGCTACTGCGCGACGCAATATAAACCTGCACGCAAGCGCTAAGGCTAATTCTTTAACTCTGCCTTATCCAAAAAGCTGCGCCTAAACTGTGGCGTCGCGTTAAAGTACCACGTAGAAGAACGCATATTCTCAGGTGTTTGCACTAAAATTTTTTGAACCGGCATGCCTTGCTCATACACTAGGTCTTGCCCTACAGCCACAAGCTGATGCAGTTGAATAAACGCATATAAATCGTGGGTAGAGTTAATCAAAAACGCTGTGCCCGGCGCTCGCCCATCACCTGTACGCCATATCGCTTCAATAAGATTATCTAGCACCCAAGTATGAAAATCAGATTGGCGTGCATCACCCATCAGCCGGCTGCATTCGGCCATAGCAAAATGCCCAGTTAATGAAGTGTAATTTACCTCAAGCAATCTTTGGGCAGCCTCGATGCACGCGGCATAATTGCCCTCAGAAATGTAAGTCTCAGTCAATAGCTTGGTCGATGGCTCTAAATCGTCTGTAGGATTATAAAAAGAGCTAAGCGAATACGTTAGCCAAATGCGGTCGAAGGTAGTGCTATCTGCTACTCGATTAACAATCGTTTGCTTGAGCGCCAGATAGTCTTTGTCGGCCTTTTCGTAATTAAGCACAGGAGACGAAGGGTTCTGACTCGCGCAGGCTGTTAGTAGCAATACGCATATTAAAAATATTAAGTACGTAACTGGTGGTTTAGATATGTCGTTCACTGCGCGTGCCCTCTGTCATATTCTCCGTCATGCTCTCGGTCATCTCTTCTGTCGTGCTCTCCATCATCATGCTTTCATTTGATACACACTGCGTCACATACACTGCGTTCAAAAACCTGTCTAGCGCTTCCCAAGCGAGCTTACTTACTCAGCCGTCGCTTTTACATTCGTTATCAATCACGTTCACAGTATACCGTGGCTTGAGTATTGTCAGAAGCCCGATCGAATTCTCATACTCTAGAGTAAGCTAGTCTGACTTTACTTCAAAATTACTCAACCATTGTGTAAGCGTTTCACATTTTATGGAAATGGCGATTCACTAATTAAATAAAAAACCAATAAATCATAAGCTTATCAGCTTTTGAGTTTGGCACAAATTTCGCTTTTTAACGATGATTGATGATCAGGTGAAGTGCGAATATGCTTCTCAAAATAAGGACAAAATATGAAAAACTATGCAGTAAATACCGAAGTAAAATGGAAATGGGCGAACGGTGAGGCTACCGGTAAGATTCGTGAAAAATTCACAAGTAAGGTGACTAAAACCCTCAAAGGAAGCGAGGTGACCCGCGATGCAAGTGACGAAGACCCAGCCTATTTAATCGAACAAGATGACGGTGATGAAGTGCTGAAATCGCACTCAGAGATTGAGAAAACGAACTAAGCCGCAAAGCCATATTCAAATGGGTGCACCACACCAACAAAGTTAGATATAAGTGCGCCCATTTACTCTCTCAATCCCCGATGAATTTGCCGTCAACTATCCGTCTTGAGTAATTGACTTAACAAGCTCAGCTTTAACAGTCTCTGCAGTATCGTTATCAACCTGACACGTACCTGCGGCATGATGTCCGCCACCGCCATAACGCAAGCACAACTCACCTACATTGGTATTTGAACTTCTGTCTAGTATCGACTTGCCAATAGCAAATACGGTGTTTTGTTTCTGAAAGCCCCACATCTGGTGAATTGAAATATTACATTGTGGATAAAGTGCGTAAATCATAAAGCGATTTCCGGCATATATGGTTTCTTCATTTTGAAGATTTAACACGACTAAGTTGTTGTGTACCGTTGCACAGTCGAGCAGCTGTTGCTTAAATTTGTCGGCATGCTCGTTGTACATCTCTACGCGCTCTTGCACATCTGGCAGAGCAATGATTTCGTCAATCGTGTGATTACGGCAATAATCAATGAGCGCCATCATCAACTGGTAATTCGAAATTCTAAAATCTCTAAATCGCCCTAAACCGGTTCTGCTATCCATCAGATAATTTAGTAGGACCCAACCTTCTGGATTTAGGATCTCTTCTTTAGAAAATTGAGCAGAATCTGCCTTGTCTACCGCTTCCATCATATCGTCCCAGGCATTCGGGAAGATGCTTCTGCCGCCGTAGTAATCATACACAACTCGGGCGGCCGATGGCGCTTGCGGGTCGATAATATGGTTAGATTTTCCCTTGTCGCCTCTTCTTGTCATCTCGCTGGCGTGATGATCAAAGGCAATGTGACACCCGGGCACGTAGGGTAAGTTTGTTGTAATGTCGTTTGGTGTAATTTCAATTGTGCCATCTTGCATGTCTTTAGGATGCACAAACTTGATGTCGTCAATCAGGCCAATTTCTTTAAGCAGTACCGCACATACTAAACCATCAAAATCGCTGCGGGTTACGAGTCTGAACTTTCCTTCAACGGGCTGGAGCATAGAAGACAAAATATTTCTCCGAAAACATGGTGAATTTACGAGCTCAAGAGTAAAGCAATCTTGGGGTTATCGGGGTATTAAACCGTATACGCATGTTTATGAAGGGATACTGCCGCGGCTATTTAAGCTAAGCTGTGGACAAGCAGCCGCGCAAATAATTAACAGTAAGTACTAATCTCAATTGTCACATCCGATGGTGCTAAAAACGCCAAGCAAAGCGTTATTGGGACGACTCCGCGCCTGTTATATCTGTCGTTTAAATGAATAAACAGATACAATGCGCGCCGTCATATTTTTCAGTGAATCAACGAATATCATGCGTGCTAGTTTTCGCCTTGTTTTAAGCAATATTTTTCGCCCTATTTTCCATTTAATTGTGCGCCTTGTGCGCAACCTACTTGGTGCCCTGATTGCTTTGCTTGACGTGCTGACTCGCGGCTCGAAGTTAACGCGCCAGCCGCAAGCACAAAAAGAGGCTGAAGAAGCGGTAAAGGCGCTCACGCTATATCAATTTTTTGCCTGCCCATTTTGCATCAAAACGCGTCGGGCAATGTATAAAATGAACTTACCAATTGCCAAGCGCAGCGTATCGGAAGGCTCGCCATACCGCGAAGAACTGCTGCTGGGCGGCGGTAAAATTCAAACTCCCTGCCTTAGGATAGAAAGCGCAGAGGGCACAAAATGGCTTTACGAATCGTCTCAAATCATTGCTTACCTTGAGCAGCGATTTGCGCAGCGGTAAATTGGATTGAGTAAGGGCATTACTTATAAATCATCCAACTAACAATCTGACTTACTGCCTAACTAATTGACTATCCATTGATGTTCAATTAGCAACTGCCTGCCGCCATAAAGTGCCACTTTAAAGACATCGCCACTATGGACAAAACCAACCCCCTTCGGCGTGCCGGTCATAATAATGTCGCCGTTTTCAGTGCTCATAAACGAATGAATTTCTTTGAGCACGTTTTGCGGTTTATGCAGCATCAATTCGTAACTGCCTTGTTGAGTAAGCTGCTCGTTAATATGCAAAGTAAAGTGCAGGTTTGTGAGAGAATCCGGAAGGCTAACAAAGTCGGTAAACAGTGCCGAATGGTCAAAGGCTTTTGCTCGCTCCCATGGAAGCCCCTTTTCTTTTAGCTTGTCTTGTACGGCGCGCTTAGTTAAATCGAGGCCTAAACCAATGCCTGCAAACTGATTGTTTTCAATTAAAAAGCACAGCTCGGTTTCAAAATGAATGTCGTCTTGAGCATGAGTGTTCAGCTCTGCACTTATTGCTGAGTTAGGTTTTATAAAAATCACAGGCTCACTGGGCACGTCATTGCTCAACTCGGCAATGTGCGCCGCATAGTTGCGCCCGATACAAATGACTTTACTTGGCTGTATTGCCGTGTTCTTAAAATTTACGCAGTTCATACTCGTTCTCTTTTTGACTTTTTGTGTTCAAGTGTTGGAATTTGATAGATGTTGGTTAGCAACAAATATTAGCATTTGGTTGAAGATTAATATCTGAGTTTTATTGAAGTGGTGCTTTTGGGACAAAAGCGGTAATTGAGAGTATTATCGAAACGGCAAAGGCGAATGGGCTGACGCCGTTCGAGTATGTTTTGCACTTGCTAGCGCAAATCGCCATTCAAAACACTGACGTCGAAAAGCTGCTACCATGGCGGTTTATTTAAAACTAAGTGGGATTGCGAGACGCTCTCTCTTTACTTATCGAAATTTCGCTAATTTCGTCTACGTAGTAGCCGTAGAATCTTAATGGGTTTGATTTAGTATCAATCCATAAGCGATCGTAATCGTTGGCAACCACATCGTGCACCATTTCATTGTTTAGTTTTGAATGGTCTATCTTAACTAGCTGATGGTCTGTTAAAGCCGCTGCCCAGACGCTATGCATTGAAAGTGCTAGGCACGCAAGGTGCATGAATGGCATAGTGAAACTCTTATTTTTATCGAACATTTAATTGTATTATAAGCGTTGACCAAACTTCCTTTTTTGCGAGTTCGTTCATACTTCCGGTTTCGCTAGCATGTAAAAACAAAAAAATAGTGGTTTGTCTTGATATTACAATTGAATGGCTGGTGATTTCAATGTTTTGGCGGGTGGTTAGAAGTGATTGATAAAATATGCTATCGCTTCGCTTAAACTCTACGGATGATAAACTCGAAGCTAGTCGTTAATCAAAATCTGCAACCTTTATTCTGGTTAAGCTCGACGCATTATTTGCTGTTATGTTTGAATTAAGGTGCGAGGTGGCGCTAGGCGAATTGTCAGAAGTTATAGCAATCACAAACTATTGCTGCGCCCTATATTTTAATCAAAAACAGTATCAAGAATTTATATCATTTGTCCCTCAGTTAATACCCACCAATTTTGAATGTAAGACATCCTTCGTAGCATCATTTGCAATGTCTGCAAATGCATACACTCGTAAATTATGAAGGAAGTATCTTATGAACATAGCAGTATCTCGAACGTTGTTATTGGCAAGTATCATGGCAATTTCAATAGCATTATTGCCACAAGCAAATGCTAATTTAATACAAAACGGAAACTTTGAATCTTGCGACTTTACAGATTGGAGCAAAGACACAGACGGTTTTGGCGATGTGTCTACCGGAACAGATTTTCGCATTGATAGGTCTGTAAATGACTGCAGAGCAGTGCTAAATGTAGATGAATTTGACATAGCTGGCGATCCTTTAAGCACGCCGGCAAGCGAAGCGTTCTTTGCTAATACTCTTTTTCAAGAATTGGATTTTAGTGGGAATGCCGACGCTGAGTTTGAGCTGTCATTTAGCTTAGAATCAAGCTCACAAATATTATCAGACGACCCTAGTTTTATCGCTGACGAATTCTTGGTTTTACTAAACGACGGGAATGGAAATAGCTACAACGCACAAGGTGATTTGGGTGGGTTTTTAGTTAACCCAATGCCTATCGATGGGCTTTTTCAAAATACCTACACTTTTTTACTTGACTCATTTTTTACAAATACATCCGGTTGGTTTTTGGATTTTCAACTGGCAATTGGCTGGGATGGTTCAACTGGACTATCTGACGGTTTTGCCTCCTCGTTGTTTGTGTCGAATGTGTCATTGCTTGATGTTAGCAAAGATGTAGTAGATGCTTCAGCACCTTCTGTTTTTATATTGGTTAGTTTCGTTATGGCCTTGACAGCAGTTGCTCGGCCTTCACGCCTAAACGGATACAGAGGAAGCAAATTATGAAACATATATTTTTAATATTTGTCTTGGTAGCGAGCGCGACAATAACTGCAAAAGCACAGTCTCAAGAAGTATTAGAGCCAACAGTTCTCGAGTTAAGAATAAACATCGATGGCACAGGTTACCTTATTCCCTTTTTTGTAATTGATTGGGAAGCCAATAATAATCAAGGAACAGAGCGTGCTGTTCGTTTAGACGAATTTTACATTAATGATTTAAGTGGTAGCGATATTACTAGTGATTTAGATTCAGATACGCGCTCTCTGCTGTTTGCCTCCGCTCAATCACTCGCAAAATATCGAACATTCAACATAAGTAGTTATCATTCCCAATGGTTCGAAATACAGCAGAGATTGGAGCAAGAGGGTCGACGGTATACAGCTACAAGGAACGTTCGGCTAGGTGGTGCAATTGCCACTGACGCTGCACTTGCATGCGCTGCCGCCGGTACTGTAGGCGCTATCGCATGCTCGCCTACAGGACCTGGCGCATTAGCTTGTGCAGGCGCCGCTTGCAAGGCAGCATTGCTTATTGAATCGATTGACTTTGCAATACCTGTTTTAGTCGATATGTTGCAAAGAGGTAATGCTCAGCAAGTAAGAGATGATTTATTTAGTAATGCGAAAGACAGAATTGACTCTGCTTTTATACTAGAAACTGAGCTCTACCAAAAACTGCAAAAAGCAACAAACTTGGATCAAGGGTTGGATCTAAGAGAAGCAGGCATCTCTACTCTTGAACTACACCAAGCCATTCTTATCTATGAGCATGCGCTTGCTGTTTTATTGGGAATTTCAGAAAGCTTTACAGCTGAAGAAAAAGAAGCATATTTTACTCAATTGGCCGCGATCAACGCGTTCGAGCTTGGTATTAACCTAGCGGTCGATAAAGTTGGCTTAATAAAAGGTTTTTCTATTGACTCGATTTCAGCCACAATTAATTTACTGTTAGCCGAACCCCAAAATGCTACCGAGCAAATTAATTCTTATGCAGAAATATTGCTTGACAGTTTAACTGAGCTGCAACTTTTGTATGAAGTACTTGATCCGTTTTCAGTCAATAATATTGCGGAAACGAAGAGTTATTTTTTAGGGCAAATACCCACAACCATCAATAGAGTGTCGATTTCGAACAGTCCAGAACTTTGGCGAAATGAATCGACACGCTCTTCTATTGATATTATGCGCGACAACGAATTTCGCTCAGGGTTAGAGGTTACATTAAGCATACAAAATGACACTAAGCAGGTAATCCAAGTTGTTCAATTGTCTGAGGATTTTGTAAACGAGGAGTATGCTGGTCAGTGGGTATTGCCAAATACCAGAGGTTGGTATACGGGCACCGTTGAAGCTAGGGATACACAAAACAACATTGTGAGTAGGGCCGTCCGCTATTTCTTTGTAGCAGCAAAACAAACGGGTCGAGATTTAGCTGTGTTTTCTGACTTTAATCGCACCAGAATAGATGCTGGGGACAGACTCAGAGTTCCAGTAGAAATAAGAAACCAAGGTGACTTTCCGGAGCGCCCATTAGTTAGCTTAGCAATTGAAGGAAGCAATGGTATTTTGTTCCAAGAGAGTGCTAGTGTTGGAGAGTTGGCGTCACAAAGCTCATATAGCAATACTGACTTCTTTGAATGGATAGTGCCGTCAGACATTCAAGATGGTAACTATACTCTGTCTGTTTCAGTTGAAAATGAACTGGGCGAAGAGTCACTATTAAACAATACGTTACTACGTTCATTATATGTTGGCAAACTCAATCCTAAACCTGCTCCAAACGCACTTATAGGTCAAGTGTTTATTGTTGAGGAAGACGATAGTGTAAAAGAGTCAATCTGTAGCGGCTTTAGCAATTCTCAAAGAAGAAGGTACTGCAGAGAAGCGGGGCAAGGTTTTGGCTGGATTGACTATAGTGTAGGCGGCAGTCGATATAGAATAGGCATCGTTTTTGACGAAGACAAAGGTGATCGAGAGAATGATGAGTTCAGCTTTCGTGTATTGAAAAACAATAGCGAAATTGATTCAAGCCGACTACTAGAGGATGAACCGAATGATCGCATTCATTGGGTAGACAATGGTACCGTGGGCTTTACGGCAGTTAGAAATAGTTCAGATGAAATAACGCTTATTGTTGTAGAAGAATTCGTAGGCGCTGGCGTTGTGAATAGAGAGCGCACCACTATCCCTAATGATTATGTTTCTTATCAAAGTGATGTAAATTCCCTTACAATCGAGTGCAATGATAAAGAAAATCAAGTCCACTTAGCTACCTTAAGAAATGGTAGAGAGTGGAGTGCAGATCTGTTTTTCCGAAATACCGATGTAAGAGCAATTGACATTAGAGCATCGGATGCTTGCAGTAATGAATTTGTAGAAATAGAAATGACCTCCTCAAATACTGGAGAATATGAGCTATTACTCGAGCACCGGTTATCACGGGACTTTTCTCTGCCAGGGTACAACCCAAACGCTAGTGGGTACAAAGAAATAGAAGATACAATTGTATTATTGCCAACTAAACTAACCGTGGTCGATGATGTTGATTTAGAGATTGCGAACAGAAATATGAGCGAGCAGTTAGCCAGAGTATTGACAGCGCACCATGGTATCTCCAATAAAACGAATGTCGCTACAGGTGAGGCTAGTATTACGCTTGTCAATAATGGTTCTAAAGCCCCAACTGGCACTGCTTTAAGTCTAGAGTTAACAAATCAAACGGGGGATACACTCGTTCAACTAAACGATATTGACGTTTCGCTTGGAAACATTGATTTAACTGAACAGCTCAGTCACTTGCCGTTTGGTGAGTATAACATAGGGGTGAGAGTAAGAGCCCTTGAAGAGCGTTCTTTTGGTGACTTGCAAGACACTCAAACAATTTCAATTGTGGAAACAGAGCAACTTAGTATAAATGTCAGCAGTTTTGTTAATCGCACTTATTTTCAAGGGCAGGCAATAACGATTGGCTTACAACTTAGTTCAGATATCACTGAATGCCCAGTCGATGCAGTTGTACAAGCAGTCGAAAAAGACAGTGACGATTTTATTATTGAGCAAGGGTTCGCAGCTATCGATCCTTCAACTTGCCTGTTTACCTATGAAACAGACGCAAACATCAATGTCAGCTTGATTGAATTTCAAGCGCAAACAAGTAATAGTTATCCAGTGACGGTTGGTGTTGATATTTCGTCAGCTCGATATCAATTTTCTGATTATTCAGTGGTGGGTTCGTTTGAAATTCCGTCTGGTCAGATGGGTAGCTATGGGATTGAGAATGAAATCGATGACGGCAGTGCTGTTGTATGGCAGTTGTTCAGAAATGGGCGAATAATAGAAACCAGAACGAGTGACACCTTTGAGTATGAGTTTGTTAGACAAGGCGACTATATACTCCGTACATATAAAACATTTGAAGGTGCCATAGATACGACTTTGAAGGTGAATAACATCACCATATTGGAAAACGTTGAAGCAAGACTAACTCCCCCAGAAAGTATTGAAGTAGCGGCGCTCAATGCTAATGGCACTCCTAAACAAGATGCGTCAATTGCACAGTTTTTAGCCAGTGCTATGGCTGTTAATGACGATGGACAAGAGATTGAAGATATTTCAAATGATGCCCCAGACATATTCTCATTGGGAGACACACTAGTGACATTTACGGTGGATACCCTCGAATCGGGAAGCTTGTCTGCTAGCTCAACGATTACGGTTACTGACCAGACACCGCCGACAATTTATCTTTCGCAAGAGCTTGTTTATCTTGTTAACGAAGATACAGCAGTTAGTGCCGCAGACCTTCAATCGTTGTTTTCCACAGTGTTTGCGGTTGACAACGTTGATGGTGATATTTCAGCGAACGCGATTAATCTAAAAGAGAGTTATGCAGTTGGTGAGCACCAAATAACATTTAGTGCAACCGACGATGCTGGCAACAATACTGAGTCGATTAAAACACTCACAATCGAGTTGCAAGTGTCTGAGCCGCGCTCTATTACCGACATTACTGACCGTTTATCTGTGAACAAAGGTCGAGGATATTTCAATCGTAACGCTCGGTCAATTTCATCAGCAATTGACATTGTTAATGGAACTAATGACATTTTCGAAGGTGAACTATTGCTGGAGCTTATTAATTCGAACATTCCAGTAAAACTTACACCAGATGGTATACTTGAAAATGGCAATCCATATTGGGTATTGTCAAGCGATGGTATGGCGAATGAGCAAAGCATTTCATTCAGAATGGATTTTGAGCAGAGACGTGGTCGCTTAAGTTATGACATAAAGGTATTGTTGAAGACAGAATAACTATCGAACTTTCAGTCTGATCTGACGGGGCACCCAAAAATTTGGTAATCGTCAGATCAGATCTGAGCTAGCGCAATTTAGGGACAGAATGTATAAAAGCTTAATTTTTGGAACTAGACCTGCCCAGGTGTCACACCAAACCGCTCTTTAAAGAGCTTTCCGAAGTATGCTGCTGAGCCAAAGCCGCAATCAAAGGCAACATGCTTTGCAGGGTGCCCAGCTTTGAGCATCAAATGGGCTTGCTTGAGCCGATACTCTTTGAGAATTTGACTAAAAGTGAGCGCATAAAATGACTTAAGACGCCGATTAAGGGTTTTTTCTGAGATATGTAGTTCGCTTGCCATGTCAGATAGGCAAAAGCCTTCGTTTTGGAAATAGCTTGCCAATACCGCTTGCACTTTATCCTTAAACTCATCCTCTACTGACGCATATTCGTTTGGCGCAACAAATAGCTCAGATTGGTTCGCCAAGCGAGTATTCGTTATAAATACAAGGATATTGTTGATTTTTCTGAGCAGTAAATCACTGCTAAACGGTTTACTGATGTAGTCTATAGCACCTGCCTTCATGCCTCTTCGTTGGTTGCTGATATCGCTAAGAGCAGTTAAAAATAATACCGGTATATGATTGAATTGTTTGCTTTTTTTAAGCTCCTCACAAAAACTGAATCCGTCCATGAAGGGCATGTTAACATCGGTAACAATAATGTCTGGCTCGATGTCGTCAAGAATATCAAGCGCCTCTAGGCCACTTTCAGCTAAATATAGCTTAACGTTATTAGGCAGTATGCTAACAAAGTGCTGTTGTAGCTCTAGGTCGTCTTCCACCAATAAAATATCGCAATCAGGTAGCGGTGATTCGTGACTGCGTTCATCGGTAAATGTTTGCGGCTCAAAAGCGACTGATTCAGCGGGTAGTTGCGCGCAAACTTTAGCGCCTCCGCTTTCTACATTACTGATAAATACTTTACCACCATTGGCCTTTGTCATTCGATGCACAATGGATAATCCTAATCCAGTGCCTTCTATTTTGCTCTCTTCACGACTAAACCTATCAAAAGCTGACTCTGGGGAATTAAAGCCTTTTCCATTATCTTGCACGCACAAGTCAAGGTGTGCATTCTCGTAGTTTAAACTGACGTGAATTTGCCCACCAATTTGAGTGTATTTAATCGCATTGCTAAGAAGGTTGCCAAGAATTAAGTCTATACTTTCCTCTATGAGTTCTAGACATAAGTTGCTAGCCACGCCTTTCATCGAAAGTTCAACATCAATGCCTTTTATGTCTGCCATCATCCGCATATTGTTGACTACAAGTTCAACCTGAGTAGCAACAACCGTGTTAACTCGATGTTTCTTTATAGCTTGTATTTCCGCGAGTTTAAGCAGTTTATTTACCATGGCGTACATTTTTTGCGCGTTTGCTTTTATCACCCTAATGTAGTCGTTGTTATATGTCCTCTCCAGTTGCTCACTTTTTCCAAGAATTAGCGTCAGCGGTGTTCTAAATTCATGAGATATTTCTTCAAACATGGCCTCTTTTTCGCCAATAACACGCTGTAAGTCCTGAGTGGCGAGCGCTATTTGCGATTCAAGCTCTCTATTCCTGCTTTCAATGACTCGCTGGCGATTTTTGATTAATAGAAAAATGACAATTAACAACCCAAGTGAGTAGCACACCAACGCACTAGTTGAAATATACCAAGGTGGGATTACTTTTAAATGGTACACCTTGGGTTCTTCTGACCAAACACCATCATTGTTGGCAACGTCAAAACTAATTTTATATTTTCCACTCTTTAGTTGTGGGAATCTAAGCGTTCCATTTTCAATAAGCGACCATTCATCATCATCAATTTTATAACGATATTGCTGTTTATTCGGCATGAGGTAATCAAACGAAGCAAACTGAAGAATAACCTCGTCGGTGCTCTCGGGTACCTCAATCAAGCTTGCTTGTGGGCTAACAAAGCGCGTGTTGTTGAGAGCAGTTATTGACACGAGTCTGCCGCTGCTTATTGCGTCTTTATTCATCTTTATGTCGTTAGCTGGACTAAATTTTGTAACACCACCGTAACCACTGAAAATGATTTCGCCTTTAGGCGTAATTGAATTCGATTCACTGTCGAAGCTGTTAGTTAATAAGCCATCTTCTTGTGTAAAGTTTCTGATGTTTTCAATAGTTAACGTACCATTCGCGGCATGTGCAAATGTAAGTTTCGACATCCCTAGAGGGCCTGATGCCCAAACCTCTATCCTACCGTCGACCTCTTGGGCTTCTAATGCGAATACAACATCAGATATTAGGCCATTGTGTTGAGATATCTGAAATTGCTTACCGTTCTCGTCGAAACCAAGTACTCCCTCTCCCCATGTAGCCGCAATAATTTCCCCGCTGGGCAAATATTCAATGTCAAATACATAGCTTTTAGTAAGGTGCGTTGCTTTAAGTTTAAGCTGCTGATCAAGGTGCAAAATGTTGGGGTGATGATTTGTATGAGTGCCTAAAATGACTTCGTTATGTTCTGTGACTTCAATCGCTCGAATTCGACCTATTCGAACATCAACACCCTCATGCTCGATGTTCGTAATGTGCTGAACAATTCTCTCTTCGACAGTATTTATTAGCACCAAACCGTCGGAATTTAAGCTGATAAGCAGATGGTCCTGCTTGAAGCTGGCAAACTCAAATCCTTGGGTAAAGTGCGCTAAATATTTAGGTTGATGCAATTGTGAGGAGGCTAAGTCAAAGTAAAAAATTCCGCCTCCTTCAGAGCCAATCCATAACCTATTGTGGTCTAGAAAAACATCTCGTATTTGAAAATTTTCCAGCCATTTTTGTTTGACTTGCCACTCTTGTTCTACAAACGCTAATTGAAAAAGCCCTTTATCTTGAGTGGCTACAAATAGCTCGCTCTCTTTTGTTTGAAGTACCTTTCTCAGGCGCTGCGTTCCCAGTAGTGTATTTATTTGATGGGCGGGCATTCCCCCGAAGCGACTTACATATTCAGAGAGCAGGGAGAGTTCAGGCATTTCATTAGAGAGCCAAAGTAAACCTTGTTTTTCAAACCATCTGGCAGAGTGCCTAACGCCTTCTTGCATACGACGAGGAATTTGTTGTAACTCTAAGTTTTCGAGATTAAGAATATAGGTAAAGTGTAATGTGAAAAAAAAACGAAAAGAATGCTCTGTTGAATACCGCGCTCTTCTGGGGGAGTTGACACTAATATGCTGGCTTTCTTCGGGCGTAAAGGCCAGTAGTTGGCGAATGGATTGCTGATTGCGGTTAAGCGCATAAATACCACACTTGTTCACATAAGCCTTATTTGGTTTGGACACCAACCATTTAGTAAAAGGAACTTGCCGTTGGCTAATACGCTCACATTTAGGCAGTACGATTGAAGGTGTAAGCTCAAGCGTGTCAGGGTTGACCTTACTAATAGCGTATTGCTTGAGAAGGAGCAGCTCGCCATCAAGTTCAGTAAAGCGGTCATAATTAGACAACGAGACCTTGTAAGCCTGCTGATTAATATTCGACACAACTTGGGGCTCAAGAGTATCCCGTGCGAGTTTCACTAATTCGTTAGCGTTGTTTAGCAAATAAATGGCATCTTTATAAACATGCACGCCTTCAATTGACTTAAGATACATCTCTCGCTCAGCTAAAAGCACCTTATTCTTTGAATCGTATAGATACAGTTTGCGGTGGCTATAAAACAAGACTTTGTCATCTAATCTCAAAGAATTGGCGATATAGGATTGATTTTGGTTGAAAAACGACAAGTCTGAATAGCGATTTTTAACAATATTAAAAACGCGTGTGCTGCTTGGAGCAAAATTGATTGCGATAAGTTCGTCATCAAGAGCATGTACGCCATAAGCTCCACCCACTGGGTGCTCATAACCATCAAAGCCGAATGTCTCATCAATTGCTTGCAACTGAGCACCATCAAACCGATAGATGCCAAGCTCGGTGCTGATCCACATGTAATTCATGCGGTCGATATAGACGTCATTGATCACCTGATTGGCGATTTTTGGATGCTTAATTGTAGATTTGCTCAGATTTTGAAAGTCTAATGTTTTTGAATTGGCGCAAAAACTAAAACAGAATATTAGCAACACTGCAATAACCATTCGAAGGTCACTACTGCCTAAATAAGCTGATTTATTAAACGGAAGTATATGCATCCTGCAAAAACGCTGCTTAAACAACACGAGTATTTACAATATATATAAAAAAACTGTTTCATAGCAACTGTGGTTAGACGGCCGCGCTATCATTTTATTTTCTTGGAATTAGTTTTTACCCCAAAATTGAAAAGGCCTCAGAAAGGAATACGAGTATTGCTACAAGGCCTAATTTTTTAGAAATCCATACATAGCGTCAAAGCAACTGCCAAATGTAACAGTATAATTTTTCAATAAATCAGAAACTCAATAAACATGTTGATTCTCTGAGTATGAACATTTCACACCTCGACCTGAAAAAATTGCTGGCTCCCGCATATAGAATATTGAAATACCTCGTTAAAAAAACTTTAAACTTGGCATAAATTACCCTCGGCAAGTGAGTTCAGGTGCAGTTAAACGCAAGTAAAAAATTAGCCGAAAGATAGCTGTACTTGTTTTCCATTTAACTAGCTAAGTTTGAACAAGGACACTATTTATGAGCGAATCTAGAACTGTGTTAATCACCGGCACATCCAGCGGCATAGGAAAGCCACCGCCCAAAAACTTGTACAAAACCGGTTTCAGGTCGCACTAACGGCTCGAAGCGTAGACAAGCTAAAAGATTTTGTGAGTTAACTAGGTAATAAATCGGCTATCGCCATTCCTACCGATGCAAGCCAATTAGATTAATTACGTAAAGCATTTCAAGAAACTATTGAGCGATTTGGAAATATAGATGCGGTGTTCGCCAATTCAGGCATGGGTGTTGACACTCCAGGTATTGAAAATGGCAAACCTGAAGAGTGGGATTAGATGATAAAGGTGAACATAAACGCGCTCACTTATACCGCCAAGCTTGCATTGCCGTATTTGAGAGATACTAAGGGTCACTTTGTGAAAACAAGCAGGATTGGAAACTTTAAAAAAAAATGAACAGCTACCATCATAATGTACTTGGAAGCAAATATTTAGGTACTAATGAAATTGTGCTTTTGATAGGCGGAAATTGAGAATATTTCTAAGTTTAACGATCTTTCAAAGGCTCTTAGGTCTGGTTTGTAAGTTAAGCGGAAGTTGAATACCAAAAAACGAGAATGCTTACTTCGAAGAATCGTCATCGTAGTCAAACTCATTTCGACCGCCTTGCGAACAAACCAGCCGCTTAAATTCGCTTTTTTGATGTTGTTCGGACCAAAACCCTCTCGTAAATTGGACGCAGGATATCTACTGAAAAGAACCAAAGATTCTTAAAGTTCACAATATGAATCGAATACAACTTGCTATTCGGCTCATAAATTGATTCGATAAATCAATGCTAATCGGCTCATTTGTGTTCATTGTTGTATATTTGGGAATTAGAAAACTGGCCTTTTTTCTGTTATCAGCAAGATCAAATAGTAACTTTACTCAAAGAGTTAGACCTGCTGCATTCAAAGTTAAAAGAACAAATATTATCAATGCCTAAAGGGCTAGATTCTGAAGCTCAGCTTAATGCGCTAATTCAAAATGCAATAAAAACATCAGAGATAGAAGGCGAACAACTTGATGTAGGCTCTGTTCGCTCATCGGTAGCCAAACATTTAGGACTAAACCAAGCAGGATTAGTTTCGGGTACTAAACAAACCGACAACTTAGTTAATATGTTATTGCAAGCGACCGCGAATTTATCGGAACCACTTTCTTTAGATACACTTCTTAAGTGGCAATCCATGTTGTTTACTGACGAAGACGCATTAAAACCAGTAATTACAGGTAAGTTGAGAGGGGACCAACCAATGCAGGTCGTTTCTCAACGAGGCCGATTTTCTAAAGTGCATTTTGAAGCTCCTCCCAAGCAAACACTGGTTGATGAAATGAACGCGTTTTTATCTTGGTTTAATGAAAATAACCGAGAGCATTTTGTTGTTAAAGCGGCAATATCACACTTATGGTTTTTGACACTTCATCCGTTTGACGACGGTAACGGACGGATAGCCAGAGCAATCACTGACAGACTGCTTGCTAAAGATGAGCAGTCCTCTGTGCGTTTTTATTCATTGAGCGCCGCCATTGAACAGAATAAAAATAGTTACTACGATATGTTAGAAACAACGCAAAATTTAAGGTCCGCTTCACAACAACAAAATCAGTTAGACATTACTGATTGGCTCATTTGGTTCTGTGAAGTATTAAAGCAAGCATTACTTCAAGGGCAATATCGAATCAAACGAGTATTGGCAAAATCGCAGTTTTGGTATGCTCACGCACAAACAGTTCTTAGTGAACGCCAAATTAAAGTGTTAAATCGTTTGTTAGATAATTTTGGTGATGAGTTTATTGAAGGTATCAATGCATCAAAATACAAAGGTATAGCAGGAGTGAGTAAAGCAACCGCGACAAGAGATCTAAGCGACCTGTTAAATAAAAATTGTATAATTCAACTTGATGGAGGAGGCCGAAGCACCCGCTACCAAGTCAATATTCAACTAAGTGCTGACCAATGAAACACCAACTCCGAGTATTACGTGATTCGTATACTGCTTTTTGAAACTTTTCTTGTGCAGTAAACGCAAAAGGATATTGGTCAGGCGAGTTTGTCATGACGTTAAGGACAGACAGTAATCCTTCATAAAATTGAATTGCAGTTACAAAGAATCTGTTACAGGCTCCTGAAGCCTGCCACTTTCGAGGCGTAGCCTAACTCAAGCTTCTGCTCTGCCGAAGGGGCAATAATTTGCAAAATAAATACCTTTCGTCATTGCCGTCCCCATTCTTTTCCACCCATTTCTACCAATCGAGACGCGGCTCGTTTAAAGGAAAAGGCGAGATCGTTGGCGGACGAAAATTGTGCCAGTGACACACCAATTCGACCCGTCGCCGACCACTCATAATATTCTCCCGTTTTGGTGCGGATCATGGTCGTCGCAAAGGAACTCGAGTTTCCCCCCTTGTCATTAACAATTAATTCTTCATCGCCATCAGTGCTTTCGACCTGCGCTTCAAAATCAACAAACAATTCGTTGAGCGGGACTTGTGCCGCCAGCACCAAGCGGGTGCGAGCCTCATAACACGCATCTATGAGGGTCACGAACCGTCGCGCTTCGTTGAGGTGATTGGCGTCCAATTGGGGAACGCGTTCTATGATGAGGACCGGAAATCGGCGGCAGAGTGAAATATAATCGGCCGCCCCGAGCGGTTGGTAACACAACTCGGAAAAATCAAACCAAGCGCAGCGATCATTCAATCGGGCGACCTGTACGGTGCGACCAAAGAGGACGGAAATGATTTCGGCCTCAGTTGTGGATGCAGTGCCACCAAATATTTCTTCCAACTGCGTCTTTATGTTGTTGTCCCCATGAAAATCCTTGTTTGACCAAAAATAGGATTGACCACCCGGTAGAGTTTCGAGTCGATAATCCTTGTTGGAATTCTCCATGGAAATAATGTCGGACGTGTGTTTCAGCACGTCGATGAATGGCAAAAAGAGGGATCGGTTGATGCCACCCTCATATAAGGCATCGGGGGAGCGATTCGAGGTGGTCACCACTACAACATTCCGTTCCAGTAAATGTAAAAACAATTGCTTCAAAATCATAGCATCGGCAATGTCTGTTACTTGAAATTCATCGAAACACAGGAGTTGGGCTTCTTGTGCCAATTGTTGCGCAATGATGGGGATCGCATCAGCTTTTGAGTGCTTTTGTTTGTAAACAAAGATTCGATGATGAACGTCCAGCATAAATTCATGAAAGTGGACGCGGCGTTTGGTTATTTTTGCTTGTTTGTGAGTGTAAGTGTGACTGTGAGTGTTATTGTGGTTATCATCATTACAGAGAGAATTATCATCAGGAGCAGTAACCGACGCGAAAAACAGATCCATTAGAAAACTCTTGCCGACCCCAACCGGTCCGTGAATGTATAAGCCTCGTGGTGGCGGACCAAAAAACCACAAATGTAACTTCTTTCGAAAAAAGGACTGGGCTGATGCCAAAGAGCGCGCAAGTAACAGTGAACTGGTGCTTGTACAACTGCTCTGAGTCGGTTCTTGTATTCGCACTGGTACTGGTGGGAGTGAGGCAAGAGACTCATGGAGCGCATCGAGTTTTGCTGCCAAAGTAACTTGCGCATCATCTCGTTGCACTTCTCCCGCATTCACCTTGCGTTCATACGCCGCTGTCACCGGGCCTGCAGGGAGGGACCGACGAGTTACGCGATGTTGTGCCGTCATATTCTTCATCCCGCCTACATCATGTTACTACTTAAGATAGAGCGCGCCCTAGGAGTGCAAAATAAGTATAAAACTCACTGCCAATACGCTGCAATGTCTCGCCCCTTGGGTATAGGCCAAGCTTAGCCTCTTCAGTCTCTTTTGTGCCCTGCACTAAAAATGCATTTTTGATTGCGTGATCTTGAATCACACTTTCAAATGCTCTAGCGCCGAGCTCTTGTGGTCTTGCATAATAATATACGTTTTGCATCTTATCGGCGCGAATACCGCTTTGCACAAATTCACTGGGAAGCGCTCGTTCTTGGTCTAAGAATATGCTTTGAAACGCGCTTGCCAGCTGCTCATTTAGCGCGTGATTATGCATAGGATGCAGCTCGTTTAACCATAGCTCAGTGGCGAACTGATTAGGCCCGCTTACATCATACATTTTATTGGAAATGTAATGGTCAAAGGCATGAAACCACTCATGCGCGAGTGAGCCTCCGCCAGCGTTTTTGGCAAGCGCGAGCTGACGCTTACTGCTATTATAGTGAGCGCTTGCAAACTTCTGACCACCAGCGCCAAAGGCTAAAGCTAAGGTGCCTCTTAAAGATATTACCTCACTGGGTACTTGCAAAATATCCATTAAGTCGCTCAAGGCATCAAAAAATAAGTTAGCCGCTATTTGCTGCTCTTCTTTACTCACCCACTTGCCAATTTCAACACCACGAAACCCGAAGAGTTTGACAATATCGGCAAACGACACATCTGCGCCGCCGCGATGATTTTCGCCATTTCTGAAATACGCTTTGTATAAGCGGCTTTTGTTAAACACAGTCAATCGCTAGCACCTTTTCCATAAATGAGCATGGTTTTTTTAACCTAACGCCAAATACCACTATACCAAGTAGCCCTGCACTAAGTTGCATCGCACCAAGTAGCAATGTACATATTGCAGTATTTGAAGATATTTGTAAGGCCTTAAGATATTATTCTTTAAAAACACTTTGTTCTGCAAGGCAAGCCAGCCTGTAGGCTAAGCCCTGACAACTTCACCAAGGATACTCATGGCACACTATATTGCCCTTGCTGTACTCGCCTTTGCCATTATTGCCTATATTGTTGGCAAACCCGTTTATCGAGACCACAAGCGCAAAAAAATTGCCGCTCAGCCGTTTAAAAAAGAATGGCGTAAAATCATCCAAAAAAGAATGCCTTATTTTAGAGGCATGCCTACCGACTTGCAGTTGCAACTCAAGCGACATATTCAAGTGTTTTTGTCAGAAAAAACGTTTTATGGCTACAACGGTATTGTGATTAACGACGAAATTCGCGTAACCATAGCAGCACAAGCGTGTTTATTGTTGCTGAATAGACGCACAGACTATTACCCAAAGCTTAAAAGTATC
Source organism: Glaciecola siphonariae (assembly GCF_042652645.1). Classification (NCBI taxonomy): domain Bacteria; kingdom Pseudomonadati; phylum Pseudomonadota; class Gammaproteobacteria; order Alteromonadales; family Alteromonadaceae; genus Glaciecola; species Glaciecola siphonariae. The sequence goes on from NZ_JBHSGU010000001.1 coordinate 222,263, forward strand.
TTGGTGTACCCGCGAGCTTTTGTTAAGGAACATGAAGTTACCGGCAGCGACGGCGTAAAATCAATGCAGCATGCGCACTTAGCGGGAGAGTCGTGGGGCCATGGAAGCATCGTACTGTCTTGGCAAGACACCCTAGACGGCGCTTATTTACCTGACGACGGACACAACGTGGTTATTCATGAGTTTGCGCATCAGCTTGACCAAGAAGACGGAGCCGCAAACGGAGCGCCTATCTTGAGTAAAGATCAAAGCTATACGTGCTGGGCTGACGTATTCTCCGCGCAGTATTCTTTGCTAGTAAAACAAGCACAAACCGGTGAGCCGTCTATATTTGATTACTACGGCGCCACCAACCCGGCAGAATTTTTTGCTGTGGCCAGCGAAGTATTCTTTGAAAAGTCAGCGCAACTGCGCCACGAACATCCAAAGCTCTATGAGCAGCTGTCGCAATATTATCGCGTTGACCCAAGCGCGTGGTGATGAGCTCTTGCCCTCTCCTACTGCTAGAACGGCAAAAAGTTAAAAGCATATTCAAGCTCGGTTTGCTCAACGTTTTGCGCGCCAAAATTTATAAGTGCTATACGAGCCAACAGTTTCTCAACTAAGTCTGGGGCATTTAACTCTGAATCAATAAGCGTCACCGATGACAACGAGCCATCTGGTGCAATCACAAGCTTAACGGTTAGTTTGCCCTCAATACTTGGGTCGGCCCTTAATGCTCGACGATATAATGAATACACAGCGCCTTTATTAGCGTCTAGTATTTGCCTTATTTGGTCGAGGTCTCGGTTGCCAACCACCTGCGTTTGGGTTTCTATACGCTTGGTCGCGAGTGCAACCTCGCCCTCGCTTGCAGCGACAAATTCGGTATTTCTTCGGCCTTCGAGCTCACCGGCCGCGCCTACGTCAGACGACAACTCACTGGTTTGAATACCGCCGCTTGTACTTATAGTTTGCGCGCTGATTACATTTCGAGCGGTCACATTCGCCTGACCGCCACCTTGACTGAGGTCGGTATTCGCCAAATTTTGCAAATTTGCTTGCTCGCGCATACTTGCCAACTGATCGGCAAAGGCCATCACGCCTTTACTTTTAGCAGTCTCGCGAGCTTTCACCACTTTCTCTTGCTCCGTGAGTACTTCGGGCGGCGTTTGCTCTGGCACCACCTCGTTAGGTGTTTCCACAGGCGCTTCTTGCACGAGCTCAGGCTCGATGGGTTCAGGCTCAGGCTCGAGCACTTCTGGTTCTGGCAATGGCTCTGGCTCAATCGGAATCGGCGGGGGCGGCGGTGTTTTTGCCTCAAGTATTTTAGCTAACTGCGGCGGAAGCTTTTCTTGCTCTGCGCGCGGCAGTTCTGCGACTTCGGTCATGCTTACCGCCGCTGCCAACAAGAGCGTGATGACCAAAACCGCCACACAAATGTAAAAAAAGCGACCGTTTTCTTTAACGCTAGAACTCCACGGCAACTGACTATCAAAATAAGGCAGGGTCATTGTCATATCAGCACTGCTCATTAGCGCATCCCTCCCGACGACAATGCACTGCCACTGTCTTGCTTGTTTTCTACAGCAAGTGCAATATTTGTATAGCCTTGTGCTGCGCACGCCTGCATGATTTGCTTTAACACAGCGTAAGGAGTGCTGGCATCGCCCATAATGGTAATTGAGAGCGTTTGTTTATCATCTTCACTTAAATCGTCGCGCCGCTGCGTATGATAATCAAGCTCCGCTTTTAAGGCGTCAATTGCCTGCTGGTTTTGCTCGGCAAGCGCCTGCGTATTACTCAGAGCCTTGCCCTGCAATAGCACTTGGTCTTTGGTCACCATGAGCAAAAGTGTTTCGCTGGCAGGTGTATCGGCAAGCGATTCGGGCAGGCTAACGCGGTCACTCGACTGCAAAACCTGTACGTCGGAAGCGTTGAGCATTAAAAAAAACACCAAGATTGTAAATATATCCATCAATGACACTAGGCTGAGTTTGGCGCTTTTTTGATTGCGCTTGTGGTGCCTTGCCATGCGCTTTGCACGTACCGACTGTTTCATAATGCACCTCCCTCAGGCGGCGTCCACGCATCTCGGGTGTCGCTTGGTGCATCGGCTAGCGACACGTCAGGAAACAGCTCGGCGTCTACAACAGAGGCCGCAACAACATCTTTATATGAGCGCGTAGCGTCTATTAAGGTGACTATCGTTTGATAATCAGTGTCTGGCTGCATGAGCAGACTTATGTTTCTTTTCTCAACGCCTTGGCCGAGTAAGGTTTGTTTAATTTGCTTTAATAACTGCTGTAAGCCTTCAGTGTCATGCACTGCAGCATTGCTGTTAATACCAGCATCTGAGCTTTGCGCCGCCTCGGGCGATGTGATTTTAGGTAGCTGTGCCAGCAAATAGCCTTGCGGAAAAAACACCTCTAGGCCTTGCTCATACACATGCACCTCTAAGACTTGCTCTTCAATGCTCTGCTCGTCTGACAGCGCGGCAAGCCCGGGCAATTGAAGCTCTACCACCGTGATGCGAGAAAATACCATCATCATTAGCAGCACCGGCACCAGCACAATCATTAAATTCATAAATGACGTGATATCGAGCTCTGCTTCTGCTTTTGGGACGCGTGCGCGCCGATTAGCTAACATCGTTTTTTGCCTACATGTCGCTTTGACGAGTGTGCGGCTTAAGCTGTTGCAGCGCGATTAAGGTGTTTAAACACTTCACGCCAGCCATCTCCATGCTGTCGATAATTTCAGTGGTTTTAGTTTGTAAAAGTGCATGAAAGCCCAGCAGCGGAATCGCTGAAATCAAACCGAAGGCAGTGGTGTTCATGGCAACAGAGATAGACTGCGACAGCAGGCTAGCCTTTTCAGAGGGGTCTGCGTTTGCCACCGCTGAGAATGCGGCTATCAAGCCGATTATGGTACCCAAAAGACCAAGCAAGGTGGCGATATTGGCGAGCGTGCCCAAGTAAGAGGTGCGTTTTTCTAAACGCGGCACGGTTTCCATTAGGCCTTCTTCCATCGCGTATTCTATATCTTCGCGTCGTGGGCTAAGCGATAACCGCGTGATGCCGGCGCCAATGACGCGGCTAATAGGCGCCGTTGACGATTTAGTTAATGACAAGAGCTGATCAAACTGCTGCTGCGCTAACAAGGGTTCAATTTCAAGAAAAGCACGTTTATTAGTAGATTTTGCAAAACTCAAAAATACATAGCGTTCAATGGTAATCGCAATGCCAAGGGCTAAAACGATGGCGATAGGCAGCATAAACGAGCCACCCTCTTGGAAAAACCGTGCGATTGTGTCAAAAATATCCATAGTCTTGCTCTCTTTATAAAATATTAAATTTAATGTGTTTACCCTACGCTAATAAACTGTTAGCGAAGGTATATTTATGCGTTTAAATTACACTAGCCTCATACCTTAATACGCTAGTATTGGTCACTATTGCTGTTCGGATTTGTCTGCGCTTGCGTGTTTGCCTCGCGCGTTGGCAGTGCGAGAATATCGTCAACCACGGCTAAATCTCGTAAAAACTGATTGCGCTCAATACTCGGTAGCTGCGTAACAGCGCTTTGCCATGTTTGCGTTTCATCAATGCGCTGATGACTGGGCAATTGCCATGGCACAATGGTCAGTACTTGCGGCTGCTCTCGATTAGCACGGATGGTTTGCTCTAAGCGCAGTACGCCATCTTCACCGCGCACTAACTCATCAGGCGTATCGCTAGTTGTTTGCGCAGGCACTTGTGCATCGTTGTTCTGAAGCGGTGACCCCTGCTGGGCGTGAGTTGTCGCTGCAAACAATAGGGACGCACACAATAACACCGTGCAGGCGGCATGCTCTAGCGATAAAAGCCTCATTTTGTTTCTCCTGTGAACGCAAGGTCTTTAGCCTTGAGCTGTCGCTGTAAATCAACTCGCCACCCTTTTAGCTTCTTAAGCTCTTGTCGCAGGGCGCTTTCGTCAGCAAATGCATGACTTGCCTGTGCGCTGCTTGCTGCAAACAATTGACTGTTTTGTAATAAATCTGGGTCGTCAATCAAGGCAACGTTGAAATCAAGGTAGCTAATGTACAAAGAATAGTCTTGCAGCGCGTCCACTTTGTTGCCCAAATATAAGTCCTGCAGTAAGCCTCTGTTGCGATAGCTAACAAAATAACCCGGGTAGGAGGCAATGGCCTGATTGTAAAGTGCCAATGCTTGTGCAAACTCTCCCTGCATGCGGTGCAGTTTTGCTCTGCGGTTAGCCGCCTTGTAATTATGCGTATTGACGATAAGCGCGGCGTCGAAGTGTTCTCTTGCCAATGACCAGTTTGTTGCGCTGTTCGTTGTTGTGTTTTTCATGGCGTTTAAAGCTTGCCCATCAGAAACACTAGCGTCTGGTTTACTCGGTATATCTTCGCCGCTTAGCTGCCAAAGCTTAAAATAGATATCACCGGCTAGCACGTGCGCGTTACTTGAAAACGATGCCCTTGGCGCGCCCTTCATGGCTTGTTCAATGTAGCTTTTAGCTTCAATGGCTTGGTTATTTTGTAAGGCATCTAAGGCCATAGTCAGCAGCTGTTTATCAGACGATTTGTTACTGCGCTTGTTTTGTTCAAAAAGATTCGTGGCGCCAATTCTAGCTAACACCGCGGCGTATTTTGCGCTAGCCTCTTCGGCCGCGACATTTTCTTTGGTGGCTTGCTCGGCGGGCGTTTGAGCTAATTGGCTGTCGTTAGTTAATGGAGATACCTGTGCACGCTCTGGTGCATCATCAGGGCTTGGCTCGCTGCCTAACATGCTGTTCATCGTGGCGCAGCCACCTAGCCACAAGCTACACAGCATCCACGCCATTAAGCGCAGCTTGCCGCTTGCTGTTGAGCGCTGGTTTGTATGAAGCTTACCCTTATAAGTCATCAGCAGACACTCCAACACTTAGCTCTTGTTTACCATAACGGGCAGGCAGGGTTGTTTTAAGTACATCAAAACTTTGTTTTACAAAACTATCGTAAAGGCCACTGTGAGCGCGAGCCGCGTTGTTTTCATGCAGTTCTATCGCAGTTTCTTCAAAGGGGTAGGCTTGTTCTTCTAGCAGCAATTCGTATTGGCTTAGCTCCAGCGCGCTTAAGTCTTTCGGGCGGCTCGAATTCATCAAATCGCCGGCTAACTGCATGTACAAATTGGCGAGATGGTAATTGGCTTGTGTGACATAGTCGGCAACCGCAAATGACATAACTTCATCATACGCATTTATCGCACTGGTGAGTGCGTTTTGCTTTTTACTCAAGCTTTGATTGAGCGGCGGCGTGAGCTTAATTTTACTAAACGCCGCATCGGCGTCTTTGGCAAATACCATGGCCGACATAGCGGCCAAATAACGGGAGCGAGGTGTGCCCGCTTCGGCCACGCTTTGTCCTTGTTGGCTTGCCACACTTAGCTGGGCTTGACGCAGTTTGTTGAGCCAAAAGCGCCGCTTGCTATCTTCCCCAGAAGCAAGATAAAACTCGCTCATTTTAAAGCGCGCCTCATTTGCTAAATCCATAGGCTGAGGGTAGGCATGCGCATAGGAACGAAAGCTGTTGAGCGCCTTAGCTTTGTTGTTCGCACGCTCGTAATATACTGCCGCCTGATACAAAGCGTCTTGTGCGTTTAACAAGCCCTCTGCTTGAGCCTCATTTGCAAGCGCGCTATTTTGGGCCTTTTGCCAAGTGGCATACAAAATATCAGCCGCCTGCTCCCAGTCCTCTGTTTGCTGATAGGCAAACAATAGTTGGCTTTGAATATTCTTACTTAATTCATGATTTGGATATCGCTTGGCAAAATCGAGCCACGTATCAATTGCCTGCTGCCAGTTGCCAATAAGGGCATAGTAGCTTGCGCTGTCGTACTGCGCTGCGATACGAAAGCTTGAGCTTGGCGTATCGCTAATGATGGTCTGCCATTTACCAATGGCATCTAAAATGATGTCACGCTGTAGCGAGCTTATGTTCAAGTCATACACATTGGTTTGCAAAGAGAGCTGAGCGGGGGTAAGCGCAATCGCACTTAAGCCCTCTTCTGCCTGCATGTATAGGCTGGCAGCAAGGCGATCAATCAGGCCTTGAGTGCTAGAATCTTGATTAAGTGCAGTGGTTTGTGATGTTCTTGGCGCATTGGCAAGAGCCGGGTTGCTCTTATACGCATCGCTCAGCAAGGTGCGATAGTATTGCTCGGCGCTGGCAAAACGCTGCAAAGCAAAATCACTATGGGCCATCACCAACAGCGCCGAGCGCTCGCGCTCTGGATTGCTGGCATGTATTGTAGGGGCCTCTTCTAACAACCATTTTGCCCAGCGCTGCGCCTGTATATACGATTCACTGTTAAACAAGCTTTGCATCAAGGTTAGGGCCACCGAAGGACTGCGCCTGTCAGTCGCAAAGCTCAAAACAAACTGCTGTTGAGAAAACTGCTCGGCACTTAAATTGCCGCCCTGCGATGTTTGCATTGCTGTATCGATGGCGTCGGGTAGTTCCTTGTGCGCCAGTATAGCGGCGTAAGCCGCTTCAACCGCCATAGGGTTTGGCGTATCTTGATAGGCATAGATTTCAAAAGCCTCAATCGCTTTTTGATATTGCGCCAGTGCATAATAAGCCTCTGCTAGATAAAACCTGCGCTCTGGTACATCTGCCTCTACACGCCCGCCGTCATAGCTAAAGGTGCGAATATGGTCTTCATAATAAAAAACAGCCTGTTGGTAAGCCTCTGTGCGCAAGCTCAATAAATCTTGTGTATCGGCGCTCGCCAAGGCTTGTGTTTGCGCATCGCTCAACGAACTTGTGCTAAAACCTTGCGAAAACTCCTGATTATTGAGGTCGGTAAGTTCTGTTGAATCATCGCCTTGCGCTTGGCTGTTTTGCCGAGCACGCAAAATTGCATCAATACTTTGCGCGATGCTGTGTTCGCTTTGGGCCAGCTCACTCAAATACGTTTTTAAATAAGGTGAGGCGGCTTCACCGAGTGGCGAGTCTAAGCGTTTTAGCACCAAACCTCCCAGTGCATATGTTTCAACAAAACGCTGCTTGGCTAGTAATACTTTGTCAGCAAACCCTCCCAAAATATAGGCGTCTATGTGACGAACGTAAAACTCTACGGCGCGGCTATGGTACGGATAGCGGCTGGCAAAGCTAAGCAAGGCATCTGCGCTATCATTGTAACGGTCTTCATCGAGGTATTGCTGTGCCAGTTCTTCAAACACCAAGTGCTGATAGGCGGCATCGCTACGCTGTGCGTAAAAATCCACAATGGCATCGCCACTGCCTTGATAGGAAAAGGTGAGCGCCATCACCCGGATGCTGTCGCTGACCAAACGCATTTCGCCTTTCGACAGGCTATCGATTTGCGCCAAACTGGCTTGCTCTAGTCGGCTAGCGGGCATACCGGTTTTGTCAAAGGTGTGTTTTAACATCTTGTCAAAGGCTTCTAAGGCCGCTTGATATTGGTCTTGTTTAAACTCACTCCAGCCCAGCATATATGCTGATATGCCATAAAAATCTGCAGTATTTTGCGTCGCCACCATATTGCCTTGCACTTGGCCATGGCGCTCAAGGGAGCTACTACTATTGCTGAGTACTTGCTCGTAGTAAGACGCGGCTTGAGCATACCGCTGACGGTTAAAATAGTACTCGCCGATCCTAAAAAAGAGCTCAATATGTTGTTCACTTATTCCAAAGCCCGACTCCGGGAAGCTCTGTAAAAACAACTTCGCCACCTCCACACTGCGCTCTTTTTGTCCTGAAAGGTCTAAGGCGCGAGAAAGTTGGTACATCGCATCCATTTGCTTTCGATTGAGCGCTTGCTGTTCTTCAGTTAGGGGCGCCATAGGTTTGGGTATAAAAATATCATGCTGGTCGAGCACATTTTGATAGGCCTCAATAGCCTGTGCAAACCCTACTAATGAATCACTTTGATTACCGGCTCTGAGTTGTTCAGTATCGCTACCTTGTTCAAGCGCTTGCTCGGCTAGCAGCATTTTTATGTCGGCCAAGCGAAACGCCACCTGCCTGCGCTGCTTTTCGTCGGTGATCAGCGGCAACAATGCTTCATATTCCGCGCGTTTTTCTTCAAGGCTCAAGCGCGGTATGTCTTGTGGTCCGGCGCCAGCAGGCAGCGCATCGCTACTAGCCATAACATCCGGTTCGTTGATAGCCTGCATAGCCGCGTCACGCCCTTGTGGCATTAAATTTAAACTGGCTAAACTCGCTCTGCTGCTTTTTCCGCTCAGTAAACGCTCTAGCTCAGCCCTTTCAATTTCAGAGAGCTCGTTGCTTTGAAGGGACGCTTGCTCTGAGGCATCCTCATCTTCAAATACGCCGGTAATCGAATTTATTGAGCCACAAGCGCTAAGCAAGAGGGCGCAAAGCAGTGCACAAGATATAAGCAACCACCCTCTATATGTTTTCATAGCGCCTCCGGGGTGAGGTCTTGTAGGCGAATTTTTGCCAGCCTTGTATTAACCTGCTGCGTTTTTAGCTGCTCTATGCGCTGGTTAATAATACTCAATAAGTTTTGCTGGAGCTGGCTATTCGCCTCTGTGTATATGGCCCGCGCTGCGCTCTGCTGTTTAATGATGTTGAGCGCAAGCGCATTTATTTGTCTCTTTTGACGCGCAAACACCTGTGTATCTTGCTGGCGCGATACAAGTCGCTGATACGCCTGTTCAGCAACACTGAGCGCGTTTTTTGCCTCTGCTAAGTGCTCACCATGGGCCCACAGTTGAGTTACGGAGTTGTTCGCAAACTGCCAGTTCAAAATGCCCTGTAAGCGGGCAAAACGAGCTAGATCGCCCTCCTTTAATTCGCCGGCTTGTTGTAATCTAGATATTCTTCCTTGGGCATTTAATAAGCGCCGCAAGTGCCTGCTCTGTTCTTTGGAGGCAAGGTCTTGCATCATTTGCAGATTAAGCGCGTTATCTCCACTATATTCCCTGCTGTATTGCCCACTGTCTTGCACTGAATATTGTGCTGAGTATTGGCTCGCCTTTTCATTTAAATTCCGATAGCCCGACAGCTTTTGCTCAACTTGCGCTATCTGCGCTTTCGCTTGCTCAATTGCTAAAGCCGCACTCTCTAAACTTAAATCTTGCTGGCGTTGGGTGTAGCGCTGCTGACGAATACTTAACATTTGTTCAAGGGTGCGCAGCTGTTTTGCTTTCGCCTGCAAATTTAGCAGCGATTGCCGGGCCTCTTCGCGCACGCTGAGTAAAAAAGCCGCGTCAAAATCACTGCGTGCGCTTAAAAATACACGTTTTATGTCGAGCAAGTTTTCCGGCCATATGGGCGCTGGCATGCTCGCTGGCGAAACCGCATTGCTTGTATCGGTAACATTGTCACTGTCTTCTAAACCCAGCGCAGATGCTAGCTCCGCAATGGAGTTTACGCGGCGTATCTCCTTGTTTTTAAGCGAATCATCAGTATTGGTAACGTTGAGTTGCTCGGTATCCGAGTCGCTTAAACTGGCCCCTAGGGCATCAAAAAATTCGGTGTCGACTATGCGCGCTGAAAACCTATCGAGGTCACTTAAGGTGTTTTGAATTTGTTCGCTGGTGTCGTCTAGGGCAAAAAAGGCCTGATTAAAATCACCCTGCTGCTGATACGCGTAGGCTATGCCGTAGCTTGCTTGTAAACCATATAGGCCTGCTGATTGTTGGCGTAAGTATTGCCATACGCCAATTGCGTTTTGCCAACGGTTTTGCTGAGCCATCGCCCACCCTAGGGTAAGCAAGGCTTGCTCAGATTCGCCGCCCCGCTTGGAGATGGTGTTAATAACGCTAAGCGCATTGTCATCGTCTTGCTGACGCAATAGTGCATACGCTAAGCCTAAATTTATGCGGTCAAACAAAGCATCGACTTCTTTTTGCTCACTATTGAGCTTTTGTTCTTGCACTTTGCCTTGGGCTTGCTGGTTTGGGTCTGCTGAAAACCACGTCATTGGATTTGCCCAGGCAAAATCAAACCACGAATCTAGCGAACCTCTTGCCTGCTTAAGCCAAGAGTTTTGGCCTCTTTGATAGCTCAACAATGCTTGTTTTGCAGCAATAAAAGACGCTTCTGCTTGGGCGTAATCGCCCGCGTTAAAATGGAGTGAGGCATTATTAGCATGAATGTATGCAGGGTAAATGGTACTCATATTCAAACGTTTAAAACGCGACTGCCACGCCTGACCTTGCTGCATACGCGCAAACACCGTCAGATACACCAGCTCTTGAAACTGTTCAGGGCGAATAAACGGCGCTAGTTGAGCTTGCTCAATAACCTCAAATGCCCGTTCGCTTAAATGATACTGACGATTTTCAAAGCCCGCTTTCGCGAGCCAGTACCATGTATTGGCTTGCACATACTCGGAGGTGGTTTTTGACAGAAGGGCCAAAAGTAAACGTTGCGCTCGCTGATACAAACCCAGCTTTAACTGCGATGCCCCCTGCATTAATCGCAACCGGTCTTGATCATCTTGCGCCAACGCGCTAAATCCATGATTTTGGTCACCGGCCTCAATGAGCATCAGGCTAACATCGTAATGCTGCTGAAAATATTCAAATAATATGTGCTCATAATCGGCCTGTTGCTGGCCTAACATGTCCTGATTGGCTGACGTGAGTCTGTCCGGGGCTTGAGCGGACGCTTTTACGCCTTGCGCCTCAAGATATTGCTGTTCTATTGGGTTAATACGCTGCTCAATTGGCTCATCAACGACTTGTGCATTGGCGGGATTTGCTACACACATCAGCCCAAGCCAGCCACACAAAAACGCGCTGGCGAGCTTGTTTTCACGCTGCTTGCTCATGTTTACGGGCATGTTAACGCGCATTTTATCGCTCATCGTAAGGCGCTTGTTGTTGGGCCACTGCATTACACGCATCAAAGGTTCACTTACAGCGTCTTTGCACTAAAGGTAGGCTGCTGTTTGCGGGTGGAGTCAATCACTGAAAGCTCTATGGCAAGAGGCTCGTCAGTTTTTTCAAAACTTAAGGTGAGCCCTCGTTTATATTCACGCCCCTGAGGGCCTATACCAATAAAAAAGGCGGTTAGCTCATGTTCACCTTGACCAACATTGCCCACATACAAACGCTGCACGCCACCTCGATACAAAGCGTTAACTTGCCGTTCGGTATACAAGTATTGGGTGGCAGTATCATCATTAATTTTGACTTCAACCGAATCTAAAGCAAAGTATTCACCCACATCCATCGACAAATACACCGCCACTTGAGTAGACGCTGGAAACAAAAGGTCTTCTTCTAAAATAAATAAATCGCGGTTGAGATTAATCATTGCCTGTTTGAGGGTTTCTATTTCTTCGGCTAGTTGACTCTCAAGCGCTGGCGTGGTTTGAACACTCTCATTTTGCGCTTGGGCGGCCGCGCTATGAATACCTAGAGCCCAAATAAAGCAAAGGGCAGCGCCTGTAATAACCTTGTTATGTATGCGCAGGCGAGGCAAGTCGATGCCGTTTACAGTACATCGCACCTTTGAAAACAAAGAAGCATGTAAGCGGGCGGTAGTGTGTATAGTCGATGTCATAATTAGTACCAAATCGAGCCGTATAGCTTTACGACGCTGGCTGCAAAGCCAAATAAGGGTTCTTCGCCCACAGGGGCCTCGGCGGTCACGTCACGAAAATCTTCGTAGTCAAAATCCATGTAATCGTATTCAAAATTGATGCTGCTTTTTTTAATCAGTGCGCTTTGTGAAAATTGCCATTCGTAACTTAAACCAACACCTAGTGTCACGCCGCTGTAGGTGCTCATTTCTTTGTCTCGGGCCATAAAATTAAATTGATTTTGGCGATCAAATATATCCTGATAAAAATCAGCCGCTTCTTGTGTGTAGTAGCGAACGAATACGTCTAACAAAAAGCCCTTATAAGGATGCAAATAGCCAAACTTATAATTTTGCGCTTCAATGCCCCATGAATCGCTATACACTCGCGCATCTGCGTAAAGCGCGGCCCTGTAAGGTAGGTAGTAATTTGCGTTGATGGAATAGGCGTTAGATGAACGTGTGTTGGGATAAATTTCAGTCGCAAAACTAAAGCCTTGGCTTGAATTTGGGTCTAAAAACCGAATGCTTCGGTAGGGATTATTAAGATATCCCTCATCTGAAATATGCTCGGCGTTCAGACCAACAATTAAGCTTTTGGTGAGAACTTGAGTAAAGCCTAAGCCAAACTTCTGACGGTCTGCTTCTTCTGAAAACTCTTCATCGCCGCGGCGGCCTACTTCATCCCAGCCTTTAGAATATGACAGTGAAATCGTCGACAAATCACCAAAGAAGTCTTGGCTTATTCCGACATACACTGAATTGGCTTCAAAGTCGTTTTCGGAACTGTTGGTATAACTTACGCTTAGTAAGGTTTTTTCATGTAAAAAATCGCTACCTATGGTGGTTTCTTTGCGAGTTTCTTCATAAGGTGAGGCGGTAGCACGCACGTCTATTGATGCCCCCGAGACGGTATCAACATAGTAGTTTGCCGACACCGATACATGATTTCCCACTTTTTTTCGTAGCAGTACCGATGGACCATCTATCGTCACCCCATCGCCTTCGTAGCGATGATACATAATGTCGCTGCGATCTTGTGGCAGCACTGCAGCAGAGGCCTGCCATGCTAAAAAAAGCAGTGTAATTAGGGCAAACGCACGCAGAGCAAAAACGCGCATTAGTTACACCCGCACCCGCCGCCAGCACCACCATCTGCGCCGCGCGCGCCTTCGCGCGATTCATTCACATGCTTGGCGTAAGACATTGCAATGGGATTGCGGCCCATTGCCATAATTGGGTCAGCTAAATTACTTCGCTCATAGGGTTTTACCCACGGTTCAATATTCGCAATGTTCCACGTGGAATCATCGAAGGTCGACGCACAGCCGCCTAAGTTTAACGCAGCAATCAGCATTGCCGCTCGTTTGAGGTGTGTTATGCGCATATTCTATTCCTCTCGCATTAGCATTTTGATAGCTTTTTCATATTTGACCTCGTCGCCCTTGCGGTAACCCATGTGCAGCAAACGCTGCTTACCGTTTCGGTCGATAATAACCGTAGTAGGCATAGCGCTTACTCCGTAGAGCTCGCTGACTTCACCTTGAGTATCAAACAACACCGGAAAACTTACCTCTATGTCGTCTAGCAAAACGTCGGCCTTGCTTGGGTCGTCATCAACATTCACTGCCAAAATTTCAAAACCTAAGTCTTTATAGTTTTGATAAATGCTTTCCATTTCAGGAAGCTCTTCTCGGCATGGGCCACACCAAGAGGCCCAAAAGTTAAGCAACACGATGTTGCCGCGCTGCTCGGCCAGACGGATATTGCCGCTGTCTTTACTTCGCAATGTAAAATCAGGCGCATCATTATTGCCTTGCGCAAAGCTTGGTGCACAAAGGCTCAAAGCCAATATCACTGAGCTGATAATGCCCAAGAAGCATAGGGCCAATGGTTTGGTTTGTGGTGCAGCGCTTTTTTGCCCGCTCATTAATCGTTGTATTAACCCTGTCATTAGCTTCCTCGCTGTGTGCTGATGGTGAGTGCTGATGGTGATTGTTTGCGTTTTAAATCGAGTCATTTCATTTACTTTCATCAATGTTGCGCTTAAAAGAAAAATGAACTCGACAGCGTAAACGTAAGGTTGTGCACGTTCTTTTCTTCGCCAATGATATCGCTGTTAAACACGTGATCTCGCACATCTAAACGGACTGCGAAAAAGTCGGCAAACAGCACGCGATAACCTGCACCCGCCGACACTGTGAAGCGTTCATCGCCGCCAAATTCCGTGCTTCCCGCTCCCAAGGTAAGGTAAAAGTCGGTGTTAAAAACCCACTGCTCAGAGACAAAAAGCTCACCGTTGAAGTTGTAACCTAAAGATGCATCGTAATAGCGGTAGTCTCGCTGTTCGTCCGTTAAAAATGGCGCTCCGCCCGACAAAGACTCAAAGCTAGTTTGGCCACCTGTAGCGAGACCGTAGGTACCTTCAAGGAATAAATTTTCGTTAATGTGATAGGCCACGCGCGCTCCATATACCGCCGAGGATTCGAAGTCTTCAATGGAGATAACGCCCACAAACGCGGTGATTTCTACATTTTCAGAGTCAATATCAAACTCTTTTATGTCTCGACGCTCTACATTGGGGTCAATTTCAGACCCCTGATTATTGCTAGCACTTGGCAACTGGCTCAAGCCGCTTGTTTGCGACATGGCTGTTTGCGCAATTCCTATTTGGGTGAAAGCAAGAGGGCTTATTAACATGCTGACCATCGTCACACCGCACAAAATGGCTGCATGCTGCGTTCTTGGCTTGTCGCTTACTGTGTTGTTTTTTGAGTGACTTTTTGTGTCACTGTTTATAAAGCGCTGTCCTAACATCAACTTCATACTCCTAAAAAAAGACGCTAGCGCCCAACATCCACTGGTCTAGACGTTCTTGTTCGTCACGGTCGGTTAAGGCTAAAAGTGAGCGATATTCAAGCTTTACCAACATACTTTTTGCAAAGTAATAACGCAGACCTGCACCTATTTCATAATGGGACGATTTGCGTACCTCATCCCCACTTTGCACCAAATTCGCCCGCGGTTGGGTGCGGATCTCACCGGTGCCCAAAGCAAAGTAGGGACTCACGCGCCACGCGGGAAACAAAGTGTGTCGCATGCGCAGCGACCAAATCTTATTATCCGAAAAATCGCCTAGCGCTTGTGTATAGCTTGCTTCTACGCTGAGATTGCGAGTCCATACCCATGCGCCTGATACGGTCATGGCTGAGATACTGTCTAACACACCGCCAGCGATGGTTATTTCCCAATCTCGAATTTGATAATCGTCAAAACTACCCGAGGAGGCAAAAATTGCGCTGCCGTCTTCTAGTGCCGTAGACATCAAACTGCTTTGCTCTATCCAACCCTCTAGGGTATTGCCGCCGCTCACATAAGCGCGCACTTTATACCAGTTAGTGCGCGATTTAAGAATATCTATTCTCTCGCCCTTTTCGAGTACATGAAACACCGGATATGCCGATGCAGGGCCGGTATGCACATCTATATAAGGACTCGTCACCACGAGGCTTAGCTCGTCTGCCGCAAGTGCGGTGCTGTATACTAATCCAAAAAATACTGCCCCTAACCATAGGCATCGCTTGTTAAAAGTTACACTTTGCATTGCCCATATAGAACGTAAATACACCGTCACCTTGCTAATCCTCGGGAGCATCAAAAGGATTATTATAGTACTGCGCGCCCACATCTAACCACTCTGCAATGAGTTTTAACTCGGCGCCCGACAAATACCCCTGATGACTGCCGCCTTCAAAGGGAGCAAAAAACGCTTCGCTCGCCAGTGCTCCTTGCGTACGCATACTCGCACTCACGCCTACTGTTTGTGTCAAAATAATAGGGTTGCCGTCTGCATCGAGTATCAGGTCGCCATTCTCGTCTCGTGCAAAAACAGGATTGCCGTCTTGGTCTAAAACGGGCACTAAGCGGTCGAGTAAAGCGCCGTCAATCACCTCTTGTTCGTTATCGTTAAATAATAGCTCGCGATAGCTTGTTAAAAAATCGGCATTCTCAGGAGAAGGACTTGCACTTAAATCGAGCTGAGCTGCAGGTACTTGTGTCATGCCAGCGGCATCAACAGGCGTATGGCAGGCAACGCAGGTGTTATCTTGAAGCACGTTGCCGAGCTCGTCGGTAACCGTTCGAGCCACTGCAAATATTGGCGCTACATGGTCAGGATAATTGATTACCGCTCGGCAAATAGCGGTCCAGTTTTGCGCACACGCCTGTGTTATGGGTAAAGGACTCTCAAGGTCTGCATAGGCATATTCAAAAGAAGGCTCGGGCGCTTGCAGAACTGGATCAACCCACACATCTTCAAACACGATGTCGCTGGTTAAGCGCGCCAGGCCGTTAACGCGGCTAAGGGTTTGCGCCATAGTCTCGCCTAAATCGGCAAACAGCGCTGGATTTGTATCAGGAAAGGGAACCCCGGTATTCGGTGCACCGCTATTAATTGAGGCTGCTTGGGCGTCAATACGCCCATGTGGCTCTGTGCTATCGGATGAATGGCATCCAATGCAGTTTTTTTGCTCAGCGGGCATAAGTTGAAGCCAATTATTATGGCGCTCGCCGATACGCTTGCCTGTGGCGTCTACCACTGAAATGCTAAACGGAACGTTTGCGACAATGGCGACCTCAACCGAGCCGTCGGGCTGAATGGGTGTATAGCCAACTATTTCGCGCATGAGCTGATTGTTTGAACGCCCAAACGCACTGTTGTCGAAGTCTCTTACCTCATCGTCAGGTATCGACACGCTTTTTACCACACGTAGAAAACGTGCGGGGCGCATTGACGCTGGCGTTTGTGAAGGATTGCGCGTTGCCTCAAGACCAAATGGGCTTTCATCGGTGCCGTCAAAGTCGTATACGCTTTGAATGTGCAATACGCCAAACCCTTCGTCTAACAGTGCTTGGCGTGAGCGGTCAACACTCGACTCTGGGTTAGCAGGGAAGGGTCTCGACTCCATTGCCACCACCTCGCTAACGGCAAACATGTCTTGTCCTGTGGTTAGCGGAAGTTGAGTCTCTTCAGAATCTGCCCCCTTCTCAGTGGCAAGATCAGGGTCAAACATCCATAAGCCATAAACTGCAGGGGCTTGCTCAAACGCAGGGTCTAACACGTTTTCTTCAGTACAGGGTGCAATCGTGCGTTCGCTGTCTGGCGCAGCGTCCTCAGGCAAGGGTTGATATAATAAACACTGCGACCAGCTAAACAAAATTCTTCCACTTCCATCCCACAGGGGGTAAAGCGCGTTGATATACCCACCGCGTGAAATTTCGTCGAGCAAACTAATACTGTCAAACAACACAGTCTGCTGCGCGGTCTCAGTCATGCCCTGCATGCTGGCAATGGGTGTTTTGTTATCAACAAAATTATCAATATCGATGCTAACAAAGTTTGTACCAAATAACGGATTGGCAAAGGAGTTAATGCCTAGTAGCACCTGTCCGCTTGGCGTAACGCTGGTATTGGCATATTGCACATCGTCTAAACCTTCCACCGAATCATGGCTATGACGGCCGTACATGAGGGTTAAATCGCTGCCATCAGCGTTTATTTGATAAAGATTAATGCCTTTGTTCGAGGCGACCTGGTCCCATCGGCTAAACAAAATCTTGCCGTTTGGTAAAACAATGGGGTCGAGGTCGTGGCTTTGATTAAACGATATCTGCCTCAAATCGCTGCCGTCGCTGTCCATAATATGCAGCACCGAGGCAAAAACGTCTAAACCTTCTTCTAAACCTGCGTACTGGGGCTTACCTTCATCGAGCAGCCGCGCTTGATTGCCGCGCTGACGGGTAGAGCTAAAAACAATGCGCCCATCCGCCAAGTAAACCGGTCCGGTATCGTCTCCGGCCTCGGCGAGGGTATCTGAGGCTATGATGCGGCGCACTTCGTCGATGCTGCGGTCGTACTCGTAAATATTCCAAGTAGGCAATACGTCCATATCTTCTAATTCAGGAGCGCGGGCAGCAAAAATAATGCGAGTACCGGTATAGTCGTTTTCTAGGTCTTTAATGTCGATTGCAAGCGGGTTGCCGTCTTCATCTTCTAAAAGAGCATCATCGCCAAGCATCAAGGTAAGGATACGCGGGGTTAAATCTATCTCAGGCGCAGAGGCATTGGCGCGCGCTTTAATTTTTAAGCTTGCTCCGGCAATAAACTGAGCAGGCTCTCTTAAATCTCTTAATGGCTCACCTTCAGAAATGGCAATGTTTCGCTCGATAAAAGCAATAGGCACATCTATTACCACCGGATCGGGCTCTTGCTCTTCATTCGACACTACAGAACCGCCGCAAGCAGCGAGTGCGCTTAGCAGACTGAGTAATAATAATGAGCGGTAGAGCTTTCTCATGTTTAACCTATTCTTAAAATGCTAGCCGCTGCTAGGAAAATTGCCTAAGGATAGCACTATTAAGAATAACGCTTGCCCCTAAGACTTGGCTAGTGTCGCTATTCACCGACGAGCTGCACCACTGCCGACTCTTTGAACAAAACCTTTAAGAGATTGCCTGTTTATTCGACAAGTGCGCTAAATCGTAATATCGCGACTGCGAGAACTAGATTGACAGCGCAAGCGCAAATAAACAATTTGTTGACCTATATAAAAGCATGTAAAAAGATACTTGTAACAAAATGCTGTTAGGCGCAAATAAAGTTATAAAAAATCTATTTTTATAATTAAAAAGCCTACAACAATATTTTTATACCTAATTGCACGCAAAACGCAGGATTTTTGTTACTGTACACTAAATCATTTAAGCTATTGAAATTTATTTAATTTTTTTATTTAGATGCAACACTTTATGGCGAGGGAGCCGTGTACTGTCGATCATTTGCGACAAATATTACGCATTTCGCCGCTTTTGCAGTACACACTAGCTGTAAACCGTAGCAAAATCAAAAAGATATCGTATGGGCACGATTCTTGTTACTCTCATCTAATTGTATAAAGTGATTGAAGCGCGACTCATGAAGAGTATGGGTGATGACTAGGTAAATATTGCTTAGTAAGTATCGCTTAGTAAACCTTCTCGTAGAATACCATAACCAAAGGCGCGTTTATCATGCGTATAACAGAGTAAAACAGGAGTTCAGTTATGCAGCATAGCCACATCCACGAAGCGTATGGCAAGGTGTTGAGTCAAAGTACGCTGTGCCACAGCACTTTGCGCCAAGCTACCTTGCATAATAGCACCTTACGCAAGTCATTGTGTCAGCGCGCACTCGGTTTAGCAACATGGGCTAAACGCGCTTGTTTGGCTATGATGCTCGTGCTCCCTTTACAAAGTGCATACGCCGACGCGCTCACCCAAGCCAAACGTATGCACGACAGGATTGCAGGCATACCCGCCTCTCAAAGCACCCTAAATGAGATGGCGGCATTGATTGAACAAGGCAATGCAAAACAAGCAGCGTACATTGCCATGGCCTCCCCGAGCTTCTACAACGTAACTTTGAAAAACTGGATTACACCGTGGACCAATGAAGAGGCTGATGTATTTGCGCCGCTAAACGACTATACCGCCACCGTAATTGGCATAGTACGAGACGACATAGACTTTAGAGAAATTTTAACGGGAGATATCATCTACACCGCAAGCGGCATCTCGGGTATCCCTGCATACAGCACAAACAACAACGCGCATTACGAAAGCCTCGAAAACAACGGCGTGGATTTGTCGAGTGCGTTGACCCGCAGCACTCAATCGGCAGTGACCGGCATTCCAAGCGATGCAAGCGCTGGTGTAATGACTACACGGGCCGCTGCTAAATCATTTTTTAAAGACGGAACGAATCGCGCTATGCTGCGATTTACCCTAATGAATCACTTATGCACCGACCTTGAGCCACTCAAAGACACCAGTTTACCGCCCGACCGAATTCGACAAGACTTAAGCCGAAGCCCCGGCGGCGATAGCCGAATATTTGCCAACTCTTGCACCGGATGCCATAACGGTATGGACCCGCTAGCGCAAGCATTTGCCTATTATGAATATGATTACAATGTAGATGCTGATCCAGAAGGTGAAAACGGGCGCTTGTTGTATAACGCAGAAGGCCAGCTTGACCCAGAAACCAATTCCCGCGTTACGGCAAAACACCTTATTAACAGCAATAATTTTCCATTTGGCTATGTCATAGGCGATGACCGCTGGGATAACTATTGGCGAGAAGGCATTAATCAAACCTTGGGTTGGTCAGATGCGCTCACCGGCAGTGGATATGGTGCAAAAAGCATGGGCGAAGAGCTAGCCAACAGTGAAAAGTTTGCGAGCTGTCAGGTAAGCAAAGTGTTTGAAAATGTTTGCTTACGACGACCGCAAGACGCAAATGACCGCAGCGCAATTGCTAATATCACTTCTAACTTTGTTGCATCAGGCTATCTAATCAAAGAAGCCTTTGCCGACACCGCAACGTATTGCGCAGGAGAATAAGTATGTCCCATCCTCTAAGCAATACCGCAATTCGCTTAAGTTTACTTGCCAGTATTTTGTATTTAAGTGCCTGCGGTGGCGGCAGTGACGCCCAAGTGCAAGAAACGCCGGTACCACCTCCGAGCAACGCGCCCGACAGCGGCTATGATGGACCGCCACCTGCTACCACCGATGTGCAAGATTTTAAACTCAACGTGTGGGACAATTTGGCGACCCAAGACAAATGTGCGGCGTGTCATGTGCAAGGTGAGCAAAGCCCAGCCTTCGCCCGTAACGACGATATTAACGATGCCTATGCCATCACTAACACCTTGGTTGATAAAAACAATGTGGCGAATTCACTGTTAATTACGAAAGTGGCCGGCGGTCACAACTGCTGGCTTAGCAGCAACAGTGCTTGTGCAGATATTATGACAACATGGATAGAAGCATGGTTAGACAAAGACCAGTCGGCGACGGCGATTACGCTAGAGGCACCTGCGCCTCGGGCTGTGGGTGCTAATAAAAACTTCCCCGATTCACCCGCATTATTTGAAAGCACGGTATACCCGCTTTTGGAAACGTACTGCAGTGAATGCCACCAATCGAGCGCTTCCATTCCTATTTCACCCTATATTGGGTCGAGTGATGTGGCCGAAGCCTACTTAGCATCCATATCTAAAATTAATTTAGACCTTCCAAAAGACAGCCGCATGGTAGAACGAGTGCGCGACGAGTTTCACAATTGCTGGGATGATTGCGCCTCAGATGCAATAGCGCTCACCGATGCTATTGAGGCTATGAGCGAGTCCATTGAAGTCACTCAGTTAGACAGCAATTTAGTTGCTTCTAACGCAGTGGGTTTATTTGAAGGCACGCTAGCAAGTGGCGGCGGTAGATTTGAATCTAACCTTATTGCTAAGTGGGAATTTAAAACAGGCTCTGGCAACACCGCTTTTGACACAAGCGGCGTGTCTCCTGCCATCGATTTAACCCTATCGGGCAATTATAACTGGGTAGGCGGCTGGGGTATTCAGCTCAACGAAGGCAAAGCACAGGGCGCCACCAGCACTAGCAAAAAACTGCATGACTTAATTGTGTCGACGGGCGAATTCGCGATTGAGGTTTGGGTTGCGCCTGCTAATGTAACCCAAGAAGGGCCTGCACGCATCATCAGCTATTCAGGGGGCGACGACAGACGCAATTTCATGCTCGGTCAAACCCTATATAACTACAATGCGCTTGTGAGAAACGATAATACAGATAGCAATGGCGAACCGGCATTAAATACCGCAGATGCAGACGAAGACTTACAAGCCGCTTTGCAGCACGTCGTGCTCAATTATAGCGGTAGCGAGGGCCGAACCTTGTTTGTTAACGGCCAAGAGACCGGCGACAGCGATACCATAGAAGCCAGTTTACTGAATACGTGGGACGATACCTTTGCATTTGTGATTGGCAGTGAAGTTAGCGGTCGCTCTCCTTTTGCCGGCACAGTGCGCATGGTTGCGATTCATAACCGTGCACTTAGCAGCGAACAAGTTGCGAGCAATTTTGATGCGGGTATTGGCCAGAAGTTTTATCTGATGTTTGGCATTGGCGAGGTCATTAACCAAGCAGATACCTATGTGGTATTTGAGGTAAGTCAGTTTGATAGCTACAGTTATTTGTTTACCGAACCCTTTGTTGTGAGCCTTAATCAAAATGCGAATTTGGACGGCATTACCTTGCGCGGTATGCGCATTGGCATAAACGGGCGAGAAGAAAGAACCGGTCAAGTTTTCGCAACCTTAGATATGGCGGTAGATGGTGCAAGCAACAATGCGCTTGGCGGCAAACCTCTCTCTCCCCAAGGCACTATCATACCGGTGGAAAAAGGCCCTGAGCTCGATGAGTTTTTCTTAACCTTTGATGTATTAGGTGACGCCCAGTCTGTTCGCATAGCCCAAGAGGCACCAATAGCAACACCGGCGCAAGATATAGAGGCTCAGGCTCAAATTGGCGTGCGCAATTTCGATGAAATTAATGCCAGCATGGCTGCACTCACGGGAGTTAGCATTACCGAGCCTGGCGTTCAGGCATCGTATCAGCAGCTACGCCAGCAGCTCCCAAGTGTTAGCAACATCGACAGCTTTTTGACCTCAAACCAGATGGCCATTACGCAGCTCGCAATTAAGTACTGCGATGCCTTAGTTGAAGACAGCACGCTGCGCAGCAGCTTCTTCCCTAATATGGACTTTAATGCAAATGCAAACAACGGCTTTAACAGTGCCATGAAAGACGCCATTATTAATCCACTTAATCAAACTATGTTGGGCAATGGTGTGAGCACCCAGCCTGAGCAAAATGAGGTATACAATGAGGTTAGTCAGCTCATTGATAGACTCAGCTCTTGCGCAAATCAAAATACCTGTCAGGCCGACACCACAAAAACTGTGGTCAAAGCAAGTTGTGCTGCCCTTTTAGGCAGCGCCGTTGTGATATTACAATAGGAGCATGAGTATGAAAAAAACCTATAGCTTTACCTCAAAGCATACTCGCGTGGCGTCCTCAGTAAAACGCGCCTCGGTGCCCAGTGCCCATGGCAAAGACGACGCGCTTTATCATAACGACCATGGTAAGCCAATCACTCGCAGAGAGTTTATTGCGCAAGGTTTTTGCGCAGGTGCAAGCATTGTAGCGGGCGCGTCGGCTTTGAGCTTGTTCGCTAACCCACGCAAGGCACACGCCTCGCTATCGTCCGACCTAGAAGCTTTAAAACAAAGCTGCGGCATTGCCACTCAGGGCGCCGGCAAAATACCGTTTATCGTGTTTGATTTGGCCGGCGGTGCCAATATTGCTGGGTCGAATGTATTAGTGGGCGGGCGCGGTGGTCAGCTCGACTTTTTAAGCACCCAAGGCTATTCAAGACAGGGCTTACCGGGAGATATGGTGCCCTCCATTGCCAACCCAGATACCGGTTTGTCTGATTTTATTAACACCGAGCTAGGATTAGCCTTTCATGCAGACTCGGCGTTTTTGCGCGGTATTCAAGATAAGCTCGCCGTGACCAATCGCGCCAACGTTAATGGAGCGGTGATCCCCGCTCGCTCAGAAAACGACACTGGAAACAATCCACACAATCCGATGTATGGCATTAATCGCGCGGGTGCTGATGGCTCTTTGCTCACCCTCATTGGCTCACGCAACTCTGATTCTGGCGGCAACTCCATGGCGCCAGCCAATTTAATCGACGCGGCCAAACGACCGACTAAGGTAGACCGCCCTTCCGATGTCACTGGGCTAGTAGATACTGGCGATTTAGTTGGTTTGCTCAGCCAACAAGACTCGGTTGCAGTGATGGAATCCATTCAGCGTATTTCTGATATGAAGCTTGGTAAGGTTAACACGCAAATTAGCAGCGACGAGGTAATTAAAGACCTCGTACGCTGTGGATACGTAAAAAGCGCCGACATTACCGACCGCTTTGGCGACCCAAGCACGCTTAATCCTGAGGTAGACCCAACCATCGTTGGAGAAGACGGTATTTTTACTGCAGAAGAATTTACCTCAGACCGCGAGTTCCAAAAGACCGCTTCTGTGATGAAGCTTGTTATGAATGGCTTTGCGGGCGCAGGCACCATTACTATGGGCGGCTATGATTATCATGTGGGCAACCGCGCCACTGGCGAAATTCGTGACTTGCGTGCCGGTAGATGCATGGGCGCCTGTTTAGAATACGCTGCGCGGCTAGGCGTTCCGCTGATGATGTATGTATGTAGCGATGGCTCAGTATTCAGTAACGGCATGATTGATGATTCTGCCGACGGACGGGGCAAAGGCGTGTGGACAGGGGATAACTCATCCACCGCGGCGTCTTTCTTTTTGGTGTACAACCCTGGCGGCACACCGCAGCTTATTGGCGCAGACGCCAACGAACAGGCTATGCATCAACAGCTTGGATTTATGCGACGCGACGGCAGCGTTGAGACCGCTAGCACCCCCGCTGCAAACAACGTTAACTTACTAGTTGAAACGGTGGTGCTAAATTATTTAGCACTGCATGGAGAGCAGGGGAGACTTGCCGAGGTGATGCCATCAAACGGTTTAGGCAACAGTAACTTAATTGATTCGTTAACTGCGTTTGCGCCCATTGTAAACGGCAGGATTAGTTGAGCGTAATAAGTTAAAGGCTAACAGTTGAACGTTATCAGTTATACGCACTCAGTTTAACGTATCCAGCTAAGATAAATGGCCAAGCAGTCACTAGCCTATCAACATATAAAGTAGTTTAAAAAGTAGCGAAAAAGCCTCACGTTGAGGCTTTTTTATTGCTAATCCATGGTTTAATCGGGCTCGCTTATTTTGACTTTACTCCAATGCTTGGCCCAGCGCGCTTTCTTTTCATCTTTAGATAAGGCTTTAGGCGAGACGGGTGTGGGCGCAGACAGCAAATCAGCATCATGCAAACAGTCGGAGTTAATCGCGCCTTTATATTCACCATCAATATTGGCTACAACAGCCACGATTTGCTCACAGTTAGCGCAGCGTAGAAACTCAGCCTGTTGTGAACCTTGCCTTAAATGTTGCAGGCTAATGGTGCTGACAATCTCCAAAGTCCCTTGCGGGTCTGATACATACATCAGGTCGTGCTCAGAGCAAAAGTCACAGTCGCATGCCCGTGGCGAATAGTCTGACAAAGCTAAAGGCAGGTTCAGATATAGCTCTATTTGATTACAGTGGCAGGTACCCGGATATAGCTTTGACACAATCTAACCTCAATAAGATTTGAAGGCTGGGTTCCGATAATCTTGATGTTGAGCGCTCATATTTTATTAATATTCCTAACTGCCCACAGCATCAGCCCAACATTGATTTGCGCGGAAACTTTACCATTACGCTAACAAGATACCATCGCTTACAGGGCAGGCTAAATAAGAAAAACTCTGCCAATCCTCTATTTCACCTCGTATTTTGCTGACCTTGAGTGCCTGCAAATAACACTAGCAGCGAAAAGCTGCGCTTGGAACATTGTATCTAACAACGATAACGATACACGCGGGCGATTGACGAATATTTGGTTAAATTCACTACTATCTAAAATATACATCATCCACACAAAAAGCTAAGCCTCTGTAATTATGAAACAATTTCTATTGGCACTGCGTTTGCAAAACCTAGCGAACAAGATGGCTCTGTTTCCATGAAGTGTTGTTACATGTACTTAAAAGACACCGATGCCAGATTGACTTGTAGGGGGCTTAGCTTGAAAACGTCGAAATCATGGATGATTTCGCCGAGCGCCCATGGATGGGTTCACAGCGTTTTTCAAGCTAAGCCCCCTACAAGTGAATTATTTAGCCCCGTGTTATGCCTAGCAACACTTCATGGAAACAGAGCCCACAACTACCATCTGTGTAGTAAACGCCAAAGGGCATTTAAAACGAGAGGATGAATTAATGGAAATATCAGGGTCTGTTGATCTTTTCTGTATGATTTTGCGGCAGTTTGTGCGCTATTTAGGCAAAGACTCGTTATTGAAGTGTAGTCATCTACATAAAATAACGATGATGCAGCATAAATAGTGCACAAGCGCCGCCCGGAGGGTTCGCTCCATGTGCATCCCGCTCTTTGTTACGTGCTTTTAATGCAGAATAACTGCACCTGCAAGCACGTGCCGCGATCGGAAAGCACATGGAACGAACAAAATTCATACAGCAAAGATCAACAGACCCTAGTAAGTATGTTTTTGTTTATGTTGGGAGCAGTGGTTTGGTTAATTCCACTTATTGTTATTCTGTCTTCAAACCGTACTTCAGGCGGCGAAAAGGCTGCGTGGATATTGGCCGTAATATTCATCTCATGGTTTGCTTGGATTTTTTATTTCTTGCTCGCCCCACTTAAAGACGACCGAGTCAGGTATTAAGCGCGCATGAAACATATTCAATTAGCCAGAAAGCTGGCATTCACCCTTATTGGCGGCGCGTTTGTGCTGCTAGGCGCGATGTTTATAATAGTGCCCGGACCGTCGCTTCTGTTTATTGTGCCAGGCTTAATTTTACTGAGCTATGATTATCCTGTTGCTAAACAAATGCTACGCAAATGCATGAAACTAATGACAAAAAGCGCGGCGTGGATTGACGAAAAGCTGCGAGAACGAAAGTACCGATAGCTTATTGCTCTAAGCCTTTGGAGTAGTGCATGCGGCGCTGATTATCCATAACAATCGCTTCAAAGTCTGGTAGGGCGTTGATAAGACCGAGTCCTTCTTCAACGCCCATCACAAAAACCGCCGTCGACAGCGCGTCGTTATAAACTGATTCTGGACCAATAACAGATACTGACTGAACGTGGTAACTCGATTTTCCAGTTTTAGGGGATAGAATATGATGAAAGCGTTTTCCGTCCTCTTCAAAATAGCGTTCGTAGTCTCCTGAGGTCGACATAGCTGCGTCTTCTAGAGGAATTAACACCGCCTGCTTGCTTTTATCTCGTGGGTCGCGAATGCCTACTACCCACGGTTTCCCTAACCTGTCCCCTAGCAGTCGAGTATCGCCGCCGGCTGTGACCAATGCATGCTTGATGCCCATTGCCTCTAAAGCCTCAATCGCCTTGTCTACCGCATAACCTTTAGCAATACCACCTAGGTCAATTTTTACATCTGGGTGCGCAAAAAACACTGTTTGATTGGCTTCATTAAGCTCTACATGGCGGTAATTTATCGCCGATAACAATGAGCCAATCTGCGCGTCTTCTGGTCGCCGTTTTTGCCGATAGTCATACAAGTAGCCCACACTGGCAAAGGTAATATCAAATGCGCCAAGGGTAAGTTCTGAAAGCTGGGCTGAAAGACCTAATACATAAAACATTTCGTCACTTACTTTTACCGGCGCAAGTGATGCGGTGCGATTAAGTAAAGAGAGTTCGCTGCTGTCAATATAAGGACTCATTAGCTGATTAATGCGCTCCATTTCAATCATCACTTGGGAGAGCGCCCGTTGACGAAGCTCATCATTCTGATGGAAAACCTCTGCGCGAATATTTGTGCCCATGATCCCTTCACTTCGCTCCTGCCACTTCGCCTTCACAGTGTGAGACGTAATTGCTAGCACGAGCAGGGCTAATAATGGCCAAACAAGGCTGAGATTACTTGGATTTGTGCGCGAGTGTATGTGCATTTTGCTCCCAGTTTTGCCCATCAAAATCAACAATTCTTACCTTTGGCGGAAATTTATCCAAACAGTTCAAATTCACACTCACGCCATCGGGATTTGAGCGGGGCGTGTAAAAGGCTTTAATTCCGCATATCTTACAAAAGGTGTGCTTGGCCGCGCCTGTATTAAAAGTATAAGTGCTCAACACATCTTCACCCGAGAGTAATGTAAAGTCTCGTTTGGGAATGATCACGTGCAGTAAACCGCTTTTGGCACAGATAGAGCAATTACATCGCTCGCTTTCGACCTCATCTGGCAACTGCACTTCAAATTTAACCGCTGTACAGTGACAGCTTCCTGGGTACTTCTTCTTCATTTTTATCTTCCTAGCGTTGCCGTTTCGGCAATTGTCGTGCAATGACGCATTTCATAAGGCATGGCTTAGTGTGTGGCAAATAAAAAAGGCTTGCAAGCGAAGCGACCTCAATTATTTGAGCACTCCAGCATGCAAGCCTTTTAATCGCTTATTTCAAGCCCTGTTATTATGCTTTTGCCAGACCTCGCAGTACATAATGCAAAATACCGCCATGCTGATAGTATTCCCACTCACTGTTGGTATCTATTCGGACTTTTACCTCAAACTCCACGCTCTCACCATTTGCACGAGTTGCCGTTACTGTAATGCGTTTAGGGCGTTCCTCTAAGCTTGAAAAGCTGAAGCTCTCTTCGCCTGTAAGCTCGTAAGTCTCGGCACTTTCTTGCGGCATAAATTCAAGCGGTAACACACCAAAACCCACTAAGTTCGAGCGATGGATACGCTCATAGCTTGATGCAATTACTACGTTTATGCCCAGCAACTTGGTGCCCTTTGCCGCCCAATCACGCGATGAACCTGTGCCATATTCTTTGCCCGCCAATACAATCAGCGGCGTACCGCTTTGCTTATACTTCATTGCAGCATCGTAAATACTGCACGCCTCGTCATCTGGGAAGTAGGTGGTATAACCGCCTTCAGTGCCCGGCGCTAGCTGGTTTTTTAAGCGCACATTGGCAAACGTACCGCGCATCATCACTTCATGATTGCCCCTTCGAGAGCCTAAGGAATTGAAGTCTTTTTTCGTCACACCTTGTGCGACTAAATACTCTCCGGCAGGGGTGCTTTCACCGATGGCGCCTGCCGGTGATATATGGTCAGTGGTAATAGAGTCGCCCACCTTCACGATGCATCTGGCATCCACCACGCTGGGTATATCGGCCGCTTCGTTCGTCATGCCTTCAAAATAGGGAGGGTTTTTCACATAGGTCGACTCAGGCCAGCTGTAGGTTTCCCCCTCAGGCACCGACAAGGCGCGCCATTGCTCTGTACCTTCAAACACATCTTGATAGCGGCTTTGATACATATCAGCCGATAAGGATTTGAGTACCAAATCATTAATTTCATTTTGTGTTGGCCAAATGTCTTTCAAATACACCGCATTATTGTCGCTATCAAACCCTAGGGGCTCTTTGTCGATATCAATGGCCATACTGCCAGCTAATGCATAAGCGACTACCAGAGGTGGCGAGGCGAGATAATTAGCTCTTACGTCTTGGTGAATACGGCCCTCAAAATTTCGATTTCCCGAGAGTACCGAGCATGCGGTTAGCTTACCCTCGTTTATCGCTTTGCTGACAACTTCTGGCAGCGGGCCGGAATTTCCAATACACGTTGTACAACCAAAGCCCACTAAATCAAAACCTAACTCCTCTAGTGGGTCCATCAATCCTGCTTTTTCAAGATAGGCGGGCACAACTTGCGAGCCCGGTGCTAGGGAAGTTTTTACCCAAGGTTTTGGCTTTAATCCCTTAGCTAAGGCTTTTTGTGCGACCAAGCCTGCCGCTACCATCACCGCTGGGTTTGAGGTGTTTGTGCATGATGTGATCGCGGCGATAACAACATCGCCATGCTTGAGGGTGCAATCCTCACCGTTGATGGTGATGCTTACAGATTCCGACGCATTGTCTTTACCCACAGCTGTCGCACCACCCTCATCAGCAAAGCGCGACACAGTCTCGTCTTCGAGCTCTATGCCTAAAATCTGCATGTGTTTAACAAACTCGCCCTTAGCATCGCTTAATGAGATTCTGTCTTGAGGACGTTTCGGCCCAGCAATACTTGGTACCACATTACCCATATCGAGTTTTAAGGTGTCGCTGTACTGTGCTGGCTTTTCGCCCTGTTCGCGCCACATGCCTTGTGCTTTAGCATAGGCCTTAACAATGTCGATTTGCGCTGCATCTCGTCCACTTAATTCCATATAGCGCAGCGTTTCTTCATCAATAGGGAATATCCCGCAGGTAGCGCCGTATTCTGGTGCCATGTTGGCTATGGTAGCGCGATCTGCCAGAGGTAAATTGGCTAAACCATCGCCATAAAATTCCACAAATTTTCCAACAACACCCTTTTCTCTTAAGCGCTGAGTGACGGTGAGGACTAAGTCGGTTGCACTCGCCCCTTCTTTAAGCTTTCCGGTAAGTTCAAACCCAACAACTTCAGGTAGCAACATACTGATAGGTTGGCCAAGCATCGCAGCCTCAGCCTCAATGCCGCCTACTCCCCAGCCTAGTACGCCTAAACCATTGATCATGGTGGTATGAGAGTCGGTGCCAACAAGGGTGTCAGGATAAAGTGCAGCAGGCTCATCTGAGCTTTGCTCGCCCTGCATCACAACACTGGCCAAATACTCAAGATTCACTTGGTGCACAATACCTGTGCCAGGCGGAACAACTTTGAAGTTTGAAAACGCTTTCTGTCCCCAGCGCAAAAACTGATAGCGTTCTTGATTACGCTCAAATTCAACGCTTGTGTTTTTTTCTAAAGCGTCTGCCGTGCCGAAATGATCAACCATCACAGAATGGTCAATTACCAAATCTACCGGGACCTGTGGATTAATGGACTGCGCGTCGCCCCCTAGGGCAACAACTGCATCTCGCATGGCGGCTAAATCAACAATGGCAGGGACCCCAGTAAAATCTTGCAAAACGACTCGCGCCGGCGTGAAGGCAACCTGCTCTAATGGTTTAGCTTTTGGATCCCAAGCGCATATCGCCTCAATGTCTTGGGCACTTACATGTAAACTGTCTTCGTTTCGTAGTAAGTTCTCTAATAAAATTTTCATGCAGTAGGGGAGGCTTTGGATCTTATCCTGCTTGGGCAAGCGAGTAATATCAAAAATCGTATACTGCTTACTGGCAACGGTTAGTTGTCGCTTGGTATGAAAGCTGTTGTTACTCATGTTGTCTCCTTACACTTATGGCGAAAACGAATTCGCACTATGTTGAATTTTTATACGAAAGCGCAATGCTCATAGCTCACTTAACTTATGCGTTAGTATAGGCATAAATGCTTAGGCAACTCATTAACAGGGCGTTGATGCTGGACGTATGGGGCTAAATGTTTAAAAAATCACCACATATCAACTTCGTCGATGCCTTAAGTCGTCATTTTACCTAAAGATTTCACGCCCAAACGCGATAACCAAAAGATGGAAGTCGGAAAAATATTGGGAAAGGTAAAATACATGTTTAAAAACTCCCTTATTGGCCTCTCACTCGCTTCGTTATTGACTATTTGTTCACACGCTCACAGCGCAACATACAAGATCAGAAACTTAGACGGTGGGAAAGAAGAGATCGCAGCGAAAATTCTTAAGCTTGCCTTGAGTAAGGTAGAGCCCTCGGTCGAATTAGTACAACACGATGAAGTGATGACCGAAGGTCGTCTTATGCAGGCGATTGAAGAAAATGAGATTGATATTCTCTGGGCAGGGGCGGCAAAAGATAAAGAGGAGAGGATGCTCACGGTGCGCATACCCATATTAAAGGGACTGTTGGGACATCGCATATTTATTATTCGTAAAGAAGACAAAGCGCGTTTCGAAAGTATCAAAACACGGGCGGATTTAGACAAGTTTTTTGCCGGACAAGGCACATTTTGGGGCGATACTAAAGTCTTGCAGCATGCCAAGCTACCCACCGTTACGACTATCAAATACGAAAACCATTTTCCTATGTTAGAAGGTGGGCGCTTCGACTATTTTCCGCGGGCTGTGCATGAGCCGTGGACCGAGGTAGAAACTCACGCAGATTTAAATTTGATGGTTGACCAAACCGTGATGCTCATTTACCCCTACGCCATGTGGTTTTTTGTGAATAAAGACAATCAGGCATTGCACGACAAAATCTATAAGGGCTTTGAAATGGCCATAGCAGACGGCAGC
Organism: Glaciecola siphonariae; assembly: GCF_042652645.1. Lineage (NCBI taxonomy): Bacteria > Pseudomonadati > Pseudomonadota > Gammaproteobacteria > Alteromonadales > Alteromonadaceae > Glaciecola > Glaciecola siphonariae. The sequence goes on from NZ_JBHSGU010000001.1 coordinate 253,618, forward strand.
TATGATGAGCTTTTCTTCTCTATCCCCATGATAAAAGAGGCTCTGGAAAATGCTAATTTAGCCGACAGAGTGGTGTTTAAGTTAGAGAATCCTTATATGCATCCTGATACCCCAACCGACAGAAAAGAGTTTTGGTTAAATATTAATGATTTATGAAGGCACGCACCCGACATCTGCTTTAAAGATTGCGCTTAATTTGAAGTTAGAAAAAGCGCTTGTGCCTGCCAACTACCGAATGCAAACCGTGGAAGTAAACTAATGAAGTCAATTCAACACAAATCTATGCTGATCATGTCAGCGGCCTCACTCGCAATCATGCTGATTGTTTTCTCTATTGGCTATGCCCTCGCATCGAACTATTTTGCAAATCAGCTAGAAGAAAATATTCAAGACTCCAAAGACTCGCTGAGCATCGTGTTAATGGAGCCGATATTTTCTTACGACACAGGCCTCAGTGAGAATATTGTGCAGTCTTTTGTCAAATACCCACACATCAAGGAAATTAGAATCTTTGATCATCGCGGCAAACCTATTGGGCAAGCCGCTGATTCTGATACCAAGGGCAGTGAAGACTATGTTCGAACCGACGCGGTTGATATTTTTTATGAAGGTAGTAAAAAAATCGGCTATCTTGAAATTGAATATCGCATGGACAGTAATCACGGTTTACTGAACGCTGCGAAGCTATTGGTTGGGCTCACTATTCTTGCGCTATTGGTCACGCTGTCTATTGCTAATTGGTTTGTACTTAAGACTTATGTAGTTAAACCCATCAACCTTGTGACCACAGCAATGCTTGACATAACCAAAGGCGGCGGCGACTTATCTCGCACGCTCACAATTAAACGTGATGATGAGGTTGGGCGGCTTGCTGATGTATTTAATGGGTTTATTCAGAATCTGCATGGCTTGGTAAGCAATATCGTACAATCAGCCGACCAACTTACCGAATGTTCAGTTGAAATTAAGCGAAATGCAGAATCGAACAATTCAGTGACCCAGCACCAAATCGCAGAAATTGAAAAGGTAGCCATTGCGCTTTCCGAATTGCAAAACGCGGCGGAGGAAGTTGCAACCAACGCTGGCATTACATCTGAAAAAACTGAAAGCTGCAATAAATTGGCAATAGGCGGGAACGATATTGTTAAGCATACCGCTAGTGAAATTCACTCGCTAAGTGCGGTGATTGGACAAACTTCAGATAAACTAGGACACCTCAAAGAGAAGAGCGACCTCATTAGCACTGTTTTAGAAGTGATTAAGGGCATAGCTGAACAAACCAATCTGTTAGCACTGAACGCGGCGATTGAAGCAGCCCGTGCGGGGGAACAAGGTAGAGGCTTTGCCGTTGTTGCAGATGAAGTAAGAGCGCTAGCCCAGCGTACGCAGGATTCCACCTCTGAAATTGAGACCATCATTACCGACTTACAAGTATCTTCTGAAGACGCGAATCAGTTAATGAATGATACCCGTCAGAATGTGGACAAAACGATGGAGAATTCGACAAGAGCGATTGATGCGCTCCAAGAGATTATCGAGAACGTCAAAACCATCAACGATATGAATACCCAAGTCGCATCGGCGACTCAGCAAGAAAAATTAGTGACACAGTCGGTCAGTAAAAATATTGAAGGTTTTAGAGAGATAACCGCATCGGTTGTGGACAACGCGGCGAATGTAAAAGCGCTCAGTGATACGCTCGACTCGCTAAGTCATGGCATAAAAAATGACTTATCGATGTTCAAACTATAAATTCGAAACAAGTCTCTAATGAACCTCAGGTCATGATAAGAAACAGCGTCCAGCACTGATGGTAGCTATAACTGAGGGTAACCATATAAACAAAAAACCAGCACGAGTGCTGGTTTTTTTATTTGTTCGGTAGTTGTGGGCTAGCTTTATTTACGTAGTTTCTTAATCAAGCGTAACTGCGCAATTGCTTCGGCAAGCTCAATGGCTGCTTCCGCATAGTCAAACTCACCACCACCATTTGCAATCTGCTGTTCAGCATGCTTTTTAGCTTCTAGCGCTGCTGATTCATCCAAGTCTTCGGCGCGCACAGCCGTGTCTGCTAACACTGTGATGGTGCTAGGCTGAACTTCCAATACACCGCCAGCAACATAAATGAGTTCTTCTTCACCATGTTCTTTTACGACGCGCACCATGCCTGGCAGAATGCCTGTGATAAGCGGGGCGTGACCAGGATAAATACCTAATTCACCTTCGCTACCAGTAACCTGAATGCGCTCGACCAGGCCAGAGAAAATCGCTGCCTCAGCACTTACTACATCCAAGTGAACGGTCATTGCCATGTTGGGTCTCCTAGATTGTGGGCTCACGTTTGTATTAACTAACGTGAGCCACTATCAGTATTTACTTCTTCGCTTTATTCGCTTTCTCAGCAGCTTCTTCGATTGAACCTACCATGTAGAATGCCTGCTCTGGTAGATGATCAAACTCACCTTCAAGAATGCCCTTAAAGCCTGCAATTGTGTCTTTAAGCGACACATACTTACCAGGAGAACCTGTAAATACTTCTGCTACGAAGAATGGTTGCGATAAGAAGCGCTGAATTTTACGGGCGCGTGATACCGTCAACTTATCTTCTTCAGATAGCTCGTCCATACCCAAAATTGCGATGATGTCTTTTAGCTCTTTATAACGCTGCAAGGTAGTTTGTACGCCCTGTGCAGTATCGTAGTGCTCCTGACCAACTACTAGAGGGTCAAGCTGACGCGAGGTTGAATCCAAAGGGTCTACCGCAGGGTAAATACCTAAAGACGCAATATCACGAGACAATACAACGGTTGCATCTAAGTGAGCAAAGGTTGTTGCAGGCGATGGGTCGGTCAAGTCATCCGCCGGTACGTATACCGCTTGAATTGATGTGATTGAACCGGTTTTGGTTGAAGTGATACGCTCTTGAAGCACACCCATTTCTTCAGCAAGTGTTGGCTGATAACCTACCGCCGATGGCATACGACCAAGCAAAGCAGATACTTCGGTACCGGCCAGTGTATAACGGTAGATATTATCTACGAAGAAAAGTACGTCACGACCTTCATCACGGAACTTCTCAGCCATCGTCAAACCCGTTAAGGCAACACGCAAACGGTTTCCTGGTGGCTCGTTCATTTGGCCGTATACTAACGATACCTTATCAAGTACGTTAGACTCGTTCATTTCGTGATAGAAATCGTTACCTTCACGAGTACGCTCACCAACACCGGCGAACACTGAATAACCGCTGTGCTCAATGGCGATGTTACGGATTAGTTCCATCATGTTTACGGTTTTACCAACACCAGCACCACCAAACAAACCTACTTTACCACCCTTTGCAAAGGGGCAAACCAAATCGATTACTTTGATGCCTGTCTCGAGTAATTCAACTGAACTTGATTGTTCTTCGTAGCTTGGCGCTTCGCGGTGAATCGACATACGCTCTTCTTCACCAATAGGGCCCGCTTCGTCGATAGGATTACCCAGAACGTCCATGATACGACCTAGGGTCGCAGTACCAACAGGTACTTGAATCGCTTCGCCTGTGTTATCTACTAAAAGATTACGACGTAAACCGTCGGTTGTGCCCATCGCAATTGAACGAACGACACCGCCACCTAACTGTTGCTGTACTTCCAATACTAGCCCTGCTAAGTCACCTTCGGCCACTTTCAGTGCGTCGTATACACGTGGCACTGATGCTTGTGGAAATTCAATGTCCACAACCGCGCCTATGATTTGGACGACCTTACCTTGACTCATAATTTGTCCTCTTAAACTTAAAATTCTTTGCCTAAACCGCTGCTGCGCCGCTTACAATTTCACTAATTTCTTGTGTAATTGCTGCTTGGCGCGCCTTGTTGTATACCAATTGTAGATCGTCGATTAAGTTGCCGGCGTTGTCGGTAGCGGCTTTCATGGCTACCATTCTGGCTGCTTGCTCTGAGGCAACGTTCTCTACTACTGCTTGGTACACTTGGGATTCGATATATCGCACCATTAGTTGATCCATAATCGCTTGTGGCTCTGGCTCGTATATATAATCCCAGCTATGTCTTGCTTCTGGTTCCTCTGATTTAGGCAAAGGTAATAACTGATTGATGACCGGTGTTTGCGTCATTGTGTTAACAAAATTATTGTAAACAATATAAATTTTGTCCAAATCGCCTTTGTCGTATTCGTTCAGAAGTGTTCGTACTACGCCCACTACATCTTTAACGCTTGGCTTATCACCAAGGCCCGATGCTGAGGCCATCACTTTGCCGCCGAAGCGACCAAAAAAACTGACTGCTTTTGAGCCTAACGCCGCAAAGTGTAAACCTACATTTTGCTTCTGATATTCTCTAATACGCTCTGATACTGCTTTGAATTCGTTGGTATTCAAACCGCCGCAAAGGCCGCGATCTGTAGAAATCACAATAAACCCGACGTTCTTGACCTCTCGCTCTTCCAAATATGGATGACGATATTCAAGATTACCGTTTGCAATATGACCGATCACTTTAAGCATATTTTGTGCATATGGACGACCAGAAGCCATTCGCTCCTGTGCGCGCTTCATTTTTGAAGCGGCAACCATCTCCATTGCACTGGTAATTTTTTGAGTATTTTTAATACTCCCAATCTTACCTTTTATCTCTTTTCCGCTTGCCATGACTAAAATCTCCGATTAATTACAACGCACCCCGCAACAAAGGCGGGGTAGATTGATTACCAGGTTTGAGTGGCCTTGAAGTTATCAAAGGCTTCTTTTAACTGGCTTTCAATATCGTCGTTGTAGTTACCCGTTTCATTGATAGTGTTCATCAATTCGCTCTTCTCAGATGTCATGAAAGAGTGAAGGGCAGCTTCAAAATCCAATATTTTGTTCAGTTCAACGTCTTTTAAGTAACCCTTTTCTGCAGCAAACAACGACAGAGCCGTTTCAGCAACCGATAGCGGCGCATATTGGTTTTGCTTCATTAATTCGGTTACGCGTTGACCATGCTCTAGCTGAGCACGGGTAGCTTCATCAAGGTCAGATGCAAACTGCGAAAACGCAGCAAGTTCGCGATACTGAGCAAGTGCCAAACGAATACCACCACCAAGTTTCTTGATGATTTTCGTTTGAGCAGCACCACCAACACGTGATACCGAAATACCTGCGTTAACAGCAGGACGGATACCGGCGTTGAATAAATCAGTCTCTAGGAAGATTTGACCATCGGTAATTGAGATTACGTTGGTCGGTACGAATGCTGATACGTCACCGGCTTGGGTCTCAATAATCGGAAGGGCAGTTAGTGACCCTGTTTTCCCTTTCACTTCGCCGTTTGTGTATTTCTCAACATAGGTCGCATTTACGCGAGCAGCACGCTCTAGAAGACGTGAATGCAAATAGAATACATCACCTGGGTAGGCTTCACGGCCTGGCGGACGACGAAGAAGTAGAGAAACTTGTCGATAAGCAACCGCTTGCTTTGACAAATCATCGTATACAATCAAGGCATCTTCGCCGCGGTCACGAAAGTATTCGCCCATCGTACAGCCAGAATAGGGTGCTAGATACTGAAGTGCAGCAGATTCTGATGCAGAGGCTGCAACAATTATCGTATGCGCCATTGCACCGTGCTCTTCTAATTTACGCACTACGTTGGCGATGGTAGAAGCTTTTTGACCGATAGCGACATATACGCATTTAACACCGGTGCCTTTTTGATTGATGATAGCGTCGATTGCTAAGGCAGTTTTACCGGTTTGACGGTCACCGATGATGAGCTCACGCTGGCCACGACCAACAGGTATCATCGAGTCGACTGACTTATAGCCTGTCTGTACTGGCTGGTCTACCGATTGACGTTCGATAACACCCGGTGCGATTTTCTCAACCGGTTCAAATAGCTCGGCTTCAATTGCGCCTTTACCGTCGATTGCTTCCCCAAGGGTGTTAACAACGCGGCCAAGTAGCTGTGGTCCCACTGGTACTTCAAGGATACGACCAGACGATTTAACTTTATCGCCCTCTTGAAGGTCAGAGTATGGACCCATAACAACTGCACCAACCGAGTCTCGCTCAAGGTTAAGTGCAATCGCATAGCGACCACCAGGTAGCTCAATCATTTCACCTTGCATTACGTCTGCAAGGCCGTTGATACGGATAATACCGTCGGTAACACCTACGATAGTTCCTTCATTTCTTACTTCACTTACTACTTCGAACTGGTCAATACGTTTCTTAATCAGTTCTGCAATTTCTGTAGAATTAAGTTGCATACTTATATTCCCGTTATGCTTGTAACGCGTCGTTAAGACGGTTCAACTGTGAATGTACGGAGCCATCTATCACGGTATCGCCTGCTTTGATAATCATGCCGGCAATAAGGCTTGGATCCACGCTACAATTAAGCTTTATTTTGCGATCGAATCGCTTCTCTAGGGCTGCACTAAGCATCGCCATCTGAGCATCGCTGAGGGCACTTGCTGAGCTAACATCTACATTAATTTGCTTTTCACGCTCTACTTTTAGCGCATTAAACATAGTAGATATTTCAGGCAATATAAGAAGTCGATTGTTGACCGCTAGAATTTTGATGAAGTTCTGACCGTGAGCATCGAGTTGTTCACCGCATATTTTGATAAACATCTCAGCAGCAGAAGACGAAGACTGCGCACCTGATAAAAAATGATGCATAAAATCGTTCTTAGCTACTTCTGCGGCAAACACTAACATGGCTTGCCACTGCTCTATTTCAGACTTCTCAACTGCGAAATCAAAAGCGGCATGGGCGTAAGGGCGAGCAACTGTAGTCAATTCAGACATGGCTCACTCTCCTATAGCTCTGCGACAAGTTTTTCAACAATGTCACTTTGCGCTTGTGCGTCTATTTCTCTCGCTAATATCTGCTGTGCACCGGCGATAGCTAAGGTTGCTACCTGCTTGCGCAAGTCTTCTTTTAGGCGATTTCTTTCCGCTTCAATTTCAGCATGGCCTTGAGCAATGATTTTCTCTCGCTCTGAATGGCCTCTGGTTGTTTCTTCTTCAACGAGTTGATTGGCACGACGCTTGGCCTGCTCAATGATTTTATTCGCTTCGTCTTTCGCTTCACGAATTTTATCACCGGCGCTAGCCTGTGCTAGCTCAAGGTCCTTTTCAGCGCGTTCAGATGCCGCTAAACCGTCAGCTATTTTTTTCTGTCTTTCTTCAATCGCTGCAATGATTGGTGGCCACACAAACTTCATGCAGAACACTACAAACACTGTAAACGCTATCAGTTGACCTATTAGAGTGGCGTTGAAATTCACGTCCGCTCCTCCTATTGGTTATTCGTTAAACTGAAGAAGGGTGTTTTAGTAAACACCACCTAAACCAGGAGCAACCACGAATAGAATGTAAAGAGCAACACCAACACCAATCATTGATATAGCATCAATCAGACCAGCCAAAATAAACATTTTAACTTGAAGTTGTGGAGCAAGTTCAGGTTGACGAGCAGATGATTCTAGGAATTTTCCACCCATGATACCGAAACCGATTGCAGTACCAAGTGCACCCATTCCGATGATTATTGCGATTGCGATGTAGATCATTGTTATCTCCGATTAAAGTAAATAGTAAAAATTAAAAGTAAAACTGTGGTTTAGTGCTCTTCACACGCCAAGCTTAAATACACGATAGTTAACATCATGAAGATAAAGGCTTGAAGAGGTAGCACTAAGATGTGAAAAACGGCCCAAGCAAAGTGCAGAGGCAACTGCACGTAACCAAGGGTCGCTATCAAAATAAATATCAACTCACTTGCGTAAAGGTTACCGAATAAACGTAACGAAAGTGATAAGGGACGCGCAAGCAGGGTGACCGACTCAATCACGAAGTTGAACGGAATAAACGCCCAGTGATTCAAAGGCTGCATTGTCAGTTCTTTAGTAAAACCTTTCACGCCTTTAATCTTAAGTGAGTAGAAGATAATAAGAATAAACACACCAATAGATAAAGCAAAGGTGGTGTTGATGTCAGTGGTAGGCACAATTTTCATATAGACATCTTTCGGGTCCATACCAAAACCATACTGACCAATGAGACCTGCTATCCACGGGAACAAATCAACCGGAATTAGGTCGGTTAGGTTCATCAGAAGTACCCATACAAATATAGTAAGGGCTAGAGGCGCTATAAGTTTGCTGGTGCCATGAAAAGAGCTTTTAACGTTGTCGTCTACAAACTCGACGATCATTTCGATAAATGCTTGAGTCTTGCTCGGAACACCGGTGGTGGCCTTTTTACCGACTCGCCAAAATAGAAACAGAAATGCGATACCGATAGCTGCAGACCAGCCGATAGTATCAATGTGCCATACCCAAAAACCCGCGTCTTCACATGCTTTGTTAAATACTATGCCTTCTTCTGAAGAACACATGCGAGCATTGGTTAAATGGTGATTAATGTATTCTTGCGTTGTTGCGTAAGATGCCATTGTTTAACCCAAATTGTAAAAATAAAAAATCTGTTTTTATATCACTACTGTTCACACGTCGTTGCGTAAATACACCATGGCTGTCCATTGACTCACCATAACTATCGTGTAAGCACCCAGAAGAAAAACCGGGTGTGCGTTAAACTGAGAAAACGCGATAGCAAAAATAACAGTAGTCAGGGCAAGTTTTATTTTCATACCTTGACCCATACTTTGGGCGACCACATCGTTTTTGGTCGCACCTGCATATCGGAACACCCAATACGCAAAAAAACTGTGCGGCATTATAAAAGCAATAACACCTACAAGTACTGATAAAGTCTCGGCAGGAGAAAAGAGGCCTGTTACGCCCACTAACACTACGCCAACACATAACTGAAAGATCACGCCCCGCGCCGCTAATTTTCTACCTGGCGATGCTAAATCGACTTTCATGTACTCTGCTTCCTCAACAAAAGCTTAACAAAACAGCTTTGCGAGCCGAAATAAAAGCGCTCGAAGTATACTGTGAATGCAAAAAAATTCAACCATAATGCCAAACTATTGAAGTTATTTTGCCCATTCGCACGCTCAATAATACTAATGGTTAATATCAAAATTTTTCGATGATAATCACAGGTACAGCTGTTTTGAACACATCATTATACTTACGAGTAGTCATGATTAACTATTTTCTTGCTGAATGTGAGCTAAGATTCCGTCTAGCTGGTCTAAATCGTCAAAGGCAATGACCATTTTCCCTTTCCCCTGTTTGTTGTGATCTATCTTAACTTTTGCGCCAAGTCGTTCGGTCAAAGAAGTTTCTAAACGCTGTACGTCTGGGTCTGCTTTGTGCTCTTTTGAATGTGCTGGTGGCTGTTCAGGCGTTTCTTGCGCTTTTTTCACTAAGCGTTCGGTTTCTCGTACCGTCAAGCCTTTATCTGCTACTTGGCCCGCGAGCTCAGACTGCGCTTGACCTGAAAGAGCGAGAAGTGCACGGGCGTGTCCCATGTCGATATCACCATGCTCAAGTAGTGTTTTGACTGAATCTTCAAGCCCATTGAGACGTAAGAGGTTCGTGACGGTCGTTCTGGATTTACCTACGGCTTCTGCCACCTGCTGATGCGTTAGCTTAAACTCAACCATTAGGCGGTCGAGAGCTTGCGCCTCTTCCATTGCATTTAAATCTTCACGCTGAATGTTTTCAATAAGCGCGATGGCAACAGCAGCCTCGTCAGGAATGTCTTTTACTAAACAAGGTACAAGCTCTAATTTAGCTAATTGCGCAGCACGCCACCGTCGCTCACCTGCGATAATTTCATATTGATCTTTAGCGATTAAGCGTACAACCAAGGGCTGAATAATGCCCTGAACCCTTATTGAAGCGGCAAGTTCTTCAAGCGCCGCGTCTGCCATATCTTTTCTGGGTTGATATTTGCCGGGCTGCAAAAATTCAATGGGCAGCTTTTGCAGTTCACTTTGCGCCTCATCGGCGACTGCTTGTGCGGGGTTATTTTCGTTGTATTTGTCAGTGTAGCTTTTACTGGTGGCCAGCAGCGCATCCAATCCTCTGCCCAGTCCTTTACTTTTCGCCATATCTACCTCAAATTCTCTTCGTTAGGATGCCGCTTGGGCTTGTTTGTGACGACGCAGTATTTCGCCAGCAAGGGCTAGATAAGCCTTTGCACCTGTGGATGATTTATCATAATAAATGGCCGGTGCTCCAAAACTAGGCGCCTCAGCCAATCTAACATTGCGCGGAATAACAGTACGATATACCTGTTCTCCAAAATGACGTTTCAATTGCTCACTGACGTCGTTAGCTAAGCGATTTCGAGGATCGTACATGGTTCGTAATACGCCTTCAATTTTTAAGTCTGGATTGACCACCGATGCCAGTTTCTGAATGGTGTCCATAAGCGCGGTCAATCCCTCAAGCGCATAATATTCGCACTGCATCGGCACTAATACCGAATCGGATGCGGCAAGGGCATTCACGGTTAATTGATTGAGAGATGGGGGACAATCGATAAAAATAAAATCATATTTATCTTTGATACCGGCAAGGGCATTTCTGAGCCGCACCTCTCTGGCGAACACTTCCATTAATTTAATTTCAGCTGCGGTAACGTCTGAATTTCCAGCAATTAAGTGAAATTTTCCAGTTGTCTCGGTGATGATAACTTCTTCAGGCGGTTTTTCTTCGATAAGAAGTTCATAACAGGTATTTTCAACTTCATACTTGTCGACGCCGCTACCCATCGTTGCGTTTCCTTGAGGGTCTAGGTCGATTAAAAGCACTTTACGTTTAGTCGCCGCCATCGACGCAGCAACATTCACTGCTGTCGTTGTTTTACCGACGCCGCCTTTTTGATTTGCAATGGAAATGACTCTCGCCAAAATCTGTCCCGTTATTGTTTGTGAATACTTACTATGTGTCTTTCGCCTGTCAATTCGGGCACTGATATTTTAACTGTGTTGACAATTTTAAAATCAGCCGGTACTTGAGCTAACTCATCTTGATGCAGTTGTCCCTTTAAGGCAAGAAATTCTCCATTATTGTCGACTAAATGCGCACACCAGTTCAGCATATCTGATAGCGAGGCAAAAGCACGACTTAATACCAAATCGAACGCCGGTTCGCTCGTTACATTTTCAACTCTTTCTTGTATCGCACACACGTTGCTAATATCAAGTTCGTAACACGCTTGTTTGATAAATCGGATGCGTTTACCTAATGAGTCAATTAGGGTGAATGATTTTTCAGGAAACAAAATGGCCAAAGGTACGCCGGGCAATCCGGGCCCCGTGCCCACATCAGCGATGTTGTTACCGTGAATATACGGTGCAACAACCAGTGAATCCATGATGTGCTTCACTAACATTTGTTCAGGCTCACGCACCGAACTTAAATTGTAGGCCTTATTCCACTTATCCATTAGCATGACAAAGCCGACTAATTTGTCTATTTGTGCTTGATTTGCACTCAAGGATGTCTGCTCGATGAGTTTGGTCAACTTGCTTGTTAAGTGCTCAGTCATCAGGCACTTTTTCGCTCATGTTTAAACAGCATGTCGTGTTTTTTAAGATAGACTAATAATAGCGATATCGCTGCCGGTGTAATGCCAGAAATCCGCGACGCTTTTCCGAGCGTTTCAGGACGAGCATCGCTCAGCTTCGCAACCACCTCGTTCGATAAACCCGAAATTTTCGAATAATCGAAGTCAATGGGAATTAGGGCGTTTTCATGGCGTTGAGACTTAGCTATATCTTCTAACTGGCGTGCAATATAACCTGCGTATTTAATCTGAATCTCAACCTGCTCTGCTGCTTTTAGATCATCAAGACCAGGACCAAGTTGTGCAACCTTCATTAGCGTTTCGTAATTAAGCTCTGGTCTACGAATAAGCTCTTCTAGAGAATGCTCTTTACTGATAGGCGTTTTTAACAAGTGATTGATATCATCAGCAGCAACATGTCCAGGGTGTATCCACGTACTAGCCAGTCTTTGTTTTTCACGTTCGACTTGTTCAATCTTTGCTTCAAATGCAGCCCAACGTTCATCGTCGACTAAACCTATGCTTCGGCCAATTTCTGTGAGGCGCAAATCGGCATTATCTTCGCGCAATAGAAGACGATACTCAGCACGGCTGGTAAACATGCGATAGGGCTCTTTCGTCCCCATTGTTGCTAAATCGTCGATTAACACACCCATGTAGGCTTGGTCGCGGCCTAATGAGAGCGCATCTTTTTGCTGCACTTGCAGCGCGGCATTTGCGCCCGCAATTAGGCCCTGTGCACCGGCCTCTTCATAACCTGTTGTGCCATTGATTTGTCCGGCAAAAAATAAGCCTTTTACAAACTTAGTTTCTAGCGTCTGTTTTAAGTCTCGCGGGTCAAAAAAGTCATATTCAATGGCGTAACCTGGACGAATAATATGTGCATTCTCAAAACCTTTAATCGAGCGTACTAAGGCCATTTGTACGTCAAAAGGTAAGCTGGTTGATATACCATTCGGATAGACTTCAACGCTATTTAGACCCTCGGGCTCAACAAAAATCTGGTGTGAATTTTTGTCAGCAAAGCGGGTGATCTTATCCTCGATTGATGGACAATAGCGCGGTCCTACGCCTTCTATTACGCCGGTATACATTGGTGAGCGGTCAAGACCTGAGCGAATAATGTCGTGTGTTTGTTCGTTGGTATGGGTAATGTAACAAGGGATTTGCTCTGGATGTTGCTCCACATTCCCCATAAACGAAAACACCGGTAGCGGAGTATCGCCAGCTTGCTTTTGCATAACAGAAAAATCGAGTGTACGCGCATCGAGCCTTGCTGGTGTGCCGGTTTTTAATCTATCCACTCTAAAAGGCATTGCACGAAGTTTATCTGCCAAAGCTATGGAAGGCGGGTCGCCAGCTCGTCCGCCTTTATAATTTTCAAGCCCTATGTGTATCGTTCCGCCAAGGAAAGTGCCAACGGTTAATACCACGGTTTTGGCGCGAAATTTTAAGCCCATTTGTGTTACTACACCCGTGACGCGTTCATTTTCAATTATTAGATCGTCGCACGATTGTTGAAATAGCGTAAGATTTTCTTGGTTTTCAAGCATATTACGCACGGCAGTGCGGTATAGCGTTCGGTCGGCCTGTGCACGCGTTGCTCTTACCGCCGGGCCTTTTGACGAGTTTAGCGTGCGAAATTGTATGCCGGCTAAATCGATAGCTTTGGCCATTACGCCACCCAGCGCGTCAATTTCTTTAACTAAATGACCTTTCCCAATGCCACCTATGGCGGGATTACAAGACATCTGTCCGAGTGTTTCAATGCTGTGAGTGAGTAATAGGGTGGAAGCACCCATGCGAGCAGACGCCATGGCCGCCTCAGTGCCAGCGTGACCTCCACCGATAACTATGACATCAAAATCTTGCTGATAGAACATGTACTCACCAAATAATTATATTGCTATTTCACAGCGTTGCCGCAAAAAAAGGGCGCATATTGTATATTAAGCACAATAAATTGAAAATGCTTATTTATTGGCCAGTAGGCGATTTACTAAGGCCTGCATGTTGTGAGAAGAATACATCAGAGTTTGTAGAAATCACTATTTTTTATTTTTAACCTTTTTTGTTGCTGTGGCCAAAAAATGCGCGACCTTAATATATATAGAGATACCTATTAAAGATGTTTATTATTACTACTATTAAGGCGCATGTTTTCTGTGGAAAAGTGAATTTTCACTATTATTTTCAATTGTTTGAAGCACATCTTTCTTATGTATAAGTGATCAATAAGTGATCAACAACTTGTCGGTAAAGCGGTGTTCTGTCCACAGGCAAAATTTTTCGAAAAACTGTCCAGATTTTATTCCTTGTCTGATCACAGAGTTGTACCTTACTTATCCACAGGGTCTTTTTTTAGTTAAGAAATTATTTTGTCTATTATGTGTTCAATTTTACTCGTGTATATTGCGTTTAATGTAAGTTCAGTCTACATATATGCTGTATATAAACACTGAGTAGCGCTTGCGCATCACTCTCACAAGCAAATTGTTACTATTAAGGAAGAGCATGAACAATCGAATTAAACTGATTAGCATTATTTTGCTGGTTGGCATACTACTCTCAGGCTGCAGTAGCTTTTTTAGTGAGGGAACAAACAAAGCAAGCCGTTCTAGCAGTTTAACTGATTTTCTCTATCCTGATGCAGCAAGCCGTGAGGCTATTGCGCCAGACATACCGGTTTTGACTTTACCAGTGAAAGTCGGCTTGGCCTTCGTTCCCTCAAAAAATTGGGCAGACAATGGTATTCATAGCAAAGACCAAATAGAGCTGTTAAATCAAGTGAAAAGCGCGTTTTTGCAATACGATTACATAGACCGAATCGAAATTATACCCAGCACCTATTTAAGCGGCAGCCAAGGTTTTACTGCACTTGAGCAGGTAGGGAGATTATACGATGTTGATGTAATGGCCTTGGTGTCTTACGACCAAGTGAATCAGACATTGGAAAATAACGCAGCAATATTGTACTGGACGATTGTAGGAATGTACGTTATTCCCGGCAACGAAAATAGTGTGCAAACCTTTGTCGATACTGCGGTGTTTGATATTAAAAGCCGCAAAATGTTATTTAGGGCACCCGGTATTAGTAAGTTGGAACAACGCAGCACGGCAGTGGGCGTCAATAGCGCAATATCTGAAAAATCGATAGAAGGTTTTCAACTTGCTGTTGCCGATATGAATCAGAACTTAGACGCTGAATTAGCTGCGTTTAAAACGCGAATAAAAGAAGAAAATATAGCAAAAGTGCAAACCCGTGAGGGATATACCGGCAGTGGCGGTACAACGAGTTTGCTATTTATTTTGTGTTTATGGATGTGCGTTTGCGGTCGGCGTATTGAGGCAATTAAATTTCATTAGGACGATAAGCACTACCCTGTTGATTTGATGGCTCAGCTTGGCCTTGGCTTATAGCCTCACGCCGGCTCGGCCCTTGAAAGCGCACTTTATAAGTTTCGTATTCTTTCATTGATTCAAAGCAGTAACGACCTAATGCCTTTTCTAATTCGGCAAGGTTGTGGTTGGTGATTAATATGCAATTTTTATTGTTTGCCGCACGCTGGCGAAGCAGATTACCCAACCAACTCTGCGCACTCTTTTTAAGCACAGTTTCGTTAACACACACTTCATCGAGGATGAGCAAATCAACGTCGTGAAGCTGTTTGTTTATTTCTCTAAACTGCTGCGATGCGTTGTCATTTGCCTGATAGTCATAGGAAAAAAAGCGCATTTCTAATAATGTCTGTAACTGACGATACAGCACGGTTGTTTCAAACTGTTGGATGAGTTGATGTGCAATGGCACCAGCGATGTGTGATTTGCCGCGACCATAATCGCCGTAAAATAGCATCATGTGGGCATTACTATTGCGCCAACCAGCATCTTTATGCGCGGCAATAAACGAACGCGCGATGCTTATTGCTTCGATAACATCGGGTGCATCTTCTTGCAGCGTGTCAAAGGTCCAGTGTTTATTCAGTTCTGACTGACCATAAAGCGCCTCTACACGCTTTTGTTTACTTTGCTGTTGTAACTTACCAATCTCTTGATTGGCAAGCGTGTCGTAATGGGCTCGCTGTTTTTTATAATCGTAAGGCTGGGCTTCTTTATTGAGTTTATCCACATCCTTGCCGAGCGCTCTGCCAATGTCGTTTAATCTATCTTGAAGACTTTTCATGATTGCTCACTGTATTTTTTAACAAGTTTTTTCACGTTATCGTCAAACTCTATTCCGGCCTGTGTTTCTACCCACTGATGACCCACCTTACTTTTTTCGCCGCTTATGGGTTTGCGTATGCGTCGATGTTTTAAATGTAACACAAACTTTTGCGTCCACTGATAAGGCGTATGTTGGGACTCGGGTCTGCCTAGCCAGTAAGCAATAAACTCCCCAAGTTCTTCAGCGTCAAAATGTAAGTCAATCACACCAACTAATGCACAAATTTGTTCGAATAAATGATTATCTGGCCGCCAAGATACGCTTATTTTTTGATGTTGTGCATGTAAATCAGAGTCTTGTAAGTCTTTACCTGCTTTATTTAATAACAGCGTAACGCGGTGGCGATTTAAACTTTTTTGAAAGTCATGTTCACCTTGAATGTCAATCAGGCCCGCATGGTGTAATTCTTCAAACAAAGCGCTAATTTCACGCCCAAGACTAATACGCTTGTCGGTGCTGTTGAGCAGTGCCAATATATCTTTGTTATGTATGGTTATTTTACTGTCGTCAGACTGGCTCTGCGGGAGCAAGTAAAGGCAATAGAGCACTCTCGCTTCATTTGAAACGGCTTGGCTTAATGCGGCAAGTTCCAAGCTGTTTAACATGGGAGGTGGTCAACAATAGATATCATAGTGTTTCAAGCACTTTATCAAGATAGAGTAAAGCCTCATCCTCAGGCACAGGATGATGCAATACATCGATGTGAATAGGCTGTGATATACACACCGCGCCGGTTTTTTTAAAGGTTTCTTCCATTGTAATGGCACCTTGGCAGAATGTGTCGTAGCTGCTGTCGCCGAGACCAATCACAATAAAGCGTGAGTCAGGCAAGGTTTGTTGACTGAGAGCCGCTTCAAAAGACTGAATATTGTCAGGTAAATCGCCAGCACCGTGGGTTGAGGTCACAACAATTAATAGATTTGAAAAATCAACTTCATCAACACTCGGTTGAAAGTGAACGTTAACATGATGACCAAGCGCCACTAGTTTTTCTTCCAGAGAGTCTGCTACATATTCACTGGCACCTAGTACAGACCCTACAATGATTTCAAAATTCACATGCGCTCCAAGAGTGTTGTTAATAATGTGTCGCTTTTGCGTTTGTAGAGTAGGCGGTAGCTGGCAATTGAACCACGCTCGCCATTATTTATTTGCCTATACAAAATGATGAGAATATTTTACCTAGTAAGTCGTCTGAGGTAAATTCACCGGTAATTTCATTTAAATAATCTTGCGCAATTCTTAGCTCCTCGGCCAGCAATTCGCCTGCCATATATCCCTCTAATTGCGCTTTACCTTGTTGAATATGAGCATCTGCGTTTAAAAGTGCTGTGATGTGTCGCTGCCGAGCAATAACTTGATCCTCACCTGCTTGGTCAAAGCCCATGCAGTCTTTCAGATGTGCTTTGAGCGCTTCTATACCTAAACCTTCTCGGGCAGAAATGCGAATAACCGGGTCAGACTTACTATTATCGATACCGGGGCTTTCATTGGTTAAGTCGCATTTATTGCGAATGACGCTAAGACCCATATCTTTGGGTAATTTAGCGTAAAATTCAGGCCATAAATCCTGCGCTTGTGCATCGCTCTCGGTTTGTGCGTCTACCATAAACAAAATGCGGTCGGCCTTTTGAATTTCTTGCCACGCGCGTTCGATGCCGATTTTCTCAACGGCATCATTGCTCTCTCGAAGACCGGCAGTATCGATGATATGTAAGGGCATGCCGTCAATATGGATATGTTCTTTAAGTACATCTCGGGTAGTACCGGCAATGTCAGTGACAATCGCCGAATCTTTGCCAGACAGGGCGTTCATTAAACTTGATTTACCGGCATTTGGCTTGCCAACTATCACAACATGCATGCCGTCACGGAGTAGCGAACCTTGTTTGGCTTGTTTTTTTACCTGATTCAGTTGAGCAACAATGTCATTGAGATGGCTTTGCACTTTGCCGTCTGCTAAAAAATCAATTTCTTCTTCAGGAAAATCGATAGCCGCCTCTACATACATTCGAAGATGTATGACTTCGTCAACTAGGCGCTTGATATGTTTTGAAAACTCACCCTGAAGACTTTTGACTGCGCTTTTTGCCGCTTGAATAGAGGAAGCATTGATCAGGTCAGCAATGGCTTCTGCCTGCGTTAAGTCCATCTTATCGTTTAAAAAAGCCTGTTCGCTAAATTCACCCGGCCGGGCAAGCCGAACGAGTTTTGTCGCTAAGCAAGCCTCTAACAACAATTGCATAACAACTTGGCCGCCGTGCCCTTGCAGTTCGAGCACATCTTCACCGGTGAACGAGTGAGGATTATTAAAAAATAAGGCCAGCCCCTCATCAATAATATTCCCGCGGCTATCTTTAAATGGCTGATACACAGCGTGGCGAGGAGGGGGACATTGTCCGAGTATCGCTTCGGCAACAGCTTTGCTGTTAGGGCCAGATACTCGAATAATGCCAACGCTACCGCGACCAGGCGCAGTGGCCTGAGCAACAATTGTGTCGGTATGCGTTGAGGGTAAAGCAGTGCTCGTATTCAAATGTTAGTCACGAAAGTTGGTAAATTGTAAAGGTAGCGGCAAGTCTTCTGCTTTAAGCATCGCCATTGCACTTTGTAGGTCATCACGTTTTTTGCCGGTCACGCGGACTTGGTCGCCTTGAATTGACGCCTGTACTTTCAGTTTTTTTTCTTTTATTAGCTTGACGATGCGCTTGGCAAGTTCTTGGTCAATGCCTTGTTTGAACTCAATGACCTGTTTGTATGTTTTTCCGGTGTGATCGAAGGGATTGACCTTCATCGCCCGAGTATCTACGTTTCGCTTTGAGCAGCTTGTACGCAGCATGTCTTGTAATTGCTGTAGCTGAAAGTCGCCTTCTGCCGACATTACAACGCTTTCATTCTTATATTCAAAGGATGCTTCAACCCCTCTGAAATCGAAACGAGTTGATAATTCTCGGCTTGCATTCTCCACAGCGTGTTTTACGTCAACGTTATTTAGTTCTGAAACAATATCAAATGAGGGCATGAGTCACTCCACGATGTTTAGATGTTTATTAGTTAAGAAGCATACGCTTTTCATCTCTTAATCAATATTATAAACGTTTTACGCAGAAAAAAGCCCGTATTCACGGGCTTTTTGTTCGTTCGTTTTAAATAGTAGTAATCGATAGATTAGGATTTACGCTCTGGTTTCGCGCTAATACCGCGTTTTTCCATCGACGCATATATAATTTTCGCTTGTACCAGAGTCACTAAGTTACTTATTAGCCAGTAAAGGACTAATCCTGCTGGGAAGAAGAAGAAGAAAATACTCATTGCCACAGGCATGTACTGCAGAAGCTTTTGTTGCAGTGGGTCTTGTATCGTCATCGGCTGCAACTTTTGCAGTAAATACATGCTTGCGCCGGTAAGAATAGGCAAAACAAAGAAAGGATCTGGCACAGAAAGGTCGGTTATCCAGAAGATAAAGTCAGCATGGCGCAGCTCCACACTTTCTAGTAACACCCAGTACAAGGCTAAGAAAATTGGCATTTGCAGAAGGAGTGGGAAGCACCCGCCCATAGGGTTAACTTTTTCTTTCTTGTACATTTCCATCATGGCCTGAGACATTTTTTGTCTGTCTTCACCATAACGGTCTTTTAACTGCTGCATTTTCGGCGCTAGGTTACGCATTTTAGCCATGGACTCGTACTGCTTTTTGGTCAGCCAATACATCGCACCTTTAACAATAAGCGTGATGATAATTATTGAAAGCCCCCAATTGATAACAAACGATTGGATGAGTTTTAATAATGCAAATAGAGGTTGAGCAAGCCACCATAAAATACCGTAATCTACCGTGAGGTCTAATCCCTTAGCTAGCTTGGCCAGTACCGCTTGGTCTTTTGGCCCAACATACAGTTGTGATGAAACCATGGCCGAATCACCACTGTTTACAACAAAACTTTCACCGGTATAACCAATAATCGCGCTGTTTTGAACGATGCGTGAATACAGCGTGTTGGTTTGCGTTTGGGGAGGTACCCACGCAGACACAAAATAATGTTCTAGCATGCCAGTCCAACCGCCGACCGTAGCGGTGCG
Source organism: Glaciecola siphonariae (assembly GCF_042652645.1). Taxonomy (NCBI): domain Bacteria; kingdom Pseudomonadati; phylum Pseudomonadota; class Gammaproteobacteria; order Alteromonadales; family Alteromonadaceae; genus Glaciecola; species Glaciecola siphonariae. The sequence goes on from NZ_JBHSGU010000001.1 coordinate 273,414, forward strand.
CATTGGCTCATCTTCAATATCGCCAAAAGGGAGCTTTTCGTAGCTATCGTCTTGCGTTCCGAATGCTGCGCCTCTGAATGTAGGCATAAACATAGAGCCGCCGCTCTGCTCGTTGAGTGTTTGTTTAAGCTGGGCAAACTGCTGCATCTGTAGTGTATTAGCAGTATTGTTGACTACCTCGTATTCAACTAAGGCAGTGTGGCTGTTGCTATCAAAAATAAATGTTTTGGTAACGCCTAGACCGTTAGCAGAGCGCCATGTTAGCGGAATACGAAGTTGAGACTGTCCATCCATTACATATTCTGCTGCACTCGCCTCATAACGTGGACGACCGCCGGTACCGTCAGGTCCGTCTTTGCCAACCAATCCGCTTTGAGCAACGTACAGCGTTGCATCTTTGGGGCTAAGCAGTTGATAAGAGTCGTCGGAGCCTTGCGTTACTGGATACTGTATTAAGTCAGCTTGGACGACATCTCCACCCACCAAATCAATGGTGAGATGCAGAGTGTCGGTAACCACATCGATATAACGACTACTATTTGTGTTAGTTACAACAGGGGCTACTGGTGTGGTGTCTTGAATGTCAGTTGGGACATCGAGTGCTGAGCCAGCAGACGACTCAATTTCTCCCACGGTAGAATCGCTAGCAGAGGGAATGCCAATATTAGCTTGTGCATCAAGGGTTTGAGTAGAGCTAGTGTTTGCAGGTGCTTGCGGTGGCTGTGGTCCGTAGGCTTCCTGATATTCTATCCAGAGTAAAAAGCTTACCAGTAATAAGCCTATAATTAGGATACTTCTTTGCGATTCCATAAATCTCTCATTTATACAATGTTAGTCGTGTTGATTATTGTGGTGCGTTGCTTTTGGTACCATATCAATGCCGCCTGGATGCAGGGGATGGCACTTAACGATACGCTTTATGGCTAACATACTTCCTTTAGCTAAGCCGTGTGTTTTTAGCGCTTCTTGAGCATAACATGAACAACTGGGGAAAAACCTGCAATTTTGTCCAAGTATGGGTGAAATTAACAGTTGATATGAACGTATTAACCCTATTAACGGCAAGGCCAATATAGGCGTTCGTTGCTTAGATTGTTCAGCAGTTTCTATTGGCATCTTTTTATCAATCGCCCCCATAGCCGCTCGAGCTGTGCGTGAATACTCGCGTTGTCGAGTTTACCTAAACCCTGTTTGCCGACAACAATAATATCAACATTTGGTAGCGTATGGGCATGTAATCTAAAGCTTTCGCGAATACATCGTTTAATGCGGTTACGCTGGACGGCTAGTTTTACTTTCTTTTTGGCAACAGTAATGCCAAGTCGAGGGTGACTAATATCGTTGTGACGTGCAAGAAGGGTAATACTGGGGGAGACTGCGGGTATTGCTTTTTCAAAAACAAAAGCAAACTGCCGAGGAGCCAATAATCTTGACTCTCTCGGGAAAGTGTTCTGCGGATTGTTCACTGTGGCAGTGAACAATTACGCTGATAAACTCTTTCTGCCTTTTGCTCTACGGTTAGCTAGTACTTTACGACCGTTTTTAGTGGCCATGCGAGCACGAAAACCGTGAGAACGCTTACGCTTTAAATTACTTGGTTGAAAAGTTCTTTTCATGACCTGTTCTCGTTTCAGTGTTTAGATAGTTTTTTTATCGAGTAAGCAGTTGCTGCTCGGAAAAACTACCCTTGATTAATTGGACGCGGAATATTAGTGATCAAGCCCGCTAAAGTCAAGGCTTTGTGTATAAAAAACCACGCTTTTTCGAAAGCAGGCGATTAATCATAAACACACTCTAGATAATTCGCTTTGTTTGAGACTAATTTGCACACTTGATTAATTTATATCCACAGGGATTTTCTAATTACAATTACTTATCCACATTTTTTCAGGAATGCAAGGGGTCAATGCCATTTTATTTATATAATGTAAGGATCTATTGCTTGAAGGCCTCATTAAATAAGGGTTGATAAAGGTGGCAGTGCGCATCCTTATAGAAGGTATGATTCCTATAACTTTAAATAATATGTAGTTAATTCAAGTTTATATGCCGGATTTCGTCACTAGTTGAGCGAAACTTCGAAAGAATATCATTTTGCCTGTGGATAAATACCAAGAGATCCCCTAATATTTACCGCCCCATTTTTAACGTGCATAGTGTGCAAAGCGGAGAATGTCTTGTCTGTCAGTTGGGAAAAATGTTTAGAAGTACTCAAGCACGAATTGTCCAGTGAGCAATTTAATACCTGGCTTAAACCTCTTAGGTCTGAGTACATGGGGGACGCACTTTATTTATTTGCTGCCAATCAATTTGTGCTGTCTTGGGTAAAAGATAAGTATTACGAACTGATTATTTCTACACTCTCTCAGCTTTATGGCCCTGATGCTCCGCAATTAATTCTGCAAGAGAAGAAATTAGCGCCGGTTGCTCACAATCCAATGAAGTCGGCCTTGCAAGCTCAGGCAAAATCTCATGCTCAAGCAGAGGCACTTGCTCAGGGAAAAAACAATCAAGCGTCACCAAGTCTTTCTATTAATGCGCACATTGGGGATGAGTCGGCACAGGTGTTTGCTAAGCCAAATCAGTCGGTCCCCTTACCAAAGTTGAATAATCATAAAAGTAACGTAAAGCCTGAATATACCTTTGATAATTTTGTAGAAGGTAAGTCTAATCAGCTGGCTAGAGCGGCGGCGATTCAAGTCGCGCAAAATCCAGGGCATTCTTATAATCCGCTTTTCTTATACGGTGGGACTGGGTTAGGTAAGACGCATCTTATTCATGCGGTAGGCAATGGCATTGTTGCAAATAAGCCAGATGCAAAAATTGTATACATGCACTCTGAGCGATTTGTGCAAGACATGGTAAAGGCGCTGCAAAATAATGCGATAGAGGATTTTAAACGCTTTTATCGTTCGGTAGACGCCTTGTTAATTGACGATATTCAGTTTTTTGCTAAAAAGGACCGTTCGCAAGAAGAGTTTTTCCATACCTTCAATGCACTGTTAGAGGGTAATCAACAAATTATTTTGACCTCTGATCGCTACCCAAAAGAGATTGATGGTGTGGAAGATAGATTAAAATCACGCTTTGGTTGGGGCCTCACCGTGGTCATTGAGCCACCGGAGCTTGAAACGCGAGTGGCGATTTTAATGCGTAAGGCAAATGAAAACAGAATTGAGCTGCCAAACGAAGTTGCTTTTTTTATCGCCAAACGTCTTCGGTCAAATGTTAGGGAGCTCGAAGGAGCGTTGAATAGGGTAATTGCCAATGCTAACTTTACAGGCAGGCCAATAACAATTGATTTTGTACGAGATGCATTGCGAGATTTACTTGCCTTGCAAGATAAGTTAGTTACTATTGATAACATTATAAAAACAGTTGCTGATTACTACAAAATCAAAGTTTCAGATATACTGTCAAAAAGAAGAACAAGAAGTGTGGCTAGGCCTCGGCAAATTGCTATGGCGCTCTCTAAAGAGCTAACTAACCAAAGCCTGCCAGAAATAGGCAACGCGTTTGGTGGAAAAGACCACACCACAGTACTGCATGCGGTCCGAAAAGTGACCGAGCTGAGAGCTGAAAATCACGACGTCAAGGAAGATTATAAAAACTTGATTCGTACACTATCGTCCTAAGCATATAATTGAGAATAACAAATGAATTTTACGATTAGCCGCGAAAACTTCTTGCAGCCACTACAATTAGTATCTGGGGCCGTAGAGCGTCGTCATACACTGCCAATTTTGGCAAACCTGTTGTTAAAGGTGGACGACGGTAAGCTATGGATGACAGGAACAGATTTAGAAGTTGAGCTTATTGCTAATGTGGTGCTTTCGGGTTCAAGTTCTGATGGACAGATTACGGTTCCCGCAAAAAAGGTATTGGATATTGTTAGGGGCTTACCTGAAGATGTCACGATTATCTTTGAAGTATCTGAAAACAAAGCAGTTTTACGCTCAGGCCGGGCACGTTATTCACTTTCTACACTGTCTGCGGACGATTACCCTAATTTAGAAGATTGGGAAGGTGAAAGCGAGTTCGAAATTAGCCAGCAAACTTTGAAGCACTTGATAGACTCAGTTCAATTTTCGATGGCGCAGCAGGATGTTCGTTACTACTTGAACGGGATGAGTCTTGAGACGAGCGAAAATGAAATTCGCTCGGTGGCAACAGATGGCCATAGACTTGCTATGGCGGTGCATGAATACGAAGGCGGTCAACTACCGGTTAAGCAGGTTATTATTCCACGCAAAGGCGTAATGGAAATTGCACGACTTATAGATGAAAGCGACGCTAATATTAAAGTGCAGTTGGGCTCAAATCATATTCGTATATTTAGCACATCGTTTATTTTTACGAGCAAACTCGTTGATGGACGCTTCCCTGACTATAATCGCGTCGTCCCTAAAAACACCGATAAGGGTTTGGTGGTAAATCGTGAATCAATCAAAAGTGCGTTTTCCCGCGCGATGATTTTGACCAATGAGAAGTTTAAGGGTGTACGACTGAATCTTGATTCAGGCGAGTTAAAGATCACGGCGACTAATCCAGAGCAGGAACAAGCCGAAGAGATTATCGACGTAGATTACGAGGGTGAGTCATTAGAGATTGGCTTTAACGTGGCTTACCTAATTGATGCTCTAAACGCAATTGATTCACACTCGGTTATCTTTAAGCTCTCTGATTCAAACGCCAGCGCATTAGTGCACGGTATGAAGAAAAGTGGAGAAGAGTTTGTAGAAGATGAGTCGTCTCAATATGTCATCATGCCAATGAGACTTTAGTTAAACACTATTTATGCACATTACTCAGTTGCGGTTAAATCACTTCCGCAACTTCACAGAGACCCGCATTAATCCTTCTGCTTCATTCAATATGATCTATGGTTTGAATGGAGCAGGCAAATCCAGCATTTTAGAAGCAATCCATCTCCTTGGTTATGGGCGTTCTTTTCGCACGAACAAAGCCAACACGATAATTCAAACTGACGCATTGTCTGCAACCAGTTTTTGTAAATTCCAAGCGCAGGACGGGGAGCAGGTACTAGGTGCCAGTCGTTCAAAGGCAGACGGATTCGTGTTTAATATCAACGCTGAAAAGACGCGGCGGATTTCCGATATTGCAAAGATTTTACCCATCCAAATATTTACGCCGCAAAGCAGTGACCTAATTTTGGGCGCACCCATGCTGAGAAGGCGTTTTATAGATTGGTTAGTGTTTCACGTGGAACAATCGTTTATTCAGTCGAGTAAGGCATTTAGCAGCGCGCTAGAGCAACGAAATGCCTTGTTGAAAATGTCCTTCGGTAAGCCAGTTTCTTGGTTTTCACAGCAGGATGTATGGTCTACTATCATCACAAAACACGGCGAAATAATCAGTCAGCATCGTAAGCACTATTTAAATGCCTTAAATGGGCAATTAAAGGCCTTATATCGCGAATTTAAACCTGATGTAGAAATCGAATTAAGGTATAATCTTGGCTGGGATTCTGGTTGTCGTTTAGAAGAGGCAATTGATGGTCGGCTAGACAAAGACATTGCCCGTGGTAATACCTCGTCAGGACCGCACAAAGCTGATATTCAGTTTCTTGTTAATGGCAAATCCGCATCAGAATATTTGTCGCGCGGTCAGCTAAGAGTGCTGGTGTCGCTTTTGTTGGTAGCCCAAGTACGTCTTTTGAAACAATGTACTGGCAAAAGCTGTATTTTTTTAGTTGATGATATTGCCGCGGAACTAGACGTAGGTACCAGAGAGTTTTTCCTAGACACCATAGTGGCTGAAAACGCTCAGGTATTCGTTACTGCAATTGAGAAGCAACAGCTCTCTTTTGCTGAAAAGTATAACAATAAAAAAGTGTTCCACGTGAAACATGATCACGTGAATGAGGAGTAAAGATGTCAGAAAACAATTATGACTCGTCGAGTATTAAAGTACTAAAAGGCCTTGATGCAGTTCGCAAAAGACCTGGAATGTATATTGGCGATACCGACGATGGTACAGGATTGCATCACATGGTGTTTGAGGTCGTCGATAACTCAATCGATGAAGCCTTGGCCGGTCACTGCAATGACATCATTATAAAAATCCATTCAGACAACTCTGTCTCGGTAAGTGACGATGGTCGCGGCATTCCGACCGAGATCCACGAAGAAGAGGGCGTTTCAGCCGCAGAGGTCATTATGACCGTGCTGCATGCTGGCGGTAAGTTCGATGATAACTCTTATAAAGTATCAGGCGGGTTACATGGCGTCGGCGTCTCGGTAGTAAACGCGCTTTCACGTAAGCTCAAAATGTCAATTCGTCGTGGCGGCAAAATATACGAACAAGAATATACCATGGGCGTGCCAAATGCTCCCTTGTCTCCAGTAGGCGATACCGACAAGACGGGTACTACAATTCGTTTTTGGCCGAGTGAAGAAACCTTTACCAATGTAGAATTCCATTACGACATTCTTGCTAAACGTATCCGCGAACTCTCTTTCTTGAACTCGGGTGTATCGATTATCCTTGAAGATGAGCGAGACGGACGCAAAGATAAGTTTCACTACGAAGGCGGTATTCGGGCCTTTGTACAATACTTAAATAAAAACAAAAACTCTATCCATCCAAATGCCTTTTATTTTAGCATCGAGCGTGAAGACGGCATTGCCGTTGAAGTAGCGATGCAGTGGAATGATAGCTTCCAAGAAAACGTTTTTTGTTTCACCAATAACATTCCTCAGCGTGATGGCGGAACCCATTTAGCAGGATTCAGAGGCGCTTTAACGCGCACACTGAATAACTATATGGAAAAAGAAGGTTACAACAAAAAGAACAAAACAAATGCGAGTGGAGACGATGCACGCGAGGGGCTTACTGCTATTATCTCGGTAAAAGTACCCGATCCGAAATTCTCATCGCAAACAAAAGATAAGCTTGTGTCGTCTGAAGTAAAAACAGCAGTTGAAGGCACCATGGGCGAAGAGTTGTCAGACTTTCTTATTGAAAACCCTGGCGACAGCAAAATAATCGTAAATAAAATTATAGATGCTGCTCGCGCAAGAGAAGCTGCGCGCAAAGCGCGGGACATGACGCGTAGAAAGGGCGCGCTAGATTTAGCGGGCTTGCCCGGCAAGTTGGCAGACTGTCAAGAAAAGGATCCTGCACTATCTGAGCTGTACATAGTGGAAGGGGACTCGGCAGGCGGTTCTGCCAAACAGGGTCGTAATCGTAAAAACCAAGCCATCTTACCTCTGAAGGGTAAAATTCTAAACGTCGAGAAAGCGCGTTTTGACAAAATGCTGTCTTCACAAGAGGTCGCTACGCTTATCACTGCCCTAGGTTGCGGCATTGGTCGCGACGAATACAATCCTGATAAGTTGAGATACCACAGCATCATCATCATGACTGACGCTGACGTGGATGGTTCACATATCAGAACCCTGCTTCTAACATTCTTCTATCGTCAGATGCCAGAGATGATTGAACGTGGCCATATATTTATTGCACAACCGCCTTTGTATAAAATTAAAAAGGGCAAGCAGGAGCAATATTTAAAAGATGAACCGGCCTTAACCGACCACTTAACTAACATTGCCGTTGACGGTGCTAGTTTATTTGTAAGTGATTCGGCACCGGCTATTCAAGGTATTGCGCTTGAGAATATGGTTCGCTTATACCAAAGCACATTTTCGATGATCGGCCGCATGAGTCGAAGAATGCCGGAGTCAATCCTCAAGCAATTAGTTTATTCGAATGTTCTTGATCAGAACATGCTTGATGATAAATCTAAGCTTAATCTTTTAGGTGAAGAGTTGATTGAAAAGCTCAGTAACGCGGAAGACGATGGGCAAAGCTTTTTATATGAAATTAGGCTGGATGAATCGGGCAAGAATGAGCTCGTGATCATTATGAAACGTCACGGAATTGACTATGAATATCATATAAATCAAGAGTTTATGTCTTCTCCTGAGTATCAAAAAATGATGTCTCTTAATCAAACCATCAATAATTTGATGGAAGAGGGCGCTTATATCAAACGCGGAGAAAAAGTGCTCCCTGTTGATAGCTTCGAGCAGGCGCTAGATTGGTTAATGAGCGAGGCCAAACGTGGTCAATATATTCAGCGTTATAAGGGACTGGGTGAAATGAATCCAGAACAACTGTGGGAAACCACAATGGACCCGAATTCGCGCAGGATGTTGCAAGTGACCATTGAAGACGCAATAGGCGCCGACCAACTGTTTACGACCTTAATGGGCGACCAAGTTGAGCCGCGAAGAGAGTTTATTGAAACCAACGCGTTGAATGTTGAGAACTTGGACGTTTAAAACGTTTGCGATAAAGCCCGTTTACAATGACAAAAATAAAAATCCCCTCATGCAAGGGGATTTTTTTGCCTGTAATGTCATAAAGTAGAACACTACATCGATTATGCAAATTTAATGCATGTCATCTATGCGGGGCTCACCTCTTCTTTTACATTTGTAGGCGCTTGCAGTACCAAACTGATAATTTTCCAACCAGACTTTGGCGTGAGTTCCTTATTACCTGAGAACACGCCTACCTTTCCTTCATACAAATACAACAAAGGCACAAGTTCATTCTCATACTTAGCTAGATAATTTTCAAAGCTAAACTCATCGGTCAACGCTGTGGTCTTTATCTTCGCCCCGCGCTTCATCGCGCTCGCTAGATAGCTATAGGTTACATAAGAATCGAATAGCGCCAGTTTTTTCGCATAAGATTCCGACACCTGATGACTTGTCATTCCTTCGGTCTCTCTGGTGTTTAAACCAAGTACCGTGGCTTCTTTGCCCAACTCATGTTCAAAATGCATCATTACCAACGGGTTGAGCTGCTTGTATGGCGAAAGTATCAGCGCTGAACCGATACCGGTTAAATCCAAATGACGCTGTGCATGCTCAGACATTGGGTTACCAAAATAGGTTTTAGTATTGGCCATGCGAGCCTCTTTAACAGTATCCCAGTTAGTATCGGCTAAAATCACTGGAATATCGTTTTGCTGCAGCTCAGCGGCGAGTTCACGCGAAAACTGGCTGCCGCCAAATAAAAATAAGCCGTTTGGTTCTGGAGATCGCAAGCCTAACAGCGAGGCAACTTTTGCAGACGTTAAGCTTTGTATTACCACAGTGGCAATAATGATAATAAAGACCATGGGCACCAATACTTCCGCCTGAGGATAACCCTCGGCCTCTAATTTGAGTGCGAACAGGGCGCTTACTGCCGCGGCAACAATACCCCGAGGCGCAATCCAGCTAAGCAGCAGCTTTTCTTTTAGGTTCAGTTGCGTGCCTATCGCAGAAACAAATACCGATGCCGGACGTGCAATAAACAGCACAACCAACACAACGATGACTGCGCCTAAGCCAACGGCCTGTATCGCGCTAAAGTCCATGCGTGTGGCTAATAAAATGAAAAGGCCTGAAATTAACAGCACGCTCAGGGTTTCTTTGAATTCTAGAATGTCTGACACATCGACGTTTTTCATATTCGCCAATATCATGCCGGCAATGGTGACGGTTAACAGACCAGACTCATGGGCCAATGCATTAGAAAACGCGAAGGCACCTAATACAATGGTGAGGGTCGCGGTGTTTTGTAAATAATGGGGGATTAAATTGTGGCGAAGGCACAGGCCCAAGCAATATCCAGATAACACGCCTAAGACCAAACCAGACAAAATAGTTTGGCCAAAGGCAAGGAATGTGTGGGTGAGGGCGTCTTGCTGCGTCAGTATAAATTCAAACACTAATACCGCACACAGAGCTCCAATTGGGTCAATAATAATGCCTTCCCAGCGCAGAATGTTGCCTATTTTGCTCGAAGGGCGAACAGTTCGAAGCATGGGCACAATGACCGTTGGTCCTGTTACGGTCACAATCGCCCCTAAAAGAGCCGCTAGGCCAAGTGGGATATCGAGAAAATAGTATGCTGCAGGGGTGACGGTTGCCCACGTAACAAACACCCCAGATGTACATAAATTCCTCACCATGTTTCCATGGCCACTGATATCGCTAAATTTCAGCGTAAGCGAGCCTTCGAATAAAATAATGGCCACTGCCAATGAGACAATAGGAAACAGTAAATCACCGAATAGGGCATCAGCGGTGAATGTGCCAGTAACCGGACCAACTATGATGCCGGCAATGAGCAAAAACAAAATGGCTGGCAGCTTCACCTTGTGTGCTAAAAACTGACATGCAATTGAAAGAAGGCCAACGGCAACAAGCGCAATAGTGGGATCTATCAAAGTATTATCCTTATAAGTCTATCCGTAATCGGACTACCTTAGGATATTACGCACCATATGATAAATAGGTCAATCGATGAATGATAAAGCAGTGCGCTGATTTTATTGGACGACACTTACTGTTAACTCAGGGTACTGATTGTTTGAAATATCTAATTCAAAACGGTATTTGCCCGTTTCGGCTGGGATAAACTGAAGGTTGAGGGAGTCATTAAAACAATAGAGCTCTACCTCATTGTTTAACTGCATTAGAGGGCCAGATGCTGGGAGTCCACAGTTAAATGCAGGCGACCAAGTACTGTCGGCGACTTTAAAATCATAGGGCTGGCCATCGGCAATAAGGTCAAGCTCAACGACCATCGTGTTAGCATCGAGCTCTCTAAACTTAAACGCATCGGTAGCTTCCCACCAATTAAACACGCCGCGCAAATATACGTCACTATAGTCTTTATCGGGTACAGAATTAAACAGCTGTGAGTTTCCAGACGAACTACATGCACCTAAGAGACCAACGACTGTAAGCAAACTAAGAGTGTGTAATTTAGACATAGGCGTATACTTCATAACCTTATAATTCACTCAACCGCTAGTGTGTTAGATGTTGAGAACTGATATATCTGCTACTGATAAAAACAAGCGGCGCACATTGGCAATCAAGCAAATTCGGTTGTGCTTCACGGCTTCATCATCTGCCATAATCATAACCTTGTCAAAAAATGCGTCTAGAGGCTCCTTGAGCGCACTCAATTCTACCAAGGCCTGTGAATGGTCAAGCTCGTTCGTACTGCCGCTTAAACTGGCCTGTGTGAGCGTATAGGCAGAAAACAGCACTTTCTCCTCTGTTTGCTCCAATAAAGCCTCATCAATAGGCTGAATATCGTCAAAAGAAATTGCGTTCTTGTTTAAAATATTGGCAACCCGTTTATTAGCTGCAACGAGGCTGCTGGCGTTTTGAGAGCGCGCAAACTCTGATACAGCTAACACACGTTTGTTAATATCACTGAACGAGCCTGAGGTTTGCACCGCCATAACGGAGTTGACAATATCGGCGCTGATCCCTTGGTCGGCATAAAAAGGTTTGCATCGGTCAAACAAGAAGGCACTTACCTGCTCGCTTGTTTCTTTGTTAGTTAAGAGCTGAGCAAATTGCTCGGTGACGCTTTCCACCAAACTTTGGATATTCAGGTCCACGTCAAAGGTCACTAGCATGCGCAAGATACCAATTGCGCTTCGGCGCAGAGCAAATGGGTCTTTGTCACCTTTAGGTATAAGGTTGACGCCAAATATGCCCACTAGCGTGTCTAATTTCTCGGCCAAAGATAATAGCAATCCTACTTGGCTTTGAGGTAAGGTGTCATTGGCAAACCGAGGTAGATATTGCTCTTCAATGGCAACAGCAACCTCATCGGCTTCACCATCGTGCTGTGCATAATGTCTACCCATAATGCCCTGTACGGAAGTAAACTCCATTACCATATTGCTGACTAGGTCTGCTTTTGCTAAATACGCAGCACGTTTCGCATAAGAAAGTGTTGCATCATCGACATGCATTAACTTACCAATGATCTGGGTAATGTTAGCAACGCGTTTGCTTTTATCAGCAATACTGCCCAAGGACTTTTGAAACAAGATATCGTTAAGTTTTTCTGCTTTTTCAGCCAGCGTCGTTTTCTTATCACTTTCGAAGAAAAACTCAGCGTCGGCTAAACGAGGTCGAATCACCTTCTCATTGCCAGCAATCACCTGTGACGGGTCTTTACTTTCAATATTACATACAAACAAAAATGTTTCGCTTAGCTCACCGTTTTCACTCAGCAAAGGCACATACTTCTGGTCGTCCTTCATCGTATAAATGAGAGCTTCTTTGGGCACTTGTAAAAAACGTGCTTCAAATTTAGCTTCGAGCACGACAGGCCACTCCACCAGCGATGATATTTCTTCCAGCAGCGTTTGATCATAATCTGCGCGCAAACCTAGTGCGCTAGATTGCGCCTGCAGCTGTTGCTCAATTGCACGCATTCGTTTTTCATAATCGGCAATCACATATTGGCTGTGTAGTTGCGCCTCATAGCTATCGGCATCGCTTAAGGTAAAGCGGTGGTCGCCATGAAACCGGTGCCCAGAACATTGGTTTGACGCGGCGATGTTTAAAACGGTTGCTGGCAGTATTTCGCTTCCATACATTAGGCATAGCGTATGCACAGGGCGAATAAATTCGGCATCACTTGTGCCCCAGCGCATAGCCTTTGGAATAGGAAGCTGCTTGAGCGCTTTATTTATAACGTCTTCTATCACATCGTCCAAGCGTAGACCAGGCACACGGGCTTTATGCAATAACCATTCACCTTTGTCGGTGACGAGACGCTGGGCCTGCGAGACGTCTATACCATTGGCTCTTGCCCAACCTGCGGCAGCCTTAGTTGGCTCGCCGTTGGCATCAAATGCGGCACTAACCGCAGGTCCGCGCTTTTCAAGCTCTTTGTCGGCCTGTACACGTTGGCATTTAGTTAGTCTGAGGGCGAGTCGTCGCGGTGCACCATAAGCAAATACTTCCTCAAATGAAAAGTCCCGCTTTGACAATTCATCTACTATGCCGGCTTTAAAGCTTTCGGTTAGCAATTTCAACGATTTAGGGGGGAGCTCTTCGGTGCCAAGCTCAATAAGAAGCGTGTGTAATGCCATATTGTCAGTCATTGCCTTATTTCGCTCCCTGCGCTGCTTGTGCTTGCTCAGCATTTTTACACAGCGGAAAGCCTAGTGTTTCACGTGAATCAAAATACATTTGCGCAACTGCTTTTGACAATGTGCGCACGCGCAAGATATATCCTTGTCGTTCAGTTACAGAAATCGCATGTCTAGCATCGAGCAGGTTAAACGCATGAGATGCTTTCATTACTTGCTCGTAAGCAGGTAAGGGGAGTTGCGCGTCGATAAGTTTTTCGCAGGCCTTTTCACATTGCTCAAAGCTTTCAAACAAAAAGGGCACATCAGCATGCTCAAAGTTAAATGCCGACTGTTCTTTTTCATTCTGTAAAAAGACATCGCCATAGGTGACATTACCAAAGGGACCCTTTGTCCACACTAAATCGTAAATGCTGTCTACACCCTGCATATACATGGCTAAGCGCTCAAGGCCATAGGTAATTTCGCCAGTAACCGGTGTGCATTCAAGCCCACCAACCTGTTGAAAATACGTAAATTGAGTAACTTCCATGCCGTTTAACCACACTTCCCAGCCCAAACCCCATGCTCCTAGCGTGGGAGACTCCCAGTTGTCCTCAACAAAGCGAACATCGTGGACTAGCGTGTCAAAGCCGAGCGCCTCAAGTGAGCCTAAATACAGCTCTTGAATATTGGCTGGGGAAGGTTTAAGCATCACTTGAAACTGATAGTAGTGTTGCAAGCGATTAGGGTTTTCGCCATAGCGTCCGTCAGTGGGTCTGCGGCAAGGCTGCACATAGGCGCTGTTCATCGGCTCCGGTCCTAACGACCGTAAAAAAGTCATAGGGTGGAAGGTGCCTGCACCTACTTCCATATCTAAGGGTTGGATGATCACGCAACCTTGTTGTGCCCAATAGTCTTGCAGGGCAAGGATGAGTCCTTGAAATGTGTCGAGATCGTATTTGTGCATATCAGACCGCTTGCTTCGCTCTAAGGCATTAAATAAAGGGCGGTAGTATACCTTGCTTTGGCGGCTATTTGTAACCCTTGGAGCACTTACAAATGCGATAGATAGTACAATTTTATGTATTTTTACCCAAGCGACCGTAGCGTTTTACGCTTAAGGTGCGTTAAATACCTTAAGCGCTTCGGTTTCTTTGAGGATTGCGCTTTCTGCCTCACTTTCGAACTGTTCGCGCTCTTTGTCTTGCGCGCGGCGCTCGGCCTTCGGCAGCGAGTTGCGTTCTTCGTGGGTGGGGTAGTGTTTTACTTTTCCAAACAAGCCGTGAACGGCAGGGTACTCATCCGCATAGTTAGGGAGGGGATCAAGCGGCAGTGCTTCGAGTAAGCGGCAAATACGAATGACGCCTTCTGACAAGTCGCACTGCTGTTGCTGCATGGCAAATGCAATAGTTTGGATGCTACTTGTAATGGAGTCTATTCGCTTTTGCCTAGCGGCTTGTTGCCGTTTATTTTGGGTTTGTAATAAAAAAAGCAGACGTCCTGCATAGATACTTAAACCCACTATTACCAATGCGCCAAGGGCGACTAATATCCACTCCATTATGACCTTCTAATCTTTGAAATCGTCTAGTCTTATTGCATCTAACTTTGCAAAGGGATCAGTCTCTTGCTCAGATTCCTCATCGTCAATGTCAATACCGAGCATCTCGCATAGCACTTTGTGACGGGCAAGTGTCTCATTCACATACACTTGTTCTAATTTTGTCAGCGTTTTAGTCTCTTGCTTTGCCAAGAGCTTTTCGAGGCGAGGGTCTTGCTCTATTGCGTCTAACTCTTGCTGGGGTGTGCTAAATTTCTTAACGCTTTTTTCTGCTTTGCTAGAGCCTCCTTTTAGATACTTGTTTAAGTCGACCGATTTTTTACTACCGTGACGTGGGTCTTGTGTTCCTTTACCACTGTTTTGCGATGATTTTGTCTCGCCGATATGCTGACGGCTTCCCGCTTTGTTACCAAGATTATTGGTCGATTTACCTAATTGTGGTTTTTTAGGCTTTTTTGGGGCTTCGGTTTTGGTGATGCCTATTTTGCCGATTTTTCTAGATTTCTTTACGCGGGCCATGATGTACTCAATAATTTGGACGATAAGTAAGAACGCGGTTTTACGCTCTATGAATGTTGTGCAGTTTACTAAATTTTGCAGACAAGAAAAAAGGTGATACCCGAAGATATCACCTTAATATTAATCAGTGTCTTGTGACACCTCTCCCGTTTAGCACATCATGTGCTTACGTTATGACTTATTTTACTTTTTATTATTCTTATCAAAACAAGCTAACTTGTTCTCGGTAATCCGTTACGCTTTCTTATTATTAAAAGCTTACTCGCAAAGTCTTATTTATTCAAGCTTTGCTTAGAGCGTGCGAGCATCATACCCAACTCTAAAAAATTTACAACTTATTTACATTAAAATTTCTATCTAAAATTTCGATTGATTAAAAAATGCGCAAACCTCTTAATAAAGGCCTTCTAAATAGGCTGACAAGATTTCTATGTCTTCGTCAGTGAGCCTCGATGCAATGTCACGCATCATGCCGTTTAGGTCGTTGTTGCGCGCACCCGAACGAAACATCTCAAGTTGCGTTTTGGTATATTGCGCATGCTGTCCACTTAGCACTGGAAATCCTGCTAAATTCATACCCTTACCGTCTGCACTGTGACATGCAATGCAAGCAGTGATGCCGCGATCAGCGTCTCCGCCGCGGTAAAGTGCTTCTCCGGCTGCAATGACATCTTCTGGCGCGGTACCAATTTTAAGCTCCTGACCTGCAAAATAAACCGCCAAGTCTTTCATGTCTTGGTCAGATAATGGCGCTGCCATACCGTTCATGACCGCATTGTTTCGGCCTTCTTTACCGCCCGTTTGCCCAGCCAGTTTGAATTCCTTTAGCTGTTTATATATATATCCAGCGTGCTGTCCAGCAATTTTCGGATTAAGCGGGATGGCGCTATTACCGTCTGTGCCATGACATGCCGCACAAGTAATAGACTTCGCTTTTCCTGCCTCAGGGTCACCGTCGATTGCAACTGCCGCTGCGCTTGTAAGGATGAGCCCTAAAAGCAAACATAAATTTTTCATACTTAATCTCTCTTAAACCGGGTTTAACCATTCACCATGCTGTGATGGCGTGATATTTTACACAAATACGCTATTAAAAAAACTCTTACCTAGTAATAGTATCGATTTAAATGCATGATCGGTAAATCATTTCATACACTTTTTGTTTGCCTTTAACTGATTTCGGGACCTTATGTCATATTTTACCCAAGCTAAATTTTTAACCAGTGCCCCTGATATCGCCCATCTGACGCCTTTTGATGGGATTGAAATTGCCTTCGCGGGGCGTTCAAATGCAGGCAAATCTAGTGCGCTGAACAAAATTACTCGCCAAAACAGTTTAGCCAGAACCAGTAAAACCCCCGGACGCACCCAACTGATTAATCTGTTTGAATTAGACGAACAGCGACGTTTAGTCGATTTACCCGGCTATGGTTACGCCAAAGTGCCCCTTGCGATGAAGCAAAAATGGCAGAAGTCTTTAGGAGAGTATCTGCAAAAACGCGAATGTCTTAAGGGTTTAGTTGTTTTAATGGATATAAGACATCCTTTAAAAGACCTCGACCAAGAACTTATCTATTGGGCGGTTAGTGCGAAGTTACCGGTTCTGATTTTGCTCACCAAGGCCGATAAACTTAAAGCAGGCAAGCGTAAGCAGCAGGTACTGATGGTACGAGAAGCGTCGCTGGCCTTTATGGGCGATGTCACGGTACAGGCATTTTCATCGCTTACAGGCGTAGGCTTACCTGAGGCAGAAAACGTTTTGCTAAACTGGTTGGGCGTAGATAATACTCAGGCGCCTTCATAAACTCGTAGACCTTTGCAGGCGGTTGTCGATAAATGTTGGATAGACGTCGACGCCCTTTTACCGATGATTAGTAAGAGCGCATGTAACAGGGTAAGCAAGCAATATAAAAAAGAAAGCCCCGAAAAACTTCGGGGCAAACCACTTAGGGAGAACAACACACTCGCAATATAGGAGTGTGTATCGATTGCTTAGTTCAATTTTTTAAAATTATCTTACTGTCGAGTCACATTTCGTCAGTCAGATCAGTGAGCCTCATCCCAATTTTTACCAATACCAGCTTCTACAATAAGCGGCACATCAAGGCTGACGCAGCTTTGCATGATGTCACAGATTTTGGGCACGTAGTCATCAAGTTTGTCTTCGCGTATTTCAAAAACCAATTCATCGTGAACCTGCATAGTCATGATAATGTCTTTGGTTTCCCCTAAGCTATCAATCCATGCTGCAACCGCAATCATCGCTTTTTTGATAATGTCTGCTGCCGTTCCCTGCATGGGTGCATTAATTGCTGCGCGCTCTGCGCCTTTACGCCGCGCACCATTGCTTGCATTGATGTCGGGTAAATAGAGTCTGCGACCAAAAACGGTACTTACGTAACCACTTTGTTTCGCGCCATCTCGAGTCGATTCCATATATTTGAGTACACCAGGATAGCGTTCAAAATAGGTGTCCATATAGGTCTGTGCATCATGGCGCGAAATATTAAGCTGCTTAGACAAGCCAAATGCGCTCATGCCGTAGATTAAGCCAAAATTAATAGCCTTTGCACTGCGCCGCTGCTCGTTGCTTACTTGTTCAAGCGGCACTGAAAACACCTCAGATGCGGTGGCGCTGTGAATATCTTTGCCCGCGCCAAACGCAGTCAGTAAACCCTCATCCTTACTCAGATGGGCCATGATCCTAAGTTCGATTTGCGAATAATCCGCTGCCACCATTTTAAAACCGGGTTGCGGGATAAAGGCCTGTCTAACCTGTCGACCTTCTGCGGTTCGAATCGGAATGTTTTGAAGATTCGGATCACTCGACGACAAGCGCCCCGTAGCGGCAATCGCTTGATGATAACTCGTATGTACACGGTTTGTGCGGTGGTGAATCATTTTAGGCAGTTTGTCAGTGTAAGTATTTTTGAGCTTAGATAATCCTCGATACTGCATAATAAGAGCAGGTAGCTCATACTCATTTGCCAACTCATGCAGCACTTCTTCCGATGTTGAAGGCGCGCCCTTCGGGGTCTTCTTAACCACCGGCAGCGACATTTTTTCAAATAAAACGTGCTGAAGCTGCTTGGTAGAGCCCAGATTAAAGGGCTCACCGGCAAGCTCATGGACTTTTTGCTCCAGTTCAATGATGCGTTTGGCTAGGTCTTGGCTTTGTTGCGCCAGCATTTGCGAGTCGATTAACACACCAGTCTGTTCCATTTTCGCCAGTATGCTCGACAGCGGAACTTCTATCTCGGTCAGCACTTCACTTAAACCATCTTGTGCTTTGAGTAATGGTTTGAACGCCTCGTATAAACGCAGGGTTACGTCAGCGTCTTCTGCAGCATACGGACTGGCTTCTTCCAATGTTAACTGATTGAATGTGAGCTGTTTCGCACCTTTGCCTGCAATCTCCTCAAATCCGATACATTTGTGACCAAGGTATTTGAGGGCCAGGCTATCCATATTATGCTTGGTTGCAACACTGTTAAGTACATAAGATGCCAGCATGGTGTCGCAAAGTATGCCGCGCAAGTGCACATCGTAATTTGCCAATACATTTTTGTCGTACTTAATATGCTGACCAACTTTTTTTGCATCATCCGCTTCAACTAAAGGCTTAAGTTGCTCTAACACCCAATCTCGGTCAAGTTGCTGCGGTGCGCCTGGATAATCGTGCGCCAAAGGAACGTAGTAGGCGTCGTTGGGCGCCAGCGCGAAGCTTATGCCCACAAGCTGCGCCTGCATGTAATCTAGTGAAGTCGTTTCGGTATCTACCGCGTAATACTCAGCTGCGCGTAACTTATCGATAAGGCTTTGAAAAGCATCTTTGTCTAATACTGTATGGTAGGCACTGGTATCAAATGTTTCAGTGTTGCTTGGTAACGGCGACTCATTACCTTGATCACCAGTAGGTGTATCGTCTAATGCGTCTGCGTAAGTATCACTGTCGGTGCTAACCTCACTCAACCATTTTTTAAACTCCAAATCGACAAAGAGGGTCTTAAGCTGCGCTTTGTCCATTTCGGTCATTTGAAGCGTCTTTGGTTCATATTCAAGCTTGAGGCCACATTCAATGGTGGCAAGCTCATAAGACAACAGCGCTTGCTCTTTGTGCGCCTCCATTTTCTGCGCCATCGTTTTAGCGCCTCTAAAGTCTAAATCAGCAATTTTGTCTAAATTGTCATATATTGCATGCACACCACCAATACCATTGAGCATAGCAACAGCACTTTTATCACCTACGCCGGGCACGCCGGGTATGTTATCGACTTTGTCACCCTTCAGGGCAAGGAAGTCGATAATTAGCTCAGCGGGGACACCAAACTTTTCGACTACGCCGTCTAAGTCCATCTTGGTACGAGTCATGGTGTTTATCAAGGTGACGTGCTCGCTTACCAGCTGTGCCATGTCTTTATCACCGGTACTTATGACGCATTCTATGCCTTGCTCGGTGGCTTGCTTGGCTAGGGTGCCAATGACGTCATCGGCTTCAACGCCCGGTTCAACAATGATAGGGAAGCCCATGGCTTTTACGATAGTGTGTAGCGGCTCTATCTGGCTTCTAAGTTCATCGGGCATGGGGGGGCGATTCGCTTTATATTGATCATAAATATCATCGCGGAAGGTTTTACCTTTGGCATCGAATACCACGGCCATATGGGTTGGCTCATAGTCTTTGACTAAACTTCGTAGCATGTTAACCACGCCATAAATTGCGCCGGTGTCTTGTCCTTTGCTATTGGTTAGAGGCGGAAGGCCATGGAAGGCGCGAAACAAATAGGAGGAGCCATCAACTAAAACTAAAGGCGGCGTGTTATGTTTGTGCATAATTCGTTTACTCTTTTATCGTTATTCTTGTAATGCTATGAAATTAAAAGAATATTTTTTAGTTTAATTATTCATCGGCTGTGGATAACTTTGTTGGTAAGTAAATTAAAGACAGCAAAAACCTACCTTCCTTATCAAAGGAAAGTATAGCAGAGATTGGGTTCAGGAATAATGCTTTGGCGACAGCCGAATATCCTTTACTATTTTTATTTTTTTAGGTAAATCCATCTAGTCGTTTCGTCCAAGGGAGCTGAATCGACCTCTTAAATTTAGCACAAAATTTTTGCTTGCCAAGTAATAAATTGACTAAATTTTTTTATCTTTTCCCTTCAAGAGCTTACAAAACAAAATAAATTTTTGGCATTGTGTTTGAGTTTTTTTTACGAAAGGCACACAATGTTAACGCAGGGTGTGTTTACCCTGAAACCATCGTCATTTTACAAGGCAACATTACATTGCAATATCGCGCCATCATTAGAATCTTGGGTTTACTCGTAGCGCTTTTTAGCGTCACGATGCTGCCACCGGCGCTTATTTCTCTTATTTATCAAGATGGTGGCGGTCTGGCCTTCATTGTTGCCTTTTTTCTCAGTTTAGTAACGGGCTTGGCCATATGGTATCCAAACCGCACAAGTAAAAGCGACTTAAGAGCAAAAGAGGGCTTTTTGATTGTGGTCTTGTTTTGGACGGTGTTGGCAACTTTCGGTGCGCTACCGTTCGCGTTACTTGACCAACCGCAAATGACAATTACCGATGCAATTTTTGAGTCGTTTTCCGGTTTAACCACAACGGGTGCAACGGTAATTGAGGGCATTGAGTTTTTGCCTAAAGCAGTGCAGTTTTATCGCCAGCAGCTCCAGTGGTTAGGCGGTATGGGTATTATTGTGTTAGCGGTAGCAGTGTTGCCTATTTTGGGTGTGGGAGGCATGCAGCTATATCGCGCAGAAACCCCTGGTCCGGTTAAAGATTCCAAAATGACGCCGCGCATTGCCGATACTGCAAAGCATTTGTGGTATATCTACCTATCTTTAACCATTGCCTGTTCTTTTGCCTATTGGGTCGCCGGCATGAATTTGTTTGATGCGGTTTGTCATGCCTTTTCGACCATCGCGATAGGCGGCTTTTCAACCTATGACGCAAGCTTAGGATATTTCAACAGTGTTGCTGTGAATATCGTTTGCGTGGTGTTTTTGTGGATAGCGGCGCTTAACTTCTCTTTGCATTATGCGGCAGTTAGTGGCCGTAATATAAGAAACTATTTTAAAGACCCCGAGTGCAAAACGTTTTTTACAATACAATTTGCGCTGATCACGGTGTGCTTTTTGGTTTTAGTGAATTTTTCGGTTTACGACAGCGCAGAAATCGCCCTCGACCAAGCGCTTATCCAAGCGGTTTCAATTAGCACAACCGCTGGGTTTGCCACGACAGATTTTTCGTCTTGGCCAGCGTTCCTGCCAATTTTGCTAATATTTTCAAGTTTTATTGGGGGATGCGCGGGCTCAACGGGCGGCGGTCTAAAGGTTATTCGAGTTTTGCTCTTATTCTTGCAGGGTAAACGTGAGGTTGACCGACTTATACATCCAAAAGCCGTATATGCGGTAAAGCTCGGCGACAGAGCCATGCCGTCTCGGGTAGTAGAGGCTGTTTGGGGCTTTTTTGCCGCGTATGCAATTGTATTTGTAATCATCATGATTGGATTAATCGGCACCGGCCTAGACAATATCACTGCGTTTTCAGCCACAGCCGCTACCTTGAACAACCTTGGGCCCGGTTTAGGGTCAGTTGCGGGGACCTATGCTGAGGTGTCTGATGGCGCTAAGTGGATGTTGGTGACCGCCATGCTCTTTGGGCGTCTCGAAGTATTCTCGCTGTTAGTCTTATTTTCGCCTACATTCTGGCGCAGTTAGCACTAATGAGAGCCTAGTTCTGCGCTTATGATAGTTTACGCTGTGCGTATTTTTGCTTTGTCGCTAACGCCTCAAAGCTGAGGTTTTTAACCAAAGAATAGTGCGCTGGGTTGGAAGAGCTTTTCCACGTCCCAAATAAACTTTTTGTCTACTAAGAACAGAATAACGTGATCATTGGCTTGGATCACCGTATCGCTGTGAGCAATCACCACTTCGTCTTTTCGTACAATTGCGCCTATGGTGGTGCCGGGTGGCAGCTTAATGTCTTGAATTTGCTTTCCCACCACTTTAGATGTTGACTCATCACCATGCGCAATTGCCTCAATTGCTTCGGCGGCTCCTCTTCTTAGTGAGTGAACGTTCACTATGTCTCCACGCCTTACATGCGTGAGCAAGGCAGAAATAGTTGCCTGTTGAGGAGAGAAGGCTATGTCAATGTCGCCGCCTTGTACGAGGTCAACATAGGCGCTGCGCTGAATGAGTACCATGGCTTTTTGGGCTCCCATGCGTTTTGCTAGCATCGCCGACATGATATTAGCTTCATCGTCATTCGTTACAGCAATAAACGCATCTACTTGCTCTACGTTTTCTTCCGATAGCAAAGACGCATCTGACGCATCGCCCTGAAACACGATGGCTTTATCAAGCACAGTAGATAAGTATTGAGCGCGTTCGGCATTATATTCAATAAGCTTGACGTTATGTTTGTCTTCTAGTCGTTTAGCGAGCCCTGCACCTATGAGCCCTCCGCCCGCAATCATAATGCGTTTGTAGCTGGACTCGAGCTTTTGTAGTTCGCTCATTACCGCGCGAATGTGCTTGGTATCAGCAATAAAAAACACTTCGTCGTCGGCCTCAATTACCGTTGAGCCAAGCGGTCGAATAGGGCGCCCGCGACGATATATCGCAGCAACGCGAGTATCCACATTGGGCATATGCTCTTTCAAGGCTGACAAGGCATGACCTACGAGCAAACCACCATAATATGCTTTTACCGCCACTAGACTCGCTTTGCCATCGGCAAATTCAACAACCTGAAGTGCACCCGGGTAATCGATTAAGCGCTTAATTGCGGTCGTTACTAGTTGCTCCGGCGCAATCAAATGGTCTACTGGGATATCTTGGTGTTTGTATAGCTGCTCTTGATAAATGATATATTGTTCAGAGCGTACGCGAGCAATTTTGGTGGGTGTTTTAAATAAACTGTATGCAACTTGACAGGCCATCATATTGCTTTCGTCACTGTTGGTGACCGCAATCACCATATCGGCATCTTCGGCGCCTGCTTTCTTCAAAATATCAGGATGTGAGCCAATGCCGCACACCACCTGTAGGTCGAGTCTATTTTGAAGCGACTCTAATATGGTCATGTCGGAGTCTATAATGGTAATTTCGTTGTTCTCACCGACTAAATTCTCGGCCAGTGTGCCGCCAACCTGTCCTGCGCCTATGATGATGATTTTCATTATTCTACTCTGATCACCTTACAAGTGAGCTTGCTTAATCGCTGAATCTGACTTTAGCAGTCTCGCGTAAAAGAAACCATCCATGTTTTTCTCGCCCGGTAAAATTTGCCAGCCAAGCGCCTCAGGATCACTTTGGGCCTCGATAGGCACTAACGAAGCGTCTGAATGTGTCTGCAAAAAGTTTTTGATTTGCTGACTGTTCTCTTGCGGCAATATTGAGCAAGTGGCATAAAGCAGCACACCGCCGGGTAACAAACGCTGCCAAGTCGCTTCCAATATACTTTTTTGTAGCTCAACCAAAGCTGCGATGTCGGTGCCTTTTCGGTGCCATTTAATATCAGGATGACGCCTTATCACTCCGGTGGCCGAGCAGGGTGCATCCAATAATATTTTATTAAACATCGGCAGTTTGCTGAGGCTCGCTGTATCTGAAGCGTCAGCATCTACGATATGAAGTTTATCGCCCATACGCTGAATGTGCCCAAGGCGGCTTAAGTTATCGTGAGTGCGTGCATTTCTGCTGGCAACATTGTCGAGGGCATATAAGGCTTTTAAGCAGACGCCAGTTTCTATAAGTGCAGCAGTTTTGCCACCCGGTGCGGCGCAGGCATCGAGCACGCAGTCATCATCTTTGAGCTTGAGCAATGATGCCGCTTGCTGCGCTGCGAGGTCTTGCACTGAGCACCCGCCTTCATCAAAGTTTGGTAAGGTGGTGACATCGGTGTATTTTTCTAAAAAAATCGCATGAGGAGGGAGCGCTTCATGCGCAATACTTGCTTCATTCAAGCGATTGCAATACTCGTCTAATGAATTAACCAAAGGATTCACCCGAAGCCACAACGGGGGTTTGGTAGACATTGCCTTACACAAGTTAGCAAGATGGTCAGGATAGGCCGATGCGAGTTCTCGATAAAGCCATTTAGGTAAATTCGCGACAACGTGCGGTGCGGTGTCAATCTGCTGTGCGAGTTCATGGCGCTCAAAGTTTCTTAATATTGCATTGACCATGCCGCTTAGCTGAGGCTGTTTCAGCAACTTGCTAGCTTCAACAGTTTCCGAGACAGCCGCATGAGTCGATGTGCGCATATAGGCTTGCTGAAATAATCCCAACATTATTAAATGTTCAATAATTTTTTGCTGCTTTTTTAAGGGCGTTTTTAATAATTGTCTGAGCCACGACTGCAAAGTTGGAAGCACGCGTAACACACCAAACACAGACTCTTGTAACCACGCTCGGTCTTTAGCGAGTCCATGGCGTTCAAAAATCATCGGCATCACTTCTCGTGATGACGCACCATGCTCCAAAATTTGCAGCAAAGCCCATGCTCCGTCTGCTCGCAACTGGGGTTTGTGCCGAATGGCCCGAGGTCCTTTATCGTGCTGAATATTGGTGGTTTTACTCATGATGAAGCTTGCTGTTGACGGTAAAAAGATGAGGATTACCGTTCACTATTTCGCTGACTAACTGCGGTTTCTTACCAGGCAGCTGCAAGCGAGTAATACGCAAAATGCCGTCGCTGCACGCGATGTCTAAGCCGCTTTTATTATAATTTGTTACCGTACCGAGGTCTTTATCATGTTTGCCTAGGTGCGCTTCGCCACTGTGAATCTTGATGCCTGCGCCGTTATGTTCAAACCACGCCATCGGCCATGGGTTAAATGCCCTTATATTTCGGGCCAATTGCTCGCAGCTTAACGACCAGTCGCAGCGCGCTTCTTCTTTACTGAGCTTTTTGGCGTGAGTGGCCAGTGCGTCGTTTTGTTTGATAGGAGCGATGCTGTGCAGTCTTTCAATACATTCAACAAGTGCTTGGGGGCCGAGTTCAGCAAGTTTTTGGTAAAGTGTAGCGCTGGTATCGAGCGGCTCAATTTCAATCGCTTTCGTTAATAGCACATCACCGGTGTCTAAACCTTCGTCCATCTGCATGATGGCAACGCCAGTCTTACTGTCTCCGGCCCACAGCGCACGTTGTATCGGGGCAGCGCCTCGCCATTTGGGCAATAAAGAGCCGTGTACATTGATACATCCAAACTTTGGCGCCTCTAACACCGGCTTTGGCAAAATCAATCCATAGGCTACCACCACCATCAAATCTGCATTTAATGCAGATAGCTGTGTGAGCGCGTCTTCAGATTTCAGTGTAGGGGGTTGATAAACGTCAATATCATGCTGCTGAGCGACAGATTTTACCGCGCTTGGCCTTAGTTTTTTACCCCTTCCCGACGGCCTGTCAGGTTGCGTGTATACCGCTACAATGTTATGCCCAGCCTCGATGAGTGCGCTTAGGTGAGATGCGGCAAATTCCGGCGTTCCGGCAAAGATAATGTTCAAATTAAGTTGTTACCTTGATTGTTAACCCTCACGGGCAGCCAAACGCGCTTCTTTTTCCAACTTTTTACGAATGCGCTCTCGTTTTAAGCTAGATAAATAGTCAACAAAAAGCTTACCTTGTAAATGGTCTAGTTCGTGTTGAATGCAAATCGCCAGCAGTCCGTCTGCTTCTAACTCAAAAGGCTCACCGTTTTTATCGAGTGCTTTTACTTTTATACGTTCGGCGCGGTCAACCTTAGCGTAATTGTTCGGAACAGACAGACAGCCTTCTTCACTCACAGTGCTGCCGTCTTTTTGCGTAATCTCAGGGTTGATAAATACTAGGGGTTCGCTATGATCCTCACTGACGTCCATGACGACCACGCGTTTATGCACATCTACCTGAGTCGCGGCTAATCCTATGCCTCGCTCATCGCGCATAGTGTCAAACATGTCGTCGATCAATTTTTTAATGCTGTCGTCAACTTTCTCAACAGGCGCGGCAACAGTTCGTAAACGCTCGTCAGGAAAGGTTAATACTTGTAAAACGGCCATAAACTACTCTTAGGATCAGTATACTTATTCATACGACAAGCGCAGAATGTGTAATTATTTTCGTCGAAATTCTCGTAACATGTTACATTGCGAAAAAATATATCAATGACTTATCCGGATTTGGGGTTAAATTTATTAATTTCAAACCGATAACGAATTATACAACAGTCAAACTATTAATAAACTGATATTCGTACAGGAAGCTAATCATGCGTTTAAAAAGTATCATCATCCACACTGTTGCACTTACCTTTGTGGCGCTCTTTGCCTCTCAGTCAGTGCTCGCGGACGTGGTGAATATCAGAGAGGATGCCCCGCAGACTTACGTAGTGGAAAAAGGCGATACTCTTTGGGACATCTCGAGTTTATTCTTAAGTCAGCCTTGGCGCTGGCCTGAGTTATGGCGTAACAACACCCAAATAGAAAACCCACATCTCATTTATCCAGGTGATATGTTGCGCCTGCGTTGGGAAAATGGCGTTCCCATTTTGGAAGTGGTGCGCGATAAGCCATTGCTAACGCTTTCACCAGATACGCAAAGAAGAGAAAAGCCCAACCCAATCAATGTGCTTCCTTGGGAAGCTATCGCGATGTATATCAATAACGATAGCATTATGACCACAGAAGAATTTCAAGCTTTGCCAGCTGTGCTAAGTGACCGAGAGGGCTCGGCGCGGTTCGTTGACGAAGATTACGTGTTAACAAAAGCACTTAAAAACGCCAAGCGCGCCAATATGACTGAGTTTGAAATTGTGCGAAAGGAGCGCGAGGTCTATGACAGTTTAGGCGCGCTATTAGGTGTACAAGTTATTCAGCTAAGTGATGCAGAATTTTCGACAGATGTTAATAGTGATAAATACGTCGTAAAAGTGGCCAACAGCATTCGCGAAGTTAAAAAAGGCGACAAGCTTCGCCCAGCAAAGAAGTTTGACAACAACGACCTAACCTTGCAGCCAGCTACTCGTCAACGCGGCGAACTAGTGTCGAATATCAACGGTTACAACATCATTTCTAAAGATGACGTGGTAATTATTAACATTGGTAAACGCAAAGTGGAACCGGGCACAGTGTTTGGAATTTATAAGCAAGGGCCAGATATTGAGTATAAAGAAGAGCCGCTGCGCAGCGCATCTGCCACCGGCAGCATTGCTTCTTTATTCAGCCTTGGCGAAACCATACAGCAACCCGCCTATAAAGTAGGTGAATTGGTGGTAATCCGCGGCTTTGAACACGCCAGCTATGCATGGGTCACCGAAGCGTCTACGCATTTAGTGGGCGGTGAAATAGTCGCAAGCCCAACCCCTTCTGAGAATTAGTCTTATGTAAACAAGGAAGTTTTATGACCACGGATTCGGTCTTATCTGCCTCTCGCGAGGACGAAATTAGCGCGTATTTGCGCCTCGACGGCATACCTAAAATCGGTATTGCTAGCTTATTAAAAACCGCAAAAATGCACGGGTGTCGATTACTCGATATTCCTGCTTTAAGTCGCTCGGACTTAGTAACAAGCGGATGGCAGGAGCAACAAATAAGGTATTTATGCTCTGCCGATACCTCGCTGCGCCGTTCACGTAGCCGTTTATTTAACTGGCTGAATAAAAGCGACACTCACCATTTCATTGGATTTAATGATTTTGCTTATCCGAGCAGCTTAAAGCACTTAACTCGCCCTCCTTTATTTTTGTTGGTTGCGGGTCAAATTGAAGCGCTCGCGTTTGCTCAATTGGCCATGATTGGTACGCGTTCTCCTAGCCAGTATGCAAAAGAAGTCGTAGACGATTTGGTGAGTGCAATTGCATCTAATATGGATGTGGCGCTTACCAGCGGAATGGCACTTGGCATAGATGGTTTAAGTCATCGCGCAAGTTTGCATCATGGCATGCCCACACTAGCGGTGCTAGGTTGCGGGATTGATATTGCTTATCCTAAGCGTCATCAGTCGCTTTATTACGATATTCAAGAATCGGGTGCGGTCATTAGCGAGTTTGTTCCCGGTACGGTGCCTCACGCGAGTTTATTTCCAAGGCGTAATCGCATTATTAGCGGGCTGGCTCAAGGCGTGATTGTGGTTGAGGCAAAAATTAAAAGCGGCACCTTAGTCACCGCTAAATATGCCTTGGAGCAAAACAAAGAAGTGTTTGCAGTGCCAAGTGCGATATACAACCCAAATGCCGAGGGCTGCCATCATCTTATTAAACAAGGCGCAAAGCTGATCGAAAACGCCCAAGACATATTGGATGAGCTGCCTTTTTTAGCAAAAAACCAAGAAATCGTAACGAATCCCCAAAAAAGTGTGAATCAAGACTTGGCATCTGATCCATTGTTAGATAGTGTTGGTTATAGCGCTATATCAGTTGATCTGATCGCTAAACGCACCGGCATGTCGGTTTCTGATGTGCTAATACAATTATTACAATATGAGTTGCGTGGCATTGTAGCATCCACTCCGGAAGGCTACGTTAAGTTGAGGGGCTAGATATGTTTGATATCCTCATGTATCTGTTTGAAAATATGGTACATAGCGAATCTGAGGTCATGATTGACCAAGACGAACTAACAGAAGAGTTAGTTCGAGCGGGTTTTCATCATGATGAAATATACAAAGCGTTAGCATGGCTAGAAAAGCTATGTGAACTACAAACTACCGACGACACTCCCTACCTTCAATACAAAAGCAAAACAAGAACCACCCGTATTTACACCCACGAAGAGCAGCAGCGACTTGATGTTGAATCCCGTGGCTTTTTGATGTTTTTAGAGCAAATCAACGTGCTCGACTCGACTACGCGAGAAATGGTACTAGACCGAGTCATGGAGATTGAGACCAACGAGTTTTGTGTGATTGATTTAAAATGGGTAGTGCTCATGGTGCTTTTCAATGTACCAGGGAAAGAGTTGGCCTATGAACAAATGGAAGAGTTGCTATTTGAATTACCAGAAGGGTTGCTGCACTAAGCACCTATGGCAAAAATCAACAGTGATTTATTTGTATCAGCGCACGGTGCCAATGAGTTAGCCTATGGCACCTGTCCTCAATGTGAAGCACAACTGGCAGTCAAACACGTTGGTAAGTCTACTTTTTTAGGTTGCTCGGCTTACCCTAAATGTGATTACACAAAGTCTCTTGGTCAAAACGATGTCAGCATTGTAAAAGAAATGCCCCAGAGCCATTGCCCCCAGTGCGATGGTAATTTGGCCGTTAAGAAGGGACGGTATGGCATGTTTATAGGTTGTACAAACTTTCCTACTTGTCACTTTATTTCGAATAATCATACTGCAAAAAAAACGGCACAATACACGCCGGTTGAATGTCCTGCTTGCAAAAAAGGAACAATCGATAAAAAACAGAATCGGTTTGGTAAGTATTTTTACGCCTGTAACAACTATCCTGCGTGCAAGTATGTATTAAATCAGATGCCGCTCGCTCGTAAATGTGAAATATGCAACTCACCGATCATGCTTGTTCAATCTAAAGATAAACATCAATTGCTTTGTGCTAATGCTGACTGCGGGCACACTGTGAAAGACACCTTATAGAGAATTCAGTTCTATGCAATTTAATGCTCAACATTTCAGACAAGATTACGCTGACGGGAAGGTGTTTGCTTATCCTACTGAAGCTGTCTACGGACTTGGCTGCGACCCCTTAAATGAAAAAGCTGTTTATGAGATATTGCGTTTAAAGCAGCGCCCTGTAGAAAAAGGCATGATACTCATAGCACAAAGTATCGAGCAAGTACTGCCTTTTGTGAAGTTTGATAGCTTAACCGAAGACGCTCAAACAAAGATTATAGACTCATGGCCGGGTCCGGTTACCTGGTTGTTGCCTAAATCTGAGCATACTCCCTCTTTCATAAGCGGTGATTCAGACATGGTGGCGGTGAGAGTTACCAAACATACATTGGTTCAGCAGATGTGCTGGGCGGTTAACAGCCCGCTGGTATCGACTAGCGCAAATCCAGCTGCATTAGAGCCTGCTCGGACAGCACAGGAGATAGATGCTTATTTTGGTAAGCAAGTCGTGTTGATTGAGGGTGCGCTGGGTGAGCAAAAAAGTCCCAGTAAAATTATTCATAGTCTTACCATGGAAGTACTGCGCTCATGAGCACACAAGACGTTACTGCAAAACAAATTGCGCTGGTAAAACAATTCTTGTTGTCTTTGCAAGACGATATTTGTGTGGCGCTCAGCGACATTGATGCTGTGGGTACTTTTACCGAAGATATGTGGGAGCGCGAAGAAGGTGGTGGTGGTCGTTCCCGAGTGATGAGCAATGGTCGCTTGATAGAGCAGGGTGGTGTTAATTTTTCTCATGTCTTTGGTACACAGATGCCACCATCAGCGACCGCCGCCAGACCGGAACTGGCGGGGCGAAACTTTCAAGCAATGGGCGTTTCTTTGGTGATTCATCCGCACTCTCCTTACATTCCTACTTCACACGCGAACGTACGATTTTTTATTGCTGAAAAGGAAGGTGAGGCCCCGATATGGTGGTTTGGTGGCGGGTTTGACCTTACACCAAGTTATGTTTTTGAAGAGGACGCTAGACATTGGCATCAGGTGGCGTTTGATCTTTGCGCGCCATTTGGCGAGCAGGTATATCCAAAATACAAAAAGTGGTGCGATGACTATTTTTACCTGAAACACCGAAAGGAAACGAGAGGTGTGGGCGGTTTGTTCTTCGACGATTTAAACAAGTGGGGCTTTGAGCAGTCATTTGCTTTTATTCAGGCGGTGGGTAAGGGGTATATTGATGCTTATCTACCTATCATGGAGCGTCGACAGCATACCGAGTTTACCGAAAAACAACGACAGTTTCAGTTGTATCGTCGCGGTCGGTATGTCGAATTTAATCTCGTTTACGATCGAGGCACTCTATTTGGCTTGCAAACGGGCGGCCGGACCGAGTCAATACTCATGTCTATGCCGCCTTTGGCTAGATGGGAGTATAACATGACGCCAGAGCCGGGCTCACAAGAGGCCAAGTTAGCTGGTTATTTAAAGGCGATAGACTGGTTAAATCTCGAGAGTTAGGTCTAATCTTCGAAAAAACTTGATTTGGATCAACTGAACAAACGTTGCTAAATCCCTGTTTTAAAAACATTAATCTAGATCAATGTTATGTGCTCCTGCGTAAGTATGATGGTGATAATCAATCAGGAGCAATACAAATGAAAACATCATTATTAACAGTGGCGGTAGTGTCTGCATTAGCGGCAACATCAGGTAGTGTATTCGCTTACGAAAAAGGCGATTGGCTAGTGAGAGCCGGCGTTACAACTGTCGCACCAGATGCGTCAAGTACGCCCATATTCGCTGGCAGCCTTGACTTAGGGCAGGCATTACCGTCAATTGGTTCATCACTCACGGTTGATGTTGATAACAATACTCAGTTGGGTCTAAATATTGCGTATTTTGTTACCGACAACATCAATGTAGAAGTGTTAGCCGCAACGCCGTTTAAACACGATATATCGTTTGCCGCAGGTAAGTTGGCCGAAACAACTCACCTACCTCCCACGGTTACGGTGAACTACTTCTTTTTAGATGGCTCTTCGAAGTTTCAGCCTTATGTTGGCGCCGGCGTAAACTATACAATTTTCTTTGACGAAGAGTTTGACGACGGTGCAGTTGCAGCCATTGAAACAATTACTCAAGGAGACTTAGGCGCAGCAGCGACCGTGTCAAATCTAGACTTAGATGCATCTTTTGGATTATCTGCTCAGGTGGGCTTTGATTATGAAATTGCTGATGACATGTTTTTGAATGCGTCGGTTCGCTATATCGACATTGAAACAGAAGCTAATTTTGATATATCAGGTGTGCCTAGCGTCGCAACGTCTGGTTCTATCGAATCAGTGCAGATTGACCCATGGGTTTACACTATATCAGTAGGTTATAAGTTTTAATGACACAATAGTCTATAAGTCTGGTATCAAGCCTCTTGATGATGCAAGGGGCTTTTTTCTTTTCTAAAATTGATTACACTGGCACCACGGTGTGTATCAAATTATAAAAAATGACTCCTAAAGCTTGTGTGTTCGGCAATCCTATTGCGCAGAGTAAGTCTCCTATTATTCATCAACATTTTGCATCGCAGCAAGGCATCGCCTTATTGTATGAAAAACGTTGCCCTGAAGTAGCAGCCTTTGAGTCTGAACTTACCGCGTTCTTCGCGTCTGAGGAAACTGTGGGAGCAAATGTTACCGCTCCGTTTAAGGAGCGTGCACTTGTTTGGGCCAGCGATTTAAGTGAACAAGCTAGGCGAGCAGGGGCGGTCAATACACTTATAAAACACGTAAACGGCATTACAGGCGACAACACCGATGGCGTTGGTATTGTGGCTGACCTTGCCTTTCACGGCTTTGACATTAACGATAAAAATGTTCTGATGATTGGCGCTGGTGGTGCGGCCAGAGGAGCTCTGCCAGCTATTGTTGATGCAGGAGCAGCCTCACTTACCGTTTATAATAGAACGCGTGAACGGGCATCAGCACTTATAGAGCATGCGGGGAGCTATGTTGACGAAACTGCCTGTAATCTGCGCGTGTTCTCAAAAGGCATGAATGAATTTGATCTTATTATCAATGCCACAACATTAAGCTTACAAGGTCAACTTCCTGAATTACCGTCCACTATTTATGCTGATGCAACACTTGCTTACGACATGGTTTATTTAGACAAGGATACTGTTTTTATGGATGCGGCATTAAATGCGGGTTGTACAAAAGTAGTCGACGGGTTAGGTATGTTGCTTGAACAAGCCGCATTTAGCTTTGAGCACTGGTTTGGTGTAAAACCGAACACAGACGAATTAAGAGAAAAGCTTCGACAGAACTAGTCAGGTTGTTTAAGCGCTTAAATACTCATCTTTTAATGTTACATAGTTAGTTGCTGATGTTCGCAAAAAGCTTAGTTCAACTTGATTAAGCTCACGCGCCTTACGCATTGGATTACCGACGTATAAATAGCCACTTTGTAAACGTTTGTTAGGGGGAACTAGCGTACCCGCTCCAATCAGAACATCATCTTCAACAACTGCACCATCCATAATAATCGCGCCCATACCAACCAAAATGCGGTTTCCAAGCGTACATCCATGCAACATGCATTTGTGACCAACGGTAACATCGTCACCGATGATGAGTGGAAAGCCGTCTGGGTTTTGTGCGGACTTGCGTGTTAGGTGTAATACGCTGCCATCCTGAATATTGGTGCGCTTGCCAATTCGCATGTAATTTACGTCACCTCTTGCAGCAACTAATGGCCATATACTTGAATCGCTACCTATTTGAATGTCACCAACCAGTATGGAGGAATCATCTATATACACTGTTTTGTCAAAGCTAGGACTTTGACCTTTATATGCTCGTATATTCATTCAAAGTACCTGTGAATGTTAAATTATTTAACGTTTGAGTTCAGCGATTAAACGGATTGTACTATTATTCAGCGTTTAAACAGAAACTCTAAATTATTTTAAAAATAAGCTTGATTGCCATCGTTAGTTCTGTAAAATGCGCGCTCGCTTCAAGGAGAAGTCAAACAAACGCGCTTAGGTGAGTTATTAAGCATGTTCGTGAAGGCCTTGTTTGAAGCGGGTTTCAAGCAAATATGAATTTAGAAATTTTAAATTAAAAGCTTGACTCCCTGATGCAAGTCTGTAAGATACGCATCCCGCTTGAGAGGCTTACCTCTGAAGCGATTCGCAAATATTGCGAACGTGCAGCACGGCACGACTCAACAAACCGCTACAGGTAATGTTAGTCACCTTGCGCAAGAAGTTTTCGAAACTCGTTTCAAAAATTTTGCACGACAGCTCTTTAACAATTTATAACAAGATAATCTGTGTGGGCACTCATTAAGAGTGTCTACGACAAAATTTATATCGTTTCTTGGCAACAAGAAACACCGATAGTATTCAATTGAAGAGTTTGATCATGGCTCAGATTGAACGCTGGCGGCAGGCCTAACACATGCAAGTCGAACGGAAACATGTCTAGCTTGCTAGATGATGTCGAGTGGCGGACGGGTGAGTAATGCCTGGGAATTTGCCTTTGCGAGGGGGATAACCATTGGAAACGATGGCTAATACCGCATAATACCTACGGGTCAAAGGGGGGACTAGTTCCTCCCGCGTGAAGAGGAGCCCAGGTGAGATTAGCTAGTTGGTGGGGTAAAGGCTCACCAAGGCGACGATCTCTAGCTGTTCTGAGAGGAAGATCAGCCACACTGGAACTGAGACAC
>NZ_JBHSGU010000002.1:0-980118 GCF_042652645.1 Glaciecola siphonariae
CTTCTGAATCTACGCTCGAATTTGGAAGGGTAATGCCGCCTTCAGGGGCTAAGGCTCCTAAGGACATTGCATTTCCACCTACATTTTCACCAGCAACATCAACTGTAAAATCAAACTCTGGAAGCGATGCAGATTTCACAGCAGTATTTACCGTACCCCCTAACTCTAACAGCTCTGTCTCTATACTTGTTAAATAGTTTGTCGCGCCATTGTCACTACTCTCTTTAGTCTGTGTAGCGTCGCTTGACCCTGAAGAAGTTCCCTGAACTTCAAAGCTTCTTGTTTGACAATATCCTGTAAGGTCGCCGTCGCATATTGAACCATCGTTATTTAGTGCCGAATACCCCGTCGGATCAGTAAAACTAAGCGGATTATTGAGTACATAGGAATAAGGATTGATGCCCTGACTGCCAGTACCTTGAATGAAGGGATCAACGCTTAAAAACCGGCCAATGTTATAATCGTAGATGCGCCCATTCATATGAATGGCTTACTGCTGTCTACTGTCTGATATCTTCGCGACTTAGGTTCAAAATCTGCTTCCTATTGCTTGATTTAATAGTAAGCGAATAGGAGCAAAAATGAATCAATTAAATAAAATTAGCGTCGATGTAGGTGCAGGGTCAAATATACGCGTTCTTGTATCATGCGTAGATTATAATCATGAAGTACTTTCCCTGTCTGATTTTCAAGACCAAGTTGTCGAGCAAGTTCTCGACTATTACCATGCTCGGCTTTTGAATAACACATCAGCGTTGCAAACCTTGTTATCTGATGGAATAAATAAAGCCGTTATAAAACAGCATCGCATTGGCCTCTGCGACAGGACTTTAAATCTGCATATTGCCAACGCACGAACTTACAATGGCGCTTGTGTACGCGGAATATTAGAAGTGCATGGCCTTATTAGGCCGAGTGGACATGAAACGCTACGAGGTTGCGTGATTGTGCCCTTAACCAATGAAAAAGGCATGGTATCAGGAATATTTGCAAAGCGAATGGCGCAGTATGTTCAACAAAGCAGTAAACGTTTTACGCTTTGGTTTGCGACGCAAAATGCAATTAATACGGCTATATTCCCGGATATCGTTGAGGTGCTGCGTCGTGCAAAATGAAACAAGCAGCTCTCAATTTCAAGCGTGTATCGAATATTACCTCAATGTTTTGATTATTAACGATTACAGTGTAAATACTATTACCCTTAAAAGGGAACACCTTACAGCTTTCGCAACGTGGTTAAACGGCCAGTGCATCGATGATTTCGCTGATGTGACTCTTGATGTTTTTGAGCAATATATGGGGTATCTGCGTTTTAAAAAATCTGAGAATCATCCCGATAAGTATCTTAGCGTTAGCACTGTGAGGTGTCGGCTAACTTCGGTTAGAGTATTTCTGCGTTTTCTTACTAAACGCTCATTTATATTGCATCGAGAGGTTGAAAAGTATGAGTTGCCTAGTGTTGGTCTTGTATTGCCGAAGCCAATATTGAGTTATAGAGATGTTTTACGGGTAATTAAGCAGATTCCTATTAATACAATCAAAGGCCTACGAGATAGAGCCATGCTGGAGTGTTTTTATGCAACGGGTATGCGAAGAGGTGAATTAGTTAATTTAGATATTGCGGACGTCGATTTTTCTCAATCTCAATTACGTATCATCCACGGCAAAGGAAAAAAAGATAGGTATGTCCCTTTTGGTAACATGGCAAACATATGGCTTATAAAATATTTAAGCGAAGCAAGACCAGTATTAGCCAGAACGCATACAGTTAATGCATTTTTTCTAGACTCAAACGGGCAAAGATGCAAACCACCTCAGTTGTCGAGTTTAATGTCTAAATACATAAAAAAAGCAAACATAAACAAAACAGGGGCCTGTCATCAATACAGGCACGCTGCCGCAACACACATGCTCGACAATGACGCGGATATTAGGCATGTTCAAGAGTTGTTGGGGCATGCCAGTATTTCCACTACTCAACTATATTTGCATGTTAGTAAAGCTAAATTGCGTGCCGTCTATGCGAAAACACATCCAAGAGCATAATAAGTGCCTTTTCCAATTTATGCCCCTACGCACGGCTCGTAAATTTAGCTTCTGCGGTGTTGACTTTAATGGTTTCACCGCTCGAAATGTACTCGGGCACTTGCACTGTTAAACCTGTGGAAAGTAAGGCCGGTTTGGTGCGGGCGGTGGCCGATGAGCCTTTAATCGATGGGTCGGTTTCAGTTATCACCAAATCTACGGAGGCAGGTAATTCAATGCCTACGGGCTTGTCGTCTACAATCAATACCTGTAGGCCGGTAGTTTGCTCGGTAATAAATAAAAGTTCGTCACTAATGGTTTCTTTGTCGAGCGAGTAGGGGGTGTAGTCTTCATTATCCATAAACACATATTCGGTGCCGTCTACATACGAGAACGTGACTTTTTTCTTACCAAACTCAGCAGTGTTAATCATTTCGTCGGCTTTAAAGCTTTCATCGGCTTTGGC
This sequence comes from Glaciecola siphonariae, assembly GCF_042652645.1. Lineage (NCBI taxonomy): Bacteria > Pseudomonadati > Pseudomonadota > Gammaproteobacteria > Alteromonadales > Alteromonadaceae > Glaciecola > Glaciecola siphonariae. The sequence goes on from NZ_JBHSGU010000002.1 coordinate 2,492, forward strand.
GCCGGTGGCTACCTCGTACAATCGCATGCGATAGAGGCTGGCGCCGGCTCTTCCGCTGGGCGTTAGCTTGGCAATGTCTTTTACTAAATACACTTTGCCGTTGTGCTCAATGGCAGCATTCTTTTTTATTTCACTGGCTTTTGGCATGACGCCTCCGTTGTATATAAAAATAAATAGGTGTTTACGTGTTATTCGCGTGGGAGTCGCCGTTAAAAATATACAAAATTTAAAAGCGTGAGTACCACACTGCCATACAATATAGAAACGGGAATACCCATTTTCACAAAATCGGTAAACTTATACTCAGATGCACTAAACACCAGAAGATTTGTTTGATAACCGTATGGCGAAATAAAACTCGCGCTAGCAGCAAAGGCAACCGCAAGGGCAAATGGCATAATCGGCAGGTTCATCGATACGACCAAACCATAGGCAAAGGGAAACATGAGCGCAGCAGCAGCGTTGTTGGTCACAAACTCAGTCAACAGTACGGTCATTACGTATATGCATATCAGAGCGTATATGGGGGCCATGTTTTCAAGCACAGGGCCTGTATATCCGGTAATGGTGTTAATCACACCAGACGTTTCAAGCGATGTGGCAAGCGACAGTGCGCCAACAATAACAATTATTAAATTAAGCGGTAAATTGCGCTTAATATCAGACATTGACGATACTTTAGCCAGCACTAATGCGGCTGCAAAAAACAGTAAGCCAATAGCTAGGGGGACAATAGATAAGGCTGCCAGCGCGATAGTGCCCACAAAGCCCGCTAGCGTGAAATACTCCTGCCAAGGAAGGAGTTTGCGCGGCATTTTTTGTTCAGACACCATAAAAAAGTTTTTACTTATATTGTCGCGTCGATGAAAGTCATTACCTGTTGCCAAGAGCAAAAAATCACCGGCCTGCAGCTTAAGCTCGCCCATTTTGCCAGATATCGACTCGCCATCACGCCGAATGGCCACTACAGCGGCATCAAATAGCGCACGAAAGCCAACTTGCTTTAAGGTTTTATTGATAATGGGTGCACGGTTTGAAATGATCACTTCTGTGAGGTTTTCACTTAATAGTCCGTCGGCCTCTGCAAACATTGTTAAGCCTTTAATATGCTCGATATTCTCAAGTTTCTGTACATTGCCGGTAAAAATTAGTTTATCGTTTTCTTGAATCACAAAGTCGGGTGAAACCGGCGATATCACTCGATTGCGCCTAACTACTTCAATTAAAAATAGCTCCGGTAGATTACGCAAATGATTTTGTTCAACCGACTTGCCTATCAGCTCAGAATTGGCCGCTACATCAGCCTCCAATAAATAGCTATTAAACTGCGCACTGGCCGCTTTCACTTCTGGTAAAAGCGGTGTCATCAAAAACAGTAGCAAACCGCACATCAGGCCTGCGCTTAAACCAAAAAGAGTAAAGTCGAAAAAGGCAAAGCCAGGATGCCCGTGGTCTCTTAGAAAACTGTCAACAATAAGATTGGTAGATGTGCCTACTAAGGTAACCGTTCCGCCGAGTATCGCTGCATAAGAAAGCGGTATTAACAGCTTAGAGGGCGCATGCATCGTGTTTTGTTTAATTGGCCCGAGCAAACTTGCTACTACCGCCGTATTGTTCAGCAGTGCTGATGAGCCAAAGGTCACGGCAAACATTTTTGTAAAGCTGCGCTTATACGATTTACTCACAATAGCGCGGCCCAAGCGTTTAATAAAAGCGGTTTTGTCTATTGAATGACTTACTATCAGCAGTAGTACAAGGGTGATAAGACCGGTGTTTGTGGCATTGTCTAAGACTTTGTCAAAGCTAATTTGTTTAAATAAGATGAGTGCAAGGGTACAGCCGGCAAAAATACCAGAGGGCCGCGCATTCGTAAAAATTAACGATGCAATGGTCACCAAAAATATAGCAATAACGAGCAGTTGGTCTGATGGCATGTGGGGCGTTTTTTATTATTTGTAGCTAAGACTAAGACCTAATCAAACAATAGTCTAGCGTAAGCGTGACATTATTGGCTATGAGATAGAACAAAAGCGCAGGTGAGATGCAATCTCAATCTGCGCTTTTAGGTTTAATAAGCAGTGTTAATTAATGCTGCTTTCAGTTTGCTGTTAAAGTTGCGTGATATCAGCAGCACCCCAATGCGGGAAATGCTTTCTCACCAGCGCATTAAACTCTAGTTCAAACTCAGAGTACTGACCTGCCGAGGCGACTTGTTTATTTTCGCTAATAATCATGCCCGCCCCTACCGTTCCATTGGTTAAACGGTCGATTACGATAAACGCACCGGTGGCACGGTTTTCAGTGTAAGCATCGCATGCCACGGCCTGAGTTAAGCGAATATCCACCGTACCTATCTCATTTAAATTCAAATGCAGCGCCTTGCTTTCTTCAAGGGTGTTTACATCAATTTTATTGTGAATGTTGGCAACGCTGCCGCTCACCGACTTTGTGGCAAATTTAAAGCTGTATTGCTTATTAGGTATCATGGCTTCTTCGGCCATCCATACCATGTGGGTTTTATACTGATTGCCATGCAGCGGCAAACTGCCCGCCTTCACAATCATGTCGCCCCTAGAAATATCAATTTCATCTTCTAAAGTAAGGGTAACTGCGTTCGGTGCTGCGCTCGTTTCAAGATCGCCGTCAAAGGTCGTAATTGATTTTACTTTAGAGGTCTTGCCAGAGGGCAGTACCGTTATTTCCTCGCCCTTAGCGATAGAGCCCGATACGATAGTGCCGGCAAACCCTCTGAAATTCAGATTTGGGCGATTTACGTACTGAACTGGAAATCTAAAGTCTTCGTTGCTCTGCGGCGTAATAACGATATTTTCCAGTAGCTCCATCAATAGCTCGCCTTCAAACCACGGCGTATTCGCGCTGCGATTAACCACATTATCGCCCTCAAGGGCCGAAATAGGGACAAAACGAATGTCAGGAATGGTAAGTTGTTCAGAAAATGCTAAATAGTCTTTTTTGATTTGTTCGTAAACGTCTTCGCGATACTCCATGAGATCCATTTTGTTCACGGCAACAATCACATTCTTAATGCCTAACAACGAAACTAAAAACGAGTGACGTTTAGTTTGTGTTTTCACGCCGGCACGAGCATCGATTAATATAATCGCAAGATCGCACGTAGAAGCGCCTGTTACCATGTTGCGTGTGTACTGCTCATGTCCGGGGGTATCGGCAATAATAAACTTGCGTTTTTCAGTGCTAAAATATCGATATGCAACATCGATAGTAATACCCTGTTCACGCTCAGACTGAAGACCGTCAACGAGCAAGGCTAGGTCTACCTTTTCGCCGGTGGTACCTACTTTTTTACTGTCTTTGGTGATGGCAGCAAGTTGATCTTCATAAATCATTTTAGAGTCGTGCAGTAAACGTCCAATAAGGGTGCTTTTACCATCGTCAACGCTTCCGCATGTTAAAAACCTCATGAGGTCCTTTTTCTCGTGCTGCTCCAAGTATTCTAAAATGTCGGTTTTTAATAGTTCGTTCTCGTTGTTCATATCAACTAATTACCATAAAAAAGGGATTTAAAACGGATTCTTTTTGGTTATAGCGCAAAGGGCTTGCGTCTGGGTCTAGCGGCTTGTCTACGTTTAGCACCGTTACTTTTCCACCCGCTGCCAATACCACGGCATGCGCCGCTGCGGTGTCCCATTCGCTTGTGGGGCCTACTCGGGGGTAAACGTGGGCAGTGCCGTCGGCAACGCAGCAGAGCTTGAGCGAACTACCCATGGCGATGAGCTTATTTTCGCCGCCAAGCGCGCTTAATACCTTGTTAATTTCAGGGCTTTGATGGGAGCGGCTACCAACTACTTGCCATACATCTGAAGATTGATGCGGTTTAGTCGATATTGTCTCACGTGAACCTTTATGTAGTTTGTACGCTTCAACGCCTACCCAACCTACATAGGTCGTTTCCAATACAGGTGCATGAACTACGCCTAAAGTGGGCTCGCCATACTCAATTAAGGCGATATTCACGGTAAATTCGCCGTTCTTCTTAATAAATTCTTTTGTGCCATCTAGCGGGTCAACCAACCAGTAGCGATTCCAAGACTTGCGTGTTTCCCATGAAATATCCGACGACTCCTCAGACAGAACCGGAATATCAGAGATTCTGTTTAAGCTCTCTAGAATATGCAAATGGGCCGCTAAATCGGCTTCTGTTAATGGAGATGCGTCGTTTTTCTCGTATATATCAAAGTCTTTTGCGTAGATTTCCATGATGCGGTCGCCCGCTTCTTGGCTAATTTTTACAACGCTGTCAACGAGTGTTTGCGTAATTTCAAAACTGCTCATGACACATATCCTTTTTGCTTTAAAATTTCGTACAAGCGCTCAGCGGTCTGCTCGGGAGCTTCATCTTTATACTCCAAATGCACCTCAGGGGCTTCTGGCACTTCGTAGGCCGAATCAATACCGGTAAAGTGCTTGATGTCGCCTTGGCGCGCTTTTTTATAAAGCCCTTTAGGGTCTCGCGCTTCGCATACTTCAATTGGCGTATCTACGAATACTTCTATAAATTCTCCGTCGGCTAATAATGAGCGACAAAACCTGCGGTCGTCTTTAAACGGAGAGATGAACGCAGTTATTACAATTAAGCCCGAATCTACAAAGAGTTTAGCGACTTCACTGATACGGCGGATATTTTCAACACGCGCTTTATCGTCAAAGCCTAAATCGCCGCATAAACCATGGCGCACATTGTCACCGTCTAACAGGTAAGTGTGGTGAGACTTTTCGTAAAGTTTGCGCTCTAAAAGGTTTGCAAGGGTCGATTTTCCTGAGCCCGAAAGCCCCGTGAGCCATATAACACTTGGTTTTTGTGCAAGTGACTTAGCGCGCTCGCTCTTATCTATAGTGTGTTGATGCCATACAATATTTTGTGTCATTAAAAATAGCCCTCCATTTTCTTCTTCTCCATAGAGCCAGAAGAGTCATGATCAATTACTCGGCCTTGTCGTTCAGACGTTTTTGTTAACAGCATCTCTTGAATGACTTCAGGCAAGGTGCTGGCGGTAGATTCAACCGCGCCGGTGAGCGGATAGCAACCTAATGTACGAAAGCGTACCGACTTCATTTCTGGCTTTTCGCCTTCTTTAAGCGGCATGCGCTCGTCGTCTACCATTATCAACACGCCATCTCTGTCGACGACTGGACGTGGTTTAGACAAATACAATGAAGGAATTTCAATATTTTCGAGGTAAATGTACTGCCAAATATCGAGTTCAGTCCAATTAGACATTGGGAAAACGCGAATGCTCTCGCCTTTATTAATTTGCGAGTTATATATATTCCAAAGCTCTGGGCGCTGGTTTTTTGGGTCCCAGCGGTGATTCTCATCTCTAAACGAATATACTCTCTCTTTTGCTCTGGACTTTTCTTCGTCTCGGCGAGCGCCGCCAAAGGCTGCATCAAATTTATAGTGATTAAGTGCCTGTTTTAGCGCAGCGGTTTTCATGATGTCGGTATGCTTAGCACTGCCCACCGAAAAAGGATTGATCCCTTGCTCTACACCTTCTTGATTGGTGTGAACGAGTAGATTCAAATTATGTTTTTTGGCCATGCGATCACGAAATTCAATCATCTCGCGAAACTTCCACGTGGTATCAACATGCAGGAGAGGGAAGGGGATGGTGCCTGGCGCAAAAGCCTTACGTGCTAAATGTAGCAAAACAGATGAATCTTTCCCCACTGAATATAGCATTACTGGGTTGTCAAACTCAGCGGCAACCTCACGAAAAATATGAATGCTCTCAGCCTCTAACTGCTTAAGATGAGAAATAGTGTCTGGCGCAACGTTCATTTGGAAGGGGTTCCTTTTGATATATTAAAACTCTATATGAATAGAACATTAACATATTTAGCGCTGCGAATTTATGACAAATCGTTCTGGTTAATTACTAATTAATAACTAAATATATTGTTTTGTTATAAGCTTGTAAACGACAAGGGCAATATGCCCCAAAAGCCGTATACTTGAACTTTGTTTTGCTACGTCGCGTACTCGGTACTATTGAGTCGATACATGTCACCAAATACGTCACGACATGCTTCACACCATACTTCACAACTTAAGAATAAATACATTAAATAAGGATTGTACCACTATGATTAAACCTCTTATTCTCGGCGCAGCAAGTGCGCTGTTTTTATTTGGCGCTGGCGCCGCACATTCACATAACCATGGCTCAAAAGAGGATATGTCTGCCAAGGCAGCTATTGAAGCGGCGGTAAATAACACTGCAATCCGCTCTGAGTTAGATAGAGAGCGCGACCAATATCGCAATCCAGTTGAGACCTTAAGCTTTTTCGGTCTTACGCCAGATATGACGGTTGCGGAACTAGGCCCATCAAGTGGATGGTATACCCGCATTCTTGCGCCTGTAACTGCAGAAAAAGGTAAATATATTGCGCTCAACGGCAGTCCTAACCCTGAGTCAGAGCGTTACGAGCGACAAATGCAGTGGCGCGAGACATTTATTGACCGCGGCAATGCTATGTTTGGACCTCGCGCAACCGCTCGCTACATCGGTCAGACGGTGCCTTTTGCCGCCCCAAATAGCGTCGATATGGTGCTTATTTTCCGTGGTATGCATGGTCAAATTGGCAGAGGCGATGTAAACGGTTTACTTGCAGAAGTGCTCAGTGCGTTAAAGCCAGGTGGCGTACTTGGCATTGTTCAGCACAGAGAGCGTGAGGATTTTGATACCGACCCGGTGACTACAATGCGCGGTTACGTTAAACAAAGTTATATTATCGACTTGGTAAAAGCCGCTGGTTTTGAGCTTGCAGCGACCAGTGAAATTAACGCAAACCCGAAAGATACCGCAGATTGGGAGCGTGGAGTTTGGACCTTACAGGCGGGTAGGCCACTTGCTGAAAAAGACCCAAAGTTTCGTGAAATTGGTGAGTCAGACAGAATGACTTTAAAATTTGTGAAGCCTGCTCAGTAGAGGCAGTTACGTCTGCTTAAAGGCGAAGAGGGTCGTCATGAGCGGCCCTTTTTTATGCCGATTATTGGAGCATTGCTAAGCGTTTTTCAGACCATGCTATGGCCTCGTTGTATGCCTCTAGCATGCTTTCATAATCAACATCGTACATTGCACAGCCCTCTAACATGCCTTGCCAATCGGCCTGTTCAAACTGTTTACAAAGCTTAATGCAGTCAGCCAGCCAGCCTTGATGGCGCACTAGCGCAACCTTTATATCTGAAGACAATGGAAGTTGGCTAATAACGGTTGCCAGATTCGCATCGAGCATGGCGTCGAGCAAAGATAGCATCCCAACCAAAAAAGCCGATGAGAGCTTACTTTTAAACGTTGTGCGCTCGGCAAACACTTCGCAGAATTTGGCCCGCTGAAGTGATAGCCTGATCAGCTCATCAGGTTTGGCCTCGCCAAATGTGGCAGCAAACAACAGCGAAACGAAACGCTCCAATTCACTTTTACCTAGCATGATCACCGCTTGACGAATACTTTCGATTTTCTTTCTGCGCTGAAAGAAAGGCGATTGCGCGTATCGCAGAAGTTTGAATGACAAACCTGGGTCTAACTCAAACATATTAACGACTTCGTTTAAATTAGGCTCGAGCTTTGATATTTCGCTCAATAAACTGCTGAGCAAGGTTTGAGATGAATTTAAAGAAACGCTTTTTATGACTTCAGGTTTGCTGAAAAAATATCCTTGGAACAAACTAAAGCCGAGCGCTTTGTATTGTTCAAACACCTCAGTGTTTTCGACTTTTTCGGCGAGCAGTTTGAGATGGGGATGACGCGCCGCTACCGCGACGATATCGGCTAATTGCCTCTCGTCAATATTAAGGCAATCTATCTTAATGACCTGACAAAGAGGGTAAAAACGTTCCCAGTCTGGATTATGAATAAAGTCATCAAGCGCGAGTATGAAGCCTTTTGCATGAAGGCTTTTCAGGCGCGAATATACTTTATCACTAGGCTGGACGCTTTCTAATACTTCAATCACAACCTTATTCGCAGGCAACAAGCTCGGATGACCTTCCATGATTGAGCTTTTGGTAAAATTGATGAAGGCAAGCTTGTCGTCAGCAATGCGGTCTAAACCTAAATTTAGGTAAAGACCTTCAATCATTTTGGAGGTAGCTTTTTCTTCATCAACATTTGGAAAGGCATTTTCCATGCTGTTTCGAAACAATAGCTCATAGCCAAACAATGATTTGTTTGCATCTAAGATTGGCTGCCTAGCAGCAAAAAACGCCATTTACGTAGTTACTCGTTCCCAAAGTTCTTGTTGTTTAACTGTAGTTTATACTCATCGTACAGCTTGGATATTTCTTCGCTTTTCGGCGGAAAAATCGAACCTAATACGTATATAACGGCAGAAGAGGCTAAAAACCCAGGAATTATTGCATATAGCGTTTTAAAAATACTGTTTGGGTCGTCACTCAGCGGTGCATATATCCACACCAACACAACCGCTGCGCCAGATATAATACCGCCGATGGCAGCACATTGGGTCATGTTTCTCCAAAACAGTGTAAACAGGACAAGCGGACCAAAAGCGGCCCCAAAACCTGCCCATGCGTGACTTACCAATTCTAAGATTGTTTGATTTTCGCCAAATGCCAGCGTAATTGCGGCTATTGCCACCACTAAGACCGACGCACGGCCAACTAACACCTGTGTCTTTTCAGAGGCATCTTTATGCAAAAAACTCACGTAAATATCGCGGGTTAGTGAGCTTGAGGTAACCAACAGCTGTGATGAAATTGTACTCATAATTGCGGCAAGAATGGCTGCTAATAAAAAGCCACCAATAAGGGGGTGAAACAAAATTTGCGAGAGCACAATAAATATTGTTTCGCTGTCGTCAATCGATGCTGTGGTCTCGCTCATGTAGGCTAAACCAAACAGGCCGGTCATAGCAGCGCCAAACAAAGACACTATCATCCACGACATACCAATGCGTCTTGCGACGGGGATTTGCTTTAATGAGCCGATGGCCATAAAACGCACGATAATATGCGGTTGTCCAAAATACCCTAAGCCCCATGACATCAGCGATATTATTGCTAGAAAGCCTAGGCTTTGTCCGGTGCTTGCGTCGGTAAACATTTTGAGTAAATTAGGGTCGATATCACTTAATGCTGTGAGCGTTGCGTTTATGCCGCCAAGTTCTAGCATGACAACGGTAGGCACCAAAATCAAGGCAATAAACATAATGCAGCCTTGAATAAAGTCGGTTAACGACACCGCCATAAACCCACCCACAAGAGTGTAAGCCACAACAACACCGGCGGTAATTAATACGCCCCAGTGATAGGCTAAACCAAATGAAGACTCAAACAATTTGCCACCGGCCACCACACCCGATGAGGTATAAACGGTGAAAAATATAATGATCACCACCGACGCAACAATACGCAGAACGTGGGTATTGTCGAAAAAGCGATTTTCAAAAAAGTCGGGAAGTGTAATGGAGTCGTTAGCCACCTCTGTAAATACACGCAAACGCGGCGCTACTAGCATGTAATTAAGCCATGCTCCAAAGCACAGGCCAAATACTATCCAAAGAGAAGAAGCGCCAGATAAATACATTGCACCGGGTACACCCATTAGCATCCAACCACTCATATCTGATGCGCCAGCCGATAACGCCGTTACCGGGGCAGAGAGTTTGCGTCCTCCGAGTAAATATCCAGATGCGCTCTCTTCATTTGTGCGATAAGCGTATAACCCTATGCCCAGCATTGCGATAAAGTAAATTGCCAGTGAAATGTATGTACCAAATTCCATGTAGACCTCTTGTTTGCTTTTTGCATATGGTAACAGCTTGAGGATAAATCGAAAGGGAAGTGCTTGAATTGGGTCGCTTTGCCATACTCACAAAGCAATTATCGGCAAAGAACACATGTTTAAAAAATAGGCATAAAAAAACGCCCTGAGTGGGCGTTTTTTAGCGAAAGGTTTTTGTACTAAAATTTACGCGTATTAAATAGAAAACGACAATAACTGCTTAGCTTTCGATGTTAGCTCGTTAACCTGCGAGGTGTTTTCGCCCACCACAATCACTTTTGCTGATTCAAGCAAAAACGACGCGCCGCTATACTCATCATTACTAAAGGATTCGTCAACGCCTTTGCTGGCTTGTGAAGGAAGAACAAACACAGACGCCAAACCGTTTTCACCTTTAATAATCATATGCAGACTCTTTATGGAATCTAAATAGCAATAGTTTGCTGAGATTATCTCTCCAATGCCATCGCTGATTTGTCCGTTATAAGCAGCTAGTTTGTCGTTTACCATGGCAAGGTCAACATTTCCGCCTTTGTTCAATTCATATTCCATATGACTCATGTGAGCGAACACATCGGCCGCTAAATTCCCAGAAGGTTGGGTCATAATGCCTACCGTCAATACACTTGCTAAAACGACAGAAGCGGCAAGTGCCATATACCAAGGGCGTCGTTGTTTTGTTTGCTTATAGTCGCTTAGCGACTGTCTGAGAATAAGCTTGTCGGCTAAATCTTCAGGTACAGGAATATCCATTGCCTCTTGCAAAGCTGACTCCATGCTTCGAATTTCTTCCCAAAAAGCGTGTTTTTTAGGATCAGCTTTTGCCGCTTCAATGACTTCTGGGTCTTGGGTGAAGGGGTCGCTGTAAATGGTTCGTCTAAAGGTAATATCATCCATTTAACTGTACTCCAAAATCGTTGTCTTTCGTCATAATCTCTTTAATTTGGCTTCTAGCTCTAAATAAACGGGTCATTACCGTGTTTTTGTTCAAATTTAGTTGTTCGGCTATTTCGTCGCCGCTAAATCCCATAATGACTTGCATCACTAAAGGCTCTCTGTATTCGTCACTCAAGGAGGCGATTGCACGGCGTAAGTCTCGATTTTCAACGTTGCCATCGCTCGAAGCGACAGGGTCAGCCACCGAAACATCGTCTATATCTACCAAATCAAATTGTTTTCGTTCAAAGCGCCTTGCGTTTTCACGGCGCAATATTGTAATAAGCCATGATTTTGCTGCTCCTTCGTCTTGTAGTGAGTCTAATGATTTCCATGCGCGAAGGAAGGTTTCTTGAACCACATCTTCGGCAATGGACCGGTCTTTAATAAGCCATACAGCATAGCGAAACACATCAGCATGCAATGCTTTCACTAAGGCTTCATATCTTCGTTGTTTTGTCATCATATCTGTAGAGACCGAGGACACCGTATTTTTATTTCCTAACATTAATAAATAAACTCACTTTTAAACAATTTACGCTCATCCTTTGATGATTGACTCAACTAGGAACCCTCCACATATGAGAGCTCTGCAGCAAAGAACCACATTTACTCACTTTTACTCTGCAGTTATACAAACCCTGCAGCCACTCACACCCTACAGTATAGAACTTGCTGTTAAAAGTGCACTGCCATGTACATGTAAACATGCGACACTGATTTATCATGCTGCAAATTTGCCCATAAAGAGCAAGTTTTCAGTGCAATGTAAATAGAATTGCTTCACGAAATACTGTAACAAGGCCACAGATAAAGTTGTCGATAGTTGCCCAAAAGTAGAAAAAACCTGTGATTTAGCTTGAATGAGCGCTACTAAAAATATGAATGGCCTAGATTGTTTTAATAAACAAGCGCCGAAATAATTATATATTTCTCCGAATATTTTATAGCCAGCTCAAGCGGTAAAGCCTACAATTTTTTAACATTTATTTTACGAATGCTGTTTTACCTAGTTTAGGGTTGTAACGAAGGATAAATGCTGCCAAGACATGCTGAATTGCTCTTAAGCACAAAGCGTGACTATTGAGATAGCACTACATGGAAAATCTATGATTACTCTAGCAAATATTTTCAAAAAAAGTTTGATGCTGCTTTTACTTGCCTGCGTATGCATGCAGGTCTCAGCTTCTAATCGTGGTCCCGTAGTTTGGGATGAAGAACTTAAACAAGTGTACACCGACAATAATGAGGCCTTTGTTGGGGTCGATTTTTACATCGACATATACGATATCGCCCACATGCGAGCGAATGAAGCTGAGTATGAAGGGTATTTAAAGAAGCTAATTAGCGATAATAACGCGAATGTTGTGCGCATTGCACCATGGGTTGGCTACTGGGAAGACATCACGCCTGATTCATACTGGTATCAGGCGCATCTAGACGATTTGACCTACGCCATCGATAAGGCTGTGCAGTGGGCAGATGAGGCAAATGCATATGCGCTTATTTCATATGGTCCAACCGCCGACTACACCCGCACAAATGCGTTTTTTGATGCAATAGGCGCTGTGTATAAAGATGATGCGCACGTGATGTTTCAGGTTACCTCCGACCCAACAGTCAGTTTTTTACGCTTGAAGCTCGACGAAGTAAACGCGCACCTAGCATCGATTGCGCCCAATACTCATCGGATTTTTGAACCTACCAAACTATGGGAGCGCCGCCGAGGAGCCCAAGAGTTCACGCAATACGGAAACATTAGCTTTCCTGTTCGAGTGGAAACGGCACCTGCGGTTGAAGACTTCATTATTGATAGTCAGCCCAAGGTTGACTACGTAATTAAAACCACCTTACCTGCAACTACCAGCAACCGCTGGGAAAGTGTCTCGGGCATGAGCTTTGCAGAGACGGTAGACGCTTCAGCATTTACCCAGATTTCGTTTGAAATCAAAGCTAAATATGCTCAAAGCTACTGGGTATACTTACGTGATGCGTCAAACAATGATTTAGGTGCCTATTACAACACCTATACAGGTGATGAATGGAATACCGTTACGCTTACCTCAAGCGACTTCGGCTCTATCGCAGCAGGCAGCATCGCCAGTGTTCAGTTTTTCATTGGAAACGATGCTAACTACGACTCAAATTCTGGTAATGATTTTTATTTTGATAACGTAGTGGTTAGTGACGCACAGCGCGATTATAACGTTGCTCGCGGCAGTGTAGACGAGCAGGGTACTGGCTGGACAAGTGTAGGATACAATCAAACGTCGGTAAGTATTACGCGAGAAGAGGCAGACACGCCAGTGATTGCGGGCTATGCGATGAAGTTAGAGCTTTCGGTAGATAATCCGCAAAACCGCTGGGATAGCGTAGCCGGCATGGTACTTGAAAATAGCTTTAGCATCAGTGATTTTGATAACTTGAGCTTTGATGTGAGAGCTGATGTAGGGCAAAGCTTCTGGGTGTATTTGCGAGATGCAGACGGCCAAGATATCGGTGCTCATTACAATACATATGCGCCACAAGAGTGGACAACGGTCACTCTGCGTCCTTCTGACTTCACTAACGCAAGCGTTAATGATGTTGTATCGGTTCAGTTTTTCATTGGCTACGACGCTAACTATGATAGTTCATCTACCAATGCTTTCTATTTTGATAACTTAGTGGTCAACAGTACAAATGGTCCTCAACAAGGTGCTAGGGGTAAGACAGATGCAAACGGCACCGGCTGGTACGATGTAGGCTATGGCATCATTCGTTCGGTAGTAGACCGTATAGAAGAAGGGGAAGTTACTCCGCCGCCAAGTGAAGTTGCTTATAATATTGCCTATGCGCGCACCGGCGGAACTGATTACTATGTATCGCCTGAGGGAGATGATAGCAACGACGGTTTGAGCCAAGCGACTGCTGTTAAAACGCCTCAAGTTGGCGCTGACAAATTAGGTCCAGGCGACCGCCTAATAGTGATGCCTGGTGACTATGACACTCCTGGTTACGGCACCATGATTGACCTATCGACTTCTGGCACCGCGGATAACTGGATAAGCATAGAAGCTTATGAAACAGGTACTGCTAACTTTAAAGTGAGAGGTCAATACGGTGTGGTCTTTAGAGGGGCGTCTTACGTTCAGGTAAAAGGACTCAATATCAGCGGGCTTGCCGATACGCTGACACCAGAAGAAGCAGAAGCGAAACGCTTGCTTAACTGGTATAGCGAAGGCTTAGTGGGCGTAGGTATTGGTACAGAGCCGCTTAAAATTGGTGAAGATTACACATACCCACACCACGTGATAATAGAAGATAACCACGTTTACAATATGTCTGCAGGCGGCATCGCCATGAAGCGCGCTGACTATATGCTGATTAAAAATAACCTTGTGCATAACAACGCGTACTACAATGTCTGGGCGCCAAGCGGTATTTCAGTGTGGGAAAGCTTTAACCACGACGACAATACCGAGACTTATCGCACTGTTATTACCGGCAATACATCTTACGGTAACTACAACTACTTTAAGTTTTTTGCTAGCAGCAACCCAGACATCGCTAATCAGTTCACCGACGGTAATGGGATTATCATCGACGCTCTCGCGATTGATCAAGGCTACACCAGCGACGGTCTAGACGGGATTTATTCGGGTCGTACTCTGATTGAAAACAACATCACTTATAACAACGGTGGTAAAGGCATAAACCTTTATGCCAGTGATAATATCGATGTTATTCATAATGTTAGCTACAACAACGGTACTCATCCTGAGATTGATGGTGAAATCGCGCTTGGTAACGTAAAGAACGTGCGCATGTACAACAACATCATTCAGGTTGCCGCAGGCGAAGCTGCATTTATTGAATATCAAAGCCAAAACCTTGATATTAGCCACAACATTATTGTGAAAGATGGTGCATTTGTCGAAAAAGATAACTTGAACCTAACTACGAACAGCATTTATGAAGTGCCGCAGTTTGTAGATAAGCTTAACTTTGACTTTAATGTTATGCCATCTTCCCCGGCTATTGATGCAGGTACCGACAAGCTCAAATCGTTTGTTGATATTACCGGAGGTGCAAGACCTCAGGGCGGTGCAGTTGATATTGGTGCTTACGAGTACTAAGCGCTCGATATAAAGTAAGAAATAAAAAAAGGACTTAATGTGAATTAAGTCCTTTTTTGTTTGTAACGCTTTTTTGTCTGCGTTTTTTGTATATGTATTTTTTGCAGGTAAAGAGCAAGTATAAAGCGCTTTTAGCTTGAGTTATTGCGCCAATGTCGCCTCTATATATTGGTTAATTTTTTCTTCAAGTATGTTTAGCGGAATGGGGCCATACATTAAGACCTGATCATGGAAATCAGCATAGCTGAATTTGTCTCCAAGTCTCTCTTTTGCATTTGCCCTAAGCTCCATGATTTTCAGTTTGCCAATCATATAGGCTGTGGCCTGACCGGGCAGTGCGATGTATCGTTCAATGGCTTTAACAGCATCATTTGCTGGGTTTGGCGTATTCTCAATTAAATAATCGATGGCGTCTTGACGAGACCATTTCATTGTATGAATGCCGGTGTCTACCACTAAGCGGCACGCACGCCAAAGCTCCATTGCTAAACGCCCAAAGTCTGAATAGGGGTCTTCATAAAAACCCATGTCTTTGGCCAGTTCTTCAGTGTACAAGCCCCAACCTTCGGTATAGGCGGTAAACGATACGTACTTTTGAAACTCTGGAATGCCATCGAGCTCTTGCGCAATTGAGCGTTGCATGTGGTGACCGGGTATGCCCTCATGGTAAGCCAGTGCTTCCATCTGATATGTTGGCATGCTTCGCATATCATAAAGGTTTGCGTAATAGGTACCTGGTCGAGAGCCATCTTTTGAAGGTGATTGGTAAAACGCTTTGCCGGCAGATTGTTCTCGAAAAGCTTCCACGCGTTTGACTATCATGTCGGCTTTAGGTACTAAACCAAAATACTCCGGAATTTTAGCCTCCATCACATCGATGTATTGTTTTGCTTCACTTAAATAACGAGCGCGACCCTCTTCACTGTCTTCGTAATAAAACTGCTCATCATCCCTCATAAAGTTGAAAAACGCGTTTAAGTCGCCCTCAAAATTGACCTTTTTCATAATGGCCTTCATCTCATTATGAATGCGTTCAACGTTGTCCAAACCTATCTGATGAACTTCTTCAGCAGTGAGGTCGGTGGTGGTAAACCAAGCGAGGCGATTTTCATACCATTTTTGTCCATCAGGTAAGCGCCACACGCCGTCGCCTTCAGGGCTATAGGCCAGCTGCTTTGTTAGCTCTGAAATAAGCGCTGAATAAGCTGGGCGCACCGATTCTTGCAAGGCTTGCTCTGCATCTGCAATCAAACCCGCTTTTTCAGCATTGCTTATTCCGAGGGCGTCAAGTTTGCTTATGAAATCTGTGTATAGTGTAGAGTCCTCGCTGCTTTCTCTAAATGGATTACCTTGAATCACGTTTGATGAGGCTTGAATCATTTGCTCATACGCCCATTGCGGAGGAAATACGCCTGCTTCTTGGCGCAGTTGCAGCTGCGTGATTAATTGGTCGAACAAGGGTTTTACACCGCGCAAACGCTCTATGTAGGCTTGTGCATCTTCAATTGAAGAGATGCGATGGATGTTAATAAGAAAGCTAGGTACATTGGTGTGCCAAGCGCTAAATTGATTCATGATGTATGAATTGAGCCTAAATTCGTCGTTGGCAATTTGGCGGCTCAAATTAGTGCGATACAGTTGTAAGCTTAAACGCTCTTGTTCGGTCAATTGAGCTTCATCAAATTGTTGTGCCGCGACCAATCTAGACTCCATAAGCTCTCGTCTTTCTTGATCAGCCGCTGGCGATATGTCGTCCCATTTTCCGTAGTCCCATTTGTATCCTAAGCGGCTTTGCATCGTGGGCGAACGCTTTAAGTCTTGCTCAAATGAATCCGCAAAAAAACGTGATAAGCGCTCAGACTCAGTTAAATTCTCTTCACTGACTGTTTGTGCTGACTCTGCTTGTTTTGCGGCTGATTGTGCGTCTTGCGCGGCTTGCGGGCTTTGAGCGTTTTCTGGCGCTGGGCTACATGCAGCAAGGCTCAATGCTGCGCAAATTGCTGAGAGAGCAAAAAGCGGTCGTTTGTTCATGCTAGTGTCCTTTTATTTTTTATTTTTAATGTATATTTAGAGCGTATTTTCTGCGTAAAACGTGCACAATTGTACGTGTATACGGCGTTAGCTGTATGAACGATAACCACTAAACTAAAATTTCTCAAATATAACTTTGTAAAGAGAAGCGCCTACACAATCGGATACATATTTGTCGCGCTGCCACCATTGTATTTATTTTGCTCTCTCGCCCTTAATGCTACTAAAGGTTGTTTAAGGGCTTGAGCGTCGTAGGCCGAAGAGGTATCGGCATACTGACTTTGCAAGGCTTGATTGAACGCCTCGGCAGCATCTTTTGCATCCAGCTTGAGAAGCGCATTGTTAACCGACTGTATCGTAGTGCCGGTTAGCACGCCGAGCCAATGTCGAAGGTTGCTTTGAATAGCGCGAACATTATTCGCCGTTATACTGTTGACAAGCGCATCCCACGCATCGGCCTCGTTGCTGGCAAAACCCGAGGGCTCTGAGGCTTGAGTATACTCGCTACCGTTCGCTAAAAGCGCATTCAGGCGCGAGACTTTGGCCCTTAATACAAAGGTGATGACTGCGAAAACTAACACTGCTCCGGCCAAAACAAAATGCAGTAGGTCAAGGCCCCATACAACTAAAGGGAAGGGGCTGGACGGTAATGACAATAACTCGTCATTGTTTGCAAGGTCTGTGCGGTCATCAGAGGATTGCACCTTGTTTTGTGTTGTTTCGCTATTTGCTTGGCCTTGATCCAGACCTTGATTTTGACCTTGCGCTTGCGCAGGCGCAACAACCTCGACGGTTTTAGCGGGTAGCACGGCAAAGCGCGTTTCGCCTGTGGTAACGTCAAACCATGGCACTTGAATTTCTGGCAAAACAAACCGTCCTGTTTCGCCCGGAATTATCGCAGTGCGCTGGACTAATTGCGCAATCAGGCGCTCATTTTGCTGAACCGTTGCCCTTTCGGCCTGCTCAGGATAGGTTTTAAAGCTAGGATGATAATTTGCCTCAATTAGAGGCAGTTGCTCTTCAATTAAACCGAGTGCTGTTAACGTCACGGTGCGCGTAATCGGTTCACCCTGCACGAATGAAGCGGCATCATCATTTGACCACTGTTCGTCGAGCTGTACGCGCTCACTGGGTAGCCATGTATATTGATAGTCTTGCGGGATTGGCAGCACATTAATGGTTTTTTGGGGTGCCATTCTGCTAATTGTTTTACTCCGGTTGAAGTATGCAAAGCTCTGCCTAGTACTGGTTAGTACTTCTGCTTGAAATACAGGACCGTCTATAGTGAAGCTGCCGCTTGCCTGAGGCAATACCGCAAAGTTACGCTCAATCACTCGATAACGCACGCCATTTACCAGCTCTTGATACTCTTTGTCTTCACCTAGCTGTTCGATTACCGCCCCATCAAGTACAGGCTCCGACAAACTGCCTCGCTGTATATCGCCTGCCAAGTAAATCTTTACCGTGTATCTTACCTGCTGCTGCAGGTAAACAGTGTCATTACTCACCTCGGCGGTCACATAAAAGTCGCGGGGTTGTGCGCGTGTGCCTTGGCCTGCCGGGAGGACAGTTAACGTAATCGGGTCGCTGCTTTTTCCGTCAATGGTAAAACTAGGGATGGTAATCTGGCCGGTTTTTTTGGGGAGTAGCTGCAAAGTCCAAGTGGTACTCGTCGTGCGATCAAAGTTTATAATCTGCGTCGATTGACTCACCGACGGTTGACTCACCCGAAAGTCTTTTGTTAACACGAGAAAGTCGATGGCATCGCTATCTGCGCCGCCTATGGCAGTAACCTGCAGCGTAACCGATTCATCTATCAGCATTGGATTTTTATCAATCGTAGCGCTTAACTGGCTTACATCTGCGTTTGCCGGCATGCTTATACTTGCCATCATCAATACATGCAGAGCACAAAAGGCCCAATAAAACACTTTCATTACCACTCCTGCTCGTTTTTGGTCGGCGGCGCAAATTGTTTGCGGCGCTGGGCTTCAATCAACATTTTTCGCTGTAATAAATATGCAGGGTCGTCGGGCACCTTATTCATAAGCGTCTGAAGTCGCTGCATCTGCTCACGCTCTTCTGGCGTAAGCTCACTTTGGTCGATAGCCTGAACGCTGCCTACGTTTTCTTGTTCATCAACATTCTCTTGTTCCTGTGGAAGGGCTGATGATTGTTCGGTACCGTTGTATTGCTGTTCGCCTTGTGCATCACGCATCTCATCTAGCGGGCCTTGCTCAGATTCACCGCTCCCTTGAGAGTCTTGCTGGCTTTGCTCAGACTGACCTGAGTTCTCCGGACTTTGCTCCTCATCGGGTTTATTTTCGCCCTCACTTTGCTCACCGTCGCTGTTTTGCTCTTCGCCGCCTTCTCCTTGTGTATCGCCCTGTTGGCCGCTATTGCTTTGTTGACTATTATCTTGCCCGTTTTGTGAATCAGCTTGATCAGATGACTCGGAGTTATCTCCCTGGTCACCTTGTTGCTGGTCTTGTTGCTGCTGCTGTTGTTGCTCAAGAAGTTCCTCAAGCACGGTTTTATTTTTTGCGGCTTCTTTGTGTTCAGGGTCAAGTTTTAACACTCTAGCGTAAGTATCAATAGCCTCTTCTAACTGACCTAATTGAGCAAGCGCATTAGCGCTATTGTAAATGCTGTTTAAGCCATCTGACTGTTGATACAAAGACAGGGCGGTTTCATAATCACCCGCCTTATAGGCGGCGGCCGCACGCCAATTTATGTCCTTAAATAACTCTGCCGCGTCTTGATAATTTTCATTATTAAATGCCTCGGCGCCTTTTTGATTGCTGTTTAAAAACCAACACTTAGCACGCTCTGTGAGGGAAGTATTCTTCGACTCGTCTTGTACCGGTTTGTTTGTGGGTTGTTGCGCATAGGCCGTGTCTGGCCAAAGTGGTGTAAAAGCGGTAAGCACGAGGCAAAATAGCACGCCTTTTCTGAACATAAACAGTGCAATGGGTAAAATCAGCAGAACAAGATAAGCGCCCATGTCGCGCCAAGCATCTCCTGTGTTTTGTTCATTATTCTCTTGTTTTACAGCGTCTAACTGACGACTTGTCAAGAGCATCGATTTGATATCGGTATCGTCAATCGACATGCGCGTCTGCCGGCCGTTACTGGGGCTAAGTGCGTCGTCTAGAAAAGCAGAGTTAACTTTGGGGATCACTATGGCACCGCTGTAATCTTTCAATAAACTACCATCATTCATGCTAATAGGTGCGCCCTCATCTGTGCCAATTGTCAGTGCAGAAAATTGATACTGCGTATCGTTTAGCAAATCACGAATAGGTTTAACGTCCTCATACTCAATACCATCGGTGATCCAATAAATGTGACCGGTTTGGTAGCCGGCATTGTCTAAAAGCTCAATTGCTTGTAATAAGCCTGCGCTGGGGTTGCTGCCAGAGTTAGGCATAATTTCTGGGCTTAGGCTTGGAATCAAGTTTTCAAGATTGCTGATGTCGTCGGTTAAGGGGCTAATAATAAAGGCATCGCCTGCGTAGGCCACAAGCCCTACCTCACCATCATTTATTTCGTTGACTAAATCAATGGCTTTAAATTTTGCTCGAGCAAGCCGACTGGGGGTAACGTCGGTCGCGCGCATCGACAGCGACATGTCCATAACCACTACGCGCCCAGAATTGCTCTGATAAACCGGCTGTGGCAGTTTTTCCCAGGCGGGGCCTGCCGCTGCAATGCTGGCAATGCTCAATGCGAGCATCAACCATATAAACGCCTGACGGCTTTGTTTATTGCTCTTATTGCTAACCAGTCGTTGATGCAGGTGCTGCGGCAATATCGACTGCCACTCGCTACTCGATAAGCGAAGGCGCATCCAAAGCCAAATAATGGCTATTAGAGCAGGCACGCATAACAGTAATTCAGGTCTTAAAAAGTGAAAGTCGCTGAGCATCAACTTTCTCCTGTCTTTGCTGGAGCAAAATTCGCCACTTTCGCTCTCAGTAAATTAAACACTAAAGCTAACGCGACAAGAGCAATCGCTGCCCCTAAAGGATAATAAAACAAAGCACTTTGCGGACGCATTTTTTGAGAGTTGCCCTCTATGGGCTCTAAGGTGTCAAGCAACTGATATATATTACTCAGCTCTTCAGTATCGCGGGCTCTAAAATACTGACCACCTGTTTGCCTAGCGATATCGCTTAGTAGTCGTTCATCTAGGTCTTGGGATGGATTAATTGTGCGCTGACCAAAAAAACTGCTGACGACCTGCTCATCTGCGCCAACACCGATTGTATAGATAGTCACTTTATTCGCCACAGCAAGCGACAGCGCTTGTTCAGGGGATATATTGCCTGCGGTATTTTGTCCGTCGGTGAGCAGCACCAGCACGCGGTTAGATTCTTGCTTGTCTGAAAAGCGCTTCACCGCTAGGCCAATGGCATCTCCAATCGCGGTTCGCTCGCCAACGAGTCCAATCACAGATTCATCGAGTAAGGTCTTTACAGTTTCGCGGTCAAAGGTCAAGGGCGCTTGTAAATACGCAGTGTCGGCGAACAGTATAAGTCCGAGTCGGTCGCCTACACGTCTTTCAATAAAATCACTGAGCACGTATTTAATCATTGAAAGGCGGTTTACCTCGCGGCCTTGAATTTTCATATCGGCTTGTTTCATGCTGCCCGATAAGTCTACCGCCACCATAAGATCGCGTCCTTCGCTAGGAATCGATATCGCTTCACCGAGCCATTGTGGTCTTGCCGCTGCGCTGACGAGCAAAACCCATATCAAAAAAGCCAAGCAAGCACCGAGTCTTGATGTTCCTTTCTTTGTTGTGTGCACACCATCAAAACGCTGTAGGCTTGGCACACGAAGAGCGGCAGATTGAGGCGCTGGTTTTGCCGGCATAAACCGCCGCACTAAATAGGGGAGCGGCAGCAAAATAAATACATAAGGCCATACAAATTCAAACATCAAGCGCTCCTTTTTTAGGAGGGAGCGCACGCTTTATCCACGTTCTTGCGGCAGTGCGCGTTTGCTCGAAGTTCTCAAGTTCAGTGCGTTCATCATATTGCCATGCCGCAAGCGCTTGCAGTGTTGCGCAAATTTGTTTTTGATCGCCATGCGTATACAAACCAGTAAGCACTGATTGCCAGCCACTGCCGTGTAAATGAAGTACCTTATGTTGGGGCAGGTAGGCATGTGCGGCTTGTTTAAGCACGTGATGGATTTGCGCGTAGGCTTTTGTATCGCTAGGTTTTATGCTTTCAAGCGCTTTTAGACTCTCATTACGCGGTTTCAGCCTGTTCTTGCGCGTTCTATTCCACAAATATAGCGTGATAAATGCTCCTAGCAACAGAGCAAGTACAATCCAGTAACCCACTGCTGGAGGCCATATACTGACAGCCTGCGGCAAGTGGATGTCGGCAAGTTGGTCTAGCGGACTAGCCGCGTTTGGATTGAGATTATTAGCTTGCGCCTGCGTCCACTTAAACGCTGACAATGGAGGCAAAGTACTCATATTGCTTCCCCAAGTTCGTAGGCACGTTTGTTGCCGCTCAACTGCTTTTCTAAGGCTATCCCTGCGGTTACCACTCTTGGAAATATGCCATTGGCATTCAGCGCGTTTTTAAGTGTGGTGAGTCTGTCTCGCTGTTGGCGCTGATAGCGCTGTGCTTGTGCACTTTCACCGAGTATTACCGTACCGCGCTGACTGCCGTCGGTAACGCTTAATATTTGCGTGTTTGGTGTGGGCGGTAACGCTAGTTCAAACGGGTCTCTGATCACGCTGACTTGCACCTCACAATGACGGCTCAAGTCGCCTAGCAACGCTAAATGTTCATCAGACAGATGCTCACAGTCTGAAATCAAATGAATTAAACTGCCCGGCTTTGCGAGGTAGTGCATGCGCTGCAATGCGTTTAAAAAAGCAGCGCCGCCGGTGTGTGCATTTGACCCACGCTCAACTGTGGCTGCATTGCTCAAGGCCTCGGTTACCGAACGGTTTTGCAAGCTAACGACCGATTGCAGAAAATGCAGAGCATTTTTGGTCTGTGCTCGAGGTTTGCACTCAATGTCTTGGGTGTCATTAAATACAATCCCACCCAGCTTATCGCCTCGAGCCACACCCGCCCAACATATAAGTGCCGCAACATGCGCCGCCTGCACCGATTTGAATAAGAGCTGGGTGCCAAAATGCATACTTGCACTTACGTCTAGAAAAACAAATATGGGTCGTTCACGCTCTTCTCTAAAAATCTTTGTATGTGTTTTGCCAGTGCGAGCGGTCACCCGCCAGTCAATGCTGCGAATGTCATCGCCCGGCTGGTAATGACGCGCTTCGTCAAATTCCATTCCTCTGCCTTTAAAAAGCGAGCGCTCTGCACCGGCCATTTGACTGGCCGCCTTGTGTTTTGGCGCTAAAGACAGCATGTCTGACAAGTTTTTTACCTGAACGAGCTCTGCCATCGACAGTTCAATGCCGTTGCTCTTGAGCTTATCGAGTTCGTAACTGACCGTATTTACTTGCATCTGTTTGTAACCATTGCTACCTATGGACGCGTTTGCTTAAGGAACCGGCACTAATTGCATAATTTGAGTGATAACCTTGTTGCTATCAATCCCTTGTGCCTGCGCTTGATATGTCAGTATGAGGCGGTGGCGCAAAACATTATGCAACACCGCTTGTACGTCTTCAGGGCTAACAAAGTCACGCTCATGGAGCCACGCGTGAGCGCGGGCGCAGCGTTCTAATGCAATGGTTGCGCGCGGACTGGCGCCGATTTCTATCCATTGGCGCAGTTCGTCTGAGTAAGCCTGCGGCTGGCGAGTGGCCATAATCAATTGCACAATGTATTGCTCTATTGCATCAGCCATATGAAGTTCTAACAGCGACTTCCGCGCAGAGGTAATGTCTAGCTGAGATAGCTTGGCGACATCTTTTGGCAGCGCGTGATTTATCTCATCGAGGGTCTCACCTCGGTTCAACTTTAAAATCTTAAGCTCGGTATCTGCGTTGGGATAGTCAATCTCAATGTGCATTAAAAAACGGTCTAGCTGAGCCTCAGGCAGAGGGTAGGTTCCTTCTTGCTCTAATGGATTTTGCGTTGCCATGACTAAAAACAAGTCGGGAAGGGTGTACGTTTTACTGCCCACAGTAATTTGTCGTTCTGCCATCGCCTCTAGCAATGCTGATTGCACTTTAGCCGGCGCACGGTTAATTTCGTCTGCGAGTACAAGGTTGTGAAACAGAGGACCTTGTTGAAAGATAAACTCGCCAGTTTCAGGGCGATATATATCGGTACCCGTTAGGTCTGCAGGCAGTAAGTCGGGGGTAAATTGCACGCGATGAAAGTTTGCTTCGATACCGTCAGAAAGCGCATTGATTGCGCGTGTTTTTGCAAGCCCTGGAGGACCTTCTACCAGAATGTGACCGTCGGCAAGAAGCGCAATGACGATGGACTGAGTCAGTTCAGTCTGGCCGATGACCTGAGAATCTAAATGGGATAATAGTTGTTGTATTTGCTTTACTGCCATGTAGCGACCTGTTTAGATATCAATAAATGATTAATATTCAATACGATGGATATAGGGGCGAAGGTACAAAACTCAAGCATAGAGCCATTAATTATATGCTGATTGGTGCATATGCTGATCACCGCGTAAATCGTTACCGTAAATGCTCCTAGTCTAGTAACAGCTTTTTGAGACCATGAAAATCTCCTTGAGTTCTCGCATGATTATTAATAGCGCTGATAGCGCTGAAAAACTGCCTATATTTTGTTCAAGCTTAGGCGAACACGCATTTTTGCCCAATACGCTCGAGTGCATACCTGCAGCAGATGACTCAGCACACGAATCAGCAGGTGCGCAATTAAAATAAGACAGCGCCTTGTTTATTATTTGAGCTATGCTAAAACTCTATACCAGCATTAGCTATGTTTGATAAATTTGCGTTTGGCGCTGTAGTTTGTCACAATCGCGTCACAATCATGTGGTCAGACCAGATTAGAGGCTCGCTTCACAGTTGAGGAAACACAATGTCGAATAAACAGAATTTGAAAACGCAGGCGGGAGACCGAATTGCGATAGTCGCAGGTTTACGCACGCCATTTGCAAAAATGGCCACCTATTTCCATGGTGTCCCTGCAGTGGATTTAGCCAAAATGGTAGTGAATGAGTTAATGATCCGCAATGATGTGGACCCGGCCATTATTGAACAGGTTGTTTATGGGCAAGTTGTACAGATGCCAGAAGCTCCGAACATTGCTCGAGAAGTTGTGTTAGGCACGGGCATGGGCGTGCATACCGATGCATACAGTGTGTCAAGAGCTTGCGCTACGAGCTTCCAGTCTACAGTTAACGTATTAGAATCGATGATGGTGGGCAATATTGAAGTGGGTATTGCTGGTGGCGCCGACTCAACATCTGTGTCGCCAATTGGCGTGTCTAAAAACCTTGCGCGAGCCTTGGTAGACCTACAGAAAGCAAAAACAGCGGGTCAAAAATTCAATATCTTTAAGAAATTGGGTGTGAAAGACCTTATGCCAGTCCCTCCTGCCGTTGCAGAGTATTCTACCGGTTTGTCGATGGGACAAACGGCGGAGCAAATGGCAAAAAGTCATGGTATTAGCCGACAGGAACAAGATGCCTTAGCACATCGCTCACATTCTCTCGCGGCACAAAATTGGGAGGCAGGCCATTTAAGTCATGAAGTGATGACCGCTTATGCCGAGCCCTACAAAGGGGCATTGTCAAAGGACAACAATGTACGCTTTGACTCAACGCTTGAAGGCTATGCCAAGCTAAAACCTGTATTTGATAAGAAGTATGGCTCGGTCACGGCCGCAAACGCAACGCCGCTCACAGACGGTGCGTCAGCGGTGTTGATGATGACCGAAAGTAAAGCGAAAGCAATGGGTTATAAACCCCTTGGATATATCAAAAGCTACGCGTTTGCGGCGATTGGCGTGCTCGAAGATATGCTTATGGGACCGTCATACGCAACGCCTATAGCGCTCGATAGAGCGGGCATGAGTTTGTCTGACCTTACGCTGATTGAAATGCATGAGGCGTTTGCCGCTCAAACGCTTGCCAACGTAAAAATGTTTGCCAGTGACAAATTTGCACAAGAGAAACTCGGTAGGAAAAAAGCCACCGGTGAAATTGACATGGACAAGTTCAACCAAATGGGTAGCTCGATTGCTTATGGACATCCTTTTGCTGCCACGGGCACGCGCATGATCACGCAGATGCTCAATGACCTCAACCGTAAGGGCGGTGGAACAGGATTGCTGACAGCATGTGCAGCAGGCGGACTTGGTGCAGCTATGATTGTGGAGACAGAATAATGAGTGCTTTTAGCCTTGAGAAACGAGACGACGGTATTGCGATTTTAACCATGGATGTACCGGGTGAATCCATGAATACCTTAAAAGCCGATTTTGGCGATGAGATTTCAGCCATATTAGACGACATAGAGAACGATGCAGATATCAAAGGTGTCGTTGTAGCAAGCGGTAAAAAAGACTCTTTTGTTGCAGGGGCCGATGTGTCGATGCTTGCTGCTTGCCAGTCGAGCGAAGATGCCGAGGCCTTATCGGTCGCTGGACAACAGATATTCGACCGCATTGAAGCGATGAGCAAAACTTTTGTTGCTGCAATTCACGGTCCTGCTCTAGGCGGCGGTTTAGAGCTAGCTTTGGCGTGTAACTATCGCATATGCAGCGACAGTTCAAAGACACAGCTTGGCTTACCTGAAGTGCAGTTAGGCTTACTCCCGGGCAGTGGCGGCACACAGAGACTACCAGTGCTGATTGGCGTGCAGCAAGCCATGAAGATGATGCTAACGGGTGCTCCGGCACGCGCAAAACAAGCTAAAAAATACGGTATTGTAGATGATATGGTGCCGCAAACCATATTGATGGATGTCGCGATTAAATATGCAGCGACGCCAAAGTCTAAGCACGAAGCCAATAAATCGATGGCCGACAAAATGCTAGAGAATACTAGCTTGGGTCGTAAAATCATGTTTCGTAAGGCCAGAGAAGCTACGCTTGCCAAAACCAAAGGCAACTACCCAGCGCCGATGTACATCATAGACAGCATCGAGGCAGGCTTAGATAATCCCAAAAAAGGATACGCGACAGAAGCGCGCTTATTTGGCAAGTTGGTTATGACAAAAGAGTCAAAACAGCTTCGTGAAATATTTTTTGCCACCACCGAAATGAAAAAAGAAAATGGGGTAGAGGGTGTTTCTCCCAAGCCGATTAAAAAGGCGGGTGTTTTAGGCGGCGGCCTGATGGGCGGCGGTATTGCCTTTGTTACCGCAACAAAAGCAAAAGTGCCAGTGCGCATTAAAGATATCAACGAGAATGGCATAGCCGGTGCACTCAAATACAGCTACGACATCTTAAATGCTAAAGTGAAAAAACGCTTCATGCGCGCATCTGAGATGCAGCAGCAACTCGCTATGATCACTGGCTGCTTGGACTATAGCGGTTATAAAAACAACGATATTGTAGTTGAAGCAGTGTTCGAAGACTTAGGCCTGAAGCAGGATATGGTCGCGCAGATAGAGGAGCATTGCGGTAAAGACGTTATTTTTGCGTCTAATACATCGTCTATACCCATCGCTGATATTGCTGCTAAGGCTGCACGTCCTGAAAATGTTGTAGGTTTGCACTATTTCTCACCGGTAGACAAAATGCCGCTTGCTGAGGTTATTCCTCACGCATCGACGTCTGACCAAGTCATTTCAAGCACGGTAGAGTTTGCCAAACGTCAAGGCAAAACTCCGATTGTGGTGAAAGACGGCGCTGGATTTTATGTAAATAGGATTTTAGCTCCTTACATGAGTGAGGCCGGCTATTTGGCTATGGAAGGACAACCCGTTGATGCGATAGACAAGGCCTTGGTTAAGTTCGGGTTTCCTGTGGGTGCGTTTAAGCTGTTAGACGAAGTAGGGATAGATGTAGGCACTAAAATCATACCTATTTTAAAAGGACAGTTTGGTGAGCGTTTCTCTGCACCAGATGCTTTTGACAAGCTCCTAGAAAACGACCGTAAAGGAAAGAAAAACCAAGCGGGTTTTTACGATTACAAGGGTAAAAACAACGGTAAAGAGGTAGATGAGTCTGTATATGAGTTATTAGGCATATCGCCG
The DNA here is from genome assembly GCF_042652645.1 of Glaciecola siphonariae. NCBI lineage: Bacteria > Pseudomonadati > Pseudomonadota > Gammaproteobacteria > Alteromonadales > Alteromonadaceae > Glaciecola > Glaciecola siphonariae. The sequence continues at coordinate 30,499 of NZ_JBHSGU010000002.1, forward strand.
GTCACAAAGTATACAGATGCGACCGTCGTTGAGCGCTGTGTTTTGCTTATGCTGAATGAAGCCGCGCGCTGTTTGGAAGAGGGCGTTATTCGCAATGCTCGCGATGGTGACATTGGTGCGATTTTTGGCATTGGCTTTCCGCCGTTCTTGGGCGGACCATTTCGCTACATGGATGAGCTAGGTCTTGCTCACTTGGTAGGGCGTTTAGAGCATTACAGTGCCAGTTACAGTGATAAATATACACCAGCTGATATTTTAGTGCGCATGAACAAAAATCAAGAAACCTTTTATAAATAAGTCATTTTTTGGTTAATTAAGTGTTAAAAATCCGGCTTAAGCCGGATTTTTCATGTTAAAGCTGTGAAATTGATGCTCTAATGCTCTTGCGCGATGCCCTTCGTCCCCACAGTTGTCATCTGCGCAGTCGCCCAAAGGGTAGATTTTCGATTTTGCGTAAGGGGCATTCACTTCAATGTATGGAGTTGCTAGATGTTTACAATTTTATTAGTACTTAGCTTTGCCCTGTCGATGGTATACATGTATATCGAAGCGGTGATTTACGGACTTGAAAAGCGAAAGTGGGCACTTGCGGCCATCGTGTTAGGTCCAATGCTCTTACCCATGTTCCAAATCACAAAACGTATGGCTTTACGCAAGGTTGCTGGCTTCGATAGCGTTTACTTAGACGCATAAGCAAAACGCATAAGCAAAACGCATAACCAAAACAGCTATTGCACGTTGGGCCGGTGAGTAAAATGTGCAAAGTCTTCGTGGGACGCGGCTTGAGTATCATTTGTCAACAATGCTTGACCCGCGCCTGGGTGCATGAGTTTAGCAAGCGTGTGCTTTAAATCTTCACCGCTCACGTTTGCGATTGACGCCTGCAGGCGTTTGTAATCATAAAACCCGTTACTGCTGTCGAAGTTTGCCCAAAGTCGCCGTGCAGTACTTGCGATGTCTTTGTCTAAGGGCTTGCACTGCTCTATCACTCGAGGGCGCGCCTGTTCAATTTCTTCTTCGGTTTCCTCCCAGTTATCTAGCATCTGCTCAATGACGCTCATAATGCCTCTGTATAATTGGCTCGCGCCTGCTTCAGAAGACTGCAGGTAAATGGCGATACCTGCTTGCGCATTAATGGGTTTATAGCCAGCGCCTACAAGATAGGCTAACTGCTGCTCATTACGCAGACGCAGAAATACATGGGGGCTTAATATATGCTCTAGCATCAAACAAATTGCGGTGGCATGTTCTTTCAAATAATACACGCCGTCGTCTATTTCTTTTAGCTGTTGATAAAGCACCAAGGCAGTTTGTGTACTGTCAATCGCGTGCAACTTTGGCAGGCACCCCTGCTCAATATAATTTGCCGTAATCTTTGGTTTTTGCCATAGACTTTTGGCCGTTAAGCGCCCCTGTAACTGCTGATGCATGCGCTGCGCTGCAAATAAACGCCAGTTACCCACCATCAGAGCCTCTACGCATACTTTTTGAAAAAACTCGCCTTGATGTGCATTCAGCGTTTCAAAAGCCAATGATTTTACTGCGTTTACCTGCTGCTTAATGGAAAATGTATCCCCTTGAATAAGCGTATTTAGGTTCGCGAACATTTGGTTTATGGGTTTTTGCACCAAGCTATTGCTTAATCGCTTATTGATAACTTCTTTTCCGTGGTCAAATTCGTCACGATTAAGCCTAAATGCAATCATGCAGTTCACGATTTCGATGCACAGCATCAGTTGTTTGTCGCTAAAGCCTGTGGTGTGTATCGTTAGCCCATGCTGATGACCGTACACGCGAAACGCGATACCTGCGTCAGTCGCCTGATAAAAGCGTCGCTGCAAATATTTTTCGAGCGCTTCTACCCATATTTTTTTGCTGACTGTGTGCTCTAAAGTGGCACACATCGCGGGGCTATTAACAGAGATAAAACAATCTCCGCAGGGCTGAGAGTCTTTGATTACTTGCGCAAATTTGAGCTTCACACCGTGGTTATCAAATACTTTAACAGTGCCTGACGGAAGTTCTGGCGTTACCATAAGCAGCTGTGCACTGACATACGCATTTTGTGGTGCTAGCATGAATGGTGTTTGTGTATCTGCTGAAATACTTGGTAAAGATTGAACGCTATACGGCACATCATAGAACTCGGTTGTTTTATCAACTGCAGCGTGTTCATCTATAAAGTAGACATGATGTATTGATTCCGCCATTTGCCTAACGATTTCTTGGATGCGAGTTTTGGCTTGATGAAAGCTGTGCTGAGGCAGTGAACTATTGTCGCTTTTGTTGTTTCCCTCATGCAGAGATTGAGCCGTCTCAATACAGGCCTCGATAGGGTCGCGTTTGTTGCCATATTTAGCAAATAGATTCTCTTGCTTCTCTAATTCATTAAATCGCCAGTTTGCCAACTGACTTTGGCCTAAGAAACGGATGTAGCCAGTTACCAAGGCTATAATATTTTCTTTGTTCTTTGCACCGCTAGGAGAGAGCGTAAGATGCAGTTGTAATTCTTCGCACTTGTCTTGTTCGATACCGCCGGTAAAGGTAATTGCTCTTATCCATTTTTTCATAGCAAAGATATCGAAGACGCCTTGCTTGTGTTTACTTTCAAACTGTTTGCGCAGCATTTTTAGTGCGTAAGCATCAACGACTTCATCCTGCTTATCAACTAACCAACATAATACCAATTGGCAATAGGAATGTTTGACTCTCAGGTTTACCCAAATATTCTGCATGTCTTGTGTATATAATGCAGGGAGTTGCAGTGCATGGTTCGCTGGTTTTTCAGCAATCCCAGCTGATAATATATGCTTTGCTTGGCCTAATAAGTCGTTAAATGGCAAGTCATCAAAAGGCAAGTCGTTATAAGCGTCATGGCGCGGTAGTTTTATACAGACAGCAATATTGCCTGAATGGAAGTAGTTTTCATGGTGCTCGATAAGCGAGCTTTGTAATTCATCTAAGCTTTGTTTAGAGAATGTTTGCGCATTCCCTACGGTAAAGCGATGAAACGGATGCGCTTGATTGGCAATCGCTTTTTTGACCGAGAATAAGCCCCTGACAGGGTCTTGCTGCTTGAGCCTAAATTCTTGCTCAATTGCAGCAATCTCACTTTTTATCCCATCAATTGAAAAAGATGGATGGGTGATTTTATTCCAAAGCATTTTAAGCGCTGAAATAAAACCACTTTGATGGCAGCTAAGATGAAAATTAGTATGACACGCATGGGTCCAACCGTTAATATAGCCACCTTGGCTGGCGACATGCTTTTCGAGTGCATCCTCATGTTCGCCGCGCTTGCTGCGATGAAAAATCATATGCTCTAAAAGATGAGAAAAACCGTAGCACTGAGTAGTCTCGTGATATTGTCCTGCAGCTACCGATACCGAAACAATGGGCACAGGCGTTGCGTCACTTCGGATAATAGCCAGCTTTAAGCCGTTAGGAAGTGTTTCGACAACTAGGTTTTGGTCTGTACTTTTTAATAAATACACAGATATCTCTAGATGTAACGCCTAAGTAAGCATAGCGCGTTGTAAAGGAAGTGTGCAAACTGTCGTTAACAATAAACAGGTTTGCTGTTGTATCTAATAGCGTCTATAGGTCAGATTACTTTAATATGATATTGATAATAATGCGTCATGGTGAGGCAACGCCTTACCAAGCCAATGATAAATCCAGAGCGTTAACACGCTTCGGGCTTACTCAATCTGCGAACGCGGGAAAGCGCCTATCTGACTATTTTACTGGGCGAGGGTTAGCTGCAAGTATCGACCAAGTATGGGTGAGTCCTTATTTGCGCACGCAGCAAACCTATGATGCGGTGAGTGAACATATGCACTTTAACCAAAAACACGACACCGATTTAATCACGCCTATGGGAAGGGCAAATGATGTGCATGATTTTATTGATGGCATTTTGCATCAACAAAACGGCGGCACAGAGACTGCAGATAGCAAAACGCCTGAACATTTGATGCTGATAAGTCATATGCCTCTGGTCAGTCTGCTTGCCGACAAAGTGTGTACAGGTTTTAATGGAAAAATCTTTGATACTGCCGATATTCTTATCATCGACTACGACCCGACCACTCATATTGGTCAGCAAATCGCCTTATATCAAAGTATTTAGTAGAGGAGGGCGCTATTACTATGCAAAAAGTTATGCACAAATTGTCATTGCCAAGCGCCCTTAGACTGTCGTTAAAGCAGCATGCTATGTCAGCAGATATTCCCGACGACGACGAGCTCAACAAGCTCGTTCATAAATTAGATGACCTCAATGTAAAGATTGAAGCTATCAAAGCTAAAGCGCTTGCTAACAGAGCCAAGCGCGACTACTGACGCTCTGCTTCTTCACGGGTCTGGTTTGGGTCTCGATAGTATTCAGGCTGTACCCGCACTGTTTTAATCATGTTACCGCTTATATCCACAATCTCAACAGGGTAGCCAGCTAGCCGCAGGCTAATATTGTTCTCGGGTATTTCTTCTAGGTATTCAATAATGAGCCCGTTCAGGGTTTTTGGCCCATCAATCGGAAACTTCCAATCAAGCTCTTTGTTAAGCTCGCGAATGTTGGTGCTGCCGTCGACTAAGAAGCTACCGTCTTGTTGCAACATGGCCTCTTTATGGTAGTCAGGAAGCATGCTGGTAGTGAAATCACCGATAATTTCCTCGAGTATATCCTCTAAGGTAACGAGGCCTTGAATATCACCGTATTCATCTACCACTAACCCGATTCGTTCGCGCTCAGCTTGAAACTTATACATCAAAGTATGCAGGGGCGTTGAATCGGGTGTGTAGTAAATTTCGCGCACTGCTCTGAGCATAGACGCCTTAGTAAATTGGTCTTTTGACAACAAACGAAGGGCATCGCGCACATGCACAAAACCCACTGCATCATCGATGCTGTCGCGATACAAGAGAACACGAGTGTGCTGAGAATGAGTAAGCTTTTTCTGGAGTAACTTCCAATCATCGTTAATGTCGAGCGCAAAGATTTCGCTGCGCGGTACCATAATGTCTTCGGCGGTGACTTTTTCTAGATCGAGAATGCTTACCAGCATGTCTTGGTGTTTCTGTGGGATCATGGCGCCGGCTTCATGCACGACGGTACGCAGCTCTTCTCGGCTAAGTGAGTCGCCGCTGCCACCGGTGGTGTTTATCCGTAGCAACATCAACACACCGTTTGTGATGGCGTTGACAAATTTTACCAGTGGCGTAAGTAAATACGACAGCGGAAGCAGAAAAAATGAGCTTGGGAAGGCAATCTTTTCTGGATATAAGGCAGCAAAGGTCTTTGGCGTGACTTCTGCAAATACCAAGATAATTAGCGTCAAACCAATCATCGTTACAATCGGTCCGTAGATAGGACCAAACAATCGGTCAAAAAGGGCAGTGGCAACAACGGTAGCGGCAATGTTGACCAAATTATTGCCTATTAAAATTAAGCCAATTAGGCGGTCTGGGCGTTCAAGCAGTTTTTGCGAGCGTATAGCGCCGGCCTTACCCTCATTTGCAAGGTGCTTAAGGCGATAACGGTTGATGGTCATTAGCCCGGTTTCAGAGCTTGAGAAATAGGCTGACATTAATATCAGTACACCTAAAGCAATAGTTAGGGTCGTAGTGTCTATTTGGTCCAAGGTGAAGTTCCTTTAGGGAATGTAAAACGAGATAAAAACATAATCGGTCTAGTGGATTAACCATTCTTTTACGATGCGACTGCCAAAATATCCCAAGCCAAGGAGAATGATGCCAGTGAGATTGAAAATGACCGCGCTGCGCGCTTTAAGGCCAATGCTTTTATGTAGCACTAAAGCAACAATAAATGTCAATAAGGCGAGACTGCTAAGCAGTGTTTTGTGTGCGTAGCCGTCGGCAAACATATTAGGCACAAAAATAAATCCTGAGGCTAGTGCAACGGCCAGAAGTACAGCGCCGAGTGTCATTAGTTTATAGAGTATATTTTCAACCGACATGAGAGGAGGCAAGCCAGAGTGCAACATCATCTTACTTTTTTGCTTGAGTTGATAATTGATAAAACTGAGCTGGCACGCGTACAGCGTGCTAATACCCAATACGCCAAAGGCAACAAGGGACAAAAGAATATGACTGACCAAGCCCATGCTCATATTTAAACTAATGCCGGTAGTCGCCGGAAAAACGTGATGCAAGAGAACAAACAGGGCAGAGAAAAAACAGACAATGGGCAAAAATACTAAATTTCGGATATACCTATTTGCAACAAGCATGGTCAAAGTAATAAGCAGCGCTAGCAGCGCTGCGACAAAGGTGAGGCTGAGCTGTTCGTTCTGATGTCCGCGCGTGGCCATAATCAACACTATTAAATGCGCAAACGCCGCCGCCATGAGCAAAATGCTGGCGTATTTAGTCCGGTTGATGCGTTGTTCAAAGAACTCGCGCGCAAACAGCGTGCCTGCAATGGCATATAGCAGGATACTAATGACGGAGACTGTGGTGGCTAAACTCATTTAAAGACCCTGATGCTAACTGTCTACAGAAGGTGTATGGGTAAAAAGATAAAGTTACCGCAAAGATTCCGAATACGACTAGGTTTATTGTATACTCATTCTAACGTTAGCGAAAAATTATTTATAAATATATGTTTGAGAATTTAACAGATAGATTAGGCCAGTCCCTTAAGAATATCAGCGGCAAAGGTCGCCTCACCGAAGACAATATTAAAGATACCCTGCGCGAAGTCCGTATGGCGCTGCTTGAGGCTGACGTAGCGCTTCCTGTAGTAAAAGACTTTATCGGTAAAGTCAAAGAGCGCGCATTAGGCGTAGAAGTCTCTAAAAGCCTTAAACCCGGTCAAATGTTCATTAAGATCGTTCAAAGCGAACTTGAGCAGGCCATGGGAGATACTAACCAAGGCTTGAATCTTGCCGCCACCCCGCCTGCGGTCATTATGATGGCCGGTTTACAGGGTGCGGGTAAAACCACCAGTGTGGGTAAGTTAGCGAAGCACCTCAAAGAGCGTGAGAAGAAAAAAGTGCTCGTGGTTAGTGCCGATGTATATCGTCCAGCGGCTATCAAGCAGCTTGAAACACTTGCCAGTGAAGTAGAGGTAGAGTTTTACCCCTCAAACATCATGCAAAAGCCTGTTGATATTGTAAACGCGGCTATTGCTCATGCCAAAATGAAGTTTATTGAGGTATTGATTGTTGATACTGCGGGTCGTTTAGCCGTTGACGAGGCTATGATGGCCGAAATCAAAGCATTACATGAGGCGGTAAACCCAGTTGAGACGCTCTTTGTAGTAGATGCCATGACGGGCCAAGACGCAGCCAACACCGCACTGGCTTTTAATCAGGCGCTACCGCTGACGGGTGTGATATTGACTAAAGCCGATGGTGATGCCAGAGGCGGTGCTGCGCTATCAGTAAAACACATTACCGGCAAGCCGATTAAATTCTTAGGTATGGGCGAAAAACTAGACGCCCTCGAACCGTTTCATCCGCAGCGTATCGCTTCACGCATTCTGGGCATGGGTGACGTATTGAGCCTGATTGAAGATGTTGAGCGCAAGGTAGACCGTAAAAAAGCAGAGCAGCTTGCCCGAAAAGTGCAAAAGGGCAAGGGCTTTGATTTGCAAGACTTTAAAGAACAACTTGAGCAAATGCGCAACATGGGCGGCATGATGTCCTTGATTGACAAAATGCCCGGTATGGGCGGGATGTCTGCCAAAATTAAGGACCAAGCTAACGATAAGCAATTCACTCAAATGGAAGCGATTATAAATTCTATGACGCCCGGTGAACGCCAGCGCCCAGATGTGATAAAAGGCTCACGTAAAAAGCGAATCGCGGCAGGCTCTGGCACACAAATACAAGACGTTAACCGCTTGTTGAAGCAGTTCACTCAGATGCAAAAAATGATGAAAAAAATGGGCGGCGGCAACATGAAAAAAATGATGCGAGGCATGGGCGGTATGATGCCACCAGGTGGTATGGGCGGTGGTTTCCCTCCCCGATAGTCATAGGTAAAAATACCAACATCAGGAACGTTAAATGACGCTTGAAAATCAGACGCCTGCTCGCAAACAGTCAAGACATGTCACGTTTAGCCCTGTTTTACTGCTTGCGTTTGTATTCATAACGCTCATGGGGTGTGCATCATCGGGCTCGGCTTATGTGCCAAAGCAAGCAGATGGCGCCCTAGCGGTAGTGAATAAGTCAGACAATAGCGTGAGCGTGATTGACCTTAACTCCAAGCGTATTGTAAACACCCTGCCTACTGGCCAAGGTCCCCATGAATTAGTGTTGTCGCCAGACCTACGCTGGGCAGTGAGTACTGATTTTGTGGGTGGAAATAGCTTGAGCGTGTTTGATATGCAAGCACAAACGCTGGCTCGAACCATAGAATTATCAGCGTTGCCGGGGCTTCACGGTATTCGGTTTTTGAAAGACAATGAACACGTAATATTTACCTCGGGTAAAGCGCAAAAAGTTGGTATCGCCAATGTAATAAGCGGTGAAGTCGTTACGTCGATTAACACTGACCAAGCCACCACACACATGCTCGCTCTGAGCGCCGATGAGGCGACCGCTTACGCCACTAATATAAGAGCAAATTCTATATCGGTTATTGATGTGGCAAAGCGAACTAAAACGAAAGATATCGCCACCGAGGCAATGCCTGAGGCGATTAATTATAGAAAAAGTGCTCACGAGCTTTGGTACGGAGCTAATCAAGACGGAAAGCTAGTGGTGATTGACCCTGACACAGAAGAAGTACTTGCCTCTTGGGATGGGTTCACATTCCCGTATAGAGTGCTGTTTAATCACGACGAAACAGTTGCCATAGTGCCCGACTTCAGGGCACACAATGTACGGTTTTTTGATACCAACACAAAACAAGAGTTGGCTACATTAGCACTAGAAACACAAGCAGGCCCGCAGGGGATAGTGCTGCATCCGAGCAAAGACATTGCCTATCTGTCACTTAATTTAAAAAACAAAGTGGTGGCGATAGATATAGCCAAACAAGTCATAATTGAGGAGTACCCAACGGGCAATAATCCCGACGGTCTCGTATTTATTCAGGCTAAGTAGTTTAAGGTCTGTTGATCTTTGCGCAAAGATCAACAGACCCTAGTCTAAACGCTTTTATTTGGGCTCTTTACAAAGCAGTTCTCATTCAAAAGCTTTTGCTTTTCACGGCTCATGTCTAAGTCGTCTTGCATACTATGAAACTGCTTTTTGTAATCGAGCTTGTACTGCTTACGAAATTTGCCCCAAATAAATCGCTCTATTTCTTTATCATTTTCTAATATTAAGCCCGGAACAGGAATTGATTCGCGGGTGGTCTCGTCAATTGCAACCATGGTGAAGTAGGAAGTGTTGGTGTGCTTTTCAATACCGCGCTTAAAATCTTGCGATACTACTTTTATGCCAACTTCCATAGAAGAGCGCCCTACATAGTTTACCGATGCCATTAAGGTCACCAGTTCACCTACATTGACCGAATTAACAAAGTTAACCGAATCAACCGAGGCGGTAACGCAGTAACCTCGACTGTGCGTCGCTGCCGCGGTGTATGCGATTTTATCCATTAACGATAAAATAATACCGCCGTGGACCTTTCCGCCGAAGTTGGCATAGCTTGGGATCATGAGCTCTTTTAAGACAACTTGCGAGGATTTTACGGAACGAAAATTGTGGGGGGCTTCAGCCGATTGGCTTGATGATGTCATAGTAACGCTGAATTAAATTAACCAGACGGTCAGCATAATCAACATAGCGCGTTGGCGCAAACATCTAATAAAACCACATGAAATAAAAAACGTCAGGTATTAGCCGCGATATCCTTTATGCGCATGAATACCTTTTCAATCGTTTTACTTGGTAATGTTTGTTTCTCAGCAGACTAGAACTTATTTTCCAGAGATAAAATGACGTCATCGAATGAAGTAACATCAAACGCCCCAGCAAAGAGCAATCGCCCTTGCACGGATGGTGTTTTAACTGTCACAGCGTCAGTGGTCGTATTTACGATGGCCTTATTAATCTTAGCTTCGCCGGTCAAAGCTAGCATACCAATCGATAATATTGAGCAATCTCCAGCGATTTCTAACTTTCTATTCGGCGCAAAACCACTTACACAAGCTGGATTGGGTATCACTTCCCGCAACCCGATAGACGCACATTTACACAGCGCTTCTATGGCGTTTGGTACGATGTTAAATGACACATTTAACGATAACAAAATCGGGTTCCGATGGGGCTTATCCAACGAGCAAATTCAGGGCGCTGATAACACATATAGCGTATTGTTTGGTTATGTACAGGCGAACAAAATCGAGTTAAACGTAGGTTTTTTGAGCTTAAGCGATGACCAGCGAATCATTGCACATGAGGTTTATGAAGGAACGTGGTACGCAGGGTTTAGCGCTAAGTTCTAGTAGCCTTGTGTTCAAATATCAGCTCGAAATGCTAGCCAAAATGCCGCTTGTACAAGCGTTTTATCGAAAAAGTGAGGGGCCTAGCAGTAATTAAAAGCATGCGCGCACATGGATGTGCGCGCCTGAGCGGCCAGGATGGCGAAAAGCGTCTTTTAATTACTGCTAGGCCCCTTACTAGATCAAGCGTTTGAACAAGCGGCATTACCCCTGCGCGTTACTCCTGTGCATTATTCACACGCAGTTCAATCAGCGATGGCCTTTTTGAGTGTCTATATATTTCGCCTATAGTGCTTTGTTATTTTCGAACTTTTCCCGCCAGCGCTTTTTCTAAAAAGTCTAAGCCCGCTTGGATATTTGCCTGAGCATCACAAATATTATTGCATCTTTTGAGTAAGGCCTGCATGTCTTCATAGTGCTCTGTTGCGCCTTCTGTATCTTCACGCAAGAGTTTCATTAACGCTAGGCGATACATTGCGTCATGAAGATGTTTATTGAGTCTTATGGCGCGCTCAAAACTTTCTTCGGCTTCTTCTGCTCGTCCCATTTGTAACTGCGACATACCCACCATATAAATCTGGTAGCCTCGGTCTGTGCACGTTAGCTCTCTAAGCGGTGCTTTTGTTTGCAAATTGGAGCCAGAATTCATAGACGATGAGCCAATGGCGTCTGTAGTGGGGCCACTGCTTGAAAAGCCGTTTGCCAGCGACTGATTTAACTGTGCGTTCCGTGCATCATCGGTGAATGCGCGTAGGTTTCTTTCAGCGCGCAAAGCGCATTCTGCATTTTTATTAAACTGAATTTCAGCAAGCTCAAAATTACCCATTTGAAACGCTTGCAAGGCTGCATCTCCAGCTCGGCCTTGCACTTCAATTTGCTCTACGTCGTCTCGCTGACTAGCCGGTACATCGGCATTCGATGAGTTTTGCTCGTTTGCCTGCTCCTGTTCTTGGGCTAAAGCATTTACAGACCCTATTGCCAAGCCCAAGCCTAAGCAAAGGCTCATATAAATTTGGGCTGGCAAACGTTTAGTCGTCTGTAGCCGACAGCAACGTCGCTTGTGCGAGATGAAGTTAAACCTTGAAAATAGAAAAGCTAAGCGCACGGTTTTTTCCTTTTACAGTTAAACGGCTTTATACAATACAAGAGGACACGTTACCTAAAAGTCCCATACTGCAAAAGGCTAATCGTTAATAGGCGCAGTGGCAATAGTATGAGGAAAAAACAACAGAGCATTTTGTAATATAACAAAACTTGCTTTGGGCTAGCCTTGCTAAATATGGTTTAATTAAAAAGTTAAGCGACGCTGTTGCAAACCCTGCCAATTATTTATTCTTTTATCACCGTATTTAGGCAGTTTACATACAAAAATTACTCGGTCTCATACAAACACAGGTTTACTAGTGCCTAAAACAAATCTTTCTACATTTGCTCTTATCGCTGTTTGCGCAGGCTATTTGATTGCGCCTATGGGCATGGCGGCAGTCAACGTTGCTATTCCCACCATGGCAGAAGACTTAAACGCCAACGCCATGAAGGTAGGATGGCTTCCGACCCTTTACATTTTAGCAAATGTTGCCTTTATGTTGCCTTTTGGCAAGCTTGCTGACAATTACGGTAGAAAGCGCGTTTACGTGCTCGGGCTTTTACTAAATGCAATTGCCGCAGCTATGTGTGCGGTTGGCACTAGCATCGACTGGATATTGTTTTGGCGGTTTATGCAAGGCGCGGCCGGTGCCATGATATTTGGTACGGGCGTAGCTATTGTTACTTCCGTTACGCCATCGCACAAGCGCGGTGCTGCATTAGGCATCATTGCTGCGTGCGTATATGTCGGTCTTACACTCGCGCCCGCCGTGGGCGGCTGGCTTACCGAATGGTTGGGCTGGCGTTCGGTGTTTTATTTTCAAATACCGCTTGTGTTAGGACTATTAATATTTATTAAGTTAAAACTGAGCGGTGAGTGGAAAAACAACGAGCACTCTCGCTTCGACTGGATTGGTTCTGGCATATTTATACTGTTCGCCTGCTCACTGGTATATGGTCTTAGTAAGTTACCAAGTGTAATAGGCATTCTGCTCGTTCTGCTTTCGGCGGCGAGTCTGGCGGCTTTTATTGTGCATCAAAGCCGCGATCGACAACCTTTAATACGCGTGCAAATGTTTAAAGAAAGTAGGGTGTTTAGCCTCTCACTTTCAACCTCGTTTTTGATGTATGGCAGTAATTTTGCGATTATTTTTTTGCTCAGCCTATATTTGCAGTATATCAAAGGCTTTAGTCCTTCTGAGGCAGGGCAAATACTGTTACTTCAGGCGCTTTGTATGGCAATTATTGCGCCTCTTGCAGGTAAGCTATCAGATAAATTTCAGCCTCGCATTGTGGCTACCACAGGCTGCGTGATTGTAGGTGTGGGGTTTTTGTTGCTCAACCAAATTGATACCCGCACCAGCGCGGCATTTATAAGCGCTGCTCTTGCACTGGTTGGTTTAGGCTTCGGTTTGTTTTCTACCCCTAATAACAACGCAATTATGGGGGCGGTAAAAGAGCAAGAGGTAGGTGTTGCCTCTGCGTCTATGAATTTATCACGGACTATTGGAAATTTAGTGGGCATGAGTATTGTGAATTTAATGATTCACTATTACTTAGGTGACGCAACGTTTACGGAACAAACCAATCCTGAACTAATGAGCACCATTTCACTTGCACTTAAGATGTCATTAAGCTTTGTTATCGCGGCTAGCTTCATTTCAGCACTGCGCGGCAGACAGTGAATTGAAAGTTATTGCGGGCGGCGCTGCTGGCTTATCTAAGTAGCTATAATAAACCATTAACAGTTAGCTGATAAAGGAGACGAGACATGAACGATTTACACGTAGACATTAAACATGCAAGTAATGGCGCCTTTTTAAACACTGCAAAACGCGTCATTCCCTTGTGCTGTATGAGCTTGACTAAACTGAGTAAGGTCAATTAAGCCTTGCAATAGTGGCTAGTGTGCGTATAATTCGCGCACCTTTTTGCCGTTGGTGGTAAAAAGGCTTTGTTAACGGTAACGCTACAACGAGTTTGAGGCATATATGGTTACTATTCGTTTACAGCGTGGTGGTGCGAAAAAGCGCCCATTTTATCAAGTGGTTGTTGCTGACAGCCGTCGTGCTCGCAATGGCAAGTTCATTGAGAACATCGGCTTCTTCAATCCGACTGCACAAGGTCAAGCTGAAAAGCTTCGTTTAGACCTTGAGCGTGTTGAGTATTGGGTAGGTCACGGCGCCGGTCTTTCAGACCGTGTTGCACGCTTGGTAAAAGATGCAAAAGCGGCTGCGTAAGCGGTCATTTTTGTTTGCACAATGGAGTAAAGATGAGCGTAGCGTCTGACACATTAATTGTTGGCAAAATCGGAGCGCCCTATGGCGTGAAAGGTTGGGTTAAAATTAATAGCTTTACTCAAAATGCAGAAAGTATTTTTGATTATGAGCCTTGGAAACTTGGCACAAATCAATCTGTTCAGGTTGACCAATGGCGTTTTCATAGCAAGGCTCTAGTAGCTAAGTTAGTTGGCGTCGAGACCCGCGAGGATGCAGAGCTGATAAAGAATCTCGATATCAGCATTTCGTCATCGCAACTGCCTGAGCTTGAGAATGACTTTTACTGGAAAGACTTAATTGGGATGAAGGTAATAACCGATAAGGGTTATGACTTAGGAACGGTTAAGGAGTTGTTCGAAACAGGCTCTAATGATGTGATGATGGTTAAAGCAAATCCGAACGATGGTTTTGGTCAAAAAGAACGTTTATTGCCTTTTATATTCGACCAAGTCGTAGTAGAAGTTGATAAACAAGGTAACACCATCAAGGTGGACTGGGATCCGGCTTTTTAAATGAGGCGAAACCTTGCAGCGGTTTAGCGTTGTTACTCTTTTTCCCGAGATGTTTGCGTCTTTTATACAGCAAGGCGTATTCGGAAGAGCGGTTAAGAGAGGCTTGATAGAAGTGTCTTTGGTTAATCCAAGAGACTTTGCTCACGACAAACATCGTACCGTTGACGACCGACCCTACGGGGGAGGTCCGGGCATGCTAATGATGGTGCAACCGCTAGCAGACGCTATTGCCAGCGCTAAACAAGCGCTAGCAGAAAACAGTAAAGTGATTTATTTGTCTCCTCAGGGGCAGACACTTAATTACGAAGGTGTGCAATCGATAGGCCAAAGCAATGACTTAGTGTTAATTGCGGGCAGATATGAAGGCATTGATGAACGCGTAATACAGACTTTGGTTGATGAAGAATGGTCAATCGGAGACTACGTATTAAGCGGTGGGGAATTGCCCGCTATGGTTCTTATGGACGCAGTGGCGCGGTTGATACCCGACGTGTTAGGGCACAATTTGTCTGCCGAGGAAGATTCGTTTTCCAATGGTTTGCTAGATTGTCCGCACTATACGCGTCCAGAAAGCTTTAACGAGATGCATGTACCTTCGGTGTTATTAAGTGGGGATCACGAAAAAATTAGACAGTGGCGACTTAAAGCGTCTTTACAAAAGACCTTAGAGCGACGCCCTGATTTGTTAAATAACCTAGCTCTGACTGAGGAGCAACAGCGACTGCTTAACTCGCTCGTAAATGAGCAAAAGCAAGCTGATGCGGCAGACGACAGTTAATACTAGGAAGTGAGGATTCGATGGCTAAAGTCAATCAAGATATCATTAAAAAAATTGAGCAAGCACAGCTCAAGACTGATTTACCGGCGTTCGGCCCTGGTGATACAGTTATAGTAAAAGTAAAAGTGAAGGAAGGCGATAAAGAGCGTCTTCAGGCATATGAAGGTGTGGTTATTGCTAAGCGTAACCGTGGTTTACATTCTGCTTTTACAGTGCGCAAGATTTCAAGCGGTGAAGGTGTAGAGCGTGTGTTCCAAACTCATAGCCCTGCGATTGATTCCATTGAAGTGAAACGTCGCGGTGCAGTTCGCAGAGCTAAATTGTACTATCTTCGTGAGCGTTCAGGTAAATCTGCACGTATCAGAGAAAAACTTAACTAAATTTAATTTGCTGTTACCGTTAACAAATAAAAACCCGCTTAATCGCGGGTTTTTTCTTGGCTAATTCTTGAGTCTACACACTATTTTAATTTGACACTGATACTACCGCTTGTCCACGACGCTTGCTTTCATTCACAAAGCGAGGAAGAGGTTTACCATTGCAGCGAATGTAATCTTTATTGATTTTATACTTGGCCACGGTTTTATCCATGCCGCGAGTAAGTGCTTCGATACATATCTTGGACTCAACGTCGTTATTCGTCGCAACCAGTTCAAGCTTTACCTTATCTTTGTCATTTGCGTTGCGCTTAGCGTATTGTTTTGCAAACGCGGCTAAAGACAGACCGTTGCAGTTCACGCTCTTTTTGAAGGTTCTGAATGACAACCCCTTACTCTGTACAAGTGCTTCAGCACCGCTGAGGCCTTCAGTTGCCGCTGCGTAACAAATTTGAGTTTCAAAGTTATCATTGGTTTTTGCAAAGTCAGATGCATTGGACACGCCTGCAGCAGCGCTTAAACCAAGGGTAAGTGTTGTTAAAACAAGAAGTTTTTTCATGGTAGTTTCCGCGTAAGTAATCGTTATTAGGATGTTCAACTTCGCGAAGTCTACTCCTAAGTGGGACAGCTTTGGGATAGTATTACATACCTGAGTATTTTTTAAGCATATTTTGTTGAATGCTGTTTTGACCGTGGTTTTTAGCTTATTTCCAAAAAGCGCTAATTTATTACTATAAAAAGACGATATTGTAGTAAGTGAGTAAATTAGAGTAAGCATCTTATTCGCATACTGCACATTTTCTGGCTTTACGTGCTTAATATTTGAAAATTACCTAAGGAATGCCCGTTTTAATGAAATCCTTGAGCAAGCTGATTTTTACCGCACTATTAACAGGATTATTGACGCTGTCGATGCGCGTTGAGGGAGCAAACAGCGACAAAACTGTTGAGTTTTCAGGTTTTGCGCGATTGGTGGGTGGTTATCTAAACGCAGATGAAGGTGCGTTTAACAGCTATACCGACAGCTTTACCCTAAAGGAGGAAAGTTTACTCGGTTTAAGAGCAGACTGGACAGTGTCTGATGCTTTTCACATCGTAGGCCAAGCCGTAGTGCGTGCAAATGATGAAAAAGGCAGCGACATACAGTGGCTTTATGCTGATTATCGACCCAGCAATAACTTGAGTTTTAAATTGGGCAGGCAGCGCATTCCTATCTTTCAATTTAGTGAAGTCATTGATGTTGGCTTTGCTTATCCTTGGATTACCTTACCGTTAGAAATCTACAATCCGTTTATATTTAGCGAATACGACGGTTTGCTAGCGAGTTACGAGTTTTCACAACGCAAATTTTCAGGCAGCTTTGACGCTTATTACGGTGTATACGACGATGAAATCGTCTTTGGCAGGCGTAAAGTAGATGCCAAAGTAGACGATTTGATGGGGGTCGTTGGACAGGTTTATTACAAGCAGTTTAATTTTCGAGCGTCACACCACCGCGGACGAACTAAGGTCTTTATTGACGAATTAGCTCAATTCCAAAATGTGTTGAGAGCACTAGGGTTCGAAGACTCAGCCGCTACCTTAGATGTGAACAATGAGGTCCGCTATTTTCAATTTAGCGCGGGTTGGGAAAATTTAGACTACTTTGTCAAAGTAGAGCTTTCGCGCTTTGACTCTGCCGCTTACTTTGCACCTACAACCAACAGTTTTTACGTGACGGCCGGTTATAATTTTTATCCGTTTACGGTGCATGCCACCATTGCTCAAAGTGACACTGATTACGGGGATGCGCCAAATGAAATACCCGTGGGCTTCGATCCTCAGCTTGATTTTCTGGCCCAGCAATATGCTCTTGCACTCCAGTCAAATCCTCTAAGTGATATGCAAACGTTTACGCTAGGCCTTCGATATGATATTCGCAGCAACTTGGCTCTCAAAGCTGATATTACTCTTATCCAGGGGCAAGAGCAGCCTGATGACGATAGCATTAACACTCGGCCTTTTACCCTTGAGGAAAACGCTGAACTCTTGCAACTAGCTGTGGAGTGGGTGTTTTAATGAAAACTATCTTTTTGATACCCATCGTACTTTTAATTAGCTTTGCTAGCGATGCGTTGGCACGTGAGTCGGTGCTTGTGGTTGCCAATGTTGACGATGAACTATCGCTTTCCAAGCAAGAGGTTCGCAACTTGTTTATGGGAGGAACGGTGGACTATGACTTAACTGCCATCGAACTGCCCCCCGAGAACGAAGTGCGCATTTTGTTCAATACCAAAGTGGTGGGCTTAACAGAAGCACGTATTCAGTCTTATTGGGCGCAGATGCGTTTTGCCGGCAGAAAGAAACCACCGCAGCAATTAGACAGTGTTGAGTCTGTCGTTAGCTTTCTAAGGGATAACAAGGGCGCGATTGCGTATGTACCCGCCGGCACCGATGTACCACCCGACCTAAAAGTAGTTTATCAGGTTGAGTAGTCTAAATAGCAAGAACGACAAGAACGGACATGAACGACTTCTGTGTTTACATGGTTAGAGCATGCATAAAGCAGTGATGCTTACGCTGCGTGCTTTGGCAAAAGTTCGCTTAGTGGTTTGGGTTTAGCGAACAAATAGCCTTGCATTTGTTCGCATTGAATATCCACCAAAAAGTCTTTTTGTGCTTCAGTTTCAACGCCTTCAGCGCATACTTTTAAATTCAGGTTTTTCGCCATTTCAACAATCGTCTTGGTAATCAGGGTGGTCCGCTCAGACACGCCAATGCCATCTATAAACTGTTTGTCTATTTTAAGGGTGTTGAGCCTGATTTTTGTTAAATAACTTAGTGACGAATAGCCTGTGCCGAAGTCATCAAGGGCAATTGAACATCCCAAGTGCGTAAGTTGGTCAAAAAACTGATTGGCATAATCAAAGTTTTCTAAAAATGCAGATTCAGTGACCTCAAACTCAACGGCTTCAGGAGTCACACCGTGGCGCGTAAATGCATCATGAATAATTGCAAATAAGCCGGGTTCCTTTAAATCATTTGCCGAGAGGTTAAGTGCCACAACAATATCGCTGCCGTATGCCTCTTGTAACGATGCCAAATCTTCGCTTACCTTATTGATGACCCAGTGGGTAATCAAGCCGATACGCCCCGACTGCTCAGCGATGGAAATGAACTCTAGCGGCGATATAAAACCTAACTCTTGGCTGTGCCAGCGGATTAAGGCTTCAAAGCCTATCACTTCTTCATTCGTATTTACCTTTGCCTGATAATGTAGCGAAAATTCATCAAGCTTCAATGCAGATACTATAGCATTCGCAATATCGAGGCGGCGTTTATTGGCGCTCATCATGCCCTGTTCAAACACAGCAAAGGTATTTTTACCGTTTAATTTACTGCGATACATGGCTATGTCTGCATTGGCAATAAGGCGGTCAACATCAAAGTCAGATTGCTCTGCGCATGAAATGCCGATACTAATGCTTATTTGCACTTCCCAGCCATTAATGTTGAACGGCTCGCTGATGGCATCAACCACGTCTTTAGCAAATTCGTTCAGTGTTGTTTTTTCTAGGGGGTTAACCAATAAAATAAGGAATTCATCGCCGCCAAGACGCGAAACATAGTCATTGGCTCTGACTTTTTGTTTGAGTCGTTGGCTAACTTCAATAAGAAGTTTGTCTCCAACTTCATGACCGTGTATGTCGTTGACGCCTTTAAAACCGTCCAAATCGCAATATAGTAGTAAGGAATTGCTTTTAGTTAGCTTGGCATTTTGTAATGTAGCGCGGGCGATACTCAAAAAATTAGGCCGGTTCGGCAGACCTGTCAATGAGTCATAGTTCGCCATGTGCTCCATCAGTTGACGCTGCTCTGTGAGCTGCTCGGTATAAGCTTTATTGCGGTTCGCTTCGCTGTCGATAGTGCTCATCATGCTGCTGATTTCGTCCGAAAGGTCTTTGACCTCACGTTTTCCATCAATCTCAAGTTTGATGGAGTAGTCATTTGTTTGTTTAATTCTACGAGCTAACTCGGCCAGCTTTTTAAGGGGGGAAAGCATTTTGTAGTTTTGCCAAGCCGACACAAAGATGCCAATTGCTATAATAAGCACCGCAAGCGGAAGCACACGTTGTAGCAAAGTAAGTTTGCTTTGCATAAGCGGCGTGCCAGCGTCATTAACCACCAGCAGATAACCTTGAGGGAGTGATGCTTCGCCAATATGCTTAAACGCGATAAGTTCGGCATTTTTTACCTGCACGCCCGGCGTGAGTTGCGTGACGTTTGAAGCAAGTAACTTGTTGTCCATCTCTTCACGAGAAGTAAGGGCTTTTCCGCCGTAAAGCTGCAAAGCTTGCAATTTGTCATCTAAGATTGCGGCAAATTTTACATTGTCGTACCGGTCTAGGCGAAGAAGGGCAGTTGTCATGCTAATGCTGTCTGGCTCGTCAATCGATATGATTGGCAACAAATCATTAGCGAGATTTGAGCTTAGTCCGTCTAGGTCCCGTTTTACCGAGTCTAGATAAAGCTCCTCATACACCGATACCGAAACCGCAATGACTGCAGCGCAAGCTAATGTAATAGCGATGCTTGTTAGGGCTGCAATTGAGGAACGTATCGATTTAAAAATCATTTAATAACATGACCTGATTGGTTAGCGCTATAGCTTACTTGAAAGCAAATGCAATCACTTATCTGATGTTAAAACTCGGTATCGCATGACATACCGTTCATATCGAACGCGAAAGCGAAAACATCACGAGTCAGCGCAGCCGTTAGTATGTTTCGCAAAATTCTATAGGCATACGGCCTGTGACCATCGCTTACTGGTTTTGTTTCAGCAAGTCATCAGCCTCTTGTGCTGAAACAGGCTTTCCAAGCAAGTATCCTTGTGCCTTATCGATGTGGTGTTTTCGGCACAGCAACAGTTGCTTCTCGGTTTCTACCCCTTCTGCAACAATCCTAAATTCGAGCTTTTTGAGCATAAGCGCCAAGGCTTCAAACATTGCGTCGTTGGAATGATGATCACCTTCATTTGCTTGCAAGCTTTTGTCAATTTTTACCACGTCAATAGGGTACGACATAAGGTGTGATATTGAAGAGTAACCCATGCCAAAATCATCTAATGCAATATTGAGCCCGAGAGCTGATAGCGCATTAAGACTGGCCGCTATTTTGTCTTTTTCTTTAAAAAATGCCGTCTCTGTAATTTCTAAAGTCACGGTTCTAGCGTCAATCTTTTGTTCTGCTAATTGATGCTTTACATATTCTATAAAGCCATCATCACGCAACTGCACCGGAGATACATTTATTGAGATCCCCAAATCATGTCCATAAGATGACTGCCAAACATGCAGTTGTTGCAGCGCTTCTTTTAACACACGCTGTCCTATTTCTACGATTTGATGTGTCTCTTCTGAAATCGGAATAAACTCGTCTGGGTTATAAAAGCTTGGGCCCGACAGCGGCCATCTGATAAGCGCTTCGAAGCTCTTTATCTTGTTAGACTGCAGGTCAAAAAGAGGCTGGTAATGTAAGCTAAACGTTTTCTTTCTTAGCACACTGTTTATATCTACCTGTATCGCATAGCGCCGGTTAAAGTCCTCTTGATATTGACTTTCGTAAAAACAAACGCGATTTTTTCCGCTTTGTTTGGCGCGATACATCGCAATATCGGCAGATTTAACGAGATCAGCAGCCTTGACCGCGTCGGCTGGAAATATCGCAACGCCGATGCTCATGCCACATGTAATCTCTTTGCCGTTTATCGTAAAAGGTGTTTTGAAGGTATCGAGTATTCTGTCTGCAATAGTACTAACGTCACCTATTTGTGAAATACCGCCGAGGATAATGGCAAATTCATCGCCACCTAAACGCGCAAAGCCCTCATTTTGTCGCAGACAATCGTTTATTCTATTTACCATCTGCACTAGCAGGCTATCACCAGCGTCGTGGCCTAGGGTATCGTTGACGTGTTTAAAGTTATCAAGGTCCAATGCGAGTAGGGCGATACTGTGTTCAGTGCGTTTGTTGTTCGCAATCATCACCTTTAAGGTTTCTTCAAAATGATAGCGATTAGACAAACCGGTTAGCGGGTCGCGCTCGGCCATGTGTTTCACGTTTACATAGCTATCGTGCATTTTTTTCTCAAGCTCAAAGCGCTTTTTGGCATGCAAAATAGCTTTGCTGAGTTTCCCTTGAGATATTTCATTTTTTACCACAAAGTCTTGTGCACCCGCTTCGATGCAGCTTAGCGCTAGCTCGGTGTCTTCCGAGGCGCTTACCATAACCACAGCAGTTTTGCCCAAATCGGGTTGCGAGCGAAGATGGTAGAGCATTTCGATGCCGTCGGCTTCAGGCATCTTGTAGTCTAATAAAATAACGTCAAAATGCTCTTTATCCATAGCCGCCAAACCTTCAGAAACCGATGAGGTTTGCGTAATATCGCGGTGAATATCGATGCCGCCGAGCGCTTTCATAATTATTTTGCGGTCTACTACATCGTCATCAACAATCAAGATTTTCATGCTGTATCCTTTACTTATTCCGGTAGCATTACGATTTGAAAATAACCACCGAGTACATCTACTACGCGTTCTATGCTCTCATTTGCATCGTCTTTCAGAAAATATCCGGCTGCATGTTTTTCATAGCTTTCTCGAATATCGTTAAGGTCTGATGAGGTAGAGAGAATAAATACGACAGTTTCTTCATAGTCTTTATTTTTGCGCAACTCGCTTAGAAATTCCATACCGCCCATGCGCGGCATATTAAGGTCAAGTAGCACAATAAACGGCTTTTGGATTTCGCCAGAAGCTAGTTTTTCGAGTGCGTCAACACCGTCGACGGCTCGAACTAGGGGATTTATTATTTTGCGTTTTGAAAACTCATATTTGAGCAATTTAAAGTCGACGTCGTCGTCATCAATCACAAATAGAGTAGGGGGTGTAGCTTTTATCATTATAATTTCCCATGTTGTTTGTGCTCATTCCCGTGAGTAGTGTCTTTCTTGCAAAGCGCATACCAACACCGGAGCATAAACTTGTCTGTTTTCGCAATGAATCTGTTTGTTTGCACAATGAATCTAACGAGGGGCATACGCCAATTAAAAAGACGCTATTCGCCATCCTGGCCGCTCAGGCGCGCACATCCATGTGCGCGCATGCTTTTTAATTGACGTATGCCCCTCGCTTTGTCGATTCATCGTGCAAACAAACAACTGTGCCTCGTCTCATGCTCAAAGGGTTTGCATTTAGCTGCTCAAAGCGATGAGACTGCATGCGCCCTATGCAATTCAGCGTGAAGACCTCATCATTCAGGTTTGCCAACTGGCCAATAAATGGTGAAAGTAGCGCCGTTTTTACCGTCTGAGCTTAGCGTTATTTTACCCTGATAATAGTCTATATATTTTTTTACTACCGATAAACCCATGCCGCTTCCCTCTACTTCATCTCTTGGTTTAAGAGTTTGAAACAGTTTGAAAATACGCTCATGATATTTTGGCTCAATGCCTGGCCCGTTATCTTTTATGTTAATAATATAATAATGCTTAGATACCGAAGCGCTAATGTGAACGCTGGGCAATTCCTTATCATTGTGTTTAAACGCGTTCGCAATTAGGTTTAACAAAATTGTGTTCAACGGGACCGCAGGCACGGTCATCAATAGCTCATCGGATTCGAGAATATAGTGCTCAGGAATATCGAGAAGCTGGCGCATATCACAAACCGATTTTTGCAAAGATATTTGTGCCACTTTTACTTCGTCTCTGCCAATTTTTGCGAATTTGAGCAAATCGTTGAGTAGGGCGTGCATTCTCTGCGCTCGACTGACCACTAATTGGAGATTTTCTTGCGCGTTTTCAGGCAATATGCCCTTTGTTTCATCTTCTATCCACGCCAGTAAGCGGCGGATTGCGTTTAAGGGCGATTTTAAATCGTGGGAAGCAATGCTGGTAAAATCGTCTAACTCCTGGTTGGCCATTTGTAGGCTGCGGATAAGATTTTCTTTTTCAGTGATATCGCGACAGACGCACAATATGTAAGTATCACCATATTTATCTTCAAAACGTCGTTTTATTGTAGACACAATTACGTGCGACCCATCGGGTAGATGAAGGTCTTCTGTTGTTTCGCTTACACCTTCTTTAAATGCTATTCGGTCGTGCAGTAAAAACTTCTCTGCCTCTTGCTCGTCGTATTCTTCAACCGTTGTGTAGCCAATAATTTTGTCACGCATATGCTCGGGGTAGATATTTAAAAATGCATCGTTGGCATAAACGATTTTGTATTCATCGTTTTTAACAAATATCCAATCTTGATTGTTTTGCAACATCAAACGCTGCAACTCATACGACTGTTCGATTTTTAGCCGCTCGCGTCGCTGAATAAAAAAGTTTTGAATGTCTCTGGCGATGACTTTAAGAATGCGCTGTTCTTGTTGAGATAGCAGCTCTAAATGCTGACCGTTCTGTTCGGTGGCTTCGGCCACTGAGCGAGTGGGGCGCGAAAAAACGAGCGCGCCAAACTTTAAACCCTTCAGCAATACTAGGGGGACTGAAATTATATCAAGGGATGTACAAGAGGACGCGCCCGCTTTGGCACCGGGCTCAGAGTCAACGGTGTAGGCTTGCACGCGCTCAAATTGATGCTTATGGACCAATGAAAATACTTTGTCAAACTGTTGGCTCAAAAGAGCTGAATCCGAAATGGCTTTGTTTCGCATATCAAGGCTGAGCAGCGCAATATTTTCATTTTTATATTGAACAACAACCTCGCACTGATGCGCGTCAAACACTTCCCCAACAAGGTCGCATATGTCTGTTAGGTTTTCTTGCAGATGAGACGAGAGTGTAAAAACAAAAGTATTATCGTGTGCAGTGGGAGAACCTAAGTATTCTTCTTTTTCAGTGTTTGACATTTTCAGTGCTCGACAAATTCAGTGCTACCCGCATTGTATACTTAAAACAAGTAAGCATGCGGTCATTTCTATTTGAACGATTCTTACGGCTGTTTAATTCTATACGGTCTATCACGACTTTTTTACCGTTAGTTTTTCGCAAACAAACACTGCTGTAAACGTAAAAAAGCTCCTTTACGCTTAGTCACTTAGATGTGAGAGCGTCAAGGAGCTTTTTGCAGTTTCCTGTTTGACAATCAATATCCGAAGCTCAGTGGTGCATTTTGCATAAACGCAACACTGAACTTGGCCTTAGAAAACGTAGTTTACGCTTACGTTCAATAAGGTCGTGTCTTCGGCCGGATTGATATCTGCTGGGTTATCGTCACGTTTGTTATCGTAGCGACTAACTTCGCCTTTTATTGCGATGTTGGTGCTCCAGTCATAACGCAGACCTACCGTTAGCATAGAGAAATCTTCCATAAAAAAGCTTTGCAGACCAGCGGTAGCTTGCAGCAATGCAGGCTGAAACTGTTCTGGGAAGGCTGCTACTTGGTCTAAGAACTTAAAGTCATGGTCGCCATCACGTGCTTCATACGTAATATGCGGTGTCCAGCTCCCAATGCGTTTACCAGCGGTCACATACCAAGCAATGTCTTTCGGTGAAAACGAATCTTTCGTTTCAACACTGGTGTATTCTGCCGACACAAACCAGTCGAAGTTGTCAAACTCAAATCCAGCACCTAAAAATAGACCTGAATCGTCTATCATGGCGAGATCATCAGCCAACTCAGGCGCAATCGGACTAAGTTGAGCCAAAGTGCCATCAACCGCGTCAATGCTCAAGGTGTTTGAACCGCGACCCGCAACAAAACGTGCTTTAAATGAGTTGTATGTGAACTCAGTTGTAATGCCGAATACTTTGTCAGCTTCTAAGTCTCCGCCACTCACCTCATTGCTATACTCACCGCCAAATAGCGAAACATTGTACTCGAGGTCGCCTTTGTAGCCATTTAGGTCATAACGCAGCCCGTTGTAGTTATTGAACGGAACGCTATAAACAGAGCGTGGCGCTGTAATCCAGTGGTAAGAGTATCCCACATCTAAAGACGATGAATACCTGAACAATGGCAAACGCAATCGACCGCCGCTTATAGAGCTGCTGTCGTCTATTGCATAGGTTAGATATGCCCATTCAAATTCCGCGTTGTAATCTTCGTTACCGCGTGCCAAAAGCTGCGCTGTTGCGGTCACGTTTTCATTAACACTGCCTGATATTTGAATCGCAAACAAAGAACCATTGCTGAAATCTACTTTATCTTCGTAACCATAAAGCCCTGTGTCTTCAGTGGTATAACCGGCAGTGAAATTTGCAAAACCGTTAATTCGGACGTCAGCGTTTACCGCTGTTGAAACTGATAGCGCCAATAATGAAACTGGCAATAATAAACCTTTTTTCATGATGGGCTTCCTTATAGGTTAATGACTTTAACGGCGTCGGTAACTGACGATGAGTCGATGTATCCGATAACGCTGGGGTTTTTTGAGACTAAGTCGATGACTTCTGCATCAGTCATTACTTCTTTAGGAGGAATGCCCTTGCCGGTAAATACCAGTTTTGACCAGTAAGCCGACACTTGCGACGAACTGCGGCCAAGAATTTCTTGGTCAAAGGTTTGTCTGATAGCGTTGTCTGCGCCCTGATTGACGGGTAAAGACTCGGTGCCGTCTGCGAATTTTTTCTCTTTGCCGAGAAAGATTCTTTGCACAGACTTAGCGTCTAAAGCACTGGTGTTGGCAGGATTGACAACGACAGTGAGCTCAGCGCTAGCGAACGAGGAGAACGCAAGTACTATGCAAGTTGCGATTAATTTTTTCAACATGTGTGGTGTTCCTAGTGATTAAACCGAGGAGAAAGTACCACGACATTTGCGACATAAAGGTATGTGTTTTAATACATAATTATATTAGTTGAACAAACAACCAATCATGCTGGTTTTCATAAGTGTTGTATTTAGATGGAAGTTATAGAAGATGAAAGTAAGAGATGACTAATATAGTCAAATAAAACGTCATAAATGCTGTCATTAAAAACAAAGCTGCGTTAGGCCGTGAGTATCCGATTAGAGGCCTTACCTGCGAAGAAAACGCTTAATCATGACAAATATCCTGCAGCATCTCTTCTATGTCCTCGTAGCGTAGTTGTTTAATATTCAGCACGAATATGATTTGTAAAAGCAAATCAGCGCCCATAATGCCTTTGTTGACTTTGTTCCTAAGATTATCAGCGCTTTGATGAATGCCTATGGCGGCGAGTTTGTCACTGAGGTCTTGGTACTTAACCCCTTTTTTCGACAACTCTGTTTTTAATAAACGCTGTACCAAACTGCGCCAATCACGTGTTTTGGGTTGCATGTATTGCTCCGTTTAAGCTTTGACTGCCTAATATATCATGTTTTATTTGTGACGTATAATTTACATTTAAACATTATTTTAATCAAATGTGATAAAAATATTTGACAATTCTTTTTTAGTACTACTATACTCAACTTCAAATACGTTGACCTGATTTCTTTCGTGCTTGCTTTATCGACTACTACCAAGTTGCTGATAGCACATAGCACTTAGCTCATAACAAATAGCTCGGAGCATATTGACAAAAGAAAGCGCACTACCGAGCAGCCCAAAAAAATCAAGCGGGTGTATGCGGCTATAGCATTATCTTTAATAAGAGCTAATATAGAAAGCGACATGGTTAATACATACTTTTAGGAGAAAAAGAATGACGTGGGAACTATCACAGCTGGCTGAACTTATTTCAGGCGAACAGGGATATGTGGTAACACACGAAGAAGATTGTTTGCTAATAGCAAATGAAGACGGCATTGATGCTTGGCTTGCTATTAGCGGTGAACAAATACTTGTTGAGTCGCTGCTTTTTTCTATAGATGAGGTGGCTGATGCTGCTGCAATGAATAACGAAATTTTGCGCACGCATATGCTGTTTCCGCTTACTACAATTGGGATTTCAAATGTGGCTGGGGGTGAATATTACACGGCATTTGGCTCGTTGAGCGCACAATCGAAAAAAGAAAGCGTATTAATTGAAATTCAAACGCTATTTCAAAATGTAGAAGCCTTCATTGACGCTTATCAGGGTTTCTTAAAAAGTCACTAATTACATTTGCAAACATCGGAGATTGCCATGTCAGTTTGGAGAAAGTTATTTACCGCCGTAAAGGGCACCGCTACTGAAACCGCACAAGCGGTTGTTGATAGCCAAGCGATTAAAATACTAGAGCAAGAGATTAGAGAGGCAAAAGACGAGTTGAGAAAATCTGACCATGCACGCACGCAAATCTTAGCAAAGTGCAAACTTTCTCAGCAAAAGGTCGACGGTTTAAATAAGTCGATTGCGGAATATGAGGAGCATGCGCGCAAAGCCATCGATACAGACCGTCAGTTAGCCCTAGATTGCGCCGCTCGAGTATCAGAGCTGCGAGGGCAATTGGAGACGGAGCAAACTTATTTGGACCAGTTTACTGCGTCTGAAAAGCAACTTGCGAACAATATTGGTCAGGCAAAAAACAACCTGCGCCGTCTTGAGCAACAAGTGGACATGGTAAAGGCCACCGAATCTGTGCAGCGTGCACAGGTATCGGTATCGTCGAGCCATCTTGGCGCGAACAGTAAAATGAAAACGGCCACTGAGTCTCTCTCACGCATTCAAGAAAAACAGCAGTTGCGAAGTGCCGAGCTTGAGGCGGCTGAAGAGTTAGCGCAGAGCGAATCCACAGACGATCTTGAGAAACGTTTGGCGGGTGCAGGGATTAAGGGTGGTCAAGCAAGCGCTGATGACGAGCTTAGCCGCATCCTTGCAGGCAAGTAACTTTAATGAAACATGCAAACAGCCCGCAAATGTCCTTTGCGGGCGTTTTTATTTTTACAGTTATATCAGCACTTGAATTAAAAGCGATGGCTGTAGGAGCGTACAATGTTTAGTAAGCTATTTGGCAAAAAAGACAAGAAAGCCCATGAAAGCAGGCCGTCGTCTCCTGAAATCATGGGATTATATTTGGGCGGTTCATTTGAACTCGACTCGCTTAAACTGCGCCTTATCGAACCAAAGTTAAAAATTTCTGGCGCTGCCAGCAAACATCTCATCCAAGCGGTGGGTAAAATCGCGCTAGATACTGGTGGCAGTATGTTTCGCTTCTATACCGACGACGACGCTTTTTTGCAAGTTGTTACCGATGGCGGTGAAACAGAAAATCATATTACCGACGTTAAACTTTGGTATTTTTATGACACCACCACAGTGGGCACACAAAGCCAATGGAGTGACCTAATTTCACATGGCATCTCCAAGCCTAGGTTTGAACTCGACGGTGATAGCTATGAGCGTGTATGGAATGCAATAGGTGAAGAATCTCCGCCGGTTGCGATGACAGAAACCACATATGAACAAGACGGTGACGTAAGCACTACCGACCAGTTTATAATGCTGTATGAAAAAGCAATCGGTGATGATAGTGTGGAGGCTTTACTGGTTGCCGGTGAAGAAAAGATTGTGGACAATAATCATGATCGTTGCTTAGTCATCAGCACCGGTTTCGATTTATCACCTGCAGATATAACAATTAACGGTTAAGGAAGCGTATGGACGCCATCATTACATCAATCTCAGGCTTGGCTAACTTTGCCTTGTATTTTCTGATTTCAATTGCTTTATTTTTTGTATTTAAGCTTGTTTACTCTTTTGTGACGCCGCACGACGAATGGAAGTTAGTAAAAGAACATAGAAATACGGCGGCAGCCATCGGGTTTGCTGGCGCAATGATTGGATTTAGTATCGCACTTGCGGGAGCCGTGAGTAATTCAGAGTTTTTACTCGATTATTTAATTTGGGGTGTAGTTGCTTTAATCGCCCAACTTTTTGCATTCGCTCTGCTTCGTTTTACCTTCATGCCAAAAATTGCTGAACGCATTACTAACGACGAGGTATCTGCGGGTATCATGCTCGGTGCAATGTCGGTGGCAGTTGGCCTTTTAAACGCGGCATGCATGACCTACTAAGGAGCATATCTAATGAATGAGCTTAAGGTCGTCAACCAAGTGACTAATGCAGATGCCTTCAAAAACGACAGCATGCAGATGGATACTGCTAGTAATAGCCGAAAACGCACGCGCTTTATTGATTTAAGCGCTATGCGAAAATCGTTTTCGCTTAAACCCTTAACCTTAGGTGTGGCCGGAGTGTTACTCAGCGCATGCTCTTCAGATCGTCAAGAAGCGGTGGTTTATACAGATTTAGAAGACTGTACGCGAGCAAATCCTGATGCCGTTTCGCAATGTGAGGTGGCTTATAAAAGTGCTTTGGAAGAAGCAGCGCGCACTGCGCCAAAATATAGAAGTGCTAGCGACTGTGAATATGAATTTGGACCCAATCAGTGTCAGCAGGTAAGCAGCAGCAACGGTTCGTTTTTTATGCCGTTTATGGCCGGCTACATGGTATCAAGTTTGCTGTCACCGCGTCCGTATTATCAGCCAATGTTCACCTCTTATTCGCGCAATTCGTCTTATCGTTACCGCTGGATTGGCGCCGATGGCTTTGACTACGGTGGTTACAATAAAAAACGTTTTAACGTAAGCAAGCGCGCATTTGAGAAAAAGCCAGCCGTTACCCGTACGATTTCCAGAGGGGGCTTTGGCTCCACGGTGCGTGCAAAATCAAGTTGGGGTAGCAAGAGCAGTTCAAAAGGCTGGGGCGGTTAAATGCTTCGAATGGGCATAACGCCCAGAAAAGATTGGAAAAAAATGGCGCATGAGTATGGATTTCATTTTCATACCATGCACGGCCAACCATACTGGGACGAAAGCGCCTACTATCAGTTTACCTTGAAACAAATTGAACAACATTTAGAGTCGCCCACCGAAGAGCTTCATCAAATGTGTCTGCACATTGTCGACAAGGTAAGTAAAGACGATGAACTGCTCACAAAATTTGCCATTCCACAGGCTTTTTGGCAGCCAATTGCTGATTCATGGAATGCCAGAGAGCCATCATTATATTCGCGTCTTGATTTTGTGTATGACGGCACGCGGCCTGCCAAGCTCTTAGAAAATAACGCCGATACACCCACTAGCCTTTACGAGTCGGGTTTTTGGCAATGGCTTTGGTTAGAGAACAATGTTGATGGCGGTAAGCTGTCGGGTGCATGTGACCAATTTAATTCCCTGCAAGAAAAGCTAGTCAATCAATTTAAAGTCATTGCGCATTATTATGAGCTAAGCTATATGCACTTTGCCTGCTGCAAAGACACCGACGAAGACCGCGGCACCGTGCAATATTTGCAAGACTGTGCAAAAGCCGCCGGCATAGACGATTATTTTGTTTATATGGAAGATATTGGTTTAGGTGAAAACGGCGATTTAAGCGACTTGCAAGACCAAATAATTTCACACTGTTTTAAACTGTATCCTTGGGAGTTTATGCAGCGTGAGGAGTTTGGATTGGCCTCAATAGAGGCAGCGACCGCATGGGTCGAGCCGGTTTGGAAAAGCATCTTATCAAACAAGGCTCTACTACCATCTTTGTGGCAAGCATTTAAAGGACACCCTAATTTGTTGCCTGCCTATTTTGAGGCTGATTTTGCTCGTCACAGCGGCTCAGCTCAAGGCGAGCAAAAGTGGGTCAGAAAGCCCTTGTTTTCGCGAGAAGGCGCGAATATCGATATTGTTGAATTTAAAAACGCCGCGTTGCCAAAACAAAACAAAAAAGACAAACAAGCCAAAAATATACTCTCCACAGACGGTCCATATGGTGAAGAGGGCTATATTTATCAAGCCTATTCACCTCTGCCGAAGTTTGGCCAGTCGCATACTTTAATTGGTTCGTGGTTGGTGGGTGATGAAGCAGCGGGCATTTCAATCAGGGAAGACGAATCTATGATCACGCAAGATTTATCTCGCTATTTGCCACACGTCATTTTGTAAATTCAAATGTTCTGGCATTTTACAATTCGCGCACCTAAAGAGCTCTCTGTACCATGACTAAATACACACTTACTAAGCGTCCTAAATGGCATTATCTTGCGGTTGTGCTGGCGCTACTGATCTGCATCGAACTTGTAAATTTTTTCAGCGGTCGTTGGTTAAACCACTTTGCCATTGTACCTCGCCACCTCGATACTCTTGTTTATATCTTCACTGCCCCGTGGCTTCACGGCTCACTAAGTCATTTCTTTTCAAATATTGTCACGCTTGCTGTCTTGTCGTATTTGCTCATGCAGTTTAGTGTAAAGCGATATTTTTTAGTCAGTATCTTGTTAATTGTGATGACCGGTTTACTGGTGTGGTTATTTGGCCGCGAGGCACGTCACTTAGGTGCAAGCGGTGTTATTTACGGCTACTTTGCTTATTTATTACTCGCCGGCTTTTTGAGTCGTCGGTTTTTTCTCGCTATTATCTCAATTGCCGTTTTGTTTTTTTATGGTGGTATGATTTGGGGCGTGCTACCTAGTCAGCCGTTTATATCGTGGGAATCACACTTATTTGGGTTTATCAGTGGCCTCGTATTGGCTTGGGTGCTTCGTCCGACTGCTCATATCCGCAAGTAAAGTATTCCACCTTTTACTCAAAATGAATCTTATTCTAACAACAATAAAAAAGTGAGTTGCCTGTGTTTACATCATCAAAGAAAGTATTTTCAAGCTTAGCCCTTTGTGCATTTGTGGCAGCATGCTCATCGCACGACGTAAATCAAGGCCAAAGCCTTGCTTCGGAGGCTAAAGTTTCTTTAACCAAGGAAGCGAGCGGTCAGGTAATTGCGCCAGCGAATACCTATGAACTATCGCCGTATGAAGCGTCTCTCGCGCAAATGGACGCCGTTAAAAAGGCGAGTCAAAATAGTGATTTATCTTATGAGGTGGTTAAATCGCTCACAGTTGAGGTAGGTCCTCGTATTCCTGGTTCTGCGGGGGATAAACGCGCAGTTGCATGGGCCGAGGCTAAGCTAAATGAGCTTGGTTTTGACAAAGTCTATAAACAAGCCGTGCGTGTGCGTAACTGGGAGCGTGGTTTTGCAGACGCTCGGGTAGTATCACCCTTTCCGCAAGAATTAGTGATTACCGCGCTAGGAGGTTCCATTGCAACGCCAGAAAAGGGCATTGAAGCACCTGTTGTGATGTTTGCAGATTTAGAATCTCTTACCCAAGCGAGTTCCGCCGAGGTTGCAGGAAAAATTGTCTTTTTAAATACTCGTATGCAGCGCGACCGTGCGGGCAAGTTTTATGGGAGAGTAGTTCCAAACCGCGTAAACGGAGCTGTGCAAGCGGCAAAGTTAGGCGCACAAGCGGTCATTATTCGGTCAGTAGGTACTGATAACTCACGTTTTGCCCACACCGGGGTTATGCGCTACGACGACGATGTTGCTAAAATTCCTGCTGGCGCAATTTCTACCGCAGATGCTGATAATTTAGAGGCGATGTTTGAAACACAGTCCGACATCGTTTTGAGCCTTAATATGCAGGCCAAAGAAGCTGGTTGGCAAACATCTTACAATGTCATTGGCGAATTTACCGGCACTGAAAAGCCAGACGAAATTGTGCTGATTTCAGCGCATTTAGATTCATGGGATGAGGGCACTGGCGCCCTTGATGATGGCGCGGGAGTCGGTATTGTGACCGCTGCGGCTAAACTTGTAAAAGAGACACTGGGTCAACCAAAACGCACGGTACGAGTTGTGTTGTATGCGGCTGAAGAAATAGGCTTGGTGGGCGCATATCAATATGTACGCGACAACAAAGACACGCTAGAGAATATTATTATGGCGGCTGAGTCTGATTTTGGTGCAGGCCAGATTTATCAGCTTGACACACGCTTTGACCCGGCTGCAAGAATGCAGGCTGGCGCGCTCTATCAAGCCTTGGAAGATATGGGCATTACACTTGGGAATAACACCACTAACGGTGGCCCTGATGTGTCTATGTTGCCGGCTCAAGGGGTACCGGTTATTGCATTAAGGCAGGACGGAACCTATTACTTTGATTATCATCATACGGCCAATGATACCCTCGATAAAATCAAACCGGAGGATATTCAGCAGAATCAATCAGTTTGGGCAATGGTGACGGCATTTATGGCTAACACCGATTTTGACCCTAGACCAGCCCCTCAGCTTTAGTCAGTTAGATTGTTTCGAGAGCGCTTCTTGCATGCGCTCTTGAATAACTTCAACGAGAAGATCAGGCTGGAACTTTGAAATTAATCGGTCGCAGCCTACTTTTTTCACCATCGCCTCGTTAAAACTGCCGCTCAGTGAGGTATTAAGTGCGATGTATAAACTGCTCATTCGTTCGTCTTCTCTCACCTCAGCGGTGAGTCGATAACCGTCCATCTCAGGCATTTCGGCATCGGTAAACATCATGAGGATCTCATCGTTGACGTTTTTGCCCTCATCGGCCCATGCTTTTAGACGTTTTAATGCATTCAATCCATTTTTCTCTTCAATCACTTCAATGCCTAAGGGAGTTACCGTCTCACGAATTTGCCAACGCGCTGTTGCTGAATCGTCGACCACCAATATTTTCTTGCCCACGAGATGTTCACTAATGCTTTCATCTAGCACGTCCTCTGAAATAGTGGTGTCATAATGGATGATTTCAGCGAGCACCTTTTCCACATCTATAATTTCAACTAATTCGTGCTCATCGCCGTTTTTAACGTGCGTGATAGCGGTCAAATAATGATTTTTCCCAGCAGTGCTGGGGGGAGGTTGAATATCGCTCCAAGAAGTGTTGACGATATTCATAATTTGGCCAATTAAGAAACCCTGCACAGAGCGATTGTATTCAGTAATAATGACGTTGTTGGCTTCATAGTTATCAGCGTTGCCTCTGAGCTGTATCGCTCGACGTAAATCGATGATGGGAATGGATTTACCGCGGTAGTTAATAACGCCTGTAAGGTGAGAATGCGAGCCTGGCATCTTATTGAGCGTTGGCATTGTCAGCACTTCTCTTACTTTAAACACGTTCAAAGCAAAGGTATGTCTTGAGCCAAGTTTGAACATCAAAATTTCTAAGCGGTTTTCACCCACTAACTTTGTGCGTTGGTCAATTGATGACATCAACTTTGACATGTTCTGCTACCTTTTAAGAATATTAATGACGAAGAGCGGGATTATTCGAACACCTTCTCTTCTTAGCTCTGTTATCGGCGGCGGTTTTCATTTCTTCACTGATTTAATACCGCGAATAAAAGATGGCCCTACGCAAATACCTTCAAATTCTGGTGATGCTTACATGCCGCTTACATGCCTAAAATAGACATTCGCAAAAAGTTATTGATAAAAAGTCGATGCGCGTGGTTGCAATCTGACTGTCTTCTCGCATAATCAAACTCTTGTGTTATGCACATCTACGCTTTTAGAAACTTATACAATAATAAAAACGACGGAGCATTTGCCATGGAGCAAGCTAAATCTACATGGGTCACCCGAGCCCTTGATAAAGTTGAAGTAGTCGGAAATAAACTGCCCGACCCAGCGATGATATTTTTCATTTGTTTAGTATTTATTTGGGCATGTTCTGCCATCTTCTCACAGTTTAGTTTTTCAGCACTCGACCCTCGCACCGGTGAGGCCATTGTGATCAACAACTTACTGACGGGCGAATCTCTCGCTGACTTTCTAAGTAGGATGGTGACAATTTTTACCGGTTTTGCCCCGCTTGGCGTTGTTTTAGTGGCAATGCTCGGGGTTGGTGTGGCTGAGCACTCCGGCTTTATCAGTGCAGGCTTAAAGCGCATGCTCGATTCGACGCCCCGCTTTTTACTAACGCCTATGGTCGTGTTGGTCGCGATTGTAAGCCATACCGCTACCGATGCAGGATATGTGTTAGTGATTCCCTTAGCTGGCGTGATTTTTTACGCTATGGGGCGACACCCTCTCGCCGGCATAGCAGCTGCTTTTGCCGGCGTGAGCGGCGGATTTTCGGCAAACTTTGTGCCCTCAGCCATCGACCCTCTCTTGCAAAGCTTTACCCAGGAAGCGGCGCGCATCATTGACCCTGCGATTATGGTCAATCCGCTGAATAACTGGTTTTTTAATTCTGCGTCTTCGTTATTGGTGATTGGTATTGCATGGTATTTAACCGACAAGGTAATAGAGCCACGCCTTAAAAACGTTAAAGTAGACGGCGACCCCGCTGACATCCCTAAATTTGAGGAGCTCGATCCTAAGCAAACCCGCGCACTGCGTTGGGCAACGGCGACCTTGGTATTGGGAATTGTCGCCTTGGTGCTTGTTTTGTTACCAGAAACCTCACCCATGCGAGACGCTAATGGTGAATTAACATCGTTTGCCGCACCTGTCATGCAGTCGATTGTGCCCATTATATTCTTGTTATTTTTGTTTCCGGGCGTTGTATACGGGTACTTGTCGGGCACTTATCAGTCAACTAAAGACATGATCAACAGCATGACTAAAGCAATGCAGGGAATGAGTTACTACATTGTTATGGCGTTTTTCTGCGCTTTATTTATTGATGCTTTTGGTAAATCAAACTTAGGCGCGCTGCTGGCAATTGAAGGAGCTGAGTTTTTAAAAGCGCTGTCGCTTCCGGCGATGATAACCATTGTTGGCATTATTTTATTGACCGCTTTTGTTAACTTGTTTGTTGGTTCAAGCTCTGCAAAATGGGCGCTGTTAGGTCCTATTTTTGTTCCGATGTTAATGCAGCTTGGAATCTCTCCAGATTTAGCGCAAATCGCCTACAGAGTGGGTGATTCATCGAGTAACATTATTACCCCGCTGTTGCCTTACTTCCCGCTTGTTGTGGTGTATTGCCAGCGCTACGTAAAGTCTACCGGCATTGGCACTTTACTCTCCTTAATGCTGCCGTTCAGTATTACCTTGTTGATTTGCTGGACCGCATTTTTGCTTATTTACTGGTCTATCGGCATTCCTTTGGGTATTCAGGCCAGTTATGTATATCCTGCAATGTAAGGCTTAAAGTAACTGCTAAAAAATGGTCAAATGGCGCTTTATTACCTTTAAAGCGCCATTTTCTTATTTTTAGACCATAAAAGCATTGCTGTTAGTGGCAAGGTTTGTTAAAACGCTAGTAACGGTGACCAACAACAAAAATCCACCGATTCGAAGTAAGGGATGCAAACACATCGACAGAACGCGAATTACCGCGCTATAAAAATTTCTTTACTAACCACCAAAGCGCATCTGTTCGTAATAACAGTGCATTGATTGTGTAAATTAAAAACCATGCAAAAAGACAGTGTTAACAACCTCCATGTTGCCTCCGAGCAAGTATTGATCACCCCTGAACAACTGGCCAAAGAGCAGCCGGTGAGCGACAAGGCTATCGCCTATGTGCAAAATGCCCGCAGCATTATTTCAGATATTATTCATGGCAAAGACCATCGCCTCTTAGTGGTATGCGGACCTTGTTCAATTCATGATGTGAAAGCCGCAAAAGAATATGCTGTAAAGCTCAAAGAGCTGCATGAGTCGTGTAAAGATACGCTATACATCGTAATGCGTATGTATTTTGAAAAGCCCCGCACTACAACGGGCTGGAAAGGCTTAATTAACGACCCACATATTGACGATTCTTTTGACATCGACACCGGCATTCGCCGTGCACGTGACCTTCTAAACTATTTAGCAGAGCTTGAAATCCCGGTTGCGACCGAAGCGCTTGACCCCATTAGTCCGCAGTATTTATCAGAATTTTTCAGTTGGGCGGCCATTGGTGCGCGTACCTCAGAATCGCAAACCCACAGAGAGATGGCAAGCGGTCTGTCAATGCCTGTTGGCTTTAAAAACGGCACCGACGGAAGTTTAGATATTGCAATAAATGCACTTAAATCGGCCGCGTCTGGTCATAGTTTCATGGGCATCAATAAACAAGGCCAAGTCAGTATTATCAAAACCGAAGGTAATCCCGACGGTCATGTGATTTTGCGCGGTGGAAAGCAACCTAATTATGATTCAGTATGTGTAGCCCAGTGCGAAGATGAGCTCAAAGCCGCCAATGTAAAAGCGTCGCTTGTGGTTGATTGTAGTCATGCTAATTCTGCCAAAGACTACCGCCGTCAGCCCTTAGTTGCTGAAAATGTGGTTAATCAAATATTAGAGGGCAATCAATCCATTATTGGTATTATGTTAGAAAGCCACTTAGTTGAGGGCAACCAAGGAACCAAAGGTAAGACAGCAAGCGAGCTAACCTATGGATTATCAATCACCGACGGCTGTATTAGTTGGGAACAGACTCATAAGACTATTTTGGCAGCGCGTGAAAAACTCATTACAGTACTGCCCATGCGCCTGCAAAAGCGCCAAGCTTAAGCTTTAGTACTATATGGGTGTAATGCATCAGCACCGCCACCTGAACGGCCAAAGCGAGATAGTGTGAATAACGACGAATCAGATAATCAAGGCAAGCACAGTGCCAAGGTACCCGATGCACTATCTCGGCTTCGTGCACAAATAGATGAGGTTGACAGTGAGTTAGTCAAGCTCTTGCAAAAGCGCAGCAGTATTACTACGCGCATCGGTCAATACAAAAGCGAGCAGGGCCAGCCCATTTATGTGCCTGAGCGCGAGCGAGCGCTTATTGATGCGCGCCGGTCAGAAGCCTCAGCCCTTGGGGTGTCACCAGACTTGATTGAAGATATTTTGCGTCGGTTAATGCGAGATTCCTATCATTCCCAGCATGCTAAGTATGCCTGCATTAATCCCGACATTAAAAAAGTGGTGGTTGTAGGCGGCGAGGGAGCCTTAGGCAAAGTATTTGTGGCGCTCTTCAAACAAAGTGCATACCAAGTTGAGGTGCTTGAAAAGACAAACTGGCATGAGCGTGAAGCAACTCTAGTTGATGCAGATATGGTGCTAATGGCGGTGCCAATCAACTCGACTTGCGACATTATTGCTCAGCTACCTAAGCTCAAAGACTCCTGCGTACTGGCGGATGTAACCAGTATTAAAGAAGCGCCTCTGCGCGCTATGCTAGCGGCCCACAGCGGTCCTGTTGTGGGTCTGCACCCTATGTTCGGGCCAGATGCACCGGGCATGATTAAACAAGTGGTTGTGGTGTGCGAGGGCCGTTTACCCGAGCAATACGAATGGTTACTTGCGCAAATGCGGCTGTGGGGAGGGGCACTGTATGAGTCAAGCGCAGCGGAACACGATCAAGCCATGGCTTACATTCAGGTAATGCGCCACTTTAGTACCTTCGTTTATGGGCAACATCTACAGCAAGAAAACCCAAAGCTAAGCGAGTTGATTGCGTTTAGCTCTCCTATCTATCGGCTTGAGCTTGCAATGGTGGGGCGTCTGTTTGCTCAAGCTCCCGAACTTTATGCCGATATCATCTTCAGTAATCAAGACAGTGTCGCGCTTCTTAAACGCTTCAGTGCCCGATTTGAGAGCGCTATAGAACTCTTACAAGCCGGCGATAAAACGCGTTTTATAGAGCAATTTAGAGACGCGTCACGTTGGTTCGGTGACTACGCACAGATGTGCCTAGTCGATAGCAAAAAAATGCTATTGAAAGCCGATGATAGTCATTTACTAAGAAAAATCGAATAAAGGTGCCGCCGCTACTTAATGAGCACCTTGTATTCATTGTTTGTGTTCGTTAAAGCTAGCTAGAGACACCTTATTATGACGTTAAAACTTAGACTCATGTTGTCGATGATAGTCATCGCGCTTACTTGCATTCTTTTGCTGTCGGCATCTTCATTAACCGTACTGGTAAATGTATCGACTCATGCGCTTACTGAGTCTGCAAGAGACAACTTAACGTCTAAGTTAGTCAATACCACCCAAGCGGTTGAAACCTACATCGACACGCTAGAATCGCAACTTCGAGTAAAATCGCAGGAGCCAGCTTGGGTAGAGGCCATGCAGGCATTTGTGCCAGCGTTTAATAAATATTCGGCGCAACGTACGTCGCTGACTCAATCGGAAGTCGCTAGCCTGGAGCAATATTATACTCGCGATTTTTCAGCACTTTACGAATCGCGCAACGACAAGAAGTTGTCACAAACTGACCGTTTATACAAAAATTTAAGCGCTAATTCTTTAGCTTTGCAGCACGACTTTATTGCTTCTTCATCTTTTGATATTGGCAGTAAAGACGGCTTGGTTCGGCTTCCTAATGCCACCGACTATGCAAATTTGCACGCGCAATTTCACCCATCGGCTAGGCGTTTCCTGAAAGAGTTTGGCTACTACGATATTTTTCTTGTAGACGCGCCTACCGGACACGTTGTTTACAGCGTATTCAAAGAGCTAGACTACGCCACCAGCATTAAGACTGGCCCCTATGCGAATACCGGTATTGCTGAGGCCTACAAGCTTGCGCTTGAGGCGACATCTAGCGATGAGGTGTTTTTTAGTAATCTCAATACCTATTTGCCGTCTTATGACGCTATGGCTGGCTTTTTGTCATCGGCGATTTTTGATGGTGACCGAGTGATTGGTGTGCTTATTTTCCAAATTCCACTAGACCGACTCAATACTGTTCTTACTCGCAACAGCGACTGGATTGATCAAGGCTATGGTCTGAGTGGCGAGACTTACATGGTGGGTAATAACAAAAAAATTATCACTGAAAGTCGGTTTTTCTTGGAAAATCCGACAGCCTACTATGAAGCCTTGTCGCAAAAATCGCCCCAAGTGGCAAAAAACGTGAAATCAGCTGGCACCACGGTAGGTATTCAACCGGTTAACACGGAAACGGTTCAGGCGGCCCTTAACGGTCAAGCGGGCTTTACGGAAATTACCGACTACCGAGGCGTTCCAGTGTTTTCAGCCTACGCGCCCATTTCAATTGGCAATTATGACTACGCGGTCATTGCGGAAATGGACGTGGAGGAAGCGCTTGCTTTAGCCTCAGACATTCAGTCTTCGTTTATATACACCGTGCTTATTGTTGGGCTTGTCGTCTTACTAATCGCTGGATGTATCTCAGTATACCTAATTGTGCGAATCACGAAGCCGCTGCATTTTGTTGGAAAAATGTGCCACGACTTAAGTGCCGGTACGGGCGATTTAACCATTCGCTTACGCGAGTGCGGTATTCCTGAAATAGATCGTTTATTGGTATCATTTAACACTTTTATTATTCAAGTACACGACATCGTATCTACGATAAGAGAAAATTCTCACGCACTAGCATCGGCGTCTGAGGAGCTCTCTGCCATTACGGTTGAGAGCCAGCGCAATGCAAGTGAGCAACGCACACAAACTGACTCGGTATCCGAAGCTGTTGAAGAACTCTCGCAGTCAATCAGCTCTATTTCCGATACAGTACAGAACAACCTAGCTCAAAGCGAAGCGGCTAAAGAAACCTTAGCAAACAACATGGACAAAACAGACATTGCAGCTAACAACATTCGCAATCTTGTTATGCTGATTAAAGAGTCGAGCAATGTCATTGCCTCACTGCGCGGGGAAGTAAGTCAAGTAACAGAATTTTTGGAGGTCATTACCAGTATTGCTGACCAAACCAATTTGCTGGCGCTGAATGCAGCGATAGAGGCAGCGAGGGCAGGAGATGCAGGGCGGGGATTCTCAGTCGTTGCAGATGAGGTAAGAACTCTTGCTACGCGCTCGCAGGAAAACACTGAAAAAATATCATTAATTGTAGATAAGATGACTAAATCGTCAGACGACAGTGTAACTGCAATGGATAAGGCGGTTAGCGCGGCTGATAAGGGGATAGACTTGGTTGAGACGGTGACCAATGCGCTTAATACGCTAGCGCGGACGCTTGAAGAAAATCAGGCGCTTGCCAATACGGTCGCCCACGCCACAGCACAGCAACAGCAGTCGTCTGGCCAAGTCGCACACAGTGTATCGCGCATCAGCGATGCAGCCCATGATGCTGAAACAGGAGCCTCGCAGACCAATCAGGCAGCGCAAGAGCTGGCGTCGATTGCGGCTAAAACCATGGATATGGTGAGTCGATTTAAGGTTTAGGGCTTATCTTAAGCCTGTGCCTGAGCCTTAACCCTATTAGCCCTTAGCTGCCTTTTGTGAGGGCATTTACCGCAGCTACTTTGGTTGGAGAGACTTCTTCTACCGGATAGCAACCCAATACTTTGAAATAGCGGGTCATGCCACGAAGCGTATCAATCGCTTTTTGCAGAGGCCCGTCTTCTATATTGCCCTGCATATCTAAGTAGAACATTTCTTCCCACGGATTGCCGTTAATCGGTCGCGACTCGAGCTTGGTCATATTGATGTTATTTTCTTTGAGTACCAACAGTGCATCAACTAATGCACCCGGTGTTTGCACGGTTGACATAATCACCGTTGTTTTAGCGGGAACCTGTAAAGGAACTTTTATCGGTTGACTTGCTACCACAATAAAACGGCTGTGATTCTCTTTTTGATTGGCTAAATTAGACTTGATTGCGCGCAGATTATACAGTTTGCCACCGGCTTGCGAGCCGATTGCCGCAACGGTGTCGCTCTGTAATTCGTTTACAATCAACATCGCTGCCGACGTGCTGTCGCACGGTTTTACTTCAACGTTGCCCAAATCTGCTAAAAAATGACTGCACTGTGCAAATACCTGAGGATGTGCGTAGAGCGTCTGAATTTTACCCGGCTCAATATCGTTGTGTACCAGCAGAGCGTGATTAATAGGGTGAGTTAGCTCACCGACAATATTTAAACGGGTGTGTTGAAGCTGGTCATACACTTCATTAATACTTCCCGACGAGGTGTTTTCAATGGGCAGCACCGCAAAATCCGCTTCGTTACTTTCAACTTTTTGAATTATTTCCGCAAAGCTCTGACAACCGATCTCCATTAGTTCGCCGCTTCTGCGCGCAAAATATTTTTGCGTTGCAAGGTAGCTGTAGGAGCCTTTTTCACCCAAAAATGCGACGCGATTAAGCGGCAGTTGAGCGCCGGGGTTTGCCCATTGGGCAAGCATTGATTGCTGGTTGAGTACCGAGTCTTCAATAATGACGTGAAATAGTTTGGTGACAAAATGAGGATCGAGGCCCACCGCTTGCCCTTGTTTTATCAGGCGAACTAAAAGTTGCTCTTCTCGCACTTGGTCGCGCACCGGGATATGATGTTTTACTTTTGTTTGTGCAACTTGCATAGTGAGCTTTTGTCGCCCAGCGATAATGTTGAGGAGCTGATTGTCGGTGTCGGTAATTGCTTTACGCAGTTCTTCTAATTCGTTAGTGGCCAAATGCTTTCCCTGTGTCGCCTCAAAGCGGCGCTGAATCTGTTTCGCTTAGTGGGAATGTATGCAAGGCGGCAAGCTATGTCAATGCTGATAATGTGGGAATTGCGACAATTGTTGCCGTAGTGGGTATAAATGCGCTGAATAACTCTTTTGCTTAGTTATCGGTCAAGCAGTCTAGCAAGCAATCCACGCACTTCATCTGATTCAAAGGGTTTATCGCAAAGTGCATTCACACCCGTTTGCTGAATGTTGGTCATATGCGTGCTGCTAGTCGACTCCGAAGTCACCATGATGATAGGAATGTGGGTTGTTTCGGGATTAAAGCGAATAAACTCTGATAATTCACGCCCGTCCATTTCAGGCATGTTGTAGTCGGTCACCACAAGATCAAACTCCTGATCTTTAAGAAAAGTAAGTGCGTGCGCTCCGTTCTCTGCCTCGGTGATTAGCTCAATCCCCATATTCATCAGGACACGCTTGATATGATTACGGGCCAAGCGGCTGTCGTCGACCAACAAAACGCGGACGCTTTTAATGTCAAACAATGATAGGTCGAGCTCTTCTGTGTTAAGCAGTTGCAAGCTTGCGTTTAATCCGCGCTGCAAATGAATAGGTTGAAACGGCTTAGGTAAAATGGCTGCTACACCTGACTGCTTAAATTTATCAAGCTTTGCAAAACTAGTTTCGCTTGAAACCAACATAAAAGGAATGTTGCTGGTCGCTTCTTCATTTTTTAGAAACTGCAAAATATCCAGACCACTGCCGTCAGCTAAATACATCGCGCTTACCACAACATCGACATTATGTTTTTGAATTTCATGCTTTGCTTGCGTCACATTTTTGACGATATCTACCCCGTGCACGTCAGCAGAGGTCAACAAACCTTTGATAATTTTAGCCTGCGTGTCAGAGGGTTCAATCAGTAATATATGTAAATCAGAAATCGACAAATTTTGCATTAAAGTTTCTCGTTAATGAATTCAAAATAGCTGAATTCGTGGTTAACTATTATTCGGTTTACAGTATGAGAGAGCCTATATCTCTGGGCTAACGGTTTTTGTCATATTGATTTACAAGCGCGTGTCTTTAGCCACCCGCTAGCTTGACCTTCATACCTTTACTTTCCAATATCTCTTTGAGCTTTTCTCTTACATCGCCCTGTATTTCTATGGTGTAGTCTTTTACAGCACCGCCACATCCGCATTGTTTTTTCAGCGTAGAACAAAGTGTTTTTAGCTCGTCTTTGTTCATGCCAAGGCCTTCAATACTGCTAACCCCTTTACCTTTTTTACCCTTCGTAATGCGCTTAATACGCACAATACCGTCACCGCTAGGAAGGATTTCTTTCGCATCTTCTTTTGTACTGATGCGCCCACTGTCGGTGGAGTATACAAGCCGTGAGTTGTTCATTTTCTTATCCCTGTTCACAGTTTAATCATTCAATAATAATGCCAAGTATTATCACAAACGCTTTTAATTTATC
Source organism: Glaciecola siphonariae (assembly GCF_042652645.1). Classification (NCBI taxonomy): domain Bacteria; kingdom Pseudomonadati; phylum Pseudomonadota; class Gammaproteobacteria; order Alteromonadales; family Alteromonadaceae; genus Glaciecola; species Glaciecola siphonariae. Next base: position 74,550 of record NZ_JBHSGU010000002.1, read on the forward strand.
TTCAGTTGCACTTTATTCAGACGCGTTGTAAACGCCGAATCAAGCTTATCAAGCTCTTATTTTGAATAATAGCGGTGCAAACGTCGAGCGCTGCGATAAATATTAGTGAGAATCAGAAGCGAATAATGTCACCGAGGCATTAAGCTAGAGTGCTTACACAGAAAAAGTGATCGACCGCGCTATAAAAGTTGTAATTGAGAAGTATTATCATTTAAACTCTTGGGGTATTATCGCTATGCAGCGCAACGAAACGCTTCTCCGTGCCGAGCATTGCTTCGTAATACTGTTTTATACCGTTGTTCCGTAATGGTGTTTCGCAACATTATTTCGTAAGGCTATGGCGCATTAGTTTTAATGCTAGCTTTGCGCAATGCATAAAAATGAAGAAAGGCCTTGTGCGGTAAAAGACAAATTAATTCACAACCACTTACTTTTAATGTTAGGAGCTTATGATTAATAATCTAACGAGTAACAAATCAACGATTTATGCAAACACGCCAAGCCGTTTTATTTTGGCCGCTGCGCTTATATTTATGGCTTGCTTTAACGCATCCTCAGCCATGGCTGAGCAGGTAAATGTGTACTCAGGTCGTCAGGAGGCGCTAATCAAGCCTCTATTGGATGACTTTACAGAGCGAACTGGTATTAAAGTGAATTTAGTGACCGGCAGCGGTGATGCGCTTATCAGCCGCATGCAGGCTGAGGGTGAGTTATCACCTGCCGATGTTATTATTATGGCCGACGCTGGACGCTTGGTCAGAGCAAACCAACTTGGATTGCTACAAGCCATTACAAGCGATGTGATTGCCCAACGTGTACCTGAGCAGTTACGGGCCGACAACCAAGCTTGGATTGCTTTAACCACGCGTGCGCGACCCATCATGTATGTAGAAGGTGAGTTTGAGCCAAGCAGCATTCAGTCTATGGCCGACTTGGGGCTGGAGCGCTTTGAAGAACAAATTTGTATTCGCTCTTCTAGCAATATTTACAATCAGTCGATGGTGGCCTCGTTAATGATATTGCAAGGTGAGGAGCAAACTCTTGAGTGGGCAAAACGCGTTGTAAGCAACTTCGCACGTGCCCCTAAAGGTGGCGACCGCGACCAAATCAAAGCCCTTGTAGCTGGCGAATGCTCTCTTGCGGTGGCAAATACCTATTATTTGGGCGGTATGCTTGCGTCTGACGACCCACAAACCAGAGACATTGCGAATAAAGTGGGCGTAATCTGGCCCGACCAAGATACGAGCGGCACCCATGTAAATGTGTCAGGTGCAGGGATTGCAAAGCATGCGCAGCACAAAAAACAAGCCGAGGCTTTATTGAGCTTTATGCTGGAGCGCGATTCCCAGCAGTGGTACGCACAAGTAAATCATGAGTATCCAATTATCGACGGCGTTAAATGGAGCGATGAACTCATTGGATTAGGTACGTTCAAGGCACAAAACGTTGACCTAGAAAAGATGGGTGAACTCAACGATGAAGCGCTTCGCTTGATGGATAAAGCAGGCTGGCGTTAAACTTTGAAAAATGCGCGATGGTTAGTAGGGAGTTGTTTAGGGATATCGGCATTTGTTGTACTCCCTCTATGCATCGTTGCGTTTAGTGTTTTTTCATTTGATGTGGCTTTATGGCGGCATTTAGCCACGACCGTGTTGTCAGAATATGTTTTAAATAGCCTCATCCTTGCTGTTGGCGTTGGCATAGGCACTATTGTAGTTGGCAGCACCTTGGCTTACCTAATGGTAAACTTCGACTTTATGGGCAAATCGGTGCTGTCTTGGATGGTACTGCTGCCGCTTGCCATGCCCGCCTATATTATCGCGTACACCTACACCGGCATTTTGGACTTTGCAGGACCGCTTCAAACTTACCTTCGCAGCAGCTTTGACTGGCAGCGGGGTGACTATTGGTTTTGGGATGTTCGTTCTTTAAGCGGTGCCATTGTAATGATGATTCTGGTGCTCTACCCATATGTATACATTTTGGCGCGCACCGCCTTTGTTGAGCAGTCTTATAGTTTTGTGAAGGTTAGCAAATTAGCAGGTTACAGCCGCTGGCATCACTTTAAGCGAGTGTCATTGCCCTTAGCTAGGCCCGCTATTCTTACCGGTGCTTCTCTTGCGATGATGGAAGCACTGGCCGACTACGGAACGGTTGCGTACTTTGGCGTCAGTACGTTTACCACCGGCATATTCAGAACTTGGTTCGGGATGGGTAATATACAAGGGGCAGCGCAGCTTTCAACCTTATTATGCATGTTTGTGTTAGTGCTCCTCGTGCTTGAAAAACATTCACGAAAAGACGCATCAAAATATCAATCGCGTCATCTTTCTCAATTTTCAGTAAACAAACTGCACGGTATTCATTCGCTGGTCGTTATGCTGGTGTGCTTATTGCCTGCGTTGTTAGGCTTTGTAGTGCCGTTTACTCAGCTTCTTACTTGGAGTGCTCAGTTTGCTGAAGTTGGCGACCTATCGTCCTTTTTGGCTTTAGTAAAAAACTCACTGGTACTGGCCAGCGTTGGCGCTTTGGTAATTGTTGGCTTAGCTGTGTTGGTGTCTTACAGTAAACGTCTGGCCAACAAAAGAGTGGTAAATACTGCAGAGCAAGCGCTTAGTTTAGGCTATGCGGTGCCGGGGATAGTGATTGCGGTGGGTGTGCTTATTATGGCGGGTTTTATCGACCGACACTTAAATCAGTTGACGATTGCTTGGTTCGATTATCGTCCCGGATTGGTGTTTTCAGGCACCATTGCAGTATTGGTGTTTGCATACACCGTTCGTTTTTTGAGCGTTGCCCTACAAAATACAGAAACCGGTTTGCAGCGCTTACCCAAACGACTCGATAATGCAGCGCTTAGTTTGAATGGAAGTGTATTTAGGATGCTTCGTAAAATACATGTACCGCTGTTATCTGGCAGCGTGATCAGCGCGCTACTGTTAGTGTTTGTCGATATACTAAAAGAGCTACCGGCAACGCTGGTGCTAAGACCGTTTAACTTTAATACACTGGCGGTGCGTGCATACGAACTGGCGTCTGACGAACGTCTATTAGATGCGGCATTACCGGCCATATCAATTGTATTAGCAGGCCTTCTACCCGTGGTGTTGCTAACGCGCCAACTAAATAAAACGAGCGTATAAAATGTTGAGTATCGATAACTTAAACTTAGCCTATGGCGATACACAAGTGCTCAACGACGTTTGCATAGCGCTGGGCTCAGGTGAAATTGGCTGTATTTTAGGGCCCTCTGGCTGTGGTAAAACTACTTTGCTGCAGGCTATCGCTGGATTTCACCAGGTTCAGGCCGGCAAAATATTCATCAAAGATGCTTGCGTTGCCAGTGAAAACCTCCACCTATCGCCCGACAAACGAGGTATTGGTCTTGTGTTCCAAGATTTTGCCTTATTCCCTCATATGAGCGTGTTAGACAACGTAAGCTACGGTTTGCATCATTTGCCAAAGTCCGAGCGAAAGCTCGTTGCGCTCGAGAATATAGAAAGGGTAGGGCTGGGCGAGTATGCAGATAAGTTTCCAGGCTCGCTTTCGGGCGGTCAGCAGCAACGCGTCGCAATTGCTCGTGCGATTGCGCCTAACCCTCAGCTCATGCTACTAGACGAGCCGTTTTCAAGCCTTGACCCTGAGCTTAGGGAGAAAGTTGCAGTAGAGGTGCGGGAACTTATCAAGCGTTTGGGTATCACCGCTTTATTGGTTACGCACGACCAGCAAGAGGCCTTCGCTTTTGCTGATAAAATAGCGATTTTAGCTGAGCATAAATGTCAGCAGTGGGACACGCCTTATCAGCTTTATCATGAACCTAGCTCTCGTTTTGTAGCAAATTTCATTGGTGAGAGCACCTTTATTTCCGGTGAGGTGATGCCGCAAGAAGCAGGCTCTGCATCGGTTTATGTGAACACTCAATTGGGACGCTTTGCACTGTCAGGCCCTCAGGCCGATAAAAACGAAGGGGATAAACTTGATGTGCTGGTGCGCCCTGACGATATTGTGCATGAAGATAGCAGCCCGCTAAAAGCCACGGTTGTCGACCGCCGTTTTCGCGGTGCTCACATTATGTATCGACTACAGTTGCCTAACTTCTCTGAGCATGTGCTTTGCCTTGCGCCAAGTCATCATGACCATAGCATCGGCGAATCATTTGGTATTCGTATGAGCATAGACCATGTAATTTGTTTTCCCGCAACGATTTCTCGAAACTAAATAACGCCCTAATAAATTCCTCTTCTCTCGTTTTGCATTGAGGCTGTTTGGTTTATACTACGGCGCTTGAATAACTTGGCTTGATGCCAGTCCCGCAAAGATACAAATAAAGGCAATTAAATGCGCACTGATTACTGTGGAAGAATCGATAAAAAATACATTGGACAAACCGTTACCCTCAAAGGTTGGGTAAACAAGCGTCGCGATTTAGGCGGCGTAATTTTTATTGATTTGCGTGATCGTGAGGGCATTCTTCAGGTGGTTATCGACCCTGACACAGAGGCGGCCTTTGCAACAGCGTCGGAGCTGCGTAATGAATTTTGTGTTGATATTGTTGGTATTGTGCGTGCGCGTCCAGACAGCCAAGTGAATAAAGACATGAGCACAGGCGAGGTTGAGCTTTTAGGTAAAGAGGTGAGCATCATCAATCGTGCGCCTGCATTACCGCTTGACTGGAATCAAGAGAACAGCGAAGAGCAACGTCTGAAATACCGATATCTCGACTTACGCAGACCGCTGATGACTGAGCGTTTGGTATTTAGAAGCAAAGTGACCGGCGCGGTGCGTCGTTATTTAGAAGACAATGAGTTTTTAGATATCGAAACGCCTATTCTTACCGCAGCCACCCCAGAGGGTGCTCGCGATTATCTTGTGCCGAGCCGTACGCACAAAGGCGAGTTTTTTGCCTTGCCGCAGTCACCACAGCTTTTTAAACAATTGCTCATGATGAGCGGAATGGATAAATATTATCAAATCGTAAAGTGTTTTCGTGACGAAGACTTACGTGCAGATCGCCAGCCAGAATTTACCCAAATTGATATCGAAACATCATTTTTAGACGCAGATGGCGTTATGTCGATTACCGAAGGCCTCATTCGTGATTTGTTTCAAAAAATGCTCAACGTTGATTTAGGTGACTTCCCTCGCATGACTTACGCTGAGGCCATGCAGCGCTACGGCAGCGATAAACCAGATTTGCGCAATCCGCTAGAGATTGTAGATGTGGCGGAAATTGTAAAAGATATCGAGTTCAAAGTATTTAGCGCGCCGGCTAATGATGCAAAAGGCAGAGTTGCCGCCATTTGCGTGCCCGGCGGAGCCAGTCTGTCGCGTAAACAGCTTGACCAATACGCCGAGTTTGCTGGCATTTACGGGGCAAAAGGCCTTGCATGGATGAAGGTGAACGAAGCGAGTAAAGGAATTGAGGGCATTCAATCGCCAGTATTAAAATTCTTTACTGAGCAGAGTATCACGGCGCTTCTTGCAAAAACGAAGGCAAAGGACGGCGACATTCTTTTATTCGGTGCTGATAGTTATCAGGTAGTAACAGAGGCGCTTGGTGCCTTGCGCCTGAAGTTAGGCAAAGATTTTGACCTGCTACAGGGTGAGTGGAAGCCATTGTGGGTAGTCGATTTCCCTATGTTCGAAGAGGTGGATGGGCAGCTTCATGCACTTCATCACCCGTTCACCGCGCCTAGAAATAGCGACTTGGACGCGTTAAAAGCAGCGCCTGCCACCGCCTTGTCTAATGCGTATGATATGGTGTTGAATGGCGTTGAGCTTGGTGGTGGTTCGGTGCGTATTCACAGTATGGATATGCAGGCCTTGGTCTTTGAACTATTAGGTATTGGTGAGCAAGAAGCGCAGGAGAAATTTGGCTTCCTGCTTGAAGCCTTGAAGTATGGCACGCCGCCCCATGCAGGTTTAGCGTTTGGCTTAGACCGCTTGGTTATGCTGATGTTAGGGGCTGAGTCGATTCGAGATGTTATGGCCTTTCCGAAAACAACAACCGCCGCTTGTCCGCTTACGGGTGCGCCAGGTAAAGCTAACCCGCAGCAGCTTGAAGAGTTAGCCATTATGTCTATTGCAAAACCTGCATCTAGCGACTCGACACCTAAGCAATAGATGTCTTTAAAACGCCCGGAGTCAGTGCTGGTAGTGCTTTACTCAGAGCAGTCGAATGTACTGCTTTTGCAGCGCGATGACGACGCTGACTTTTGGCAGTCTGTAACAGGTACAATAGAGGTAGGTGAGAGCCCAATCCAAACCGCATATCGAGAGGTTGAAGAGGAAACCGGGCTGAAACTCTCGTTTGATTCACACGATATTGTAGACTGCCGTCATGTTAATCAGTACCGTATTCGACAGGCCTGGCTGCACCGATATCCAAAGGGAACTCAGTATAACAATGAGCATGTGTTTTGCGCGCAAATCGCGCAAACCCATGAGATTACCCTGACCGAGCATCTGAGTTTTAAATGGCTAAGCAAGGCGCAAGCAATCGAAAAAGCATGGTCTGAATCAAATCGTATTGCCATCAAAAAATTTGTGCCAGAAAGTTTAATTGCCGTGCATAAAGGGTCTCCATGAAGATAATTCTCGGCATCGACCCAGGTTCTCGCATTACCGGTTACGGCATTATTCGTGTTAGCGGAAATAAAACCGAATACGTAGGCAGTGGATGCATTCGGGTGCAAGATGAAAATTTAGCGTCACGCCTGCACAATGTTTATACCGGCGTAAAGGAAATTATTCGGCAGTTTCAACCCACTGAGTTTGCAATTGAGCAGGTATTTATGGCAAAGAATGCAGATTCGGCGCTGAAGTTAGGACAAGCGCGAGGTGCCGCCATTGTTGCCGCTACCGGTAATGCCCTTCCCGTTTTTGAGTACTCTGCACGCCAAATTAAACAGTCGGTAGTGGGTACCGGTGGCGCCGACAAAACGCAAGTGCAGCATATGGTAACGCACTTGCTCAAATTAGGTAAAACGCCACAGGCCGACGCCGCAGACGCCCTTGCAGTTGCATTGTGTCACTTGCATACTGAGCAGAGCATGATTCGGATGTCGGGGCAGGCGAGTAAAACAGTGCGCGGCAGATTGCGCAAATGAAGTTTCATCGCTCTCAATCAAGCTTAACGACTATATAGTAAGCGAAACATCTCACATAATGACCTAGGGTAAATGGAGCACAGTACATATGATAGGAAGGCTACAAGGTACTATTGTTGAAAAACTCCCGCCAGATATCGTGCTGGACGTTGGCGGTGTGGGCTATGAAATTCAGCTACCGATGACAAGTTTCTATCAACTGCCAGAGGTGCAAGGTAGCGTACTTTTGTATACGCATTTTGTAGTGCGAGAAGATGCTCAGCTTTTATTCGGATTTATTGACCGTCAAGAGCGAAGCCTGTTTCGTATATTAATAAAAGCAAATGGCGTAGGGCCAAAACTGGCCTGTACTATTTTGTCGGGGATGTCTGCCAAGCAGTTTATGCAGGCGGTCATGCATGAAGATATTACCGCGCTGGTTAAAATGCCGGGTGTAGGGAAAAAGACAGCAGAACGCCTTGTTGTAGAATTAAAAGATAAGCTGAAAGACATAGAGGCTCCGCTGCATAGTTACGTGCCAGAGGGTAATATTGAGCCGGTAGACGTGGCACCGATTTTAGCGCCGGTGGCGTCCTCGAAAGATGAAGCAATCAGCGCGCTCGTTGCACTCGGTTACAAGCGAGCACAGGCAGAAAACGCTATTAATAAGGTGTTGACCGACGATGCAAGCAGTGAACAGTTAATTCGCGACGCGCTTAAGTCGATGGTGTGAATCTTAATGGGAAAACAAAATGATTGAAGCTGACCGTATTATTCAGCCCCATGCGCAAGGTGAAGACGAAGCGGTAGACCGCGCCATTCGCCCTAAAATGCTTAGTGATTATGCCGGGCAAGATCATGTTTGCGAGCAAATGGAGATTTTTATTCAGGCGGCACGCAAACGAGAAGATGCACTGGATCATTTGTTAATATTTGGACCGCCCGGATTAGGCAAAACGACCTTGGCAAACATCGTCGCCAATGAAATGGGAGTTAATATCAAAACGACCTCAGGGCCAGTGCTTGAAAAAGCCGGTGACTTAGCCGCGCTGCTTACCAATCTTGAAGAAAATGACGTTTTGTTTATAGACGAAATACATCGATTGAGCCCCGTAGTAGAAGAAGTGCTTTACCCTGCAATGGAGGACTATCAGCTAGACATCATGATAGGTGAGGGGCCGGCTGCTCGTTCGATAAAGCTAGAATTGCCGCCATTTACGCTCATTGGCGCAACTACTCGTGCAGGTTCACTTACCTCTCCACTTAGAGACCGTTTTGGTATTGTGCAACGCTTAGAATTTTACAATGTGCCAGACCTAACAAACATCGTGGCTCGCAGTGCGGCTTACTTAAATTTAAATATGCATGAGCAAGGCGCCGTTGAGATTGCAAAGCGCAGCCGAGGCACGCCTCGCATTGCGAACCGCCTGTTGCGAAGGGTCAGGGACTATGCAGAGATAAAGGCTAATGGTGAAATAAGCGCTGATGTTGCTGCCAGTGCTCTCAACATGCTCGATGTAGACAAGCAAGGCTTTGACTTTATGGACAGAAAGCTGCTGTTGGCGATTATTGAGAAGTTTTCTGGCGGTCCGGTAGGGCTTGATAATGTGGCTGCCGCCATCGGTGAAGAAAAAGAAACGATAGAGGATGTTATTGAGCCGTTTCTGATTCAGCAAGGGTTTTTACAACGCACGCCACGTGGGCGTATTGCCACAGACCATGCATATCTGCATTTAGGCTTTAAAATCAAAAAAAGCGAATAGAGGTGAGTCAGACTGTTGTGCTAAGTGGTGCATAAAAAAAAGCCCGCACAGAGTGCGGGCAAAAAATGATCAACGGAAGGGATTTCCATGAAAACACGAACAAACAAAAACCTGCTCACTTCGTACTTGCTGCGTATATTAAGGATTTTTTGATGGCAAACAACTGAATTAATTTCGACTCTCGGATTAAAAAATCTAATCAGTTTGCACAAGTGCAAAATACATTCTTCAGTAGTAGCGCAATAAATATGCGCTTTTTAGCAAATAATTAACAATTTACTTATATTTATTAGCATTCAACCATGAAAAATTTTGATATCACCGTAAGGGTTTACTTCGAAGACACCGATGCTGGTGGCATTGTCTATCACGCCAATTATTTGCGCTACTTTGAACGGGCTCGAACCGACTGGCTTAGAGCTTTAGGTGGCGAACAAAAAAAATTGTTGGAACAATCCATTGCTTTTGTCGTCAAAGATATCAATATTAATTATCGTAAAAGCGCTGTGTTGGATGATGTCTTAACAGTAAGCTGTGAGCCAGTTACAATAAAGCGTGTTAGTCTGTTGTTTAAACAGGCTGTATATAATAATAAAAATGAATGTTTGGTTGAAGCATTGGTGAAAGTCGGCTGCATAAATGCGGACTTAAAAACGCCATGCAAGATTCCAGATGCTATTTTAAGGGAAATGCGCAGTGACCAGTGATATGTCTATCGCCAGTTTAGTACTGGAAGCAAGTTTTGTTGTGCAGCTTATTATGCTGCTTTTATTAGGTATGTCGATTACCAGCTGGGCGTTTATTTTCCAGCGCAACACGGCGTTAAAATCGGCACAGGCTGAATTACGCGAGTTTGAAGATACCTTTTGGTCGGGCGCTGACCTCAATACCCTTTACACCGAACTTTCTCAACGCGACAACGTGTTCGGAAGCTCACTCATTTTTTGTTCAGGCTTTAAAGAATACGTACGCCTTCGCAAGACTAGCGGAATTGCACCTGAAGCAATCACCGACGGCGCATATCGTGCCATGCGTGTGGCGATGTCTCGAGAAGTCGATGAGCTTGAAACACGCCTTCCTTTTTTAGCCACCGTTGGTTCTATTTCTCCCTACATTGGTTTGCTCGGAACGGTATACGGCATTATGACAGCGTTTATTGCACTCGGCCAAGTTAAGCAGGCCACTTTGCAAATGGTTGCGCCGGGCATTGCCGAAGCACTTATTGCAACAGCAATAGGCCTGTTTGCCGCAATCCCAGCATACGTTGCTTACAACCGTTTCTCGACCAAGGTCGAAAAGCTTGAAAATGCGTATGGAAACTTCATGGAAGAGTTCTCGGCAATACTGAATCGCCAAAGTCTAGCAAGCAGAGGGTAAGTTTATGTATCAACGACGCAGGCGGCGGCCGGTTTCTGAAATGAACGTCGTGCCCTACATCGACGTGATGTTAGTTTTGCTGATCATATTTATGGCGACCGCGTCGGTGATTGCACAAGGCGTGAAGGTAGACCTGCCAAAAGCGCAGGCGCAAACCCTTGAGACCGACGAAGAAACAATCATGATAGTGTCGATAGACGAGCAGGGCTTGTATTATTTAAACGTGGGCGATAATCCTGAATCGCCGATGCAGGCTGCCGATATTGCCGCGATAGTAAAAACACGCTTAGGTGTCGACCCAAGTATACCGGTCGTGGTAAATGGTGACAGAACCATTAGCTACGAAAAAGTAATTGATATGATGGTGCTCTTACAGAGCTCTGGTGCGCCTTCTGTGGGGCTAATGACTGACCCTAACTCCTAAGGCAAGGCGCTTGTTGGTGGCAAAGAAGAACAAGATGTTTAAAAAATTGATGCGCAAGATATTCAAATGGCAAATCACTGTTGGGATAAGTTATTAAAAGTAAACGTGCAGCGATGAAACAGAAAAAGGCCTTAATTGTATCGTTTGGACTGCATGCTATTGTTGTAGTGCTTTTGCTTGTGTCGGTTAATTTTAATCCAAAACCCACAGTTAGCTTTGCCGCGCAGTCTCAGCCCATACAAGCGGTGTTTATCGACGCCCAAGCAATCGCCGAGCAAAAGCGGCAGCGCGATCAGGCCGAGGCTCAGGCTAAACAGCGAGAGTTAGAAAAGCGTCAAGCGCAAGAGCGCCGAGCTCAGGCCGAGCGCGAGAAGAAGCGTAAGGCAGAAGCGGATGCCAAGAAAAAACGCGAAGCTGAACAAGCCCGCCAGCAGAAGCAAAAAGAACAAGAGCGTCAGCGCACGCTTGAAGAGCAAAGAAAGCGAGAGCAAGAAATGCAGCGCAAGCTCGAAGAGCAGAACAAGCGCAAGGCGCAGTTGGAAAAAGAGTTAGCTGAACAGCTAGCACAAGAACAACAGGCTTTGTCGGCGGCGAACTCGCGCCGAGTAATGAGCGAGGTTGAAAAGTATCAGGCCTTGATCCAACAAACGATTGTGCAAAACCTTTTTGATATAGAGTCGTTTGTGGGGCGAAGCTGCCGATTGAAAGTTCGTTTAGCGCCAAGCGGTTTAGTGATTGAGGTAAAGATATTGGAAGGCGATGCCGCATTATGCCGAGCGTCACAAAATGCGGTGTTAAGGCCAAGCACTCTGCCGGTGTCTGAAGACCCAGCGGTATTTGCCGAACTCAAAAATATAAATATTACAGTCAGCCCGGAGATATAATGAAGCGAATGCGCACGTTTAGATGTTGGATTACCCTTGTTTTTGTTAGCTGCGCTTCTTTTGTAACGCATGCCCAGCTAGAGATAATGATCACTGAGGGAGTGAATAACGCGCGGCCCATAGGTGTGGTGCCGTTTCGGTGGAATGGCGATACCGTGCTACCAGAAAATATTTCAGACGTGATCACCAATAACCTGCTTAGAAGCGGCAAGTTTAACCCTATTCCTATGTCGCAAATGCCACAGTTTCCAACACGAGATGATGAAGTTGACTATGACGCGTGGGCGTCGAAGGGCATCGATACAGTATTGGTGGGCAACATTGAAGAGCGCGGAAATGGACAATATCAGGTGTCTTTTGAGCTGATAGACGTGTTACGTGCACAAATTACTGGCGGTGAGGCTAAGTCGTTGCAGGGTGGACAATTGGTTTTGAGCAAAGACCATATTGTTGAGGCGCGAGAAAAGTTAATAAACACCAATGACTTTCGCCAGTACGCGCACATCATTAGCGACATTGTGTATGAGGCCCTTACCGGTGAGAGAGGGGCGTTTTTAACCCGCATAGCCTATGTCATTGTGCGCGACCGAAGCACTGAGCCCTTGCCGTATCAATTAGTTATTGCAGATTACGATGGCGCGAATGAAACACGCTTGCTGTCGTCGCCAGAGCCTTTAATGTCGCCCTCGTGGTCACCCGATGGCAATAAGTTGGCGTATGTGTCATTTGAAAATAAAAAGTCACAGATATTTATTCAGGATATTTACACCACGCAGCGCACGCTAGTAACAGATTTTCCCGGCATTAATGGGTCGCCGGTGTTTTCACCAGACGGCAAAAAGCTCGCCATGGTGCTGTCTAAAGACGGCAACCCAGAAATTTATGTGATGGAGCTTGCCAGCCGCAGGCTCGACCGAATTACCCGAAATCGTGCCATTGATACGGAGCCAAGTTGGGCACCAGATGGCAAAAGCTTGATATTTAGTTCTGAACGGGGTGGAAAACCTCAGATTTATCAAGTAAATTTAGATACTAAGCGACCAAAAAGGCTTACATTCGAAGGGGAAATGAATCTTGGTGCCTCTATTACGCCAGATAACACAAATTTAGTTGTCGTAAATAGGACCCAAGGCGATTATCATATTGCGCGGCAGAATCTGCAAAATGGTAATATGTTGGTGTTAACAAAGACCTTTTTAGATGAGTCTCCAAGTATTGCGCCAAATGGTAGTATGATTATCTACAGCACAATGCATGAAGGCGAACAAGTGTTGTCACTTGTATCACTAGATGGTCGTTTTAAAGCGCTATTGCCAGCTGCAAACGGGCAGGTAAAATCGCCAAGTTGGTCACCATTTTTATTATAAAAAAATAGATTAAACAATAAGGACTTAGCATGCTTACTAACAAAAAATTAAGAACGCTTCTAATTGCGCTTCCTGCTATCACTTTGATGGCGTGTTCATCAGGCCCTAGCGATGAAGAATTAGAAGCTGAACGCAACCGTGTTGCTGCAGAACAGCAAGCGCAAGCAGATCGTCAAGCTGCTGAGGCTAAAGCACAAGCAGAGGCTGCTGCAGCAGAGCAAATGCAGCGTGCTAAAGAAATGCTGGCGCAAGAAAAAGCCGCGTTAGAATCACAGCAAACCGTGTATTTTGATTTTGACCGCTCTACTATCAAATCTGAGTTCTTCCCAGTGCTTAGAAAACACGCAGAGTTTTTGGTTAAAAACCAAGACCAAACGGTTGTGATTGAAGGTCATACAGATAGCCGTGGTACGCCAGAGTACAACATTGCATTGGGCGAGCGTCGTGCTAAAGCAGTTGAAACCTTCTTACAAAACGAAGGTGTTCGTGGGTCACAAATCTCAGTTGTGTCTTACGGCGAAGAGAAGCCAGCGGTAATGGGTAGCTCTGAGTATGCCTTTGCACAAAACCGTCGTGCCGTTGTGGTGTATCAATAAACGATGAAGGTACACTTAATCAGTGCACTTGGATTAACCTTAGTAGCTGGTGCTTGCCTTGCGCAAGCGCCAGTTGTTGACGTTAATCAAAGCAGTACCCAAACATCAACAGGCACAGTGCTAAGTTCAAGCGACTTAGAAACGCGTCTAGCAGTAATCGAACGGATTGTTGAATCTCGCTCAGAGAATCAGCAGAGAATGCAGCAGCAGCTCGACATGCTGCAGGCTGATGTTGACAACATTACCGGTTCGATAGAGTTACATAACCATCAGCTTGAAAAAATTCTTGAGCGCCAAAGAGAGCTTTTTTTAGAGCTTGATAAACGTTTTGAGAATTTACAGCAGCAAAGCGCAAGCCTTGCAAGCAATATCAACACCGTTGGTGCGGTGACACCTCCTGTCAATGCGCCTGTGGCAAACCAAAGCGAACAAGATGCGTATCAGGATGCAGTAAACCTGATTTTAAAAGAACGTGACTATGAGCGCGCAGTGCCGGCGTTTCAGGCTTTCTTAGCGCAGTATCCGGGTTCTGATTTAACTGACAATGCACACTATTGGCTAGGTCAGCTCTTGTACAATAATCAAGATTGGGATGGGGCAAAAGAGCAATTTGTGCAGGTGGTTGATAAGTTTACCAGTTCGCCAAAACGCGCTGACTCACTGCTCAAGCTTGGCATGATTGCAAAAAATGCAGGTAACACGAGTTTAGCCAATCAATATTTTGAACAGGTGCTTGCAGAGTACCCAAACAGCACCTCAGCTCGTTTGTCTTCGGAGCAGTTGGCCAAAGGGTAAGCGAACATCTAGGTGCTTTGTTTACTTTGTGTGCACTTGGGTAATTAAATCGGAAAAATCTCATTAAAAGGTTGCACGAGGTTTCGATTTAAGTATTATATGCCGCCGTTGCCGCAGATACTGTCAACGGTAAGCATAGAGGGTCGTTAGCTCAGTTGGTAGAGCAGTTGACTTTTAATCAATTGGTCGCTGGTTCGAATCCAGCACGACCCACCATCTATGTATAATCTCGACAAGGTACAATCGCCAAAAAAAATTGTGGGTCGTTAGCTCAGTTGGTAGAGCAGTTGACTTTTAATCAATTGGTCGCTGGTTCGAATCCAGCACGACCCACCACTTTTCAAATACATCCCAGAACTAGCGTCCAAGATTTTCAACAATTGCATGAACTTTTTACTTGCCATGCGTATAATACCCAAACGTTTTTAAAAGACTCCATTACTATGACACTAGCCGAACGCGTCGCGCCTATCGCTTTTCCGTTTCCAGAAAAACCTAAAAAATTAAGTGCTGATCGCACCGAACAATTGCAAGCACAAATTAAAGCCCTGCTTGTTGAGCAAGATGCCGCTCTTGTTGCTCATTATTACACCGACCCGGTGATCCAAGCCTTGGCTGAAGAAACAGGTGGATGCGTGTCTGATTCTTTAGAGATGGCGCGTTTTGGGCGCGATCACAGCGCACAAAAACTCGTAGTTGCTGGCGTTAAATTTATGGGCGAAACCGCTAAAATTTTAAGCCCAGAAAAAACCGTTATTATGCCCACCTTGGAGGCGACTTGTTCGCTAGATTTAGGGTGTCCTGAAGAAGAGTTTACCAAGTTTTGTGACGCCCATCCTGACAGAGTGGTTGTGGTGTATGCAAATACCTCAGCGGCGGTAAAGGCGCGCGCAGATTGGGTGGTTACCTCGTCGATTGCGCTAGAAATTGTTGAGCATCTCGACAGTGAAGGTAAAAAGATAATTTGGGGCCCAGACCGTCATTTAGGGGCATATATTCAAAAGCAAACTGGCGCCGATATGCTGATGTGGAACGGCGAGTGTATTGTACACGACGAATTCTCAGCTCAGGCTCTTATTAAGGCCAAGCAACTGTATCCAAACGCCGCAGTGCTAGTGCATCCGGAGTCACCGGCAAGCGTAGTAGATATGGCAGACGCTGTTGGCAGCACGTCGCAGCTTATTAAAGCCGCTCAGAGCATGCCTAACGATACTTTTATTGTAGCCACAGACAAGGGCATCTTTTACAAGATGCAGCAGCTAGCGCCGGGTAAGACGCTAATAGAAGCACCTACTGCTGGCAATGGTGCAACGTGTAAAAGCTGCGCGCATTGTCCGTGGATGGCAATGAATGGTTTAGAGGCGATGCACAACGCTTTACTAAAGAGCGCAGGCAGAGAAATCTTTGTTGATGAAGCGCTCAGACAAAAAGCCATGATACCCCTCGAACGTATGTTAACGTTTGCCGCGAGTTTGCGCTAAACACTTAAACTCCTTATGTGCTTGCGCGTTCTGCCGTTATCTTAGACTAAGCGGAAATTTCTGCGTCTATGGTAGAGCACAAAGCATGCAAAAAGTAATCGACCGATTTGATGGTGATAAGCGCCTCACACTCACATTTTATTTGAGTTGTTTTGGCGCATCAGTGCTATTTATTTTTGGCACCTTGAGTGTGATAACGGGTAATACGCCCACCGGTATTGCTTTGCTCTGCGCCATGATGCTCGGCTTAATTAACCTCTTCGTGCTATTTTCAGGCTATCGTCGTTACGCTCGGCGAGCCTTAGCCCTGATTGTTTTTCTCATTAGTATCAGCTTGATAGTGTTTGGCGGAAAAGCAGAGACAGGACATCTTTGGACCTATCCGAACATCGCGATTGCAATAGCCGTATTATCTTATAAAGAGGGCGTATGGTTTTCGATGTTTTATATGCCTATTAAAGCGGTTTTGATGCTTAATTCTCACAATATTCCTTTTAGCGTTGAATACGAGGCTATGTTTACCGCGCGTTATCTAGCAAGCGGTATTGCTTTGGCCGCCATCTGTTTAGTGTTGGTAAAGGCTCAGGAAGAGGTGAGTGCCCTGTTGCAAAAACGCACGGTTACTGACGAACTCACCGGTTTGTACAACCG
The DNA here is from genome assembly GCF_042652645.1 of Glaciecola siphonariae. Taxonomy (NCBI): domain Bacteria; kingdom Pseudomonadati; phylum Pseudomonadota; class Gammaproteobacteria; order Alteromonadales; family Alteromonadaceae; genus Glaciecola; species Glaciecola siphonariae. The sequence continues at coordinate 90,976 of NZ_JBHSGU010000002.1, forward strand.
CGGTGTGGTGGCCAGTAAACTTAATAAAGCGAATATGCGACAACCTACAGGCATTAGCTATTTGCTGTTATTAGACATAGACCATTTTAAACAGATTAATGATAAGTTTGGGCATGACGTGGGTGATAAAACTCTTGTGTTAATCGCAAATCTGTTGCGCAAACACGTTCGCGATACAGATTTGGTAATCCGTTGGGGCGGAGAGGAGTTTTTGATTATTTTAAGAGATGCGAGCGCCGAAGGTGCGGTGAAAAAAGCGGAACAAATACGCGCTGCATATGAGGCTGACGAAGAGACCATCGCTCTGCTGATGCGCCCCGCTTCGGTAAGTATAGGTGTGAGCCGATTATCGGAAGACGAAGACCTACATACATCACTTATTAAAACCGATAAAAATTTATATTTGGCAAAGCAGCAAGGCCGCAACAGGGTGGTGGCAAGTCATTTAGACTAAGCGGCAATTTTATAAATGAATACTTGAATCAGAACGCGCTATTACCTAATATACGCGCTCAAATTTGGAGAGGTGGCTGAGTGGCTGAAGGCGCACGCCTGGAAAGTGTGTTTGGGGTTAAATCCAACGAGGGTTCGAATCCCTCTCTCTCCGCCAAATACGCAAGAACCCGCTAAAAGCGGGTTTTTGCGTATTTGAAGGAGAGTTTGGTTTGAGAATACTCCCGGTTCGACAAGTTGCGATTAAGCAACTTGAAACGAGCGCGCAAGCGCGAAGCCCGAAGGGTCAAAAATGCAAAAGCATTTTTGATTCATCCCTCTCTGCGCCAAATACGCAAGAACCCGCTAAAAGCTGTTTTTTGCGTATTTGAAGGAGAGTTTGGTTTGAGAATACTCACGGTTTTTCTTGTGTAAAGTGACCAAAACCAACGACATGCAGAAAAGATTGTCCGCACATCTAAGCATACAAACTCACAAAGCTTGAGAACATCTTCGGCGCACAGTGCAGGTAGCCTTGCGAGTAATCACATCCAGCATCTACTAGCCAGTTTAACTGCGCTCTACTTTCAACTCCCTCGGCCACGCACGACAAATTAAGGGATTGGCTCAATTGACATATGGCCGCGTATATTTTTTCTTGTTTGCTGTCTATCAACAGATTTCGTGTAAAGGTTTGGTCAATTTTAACCTCATCTACCGGTAAGTCTTTTAAATACGACAGTGATGAATAACAGGTGCCAAAGTCATCTATTGAAATACTTACACCGAGCGCTTTTAAGCGGCCTAAATTGGCTCTTACTACATCAATATCTTCGGCAAAAGTGCTTTCCGTTAACTCACACACTAACTGATGACAAATATCTTTATTCTCGCAGAGAATATGAATTAACTTATCAAAAAACAGAGGCTTGCGCAGGTCGTGAATGGTCGCATTAAAAGACAAAATAAAACGCTTTGAAGATATCGCGTTCAGTTTGCGTATATGCGCGAGTGTTTCTTGTAAAACAAAAGCTGTAATCGTATTTATTAGGCCACTTTTTTCAGCAATGGGAATAAACTCATTGGGCATAACCTCGCCTAGGGCTTTGCAATCCCAGCGCAGCAATACTTCTGCGCGATTGCATTCTTCAGTGCTGCAGTTAATTTGTGGCATAAACGCCAGCCACAACTCGTTTCTGCTAATTGCTTGGTTCAAATGTCGTTCAATAAGTGCACTACGATTGCTAGTTTCAAGCATTGACTTAGCAAATACTAAAAAGGTTCCTCGCGCATATTGCTTAGCATTTTTAAGCGCAATATTACTGCGATTTAACAAATTAACAGCGCTGTTTGCGTGCTGTGGATAACGTGCCACTCCCATTGATGTGCTGATATCAATTTGCGACCCTTGAATATCAAAGGGTATTTGTAAGGCATCTATCACTTCTGCTGCTATACTCTGCGCACTTTCGTCAGATTCATCTGGTAGTAGAATTAAAAACTCATCGCTGCTCAAACGAAAAATAGTATTTTGCTCACCCAAAACATTACTCAAGCGCACCACAATAGCTTTCAATAATGCATTGCCAATTTCGTGCCCGTGAGAATTATTGACTAATTTGAAAAAATCGATATTCAACAAAAATACAGTAAACGGCGATGTTGGCTGTGCATCAATCAATGAAGTGACGCTCGCCATGTAGAGGGCTCTATTGCCGCAACCTGTGAGCTGATCAAAAAACGCCAAATTAGACAGCTTGGTTGTTTGTGCTATTTGCTTTGAAACGTCTTTGAACATAGCAATAAAGTATTCAGGCTCAGTGGCTTCTCTGGGATAGGCTTTAATACTCATTGCCTGACTGTATATTTCACCATTTTTTCGGGTACTGTTTATTTCACCTTCCCAAAACCCAAAGTGTAAGAGCTCGTTCCATATTTGGGTGTAAAAGCCTTTGTCGTGCGCGTTTGAGCATAAAAAACTCGCATTTACGCCAATCACGTCGTCTTCTTGATAGCCCGTAATTTGTTCGAAGGCGCGATTGATTTGAATAATGTGTCTATCGCCGTTCACTACCACCAGTGCATGCTGGCTTTGCTCTAACAACTGCTCTAGCATTTCATTTTTAACATCAGGGTGTATGGCTTGTGTTTGGCTATTACGCGACGCTTTGTATCTTAGGTTGGCGCTTTTCTTGCCATTTTGCGTATTGGCAGAAAATAAGTCCACAGCCTGGCGAGGCTGCGTTAGTTGTGTAACGCAGGTGCCGAGTTCGGAATATGTATTTTCAATTTCACAAAGGTGAGAAAACATGCGCGTATGTGTCCGTTTACTGAATACTAGAGGCATATCTTAACGAGTGAGGTCAGCTCGGTATTTCAAATTCGTGGTTCGTTTTTATAGATTCCTGCTTTTACGCTTGTTGATTTTTTATACTTTACGATACTTAAGCGGCGTGATCCCAACGGTTTTTTTAAACACCGAATTAAAATGCGCCTGACTCGAAAAGCCCACCATATCTGCAATGTCAGACAAACTATAGTGTGTATTACGTAATAAGCGTTTAGCTTCATTTATACGCTCATTTAATACGTACTGATAAGGACTGAGCCCATAGCTTGATTTAAATTTTCGCGAAAAATGACTTTCGCTCATATTGGCAAGGTCTGCGAGCTCTTTTAGGCTAATGTCTCGGTTAAGCTGCTTTTGAATGTAGTTTTCTAAGCTCGAAATCGTTTCGTAGTCTAGTTTATTTGCCTGCTCACTTGCTTTAACTAAACTGCTTTGCCCGCTGCCAGCCTCCGGCAATTGCCTATCATCGGCAAGTGCAAGCGTGAGCGCAGTATAAATCGAGTCTTCGGTAAACGGCTTGAGGATAAATCCGTTAGGTTTAACGGAGGATACTCGTTCAATGGTAGGGCTGTCAGTTTGAGACGTAACAAACACGATTTTAAGTAGAGGATTAATTTCTCGTAAAAAGTACGCCAACGACACGCCGTCTTTTTCACCATCTATCCGAATATCTACAAAAGCGATATCAACATCTTCATCTTCGAGCAAGGTTTCGGCGCGCGTTGAGTTGTTAGCAATGCCAACCACCTCATGATTTAAATGCACTAAAATTGCCTGCAAGTCACGCGCAATAATAATGTTATCTTCAATGATGAGCGCTCGCGCCATATCTCAGTAACTCCGATGCCTTTTGTTGTTGAAATCTTCGTTGTTGTACAGCTATTACTAGGGTGCAATGCGCAATAACGTAAATACAAGAGTAAACGCTTGCTCGCTCATTTAACAGGAATACCGATGATTCGCCAGATAGTGCCGCTTTTGCTGGAGTCACATATCAATTCGGCCTCTAATTGCGTAACGAGGTCATTCACAAGTTCGAGTCCAATAGAATCGCTTGTTTTTCCTTCGCTATTAGACTCAAAACCAGAGCTAGATTTAAAACCAGAACCATCATCAGAAATGGTGAGTGTTAGTCGCGTGCCCTCTAGATAGCTCGCAATCTTAATCATGCCAGTGTTGCCAGCAAATGCATGCTTATAAGCATTTGTAATGAGTTCGCATAGAATAAGTCCGAGTGAGGTGAGCCTATCAAGCTCTAGGTTTACAGCAACTAAATCGGTTTCAATATGAATATCTTCTTGCCCAAAGCTATCGCTTAAAAGCGCCACGAGATCTTGAATATACTTATCACTGCTTAGGCTTTTTGCGTTCTGATCTTTATACAGATGTTCGTGCACCAAGGCCATCGAACGTGCTCTATTTGCGGCATCGCTCACTGAGTGACTTGAACTTTTATTCAAGCTTGAACGGCGAAAATCTATGTTCAATAGGCTTACTAATATTTGTAGGTTATTTTTAGTGCGATGATGTATTTCAGCCAAAAATGTCTCGCGGTTAGCTGCAAGCGTCTTTTGTGTGGAGTACAAGCGCCAAATCAAAAGTGAAACAGCTAACAAAGCAATAGCACCGCCAATCAGCAAGATTATTTGTAAACGCGAACGTTCAAGTTGTGTTTCAGTAATCAAACTATTTTGCTCAAGGAGTTGCATTTGAGTATCTTGTTCTCGTAATGCAAAAAGCACATCGGTGTTTGCGACTGCTCTCAGCTTGTCCGCATCGTAACGCGCTTGGCTTATTTGAAAGGCTGCTTCAGAGTAAGCTAGGGCTTGTTCATGGGCGTTAAGCGCCGTAAGCAGTTTTACCTGGCTTTGTGCATACAGAAGGCTTAAATATTGGTTGTTCGAGTTTTCGGCCAACTTTTCTGGAGTGCTGTTTTGCTCACCCATTAACTCCTGCGCCTTTGCAAGTGTTAATCGAGCTTGTTCGATTTTATTGTCTTCTACATAGCGCTGAGCAAGCCAACTAGAGGCAAGCGCTGCTTGTGAGGAGTCACCTTGACTCACATTTAGTGGGATTGATTGCTCTACCAGTGCAACAGCATTGTCTTTATTTCCTAGCTCAAATTGTGCAACACCTCTCCCATAGAGAATCGGTCCGGTATAAATGTCACTTTTAAGCTTGTCGTTGTGCACTGACGCAAGGGCGTATAATGTGATGGCTTGCTCAAAGTCGCCTTCGTTTCGGTAGACTGTGGCTAAGTTTAAGTACGCGAGGGCCAAGCGGTTATCAATCTTTGAGGGGCTCGACAAGCGCTGATAGATGTCGATAGACTTTTTATAAAACTCTATAGCGCGCTGAAGGTCTCCGAGGTTTACATAAATACCGGCTAAGTTAGTAAAGACAACGCCCTCTCTATCGTCACCTTCTTCTTTATTGATGCCGTCTAATACAAGCAGAATGTCGGAATAAAAGTTTGCCGCCTCTCCAAGGTCGCCACGCAATCTAGCCGATATAGCGAGTAAATTTGTATTACTTACAATCATGCGTTCGTTTGCTAGTTTTTCAGATAAAGCAAGAGACTCGGTAGCATACTGGCTTACATCATTGGCCTTGCCCGCGCGGCTGCTTTCTTTCGCTAGTTGATGAAGAAGGGTGGCTATGACCATAGAATCATTAGACTCTCGTGCCTGTATAAGTAGGCCAAGCATCTGCTCTTGACGCTCTTCAATGGTTAATGAATGAAAGTTTGGCAGCATCAATACACGCATCAAAAAGCGAGTAGTTGGGCCCATCTGCTTCGCAATCTCTTGCGCCTCGAAGTCGGCAGGAATGAGCAATACCCGCTCCATCATTTTGTTAAGTACTTTGATTTGCTGTACTTCTGCTAATTGGGGAAACTCAGCGATGCACTGAGCAACAAAGGAATTTACTTGCGATTGAGACTCAGTGAATATTTTTGCACACATCGGAGTCATGTTATTCCCAAAGGAAAGTCCCGAACTTGCTATCCATATTGCAAGCGTAATGCTCATTTTTAACAAAAACGTTTGTATGACTCGCATGCAGTAAAAGCGTAATGGCACATTAAACCTAAAATTACGCTAATTTCCTTAAGTTAATGCCGAATCGAATAACACTATCATTTTTTAAAATGATATGTCTATTACCACAAGCACTTATGTGTCTCTAGTTGTAAATATAGCTGCAATAAAATATCGAAAGGCATCTTAGTTTATGCTCAATGGCATCGCTGTAGGATATGTTATGAGACCTTTTTAAGCGTAGTCTCACTTACTCGGCTTTGAATCAGCAGAATAAGCTTCAGAACTACTGGCATCAAAAAATACATGCATATAACAAACAAAACTACCGCTAAATCGAACAATAGATATAAAACAAGCGCTTGTGCAGTACCCATTATAAACCCTTACTCATTACGAATCCTTTTTAGTATGAGGCAACACAAGCGAGCTAATGCAACGCCACGTGTTGTTGCGATGCTGCACATGGCATTTTAGACGCGATATGATTGTGTTGCATTGCTTGCTCTAAACAGGCAATACAGTGCTGGTATCTGCATGTTTGAGATAACCATGCTTGATTGAGTATGCGCTGCTTAACGTGATCAAGTGTTTGTTCAGCTTTGATAGGGCAGCCCAAAGAGTAATAGCCCTTCGCCAGCAAAATCGCTAACGACGTATACATTGTGGTGATTTGCCCTGATTCAGGCGCTTGAGTGAAAAGAATGTCGGCTGTTTCGTAGGCGCTGCCAATATGGGGGAGGGCGTTATCCCAACCTTTATCTTTTACTATGTTTGCTGCATCTTTAGACATGGGCACAAAAAACTTAAAAGCGCACAAGGGATTATCTTTTGCCCATTGCTGATGAAATTTACAGATAAATTGATATTGATACATACAACAACCCTTCGTAAATGATAATGATTAGCATTTACATTAAGGCTGTTTTAGGGATGTGTCAAGCTAGCGATTAAAAAATCGCTAACAATTTAGTGCTTCGTTTATCGAGTTCTTTATGCGCGGGCTACTGCGAAACATGCTGGGATGTAACAATAGCGACGAAGCTACTGCTTGGTCCTTGATGGCTGGTGCTTTGGGCGTAAACGTTAAAAAGGGCGTTTGCATCTGTGCCATTTCACGCCGCCTCTTTTAATAATTGTGCCGGCTGAATATTAAGACGCTGGAACAAATACAGGGCGCCTAAGCTAAATACAAGCAGCGAAGACGCAATCGCAAGCCCTGCGCCGGCCCAGTAAATATCCCATGCATATATTTTTAGCTGTAGGCGTAAAACTATTGCCGCAATGCTAAGCCCTAACAATATTGAAAAGGCACTGACGACTAGCGCTAGCAAGCCATACTCAATCGCGATTGCCTTTCGTATATATGAAATTCGTGCGCCCATGCAAAACAAAATAATGGCATGGTAGCTCTGTTTGTTTCTGCCCGCTGCCATGACGCTTGCTAGCACCATCAAACTAACGACTAAACTAATCGATGATATTACGCTTAAACCATTTGTGCCCTTGTCTAGCAGTTGACTGGCCGAATCAATAAGGTCTTTGGTGCGCACAGTAATAATATTTGGATAAGAGCGTGCCAGCTCGCTTTGCAAGGCAAGCGCTTCTTCGTCGTCCATATATACCGTGCCGACATAAGCATTAATAAAATCATCAAGCGCACCGTCTGAAAATATAGCCTCAAACCAGAAGCGTGTTTGAATGCCTTGTTGGCTGTAGATACCGCTTAACAATCCTGTTCGCTCTTGCCCCACCAAGGTAAACTGCACGCTGTCGCCTGGCTTTAGCTGCATTTGTGCCGCTTCGCGGTCTTCCATAATAAAAGCAAAGTCAAAGTCATCATTTGGCGTAAAATTAGCGTCCCAAATTGCGCCATCAACTATTTTTATGCCGTCGATATTGCCTGATAAATAGCTTAGTTTATGTTCATCGCGCGCCATATCTTGCCAATTTATGTCACGGCTCGATAAATCGCGTATGGTCGTGTTGTTAATCGCCGAAACTCTTCCTCGCACCATGGGCGATAGCGTAAGCTTGCTTACTGAATCAAAGCCTTGGGCAATACTGTTTACGCTATTTTTTTGCTCAGCTAACACGTCGTACAACACCAGCGCTGGCGACTCCTCTGGGATAGTAGTTTGTACAAGGCGCAGCAGGGCAAGCACAATCACCGTGCAAGCAACCAAAAGCGTTAGCGCAGTGCCCAATGAGAGCAGGGTGATACGAAGCGGTGTACCTGGCCTATGCATATTTGCCAATGCCAAGCGCGTAGCAGCATGGCTTGCTAACCACGGGCGTTTTTCCATCGCGCGGGAGAGTCTGCGTAAGCCATACACAACCAGCTCAAAAAATATTAAACATAGCGCGACGGTTACCAAAAAGGCAAAACCAAAGAGTATGTTTGGTATGACTAGCATCACAAGAGACGCTAATGTAACCACACACATGTAGCCCGCTAAGCGCCAGTGTATCGATGTCTTATTGCCACTTGTATTGCCACTGATATCGCTGGCTCTAAAGAGGTGTGCGACATCGACCTGTAGTGCCCGTCCAAGAGCCGGTAGAGCAAAGGTAAATGCCGTGATGATACCGAAAAACCAAGCGAGAAGTGCGGATTTGGCGACATCTGCAGTTTGAAGCGTCAACGCTAGGTCTTGTGCCAATACTTGGCTGCCCAAAAGAGCCATTGCTGCTCCGATGATGACACCGAGCAAACCTGATAGGGCCGCTAACACTAAGATTTGTATTACAAACACCTGCCCAATGCGCGCGTCTCTGAGGCCACAAGCCTTTAATGTGGCAATCGTCTCACGCTTACTTTGTAGATACACCGAAATACTATTGAACACGCCAAGCCCACCAATAAAGAGCGTGCTAAACGCTACTATCAGTAACCCTGATGCAATTTGAGACAAACGCTCGGCGATGCGAGCACTTCTATCTTCAAAGGTTTGTATTTCCCAATCTGTGTCCGGAAATTGCGCAATAAAGCTTTCTTCCCACGCATCGGCGGCTTGCTCAGTGCGTACTCGGTATTCATATTCTACGCGGCTACCCGGGCGGATTAATCCAGAGGCGTCCATTGCCTGTTCAGCAATTAACACTGGTGCGCCTCGCCAATTCGCGTTCAGTCTCCGGTCGGGTTGTTCTATCACTATAGCCCGAATTTCCAGCTCAAGTTCACCGATGTAGACTATATCTGAAACGGCCAGATTTTTACGCTCAGCCAGAACAGGGTCAATGGCTACGCCCCATTGTCCATCTATGTACGCCAATGCGCTGCTCAAACCCTGTTCAGGTGAGAGTTTAAGTTCACCATAGAGCGGGTAGGCGGCATCGGTACTTAATAGCTCCACTAATGCAAATTGGTCATCTTTGGTGCTCATCATGGTGTCTAGTTCACGGGTAAGTGATATATCACCGGTGTTGGCTATCCAATCTAAAACATCTTGTTGTATTGCTTGGTTTGACTCTATTTCAACATCGCCGCCCATAAGTGCTCGCGTGTCTGATAACAGCACACGATCGAGCATTTGATACAGGCTAGCGGCTGCCATGACCAGACACACCCCGAGCACCAAGCATGCGCAAAATAACCACAGACGCTTTACACTCTGAAGCAGGTCGTGCCAGGCGAATTTAAGCTGAAAGTTCATGGTTTTCTTCTACCCTGAGTGTCCCTGATTCGAGCCAAAACAAGCGTTTGCAGCGTTTAGCTAACCTCATATCGTGAGTCACTAATACGAGAGTAGACTGCGACTGAGCATGCAGATTAAACAGCATGTTTGCCACGCGTTCTCCGGTCTTTTCATCTAAATTACCAGTTGGTTCATCAGCTAAAATAAGTGTTGGCTCATGTACTAAGGCACGCGCGATAGCAACGCGCTGTTGTTCACCACCAGAAAGCTGTTGTGGGTAGTGGGTCGCTCTGTCTTTTAACCCCACTCGTTCAAGCATCTCACGCGCTTTATCTGAGGCATCTGCCCGACCTGCAATATCCAGCGGTAATGCGGCATTAGCTAAGGCGGTTAAGCTATCAATCAAATGAAATGATTGAAATACAATACCCATGTTATCGCGCCGAAAATCAGCGAGCTGGTCGGGTGATAAATCAGAAAGTTTTTGTTTGTTTAACGCAATATGACCATGGGTAGGTTGCTCTAGCGCCGCCAGCAATTGCAGTAATGTTGTTTTGCCAGAACCAGACGGTCCTACAATAGCGACAGTGTCGCCGCGCTTCATGCTAAAACTAATATCATCTAATACAACAAGGGGCGTGCTTTGTTGCCCAAACTGCATGGAAAGATTAGAAACTTGTATCAAGGAACCCTCCTGATGGCGCATGCGCGTTATTTGATTCTATCAAGCATACGGCGAAAGAGGGCGTGCAGACCAGTTCAGTTAGATGAGTGTTTTATTGTTAGCTTGCGCTGTTTGATGATGAGCGCTGTGGCAATAATCGCCACGCCTACGCTCAACGCAAAGCTGCTGTTGCCGCCGAGTAAAAAGCCTATTGAATAGGCTGGCGTGCACAAGGCAAGGGTCCATAAGTATAGAGACTTAAATTGACCGAGTAGTAAATACAGTGGAAATACCAAGCTGTAAAAAAACAAAAACGTTTTATATATCGTTTCTTCCAGCGCAATCTCTACCCATTGAGTGATGACGTTGTTTGCAAAAAACACGATGCCGGCAGCCACAAGCGTAATGGCGGCAAGGCTTGTCATCATCGTGACAGGTTTTGACAGTTGGCTAAGGCGAAGTTGGCTTACATGTGCGCTGATAGTAAACGCCGTTTGCATCATCAAAAAAGCAACGACCGGATAAATAATCTGAGCAGGTATCGCTTGTTTAAAGAATACCTCGCCTAAACTACCCGCATAAAAAAACACAAATATGAGCAGACTTAAGAACATGACGCCGAAGCCCAACATAAAGCTCGCGCGCGGGTGGGTGCTGTTTTTGTAAGCCTTATGAAAGCTTATGTCTAGGTAGGGTGATAAAATAAAGCCAATCGCCAAAGGAAGTAATGCGTGAGGCCAATATGCTTTGGCGGCAATGTCTACGGCCGGCCAATCGCGGCCAAAAAAATCAACAAACAACACAATTGAGACAACATAAATAGCCACCGCCCATGCCGTAATTGCGCCTTTGCTTATGTAAAACAGGCTTGCAAGCGCGAACATGCCAGCAATTATCCAAGGTTGCCCAATTACTGCGCTTAGCCACGTTATGAAGAAGACTTGATAGGCAATTGTGACAAATGAAAACCATTTAATCGCGTGCTTATGGCTTTGTTCAAATTCGCTTTGCTGGCTTCGGTGTTTAAAATAAAACCCCATTGCCATGGCCCCGCCCACGTTAAAAATAGTAAAGGCAAGTAAGGCGGGCCACCCGTAGTCGCGAGCTAATATTAAGGGCAAAAATCCGCCAAGACACCAAAGCCATGAGCATGCTAAGTATGCGGCATTGCTGAGCGTATTACCCATAGTGGTATGTCAACTTAGTTGCCTATTGGCCACATATGAAAACTAATCGTGCCAGCGCCTATGCGCCGCGTTGCTTTTTCTTTGTTGGTTCTGAACACTTTAATGGTCATGTCTATATTGAACTTACCGCCGGCTTGGATTTTTTTACGAAGCTCGTCTACATCCACAAAAGCTTTATACATAATCGCGTCGAGACTCGGCAGCAAAAATCGATAATTAAGCGAGGTGCATACCATGCGATACTCTCCTTTGCTTAACATAAACAGGTAAGAGCCCGCGGCGAGTTCAGAGTTGCCCAAAATTGCACCGCCCGCCATGGTACCGTACCAATTTTGGTTCATGCGCCGTTTGGGTAAAATTGCGTAATAGTCATCTTCAACAAAGTTTAGTTTAAGGCCGCTCTTGTGAACAAAGGGCATAAAAAAGAAACTAAGCAACTTGTTGAAAAAACGACTCTTTATCGATAAACGATTAAAGTACTTTTCTAACTTGGGTGTTAAGGGTATTGCCATCGAAAACCTAAATACTAAACAACATCAGTAAAAAACAAGAACAAAAACTATGAATCAAATTAAGAAAAAATTTGCGGCGCGAAGTGTAACAGAACCCAGCGCATAAGTAGAGCATGTATACACGTTGTTGGTAGGGTATTGGCACACGGCAAACACCTGCGCTGAACTGCATACAAGCTCATCGATTTTTATTTTGACTGGTATCGCTGTCACCCTCTGCCGCAGGCGGCATTTGTATGCGCGCGGTTTCAATTAAATGTTGGTTACGGGTGCGCTCCATGACTTTAACTCGATGATGAATAGCTACCTTTGCCAAGACATGTGCCGTTACCGGCGCGGTAATGACTAAAAACAGGGTAATGAGTAGCTCATTTACACTGAAGTGTCCTCGATTAAAGTACATGTACACCATAGAGCCAAGAAGGATACCGCCAAGACCAAGAGTGGTGGCTTTAGTCGGTGCGTGTAAACGCACATAGAGGTCTTGTAAACGCAGCAGCCCGATAGAGCCTACCAATACAAACACACCGCCTATTAATAGGAGCGCAGATATAGCCAATTCAACGGAAAAACTCATGTCGTGCTCCTATTCTATAATGTCGCCGCGCAGCAAATACTTGCCAAACGCTACACTACTAACAAAACCAAGCATGGCAATGAGCAGCGCCGCCTCAAAGTACAAGGGAGTCTCACTGTGAATGCCATATATCAAGATGAGCGCAATGCTATTTATATACATCGTGTCGAGCGCTAAAATGCGGTCTACCACATGAGGGCCTATGAGCAGTCGCCATAAATTCAATACCAAGGCTATACAAATCATGGCTGCAACAATCGTTACCGTCGTGTCTAACATCCGAAAATCTCCTTAACACGCGACTCGTAGCGCTGTTTAATTAAGTCAATCACCTCTTGCTCATCGTCTGGCATGTTGAGCACGTGCACGTATAACCATTTATAATCGCTCGATACTTCTGTGCTAACAGTGCCCGGTGTCATGGTTACCGTGCTGGCTAAAATCGTAATAGGCAGTACGTCTGTTAAATCAAGCGGTACGGCAACAAAGCCTGGTTTTATTCGCTTCATTGGGCCAACCACCAAAACAGCGACTTCAATATTGGCCACCACAATATCTTTCAACACGATTAAGGTGTAGGTAATAAGCTTTAGCGGCTTTTTAAACTTTGCATGCGGTTTGCGAAGTGGCGCGCAAATAATCGGTATGACAATGGCGAGGACTGAGCCGAGAATAATGTGCCCTAAGCTCATAGTGGTATTAAGCATCAGCCATACAATTAACAGCAACAAGCTATGCATTGGCATAGGGAATAAGCGAGTGATCATGCTCATTTTGCGCCCTCTTTTAACTGCAATATGTTGATCAAATAGTCGATATTGTGCATCTGCTCGGCAGCTTGGTTTGTGTAATTGAGGATGCTTGCGCCAAACAAAGCGAGCATTGGCGAGGCAATCAGGAGCAGTAAGGCACCAGAGAGCTGCCACTTAGACACGTTTTTTGTATCGTCGTTATCTTGCCCTGGCGGCGAGCGCCAAAACAAGGTAGTACCCGCTCGCGATAGCGCGATAATCGTCATTAAGCTCGATAACAATATCAACGACCATACCCACAATCTGTGGTCGCCAGCAGCCGCCGATTGCAATATAACAAGCTTGCCTAAAAATCCAGAAAACGGGGGCAGGCCGGCAATTGCCATGGCCACAACAATAAACAAAATGCCCATTAAGGTTTGTTGCTTAATTTTACGCGCAATAACAAAGTAGTCGAGGGCTTTACCGCGTTGCTCACCAATCATATCGGCAATTAAAAACAGCGCGGCACTCACTAAAGTACTGTGAATCAAGTAATAGAAGCCTGCGGCGCTTGCCTCGGGTGTTCTTATCGCAAATGCAATAAGCAATGTGCCTACCGATACAATAACTAAGTTGCCTGCTAGTGCGCGAAGATTGGGGCTGGCAAGTGCGCCAATGGTGCCGGCAACAATCGATAAAATCGCAAGTGGCCATATCCATGGCTCAATCATGCCTGCGAGATCGCCTGCGCTCTCGCCATATATCACCGTGTAAACACGGAAAATGCAGTAAACGCCGACTTTGGTCATTATGGCAAAGAGCGCTGCCACTGGTGCGGTGGCAGCAGCGTAGGTTTGCGGTAACCAAAAGTGCAGTGGGAGCATGGCCGATTTAAGACCAAACACAATTAGCATCAGCGAGCCACCGGCTTGTGCAATGAGCTTATCGCCGGCTGATAGTTCAGGGATTCGAAGCGCCATATCGCCAATATTTAAGGTGCCGGTGATGCCATAAAGCGTGCCTAGCGCAAATAAGAATATGCTTGAGCCAATGAGGTTTAAAATGACGTAGTGCACGCTTGCAGCTGTTTTTTGTTTGCCGCCGCCATGAATAAGCAGGGCGTATGATGCAATGAGCAACACTTCAAAAAACACAAACAGGTTAAACAAGTCGTTCGTTAAAAACGCGCCATAGATGCCCAAAAGCTGAAACTGAATCAGCGGATGAAAATACTTTCCGCCTCGGTCTGCGCCTGCAAAGGAATACATGGTTACGCATACGCCCAAAAAGCTTGTGAGTGCAATCAGCATTGCGGCGAGTTGGTCAACATACAAAATAATGCCGTACGGGGGTTGCCAGTCGCCCACCGCGTACATTAAGGCGCCGTTTTGTAATACGCTCGCTATAAGCGCTGCCGAACAAACAAGCTGCAAGAGCGTTAATATTAAAGCTGCTGCTCGTCGACGCTGAAATCGGTCTGGTCCAGCGAAAGGCGGCAAAAGCATCATTAACCCGCCCAACATCGGAATTAAAATAGGAAGTATGGCTAAGTGAACAATCATGCTTTGCCACCTTTAGGTTTTACGCGCTTACTAGTATCGGGTGGATCTCTGCCGTCTACTAAATCATTGCCTAGGTCTGCTCGGGCACGAATAGCCAAAATAACTACGAACGCTATCATTGCAAAGCCAATCACGATGGCGGTAAGCGTCAGTGCTTGCGGCAGAGGATCGGCATAAGTATCTGCCATGCCGAGTATAGCAGCGCCATCAAGACTGAGTCTGCCCGACGAAAACAAGAACAAATTCACGGCGTATGAGAGCATAGTTAAGCCCACAACTATTGAGAACGTGCGTCCACGTAAACACAAAAACACGCCGCAAAAGGTCAAAACACCTACACAAATTACGTATACCGTTTCCATTATTCCTCCGGAGTCGGGCGGTGAACTGAAGTAAGCTTACCCAGATTCGCCAAAATGAGTAAGGTTGCACCTACTACGGTTAGATACACGCCTAAATCAAATATTAAGGCGCTAGCAAGTTCAATTTCGCCAATAAACGGAATGTCAAAATAATCAAACCATGTTGTCATAAACGGCCGGTCAAAGAACCAACTGCCAATGCCGGTGAGGGTTGCAATAAGCACGCCCAGCGCAATCAAAGTTTGATAGTCAACCTTGATGCGTGGTTTTACCCAATCAACACCATGCGCGATATATTGTTGGATAAGTGCCACAGAGGTAATCAAGCCTGCAATAAATCCACCGCCAGGCATGTTGTGGCCGCGTAAAAAGATATAAAAAGATACTAATAGGGCCAAGGGCAGTAAGCTCTGAGAAATCATGCCCAAAATTGGCGGGTGGCGGTCTTGCGACCAAGCCAATCCGTTTTCATTTGCCGATGGCATCGACAGGCGAACCCGAGCAAGGAGTTTAAAGATACCTAACGCAGCAATACCTAGAACCAAAATTTCGCCAAGGGTATCAAAGCCCCTGAAATCAACCAAAATAACGTTAACGGCGTTTGTACCGCCCCCGCCAGTTTTACTATTGGCCAAGTAAAAATCTGAAATGCTATTGAGGGGCTGCGTGATAAATGCGTAGTTAATCGTGGCGACTATTCCGCCCACTGCCGCGGCAATCCCCAAGTCTCTTACCACGCGAGAGGGAGCCGATTCAGGCGCCGTTTTTTGTGGCAAAAAGAACAAGGCCAGCATCAACAAAATAACTGTGACAACTTCAACAGCCAGTTGCGTTAGCGCTAGGTCGGGTGCTGAAAAACGCGCAAAAGCCACTGACACTATCAAACCTACCACTGAAATAGATATCAGCGCTATCATCCGCTTACGATGATAAATCATGGTAGCAAGTGCGCTTAAGCACAAAATAACGGCTGCGGTAATCTCAACACCGCTTATCGCCTGATTCGGTAAGTGCAGTGCCGCCGTATGCAGATTTAACAAGGGCAGGGCAGTTATAACAATAGTGAAAATTAAAAGCACGGCGACATAGCGCTGTAAAGAACCATTGCTAAAGTACTCATGAACCTTGCCTGCGCTTGCCACTAGTGCTTGAATTGCACCCTCAAAAATGAGTTTTTCGTCTGGCTCTCTAAACTGCGCTTGAAAGCGATACAAATGACTTCGATACGCATAGACAATTAATCCGCCACCAATGGCGATTGCGCTCATCAATAGAGGCAGATTAAAACCATGCCAAATAGACAGGCTATAGTAAGGGAGTTCGGTCATCAGCACTGACGATGAGGCGCTGGCGAGCAAATCGCCAACCATCACATTCGGAAAAATACCCACGAGTAAACACAGGGCTACTAAAATTTCGATGGGCACCTTCATGTAACGAGGTGGCTCATGAGGCGTTTTGGGCAAATCTATAGGGTCTCCATTGAAGAACACATCGTGAATAAACCGCATGGAATAGGCTACTGCAAAAATGCCGGCCAGCGTGGCGAGCACCGGGATCATCCACGATAAAAATCCAAGCGCGGAAGAATGCAATGTTTCCGCTAAAAACATTTCTTTTGATAAAAAGCCATTGAACAATGGGACGCCAGCCATAGACGCTGCGGCGACCATCGCGAGGGTGGCTGTGTAGGGCATAAAGCGCCACAGGCCATTGAGTTTGCGCATGTCTCTGGAGCCTGATTCATGGTCGATGATACCAGCGGCCATAAATAACGACGCTTTGAATACAGCATGATTCATTATATGGAACAGCGCTGCAACGGCTGCAAGCTTGGTATCGAGCCCCAGGAGCAAGGTTATTAAACCAAGGTGACTAATGGTGGAGTAAGCCAGTAAGCCTTTAAGGTCGTGTTTAAACAAGGCTATGTACGCACCAATCAGCAGGGTGATTAAGCCTGTCATACTGACAATTAAGAACCACATTTCAGTACCTGAAAGCACAGGGTACATGCGGGCCAGTAAGAAAATACCTGCTTTAACCATGGTGGCTGAATGCAGATAAGCACTTACAGGAGTGGGTGCCGCCATTGCGTGAGGTAACCAAAAATGGAAAGGAAACTGTGCTGATTTGGTGAATGCGCCGAGTAAAATTAAAATCAAGGCTACCGGATAAAGCGCGTGCTCCCTTATTAAGTCGCCACTCGCTAAAATGGTGCTAAGTTCGTAACTGCCAACCATATCTGCTACCAGCAACAATCCGGCTAACAGTGCTAAACCACCAGCGCCAGTAACGGTCAGGGCCATGCGCGCGCCTTTGCGCGACTCCGATTTGCTCGACCAAAAGCTAATCAATAAAAAGGAGCTGATGCTGGTGACTTCCCACGCCATCCACATTTGCAGTACGTTGTTTGATAGCACAATCGACAGCATCGCTGTCATAAACAGAATCAAATACGCGAAGAATCGTCCTACGGCTTCTTTTTCAGATAGATAGTAGCGAGCGTATAGAATAATAAGCA
Organism: Glaciecola siphonariae; assembly: GCF_042652645.1. Lineage (NCBI taxonomy): Bacteria > Pseudomonadati > Pseudomonadota > Gammaproteobacteria > Alteromonadales > Alteromonadaceae > Glaciecola > Glaciecola siphonariae. Next base: position 108,556 of record NZ_JBHSGU010000002.1, read on the forward strand.
GGCCAATGCCCAATATGAGCAAAGAAAACATGAGCGACAGACCGTCTAAGCGCATGGACAGCGTGAGCCCGATAGACGGGATCCATTCTAAATATTCGGTGACCGTACCCCCAGCCAATACGCTAGGGACAAGCGTTATGATGTAAATGAGTGCGACGGCGGGGGCCAGCATAGTACATAGAGTGTTCGCAGTGCGTCCGAAACGTTCGGTCATCACTGGAACTAACACACCAATCAGTAAGATTGCTGTAATCCAAAATAAGCTCATGTTTTACTGTGCTCCAATTCTTTTTTTACGCTTTTCAAGCACTTTGCGGTGACCTAGACCTTAATGAAAATCGCGAGGTAAAGTCCAGTATTTATTTCAATTTTTGCCGCAACTTAACGCTACTTTAACAGGTTTTTTCTTCGCTATTACTAGTTATCGTACAAAAACCTAAAAAGCATAGACTTAAGCCAAGTTTTTGATCAAGTTGACAAAATTATAGTCTAGTTCATTTATTCACGCCGTAGTAAATCTCGTCGAAAAGACTCAGTTTTTTCTACATTCAATGTTGTGATCTTTTTTGGGCGAAGCATCACGTCTAGAGGGTTTCGTCGGCAAATTTTAATCCCTCTTTGCAAGGTAGAGTCAAAGCTAATCTTGCTTTTACTTTTGCTTTAAATAATTGATCAATCTTATTCATTGCATGATTTAACAAGTTCTCTACCGAAGAACAGTTATATCGCGGGTGCGTCTTCGATAATATGACCTGGCTCTCACAAAACGCCTATAGATTATTAAGCGTGCAGGCGAGATGCTAATTGGCTATGTTTTCATCAAGTGTTGTTTAACACCAAAAGTTCAGCACTAATAAATAACAATTTAGCTTTGTGGATAATTTGACTAACAGGAAACTTCGTTTGAAAGCGTCAAAATCATGGATGATTTTGTCGAGTGCCCATGGATGGGCTCACAGCCTTTTCAAACGAAGTCTCCTGCTGGTTAATACAAAGTTTTGTTAGACAACACTTGATGGGAACATAGCCGTACTATTAAAACGATTTTTATTGGAGAACATCATGGATGAATTAAAACTTTCTCAAACTGAACAGGTAAGCGGTGGCCGAACTTTCTTTAAACCAGAAATACTGTTGACGCATGTCTTTATCGAGACCCCAAGTTTTGAGTATAAAGGTTATGCCGAGCCAGTGCCCGAGCCAATCCACCTGCGTTAATGTGTGCATAAACACAAACTTGCATAAACAAATAGAGCGCATCTCGGTGCGCTTTACTTGTTCAATACCTAATCATATCTACTGTAAATATGCTTAATTAGGTATGTTTTTTGATATCAAAGTACATAAAATTGCACAGCTTTTAACCTTTCGCTTTTGCTCAGCAAAGAGTAAACTTAACAGAGTCGGTTGACCTATGCTGTATGAATTTTGCTCACTCCATGTACATTATTTATGCTGCATCGACGTTATTTTATGTAGATGACTACACTTCATAACGATTCTTTGCCTAAATAGCGTACAAACTGCCGCAAAATCATACAGCAAAGGTCAACAGACCCTAATACATAGGCGACCGATGATAATAATAAAGCCCTATTAATGACATCTCATAGCAACACCCTTGCTTGCTCTTGATTTCATTTTTAAAACTCAGGTTGTTAGATTTATGTAACTCGCCATGTAGTTTTTTATTAGTAATGTCCATAATAAAAACGCTGATTTAAAAGGTGTTCAGCACTTTAGGATATAGCAAAAATTACCATACATAGGGTGAGTTAAGATTAAACAGCTATCACTAATTAATAGAAGTCCAGACAATGCAGTGCTGTTAGTGATTAGTGGCGGCATCACGCTCGGCATTTTACCTTTCGCAATTTTGCGCATGATGCAGCAAGATTGGGCGATTGCTGCGATGAATTTAGGTATCGTTTTGGGTACCTCATTTGTTTTTATTCATTTACTCATCACCAAGAACGCTAAGGTCGCAAGAGGCACAATTGCGGTGTTAACAATTTTAGCGATGAGCACCACAATCTTCCTGAAGGGTGCTGAAAATGTACACTGGGTATATCCAGCGCTAACTACAACCTTCTTTTTATTATCGCCCAAGCGAGCTGCATGGCTCACTTCCGTCTTTTTGCTGTTGGTTATTGGCATGATATGGACGCAGGTCGACTTTTTATATTTGCTAACCTTTACAATTTCCGCTGGGGCAACGTTTCTTTTTTCCTTCGCATTTTCAAAGCGTATGCACAAACAAGCCATATTTTTAGAACACCTAGCCACCACTGACGCACTTACCGGCGTTGGCAATAGACGCCGCTTAGAAGAAAAATTATTAGAAATTACCCGTAAGATAAGACGATACCCTCAGCAAACATGTTCTTTAGTCTTTTTTGATTTAGACTACTTTAAGCGCATCAACGATACCCATGGTCACGGCTGTGGCGATTTAGTTTTGCAGCGATTTGCTGAGGTGATGACAAGCAATATTCGAGATGTAGATAGTTTTTACCGTTTAGGCGGAGAAGAGTTTGTCTTGGTGCTTGAAAATACAGACTTATTTGCTGCAAAAGCCCTAGCAAAAAAATTGGGGGCTCAAGTCGAAAGGACGAAGTGGCATTTAGACGAATTGAAAATTACCACTTCCGCCGGTATCGCTCAATACGATCCAAAAGAGAGCTCATACGACTGGATGCAGCGTGCCGACGAGGCTTTATACAGAGCTAAAGATGCAGGGCGCAATCGCTTTATTACCAGCAACGACTATTCTACGTCTTAACTATTTTACGTCTTAAGTATATTACGTCTTAAGAACAGTCTGCGCACTTTCGCTTTACAGCGCCTTTTTAGTAGGCATGATCACATTAGCAAAAATTAAACCTGCCACCAGCGACATAAATATCACGAAGGTTTCCTGACCAATATGGTCGGTCTTCATAAAGTCTTGTCCCGATACAAAGGAGTTCAAGCTGATATAAGTTTTAGACCCTGGCACCAGTACAATTAAACCTTGCATTAAAACAATGGTGGCGGGCGCATTAGCAAGCCTTGTAAACAAATTGGCAAACACGCCTACTGCGAAAGCGCCCACAAAAGTGCCTAAGCCAAACTCTAAATATTTCGATGCCCAGTATGTGCCAAAGTAACCAATGAAGCCGCACATGATGGCCCAAGGGGCATGTTTTATGCGCAATTTAAAAATTACGACCAAGGCTGAACACAAGGTAAGAACGGCTATCCATACCGCCCATTTAGGCGCAGCTTCGGTGGGGACTAGGGCTACCTCACTAAATAACCAAAAACCAATTGCAATACCTAGAAATGCGCCAAAATAGAGTTTGAAAAGTTGCATCAAGGCGTCCATCACCCGAGCTGTACCAGACACTAAATTACGGGAAGAGAGTTCTGCTAATCCAATTGTTAAGGCCAGGCCGGGTATGAAGATAATAATAGATGATAAGACAACAAGCCTAATGTTGATGTCGGGGTCAAACAAGCTGCTGATTGCGCATGCACATATACCGGCAACCAAGGCAACGGCGGGTTCCAGCATAAGCGATACCCGCTTACTCTTGGTTGACCAAAAGTAAATAAGATGCATCACCAGACCAATGCATCCCGCAGCAACGGCATCATCAAAACTAGAGCCCATTACTAGCGCAAACGAGCCGGTTGAAATGCCGTAGGCAAAAAACTCCACAATAGGATGATAAAAGCCGGGTAGCGCATCTATTCGAGACAGCTCTTTATCGGCCTCTTCAAGGCTTAAGGAGCCCGTAAGCAAGCGGTTAACGAGCTCATCGGTACGTGAGAGTGACCCGAGGTCAATATCGCCGGGCTGCACGCGAGCAGCATGATTGTATTCGTCTTCATGCTTGTCGCTCCAAATGACAAAGGTCAGCGACGTGGGCGTTGATATAAAGCCAGCGTTTACACCAAGATATGTCGCAACCTCAGATAAGTGCGCTTCGAGTCTAAATGCAGGTGTACCGTACTTATGCAACATTTTGCCAAGCTTTACGATGAACTTGCGTATTTGAATAAATTCTTGCTTTTCCACAGTTGCCCTAAAAATTACAACGCCGATAATGTGGCGATAGATGTTACGCGATAATACATCTTGATGAATAAGTGCGCGATTATAGAGACATCAAGGCCTGAGCGATATCATAATTTGCAAGGATTTTACTGGCGCCGTTTAATTTGACTAAAGCCTTAGGCATACCGTAGACAACGCAGGTTTCTTCCGACTCAGCAATGGTAGTGGCACCTGCTGTATGCGCTTTAGCCATTGATTCGGCTCCGTCATTGCCCATGCCGGTGAGCTGCACATAACAAACGCCCGTTGGCTGAATGCTCTTTATTGCCGACTCAACTAACAAGGTAATGCTCGGCTTCCATATATGATGTGATTCGTCAGCGTTAGGGCGTCCGTATAAATACCCTGATTTTCGATATACCTGAACATTTGCATCGCCTTGAGCAACATAGGCGTGACCGGGCTGTAGACGCGTATCGGTGCTTAGCTCTTCAACTTTAAGTTGAGACAGTTTGTTAAGCCTTGCAGCAAACACTTTGGTGAAGCGCGAGGGCATATGTTGAGCGATGACGATGGGGTAGGGGTAATTAGCTGGCAGTTTAGGAATAATTTCTTGTAGGCTACCAGGCCCACCCGTAGACACACCAACCACAATCAACTCAATAGATGCTTTTGCCGACGAAGCGCCTCCCTGCAAAGTACTTTTGGCCATAGAACTGACCTGCGAAGATGCTAAGTTCTGCTTGATAGTACTTGTAGTTTGTATTTTTGCAGCGGCTACAGCGCTTGGCTGCTTGCTTTTGGTGGACAGCTTTTTTAAACGCCGTACATCGATTTTACTGGCGTTAACGACTTTACTCACTAGCATATATTTAGTGCGATTTAAGGTAAGCGATACAGAGCCGTGGGGCTTAGCAACGTAATCAACGGCGCCTAAATCAAGGGCTTTTAGCGTTTCAGATGCATTTTTTTGTGTTAACGACGACACCATCACCACGGGCAGGGGGTGAGTCTTCATAATTTGCGCTAGGCACTCAAGTCCGTCCATCACCGGCATATTAATATCTAGCGTAATCACATCGGGTTGAAACCGGGCTATTTTTTCTAAGCATTCAACGCCGTTAGCTGCAGTATCTGTAATGATCCCATGCTCTACCAAGGCGGCGCAGATATGACTTCGCATCAGCGAAGAGTCGTCTACCACTAATGCTTTTATTTTGGGCTTGTTGAGCATGATGTCCTTGTATTTATTTGCCTATATGTAAGTAATCGGTTGAATGCGCCAAACTATGAGTTAAATCGCTTTATAATTGTATACATAGATAAATACACATAAATGTAAGAGGACTCAGTAGCGAAGAATGAAACGTACAGAATATGATAAAAACGCAATAAAAAAGGCGCCTATTCTATCGCTAGAGTAAGCGCCATTTTTGCTTTGTCTGCCAGGGTTTTTAAATTAGCACTCCTGCGAGTCACAATGGCAAGAATGCATTTTTCAAAAGCCTTAAGGTAAGCCCCTTAAGCACTGCCCATGGCTTTATTTCTGCGTGTAAACAAACCTGCAATAAATTTGCCTATCATGCGGAAAAACCAGCCAATATCCGACAATATTAAGTATAAACATGGAACCAAAATTAAGGTAACAAGGGTTGCATACATCACGGCGAATCCTAGTGAGACTGCCATCGGGATAACAAACCCCGCCTGCAGACTCGTTTCAAACATAATAGGCAGCACGCCAGCAAAGGTTGTGATTGAGGTCAGCGTAATGGCTCTAAAGCGAGAGCAACCGGCATCTATAACCGCATCTCTAATGCTAAAGCCTTGTGCTCTTCTTTGATTCACAAAATCTGTCATAACCAGTGAATCGTTTATCACCACGCCGGCTGCCGCAATAAGACCAAAGCTTGAGAACATGCTGATGTCCATGCCAAAGAAGAAGTGCCCCCATATTGCGCCGGTAAAACTAAAGGGGATCACCGACATTATAATAAGCGGTTGCGCATAACTTTTAAGCGGAACAGCTAACAATATATAAACCATGATCATGCCTGCGGCAAAAAACATCATCTGCTCAGATTGCTGTGCCTGTTGTTCTTCAATTTGTCCACCTAGTTCAGTTTTCACTGAAGGGAAAGCCTCTTTCAACGCGGGCAGAATATTATCTTTAATGTTCTCAACCACTTCGTTTGGTTCAATGACCTGCTCGTCAATTGAGCCCCAAATGTACACACTGCGGTAACCTCCTTCGCGGCGAATGTAACTTATTCCTGGTGCTTCATATAAGTTAACGACATCACCTAACATGACTTCTTGACCAGTAGGGGTGCTAATGACCGCATATTTTAAATCGGCAAAGCGTTCGCGAGTGAGCTTTGGATAACGCACCATCACGCGCACCTCTTCACCGTCACGCAATATACGCTGCGCTTCGCCACCGTAAAAACTGGCGCCCACTTGCGCCGCAATGGTGGTCAAATCGAGACCTAAATCGTAAGCAACAGGTTTTAATTCCATCTGTACTTCTTTGCTGTCAGGGTCGATGGTTGAGCTCACATCGAAAATGCCTTTTTCACTTTGCAGGCGATCAATCATCATGCGCCCAGCGGCGTTTAAGGTGGCAATGTCAGAGCCAAACAACATGTAGCCAAACTCTCCGTCATCACCGCCGCCATTGACATCGTCTTGGATAGTAAACGATTTCATGCCGGCAATCTCTGGCATGGCCTCACGCCATCTGCGAGCAAGCTCAAAGGTATCAAAATGACGATCATCTTCATCTACCAAAGGTGCCATTAGGCGGCCTTCTGTTCTGCCATTATTCCACACTAGAATGTCGCGGACCATCGGGCTACCGTATTCTTCAATGATTTGCTTATCGACTTCTAATACCACGCGCTCAACTGTTTTCAGCGCTTCAATCGTCACCTCGTCGGCAACGGTTTCGCTCATCTCAATATTTATACTTGGGAAGTCATGCGGCACTTTAGGCTCGGGTATCATGCGCACATAGTTCGCTTGAATAAGGCCAAAGCTGATAATTAAAAGCGCAATAAAGGTACCCAGCACTATCCAGCGCTGACCGGTGCACGCGGTAATAAAACGTTTATATGGACCTTGAATAAAGCCAAAGTAGGCGGAATTAAATCTCTCACGCCAGCCGTTTTCTTTTAAAGGCTTAAATGTCGAGTGGGCGATGTGGGCCGGTAAAATGAGCTTTGACTCAATCAACGAGAAAATCAAACATAAAATGGCAACGCCAGCAATGTTGATAAAAAAGTCGCCCATGGGACCCGACGTAAATACAAACGGAGCGAACACGGCTATGGTTGTTAGCACCCCAAAGGTTGCGGGTGTCGCTACGCGTTTAGCGCCTATAATCACATTGCGCACGCCGCCGCCTTTTGCCTCAATTTCAGTGTAGGCGCTCTCGCCAATTACGATGGCATCGTCTACCACAATCCCTAGCACCATAATGAAAGCAAAAAGCGATAGAATATTAATGGTAATGCCCAAAAACGGCATCATCATCATTGCGCCTAAAAAGCAAACCGGCAAACCAATCATGACCCAAAATGCGAGCTTAATGCGCAAAAATACGGCAAGCATCAAAAACACTAAAATAGCGCCCTGGGTCATGTTGCCCAGCATCATATCGAGTCGACCGTTAAGGTAGTAGGTCATATCAACTAGCAGTTCGAGGGTCACGCCATCGGGCATCGACTTATTTTTTTCTTCAATATAGGCTTTGACTGAATCGGCCACAGGCAGCATGTTTTGTTCGCTCGTAGCGCTTACGCTTACGTAGATTGCGTTATTGCCATTGTATTTGAAGTAACGCTCACCCTCGGTAAATTCATCTTGTATAAGCGCAACGTCTTTTAACAGAACCTGTGCACCGCCAGCACCAATCTTGACCGGAATGTCGCGAAACTCCTCGCCTTTGTAAAACTGATTTTCAACTCGCACAGCAATCATGCCGCTATCGGAGCGGATTTGCCCAGCCGAAAAGTTAGCCGAATAGCGACGAATCGCTTGCGTGATATCGTTAATGGTTAGATTGTACTTGCGCAGCATCTCAGGTTTTATTTCGATGCTTATCTCTGCATCTGGAGCACCGGCGTTGGCAATTTGCACGTTAGCTAACTGCAGAAGCTCGTCTTCTACCTGCATTGCAATGGGTTTTAGCTCGGTAAGTGGAAGGTCGCCAACTACCGACATTTCTATCACTTCTTGGCGCCATTCTATTTGCGAAATATTAATGGGCTCCATTGCTGCCGGGAAGGTGGCTATGCCGTCAACTTTGGCTTTGATTTTGTCTAATACGTCTGGCAGGTGTTCACTGGTGTGAATTTCCATAGTGACTCGACCGCCGCCGCGCCAAGAGCGTCCTACCGACTTTTTAATTTCTGTTACATCCGAAATCGCTTCTTCAATCTTTATAACAATGTTTTCTTCAATTTCCTTGGGAGACGCGCCAGGGTAGGAGACGTTTGCAGTAATGTAATTAATTTCGATGTTCGGGAACATCTGCTTTTGAATAGTAAAATAACTAATGAGTCCCATGATGATGATAAATGCCATCAACAGGTTGGCGGCCACTGGGTTTTGCGCAAAGTAGGCAATAAGCCCGCTTGGCATCGCTTGCGATTCAGAAGAAGATTTTGAAGGCTGTTGAGTGTCCATGTATCTTCTCCCTAGTTTCTGTAGTAGGAAATAAGTGCTTGGTCAGGCGTTTTCACCTTCACTTGCATACCGTTTTGAGGGTATTCGGGCAACTCTTTTACTAAACGTGAGTCTGCTTGTATGCCGCTCGAAATGTAAAAGTAGCTGCCTTCTTCACGAATCACTTCTACGCTGTGCGATTGCAGTCTGTCTTCGTCGTCTAAAAGCCATATTTTTCGGTTGTTAACTAGAGACTGGGGCACTTTATAAACGTTTCGTAGCTGCTTGCCCTTTAGGTTTACCTGTACGTAAGAACCAAATTTCAAGGACGGGGCGTCGGAGTCGAGGCTGTAGGGGTCATTTACCTGAATAACAAGGTGGAGCATACGCGTGGCCTCATCTAACACGCCTAAGTCGCGTGCAATAAAGCCCGACCGTTGAATTGATGCTTGGTCTTTTGTTGTGATTACCGTTTCGTTGCCCTGCATATTGTCGAGTAAAAAAGGTCGGTCAAAGCCCGCAATTGGCACAATGATTTCGGCGCTCTCTATGTTGCTTAATGACGCAACTCGCATGCCGGCACTAACGTATTGTCCTGAGCCTATTTCTCTAGACATAACAAGGGCATCGTAGGGGGCGCGTACTTGCGTTTTAGCAAGGTTTCGTTCAGCGATACGCAAAGATGCTTCGGCAGATTTAAGCTGGGCCTGAGCGCTTAATACTTGAGGTTTGCGCAAATATAAATCAGACACTTGGCTGTCGGCAAGATTACGCGCTTCGCGCTGAGCTACTTTTTGTCTTGCGAGCTCTTCGGTAAGTGTTGCTTGTGCCAGTGACACTTGCGCCTCGGCCTGCAGTACGGCAGCCTCATAAGCATCTGCTTCTATACTCATTAGCACTTCACCGCGCTTTACAACGCCGCCTGCAACAAACTGAGGATTCCAGCTAAGCACTTCGCCGCTAACTTGCGCCGCCAATACAGTCGTTTCGAGAGGCTTGACCTCACCAAAACTGTTAATTTCGATATCATGATTAACCGGCACTAGGGTTTCAACACTCACCGTCGGCCGGACATCTTTAGGCGCTTTTTCCGCCTCGTCTTCTGCCGTTGCCTGTATGCCCATACTCACGCCAACCGCGAGCGCAAGAATGCCTAAAAATGCTATTGTTTTGAGTACCGTGCTTTTCATTTCTCTTTGTCCTTAAAAGGGTATGCTGACACTATAATCGACAAGTGTGTACAAGGTATGTGCCAAATGTAACGAAATATAAAAATTCCTTTGCAAGCCATATTATTCGCGGTTTTCAGTTTAGTAAATCGGGTGCAAATAAAAAGACCACTCGTATTGAGTGGTCTTTTTAACTATCAAGTTAGGAAATTTGACTACATCTTAGTAGTTTGCGTTACCCGGTGTTCGAGGGAAAGGAATAACATCCCGTACGTTTTGTACACCGGTGACATAGGCAACCAAACGCTCAAACCCGAGTCCGAAGCCTGCGTGTGGAACGGTGCCGTATTTTCGCAGGTCGCGATACCATGCGTAATCCTCGGCGCTTAGCTTCATTTCGGCCAATCTGCGGTCAAATACATCGAGGCGTTCTTCGCGCTGTGAACCACCAATAATCTCGCCAATACCCGGAGCTAAGACGTCCATGGCAGCAACGGTTTTTTCGTCGTCATTAATGCGCATATAGAAGGCTTTAATGTCTTTAGGATAGTTTTGCATAATAACCGGCGCGCCGACGTGTTCTTCGGCGATATAGCGTTCGTGTTCAGATGATAAATCAACGCCCCATTCAACAGGAAACTCAAAGCGTTTGCCGCTTTTTTGCAATATTTCAATCGCTTCGCTGTAGTCCATGCGCACAAAGTCTGAATCAACGACCGACTGCATACGTGATATTACGTCTTTGTTGACGCGCTGCTGAAAGAAGGCCATGTCGTCGGCACGTTCAGTAAGCACTGCCTTAAATACGTATTTTAAAAGGTCTTCTGCGAGCTGTGCGATAGTAGACAGGTCAGCAAATGCCACCTCAGGTTCGATCATCCAAAATTCAGCAAGGTGGCGACTGGTGTTAGAGTTTTCAGCCCTAAACGTAGGACCAAAGGTATAGACTTTCGACATTGCAGTGCAGTAAGTTTCTACATTCAACTGACCCGAAACGGTTAAGAATGTTTCTTTACCAAAAAAGTCTTGGCTGTAATCAACCTTACCTTCGTCTGTGGTAGGGATGTTCATCATATCAAGCGTAGATACACGAAACATTTCGCCCGCGCCTTCGGTGTCAGACGCCGTTAGTATTGGTGTGCTTATCCAGCAATACCCTTGCTCATGAAAGAAACGGTGGATAGCTTGCGATAAACAGTTTCTAACTCGGGTAACTGCGCCAATGATGTTGGTGCGCGGACGCAAGTGTGCGTGCTCACGAAGATATTCGATGCTATGACGCTTTGCGGCCATCGGATAGGTATCAGGATTTTCGACCCAGCCAACAACCTCAAGGTTTGTTGCTTCAATTTCAAGGGCTTGGCCAGCGCCTTCAGACTGTTTTACAACGCCGGTAGCGCGCACGGAGCACCCTGTTGTAAGGCGCAAGATATCCTCGTAGTTCGCTAAGGAATTGAGTGCCACCACCTGCACGGGATCAAAGCAACTGCCGTCATGCAGCGCAATAAAAGACAAACCGGCTTTGGAATCCCGCTTCGTTCTAACCCATCCTTGAACCTGAACGGTACTTGCTACGGGGTGTTTACCAGCCAAAACGTCGGCGACTGGGGCGTTGGTCATAAAAGTCTCCATATGGTGTGCTTTTGCATTGCAAGGCTTGTGAGATGAAACGTTTGCACAACGCATCTTGCTAACAAAAGCTGAATATCCGCAAAAATGTGCCTTTGCACTCGCATTAAAAGTTAATGCGCCCTAGTATACTTATCCAATATGAGGATGCCACTAGTCAACGCTCAATATGCAAAATAAAAATCAAAAGTCGCAGGTAGGCCATGAAGTTGACTTGGTTTTTCCTAAAACCACGCAAACTAAACGTAAGCATGAGCGTCGTAAAATAGCGCGCTCTGAGGACTTATTTTTTCAATTTGTGGTGGGCTTAAACATCACCGCATGGATGCTGTTGGTGGTTTCTTTAGTCGTTTTTCATTATGCACGCCCAGAGTTTATTAGTGGTGTGCAAACGTATTGGGGCATAGAAGGGCGCGATTTCTGGTCGCAAGCCTACTTACAAAGGCTCTTGGCCCTACTGCAAGCATGTTTAGGCTTAAGCTTAATCGCCTTTTTATTGCGCGCCCGCAGAAATAGAAGACACTCTGACCCACTAGCAGTTAATTTGTTGGTACTCGCAGGGATATCGCTTGTGAGCCTCTTCACGCTATACATTGTTTTATAAACGGATGTTTTGTAAATGAATGCCTTGTAAATGAATGCTTGAGAAATGCATGCCTTGTAGTTGGATACCTTGTTGTTAAACGCGTAATGTTAGCCTGCGTTATACTCATTTGAGCTGTCGAGATTGTGAAAAAGCATCAGCGCCGTGAATCAGCACCATAAATCAACGCCGTAATAAAGGCATCTCGTCGTGCCCTATACCCTCCCCATAATGCGCAGTAACAATTTGCAAAAGAAACATATAAAAGAGCACATGTTTCGATTGTGCAACAAGCCTGTATTGCACGCCATATAAAGACTTCAGCGTAGAATAATTACAAATCGCTCACCCTTTCGCCTAGCGCCGTTGCCATTGTGCAACACATCCAGCTAAGCTGTTTGCCCGCAGTGCGCTAAATTATCCGTAAGGTTATGATTTTATTTGATAAAATATTACTGGCACGCATATTGATAAACCTGAGTAAGTAAGCGCATTTAAGAAAACTCACCAGCGTTTCAATCGCACGGCGAAGCGCAAATGATATGGCAACATGACGGCAACAGTACAAACGGTAATTCATAAGCAAAGTAACTCACATAACAAACGCTTTTGAACACCAGATGTTGCGATAATCAGAGGAAGGGCGATGAGAACCTACAAAAAAATAATGATTATGGGAATGAGTGTCATCGTGGCGCAGGCGGTTATTGCGACGTCTCAGGCCGAGGCGCAAGAGGGGCTCTTTAATAGCTTAGATAAAAACCAAGACGGGTTGATTTCGCAAAGAGAAGCTGCTGGCAACACAAAAATTTTAGAAAATTTTACGCGGGTAGACATCAATGAGGATGGCTTCCTAAGCATGGATGAGCTCACGTCCAGCCCATTTTTAACAGACTAAGTTATCGGTTTTGTGGGGCGCTTTGCTTTGCGAGTGGCGGGCGTCCCCTTTTTAACAAAACGATATTAAGTTGATGGAACTACTTTGCTGTGCAATGCTAGCCATAGGGAAATACGAGTCGGTAAATAAAGTGCAAATACGTTCACTACGTCAGTTGGTGCTTGGTAGCTACATGGTCGCGCTTGTTCCGTTAATTGCGCTGTTGTGGCAAAGCCAGCAGGATTTTGACGATGTAAGCTATATCACCACCGTCAACACACAGTTTTTCGTTTCAGTAGCCAGCGAGTTACGTGACCTTGAATTGGTTGGTGAAGACGTTGAACGGCTGATAAAAGGTTACCAAGTTCTACCCAATCCACAGCTAGACGAACTGGCTGATTTTGCGATCGTGCGATTTGAAGACAAACTCGCCTTTTTGTGTGATGCACTAAGAGGGCTGCCTGAATGCACCGTAATGGAAGGGCACATCAAAAAATTACGTGATTACGCAGACTTTAACGACCAATTAGTGACTAACGCTCATCTTGCTCGATTTTCGCAATCAATTGATATTTTAAAAGAACAGGTAAACAGCGCCGTTGGGGTGAGAATATCAGAACAGCAGGCGCACTTAGATAACATCCAGAAACGTCAAGGCTGGTCAACAGGTGCCTTGGTTTTGTTGTCTTTGGCGTTAATTTTAGTGGCCGCTCAGCTTATTGTAAAACCGGTTCGTAAACTTCAACAAATCATCAAAGCAATCGCCACAAACAGTAACAAGCTGCCCGCTAGGTCTGATTCGGCACCGAGAGAATTGATGGCGGTCGAAAAAGACCTGTTTTGGCTTAATGACCGCCTACAGCAGCTTGAAAAAGTACGAACAGCTCTGTTGCGACATGCCTCACACGAATTAAAAACGCCCTTGGCGAGTATAAAAGAAGGCTGTGCCATTTTAGAAAACGAAGTGGTTGGTACCTTATCAAGCGGTCAATCTGAGGTAGTGGGTTTATTAAATGGTTCAACAGAGCGGTTGAACTTATTGGTAGTCAAACTGCTTGATTATAATGCCTTGCTCCAGCAAGCCGAGCCTACTTTTGAAGAATTAGACATTACCGAAATCATCGATGATTGTATTCAGCAATATCAGCTTTTGCTCTCTCAAAATAAGCAGAGGGTTGATGTTGAGATTGCCAAAAATCTATCGGTATTTAGCGACGCCGAACTGCTGCGGAGAATTTTAGATAATTTGGTGTCAAACGCTATAGCCTACGCAAAAACAGAAAGTACGATTTATGTGAACGTATCGCAAGATGCGAGTTTTACCATTATCGATGTACTTAACAGCGGAAAGCCGATAGGCGAAGAAGCGAGAGCAGAACTATTTGAGCCCTTTAAACGCGGCAAAGATAAGCGAAACGACAAAGTCATGGGCGCCGGTTTGGGCTTATCAATCGTAGCCGATTGCGCGAGACTGCTGCACGGTGATGTTGCCATCGAAGATGTTAGTCAAGCCGACGTATGTTTCAGAGTGCGCCTGCCAAGGAGAAGTTAACCAATGAAAATTGTTTGGATATACCTTGCTGTAATAATGCTTTCGGGTTGTGAGTTGTTAGAACAAAAAATGGGTCCACTAAAAGACGCAAGTGTAAATAAGACGACGTTTTTATGCGAAACTGATGAGGCTCTCGAAACCTTTGAGGAGTTCTGTCAGGTAAGAGCATGGGCTGAATTTTATATTGATGCAGACCAGACGCCTTGGTCGCTTAGGCATGAGTCTATTAAATCGCTTGGCGATGAACCAAAGCAACAACTGCAAAAGGTGTTACTGAGCCAGGGCATCGATACGCCTTATGCTAACCGACTTCGCGCCCAAAATTGGTTGAGTGACATTAGCAGTCTGATGGACGAGAGAATGAATCAAGTGGCTACCGTGTTTGTGCAGAAACCGTCGCAGCAAATGTTAGAATTGGAGTCGGCCATTACGATTTTGAGTCGCGTTAATGCTCGCCAAGAGAAAACCATCACAGATTTACAAGAAACTTTAAATATTCGCAGCGACGAAATGCAAAAACAGCGAGAGCAGGTTGAGCAATTATTGAAAATCGAAGCTGATATGTCTGACGAAAAAAGGAGCAATTAGTCTTGAGCGAAGAATTACAAGATGCGAAAACCCCCAAACTCTTGCTGGTTGACGACGATGAGAGCTTGTTACGATTAATGTCGATACGCCTAGAGGCCGAGGGCTTTGACGTGACTAGCGTAGACAACGGCACACAGGCTTTGCGTTTAATGTTTAACAATCAGTTTGATGTGGTGTTGAGCGATTTGCGGATGCCGGGCATGGACGGACTGTCGTTGTTCGACGAAATTCTGCAGGAACATAGAGACTTACCAGTGATTTTGATGACTGCGCACGGCACGATCCAAGATGCAGTAGCTGCAACTCAGCGCGGCGTGTTTAGTTTTTTAACCAAGCCGGTCGACCATGACGAACTGCGTAAAATTTTATTAAAGGCGATTTCGCAAACCCGTAAAAATGATTTAGGCGACTGGTGCAGCGAAATTATCACGCGCTCGCCTGACATGATTAAACTGCTCAAACAGGCTGAACAAATTGCCGACAAAAATGTTAGCGTGCTCATAAACGGTGCCAGCGGTACCGGAAAAGAGCTTCTTGCGAAGGCTATTCATAAAGCCTCGTCGCGTGCGCAAAAACCTTTTGTTGCTATTAACTGTGGTGCGCTGCCGGAGAACCTGCTCGAGTCTGAACTTTTTGGTCATGCTAGAGGCGCTTTTACTGGTGCAGTGCAGGCAAATCCAGGTCTGTTTAGAGAGGCAGATGGCGGTACTCTATTTTTAGATGAAATTGGCGATATGCCGCTTAGTTTGCAAGTGAAGCTACTACGCGCCTTGCAAGAGCGCTCTATAAGACCAGTCGGCAGCGCAGCGTCGATTGACGTAGACGTAAGAGTCATTTCAGCGACGCATAAAGACCTGCAGGAGGCGATGCAGGACAATGAGTTTAGAGAAGATTTATACTATCGTCTCAACGTAGTAAATTTAGATATTCCGAAACTCAAAGACCGTTTTGAAGATATTCCGCTGTTGGCAGATTATTTGTTAAAAGAGAGTGCGAAAAAACACGGCATTAACGTACGAAAGTTTGCAGATGATGCGGTAAACATGCTCACCAAAGCAGATTGGCCGGGTAACGTTCGCCAGTTAGTGAACGTGGTAGAGCGTTGTGTGGCGCTAACAAACAGCAAAATTATTCCTGCCTCTTTAGTGGAGCAAGCGCTGTCTCAAGAAACAGAGTATTGGCCTACCTTGACCGAAGCGAGAGATTCGTTTGAGTATCGCTATTTATGCCGTTTGCTACAGCTCACCGACGGTAATGTTACGCGTGCATCTGACATGGCGGGTCGAAACCGAACCGACATGCATAAGTTGATGAAAAAGCACGGTCTGAATGCAGCCGACTTCAGGACATCTGATGTTTAATCGCTATGCATGTTTAGTCAGCGCATAGCGAATTGCCTGACTCAAGCATTCAATTTGCTGGTTGGAGCAAATAAACGGCGGCATCACATACACGAGTTTGCCAAAGGGGCGTATCCACGCTCCTTGGCTAATAAAATCGTGCTGAATATCGGCGACATTAACAGCCTGTTTCAGCTCCACCACCCCAATTGCCCCTAAACATCTAACATCCGCAACGCTCTCTAATGCGGCGAGCGGCATCAGGCCTTGTTTTAACTTAGTCTCAATGCGCTTGATATTGGCCTGCCAGTTGCCATTTTGCCAAGTGCTGTTGAGCAGCACATCAATGCTTGCATTGGCAATGGCGCAAGCGAGGGGATTTCCCATAAACGTGGGGCCGTGCATAAATACGCCGGGCTCACCTTCACACACGCCCAATGCGACTTGCTCAGAGCAGAGCGTGGCAGCCATGGTTAAATATCCACCCGTTAGCGCTTTGCCAAGGCACAATATATCGGGACTGATGTCAGCATGATCGCACGCGAAAAGCTCGCCCGTTCGGCCAAATCCCGTCGCAATTTCATCACAAATTAGTAGCACATCAAACTCGTCACACAATAAACGACACTGCTTGAGATATTCGGGATGATACATCCGCATGCCACCGGCACCCTGTACGATAGGTTCGAGTATCAAGGCCGCAATTTGATGATGGTGCTGCTCTAAAATATCGCGCATTGGCGCAATTTCGTCTGGATGCCATGTACTATCAAAGCCTATTTGTGGGGCTGGGGCGAAATAGTGTTCTATGAGCGTTTTTCGAAATAAGCCGTGCATGCCGTTTACAGGATCGCATACCGACATTGCGGCAAAGGTATCGCCATGATAGCCGCCACGTGGGGTCAGCAGTTTTGCTTTCTCTTGTCGCCCCTGACAAGCCCAATATTGAATAGCCATTTTGATCGCAACTTCAATTGATACTGAACCTGAATCGGCCAGAAATACACGGTTGAGTCCGGCAGGGGCGATACTCAACAGATTTTTGCATAAATCAACCGCTGGCTGGTGGGTTAAACCACCAAACATCACGTGAGAAAACGCATCGATTTGCGCATGCGCTGCTGCGTTTAGACGCGGATGATTATATCCGTGAATAGAAGCCCACCACGACGACATGCCGTCTACAACATGTTGACCGCTGGCAAAAGTAAGCTCAGCGCCATTTGCTCCTATTACCTCATAGCAAGGTAGCGGAGAGATTGAAGAGGTATATGGATGCCAAATATGCTGTTTATCAAATTCAATATTGTTCAAATTATAACCTGTAGTAAAACTTTTAGGCGCGCTAAGATTGACAAAGCGTTTAGGGGGCCTAGACTAGAGCCAATCTTGTTTTGAGTAAACCTTTTTATGCCTTCACAAATTTCTAGTACACCGCGTCATGATTGGACGCTAGACCAAGTAAATGCACTGTTCGCCTTGCCTTTTAATGATCTTGTTTTTCAGGCTCAAAGCATACATCGTCAGCATTTTGACCCAAACTATGTGCAGGTAAGCACGCTGCTTTCAATTAAGACCGGCGCATGTCCAGAAGATTGTAAATATTGTCCGCAGAGTGCGCGCTATGATACCGGTTTGGAAAAAGAGCGCCTTTTGGAAATTGAAAAAGTGATTGAGCGAGCAAAAGAAGCAAAAGCTGCAGGTTCAACACGGTTTTGCATGGGCGCGGCGTGGCGCAATCCAAAAGACCGCGATATTCCTTACGTGGCAAACATGATTAAAGAAGTGAAGGAGCTTGGCCTTGAAACCTGCATGACACTGGGCATGTTAACTCGCGAGCAGGCGGTTGCGCTCAAACAAGCAGGTCTTGATTATTACAATCATAACCTTGATACCTCTCCAGAGTTCTACGGGGAGATCATTACCACGCGCACCTATCAAGACCGCTTAGATACCTTGCAAAATGTTCGTGATGCCGGCATGCACGTGTGTTCAGGTGGTATTGTAGGGATGGGAGAAAGTGCTAACGACCGCTCGAGTTTATTGATGCAGCTTGCAAACCTAGAGCAGCAGCCTGAGAGCGTGCCGATTAACATGCTGGTAAAAGTAAAGGGCACTCCGCTTGATAGCGTTGATGACCTAGAGCCCTTTGAGTTTATTCGTACCATTGCGGTGGCGCGTATTATGATGCCGAAAAGCTACGTGCGCTTGTCGGCCGGGCGAGAATCGATGAATGAGCAAATGCAGGCAATGTGCTTTATGGCTGGGGCTAATTCTATATTCTACGGTTGCAAGTTGTTAACAACATCTAACCCGGAAACCCATGAAGATGTGATGCTGTTTAAAAAACTCGGTATTAACGCTAAACAAACCAAGAGCTATTCAGATGAGGCATATGCAGCGGCATTACACGAAGAAATTGAACAAAATACCGGTTCAGAGTTATTTGTCGATGCCACTAAAACATCAATAAAGCAGGCGAAACAGACCACGAGCGCATAGGTATGAGTTTTGGCTTTGTGCATAGCGCCCTCAAAGAGCGAGAAGCGTTGTCGTTGCTGCGACAAAGAAAGGTAGTGAGCGCACGACGCGATGGTATGCTTGAGGTGGACGGAAAAGCCTGTCTTAACTTCGCCAGTAACGACTATCTTGGCCTGAGCCAACATCCCGATGTGCTGCAAAGTTACGTAGAGGGCTTGGCACAATACGGCAGCAGCAGTACAGCATCTGCTGTGTTAAGCGGCTATATGCGTCCGCACCAGATATTAGAAGAAACACTCGCATCGCTTTTAAATAAAGACGCGGTTTTGCTAATGAACAGTGGCTTCTCTGCAAATCAGGCCCTGTGTCACGGTTTATTCGGCCCAGACAATAAATCAGACTGCAATATTTTAAGCGATAAGCTCATGCATGCCTCATTTGTTGAGTCGGCTCGTCAATCAAGTGCGCACTACGTGCGCTTTAAGCACAATGATATTGCACACTTTTCATTGTGTTTAAAAAAGTGCACGGGCAACACTTTGGTTGCCACCGAGGGCGTATTTTCTATGGATGGCGATATTGGGAATATTGCTCAGATACAGCAAGCCTTAGCCAAGTCCAATCGCACAGCAAACTGTTCAGACAAAAACTCACACAATGCTGAATCCAAGACTTCAGAAAATGCAGCCAGCACTCAGCTTATGGTTGATGACGCGCACGGTTTTGGGGTAATAGGAGACACCGGCTTAGGTGTATCGTCAATAGCAGGTATCGATTCGGACAAAATCGACATATTAATGGCAACATTCGGAAAGGCCTTAGGCACATCCGGTGGCTTCATCGCAGGGTCAAAGAATCTCATTGAGTATTTGGTGAATTTTGCGAAACACTATGTTTACAGCACTGCCATGCCCCCCGCGCAAGCGGTTGCGACGCTCAAAAGCATTGAAATTATGCAGCATGGGCAAGAGCGTGCCGCACTCGCTCGCAACATCGATACCTTTAAACAGTTCGCTAACAGCCGGGGACTGAGCTTAATGCCATCGGATAGTGCGATTCAGCCTATTGTGATTGGTGATTCAGCCACCTGTGTACAGAGCGCTAGCGCCTTAATGAATTTAGGGATTTTTGTAGGGGCAATTCGAACACCTACCGTTGCAAAAGGCAGTGAGCGCCTTCGCATTACTCTAAGTGCACTGCATAGCGACAAAGACATTCAAGCATTGGTAGATGCGCTGTGCATCGTGAGGGAAAAGTTTTCATGGGGGCAATAATAAACAAAGGCCCCACTAAAGCCGATATTGCCATGCGTTTTTCGCGTGCAGCATTAGATTACGACGCCCATGCCGAAATACAGCACAAAATAGTAAGCGAACTTATTAACTGGGCAGGGGCAGACGCACAAAACCTCGGCACTGTTGTAGATATAGGCTCAGGCACGGGCGCACTTGCGAGACGGCTAGCGCTGCCGCAGCGGATACAGCAAACGCAGCAAAAAGCACATACATCGCTATGGTGCAACCTCGATATATCCATGGGCATGTTAAGGGGTGCACGCAAGAGCGCAGTTTACGGCGAACAAGTTTACATTCGCGCCGATGCCGAACAATTACCACTTGCTGACGGCTCGATAGATACCGTGGTGTCGAGCATGGCTTTGCAGTGGTGTCAGTCTCCTCACATCGCGCTTAATGAAATATATCGGGTACTGTCTGATAAGGGCAGGGCATATATTGCCCTCATGATTTCACCGTCATTCTCGCAGCTACACCGAGCTTGGTCTGATGTGGGCCTTCCCTCTAGGGTGAACACGTTTAGCGATGCAACAACTTGGTTAAATGCTGCTGGTCGGCATTCATGGCATATTGCCTATCAACAAAAAACCTTTTACAGCGCGCATGATGGGCTGGTTTCGATGCTCAAATCAATTAAAGGCGTGGGCGCAAATACTCAGTTGGCGTCTAAACCCGTAAACGCCTTACTGTCGAAAGGCGAAATTAAAGCGGTAGAAAGCGCCATGAGGCGAGGCCTACAAAGCGCCAATCCTGCGCAAGCTTATAATTTAGATTATGAAGTATTGTTTTTGTCTCTAGACAAGACAATGCGCTTATGAGGCGGAGTTGACGCAGCAAAGTGAGCTCGAGACATAAGTCGCCCTAAGAACTAAATAAGAACTAAGTAAGAACCTCAAATAATAGGCAAAAAGTTATGAAAAGCGTATTTATAAGCGGTACGGATACCGACGTTGGAAAAACCTTTGTTAGCCGTTTATTACTGCAAAAATTGAATAAACGCGGGAAACGCACCATAGGGTTTAAGCCAATATCGGCGGGATGTATTGAGACGGCTGACGGCCTGAGAAACGACGACGCCTTAATTTTGCAGTCAGCCAGTTTAATAGATGCAGAGTATCAACACGTTAATCCTATTGCCTTCAAACCTGCTATCGCTCCCCATATAGCAGCCGAAGAAATCAATCAGCCCCTCAGTTTAGGTGACTTACAGTCTCATTATGAACAGATAAAGCAGTATAATGCCGACCTTACGCTCATTGAGGGCGCGGGTGGTTGGCGTCTCCCAATTAATAATCGGGGCCAGTTTCTGTCTGACTTTGTCATTCAAAATCAAATACCGGTAATACTTGTGGTAGGCATGAGACTCGGCTGTTTAAATCATGCTTTGCTAACGCATCAGGCGATTGAGAATGATCAGTTAGATTGCGTTGGCTGGATTGCAAACCAGTTGAGTTGCGATATGCCGTACTATGAAGAAAATTTAGCCGCATTAAATAAGCTTTTGCCAGCGCCGATGCTGGCGGAGGTAAAGTTCAATTCAAAGCCCGAAAACACCGAATCTAGCATGTTAAGCACCGACGCTTTTGATATCGCTTTTGACGGTAGCTTTAGCTGAATTGATTGCACAAACCCAGCGCACAAAAACAAACAAAGCTGATGCATCATGAGGGCTTATCGCATATAATTTAGGCAAATCAACACTACTAGGATGTAATGTGGAAAGTCAGAAAAAGCCCTCAATTTTATTTGTATGTCTGGGTAATATTTGTAGGTCTCCCACCGCAGAGGGTGTATTTAGGGAAAAGGCGTTTAAAAGCGGTATGGACCTTGAAATTGATTCTGCAGGCACATCTGGATACAAAGACGGTGTTGCCCCCGACCAACGTTCACAAAAAGTAGCGGCTAGCCGTGGCTACGACTTGTCAAAGCTAAAATGCCGCAAGGTCTGTGAAGAAGATTTTGAACGCTTCGACTACATTGTCGCTATGGACAAAGACAATGTAAATAACTTAAAGCGTAAGTGCCCAGAAGAGCTACAGCACAAAATCAGCCTCTTTTTAAGTCACTGCGACAGTGAGTTTGATGAGGTCCCCGACCCGTATTATTCTGGCCTAAAAGGCTTTGAGTTGGTACTTGACTTGATAGAAGAAGCGTCCGAAGGCTTGCTGTTAAAGTTGGTTCGCTGACTTGATAGCCGATGCTCTCAAGCTAGTGCCCGCGTCACTCACAAAGCATTCTGGTAATAACCGCATGGTGCTGGCATATGTGCTGGCTTTAATTAGCTTGTGTGCGGTTTTCTTAATTCCTCCTGATTTTGCGTTTTCTGAGCTTGAAGCTCACATACTTCTGCAACTAAAGCTGCCTGTCTTGTTAACCGCCGTTATGGTTGGCTTAGCCATTGGGGCCGCGTCGGCTTGCTTACAAGTATTGCTGAATAATCCTCTAGCCGACCCAGGAATTATTGGTATTAGTAGCGGCGCCTCTTTAATGGCGGCGGCTTTTATTCTGCTAGCAGGAACACCCTTTGGTTTAGCCATTGGCTTAGATAGCCTCACTGCATATTCGATAAACGTTTTACCGCTTTTATGCTTTGTTGGCGCGTTTGGCTCAAGTCTGCTGATTTTTATCCTTGCCAGAGCGATGGGGGGAGCGGTAAGCGCTGTGATATTAGCCGGTATCGCTATTTCAACGGCGTGCAGTGCAGTGATTGCATGGATGTTCTTGGTCGCGCCGCCAAGCCAGCTGCAAAGCCTGACCTTTTGGTTGATGGGAAGTTTTAATAACACGACGTGGGGCAGTTTATCGATTGCTATTCCCGTGGTAACTATATGTTTATGTGGCGTGATGTTAAACGCCAGGCGCTTAAACTTGTTATATTTGGGCGAGCAAAATGCAGCGCTAGCCGGTTTAGATACCCGTCGGTTTCAAACATGGTCGCTTGTGGCTGTTGCACTATTGGTTGGAGTGAGTGTGTCTTTGGCCGGCTCTATTGCTTTTTTGGGCTTACTTGTTCCGCACTTTGTGCGTCGCGTTCACGGTAACAATAATGCCTTAGTACTGCCGCTGTCGGCAATACTAGGCGCCTGTGTCATGGTGCTTTGCGCGCTAGTAAATACGCATTTAACCACCATGACTTTGCCAATTTCGATGTTAACGGCAAGTATCGGCGCACCGCTTTTCATCTATGTGATGATTAAAGGCGCGCCAAAATTTCAGTCCTAGGCTTGTAGCGCTTTCTTAATGGGTAAAAGCAAGCGTGGCCTGCACGGCTTTTTCCCATTTATCAATTAAGCCTTGTCGAATGGTCTTATCTAGCTGCGGAGAAAACTGCTTCTCAACGTGCTTGTGCGAGGCTATGTCGTCTAAGCTCTCATACAGACCAAACTGAAGTCCCGCAAGATACGCAGCGCCAAGGGCAGTAGACTCCATTATGGTGGGGCGCTGCACCTGCACATCGAGAATGTCAGCCAAAAATTGACATAACCAATCGTTGCCAACCATGCCGCCGTCTACCCACACACTGTTAGATGGCATACCGTCTGCGTGCATTGCGGTGAGCAAATCATACGTTTGATAACACACCGCCTCTAAACCCGCTCGAGCAAAATGGGCGGAAGTTGTGTTTCGGGTCATGCCAAAGAGGCTGGCTCGCGCGTTCGGGTCCCAGTGCGGCGCGCCTAGGCCGGCAAACCCTGGAACCATAAATACACCATGATCGTAAGACAGTGACTCGGCAAGGCTCTGTGTTTGTTTGGCATGCTCAATGACCCGTATTCCGTCGCGCAACCATTGAATATTCGCCCCTGCCGTAAAAATAGCGCCCTCGAGGGCATATGTTGCTTTGCCGTTTAGCTGATACCCAATGGTAGTGAGCAGTTTGTGTTCAGAGCTTACCGGCACATCACCGGTATTAAGCAATGCAAAGCAACCCGTGCCATAGGTAGATTTAAGCTCGCCTGCTTTAAAGCATCCTTGACCAAACAACGCGGCTTGCTGGTCACCAGCAATGCCGGTAATCGGAATGGCTTCACCAAGTAAAGCCGGGTCGCTGTGCCCAAAGTTATCCGCGCAATTTTTGACCTCAGGGAGCATGGCTGCCGGCACGTTAAATAATGCTAGTAATTCGTTATCCCATTGCTGGCTATGAATATTGTATAAATTGGTGCGCGAGGCATTTGTGGCATCGGTAACATGCGATTTTCCATTGCTTAATCGCCACACTAAAAAGCTATCGACGGTGCCAAATGCCAGTTCACCTTTTTCGGCTCTGGCTCGGGCGCCGGGCACTTCGTCTAATATCCAACTGACTTTGGTGGCTGAAAAGTAAGGGGCGAGCAGTAGCCCGGTTTTGCTCCTTACCATGTCGAGTTTGTCAGATAACTCCTCGCAAACAGAAGCCGTGCGGCGGTCTTGCCACACAATGGCATTGTAAATGGGTTCGCCGGTGAGCTTATCCCACACTAATGTGGTTTCTCGTTGATTGGTTATGCCTATGCAAACTACATTTACGCCCTGCTTTTTTGCCGCTGCGATTGCCTGTTGACTAACATCTAGCGCGGTCGACCAAATTTCTTCTGGATCGTGTTCAACCCAGCCGTTATTTGGATAATGCTGCGTAAACTCCTGTTGAGCACTGGAAACGGTAGTTCCGTCTTTCAAAAACACAATTGCGCGACTGGAGGTCGTTCCTTGATCTATCGACAAAATGCCGACATCGTTAGTTTGCATATTTTTTTATCTTATCTGTTGATGGTGATTAAATAATGACATAGTTTGTTAGTATTGTTAACTTCGTGGCGCGTTAAGTGTTTTCCCCTCAATAAGCGGCTGATAAGGACAAGAGCGTTGCTGGCTTTACACAATATTTCATTGTTTAAACGGTTATCTGGCGTGTCGCTGCGCGTCGAGCGTGGTCAATGGTGGACCTTGCTTGGACCAAACGGTGCTGGCAAAAGCACTTTGTTGAGTCTAGCCGCGGGCTTGATGCCCTGCGAGCAAGGCTTTATAGAACTCGATGGTTTACCTTTGCAAGAAATAGGGCTGGCGAACCTTGCCAACCGTCGATGTTTAGTGACGCAATCATACAGCGTTGGCTTTCACGTTAGCGTACAAGAAATGCTGAGTTTTTATAGTCCCCATCCACACGTCCCCGAATTAGTAGAGCAACATTTGCAGATTAAGGCATTGTTATTACAAAGCTTTGATACTTTATCAGGCGGCGAAAGACAGCGCGTGCATTTGGCGCGGAACCTGATGCAGATATGGACAAGCATTGAACAAGGCGATGCGCTGTTATTGCTTGACGAACCGCTGCAGCAAATGGATGTGAAATATCAAGTGCATGCGTTAACACTGCTTTTTCACATACAACAAATGGGAAATGCGCTGCTAATGAGCCATCATGATATTAATCAGGCGTATCAATTTAGCTCGCACGCCGGTTTACTTAAAAATACTCAAATGATAGCGCAGGGAGCGGCGCGCGAAACAATTACTCTTGCGCGTATTTCTGCATTATATGACCAAGCTTTTCACGCGATTGAAGATACCGTCCTTTCTAGCCTTTACTTTACGCCCAAAGCTTAGGCTTTCATTAGAAAAATCTCACTAGTTTTACTCAATGCTCGGCCTCAAATGTGATAATATTTCCACTGTTATAAGTTGTTATTGCAAATCATCTGCAAGTGGCTACGTAGGCAGCACCTTAGTGTGTCTGAGTAGTCTTTAAACAATTTATGAGCGATAATTTTTACAATACAATTTATGAAGTATTTTGAAAGACATTTTTTAAAAACTTCTTAAAAATAAGGAAACCCCGTGAGTCAGTGGACTATAGACAGTTGGCGCAATAAACCGATATTACAACAACCCACCTACAACGATATGCAGGCGCTTGGCGATGTTGAAAAAACATTGGCAAAGTATCCGCCTCTGGTGTTTGCGGAAGAAACGCGTCAGCTTTATAAGCAGCTTGGTCAGGTATGTGAGGGTAAGGGTTTTTTGCTTCAAGGTGGTGATTGCGCTGAATCTTTTGACGAATTTAACGCGCCTAAAATCCGCGATACTTTTAAGGTTATTTTGCAAATGGCGGTTGTGCTGACGTTTGCAGGTAGGTGCCCAGTAACTAAAGTAGCCCGTATGGCGGGTCAATATGCAAAGCCTCGCTCCGGCGACTTTGAAACGATTAATGGCGTAAGCTTACCCTCATATCGTGGTGATATTATCAACAGCTTTGAATTTACCGAAGCCGCGCGCGAGCCAGACCCGACTCGCATGCTCGACGCCTACCATCGCAGTGCCGCCACCCTGAATTTGTTACGTGCTTTTGCTCAAGGTGGCTTGGCAGATTTACATCAAGTTAATCGCTGGAATATGGCATTTTTGGAAAATAATCCACTCAAAGACCGCTATCAGGATTTGGCGACGCGTATAGAAGATACACTAGGTTTTATGGATGTGATTGGCCTTAATAGCGCAAATACAGCGGCTTTACACGAAACCTCTTTATATACCTCCCACGAGGCCTTATTGCTCAACTACGAGCAGGCACTCACGCGAATAGATACCTTAACCGATAAGCCCTACAACTGTTCGGCGCATATGCTGTGGATAGGTGAGCGCACCCGTCAGCTTGACCACGCACACGTAGAGTTTTTCAGCGGCATTAATAACCCTATTGGTGTAAAAGTAGGGCCGAGCATGGGGGAAGACGAGCTCATCTCTTTAATTGATGCCCTTAACCCTAAAAATG
Source organism: Glaciecola siphonariae (assembly GCF_042652645.1). Classification (NCBI taxonomy): domain Bacteria; kingdom Pseudomonadati; phylum Pseudomonadota; class Gammaproteobacteria; order Alteromonadales; family Alteromonadaceae; genus Glaciecola; species Glaciecola siphonariae. The sequence goes on from NZ_JBHSGU010000002.1 coordinate 135,531, forward strand.
AAGCGGGTCGTTTAACGCTCATTACGCGCATGGGAGCCGATAACCTAGCCGATAACTTGCCGCGTCTGCTACGCCGAGTAAAACAAGAGGGTCGCAAAGTGGTATGGAGTTCTGACCCCATGCACGGTAATACGTTTAAAGCCTCAAGTGGTTATAAAACGAGAAACTTTGACGCAATTTTAAAAGAAATTAAGCAGTTTTTTGATGTGCACGCAGCAGAAGGTACTCACGCTGGCGGGATCCACTTAGAAATGACGGGCCAGCATGTAACAGAGTGCACAGGCGGTGCGTATGAGATAAGTGATGATGACTTAGCACAGGCATATAAAACGCAGTGCGATCCTCGTCTTAACGCTGACCAAGTCCTTGAAATGGCATTTTTGGTAGCAGACCATTTAAAGCAAGCTAAAAGCTAAAAATAAATTGACACCAATTAGTTGAAATAACAAAGGATAGGCATTTACGTGCTTATCCTTTTTTCGTCCTTTGTGTCTTATGGTGCATCAACACGGCTAGTCACCTTGATTTGTACTAAGGGCAGGCTCCTGCTTTTTTTGCTGGGCTTGCCATAGCTTTGCGTAGTGTCCATTCATGCTTAGCAGCACATCATGGCTTCCAGATTCAACTATTTCACCTTGATCCATAACGAGTATTTGGTCTGCATCTATAATGGTAGACAGGCGATGGGCAATCATTAAGCTGGTGTGACCTTGCGCTAGGTCTTTCAGTGCACTTAATATGCTTTGTTCGCTGCTTGAATCAAGCGAGGAGGTTGCTTCATCAAACACCATAATCGGAGGACGTTTTAAAATGGCGCGAGCTATCGCAACACGCTGCTTTTCTCCACCAGATAGCTTTAAGCCACGTTCACCAACTTGCGTTTGCGTGCCATCGGGAAGCTTTGCAATAAACCCGTCTAAATGGGCAAGCTTAATGGCCTCGGCAATATCGTCGTCATTAGCGTCAGGACGGCCATAGCGAATGTTTTCATACAGGGTATCGTTAAACAGCACGGTGTCTTGCGGCACAATACCAATGGCGCTGCGCAAAGAGTCTTGGCTTACTTTTGCAATATCTTGGCCGTCAATCATGATACTGCCCGCATTGAGCTCATAAAATCGAAAGAGGAGTTTAACAAGCGTAGATTTGCCTGAGCCGCTTTCTCCCACCACTGCAATTTTGCTGCCGGGAGCCACTTTAAAGCTAACTGATTTTAAAATTTGGCGCTTAGAATGATAGGAAAACGACACTTCATTAAATTCTACTTCGCCGCGTTTCACGCGCAAGCTTTCGCTGTTTGGAGCATCTTGAATTTGCGGCTTTCGCTCGAGTAGCAAAAACAGATTTTCGATATTAGTGAGAGAGCCACGAATCTCGCGATAAACAAAGCCCAAAAAGTTTAGCGGCATAAAAATTTGCATGGTAAAGGCATTCACCAAAACAAAATCGCCAATTGTCATGTTGCCATTGGCTACTTCAATCGCCGCCAATGCTAGCATCGACGTCATCGCGCAAGCAATAATAAACGCTTGACCACCGTTGAGTGCAAAAAGCGACAGGCGATTTTTGCGCCTTGCGTCTTCCCATGCAGCCAAACCTACGTCATAGCGCTGGGCTTCAAACTTTTCGTTATTAAAATACTTTACGGTTTCAAAATTCAATAAGCTGTCAATGGCGCGAGTATTCGACTGATTGTCGGCTTGATTAAGCGCTTTGACGTATTTAGTGCGCCAATCGGTCGCGCGCATCGAAAACACCACATAAACCACTACTGAGGCTAATATGACGGTGGCGAAGGTGAATCCGTAGTTATAAAACAAAATGCCAACCACCATGGCAATTTCAAGCAGCGTTGGGCCAATATTGAACACCATAAAGCGCATTAAAAAGCTGATGCCGCTGGTGCCCCGCTCCATATCCCGAGACAGCCCTCCGGTTTGTCGCGACAAATGAAAATCCAAATCGAGGCGATGAAGATGATTGAACACCGTGAGACCGAGGCGACGCATCGCACGTTCGGTAACTCGACCAAATAAAGTATCGCGAATTTCGCCAAACAGTACATTCGCCAAACGTAGCGCACCGTAAGCAATAATAAGTGCGATAATCACGCCCATTATTTGTTCTTTGGCAGTGTCTAAATTGAGATTATCTACAATATGTTTGAGAATAAATGGCAGTGTGACGCTGGCAAGTTTTGCGGCAATCAGGCAGCTTAGTGCAAGCCAAACCCGGCCCTTAAATTCTGCAAGATAGGGCCATAGATTACCCAACACGCGCCAATTGAACTTTGCATCTTCATTGACGGGAAACTTAGGTGATCGCATAAATTAAAAAGGATTGACTGTGTAGCCCTGCTGCTGGAGCAAGGCGTGGGCAGTCATGGCCGAGAGTTCAATGCGCACTCCGTCAACCAGTTGATTTTGTTGTATTTCATAGGCATTTGCAGTTTGTCCACATAGCACTACGCTAACTTGGTTTTTCATAAGCACGTTGAGCAATTCAATATTCGCATTATTGGTGCTATTTACGCGCTGATAACTCTCGTTTTTTAGCAAATCTAGGGCTGCTCTGCCGTGCACAACAAGGGCAAGCTCTATATTTTCTTTTGCTACGCCTGCCGCTACATGCATGTTGATAAAGCGCGCTAGGCTATCAAACCGCTTATTGATTTCACCGGCTTTTGCAGCCGCGGCAACGTCAAAGGCAACTTTAAATTTACTGCTTTCATCCACGTGTGGCTTAGCAACAGGTGCGTGTTTGCCATACTTTTGAATAAGCGGGCCGTCATCAAAGTTAGACATCTGCCGTGCTTGTGACGTAAAGCTTATCAGTGCGCATGCAAAAATGGCAAAGCAATAGCGTTTCATTAAAAATCCTACAAGGGTTTTACTTTGATGTTTCTAAACCATACTGGATCGCTATGATCTTGCAAGCCAATAAACCCACTATTGGGCACTTTCGCCCAATTAGCATTTAAACCAGGAAACTTGCTGTCTTTAATCATGGCCTCCCATTGTGGTGTATCCATTTCGTACTCGACCACCACCGCACCGTTTTGTATGTGCTTGACCTTGCGGTCTTGCACATGAATTTCAACCTGATTCCACTGTCCTACAGGCGCTGCATTTTGTGGGTTTGCGGGCACTAAATCGTAAAGAGAACCGGCTTGGCGATTGCCATTTTTGCCTTTGTTGGCATCAGGGTGTCCATTATTATCGAGTATTTGCATCTCCGGCGCTGTTTTCCAGATATAGTCATACTGCGCGCTATCACTCGATTCTTGGCCTAAGTAGAAAATGCCAGAGTTGCCATTTTCTGAGATTTTCCACTCCAGTTTAAGAATAAAATCACTAAATTGTTGGTCGTAAATAATGTCGGCGCGGTTTGCTTTTTGCTCCTCGCTCATGTTGCTCTCGCCAATCATGTGCAAGGTGCCATCTTCAACAACCCAAATAGACGGTACACTGTCTTGGTTAAATCCTCTCCAACCTTCTAAGTTAAGGCCATCAAACAACAACACAAATCCGTCGGCAGCCTCTTGTGGGCTAAGCATATTTTGCGCGTTAGCGTCGATAGTATCGGCTGAGGGTGCATGAACAGCGGTATCTGGTTGAGCACTTTGGACGGTATTGTCAACTTTACTAGAACTCTCTTGAGCGGGTTGCCCACAGCCGAATAGCAAAATGCTTGCAGCGACGCTAGCGCCCAGTAAGACCGACGTTGTACGAGAAGGTTGTGTCATAAAGCCTCTTTGTAGTTAAACATACTCTTGCTCGAGCATTATTTTGCTAAAGCATTTTTAGTTGAGAAATAAATGGACGTTTGTTGCAACACCCGCGGCAACAAACGTTTTAGCCAAAAAATTTGCACAAAAGTGAGGCGTCTAAATTGACCATGCCCGGGTATTTTCGCCCACTTTTACGTTTGCATCAAAACCACCAGGGATCGGTAGGTAAGCCAGAACCGTTTCGCCAACAAGTTCCGATTGGAAATAGCCCTCTAGGGTAAGCGCTCTTACGTTGAACAAAAATGAATAGAGTGTGAATTCATCTGCTTTTCCACTAGGCGCTGAACCCGATTCAATCATATTTAATATTGCTTCGGTTTGTTCTGGCGAATGCTCATATAGACTAACAACAAAATCATGTTGCTCTTGGTTGCTTGCAACATTAAAGGCCTTACCCGCTTGCGCCAAAAACTTTGCCTGTACAAGTGCTAAGCCCGCTAAAAACTTAGTCTTTTCATCTTCACTCATCAACCGGTCGTAAAGCACATCAATAAAAGGTACTACGGGCACATCTTCTGCACCTGGCAGCTCGTCTGACTTCGGTATGATCACGCGAGCCATTCCGCGCAGCGTTTTGACTTGTTCAGCGTTTAAAAATACTGGCGTGAACTGTTCACCGGTAACCTGAGAATGGGCCAAATTCAGCACCGACAAGACGCTGGCCGACGAGAGTACAAGGCCTGAACCAAGTACAAGAGACTTTAGAGCTTGTCTGCGGGTCATACTCATAGTTTGTTCTCCTTAAATGCTTTTGCAGCATAGTTCGCTGCTCGCGCAGTGAAAGCCATGTAGGTCAACGAAGGGTTTTGACAAGCTGCAGAGGTCATAAATGCACCGTCTGTTACAAACACATTGGGTACAGCGTGTACTTGATTATACTTGTTTAGCACCGACGTTTTTTCATCTCGGCCCATACGCGCGGTGCCCATTTCGTGAATACCTAGGCCTATGCCGTAGGGATTTTCAAACACTTGAACGTTTTTATAACCGGCGCGCTCCAAAATATATTTTGACTGCTGGCGCATATCTTCTCGCATGGCAATCTCATTTTCTTTGAGTTCTGCTGAGAAGGTAATGGTGGGAATTCCCCACTTGTCACGTTTATCAAAATCAAGTCGCATATGATTATCGTGATGCGGCAAAATTTCACCAAAAGCCATCATGCCAATGCGCCATGGTCCGGGTGCTATCAATTCTTTTTTGAGAGGTTCACCAATACTTAGCTCGCGTATCCCGCGTGTCCAGTTTTCTCGACTAGCGCTGCCTTGAAATCCATAGCCACGAATGAATTTGTCAGATGCACTTTTTTCATCCATGTTCCTAAACCGAGGGATATAAAATCCCGACGGACGTCGACCTCGATAATAAGTGTTGTCAAAGCCCTCTATTTCTGCGCTTGCACCTATACCCAAATGGTGGTCCATAATATTGTGACCAAGCTCACCTGAGTCATTGCCCATGCCGTTTGGAAAACGTGCTGAACGAGAATTTAGCAATATTGAGGTAGAGGCCATGGCTGAGGCACAGCAAAATATAATGCGTGCACTAATGGTGAGCTTCTCTTTGGTTTGAGCGTCAATAATATTTACGCCCGTTGCGCGGCCGGTTTTTTCGTCGTATTCAATTGACTCAACAATTGAATCGTTGCGTATGGTGAGATTTCCCGTTTTTACTGCCGCAGGCAAGGTAGACGATAAGGAGCTGAAATAAGCGCCAAATGGACAGCCCCGTGAGCAACGGTTTCGGTACTGACATTTGTATCGTCCTTCGAAAGGAGTGTCGTCGGTAATATGCGCAGTGCGGCCATTTGTCAGCAAATAGCTGCTGTTCCAGCTCGCCATTTTTGCCTGCAAATCTTTCTCAACGACGTTTAGTTCGACAGGTGATAGAAACTCCCCGTCTGGCAACTGTTCGAGCCCTAGGTTTTGACCCGATACCCCAATAAATTTTTCGACCTTGTCATACCAAGGTTTTATGTCGGCATAGCGAACAGGCCAATCAACGCCAACACCGTCTTTTTTGTTTGCTTCAAAGTCTAAATCACCCATGCGATAACTTTGTCTGCCCCAAGTAATGGAGCGTCCGCCGGTATGGTATCCGCGCATCCAATCAAAGCGCTTTTCTTCGTTGTAGGGGTGTTCGTTGTCGTTAACAAACCAATGCGCCATATCAGGACGAGTAGTGTAGCCGGTGCGCGCCTGTTTAAATTGGTTTTCTTGCGTTTCTGGGCGCGGTCTGCCCTTTAAATCATAATCCCACGTGTCGTCATTCATGGTGACATAGTCTTTAATGTGTTCAACCTTTCGGCCGCGTTCTAACATCAGAGTTTTTAGACCGTTCTCAGTAAGCTCTTTGGCAGCCCAACCGCCCGATATGCCGCTACCAATTACTATTGCATCATATTTCATGTGCTGTATCCGTTTGTTATGTAACTATCTCTTAAGTATAAGATAGCGCCTGCGCCCTAAATTGCGAAGGCTAAATGTCATCTAAAGTTCACTAACCATTTACACTTTATATACAATTGACCGCCTAAGTTAAAAGAAATTCAGCCATCAGTAAAACATTTTCGGCGCAACAAGCTTTGCTTGAGAAGGCATGATGATAGAATGCACGACAGGTTAACACTGAGGGTTAAACGATTAAGCGAATAATACGCAATATGGAGAAAAGTGCTTACAAGCACGCTTTGTTTATATTAGTAACAATGGCCAGCGCGAAATGACTAAGAGTAACTTGCCGATACGTGAGGTATTTGAGAGCTTGGTTGCTGCTTTGAGCGCAGGCAATGCAGTTGTGCAGGCGCCTCCTGGGGCGGGTAAGTCCACCGCCTTGCCATTGTTTTTACTGGAGCAAGCTCTTTTTAGCCCGCATAAAATTATTATGCTACAGCCCAGAAAAGTCGCTGCGCGCAGTATTGCAAACTATTTAGCCAGTTTACTTAATGAAAAAGTGGTCAAAGCGTGGGTTATAAGATGCGCGGTGAGAGCCGCATTAGCGCAAACACCCGCCTTGAGATTGTTACCGAAGGTGTGCTTACTCGGATGCTGCAATCAAACCCAGAGCTCCCCGGCGTAGCGCTGGTTATTTTTGACGAGTTTCATGAGCGCAACATACATGCAGACTTTGCTCTGGCGCTTTGCATAGAGAGCCAGCAAGCGCTGAGGGAAGACTTAAAACTGCTGGTTATGTCGGCCACCTTGGATGGACTCGATTTCAATAAACTACTGCCAAACGCGCCAGTGCTGCACTCACAGGGGAAGGCCTTTGATGTTGATGTGGTTTACCGCCCGTTAAAAAGCCTACAGAATCACTCCACCGCATTGGCCGCTCAGGTCAGCGCAGTGCTTATGGAGGTGTTCGCTCAGCATACTCAAGACATTTTGATATTTTTGCCTAGCGTTTTCGATATCCACAAAACAATGGACATGATTCAAGCAAAGCTGCAAGAGAATGCTGCCGTTTACCCTTTGTATGCCAATTTATCGAAAGAACAGCAGCTTAGCGCTCTTTACCCTAACACCGAAGGCAAGCGCAAGGTAATTTTGGCAACGAATATAGCCGAAACCAGCCTAACCATAGATGGCATAGAGGTGGTAATAGATAGCGGACTAGAAAAGGTCTCGGTATTCGATTTGAGCCGCGGCGTTACACAACTTACTACGCAAAGAATCTCTCAAGCGTCCGCGACGCAAAGAGCGGGCAGAGCAGGGCGTCTTATGCCCGGCACGTGTTATAGACTTTGGGCAAAAGAACAGCACGAGCGCCTGTGGGCGCATTCGGTACCGCAAATTTTACAAAGCGATATTGCACAATTCATGCTTGAAGCTGCCGTGTGGGGAAGCGATATAAAACAGCTTGTATTGCTCGACTATCCAAGTGATGCGCAAGTCCAGCAGGCCCATGAGAAATTACAAAGGCAAGGCTTAATTGATACGCATGGCAAACCTACAAGACTAGGGCGAGAAGTGCATGGTTTGTCGGGTGATATTGATTTAGCACTCATGCTCATTCGCAGCAAAGCGCTTAGTGCGGCCCACCTAAGTATGGCCTGCGCTGCCGCCGCATTGCTTGAAACGAAAGACGTTTTAGCGACGTCCTCATCGCCAGAGCTTTCTATGCGCATGTCATTTATCCAAAATGCGCCCCAACATCCCGTTTGGCGGCAAGTTAAGCAATGGCATCAAAAGCTAGGAGTTGCTCAAAGTTCATGGCCCATACACGACCTAGGGCTTGTTTTAGCCTTCGGTTTTACCCAATGGATTGCACAAAATAAAGGGGATGGGCGTTTATTATTGGCTAACGGCAAGGGGGCTATGCTCAATCAGGAGGCAGCGCAGGCTCTGGCAAGTCACCCATGGTGCGTTGTTTGCCATATGCAGCTTACTGATGTGCAATCGGGAAGTGCGATGGTGCGTCTATGCGAGCCGCTTGGCAAGGCCGATTTAAATGAGCACTTTGCACACGTATATACGACACGAAATGAGCTGTTTTGGGATGAGGCCAAGCAGCGTTTTTCAGCGGCTCAAAATCATTATTTCGCTTCTATTAAAACGAAAAGCGTGCCTATGGGCGTACCTGAAGATGATTTACTGCTGCCGGCATGGCTTGGACTGTTGCAAGATAAGATAAACAAATTCGGCGCATCAGCACTTGCCTTAGATGAACGCAGCGAACAGCTTCTGCTGCGGCTCGTTTTGCTAAGCGGCTTTGATTCAAGCACGAAAGATAATGCCGCAAATGACTCAGATGATTTAGACGATGTGCAAGATAAAGCCCAAATGCTGTCTGAACAATGCGCTGACTGGCTTATACAGAGCATTGAACAATGGCTGATCCCAGCCCTGTCTGGCAAAACTACTTGGCAGCAGCTAACAAAATTAGGCTTTTATCAACTCATGAGTCAGCATCTTGATTATCATCAAAGCAAGCGCTTGAATGAGCAACTCCCTGAAGGCTTGTCTATTCCAACAGGGCGCAAAGCAAGTCTTAGGTATGAAAACAGTGGGAAGGTGTACCTGTCGGTAAGAATGCAAGAGCTTTATGGTATGCGCGAGCATCCAACTTTGCTTGGCGGTAAATTACCCATCACTATTGAGTTATTGTCACCTGCAAGCCGGCCCTTGCAGACTACGCAAGATATTTCTCGCTTCTGGTCAGGTAGTTATCGAGACATACAAAAAGAGATGAAAGGGCGCTATCCACGCCATTTTTGGCCGGACGATCCCGCCCATGCAAAAGCCACCGCGGCCACAAAAAAGAAAATGTAGCTTAGCGCCAAGCTAGCGTGTGTTTTAGTCGGCGTTTATCACAAGCTGAGTCAATAGCGGAAAGTGGTCAGAGTCAATCGACTTGAGTCGGCGAATATCGGCAACACGAAAGTGTTTCGAATGAAAAATATGGTCTAAAGGCCATCTCAACAGCGCATAGTCTGCATGAAAAGTATTGAAGAACCCCCGACCAATGCGAGGGTCTTGCAATTCACTTACCTGTTTAAATGCTCGCGTGGTGGGTGACCACGCGACGTCGTTCAAGTCACCGGTGACAATGGTAGGCATTGAGTTACCTTTTACCGATTTTGCTACTAGCATGAGCTCTTTATCACGAGGAGATGCATATTCATTTTCAGTGGGGCTTGGCGGCGCAGGATGCAAAAAATGGCATTGCACAGGCACGTTGGGGGCAATTAATAGCTCACAGCTAATCGACGGAATATCTTCTTCAATTAAGTACTCTATTTTTTCATTTACAATATCGAATTTGCTGTATAAATGCATGCCGTATAAATTATCTTTTGGGACCGCGACGCGATGCGGATAATCCTCGTGTAACACGCTAAGTGCATCTTGCCAGCGCTCATCACTTTCAAGCGTAACCAATACGTCGGGGCAATGTTCTTTTACACGCGCTATTAATTTATGTTCAGAGCGGTTGGTCATAAGCACGTTGGCGGTAAGAATTTTCAATGACGTACCGCTTGTATCTGATGCAGCAGACACCTCTTTGGGAAAGAGAACCGTATAGGGCAGTATCCAAATACACTGAAACGTCATGCATATTGCGCTTAACAGCACTAAAAGCCACATCGACATGCCTTGCCCTGCATATACGCAAAAAACAATATTAATGGCGAGCAGTACCACAATTTGTAAGCGCGGAAACTCCCACGAGCGGCAAAGCCAGTGGTCGCTGGGCATTAACGGCAATATGCTTATCAATGCAAGGCATAAAGTAGTGATGACACTGAACGTAAACATGAATGAATTATCCTAAGGTCAACAGACCCTAACATCGATATTGTTTGAATCGATTAATAAACGGTTAACAGGGTATGGGCAGTTTACCATAAACACGATTATAAAATGTTGTCGCCTTGTTCCGGTGAGCGAGATTGCTGCGCTTGTTTTTTTATAGCCGCTACGTCACTACTTATTTCGTTATGCTCCGCGTTTATATCACTGTCAGCAGATAAATGCTTTGCAGCTTGCTCTGTTTGATTTGTACGCTGGCTCTGCTTGTTTGTAATCGTGCCTGTTGGGATGGCTGGCCCAGCAGATGACCTTTCATTATTTAGGTTTTCTTGCAAGGAAGGTAAAGAGTTAACAGATGCATCAAAGCTGATTATGCGCTCACGAGCATCATCCGGCATACTTATATTCGCGTTCTCAAGCGCTCGCATGATCAGGCGCTGCAACATTGAAGAGACTTTGAGTACCGAATGTTCGTCGCTGTTTACCCAAAAATATACTTTTAAATTTATCGTTGAGCTCCCCAAGGTATCAACTAATACTTGCGGTGCCGGTTCGGCCAATACCGCGTCGTGGCTCTTTAGTATGTCCATGCCTATATCTTGCGCCTGCACAATAGATGAGTCATAGCCAATACCAACAATAAAATGTGAGCGCATTTTAGGATTAGCGCTAAAGTTCTTGATGGTGTTTTTGTAAATAATGGCGTTAGGGATTTGAATATGATTACCATCAAAATCAACTAGCGTAGTTGAACGAGCGGTTACGCTGTTTATTACGCCTAAATGACCGTTTACCTCTATTACATCTCCAATTTTAAATGGCTTTTGTACGCTGAGCAGCAGGCTAGATATAAAGTTTTCGGCAATATCTTTAAACGCAAAACCTATCACAAGCCCCGCAATACCTGTTCCGCTTACTAGCGCAATCGCAAATTGCGTGAGTCCAGCGAGACGCATAAAAATATAAGCGCCTAGCAGTATTACGATAAAACTCACAACACGCTGGCCAACCACGCGCACTAACTCACTTTTACTCAGCAGACCGAGCGGTTTAATCGCCAAACGTGAAATGGGTTTCGCTAACATAAACATGATGACAAAACAGATGATGCCGATGCCAATGAGAGGAAGTTGAGTGACCGCATAATGCGCCACGGTTTCAATGTCGGTCACTAGAGGTGCGATTAAGGTAGATTGTTCACTTGCTTGTTCGGACATTCTATCGTTCCTTGTAAGTCTGCATGGAGTTTTTGTAAGAATAAATTATATAAGCCTAATAAAGCATAGCGGTTCTGCACGGCGCAGCCAAGCTTCTGTGTAAATGCTGCTTTGCTGCCTTTTACAGATACTAATTCTTTGATCACTTGAATCCATTTACGATACCCCCACGTAGCATACTCGCCAGCAAAAAACCCTTTTCAGATGAATACCTGACTCTTTTACTTGGTTAAATACTTGACCATTTTAGTAGGGTATGAAACTATTGCGCATCTTTTCGATACTGGGAAAATTATGAAGCTTACATCAAAAGGACGTTACGCAGTGACGGCAATGCTCGATTTAGCGTTGCACTCTAAAAATGGACCTGTATCATTAGCCGCCATTTCTGAGCGCCAAGATATTTCGCTCTCATATTTAGAGCAACTTTTTGCCAAATTGAGGCGAACCAAATTAGTAAGAAGCGTACGCGGGCCAGGCGGTGGCTATACTTTGAACAAAGAGCCACAACTATTATCGGTGGGCGCAATTATTGAAGCTGTCAATGAAAACATTGATGCAACGAAATGCCAAGGTAAGGCGGATTGCCAAGGCGGCGAACGATGCTTAACTCATAGCCTATGGCAGAATTTAAGTGACCGTATTAGCGATTTTCTACATCAAATATCACTGCAAGAATTGATGCAAAAACGTGATGTAAAAGAGGTCATTGGTCGCCAGAACTGTTTCAAAACCGCGTTTAGAGCGAACGAGATTGATGTGCTGCAAATGCTCACAAGCAAAGAAAATGTCTAGCATGGATGCCACTTAAGGGGGCGCAGAGCGCGATGACCTTGCACAACACAGAATTAACACAGCGAATATTGGGATCAATATATGAGTGAACAAATCGAACAAGCGTTAGATAGAAAATACGAGGCTGGATTTTATTCTGAAATTGAATCAGATACCTTCGAGAGCGGTTTAGACGAATCGATTATTCGCCGTATTTCAGCCATGAAAAAAGAACCAGAGTGGATGCTAGACTGGCGCCTCAAAGCTTACGAAACGTGGTTGAAGATGGACGAACCTGAGTGGGCTCATGTGCATTATCCAAAAATCGATTTCCAAGCTATTTCTTACTATTCTGCGCCTAAAAGCATGGCTGATAAACCTAAGTCTCTTGACGAGGTTGACCCAGAGCTACTGCGCACCTACGAAAAACTCGGCATCCCTTTGCATGAGCAAGAGATGCTTGCTGGTGTCGCCATGGACGTTGTGTTCGATTCTGTATCAGTGGTAACCACATTTAGAGAAAAGCTAGAGGAAGCGGGTGTCATTTTCTGCTCTATTTCTGAGGCCGTGCATCGCTTCCCTGAATTGGTTAAAAAGTATATTGGCTCGGTAGTACCACGAGGCGACAATTATTACGCGGCATTAAACAGCGCCGTATTCACTGATGGCTCCTTTGTTTTTATTCCAAAAGGTGTGCGTTGCCCGATGGAGCTGTCGACGTATTTCCGTATCAACGAAATGAATACCGGTCAGTTTGAGCGCACCTTAATTGTTGCAGAAGAGGGTAGCCACGTTAGTTATCTTGAGGGATGTACAGCACCGCAGCGCGACGAAAATCAGCTGCATGCAGCCGTTGTAGAACTAGTGGCGCTCGACGATGCCACAATAAAATATTCAACGGTGCAAAACTGGTATCCAGGAGATGAAGACGGCAAAGGCGGCATCTATAATTTTGTTACCAAGCGCGGTATTTGCCATACCAACGCGAAAATTTCGTGGACGCAAGTTGAAACCGGCTCAGCAGTTACTTGGAAGTATCCAAGCTGCGTTTTGAAGGGCGATAACAGCGTTGGTGAGTTTTACTCCGTTGCGCTTACGCGAGGACGCCAGCAGGCCGACACTGGCACAAAAATGATTCATTTGGGCAAAAACACTCGCTCAACCATCATTTCAAAAGGTATATCGGCGGGCAAGAGTAACAACACGTATAGGGGCTTGGTTAAAATGGGACCAAAAGCCGATGGCGCGCGCAACTTCACCGAGTGTGACTCTTTGCTGATTGGCGATACCTGCGGTGCTCATACCTTCCCGTACATCGAAAGCCGCAATCCAAGCGCGATTGTTGAACACGAAGCGACCACGTCAAAAGTGAGCGACGAACAGCTATTTTTGTGTCAGCAGCGCGGTCTTAATCCTGAAAAAGCAGTCTCGATGATTGTAAATGGGTTTTGTAAAGAAGTATTCAAAGAATTGCCGATGGAGTTTGCGGTCGAGGCCGGCAAATTGCTCGAAATTAGCTTAGAAGGATCAGTGGGATAGTTATGTTAAAAATTAGCAACTTACATGCACGTGTAGAGGATAAAGCGATATTGCAGGGTTTAAACCTTGAGGTTAAGCCCGGTGAAGTTCACGCAATTATGGGTCCTAATGGCGCCGGAAAAAGCACCTTGGGCTACGTTTTATCAGGGCGAGATGGCTACGAAGTTGAGCAAGGCGACGTTAACTTCAACGGTAAAGACTTGTTTGAAATGGAAATTGAAGAGCGCGCGAGTAGCGGTTTATTTTTAGCGTTTCAGTACCCCGTTGAAATCCCCGGCGTGAGCAACATGGAGTTCATGAAAGAATCTGTAAACGCGACTCGTGAACAGCGCGGTGAAGAGGCACTCTCAGCGACGGAGTTTTTGAAACTGGCAAAAGAAGCCTGCAAGCAGGTGCAACTGCCACTGGATTTTTTGAAGCGCGGCGTTAATGAAGGCTTTTCGGGCGGGGAGAAGAAGCGCAATGAAATTATGCAGATGATTCTGCTTAAGCCTTCTCTGTGTATTTTAGATGAGTCTGATTCGGGCTTAGATGTTGATGCCTTGCAGGTTGTTGCAAACGGCGTAAACAGCCAGCGAGACCCACAGCGCAGCTTCATCATTATTACCCACTACCAGCGCTTGTTAGATTACATCAAGCCCGATTTTGTGCATATTCTTGCGAACGGCAAAATTGTAAAAAGTGGCGATGCGTCGTTGGCACTGCAGGTAGAAAAAGAAGGCTATGCCTTTTTAGGAAAAGAGTTTGAAGAGGTAAGCGCATGAGTCAATGGCTAACCAAGGTTATTGATGATGCTAAAGGTCTTGATGACTTTCTTGCGCCCATGCGTCAGCAAGCCCGTTTAAAACTGCTTAGCGACGGTTGGCCACATGCTCGAAGCGAAGAGTGGCGTTTTACGCCCTTGTCTGCATTAAAAGACCGGACCGTTGATGCGATAGATTCGGCAGTCGACTATGACGTGCCTCACATCGAGGGGCTCAACCCAATTGATTTGGTTTTTGTTGACGGCGTGTTACGCACCAATATTAGCGATTTGTCGTTACCAAAGGGTTTACATATTTATGCTTTGCAAGACGCTTCGGCTGATGTGCAAGCCGATATTACCGCGCTGTTTGGTCACGTTAAACCCACTCGTCATGTCTTTGGTTTAGTCAACGATGCCCTATGTCAGCAGGGTGTTTATATAGCGCTTGATGACAACTGCTCGGTAGAAACGCCGCTGCGAATCGTTAACTTATCTACCCAAGACTGCGACGCACACACCCGAGCGCTTGTAAAACTAGGTAAAAACAGTCAGTTAAAAGTCATTGAGCATGGCGTTGGTTCAGCGCCGAGCCTAACTACCGCGTTTGCCGAATATGTGATTGGTGAGCAAGCCAAGCTTGAGCATTATCGCTTTGCCTTTTTTACCGGCGCAGCTAAACAAGTGGGTGGAAGCCATTTCAGTCTCCAGCAAGAAGCATCTTTGAACAGTAGCTTTGTGTCTTATGGTAGTGAGTTATCGCGTATTGACGTGGATATTATTCATGCCGGTCAGCATGCAAAGGCTAAAATGAACGCGATATATTTACTGGCCGAAGGCGAGCTGTTTGATATGCATTCTACAATTGAACATGCTGTGCCAAACGGCACCACAGAAGAAAATGCCCGAGGCATAATAGGTGATAAAGCGCGTGCGGTGTTTAGCGGTCGAATTCATATTCATCGTGATGCACAAAAGACCCTCGCCGAACTGAATAACCGAAATTTGCTGTTATCGCGCAGAGCCATGGTAAATACCAAGCCAGAGCTTGAAATATATGCTGATGATGTGCAATGCGCGCACGGAGCAACGGTAGCCGAGATAGAAGAAAAGGCTCTGTACTATTTGCTAAGCCGCGGTATAAAACGTTCAAAAGCGCTCGTCATGCTGAACTTTGGCTTTATTCAAGAGTTGGTGAATGCAATTGACGATGAACCGATTAAAGAGTGGCTATTACCAATGTTGAGCGAGCGTTTTGTCAACATGGAGGTCAAATGACTTTTGACGTGAACGCTATTCGCGCGCAATTCCCAGTGCTACACCAAGAAATTGACGGTAAGCCTCTGGTTTACCTCGATAACGCGGCCACGACGCAAAAACCGCAGGCGGTTATTGATGCGCTTATAGAGTATTACACACAGTACAACTCTAATGTGCACCGAGGCGCGCATCAGCTTGCGGATAAAGCGACACAGCGATATGAAAATGCGCGATCGACGGTTGCAAACTTTATCAACGCTCAGCATCGCGAAGAAGTGATTTGGACCAGCGGCACCACTGAAGCCATAAATTTAGTAGCCAACGGGGTAGGGCAGTTGTTTAATGCCGGCGATGAGATCATTGTGACGGAGCTTGAGCATCACGCCAATCTCGTGACGTGGCAGCAGGCGTGCAAACGAAGCGGCGCTATACTAAAGATTTGCCCTATTTTTGATAGTGGTGAGCTAGACATGAACGCCTTTGACGCACTGCTAAACGAAAAAACGCGTTTAGTGGCGGTGCCGCATGTGTCGAATGCCTTAGGCACGGTCAACCCTATAAAAGACATCGCTAAAAAAGCCAAACAAAACGGCGCGTGGGTTTTAATTGATGGCGCTCAGGGCATTGCGCATGGTGACGTTGATGTACAGGCCATTGGCTGTGATTTTTATGTGTTTTCTGGACACAAGCTGTTTGCGCCCACAGGCGTAGGTGTGCTGTGGGGACGTAAATCGCTACTTGAAACATGGCCTGTTTGGCAAACCGGTGGCGAGATGATTTCGGATGTGGAATATCAAACTGCGACTTGGGGCGAATTACCGAATAGGCTTGAAGCCGGTACGCCCAATATAGCTGGCGTAATTGGCCTAGGCGCAGCGGTTGAATGGCTCTCAAATCTGGATATACCTGCATTGCAAGCTCATGAGCGCGATTTATTGGCCTATGCAAGCGAGCGTGTTAAAGAGATTAAGGGCATGAAAATTGTGGGCACAGCGCCAGAGAAAATTGGCGTGATGAGCTTTCAATTGCAAGGAGCCCACCCGGCTGATATTGGATTTATTTTAGATAAGCAGGGCGTAGCAATACGCACAGGCGATAACTGTGCTCAGCCGCTAATGAAGCGATTGGGCCTGCCTGGTACTGCGCGCGCTTCGTTTTCTATATACAATACGCGCGCTGACATTGACCGATTATTCGACGCCTTGAAAAAAGCCCAAACTATGCTGGCTTAGGAGATGTTATGACTGTTGAAACGTTTATTCCTGAAAAACAAACAATTACGCTTACCGACAGTGCCATTCGTCATTTTGAGAGTAAGCAAAAGGCTCAACCTGAAAAGCTGATTCGGTTTTCGACAAAAGTAAGTGGCTGTACCGGATATGCCTATGTATTAGACCTTGTGGATGCGCCTCAAGACACAGACGAAGTCATTCAATTTACCGACTCTTTGCGCATTGCGGTTGCAAGCCATGCACAAGAGCTACTGAAAAACACCGAAATTGATTACGTTAAAGAAGGTGTGAACGGCGTGATTAAGTACAACAACCCTAACGTAGTAAATGAGTGCGGCTGCGGTGAGAGCTTCAACGTAGGGTAGTGAATATTGAGAAATGCTTGTTAGCTCCAGCAATTACTCAACGAGATAAAGCATGTTTTGGATGATAAATTAATGCAGCAAAAAATGGTTGTAACCGAAAGTGACTGCAAGGCACGTTTGGTACCGGTTGGTACACCAAAAATCATTCCAGAGGGCGAGTTTGTTACCATTACCCAAGACTTAGGCGGTAATTACACCGTTACATGGCGCGGAAATATGTATCGTATAGACGGTACTGACGCAAAGGCTATTGGCAGAAAGTCCTTAGTACTAGCTTTTGAACCACCCAGCGACGGTAGTATTGACACCGAGCAGGTATGGGACGCGCTTAAATCGGTATACGACCCTGAAATTCCTATTGACTTGGTGTCGTTAGGCCTTATTTACTCAGTGGATATCGACCAAGAAAAAAAGCGTGTGAACATTGATATGACGCTCACGGCACCGGCCTGCGGTATGGGGCCAGTATTGGTTGGAGACGTTGAATATCGCGTTGCTATGGTGCCTCATGTTGAATCGGTGCATGTGAATTTGGTGTTCGACCCTCCATGGTCACGTGACATGATGAGTGAAGAAGCACAATTAGAAGCTGGCGTATTCTTTTAAATTTATTGAGCAAGTCGCGTCAATTAAGTAAAACAAATAAATTAGGACAGCTAGATGCAGTTACCGAGCAGTGAAGAAATTGTTGAAGACCTAGCGTTTTTTGATGATTGGGAACAGCGTTATCAGTTTATTATTGACCTAGGGAAGCAAATTCCGGGTCTTAGTGAAGATGCTCGGACCCCAGACAAGCTCGTTAAGGGCTGTCAAAGCAATGTTTGGCTCGACTATCATACCGAGGATGGAAAGTTTCAGTTTGATGTCGACAGCGATGCGCTTATTGTGAATGGCTTACTGGTAATAGTGCTTAGTGCCTACAACGATAAGTCGGCGAAGGATATTCTTAGTTTTGATATGGATGCATATTTTAAACAGATTGACTTGGAGCGCCACATTACGCCCACTAGAGGCAACGGCTTAAGGGCAATAGTAGGTAAAATTCGTCAGTTAGCGAGCGAGGCGAGATAGGCTCACCCGCGTAATTTTTTGCTGAGCTCGTCAATATGTGCCGGACCTATCTCGCAGCATCCTCCAACAATGCTCGCCCCCTCATTAAACCAATGCATGGCATGGTTCGCATACTGCGAGGGACTCAAATCTTTTCTAGCCGTTAATACTTCAACCGTGTCTCCGGGGTAAAGAGATTCTACTGAGGTAAACCCATTGGCGTAAGCACCTATTCGGAAAGTGGGGGCAGCATGGGTTTGCAGCAAGGCCCAACACGCGGTAATCGCCTCTGGTACACTACAATTCAATAAAACTGCATCAGGCTGCATAGGTAATATGGCAAGTAGCGCTGCATTGAGGCTTTCGCCGCTGCGTAGCAATGCGTCAGCATCGCTAGAGCAAGCATCCTTTACAGAAAAGGCTACCCACGTCTCTTTTCCAGATTCCTTCGCTGCAGTGCATGCTGCTTTTGCTTCGTCGATAGATGACATTGTTTCACAAATAAATATATCGCTCGCGGGCGCCTGCAGAGCCACTAGTTCTCGGTAAATATGTAAAGATTGTTCAAAGGCTAAGCAAGCGTCTGCCTTGTAACTTGCGACCAAGGGCGGTAAGCAGCCAGCGATGTGCACATCATCTCGATTGGAGCGCATTCTCGCTTGTTCTGCCATTAGTTGTGCTTGCTCATGTAGCACGGGCAATAAATCAATCTGAGCGTCGCGGGTGAGGCGGGGAGGAGTAGCGGTATAGGTGTTGAGGGTAATCACATCTGCACCCGCCTTAATAAACTCAAGGTGCAAATCGGCGACCAGCTGAGGCTCATGCAGCATGATGTCGGCCGACCACATTGGCGTTATCGGGCGGGCGCTTCTACGCAGTAGTTCTTGGCCCATGCCGCCATCAAGTATGAGAGGTATCTTCAAAAGGCGCTTTCCTAATGTGCGTGAGCAGATTAACTTAATTTCAGCGCGCGATTATATATTAAATCGTCTCCCTACACAGGTGCTTAATTACTTTGCTAAATCCGTATAGCTGTATTGCTTGGTGCTACGACAATGAGTCCAATCAGGCGGTCGATATAAATACGCGATTTTATCTTGCCACCGACTGGCTGAATCTATTTTTTGTTTTAGCCCTTTAAAGCCGACAAACTGGGCGGTAATCGGATTATTATTATAAACAGGATTGACCAAACCAGGCACAGGCTCTTGGGTGTATTTTGCGCGCGTACCAAATATACGGTCCCAAATTATCAATACTTGGCTGTAGTTTTTATCAATGTATTGTGGCTGATTAGCATGGTGTATTTTGTGATTAAGCGGTGTTGCAAAAATATCCTCTAGCCATCCCAAGTGACCTACATAGCTAGCATGATTCCAAATGCCATAGAGATTTTTGAAGACGATCATTGCTAAATACACTACAGGCGGAACCCCAATGAAGGCAGCAACTAAGGCACCTATGATTTTCAATTGGCCGTCAAAATAAAAGGCTCTTGCAGCAGTAGAGTGGTTAAATGAGTTGGATGAATGGTGCACCGAGTGAAATGCCCACATTAGGCCGACGCGATGAGCCGCTCTGTGCTCCCAATAATAAGCTAATTCATGAATTACAAAGGCAACTACCAGCGCAAGCGGCAAAAAACTGATGTCGGCAATGCGAAAGCCCTCGTACACCCATACGTACAAAGCCAGCGGAATTAACACTGATATCGTCAAACCAATCACGCTTGTAATTAAGTTAATGGCGATACTGCACAGCGCGTCGGCGTTGTCGTAATTTT
Organism: Glaciecola siphonariae; assembly: GCF_042652645.1. Lineage (NCBI taxonomy): Bacteria > Pseudomonadati > Pseudomonadota > Gammaproteobacteria > Alteromonadales > Alteromonadaceae > Glaciecola > Glaciecola siphonariae. The sequence continues at coordinate 155,534 of NZ_JBHSGU010000002.1, forward strand.
TAGTGCCTTTTGCAAAGTGGTAAATGCGCTCCAATAGGGTCATACCAAAATAGCCGGTGGCTAATATCCAGAGGCCAGCAGAACCACCTGCAAATTCTACAATGTCAGCTAACATGTTTTGCTCCGAACAAAAGGTTATTAAGCAGCATTTGCGCATCAAGACAAAATGCCTTGACTGCCAAGCACCTTGTAATTTTGAACAAATACTATACGCTTTTGATTTTTGAGAGACTGTCGCCTGGGCGACAATTGGATAAGTATGTTATCAGATGGTCAAAGAGAAGTATTGCGGGCGACTTCTTGGTTCAACAGCATGCCGGAGCGATTGCAAAAGGCCTTTATAGACGTCGTAAAACTTGTGTCTGTAGATGGAGGCATGAAGCTTTATAACAAAGGCGATAAAGGTAACGGCTTCCACTGTGTTTTAAGCGGGAAAATTAAAGTTAGCAATATCAATCGAAATGGCAAACAAGTTGTTTTAGGTTTTCTATCTACAGGGACTTGGTTTGGGGAGATATCGATGTTTGACGGCTTAGGTCGTACTCATGATACTCACGCAGAAGAAAATAGCATGCTTGCATTTGTGAGCCGTTCTGATTTTCATCGCATAATGGCAAAGCATCCCGAAGCTTACGAATACTTTACCCAGTTGTTGTGTCAGCGTTTGCGTACCACCTTGAACTTTATAGATTCGACCGCCAGTTTGTCGTTAAAACAGCAGTTGGTAAAACGCCTTATTTTAATCAGCAGCAACCTTGGCCAACGTGAAAGTAATGGAAGCTTGCCCGCGGTCACTGCTTCGCAAGAAGCCTTAGCGATGATGATAAACTCCTCCCGTCAAAGCGTGAATCGCTTGCTCAAAGAGCTAGAGCGAGATGGCTTAATTCAAAACGCCTACAGGCACATAAGTTTGCTTGATGTAGAGGCGCTGAAAATATTTTGTGAGTGGGAATGATGTACACAAAATAGATGTGTGCGCTTGAAAAAGTGTCGTATACGCGACAGTTTTTATCGACATCAGCGCGTATACTTTGATGGCAAACAATTAAAAAGGAGATAAACATGAGCGTGCAAGACACAGTCAGTGAACAAGAATGGCAAATGCGAGTCGATTTAGCTGCCTGCTATCGCATCGTGGCTCACTATGGTTGGGACGATTTAATATTCACCCATATTTCTGCAAGAGTGCCCGGCCCCGAACATCACTTTTTAATTAATCCCTACGGTATGATGTTTGAAGAAGTTACGGCGTCGAGCTTGGTAAAAGTTGATTTGCATGGTAACAAAGTTATGGAAAGCGAGTACGATATTAATCCGGCAGGATTTACTATTCATAGCGCCGTACATGAGGCGCGAGACGATGCCCAATGTGTTATGCATTTGCATACCACCGCAGGAATAGCGGTGTCTGTTCAGGAGCAGGGTTTACTGCCTTACAGCCAGCAGTCATTATTTGCGCTCTCCTCTTTGTCATATCACGACTACGAAGGGGTGGCACTCAATCCAGATGAGAAAACACGACTGGTTGCAGACCTAGGTGCTACTCGTTTTATGATTTTACGAAATCATGGTTTATTAACCTGTGCTGATAGCGTTGCGGATGCATTTTTGGCCATGTTTATTCTCCAGCGTAGCTGCGAAATACAAATTCAGGCGCAGTCTACAGGTGTTGATCTAAAGCTTATTCCGGCACCAATTTTAGCGGGCATTCAGGCACAAGCCGAACAGGTGACACGTTCCGCTGGGGGCATGCTGGCGTGGCCAGGAATATTGCGGAAACTGGATAGAGAGTGTCCTGACTATAAGTCTTAATAATTAGTCCTGATTATAAGTCCTAGAGGGCTGGATAACGATGCTTCATCAACTACTTAAAAAAATCAGCGAAGGAAAGCCGGTCAATTTTAAACGCTTGCAACAAATGCTACCAAAAAATTTCGATATCTCATCATGTTTTAATGTCGAGATGGTGGGCAAGGAGCGATTTAAAGTGCACGTGGTCGATGAATCTGCTTTTAACGCCCTTTTGTTGTCATCCTCTCCGGCAACTAGTAGGCAGAGTGAGATGAGTGAGCGCTTCGGAGGGCGCTAGGCTGCGCTGGTTTTAGCCAGTCTTATAGTGTTAAATCGTTGAGCCGTTTGCTAAACATTTTAATCCACAGTGCTTTTTGTTTTTCGCTCATAAACCCAAACAGCATTGCATGATGGGTTTTACAGGCCTTTATTAACTTATCTAGCATTAGCGACACAGCTGCCTCGGGTATTGAAAATGAAGCGGCAATACTGACTATGTCTTTTCTTTTAATATTGTCGTCTCTGCCGTTTAATTTTAACGCCATTTTATAGTCGCCATAAATGTAGGTAGAAATTATGTCGTAACAGGGAGTAAGCACGGTTTTTCCTGATGTGGCTAAAGTCTGAATGCTGATGTTTTTCGCGTGCAGATCACCATTTCCGATAAGATAGGAAAAAGCATACAGTTGCAACGCTTTTAGTATTTCTATTTTTGGTGCAGTTGAATATTTGGCTATACCGGCCAGTACATCTTTGTAGGACAAACGATATTTGTCGGCAGGATATCGGTTTAGGAATTGGCATGCGTCTTCTTGATGATGCATACAGACGCTATGCTCTTCGGTATCGCTCTGTTGTTTTTTAAGATATCTATCGAAGCGCTCTACTAACAGACCTCGCTGCCCGTGTTTGTCTTTAATGATTTTGGTGTTATTGACCTTCATGCCACATTTTCTTGCCAAGGCTAAACATGCGTGCTCATTATCAATCAGGGCAGGTTTATCGATGGGGTTTAGCTTCACAATATAAAATTTATCTTTTTGCATATGCGGAAGAGGAAAACTAATCATAGAAGCCGATATTTTCTCTTGCACACCCGATAATGCTTGATTGAGCGGGTTATAGTTTTCGTCTTCAATGCTATGTTTGAAGAGTTGATAAAGGTCTGCATTTTTTAAGTCGAGGGTAAAGTCGAGAGGATGCTCAGAGAGGCTTTTTTCCAAGTGTCCATTGGCCATGACATTCACATCGCCGATGCACTCACTGCCCACCATCGCTAAAATACTAAATAGGTCATCTTCAGATGTTTTTATGCCTTTGACCAAGGCTTTTAGTCGGAGCCCTTCAGGCAGTAAACCTGCAAAAAATGGAGGAAGAGAGTCTCCAAAGTTTGTGTAAGTCATACTGTCGGAACTAAGGTGAAACGCTATCCCCTTGTTTGTTATAGCAATATAACTTTGCTCATACTCAAACACACAACCTTTTTGCGTGCGACTCAGACTACCTGCAAGTAAGTTGCCTTTGTAGACTTGTAGTCGCTCTATCTGTTTTGCATCTTCTAAGCGCAATGTAATTTACTCGTGTCGTTGTTTACTTTGAATATTTAAGCTCAACGCTTAAACCAAGCGTGTCTAGCACCATAAATACTTTATTCATTTGCACACTGGGTTTGCCTTGTTCAAGTTGACTTATAAAATTCAAACTCACGCCGCTTAAATTTGCTAGCTCTGTTTGCGTCAATGATTGAGATTTACGCTCTTCTCTAATTTTCATACCGATTGACTGTAAGGCCGGATTCATTGTTGTTCCTATGAACGACGGAATTTAATGGAAATTATCATACTGAAATTGAATTTTAAACAAAATTCGCACATTCGAGTGAATATTGAGGTAAAGGTGTTGATTCTGCATAGTTGCCATACTGAATTCACACTATCGTGCGAAATTGTGAGCGTAAAGGCAAATGTCGGGAATGCACAGAATTAATCGCAAGCAAAGATAAATTAGGCAACAAACACCACTATTTAATGCTTGCGCTTGTGCGTTTTCTCTATGTTTCGCGTAATAATTCTTTTTAAGAGATAGGAAACAACATGCTTGAGTTTATTCAGTTGCTCTTAGTTGCCATAGTGATAGGGGGAATGGTCACTTTTCAAATCTTGTTTGCGCCGCTGGTGTTTATTAAGTTGCCTAACGATGTAGCCCGGCCTTTTATCAGAAAGTTTTTTCCTTTTTACTATTTGTATTTTGGCATATTGAGTCTGGCGCTCGTGGTAATTTCATTCGCGTTGCTGAGTCAAAACTACGGAATATGGATTTGTGTCATGCATATTGCTTTGGCAATTGGTTTTATCCTGTCGCGACAAGTGTTTATGCCTCTAGCGAACAAAGCAACAGACGAGGGAAGGAAGCCTGACTTCGACCGCTATCACAGAATTACAGTGTTGATTAACACTCTTCAATTGATGTCGATGATAGGTGTCTTGTGGTTAATCAGCTAGCGTTAATGATGGCGAGATTGACTATTCTGACTGAGTAAAATAGCAGAGACTAAAAGGAGTTTGCCTTTTGAGCACGCGCAATACGGCAGATTTAATCCAAGAATATCTCCATCTCACGCGCGATGCGATGCCTGCTCTTGCGAAGCAAAGAAACGCCGAGCAAGGTAGGGAGGGAAACGCGCAATGGCCTGTTCAGCATGACCATTGCTTTCAGCGAATTGTGCTGGACAACATTTGTGGCGGCGCATGGTACGACTATATCAAAGCACCAGCATATCAACATTTAAGCCCTACTCAGGCAGACGCTGCTGTACGTTTATGCCATCAGATAATAGGGGGCGAGGCAGATTTAAAACAATTAAACGAACGCTCGTTTAAGTGGCGTCAAAAGCAATATCGATTTTCTTTTTAAAGCGAAAGACTCTAAAGAACATCCTAACCCTCCTTATCCATCGTGTAATAAATATGTAAATTTAAAGACATAAAAGCAACATTAATTGTTCACATTACTGTCTGCAAATTGTCATTTTTTACCTTCAATCTAAACCCCGTATGGATGTGCAGTAATTGTTCATGCCCCACAATTATACAATTAACTGAATAAACGGGACTTAGTAATGTTGAAACAGGCCGAAAATATTATCGACAATGCACAATTGCATGACGACAAAGAAGATGTTGCTTCAAATGACTCTGGAAATCGTCCTTTTACGGACGTATTGAATAAAAATATATCTAGACGCTCTGTTCTTGCGGGAAGCGTAACCGCCGCCGCTGCAGGTTTTTTTGCACCCGCAGTAAGTGCGAGCCTCGGTGGCATGAGCCGTAACAACGACAGAATCAATCGTGAATTAGTTGGATTTAAACCTGTTGCGATAAGCGATGTTGCTGATGTACGCATGCCGACAATATCTGAAGACTATGAATATCAATCTTTTATTCCATGGGGCACGCCCATTGAGCCGGGTATCACCAACGAATATGCAGGCGACCCCAACACTCGTCCCACATCTGCCGAAGCAGAGCTGCAAGTAGGCATTGGTCATGATGGAATGTGGTTTTTTCCTATCGATTTTGACTTACAAATGCAATATGGCCGTCGCTATCGAGCAAGAAGCGATGAGGGTATGTTGTGTATCAATCATGAATTCGGCAGGAACTCACATGTTCTTGGAAAATCTGGGCCAGAAAGCCTAGAAGACGTAAGATTGTCGCAACACGTACATGGTGTGTCTGTGCTGCGTATCAAAGAACATTTTGATGGCTGGCGGGTAGAGTCTAGCCCCAACGCAAGACGCATTACGGTAAACACGCCGGTTGAATTTTCAGGACCAGCGGCAAGCTCTTCACTCTTACAAAATCCAGCGGGGAATATGCCGCTAGGCACGGTGAACAACTGTGGATCGGGCCCTACTCCGTGGGGCACTTACCTTACCTGTGAAGAAAACTTTAACGGGTATTTCGGGTCATCAACGATGAGCAGTGACGAATTCAACGCAGCAAGAACAGAAGAGCAAGCGCGTTATGGCTTTGACTTTGACGGTTTCGGCTATGGCTGGCACTTCTTTGACCAACGCTTTGATCTCACCGACCCTAACTACGTGAATGAACAAAACCGTTTCGGCTGGATTGTAGAAATTGACCCATTCGATGGCACTAAAAAGCCAGTTAAACGCACTGCGATGGGCCGTTTTAAACACGAAGCCGTTGCCATTGCCGAAAGCGCTGACGGTCGTATTGCCGCTTACATGGGTGATGATCAACGCTTTGACTATTGCTACAAGTATGTATCTAATGAGCCATGGAGAGACGTCATTGAGCGCGGCGACAGCCCTTTAGACGACGGCAAGTTATTTGTGGCTAGGTATAACGACGACGGTACCGGTGAGTGGTTAGAATTAAGTATCAACAATCCACTGTTAGCAGAGCGTTTCAGCGATCAGGCTGAGCTACTTATATACGCTCGGGTAGCGGCTGATATTTTAGGCGCAACGCCAATGGACAGACCTGAATGGACCACAATCGGTAAAAACGGCGAAGTATATTGGACGCTAACAAACAATTCGCAGCGCCAGCTTGCCAACGCTGCTAATCCTCAAACACCAAATAGCGATGGCCATATTATTCGCACCACAGACGCGGGCGATCATATGGGTAATACCTTCACTTGGGAGATATTTTTACTAGCAGCGGATACGCGCGGTACAGAGGGTGTGTTTACCGACCCTGATTTGGCTTGGTCTGACGCAAGTGGTCGCTTATTTATTGGAACTGACGGCGGTCAGCCTGACGGCCTGCAAGACCAACTTACCGTGATTGATACCAACAAAGAAAGGCCTGAAGCTAAGCGTTTGCTAGTTGGCGTAGCAAATGATGAGGTAACGGGCTTCACTGCAACGCCAGATAGACGCACCGCGTTTGTGAATTTGCAACATCCTGGTGATGGCGATCCATCTAGAACGAACTTTCCTGCCGCACCAGATGGCGTCACGATCCCTCGCGACTCAACCTTGGTGCTGCGTCGCAAAAACGGCGCTGTGATTGGTTCGTAATTATTGCAGCAATATCCACGCCCAACCACTAGGTTGAGCGTGCATTCTTACTTTAATAAAGGAATTCATTATGGGCATAAGCGCATGGCAAATACTGGTGTTACTGTTAATTGTAGTCTTACTTTTTGGTACAAAAAAACTGCGAAACATCGGTGCTGACTTAGGCGAAGCGGTTAAAGGCTTTAAATCAGGCATGGACGATAAACACGAAGCACAAGACAAGCACGCACAAACAGTTGCACAGCCAGAGATGCTTGAGGATAAACCTAAGCAAAGTATACATGACAATGACGTTAACGCAGATGCGGCTTACACAGATACCAATGCCACTGGCACAAGGGTTTAGAACACGTCATGCCTTTTGATATTGGTTTTATTGAACTGTGCATTTTGCTAGTGGTTGCTCTAATTGTGCTCGGTCCTGACAAGTTCCCCGTCGCTGCCAGACAATTGAGCAAGTGGTTTGGCGGTATTCGCAGGAATGTTAATTCACTCACGTCTGAATTTAATCGCGAATTGGAGATGGATGAATTGCGAAGACAGGTAGATGCACAAAAACAGCAATTAAAAGCCGCTGTATTTTTAGGCGAAAACGAGAACGAGAACGAAAACGAGAGCGTGAACACACACGAGAAAGCACCAACAGACGCCGCTTTGACAACAAGTGCAAAGACTGACTTAGCGACGAGTAGCGCTTTTAAAAACGAACAATAAACTTGGGTGTATCAAAAATGGCAACGAACACAAGCAAGGCTTATAGCAAAAATGAAATGCCTTTGTTGGCGCATTTAATCGAACTGCGCACACGTATGATAAAAGCCGTATTGGCTGTGCTATTGTTATTTGCTGCCTTGATTGCTTTTGCCAATGACATTTACCTTATTTTAGTGAAGCCTTTAATGGAGCAGCTTCCAGAAAACAGTGAAATGGTGGCAACAGGTCTAATCGACCCGTTTTTTACGCCCTTTAAATTAGTCCTTATTCTGTCGTTCTTTCTAGCCATTCCCGTGATTTTGCATCAACTATGGGCGTTTATCGCGCCTGGATTATACAAGCGTGAACAAAAAACCGGCCGTGCTATTTTGCTCAGCAGTATATTGCTCTTTTACTCAGGTATGGTGTTTTGTTACTACGTGGTGTTTCCGCTGATGTTTCAGTTTTTCCCGTCTGTCGTGCCCGAGGGCATACGCTATATCCCCGACATGACCAACAGCCTGAACATCATGATAAAACTCTTTTTCGCTTTTGGTTTGGCTTTTGAGGTCCCTATTTTTACGGTGGTGGCTGTGTTGAGCGGAGCGACTACGATAGAAAAACTTCAACAAAGCCGGGCCTACATTATTGTGGCAGCCTTTGCGATTGGCATGCTATTAACGCCACCCGATATGATTTCTCAAACGCTACTTGCCGTGCCCATGTGGTTGTTATTTGAAATCGGACTTATTTTTGCTCGCTGGTTCAAAATCGAACAACAAGCCACTAAAGCCTCTCACAAAGCGCCTAGCTCAACCATGGCGGAATAGAGGCGGTGAAGAATTTAAGCGCTAGCGGTAAAAAAACAGCATCATTTTAAATCGTTAAATGGCAGTAGATTTAACGGTTTAATGTGTAAGCGAAGTTGTGTCGTGTTGGACGATATTGCTTCATTTGTACTAAGTAAGGCGTGTTAAATACTCGCAACTTACATCAACCTGAAATCACGTAAACAACATGGAATTAACTATGAAAAAACAAAGTTTTATTGCGACGATATTGCTCTTTTTATCTTTACAAGCGAATGCAGTGATCATCTCGCTTGATGGACAAGAGGCTGATGGCGCTGCGTTCAATGTTTTAAATGTAACTAACACCAACTCAAACGAAGTATTGGAGATTAGCTATAACTTTATGTATGAGGCGCTTGACCCTTCTTGGGCAACTGATTTAATCGTGGAAATTGCGCATTTAACTAGCGGCACTTTTTTTCAAATTGGAAATGCGGGATTCAGCTGCACAGATTTTGGTGTTGAGTGCGAAGCTGACTTAGGTTTTCTTGACCAATCAGGCATCTTTTCTGCTTCGGGAATAATATCCTTAGATGTAGGCACCATTTTAGATGGTTCTGGTGATTGGGAAGTAGCGATTGGCGACAGCTTTGACGACAATGGCGTTGACGGTGTCTTTTTAGCTGGCTCTTTTATTGAAATCACGCAAGGCATAAGAGCGGTAGAGGCCAGTAGCCCGGCAACTTTACTACTACTCTCGCTTACTGCATTGGCTTTATTTGCAGGCAGAAAACGCGTTCTTTAATACAAAGTTAAAGGCTTTAATTTGTAAATAGGCAAGGTCGTAATGATTTTGCCTTTTTTCTATTTGCTTAAGCCATAATACTTTAATTAATACCTTCGGTTACCTTCACCTACACGGCGAGTATCACTAGTCTCAGCACGCATCGGAAAATTTAATTGTTCCAGATGTCTGATTAATAATAATCGATATATTTTCGGTAATAGTGATTTGTCGCACTTGTTGCTCACTCGCATTGTCAAATGAAATACTCTGCAGAGACGACGCAGATTGTTCTTTTCGTTCGCTTAAACGATAAGTAAATCCATCAGCAGGACCTATGAACATATCAGCTTCGGGCTCTTTATATTCTAAGGCTTTGAACCACTTACGGTAATACCTTAATTCGCTGGCGTTTAAGCATAAGTGAAGCCCAGTGAAGTCTTTCAATACTTTGTTTTTTCTCGCGGCGCTTTTATCGGCAAGATATGATTTGCGAGTGATGTCATGCTCTGAGCTTCCCCATTTCATATAATCGAAGTACTCGCGCTTATATTCCATAACCCAATGTGTTAACAAAAAATCGTCAGATAGGCCGTCATTACTAAAAAATAGATAATCAAACCAAGGAATCGTTTCTTTATTTTCTAGCGTTTTGTTTCTCGTAAAAGCGTTTACCGAATAGCGGGCCTCAAGTTTGTCGCTTAGTGTTGAGAGCTGACCGGCGAAATCAACACTAAACGCAATTCCCGAAAGGCCCTCCTCAGCGTTAGACATGACAGCTTTTAATCCTACAGGCTCAAAAAATTCGACATAGCTTTGCTCGCCATATAAATACAGGCCAGTCCATTGCTGACCGTCAGCGCCTGTGGTGCGTTTTTCACTCGCAGCAAAAGTATCTTGAATGAAACTTGAATTTTTAAGTGCGGCAAAATCGTCTGGGCTAAGCACGTGAAACATATGATTGAATGCGACGGGGCTGCTGATTTGTTGAGAGTTGCTGTTAACACTTTTTTCAGAATCGCTGCATGCGAATAAAAAAGCTATCGATAAAATTGACACTAGGTAGAAAAACTTCATGCTGCTATCCGGTATAAGCATTGAATGCGTTTGTTGATTAAAATACACGATACTTTAAAAGTATAGTGATGTTGAACATTTGTTTTTATGCCTCGCTACTATAATGCTAATGTCGTGGTATAAGCTTTTTTAAAGCTCGCCACTGTCGCTCGAGTCCTTACATCAATGTTAGGTTAACGTGCTTAAGGCCTAAACTAGGATCATCAAATGCAACCTACAGACACAATGAATTTTACGATAACGACTACTTATGCGGTGTTTTTAGTAGCGCTATTGATCATATTAACATTCAGGGTAATCGACTTAAGAGGAAGTCCTGCCACTAAATGGCTTCATGGAAAAGGCCGAAAGGTGAGCGATGAGCAACTTCAGCGCGCCATTCGTGGTCATGGAAATTTATGTGAATATTTACCTGTATTTTTAATAATGTTGATGTTAGGGGAGGTGAATGGACTCGCAGTTGAAGCCCTGCACGCATGCGGCATAAGCTTTACGCTTGGGCGTTATATGCATGGCTTGGGTTTTGGTTTTGTCGGCTTTAGCCCAGTGCTGCGCATAGGGGGAATGGTTTTTACGCTATTGGCTATGATGGGCATGTTTGCAGGTTTGTGTTACGTCTTGCTAGCAGCTTAATTTTATTAGGTAAATGATAAAAGAGAACTAAAAAAAGAGAACGACAAAAGAAAGCAATAATCGACATTCAAGCCTGTTCGTCACTTAGGTCGAATAACAATGCTATACAGGTCTCTACATGTTGCTCAATTACCTCATCAGTCTTAGCAGATTTACCTGTTATAAGTTCAAACTCTGGTCCAAGGATAAACGGTGCGCCAACCGCCGCCGCGAGAATATACTTTGCATGCATTTTATCAACCTTCTTTAGGGTGCCGGCGGCTTGTGCCTGTTCGATAATATGTAGTATTAATTCGCTTTGTTTACGCTGGTGTGTATCAACCAGCCATGTAAGGCGAGAACTCGCTTGCATACCCTCCAAAAATGTCAGCCTTAAATATTCCGGAGCACTTGCAGTCGCATTTATATAGCCGGTCAGTAGTGCGCGTAAATAAGCCTTACCCTGCAAACCAGATATCTCAGAAAGCATGAGCGACACTGCGGTGTTCAGTGCATTAAATACATCATCTACACACTCACGCCACAGCAGCTCCTTGCTTTTGAAATGGTAAACAATAAGCGGCACTTTAACGCCAGCAGCTTTTGCGATATCGCTTAAAGATGTTCCAGCAAAACCTATACTGAAAAACTGATCGCTTGCTGCATCCTTTATTGCTTGTTGAGTTAATAACTTAGCCTTTTCTCTGGCGTTATTTCCTTTAGAAGATTGCATTTTGTTCATAGTGTTAGTGTGCTGTCCAGTCTAATAAATTTTATTGACAAACCAGTTAGTCAGTGAAAAAATCAAGCTAGATTGTAACGACCTATTAACAAATTAGCAAAGACTGTAACAATTACTGCTTATGCAACTCCAAATTATTTATCTTCACTAAAGGGCGAAACAAGTGTTCGAATTTATCACAGATTGGGGGCGCGACATATATCAAGCGGCTGAAAATGGTCAGCTATTTATATTTTTGTTGAGCGCCTATTTAATCATGATTGCCAGCGAGCGTATTTTATACATTTGGCTCAAGCCAAAAGAATATAACAATAAAGACGGGCTTTATAGTATGGGGGTGTCGACTATCACCGCGCTCGCTGAGGCTCTGATATTTGGTGCTTTGTATGTCGCGATCTATATTTTTGTTTACGAGCATTTCAGACTGTTTACCATGCCAAATATATGGTGGGCTTGGATCGCGGTCTTTTTCTTGCATGACTTTCTTTATTATCTGGACCACTACATAAGCCATCGAGTGGGCTTTTTTTGGGCCTTTCATCATGTGCATCATTCATCCAATGAGCTAAATTATACCACCGCAGCAAGGGGTTTTGTGCTTGGGCAATTGGCGCAACCAGCTTACTTTGTGATGCCGCTCATGGGCGTTGATTTAATTCAACTAGCGGTAATTGCGACCATTAAAAATCTATGGGGCATTTTCAATCACACGCGTTTAGTGAATAAAATGGGACCCTTGGATGAAATACTTTGTACACCCTCTGTGCACCGAGTGCATCACGGCACGCAGCCAAAATACATTGATAAAAACTACGGGCAGGTATTAACGCTATGGGACAAAATGTTTGGTACTTTTCAGCGAGAGGAAGAAGAACCAACTTACGGTTTAGTTACTCCGCTAAACACCTACAATCCTTTGGTGGCTCAGTACAGTGGGGTTAAAGGCCTCATTCAAAAAATCAATTCTGCTAAACATACCCGCGACAAACTTAAATATTTATACAAACCACCAGGTTGGGATCACATCTCGCAATCTGAAACGGCACGTTATGCAAAGCATGGTCTTAGCAATGCAACCCACAAGTCTTCTACTACAACTCACACTTAGGTTACTCAATGAATGATAAAACAAAACAACCCGGACGTTTTTCGCTTTCTTACTTGTCGGCATGCATGGCGGTTGTACTCACGTTGTCACACGGGCACTCTTTTGCACAAGAGTCTGAGCAGCAAGACAATGTAGATACTGATGTGATCGAAATCATTGAGGTAAATGCGCTGCGCCGCACCTCATCGATTCAAGATGTGCCCGTATCGGTTTCGGCATTTCGAGAAGAGCTACTGAATAACATTGGCATGCGCGATATTCGTGATTTAGAAAATCTCTCACCAAGTATTGACGTTACCACTGGACAGTCTGCAGCCACTGCAACTTCTATTAGTATTCGTGGTATCGGCACCGGTTCAGACAACCCAGGTTTTGAGCCAGCTGTTGGTATTTTCATTGATGGCGTTTATCGAAGTAGAACGGGGGTTGCGCTCTCAGAACTACCTGAGTTAGAGCGAGTAGAGGTATTGCGAGGGCCCCAAGGTACTCTATTTGGTAAAAATACCTCAGCTGGAGCATTAACCATTACCACTAAGGCGCCTACATTTGAACAAGAAGGTTATGTTCAAGTTGGGCTTGGAAACTTTAATGCCAGAGAAATAAAAGGAGCATTTAACCAACCGATTAACGATGAATGGGCTGTTCGTCTAAATGCTTCAAAACGAGACCGTGATGGTTATATTAACGACGTAAATAGTGACCGTGAATTTAACGACATTAATCGTTACACCTTACGGGGGCAGGCCCTTTATGAGGGCGATGCGGTTAATGCTCGCATCATCGTTGACACTGCATCAACCGATGAAAATTGCTGTGCCGCTATCAACGTATTCACCGGTCCAACGGCGGCTGCCGTAAATGCGGGCGCGAGCTTTTTAGGATTAACTGGTATCGCTTCTTCCAACATTGGTGACCCACAGGTTGCATATAGTCCTAACAGAGACTTAGGCGAAGAGGTTGATGAGTGGGGCATATCAGTTGACTTAGATTGGGCCTTAGATGTGGGTACGCTTTATTCGCAAACAGCATACCGAGATTGGGAAGTAGACCGTGGCATGGATGTTGATTTTTCTGGGATCGACAGAGCATTTAGAGATGATTACATTTCGTCGGTAAAAGATTTTATGCAAGAACTTCGCTTGCAAGGGGAAATGTTTGACGGAAAGGTTGACTATCTATTCGGTGCTTTTTATTCGAAACAAGACCTAGGGCTTACCGATACTGTGCAAGTTGGTACACAAGGTAATTTATATGTAGACCTACTGTTAACAGGCCTAGCTGGCGCACAATTATTTGGCAGTTTAGGACCAGATGTGCCCACTTTATTGCCATTTCCTGTGCCAAGTTCGGTTGAGGGGAATGGACAAGCGGATGACAATTATTCGGTGGACACGCAGTCAATCGCTTTGTTCACCCACAATGTTATTAACGTAAGTGATAACTTTAGCATCACCGCGGGTATTCGGTTCTTGAGAGAAACTAAAGATATCAGTGCCAATTTAGATGGCAGCCTGCCCGCTTGTGAGTTTTACCTTGACCCAGCCAATGCGCCATTTACACAAGGATTGCTGAGCGTAGCGGGCGGAGCCGCAGTTTTGCTTTCTTGCAATCCAGCAATTAATACAGAGTTTAACGGCCAATACAGTGACGATAGAAGTGAAAACGCAGTTACTGGCACGCTCAAACTAGCCTATAAAATTTCACCAGACACGCTCTTATTTGGCGGCTACGATCGCGGGTATAAAGCGGGTGGCTACAATCTTGACCGAGGCGGCTTCGACAGTATTTTATTTGGTGGTGATGGCGCGCAACTTACCGATTTGGAATTTGACGAAGAAACGGTAAACGCTTTTGAGTTGGGTATTAAAACCAGCTTTTTAGATAACAAACTTTTGCTAAACGCTACCGCCTTTCATCAAGAGTTCAAGGGTTACCAGTCTTTGGTTTTTTCTGGCTCAAATTTTATTGTCCAAAACGTTGATAAAACGCTCTCTCGCGGTTTTGAATTAGAGCTTAATTATAACCCGTTCAACGATTTGCAAATAGGTGCGGCGTATTCTCACATTAAAGCGAACTTTGACGAAGATGCGAATTTAGTCAATACGCCTCTAGATGGTTTGCAAGGACAACAGATCGCTGGCGTGCCTCGCAATGGATACAATTTTAATGTTACCTACTCACCTGAGATTGGCGAGAACTTAAAGCTAGTACTGCATAGCAACGCACGTGCATTTGGCACGCACCGGGTTGAAAGTAGCGCTGCCGCGCCATTTAATGATGCTTCGGTGCTAGTAGGCATGAAGCTTGGCATTGGTGCTATTGACGATAAATGGTCGATAAGTCTGCGCGCTGAAAACGTGTTTGAAGAAGAGTTTTACGTGACAGGATTTTTTGTACCTGAACAAAACGGCACTTTTGGCGCGTATCCTAGCGCGCCTCGTTTTGTTACATTGGAGGGGCTGTATCGGTTTTAGTCGTCGGCATTGCGCATTGTATGCATCATACTCATTGAATCACAGTCGTAAGGGGATGACTTGCGATATTAAAGTCGTAAACTGCATTTAAAAAAAGCATACTGAAATATGTGCAGCATCCCTGTTAAAACTTAAGGAGCAAAGTTTGAAATTTATTGAGCGCAATCTACCGATTCTTCTTTGGCAAAATAAAGCGAAGCAAGCTCGTTTGCTGCCTAAGGATAGGAAGGCTGTGAGCGCTGCTCGAAAATCAGCCATTGTTGAGGCGAAAAGGCTAGAAACCGCTGAAAATAATCTTGATAAGACGATTAGTGACATAAGTGCGTTTCAGTTTCAGATTGGTGATAAAACGCAGTTTAATTTCAAAGCCTTGCCAGAGAGTATCGATGATATCGAGCTGAAGAAAAATGAAGTGTTATTTGTGCCTCTCTCATTGGCCGTAAACCGTTATATCACTTATTACAATAGTGCTTATTTCCATTTGGATATTCACAATTTTGTTGATCCGAATAATCAAGTAAATAGCGCGCGTTTTAAAACGGTGCCATGTTGGGGGCAAAGTGTAGTCTATCGCTCAGGTCATCCCGACTTCAAAGAGGGACAAGCTTATTATGGCTTTTGGCCGCTAAGCGCTTATTCAATAAGAGAGATAGACACCCAGGTTAGCAATACCGATATTGCGTATTTGTCCCTACCCACATTTGAAGGTCCAAAGGAGTGGCTAAAAATCATTAATTTTGAGGGTTTTACCTCGAAGGTCGCGGATAATTATGAGTATATAAAAATTGGTTATACCTTTGCGTTAGCGCTCAGAGATATGGATGCATACGGGGCAAAACGCTTAGTACTTAGCTCTGCCTCGAGCACGTCAGCACAAATAATTGCTATGTGCGTTAAAAAATTAATGCCAGATTTACAAATTGTTGGTTATACCTCTCAGAGAAACTTAGACTTAGTAAAAAGTTTCGAATTTTTTGACGAGGTGTTTCTGTATGAAGAGATACAGGCATGCCCTAATGAAAAGAAAAGCTTATATTTTGACGCACTGGGAGACAAACACGCAAGCGAGGCAATCTTTAAGCATTTTACGCTAAGCCGCTGGTGGGTCTATGGCGAGGGAAGTGAAAAGACATATACACAGTTTTTAAAGTTAAATAGGAAGGGCACATTTTACAGTAATCTGGTTGATTCGCATGTCTATCAAATTAAGCACGACATAAAAGACAGTGAAATCATCGAATTTTACTCAGCCCTCATCAAACAATATGACCTCGAGACCTTTTGGGGAAGCGGGCAGCGTCAAATATCCACAGCAAATGAGCTGACTGGTGTTTATCAATCGTTTATTGATAATACTCAGCCCACAGGCGAAAAAGTGCTTTATCGGTCACCTTTGCTTCAGGCTTGTTAGGGTTTTATCAGTATCTTGAGTGTATGTTTAAGTGAAAGGTAAAAAATGAGAAGAATTTTTAATAAGCGCTCTACATACAGTATTTATTACGTGATGATGATCAGCGTGATATGTTTTGGTGCAGTGTGTCAGGCATCAGAAACTGAGCAGGACGCTTATGTTATAGAAAGCTATGGCAGTAGGCTGTCTCTTATACACGAGGGTAAATTGGATAGCACTGTGAACCTGAAGGAGCTAGACATATCGGATATTTATGCTATTGGCCCAGTTGAAGGCTTGCAAGGTGAAGTAACGGTATATGGCGGTAATATATCTATTTCTACTGTGATAAACGGCGCTCCCTCAGTTTCAGCGAATCAAGATACTGGAGCCATATTTTTGATTACCGCAAAGCATAACGATTGGTTGACGCATTCAGTAGCACGTGAATTGAGTGGATTAAATGAGGTAGAAAGCTATATTAAAGGGCTCTTGGAGGCTAATAACATTGATTTAACTCAGCCACGGGCATTTCGTATTGAAACCTCAGTTCCTTACATGAAATACCATATTATATTCAAAACAAACAATACACCGCATGATATGGCGGAACACCGGAAGGCAAAAATAAAATTTGAATTAGCTGATACCGAAGTTGATATCGTTGGTTTTTGGGTAGACGAGCATCGCGTCGGCAAATTTACCCATCCTGGAAAACGCACTCATATGCATTTTATCGCGAAAGACCAGAGCACATCTGGTCATATAGATAATATCGTAGTGCCAATTGGTGCGCAGATTTTTATTGGGCAATAAATCGCTTGTTACATGCTCTTGATGCAGAATAACCGAACCTGCGAACATGTGCAGCGATTGGTAAACACATAGAGAGCACAACATTCATACAGCAACTAACAACACGCCCTAGTAACAACCAGCATCATCTGCGCCAATCTTCATTATTTTTGCCCTTTTCTATTTAAATTACAGTTTAATATCGGTAACAATGATACGGTACGGTACGGTACGGTACTGTATTGTTATTTTTCAAGGAAAGAGCAATGCCCAGCAAGCAAGCAATGGAAAACTTAGGTAATAAATTCGCCGAGATTTCTATTCAGTATAGATGGTTGGTTATCATAGCCAGCATAGCCATTAGTGTCGCTATTTCTTATGGTGCCGCTAATCTTAAATTTGCGCCAGATTACCGCGTGTTTTTTGGTGCGGAAATCCCTTCCAAAATACGCGCGGTGAAACCGACGACTTAATTGTTGAAAATTTATTGTTTAGTGTTGGCGAAATCAACGACAAAGAGCTTGCAGAAATGAAGGTCGTTGCTCAGAGGGAGCCACTGTTAAACTGCTTTAAACCATTGCTCATGGCAGGCTGGGTTATGCTTAGCTGATTGGCCGCTTTAGTCACGCTACCTTCTCGGAGTAAAACATCAAGATAAACCAGCAGATTCAGGTCAGTTTTTGCAATATTCAATGAAGCATCCTTTTTAAACGGCGCACAGCCTTCGCTGACAAGCATAAACGTGACGAGGGTATATAATTAAATAACATATCAGATAGATAATCCATTGGTAGCATGAATACATTAACATAAGAACTGACTGTACTTTAGCTGCACTGCTTCACTACGTTTTGCTTATTGTAACCATGCTTTTGCAAGCGCTTCATTGCCCATGGCATGCCAGGCCAGAAAGGCTTCTGGAGTATTAATGTCAGATGACTCAGACAGCCATGTCCGCAATGAATTCAAGGCCAGTAATGCGATACCGTCGATAGCTAATTTTCGTAATAGTTTACTTTCACTATTATCATCTAAGCTTGTTGCTTTTGCATCAACGACACTTTCAATTCTTGCGACTAGAGCCGACTTTAAACGCTCATAATATTGCCCATAAATATTATCATCAGGGGTTTGATTTACAAGAATGTAAAAAGCACTTTCGTGTTCTTTTGCTACATTTAACATAGCCTCCATACCTGAACCGTAGCCCGACCAAGGTTCCTGTAATACTGCACATAACGAGTTCGTAACTTCGTTCAAAATTTCATTGGTTAAAGCTTCCTTGGTGTCGAAGTATCGATAAAGCACGACCTTGGACACACCCGCAGTCTCCGCGATTTGCTCCATTGTAACGGTATGAATCCCTGATATTTTCATCGCTTCAGAAGCATGTTCTATAAACATCTTCCGCCTTATTTTGCGCTTAGTTTCTCTTACACTCACTACCCATCCAGCCAAAAACTTAGTCACCAGTAGTGTAGCGAATCTGACATTTTCTTAACAGAGAAATAAAAGAAACACTTGAAAGTGTAACTATATAGTTATATTTTATTTTAAATGTTAAATTTATAAAACAGGATGTAACGCGTGTTTAACAATAAATCTGCTGTAAATACATTTTCTCTGAGCCTTCTTAGTTTAAGTCTCACTACCAGCACGCCAAGCCTCGCGCAGGGGCAACAAAATGCAGATGACATACCCATTGAAATCATTAGCGTCTCTGGTGCCTTCAAACGCCCCAAGAGCATTGTTGACACGCCAGTGTCTAGTACAGTGCTAGACGGTGATTTTTTGCGTGAACTCAAAACAGACACTTTGACAGATGTTGCTAATCTCACACCTAATTTTCAGATCGCTCAGGGTGGTTCTGAGACAAACTCAAAAGTAGCTATAAGAGGCATTTCTTCTGTTGGAAACAGTGCGATCGAACCGGCAGTTGGCGTTTTTATAGATGATGTGTTTTATCCTCGGTCAGGCTCTGTAATTGGCAATTTATATGATGTAAACACGGTTGAGGTATTGCGAGGGCCACAAGGAACGCTATTTGGACGCAACACACCTGCAGGTGCAGTTACAATTCAGACCAACGATCCGACATTCTCTCAAGATGGTTTTGTATCGCTCGCATTCGGTAACTTTGGTGAGCAACAACTAAGCGGCGCATATTCTGATGCCATTAGCGATACGCTTGCTTTGCGTATAGCGGCGAATTTATCTACTCGCGATGGATATGGCTACAACGATTTAAGCCAACAGGACGTAGGTGATAAAGAGACGCAAGCGGCAAGACTAAAGCTTTTGTTCGAACCCTCAGATAATTGGCGAACGCTGTTCAGTTTTGATATTTCTAAACTTGATTCAGGCGGCCCAATAATTGAGCTAATAAATGAAACAGCATTGCCACAGTTTGTAGGTACGCTAAATGCCATTTACGGCGCTACGCCGCTCACTGACGACAGTTTTGATAGAAACATTAATCAAGCCCATAATGACTCACTTGACGATGAACAGTATGGAGGCTCTGTTGAATCAAGCTATGAATTTCAGACGGGTCATGAATTTAAAGTTATTGCGGCCCATAGAAAATGGGATGCGGAATTTACCGAATCACTAGTTCGACTTACACCATCTCTAATCGACCGAAATAATTATTTTACAAGCAATAACACAAGCTTTGAATTGCAATTTCTCTCGCCTGAAGAGCAAACATTGCAATATGTGGTTGGCGCGTATTTGTATGACGAGTCTTTTGATATTGACCAAGATTTTGCTCTAGGTGAAGCCTATTGCTCACCCACTATATTCAGCGTAATTTTATCTCAAGCCCTGGCACAAGGTGCACCGGAGCAAGTTGCATTCGAAAATGCAAGCGCAAGTGCTACTCAGTGTGCCGGTTTAGAGCAAGCACAAGCCATCAGTTCGGAGTTTAATCAGGATACACGCAGTTATGCCCTATTCGGACAACTTACTTACCCGCTGACATCTTCTTTCGAAGCTACGCTCGGCGGACGTTATACACGTGATGAAAAAGACGGTAGTTTTGTTCAGATGGTTAATAATCCATTTGCTGGACTGTTTAGAACAAGCGAATCATCTCCAGATTTAGCCTTCGATGATGACAAATTTACTTGGTTTATAAATGGCCAATATTCGATAGCAAAAAATATCAATGTCTTTGCTAGCGTATCAACAGGCTTTAAATCAGGAGGATTTAACTCAGAAGGCGGAAGTGAAGCGCTTTCAGAGCAAAATCAACGAGTGTTTGACTCAGAAACGACAACAAATTACGAACTCGGTATTAAAAGCGATAAATTTAGGGGCTTAATTTTTGGTTTGACCCTCTTTAGGATTGAGCTAGATGATTTTCAAGCACGCAGTTTCGATGGTCAGACTTTTATCGTTCGAAATGCCGCTGAACTAGTCCAACAGGGCTTGGAGCTGGATTACACTTGGCAGTTTAACGAAAGCCTAAGTCTGATGGGTGGGCTTGCTTGGCTCGATTCGGAGTTTAGTGATTTTCCGAATGCGCCAGGCTTACCCGGTAGCCAAGATGTGCAAGATTTAAAAGGCCGTCCCAATTTATACTCTCCTGATTTGCAAACGACTAACGCCTTGAGGTTTAAGACCTCACTTCCTCATACCGACGATTACCAATTTCACGCGACATTGTCGCATCAGTATACCGCAGAGCAAGATGTTGGCGGTGCATTAAATGCAAATCCCCAGGGTATTCAAGACGCCTATCACCTGCTCGGCGCAACACTTGGTTTATCTTCCTCAGTGTATGCATGGCGTATTGAGGCGTATGCTGGCAATCTGACTGATGAAAGCTACTGTCTGACAATTTTTGAACAGCCCTTTGGACAGGTGCTTGGTGCAATTGATGCAGTAACAAACACTAGTGCGCAACGTTGCGTATTAGGCAACCCAAAAACTTATGGTGTGAGATTCAGCTATGACTTTTGATAGTGATAACCCAAGCCGGACGCTTTCGTTTTTATGTCCTATTGGAATGTTGGGATACGGCGTAGAGCAAAGTGAGCTCGATGAAGCACAAAAATTAGGCTTTGATGTAATCATAGTTGACTCGGGGTCTACCGATCCGGGCCCATACTTATTAGGATTAGAGCAAAGTATAACGCCAATGCCGTTGATTAAGCGCGATATTCAAAAGCTAATTCATGCAGCCCGTACACAAAACGCCAAGCTAATAATCAGCTCCTGCGGTGGGCCAGGAATAAATAGTCATTTGGCTGAAATAAGAGATTTCGTTTGCGAACAAGCTAAGGCTTTAGGCTACTCACCAAAAATTGCGGCTATTCACCAAACCATAGAAAAAAGTACGATTAAAGAACTCCTGAGCGCTGCTAAAATTGAAAATATGGAAGGGGCGCCAACATTAACAGAAGCTGCTATCGATGCGGCTACTAACATCGTAGCCCAATTGGGGCAAACGCCCTTTATTAAGGCTTTGGAATCAGAGGCTGACATTATACTAAGCTCACGAGCATACGATCCGGCGCCTTATGCGGCATTTGCCCATTATATGGGCTTCAATTCTGACGCAGCTTGGCATATGGGCAAAGTCTTGGAGTGCGGAGGCGTATGCGCTGAGCCAAAATCAAAAGGCATTATTGGTCGTTTGGATGATAAGGGGTTTGAGTTAGTACCCTTAGACAAACATGCCGCTTGTACTCCCACATCAGTTGCTGCGCATAGTTTTTACGAGACGGCAGATCCTCTCGTGTTAGCGGGTCCCGACGGCGATATTGATCTCACTTGCGCGACATATGAGGCGCTCGATGCTAGATGTGTACGAGTTGAAGGGAGTACACATAGGTCAAAATCACATTCTTTGAAAATTGAAGGTGCTCGTGTTGTTGGACATCGAGCTATGTTTATTGGTGGTGTGACTGACCCTATCTTTATTTCTTTTTTGCCAAAGTTAAATAAGCTTGTACATCACTATATGAGGGAGAACTTCGATGAGATAATGTCTGACAAAGCTCGTATTGATATTAAACAATATGGCTGTAACGGTGTTTCAGCTTTTAACACAGAAGTGGCGAGCACTAATCATCATGAACTTGGTTTGCTAGTCGAAGTCACAGCAGAGAACAAAGAAATTGCCATGCGACTATGCGCCGCTGCCAGAATTGCTATTTTGCACGCACCTTACCCAGGGCAAAAAGCGACCGGTGGAAATATTGCATTACCACATAGCCCATCGGAAGTCGATTTAGGTCCAGTCTGCGAATTTTCGGTTTACCACATTATTAAAGATTGTCCGCAGGACAGTTTTTTCAATTTGGAGATACTTGATGCATAAGCCTTTACATAAAACTGCAAGAATTATTCGCTCAAAGAATGCAGGGCCCTTCGCAATAACTTTTGACGTTTTTTTTAACGATATTTACTGTTTCAATGAGGCAAAACGCAGTGAAGCACTCACTCGCGAGGCTATCTGTCAGTTATATGCAGTAGCATTAGATGATTTGACGCAGTATGTTTGGGTAGAGGCGGCTTTAGGTTTTAAATTTACCTTTCGCAGGCATTGGCCTCAAGGGTCTGTGAATGAAAGAGACACTTTCGGAGCGCAACAACATTCCCGTCTTTATGAGGTGAATATATAAACATGAGAGAGCAACAGGTCGCTTTACATCAAGTAGTTGTTTACGCTCTTTCAATTGTTCCTATTGCCGCACTTGCATTGCCGTTGTCAATTTTTATCCCGCCTTTTTATGCGCAGTCTCCGACATTAACGGTGGGCATGGTGGGTTTAATTTTTGCCCTTGCTAGATTGTGGGATTTCTTCACAGATTTAGGTTTAGGTTGGCTAATTGACCGCTATCCGAGCCGATACGGAAAACGAAAACACTGGGTAGTAATTAGCCTACCAATTCTGATGGTAAGTAGCTGGAATTTGTATGTACCACCAGAAGATGCAGGCATCTTTTATTTATCCATATGGTTATTCTTTTTATACATTGGCTTTACGTTGCTACTTATTAATCATTACGCATGGGCACCAGAGCTAACGACACAGGTCAAGCAGCGCGCAAGGCTATATGGTTGGAGAGACGCTGCGCTCGTCTTTGGCATATTGCTATCGGTAACCGGTCCTGCCATGCTCGAAAAATTATCAGGTGCTAATTTGACCGAGCAGGTAAATTCTATTGGCATATTTCTCATGATCAGCCTTCCAATGGCGGTATGTGCCCTCGTATTGGTGCTACCAGACCAGCGAACTAATTTGCAAGTACCCCAGCAAGTTTTTCGCCGAGGCTGGTATCACTTTAGGCAGCATGCAGCATTTAGGCTTCCTATAATTCTTGATTTTAGTACGGGTATTGCCCAAAGCATAACGACTTCGATTTTTGTATTTGCTGCAAGTTTTGCTTATGGTCACGGCGAGAGCGCTACTCAAATCATTCTCGTCAACTTTATTGCTGGGTTTTTGGCATTTCCATTATGGATTAAGTTAACGCAGCGATTTGGCACACATACCGTATTTTCTTGGGCGCTAATTTACACCATCTTTGCTTGTCTTGTTTTGTTTTTCATTCCTAAACATGAAACAAGCTTATTTATCTTAGCCGTTGGCTTGTATGGAATTGGTATGGGCCCGCCCATGTTTTTAACGCGGACATTGATGGCATCGGCTATCGACCTCACATCAGAACGTGGCGAAGCACCTTTAACATCTTTTGGCTTTTCTCTTATGACTATGTCGAACAAGATTGCTGGCGCTCTCGCGGTCGGCTTAAGTTATGGCCTGCTCTCACTCATTGGTTTTGACGCAAATGCAGAAACGGTTAGCGAGTCAGTTGAAATATGGTTGCGAATTATTTTTAGTCTTGGACCGCTTTTGTTTTATGGTATCGCGCTTTATGCTTTGTACCGCAAGATGCGTGCAAACTAACAATTGGTGTTTCAATAATGGCTTAAAAAAACGCCCCGAAGGGCGTTGAACAAGAGTGCTTACATTAAAAGATTTCTAGGGGCTTACGCCGCTACATCAAACTGATTCATGGTGTTGTCCTCGCCCGAGGCTTTCAGTGCCTGCTCACGCGAGAAATATTCTTTGTGCGTGTCGCCTAAGTCAGAGCCGGTCATGACCTGATGCTTAACGCAAGCCAAGCCCTGTCGGATTTCCTCGCGCTGCACGCCGCGTACGTTAGAATATTTGATTAGCGTCATATAATGGCTGTTTAAACACTTCATATTGCGCGCCCTTTATCGATTACTATGAGCTTTTAATTAAAGAATGGAACACACCGACGCAGTCAGCAAAAAATTATTTATATAGCTCGCTTGCTTTTTATTGAGCACGGCTTTGATAAAGTCTCAACTACAAGTCTGGCGAAAGAAGCAAAAATATCTAAGTCTACTTTGTATAATCGCTTTGGGAATATGCAAGGTGTACTTGACGCCATTATGGCGACTGAAGAAGCGAAAATAGAAAAAAACGTGCCTTTAAATGCGAAAAGCATGGAAGAGTTTATTGCCTCCCTCGAAAAACTTGGATGCAATTTACTACATTTTTTAAACGAGCCACATGTTGCCAAGCTCGACAATATGTTTGCCGAAAGGAGTCGAGATAATCCGAAGTCTGGCGTGCGATTTTTCGCACAATCTTATCAACAAACCCTCAACATCATTCACACCATTTTAGAGAACGCTAAGTTAAATGGGTTTTTATTGCCCTCAGTTGACACAGATCTTTTAGCAGAAGTACTTCTTGCTGGATGGGAGGGATTTGGTCATACAAAAGCAAGGTTTAGTGTTGTAAAAGTACCATATGAACAGGTGGAGAGCAGAATAAAAGCGGTCAACAAGCTGTTGATTTCGCCACTTGTAGTAGATGCCGTTTAAAGCCATTATTAAGTACTCAGAAAATATATTGGTAAACGCTACGGCGGTTCGTCATGGTGTGATTGAATCAGTGGCCCTCTCTCTGTAAGGGAGTCAACTCTGAGGATCACAGCCCAATTCAGATTTCAATTGTGTGATAATTATTATATGCTTCGCGCATATAAATGTCCAAAGTAGAAATGCATATGCAGTTACCTGATGAATCAAAAATCTTGGCATTCGAAAATGCCGACAGGTTGCGTGAATGGCTAGAAATTAACCACGATAGACATGACGAACTATTCGTCAAAATCTACAAAAAAGGCTCAGGCAAAGCGAGCGTTACGTGGGGGGACGTGGTATTAGAGACACTTTGTTGGGGATGGATTGATGGTGTGAAAAAGTCCTTGGATGAAGAAGCTTATTTACAAAGGATCACACCGAGAAAGCCCAGAAGTGATTGGTCTAAGAAAAACACTGAGCATGTTGAGCGTTTAATTAAAGAAGGCAGAATGCAAGCATCAGGAATGAAGCAAGTGCACGCTGCCAAAAAAGATGGTCGATGGGAAAATGCTTACGCACCGTCAAGCCAAATGAAAGTCCCTTTGGATTTTGTCGCGGCAGTAAGCGAAAAACCAACCATCAAAGCGTTTTATGAAACCCTCAAGAAAACAAACCTCTACGCAATTGCCTATGGCTTGGAAACGGCTAAGAAGCCTGAAACGCGGCAAAGACGTTTTGATAAATTCATGGATATGTTGTCCAGAGGCGAAATGCCTGACTTTGGCTTTAAAAAGAAATCTTAACTAAATTGCATTACCGCGTATTGGGCAATCGGGACAAGCCGTCGTCAAACAAAGCCTGCAAATATGATGTTTGTCCATTTCTGTTTCAGGGAGTGTTACTAAGATTTTAGACAGCAAATGCCCAAGCATTTCTCGCTCATCACTGCGCAGAAATTCGACTGCATTCTCAAGGATTTCTATTCGCGAATCCATTAAACCCGCTCTTAAGCCTGTTCCAGCAGTTGTTAGATGCAAAGCGACAGCCCTACCATCTTTGGCTTTTCGCCTTTCCACATAATGGTCATCACTTAAACGGTCAATTAAGCGAACGGTACCAGGATGTGATAATCCTAGCACCTGCCTAAGAAGCTCCACGGAAATACCCGGTACGTAGCCAATTACAACGATTGCAGCAGAAGACTCACCCGCACGTTCTAGTAACTTCTGTGTCGAACCTCGAATGCGGTCCGTAAGTGCGATTGTCAGAGCACCCAGTAAATTTGCAGTACTTTTCATGGGTATAAGTGTATGCGTGAAGCACATGCATTTCAATGCGGATATTTATTTATAGGCATCATGCATATTCGGATGCATTAGTTTGCATCAAGCGCAGTCTTAATTTGGGTGTGAAACATTTGTACCGAATCACCATTTATTGCGCCAATGAATGCTTGAGTGTTTCTATCACTGCCAATTTTAGAGGCCGCAGCTTTTGCATTACTCATTGTTTCCCACTCAATATGCTCTATCCATTGCCCATCATTGTTGCAAGAAAGGCGCCGCGCGACAAAACCTTTGCAGGATGTCACAAACTTATTTGATTGCTTGATGGCTTCTGAAAATGCTTGGTCATTTACGTCATCATTTAGCTTAAACAAAACCGTTTCTATAATCGTTGCATTCATGTTCTCTTCCTGTTTTATCCACAATTAGCATTATAATACACTTGACATGCTGACATTTTTTGTCAGCATTGGAGCAATGAGAACATTACGACTTTTTCAAATACTCGATTTCTTAAGAGCAAGAAGTCAACCAGTGTCATCTGTTAAATTGAGTGATGCATTAGGCGTATCACAGCGAACTATTTATCGAGACATCGCTACGCTAATGGCGATTGGTGCACCGATTCAGGGTGAGCCAGGAATTGGCTACCAACTGCAATCCGGGTTTTTTCTTCCTCCACTCGACTTTACTGAAGATGAGCTCGATGCATTAGTCATGGGGATGCGTCTGCTAATGTCTCGCAGTGACAAGACAACGCAAGAAGCGGCCGAGCGCGTTTTAGGCAAAGTAAATTCGATAAGTACATCAAACACTCACCTCATTGAACGCCCTCTATTAGCGGTAGGCAAGCATGATTCGACATCGTGGTTTAACGCTGAGGCAATTGGCATGCTTCGGCATGCTATTCAAAAACGAGCCGTGTTGAAGATTGAATATATTGACCTAAACAACAGTATGTCTGAACGGCATATTCGCTCTGTCGGACTCACTATTTTCGAATCTTCATGGCTATTGACCGCTTGGTGTGAACTTAGACAGGACTTTAGGAATTTTCGGGTGGACAGAATAGCGAAGATAGAGGACGTCAATAGACGGTTTAGGCTTGAAAAAGGCAAACGATTTTCGGATTACCTTGATAAACTTGTGTCAGCAGAATAGACAGCGCGCATTTTTGCTCTAATGACATTATATCTTTGTTAATTGTCCTAGTCTTGAATGCCATAAAACTATAGGTTTGTTACGCCTTTTTCTTAACACTGTGACTAATGCTGACGATAATTGACAGCATGGATGGAGTATCCTATCACCCGTGATTAAGGACGCTTATCGACATTAGAGCATACGAATTATAAGGTGATAGCAAGTGAAAGTTTTACATATAGACGCCTCCGCCCGAATGGAGGGCTCACATTCAAGAGCGCTTTCTCAGACATTTATTAATGTGCTCAAAGAGACTAATAAAGAAGTCGATGTTGAAAGGATTGACTTGGCGTTAGACCCACCAAAACATTTTGGTGAGCTAGAGGCTGCTGCCGTGTCTATTCCAGAGAGTGAGCATACGATTGAGATGAGACACGCGATTGCCGCATCTGACAAGATAGTGGAAAGGGTACTGGCGGCCGATGCGCTAGTCATCGGCACGCCAATGTATAATTTCGGAATGCCTTCTACGCTTAAAGCATTTTTTGACCATCTCTCTAGAAATGGAAAAACCTTTATCGCAGATGAAAATGGCACTAGAGGCTTACTGAGTGATAAACGGGTAGTCGTTCTTCTTTCAGCAGGAGGCGCTTATGGTGCTGGCGATATGTTTGAAAATATGGACTGCTTACGCCCTCACATTACTGCTATTTTACAGTTTATGGGGGTAAGCGATATTACGTTTATCACAGCATCGCCAACCAGCTTTGCGGGTCCTGAGGTAGCAGATCGAGCTTTAAAAGACGCTAGGTCTGAGGCGATAGAGCTTGCAAAAATACACCTGTGTTAATGATTGTCAATCTATGAGCTTTGAGTGTAAACATTTAATATGCGGATACACGTGTTTCCTTAAATTACGTCATTCATGAGAGCCCTCTCATGGCAATGAAAGCAAGTAGTTTCATTCTGATAATCTAATTCGGTTAGATTACGCTTGCCTCAAACATCAAAGTGCGCAGCCAGAAAATCAATAAAAACCCGCAATCGCTTAGATACAAAGCGTGTTTGGGGGTAAACCGCATAAAGATTCATTTCATACCATGTATAGTCGGTCAATATTGCTTTTAAAGTATTGTTTGCCAAACAGTCTTTGACTATAAATTCAGGCTCACAAATAAGGCCCAAGCCTGCACATGCGGCGTGCCTAAGCGTATCGCCATTGCTAGAGCGCATTTTCGCTTGAATTCGCACACTGCCTTTTTTGCCATATTGATCTGTAAAATCCCACCTGTCAGGGTGTTTAATATTGCTGTAGCAAAGTGCAGGTAAATCTTGAAGTTGAGATGGCGTTTCAATTGGGCCATGCGCGGATAAAAATTGCGGGGATGCGCACACTAAATGTCGAATGGGCGCAAGCTTTCTTGCTCTTAAACTACTGTCTTCCAGCTTTCCTATACGTATCGCCAAATCAAATCCTTCTTCAAGCAAATCAATGCGCCTGTCTGTTAGGTCTACGTCGATGTTAATCGCAGGGTAGGCGAGCATAAATTCTGTAATAATAGGCGCTAAATGTTTCACCCCAAAGCTTAACGGTGCAGAGAGCTTAATTGTGCCCTTTATATCTCGGGCTTGATTATTAAGTTCATGCTCTGCTTCTTCAATATCTTCCAATATTCGTCTGCAGCGTTGGTAAAAATGCATGCCGTCGTCGGTGACGCTCATTCGCCGTGTTGTTCTTTTGATTAACTGAACACCCAGATGCGATTCAAGATCTTTAATGCGGCGACTCACCGCAGAGTTAGCAACGCCTAGCAGTTCAGCCGTTTTCGAGGACGACTGACACTCTACCAGCGTCGTAAAGGTTTTCATCTCAAGTAAATTCAACATATATTTCTGAAATTGTGAATAATAATTTCTATTTAACTCTATTTTTCTATTAATGGGAATTAAATATGATGCTCGTCACGTGCCGTTGAGCAGGTAAACCATATGAAGTCTTTCATTAAGCAATTATTTAACAGCTCCAAGAAGAGGAATAGAAACATGAAATTACAAGATAAAGTTGTGCTAGTCACAGGTGGTAATAGCGGCATTGGTAAAGCAAGTGCTGCATTATTTAAAGCTGAGGGCGCTAAGTTGATTATTACCGGGCGTAATGATAGTGAGCTTAAGAAAGCGGCTGATGAACTTGGTGTGGATTATTTTCTGGCGGATGCAAGCTCAGTTGCTGAGTCGACAAGCATGGCGGCCTACGTCAAAGAAAAATACGGAAAGCTTGATGTGTTGTTTGCTAATGCTGGAGTAACGTTAGCGTCACCCACCATGCAAGAGTCAGAAAGCGATTATGACTTGCAGTTTGCTATCAACACAAAGGGCATTTATTTTGCGGTACAAGCAATATTGCCACTGATGAGTAAAGGTTCAAGCATTATTGTAAATACGAGTTGCCTTAGTGTCATGGGCTCTCCTGGTATGGCGTCTTACTCGGCGACTAAAGCCGCGGTCCGCTCGTTTGTGCGTACTTGGGCCATTGAGTTTGCCGAAATGGGTATTCGTACAAATGCGGTGAGCCCAGGGCCCATCAATACGCCTATTTACGCCAAACTTGGTATGCCGCAGGAGCAACTTGAAGAAATGGCAGCTGGCATAGTACAGAAAATCCCTATGGGTCGGTTTGGTGAGCCTGAGGAAATTGCTAAAGCCGCGCTTTTCCTTGCAAGCGACGACAGCAGCTTTGTTAATGGTATTGAATTGTTCGTAGATGGAGGCATGGGGCAGATTTAATCTGCCTTGAATGATTATATGCGAAGTAGCTTATTGATTGTTTTAATGATGGCGTGCCAATTACAGGCACAAACCCATCAACAAGAGTCCGTTGTAATAGTAAAAGGTAACGCTTATTTGCATAATGGTGGGGAGGCAAGATTCAACAGTTTGCCCACTTACACATTGCCAGAACGCACAAAACACGAGGCCTACAGGGTAGGGCGATACAAGTCAATGTCCCACAAATGTCCCACAAAAACCCCATTCACGACCCACTGTCGCCCCATTGGCGCCCCACAAAATAAATTTGATGATATTTTATACAGAAAATATTTTGCTAAGCGCTTGAAAAATAAGGTGGTGGACGCTACTGCGGTTCGTCACGTTGTGATTGAACCAGTGACCCTCGCCTTGTAAGGGCGTTAGCCCTTGGCGTAAGAGCTCAATTGAGAGAGTGTTTAGAAGCTTAAAATGTGAATGGATACCGTCTTTTGGCTGCTAATTAGCGAAAGAAGCAAAACGTGATATTGATCATTACCTTATAAAATATGACAACTGGTAACGACCGCATTAATTAAATGATTGGCTACCGCCAGCAAAAACTACAAATCTGACTAAATTGGTGTACGGATTGTTGTCGAGTGCATAAAATACTGATTTTGCTTGTAAAATATAAAGCGTTCTTTTTGAGAACACCACATAAATTGTCTTAAACCCACGCGCACAGATGAATTTCAACTATTTCCCGCAGACAATGCTTGACCAACGTTATAATATAACATAGCCTCATTTATTCGTAATAGCTTTACTTACCTTTACTAATAACAACTAACGTTTTCAACGAGCCTCCACAAATGACAAAATACATATTGCTTGCACCCTTACTTGCCGTTCCCATGTTGACTATTGCACAAACCAACGATGAATCTTCTAGTTCTGATTTTAAAGAGATCGAGAAAATCGAAGTAACGGGCCGCGTTTCAAAATTTGATGTGCCGTTGAGTGAGACACCTCAAGCTATAAGCATTATTGATGCTAGTGATTTTGAGTTAAAAGGTGCAATTTCGGTTGAAGAGGCTCTTCGATACACGCCATCGGTGCAGGCTGAGTTATCCGGTCGACAAGGTTTTGATGATTTTTTAATCCGCGGTTTTACTCAGTCGCGCTTTCAGTTTCGTGACGGCCTACGTCTTGATCCAGGTTTTTTGCAACAACAGGAAGCCTATGGACTTTCTTCCATTGAAGTATTAAAAGGGCCTGCGTCGGTGCTTTATGGGCAAATTGCGCCCGGAGGCTTAGTTAACTTAAACAGTAAAATCGCCAGTGCTGACGCCATTAAAGAGGTGGGAATTCAAGCTGGTAGTTATGGCTTGCTTCGGGCTTTTGCTGATGTGGGTGGGTCGATATCTGATGATGATTC
This sequence comes from Glaciecola siphonariae, assembly GCF_042652645.1. NCBI lineage: Bacteria > Pseudomonadati > Pseudomonadota > Gammaproteobacteria > Alteromonadales > Alteromonadaceae > Glaciecola > Glaciecola siphonariae. Next base: position 187,316 of record NZ_JBHSGU010000002.1, read on the forward strand.
ATGGTCTGTTCGCGCCCCCATTGTGATATCGACCGCGGGTAATGTACAAGACTCCGTGGATGCCGAGCGTCAATTTATTGCGCCGTCAATTACATGGGCACCCTCTGATGATACTCAGCTTACTTTTTTATCGGTATATCAACGAGATGAATACGATCGCGTTATTGGTTTCCCATTTGAAGGAACATTAAGGCCAAATCCAAATGGCGAAATTCCTCAGTCGCGTTTTTTAGGTGAACCCGAAATAGAACCGCTTGAATCTGAGCAATTTCAGGTTGGGTATCAGCTTCGCCATGCGTTTAGTTCTTCTCTAACGTTCAGATCAAGCATGCGGTACTCAGATTTCGAACTCAATGGTCCGATCGTGCAAGCGCCTCGCCCGGGTTCAACTACTGAGGTAATTAATCGACGCGGATTTGAATATTTAGCCGATCGAGATTTATTTGCGATTGACAACCAAATTGAAGGCGTAATCGAAAGCGATTCAATTGAACACCGCTTTGTGATTGGTGCAGACCACCAAAAATATAACGACGAGCAGTCAGGTGATTTATTTGGCCTTGCCCCTATCAGTCTTTTCAACCCTCAATATGGCGCCCAGCCAGAGCCAATAGGTCCATTTTTTGAAATCAACAACGAGCTCGAAGAGTTAGGTGTCTATTCTCAATACCGCGCTAAAATTAACGATAAATTTATAGCCGTTGCTGGACTACGCTATAGCGATGTTGAAAACACTGCATTCGCACCCGATGGTAGCGTGAGTAGAAAGCAACCAGATGACGAAGTCACTTTCAACGGTGCGTTCATGTATTTGGCAGAAAATAATCTGACCCCTTACATAAGCTATGCAGAGTCATTTCAGCCTCAGGTTGGTAATGACCCTCTGCTAAATGGAGACACTCCACCGCCATCCTTGGGTGAGCAAATTGAGCTTGGCCTTCGCTGGATGAATGACAATAACAGTATTGCATTGAATGCAGCAGTCTACCGACTCGACCAAACAAATATTGTAAATGGAGACCCCAATAATCCGGGATTTAGTGTTTTAGTGGGCGAGCAGCGTCATACTGGCTTCGAACTGGACATTACTGGACAAGCAAATAAGTATTTACAATTACAACTTGGCTATGCGTATTTAGATGCCGAGATAACGCGCAGTAACAACGGTGATGAAGGGCTGACGCCAGTCACTGTGCCTGAACACGCTATTTCAGGTTTCGCGACACTTGAGGGAGAAGCCTTGGGGCTAGAAAACTTTTTGTTCCTTGGAGGGGCTCGCTACGTTGGAGATAGACGTGCCAACGGGAGTGGTGATACTTTACCGAGCTACACTGTGGTCGATCTTGGTATCAACTACCAAGTCAAGCGCTATATTTTTCAATTTAATTTGAAGAATATATTTGATGAGCGATTTTTTACCACCGGCGAGCGATTCGTCATCGATGGAGAGCCTAGGGTGGCGCAAATCACGTTTACGACCAGTTTCTAATTTGTTGAGTCACTCAAAATGATTAAACTCATTGCCTTAAAGCACTTAAAAGTATTGGCGCGAAGTCACCAGCTTAGGTGGTTAAGTATGGCAACTCTATTGATAACGATTGTTGCTTTAGCCACAAGTTATAGCTCAACTAAGCGTATCGAAAATGAGCGAAATCAGTTGAATCAACAAGACTCGTCGTTGTGGTTAGAACAAGGTAGTGTCAATCCACATATGGCTGCACATTTTGGCCGTTATATTACAAAACCCTTGTCTCCCTTGACATTTTTTGAACCTGGGCTTACCCAACAATTAGGCACCGTCGCGCGTCTTGAAGCGCATAAGCAGCAGGCGCCTCAATACCGCCCCGCGGAAGGTGGCAGCGCTATTTTGCACTTAGGCCAGTTTACTCCTGCCATGGCTTTTCAACTTTTATTGCCGCTGATCATTATTTTGGCGAGCTTCAATGCATTTAGCGGACTTCACGCAAATGCACTTATTCGACAAGAAGTTGCGAGTGGTATAAAACCTTCACAGTTAGTGTTTGGACGTTTTATATCTATTGTCATTGCTGTTTTCTTCATTTGCTTACCTATCTCAATTAGTTTGATGGTGTTGTCCTCATTCGCGTCGCTTGACGCTGTGATGTCATCTACTACCATTTTATTTGCTTATTTTGTATATTTTGGAATATGGGTAGCGATTTCACTAGGTGTGTCGGCACTATGTAGACAGTCTCGAAATTCATTGACAGTGTTATTATCATTTTGGTTTATATGTTGCTTTATAGTGCCTCGTTTTAGTGCAGATGTTTCTGAATATCTGCATCCAACCCCAACTGCACCTGAATTCAAAAGTATGGTAAAAAAAGCGCTGCAGGGTGGACCTAGTGGTCACAATAGCTCCGATGAGCGGCTAGCTGAATATCGACAAGCAGTATTAGAACAATATGGCGTTGAAAATATTGAAGACTTACCGGTTAACTGGGACGGTCTTGCCCTCCAAGAAGGTGAGCGTATCGCTACTCAAATAGGCAATAATTACTACGATGAGCTTTGGCAAACTTACCGACAACAAGCGCTCACTCGTTCAATTTTTACCATAATATCGCCGCTTATCGCAATGCAGCAATGGTCTTCTGGAATAGCCAGTACTGATGTGGAATCGCACATTCACTTTAGCGAGGCCATCGAAGGTTTTCGATTTTCTTTTGTCTCTGTACTCAATAACGATATAGCCAATAATGCCGCTAAACAAAGCGCATGGGACTATCAAGCTGCACCAGAACTACTTCAAGAAGTTCAATCGTTTACATACGCTGAACGAGCTATCAGTGAACGTTTACACCTGCATTGGACGAGCCTAATTTTACTGATTACTTGGCTGGTCATCGCATTGATGTTTGCAAGCTTGGCGTCTAAAAGGCTAGAAAGATGATAGTGGCAGTATTTAAAAACGAATATCTAAGGCTAACACGTCAGATTTCGTATTGGTTGTTGTTAGTTGTGTTTGCCGCTTTAGCAGGCTACGCAACACTCAGTGGCTGGCAGTCAGTCGAATCGCACAACACGGGTATACAAAGTATTGTAAATGCGACGAAGGAAGTGAGTCAAAACCGATTATCAGAGCTTGTTCAAGCTGAAAATGGCGGTCAGCAGGCGTCTCGAGGTGCTAGATTACCCTATGCACAAGTGGAACACATGCATCTCCCGTTTTTAGATTCCGCAGCGGTATCTGTTTCTAAAATCGAAGCCTACCCATTAATTGCTCGCGTTACCCCAATAACCGATACTCACGCAATTTTCGATGAATTTGCTGGTTCTACTAGCAACCCGACAGTCCTCGCAGCTGGAAAGTTTGACCTCACTTTTGTGATTGTTTTGGTTTTTCCACTTTTTATTATCGCGTTATCATATGATTTGTGGACGGGTGAACGTGAGCGCGGTATTGCCAAGCAATTAATGGCTGAACCTGTCTCTTTTAGAATGCTTATCTATGTAAAATCTTTGGCTCACTTTAGTCTAATTGTGTGTCCAATGTCCTTAATAGCTGGCCTGTGTACTCTGTTAATGAGTTCTTTTTGCCCAATGCTATGGGTGTTAGCTATTTGTTTGCTGTATGGTGCATTTTGGTTAGGGCTGTTAATCTTTATTAATGCAATCACCAAAAGACCAACTGAATCAGCCATTGCGAGCGGTGTAGCATGGCTATCTATGGTTGTGCTTATACCCGCTATTTTGTCGGTTATTGTTGACTTCCAAACCCCAAAGCCATCACGTGCAGAACTGGCAAATTTAACGCGCGCTTCATTATTAGAGGCGCAGAATCGTGGACAAAGTGTGCTTGATGCTTATTTAAGTCAACACCCAAATGCCACCGACGAATTGAAAGTCTTGTCAGGCGGAGCAAGACAAGCATTTGCCGTTCAGCTAGAAGCCGATCGATTAACATCACCCATTGTTGAAGATTTTTTCACAAAAGAAGAAGCGCGACATAAACTATCAGCGATATTGGCTTACTTATCACCTAGTCTAATTGTCCAAGTTTCGCTCGACCACTTATCTGGTTTCAGCTATGAACGTGCAGTTGCATTTAGGCAACAAACTTATAAATACCTTGACGATGTTCGTGCTTATGTAACACCTTTCATAAATGAAGATAAAGAATTCAGTGCAGGTGACTTTATCGCAGCGCCTCGCTTTGAGTTTGTGGATGTATTTAAGCCCGCAGAGCTGAAAAGCCAGTCAATTGCTTTATTGTTGTACATATTTCTGTTTTTAGGGTTTTTCTTTTTACGCTCTAGACGGGCAAAAGTTGACTAAGGACTAACATGTTTAAAGCGACTCAATTGAGTAAGAAATTTAATCAAAACTATGCACTGCAAAATTTAAATCTAGAGGTAAATGCCGGAGAGATTTTTTGCTTATTGGGTGCTAATGGTGCGGGCAAAAGTACAACCTTGAATTTATTCCTCGGTTTTTTAACGCCGTCAGACGGCAGTGCGAGTGTGTGTGGATTTTGCCCTCAGTCAGCTCCTTTAGAAGTGCGCAGGCGCACTTTGTACATTCCGGAAAATGTTGCCTTATATGAGGATTTGACTGGCTTTGAAAACCTTCAGTACTTAAGCGCACTTGCAGGAGTTAAGAATAGAAATAAAGCGACGCTAGAAGATATCTTGGATAAGGCCGGCTTAGCTTCAACTGCCTTTCATAAAAGGACTAAGGAGTATTCAAAGGGGATGCGCCAAAAAGTGGGGATTGCGCTTGCTATCGCCAAAGATGCAAAGGCATTGCTGTTAGATGAACCTACCTCTGGGCTTGACCCTAAAGCGAGTGTTGATTTTCATAACTTAATAAGCGAACAACGCTCTCGTGGTGCGGCGATACTGATGGCAACACATGATTTATTTAGAGCAAAGGAAGTAGCTGACCGCGTTGGCGTAATGCGCCAAGGAAAACTCACTAGAGTAATGTCAACGGATACATTATCAGCGAATGCCTTAGAGGAAATATATCTTCAAGAAATGGCCTAAGGCATATTTTGGATGTTAACTTCTTGTCCTTGTGTTAAGCGCTCTGCTCCACGCACCACTACCTTATCTGACTCTGAGAGTGTATTAGGGGGGATGGCCCGCACAGCAACTAAGTCTTCTGCCCCTAAGCCGACCTGAACCGATACTAAATCAACTTTTCCTTCAGAAGATACACGAGCCACATGTGTACCGCTTTGACGAATGATAATAGCATCTCGATTGACCAAGAGTTCTGCGCTTTTTGAAGGCAATAGTAGTTGAGCATCGATAAGCTGGCCGACCGCAAAGTTGGCGATTATGCCATGTGATATTTTAGCCCTCACTTCAAAGGTTTGAGAGCGCGGATCTGTTGCCGGTATTATTGATACAATCTGAGCATATGACTCTGGGCCACTTGAGTTTGCATACTCATCTTCAGCGGTATTTTTATTTGCGGCCGATATCATTGTTTTATCATCAGCGATGAACCTCACTTTACTTGTTTTGTTTATAAAGGGTAAGTGTTTTACAGGCACATACATTCGCACTTCAAGATTATCTGTATCAATAAATCGTAATAACTCTTCTGCACGATTAACCTCTCTACCTTCACGAATAAAGCGTTGACTGACGACGCCTGAAAAATGCGCTTTAATTTGTGCTCTTTCAAGCTGATGATCAATCTCTTTAATGGCAAGTTCAGCCAGTGCAATATCTGACAACGCAAGGTCGTGACGATTTTGAAGTATGTCCAATTGTGTAATCGCCGCGCTGTTGGTTTGCGCGAGCTTCTTTATGCGCGAAAGCTCTTGTTTATGAAGTTTCAGGTTAACATTCGCTCGATTCATCATTTCTTGCTGACGTGCTTTTTCGATTTCAAGCGCAAAAGTATCAATTGAGGCCAACACGCCACCTTTTTCTATACGCTCACCAGGCTCCGCTAAATAGGTCAAACGACCGTCAATGCCAGCGGTTAATACAACATCTTGTTTTCCATGCACAGTGCCAGTAACCATTATTTTTGTTTCAATTACATCATATTGTACAGGCTCTACCGTGACTGGCACCGAAGCGCTTGCTGTGTTTATAAAATAAAACATCGTTAAGACACTCAAAACATAAAGCTTCGTCATCATGCATTTCTCCCTACTGCGGCTACATTTTTTTGCGTTCCTAGTTGAAGCAAACATGGCATTAATATTAATGTGAAGATTGCACAAACCGCCATTCCACCCACAATCACACTCGCAAGTCCACGGTAAATTTCTGAGCCAGCTCCGGGTACCAGCATTAATGGAAGCATCCCAACAAGGCTTGTGAGCGTGCTTAAATATATGGGGCGAGCCCTTTGCTGAACTGCCTGCATTACAGCGACCTGTCGAGACAATCCCGTGCTTTCTCCCTTGCGCGTCTGGTCAACTAACAATATGGCGTTGTTAACAACTAGGCCGAGTAAAATAATGAAACCAATCATTGTCAGCAAATCCAGTGATTGAAAGCTAAATAGATTCAAAAAGAACAATGCCAACACGCCTCCAGCTAGGGCAAGTGGCATAATCAACAATACTAAAAGACTATCAATGACCGATTTAAACAAGCCAACTAGCAGTAAAAACAGGATCATCATCGCTAAGGCAAAGTTAATACCCATCTGGTGAATGGCAAGGTTTAGATCTTGCGTATTTCCCGATAGCAAAACACTGACTGATTCAGCTACTTCACTTCTAATACTCGGTAAAATAGCGCTTTGTAAAATACTCTGAGCCTGCTCTAAACTCATATCATCTGGAGGCGTAATTATTATCGACACTGTTCGATTTCCGTTGACTCTGCGTAACTGACTCGGGCCCACCGTTCGTTCTATATGTGAGAGTTCCCCCAATGTTTGTATACCCGAATTTGGTGTATAAATTGGCAAGTTACTGAGCGCTTCTACACTTTCCCAAGGAGTCGAGCGCAAAATTACATTTAGTCTTTCATTGCCGTTGAAATACTCGTTAACAAACAAACCGCCTGTAAAGGCTTGAACCGCAACAGAAACATCCTGTCGATTGAGTCCTGCCTGAGTGATCCGTCTATCATTTGGTGTAAGTCTTAATTCAGGCTCGGCGATATCGAGCGAAGGTTGCGCCCTCGCTGATGCCTCTGGGAAAGACTCCTTTAACAAATCCAAGGTTTTTTGAGCACCCAAAATCAGGTCGTTAAGGTCTGGCCCAACAAAATCAACATTTATATTTCTGCCGTCACCACCACTGTTAACTTGTATCATCGACGCTCTTGAAACAAAGGCCTGGGTGTCGGGCAAATCTAAAAACACCTCATTTCTTGTTATATCAATCAACTCGTCTACGCGCATCGGGTCGGCTGAGTAGATAAAACCTCCTGCTACAGTGCCAAACACATAGAAATTGAAGTCTTTTATCGCTGGCTCTCTTTCACCAAGATAGTAGGGCATTAATCTGTCTTTTATGCGCTGCATCACTTCGTCTTCAAGATACTCTATATTCGCGCCTGGCGGAGACACCAGAGAGAAAAAGAAACCATCAGTGGGTGCTCGTGGCATAAAATCTGTTTTTGGCATAAGTGTCATAATGATAAAAAACGCGCCACCAAGTAAACCTGCTATCCATGAAAATTGTTTGGCCCTTGAGTTAGAAAGTTGCATAACGAACTTACTTAATCGATGCCAGTAATGAATGTAAGGGTCGTCTTTTGTACTGTGCTTTGGAAACATATAATTTAGAAGTGGAATAAGTGTCAGTGCACATAGAAGCGAGGAAACAACGGCGATTGATAAGGTCAGTGCTAAATCAGAAAACAACTGACCTTCAACACCTTCTAAAAAAACGATAGGCAAAAATATGGCGACCGTAGTGGCGGTAGATGCTAATAATGCAGCCGACACTTGTCGAGTGCCTAACAAGGCTGTTTTGAATCTGTCTAAGCTATTTGTTTTTTGACTGCTTATGTTTTCCTGCACAATAATCGCAGCGTCAATAACTAATCCAACAGCGAAGGCAAGGCCCGCTAAGGAAACTACATTGATACTTCGTTCAAATATGTTTAACGCAATTAATGCCACCAACAAGGAAACGGGTATTGTGCAAGCAACAAAAAATGTTCTTTTGACGTCTCTAAAGAATAAACTCAAAATCAAACAGGATAATAAAACCCCTAACCCAAGATTATCTCGCACCAGCGCAAGTGCATTTCGTATATGCACCGAAGCGTCAAAACTTAGTTCCATCTGCAAACTCGCTAATTTAAGAGGGCCCTGATTTAACTCTTTGATAGCGATATTGAGTTCATCTAACACTTCAACTGTGTTGGCGTCATTGCTTTTAACTAGACGAATATAATAGGCAGGCTTACCATTTCGTCCTACCATACTCGTGCGGTCAGAAAATGTTTCGCGCGCGCTTGCTATGTCTCTAAGATAAATCGGTCGCTGGTCTGAATAGGCAACACGCATATTTAACAAGTCATCTAACGAATACTGACCAGTGAATCGAACGGTATATTGACGCCTTCCGACACTAGACAGGCCAGCGGAGGTATCTTGCGCAGCATTGAGCGTTTGCCGAAGATCACTTATGTTTACGCCATAAGCTGCGGCCTTATAAGGATTGAATTCAATGCGTAATTCTCGGCTTCTCTCACTATCCAAATTAACACTTGCAACCCCTTTTATTTGAGCTAGACGCGGCTCAACAACTTCATCCATTACTTTTTGGTAGCGCGACATATCAAAACTTAAATCTATATCTTCAGTATCCGTTTTTGTCACCAATAAGGTAGCGACGGAATTTCCTCCTCTGCTACCGCCACCGGCGGTCACTACTGGGTCTATGGCATCTAATGGAAGAGGGGGAGTCTGGTTTAAACTGGTCAGTACATTTAGCATTGCCTCTTGCATATCTGTCCCTACAGCAAAAGTGAGTGTGATTGTGCCTTGTCCACTCGAGATTTGAGTTTCCACACGTAACGCGCCCGGTGTATTTTTCACCGCATTCTCGATAGGTTCAATAATGACGGACTCGACTTCTTCTGGCGCAGCTTGTCGCCATCCTGAGTAGATTGATATCTGGGGCTGCTGTATATCTGGGGTAAGCTGGATGGGCAGTTTATAGATGCTCATCACACCCAAAAGGAGAATCAAAATTAGTGAGATGAAAACACTACTGGGGCTTTTTAGTGCTCGGTAAGTTATGTTCATTATTATTTATTTCGTTGTGCATATAATTGCATAGGCGCATCCTTCTTCTTATGATATCAATAAATCTGATATAATATAACATAATATTTTGCTTCATCAGGTTTGATATCAGCGCTGTAAAAGAATGCTTGATACAATGACGCTTTTATATTGAGCGAGCACAATGCACTTCAAAACAATACAACGGCTTGATTCCCAAGGTTTGCTTATCAAAATTAGCTTTTATTTGGTTCTCGCTGAATGTTGTCGAGGAATTGAGCGAAGCCATGTCGCCATTTCTCGCCTATTGGTGGACAAATGTACTTTGCCAACATTAGCAAGTACTCTGCTCGCAATGTGCAGGTCGATACAGAGAACAATTAAGTGTTGTTGGGAAATTTCATCTTGTGAGATGCAATCGTCAATGCGATGCAAAATGTAAGCATAAATTCAATGCTAATTCGTTAAAAAACGTACAAGCCTAATCTGCCACACAATTTAAAAAATACAGAACGATGTAAAAGCAAGATTCAACAATTTGCACACTGATACATTGCCAGAGCGCAAAACATACGCGGTCTACAGGGTAGGGCGCTACAAGTCGATGTCCCACAAATGTCCCACAAAAACCCCATTCACGACCCACTATGGCCCCATTGGCGTCGCACAAAATAAAGTTGGTGATATTTTATGCAGAGAAGAGTTCGCTAAGTGCTTGAAAAATAAGTTGGTGGACGCTACTGCGGTTCGTCACGGTGTGATTGAACCAGTCTCGCCTTGCATGTCTGATGATGTTTAAAAGAAAGGAGTGGTGGACGCTACTGCGGTTCGTCACGGTGTGATTGAACCAGTCTCGCCTTGCATGTCTGATGATGTTTAAAAGAAAGGAGTGGTGGACGCTACTGCGGTTCGTCACGGTGTGATTGAACTAGTCTCGCCTTGCATGTCTGATGATGTTTAAAAGAAAGGAGTGGTGGACGCTACTGCGGTTCGTCACGGTGTGATTGAACCAGTCTCGCCTTGCATGTCTGATGATGTTTAAAAGAAAGGAGTGGTGGACGCTACTGGGCTTGAACCAGTGACCCTCGCCTTGTAAGGGCGATGCTCTCCCAACTGAGCTAAGCGTCCATTGTATTGATTTAATTGAAGAAAAGATGGTGGACGCTACTGTGGTTCGTCACGGTGTGATTGAACCAGTCTCGCCACGCATACCCACTGTACTCAAAAAAAGAAAGTGGTGGACGCTACTGGGCTTGAACCAGTGACCCTCGCCTTGTAAGGGCGATGCTCTCCCAACTGAGCTAAGCGTCCGTTATTTTCCTTCGAGCCACGGGCTTTAACCAATGACCCTCGCCCCTCTTTTGTAAAAGGCGGTGATGCTTGCTCTTCTTTCCAACTGAGCTAAGCGTCCGTTATTTTCCTTCGAGCCACGGGCTTTAACCAGTGACCCTCGCCCCTCTTTTGTAAAAGGCGGCGATGCTTGCTCTTCTTTCCAACTGAGCTAAGCATCCGTTGTTGTTCTTCTCACTCACCAGCATGTGATACTCAGCAAGTGGACGCGTATTATAGAGTTGAGTCGCTCGGTGTCAATACGAAATCTGATAAAATTGAGCTAAGCGGGCAAAAATTCCGCAAATTATGCAAATTAATTAGCGAAAGGTATTAATCGGGGCATGAGCTTGAAGGCTCCTCAAGCAACATTAAAAATATTCCGCATTACTTCGCAGCTTGGTCTTTGAGTTGTGTCTGTAAACCGTTAAACTACCTTAAAAGGTTTTTAAGGAAATTTGATGTCAGTTGTTACTCGTTTTGCCCCCAGCCCCACCGGTTTTTTGCATGTTGGAGGCGCGCGCACCGCTCTTTACTCATGGCTATATGCTAAAAGCCAAGGCGGTAAATTTGTGCTTAGAATTGAAGATACCGACGTTGAGCGGTCAACCGAGCAGGCAAAACAAGCCATCTTAGACGGTATGCAATGGTTAGGTCTTGAGCATGATTTAGGGCCGTATTATCAAACAGAGCGTTTTGATACTTACAATCAATACATCGACCAACTGATAGAAAAAGGCTTGGCTTATCGTTGCTATATGAGCAGCGATGAGTTAAACGCGATAAGAGAAGAACAAGAGAAGAATGGAGAAAAACCGCGCTACCCTGGCACATGGAGAGACAGAACCGACTATCCGGAAGATGCGCCATTCGCCATTCGTTTTAAAAATCCGAAAGAGGGCAGTGTGGTTTTTAAAGACCACGTGCGAGGCGAAATTACTATTTCGAATGCAGAGCTAGACGACTTGGTGATTCGTCGCTCTGACGGCACACCCACTTATAATTTTTGTGTTGTTATTGACGATTGGGAAATGGGGATCACCCATGTGGTGCGCGGTGAAGATCATATCAACAACACGCCTCGACAAATCAACATATTAAAAGCGCTTGGCGCTCCTGTTCCTGAATATGCGCATGTCTCGATGATTTTAGGTGATGATGGCAAAAAACTGTCAAAGCGTCATGGTGCAGTAAGCGTGATGCAGTACCGAGACGACGGCTTTCTGCCTCAAGCAGTGCTCAACTATCTCGTGCGTTTAGGTTGGTCACATGGCGATCAAGAAGTTTTTTCAGTAGACGAGATGATTCAGCACTTTAGCCTTGACCATATCAGTAAATCGGCTAGTGCTTTTAATACCGAAAAACTCATTTGGTTGAATCAACATTATATTAAAACCTTGCCAGCCAGCGAGGTTGCCGAGCATGCGATTTGGCATTTTGCCCAACAGGGGATTGATGTTTCTAACGGACCCGCGGTAGCGGACGTGATTAAAGTGCAGGCAGACAGAGTAGATACTCTGAAACAGCTAGCAGAAATCAGCGGTTATTTTTTTGAGGATTTTGCCGAATTTGATGCTAACGCTGCGAAAAAACACTTACGTCCGGTTGCAAAAGAAGCATTAATTGAAGTGAAAAAAGCGTTGGAGAGCATTTCCGATTGGACGGCAGAAAACATTCAAAATGCTATTAACCAAACCGCTGAGGCTTTGGGCGTTGGCATGGGTAAAGTTGGAATGCCACTGAGGGTTGCTGTAACCGGCTCGGGTAACTCCCCATCCCTTGATGTAACGCTGGCGTTGTTAAAACAATCGACGGTTGCGCAAAGAATAATCAAAGCTATTGAATTTATAGAAAATAGGGAAAATTCTTAAAAAAATCGTTGACATAAAAGGGGTGGATGCCTAGAATGCGCCCCGCTGTCACGGAACTGTAGCATTGCTTACGGCTTCAACGACTGGGGCCATAGCTCAGCTGGGAGAGCGCTTGCATGGCATGCAAGAGGTCGGCGGTTCGATCCCGCCTGGCTCCACCAAATTTCGTGCAGTATGTACTAGGTTTAGATAAGGTAAAGTGTTTAGAATTGACATCCTTCATTAGGTCGCTCAGTTCGCATGGCTCACTTCGGTGGGTTGAATTGGCATCTTCAATAAGGTCGCTCAGTTCGCATGGCTCACTTCGCCTTACAGAAATTTATCAACGCGTTGCGTTGATAAGCAAAATTTCTGTCCCCTTCGTCTAGAGGCCTAGGACACCGCCCTTTCACGGCGGTAACAGGGGTTCGAATCCCCTAGGGGACGCCATTTTCTCAGTGTTAATTGAGAGCTCGGTAGAGCATAAATACACAGTTCTAGGATCAGATAAGGTGAAGTCTGGGTTGAATTGGCATCTTCAATAAGGTCGCTCAGTTCGCATTGCTCACTTCGCCTTACAGAAATTTATCAACGCGTTGCGTTGATAATCAAAATTTCTGTCCCCTTCGTCTAGAGGCCTAGGACACCGCCCTTTCACGGCGGTAACAGGGGTTCGAATCCCCTAGGGGACGCCAAATAAAAAAACCAGCCTCGTGCTGGTTTTTTTATTTGGAGTAATCTATTAGATATGAGAAGCCCTCCGGGTTCGACAACATTGCGTTCAAGCAATGTTGCACGCGCTTTAGCGCGCCCTAAGGCTTTTTAACATGAATCCCTGCTTGCATGTCCAGCGATGCCAATTAACCAGCCTTGTGCTGGTTTTTTTATTTGGGGTAATCTAACAGATATGAGAAGCCCTAGTGGATTCGACGTATCTCAACCTTGGCCACCGAGCTGCGCCAATCAAATACCGCTGAGTCTAAATCAGCTTGTCCGTTTACCCCAGCTGCAATATGCACAAAGCCTTCATCATTTGCAGATTCTGGCGATGCCCCTTCACCTTGGCAAAATGGTCCGGGAATGCTTGAGCAAAGTTCGTTGTTAGCCTCACTACCTGCGTCATAGGCCTCTGCAAAAACGGTTGTTGCGTTCCCTGACGGAAGGCGTATGTTATTTATCGCCACAAAGGTATCATTGGTAGGAATAAGCATAGCAGCCATACTAAAGCGTCTAAATTTGCGCTTACCCTCAATTTCAAAGCTAATTGATTCACCGGGCCCTAGAAGCCCCGGCGAAACAGCAGTTGAGCCTACTAGGCTAGCTTCGCCATCTAATACTTCCTGAAGCGGCGCTACATTTCCTGATTCGGCAAGCTCGGCAAGAGGAGCGCTTGCTGGTTCGCCGAGTTCAAAAAAGCTAATTCGCTTTTTATGTGTTGCGCCTAAAATGGGGGTAAAGGTTTGTCCTTTTGTGATATTGGTAACCGTTACCTCATAGCGAAGTCCATCGGCGTAACTTAGTGCAGATGCGCTTAACAAAGTGAGTGCTGTGATGCTCAGTAGTGCTTTTTTCATGACAGTTTCCTTTAAAGTGTCAAAATCATTAAATTGAATTAAGCACGTACCACTTATCACCATGCTTAAATATCACCTTAAAATTCAAATCTCACAAAATGGTCACGCTCAGAGAATAAAAACATCACAAAGCGATTACTGAAATTTTTACTCAAATACACTTTTATCGTACTATGCGCGCCTCTCATATAACTAAATTAAACTTGCAGCGGGTGGCTATGCAGATTTTTCTTGCGCCAATGGAAGGCGTTGTTGACCATTTGATGCGCGATATGCTGACGCAAATTGGCGGGTTTGATTTGTGCGTAACTGAATTTGTGCGGGTTGTTAACCAACTACATCCTAAAAAAACTTTCTATAAAATTTGCCCTGAGCTGCATCACAATGGCTTTACGCCCGCAGGAACCCCCGTGCGAGTGCAACTTTTAGGGCAAGAGCCCTGTTGGCTTGCTGAGAATGCTTTACGTGCGATCGAACTCGGTTCACATGGTCTCGACTTAAACTTTGGCTGCCCGGCTAAAACCGTTAATAAAAGTAAAGGTGGGGCGGTGTTATTAAAAGAGCCGCAAGCTCTCTATGATATTGTCAGTGCGGTACGCCAAGCCGTGCCTGCGCAGCATATCGTTAGTGCAAAGATACGCTTAGGGTTTGACGATACCTCGCTTGCGCTCGAAAATGCCGATGCCATAACCCAAGCTGGGGCAAATTTACTTACCGTCCATGCTCGAACAAAGGTAGACGGGTATAAGCCACCCGCATACTGGGATTGGATTGCTAAAATAAAGGCACATTCTCCCATTTCGCTTATCGCTAATGGCGAGATTTGGAGCGCGCAAGATGCAAAGCATTGTCGGCAGCAAAGCGCAACCGATGACATCATGCTGGGTCGCGGTGCCCTGTCACTGCCCAACTTGGCTCGCTGCATTAAATACGATGAGGCGCCTATGACTTGGGAAGAACTCAAACGTTTACTTATTAAGTATTCGGGCTACGAAATCTTTGGCGATAAAGGCCGTTACTATCCAAACCGCATTAAACAATGGCTTGGATATTTGCAGCGCGAGTATAGTCAAGCTGAAGTCTTATTTCAGCAAATCAGAACGCTGCGTGATTCGCAAGATATTGTAAGGCAAATAGAGCGCTAGCCCAGCACTGTTCTTTTGCAAATTATTTGCATGAATGGCGTTTGGCATTTACTCTTAATGCGATATCAATCAGCCCAAGGAACGACATGCAAGCTATGCATAAGACATTCAAACATAATAAAAAAATGGGTGTGGCTTTGGCATTATCCGCGCTGCTGCTCACAGCATGCAGCGACGATAAAGAAGCGCAAAGCTCCCAACAATACGACAAAAGCAATCCTTTCCCGAGCACCTATCAACGCATTGAGTCTGCGCCGGTGGTGATAAGCAACGTAACAATACTCGACGGCATCGGGAATAAAATCACAGAAGGTGCCATTTTACTCGAAGACGGAAAAATTACCGAAGTGGGCGAGGATGTATCAACGCCCTCGGGCGCTATCGAAATTGATGGCACTGGTAAATGGGTTACTCCGGGCATTATCGATAATCACAGTCACCTAGGTGTGTATCCGTCGCCGGGTACGCGCTCACATTCAGATGGTAACGAGATGACCGGGCCGGTAACCGCTGAGGTTTGGGCAGAGCATAGTATTTGGCCGCAAGACCCTGGCTTTCAACGCGCCCTTGCTGGTGGTGTTACCGCTTTGCAAATACTGCCGGGCTCTGCCAATTTATTTGGTGGTCGCAGCGTGACGGTAAAGAACTTACCAAATCGTACTATGCAAGACATGAAGTTTCCTGAAGCGCCTTACGGCATAAAAATGGCGTGTGGTGAAAACCCCAAACGCGTTTATGGTAGCAAAGGCGGTCCTATGACCCGTATGGCAAACGTCGCCGGCTATCGCAAAGCGTGGATTGAAGCCCAAGAGTATCAGAAAAAATGGGCTGACTTTAACGCAGCTAGTGAAGCAGGCACCGCGGGCGATCCGCCAAAACGAGACCTAAGGCTTGAAACGCTTGCTGGCGTGCTAGACGGCGAGATTTTAGTGCACATGCATTGCTATCGCGCGGACGAAATGACCGTGATGATGGACGTAATGAAGGAATTTGATTATAAAATCGGCACCTTCCATCATGCAGTTGAATCTTACAAAATAGCAGATAAGCTAGCTGAAAACGGCGTATGCAGTGCAATGTGGGCAGACTGGTGGGGCTTTAAAATGGAAGCCTACGACGGTATCCGTGAAAATATCCCAATGGTGCATAATGCAGGCGCATGCGCGATTGTGCATTCTGACGACGACATCGGCATTCAGCGTTTAAATCAGGAAGCGGCAAAAGCATGGTCTGATGGTCGCCGTGCTGGTATTGACATCAGTCAAGCTGAGGCATGGCAGTGGTTATCGGCTAACCCCGCGAAATCATTGGGCATCTTTGAGCACACAGGCTCGTTAGAAGAAGGCAAGAATGCCGATGTGGTTCTGTGGTCAGCAGACCCATTTTCTACCTACACCCAAGCTGAAAAAGTGTTTATTGACGGCGCACTTGTATACGACAGAAGTGAACCTGCCACTTGGCCGGTAAGTGATTTTGAATTAGGCCAAATAGCGCAAGGAGATGCCAAATGAATTTTGTTAAACAGACAATAAGTTTCTTCGTTGGTACCTCTATTTTAGCCAGTAGTGCACTGGTGCAGGCAGAGAAGATAGCAATTACGGGTGCGCAAATTCATACGATGGCGTCTGCGGGTGTGATTGAAGAGGGCACCTTGTTATTAGACAAGGGCAAAATTCAACAAGTGCTCGACTCAAAATCAGTGCCGTCAGGTTATCGAGAGATTGACGCTTCTGGCAAAGTTGTGACCCCGGGGTTTATTGGCGCACTAACCTCACTGGGCTTGCAGGAAGTAAGTTTGTCTGCTGGGATTGTAGATGCGCGTGTAGATGCGCACCCGGTATCACCTGTTGGCGCGGCATATGACGTGCAGTACGGCGTGAATGCAGATTCGACTCTACTACCTATTACACGAGTTGAGGGCTTTACGCATGCCGTAACTGGCTTAAGTCGCACTGGACAGTTGTTTAACGGTCAGGGAGCTGTCATAAGTCTAAGCGGTGAGTTTGATGCTGTAGTCAAGCCTCAGGCCTATGTGCACGTGGATGTGAGTGAAAACGGCGCTGATACGAATGGTGAGAGTCGAGCTGCGATGTGGGTAGCGCTTAATCAAAGCCTCGATGAAGCGATGTTTGCTGCAAATGTCGATTTAAGTCCCACTGAAGACTGGGAGGGGATGATTACCCGTGCTGATGCAAAAGCCCTTATGCCGGTATTGAAAGGCGAGGTTCCATTATTGGTAACCGCTAACCGTGCGTCAGATATTTTGCAGGCGCTTGCCATTAAGCAACGATACAGCAATGTAGATTTAGTATTAGTAAATGCGGTAGAGGGCTGGCGAGTAGCGGAGCAAATCGCAGAGGCACAGGTTCCGGTTATCTTAAACCCTGAGAATAACCTGCCAGGTGGTTTTGACCAGCTTGGCGCTACCTTGGAAAACGCGGCAAGATTACATAAGGCTGGAGTATTGGTGGCTATTGGTATGGACACCCACAATATTCGCTTAGCACCTCAACATGCAGGTAACGCGGTAGCTAATGGCTTACCCCATGCTGCGGGCATTGCTTCATTGACTTTGAATATTGCGAAGATATTTGGCTTAACTGATACTCTGGGCAGTTTAGAGCCGGGTAAAGAAGCTAGCTTAGTAATCTGGTCGGGCGACCCCTTAGAGGTAACGCAGGCTGCAGAACAAGTGTTTATTAAAGGTGAACCCGTTGAAATGACCTCACGTCAAATTCAGCTTAGAGACCGCTATATGAAGCGCGACCCAGCAAAGCCTGTTGGATACACGCGATAAATTGGCCTTGTTTCTGTAATTGTGTTTTACACTAGTGGTTAGGCCCTCGTTCACTACTAAACAAGATAACAAGCGCTAAACTACTTGATACTTAAAAACCCGTTACATGCTTATCATGTAGCGGTTTTTTTGTATTTGAACGCATTTTCTTATTGGTTTTTCTGCCGTGTTATTGCTTGATCACTCCCACCAAACGATCAGATAAGAACTCAACAATCATCGGCTGCGCCTCAGCAGTTGGATGTATGCCATCGTTTTGCATTAGCCCAGGCACTAGCGCAATGTCTTGTAAGAAGAAAGGAATAAGGGGTACATCGTATTCTTTTGCAAGTTCATGATAGTTCTGCACGAATAGATTGGTATATCGGCGTCCATAATTGGTGGGAATTTGTATCTCTTGCAGAATAACACTCACGCCTTCGCTTTCAGCGAGCTCAATCATTTGCGCTAGATTCTGCTTAATTTTATTCGGGTTATGACCTTGCAGCCCGTTATTGCCGCCAAGCTCAATGTACAGATGCGTGGGCTGATGTAGGTCAAGCAAGCGCGGTAAGCGCGCCAGCCCTCCGTCGGTGGTATCACCGCTGATGGCGGCATTCACTACGTCGATATTCTGTCCGTTTTGTTCCCATTTATCGCTCAATAATGAGACCCAGCCCTGGGCTGCTGTTAGCCCGTAGGCGGCACTTAAACTGTCACCGAGTACTAATAATTTATATTCGCTTACATTTTTGTAATCTGTATTTGGGTTTGCAGCCTGATCTGAATGGGCGATAATCGGGAATAAAAGAGCAATGAAAAAAATACACTTAGCCAGCGCTTGAAAGCCGCGCTGACCACTGATGTTACTGCAGGATGAGAAAACTGACACTATGACCACGGCCTCTACAATTATTGAAACAAAAAGTCTGATTAAAAAAGTCACTACGAGTGAAGGAGAATTACAGATCCTTCAGCCCATTAGCTTTAGCGTTAAACAGGGAGAATCGGTCGCCATTATAGGGGCGTCTGGGTCGGGTAAGTCAACTTTACTTGGATTATTGGCGGGCTTAGATGAAGTAAGTGGGGGACACATCTTTTTAGACGGTGAGGCGCTGCATGATATGGATGAAGAAAAGCGCGCTCGCACGCGTGGAGAAAAAGTCGGCTTTATCTTTCAAAGCTTTATGTTAGTGCAAAGTCTCACCGCGCTTGAAAATATCATGCTGCCCGCTGAAATTGCAGGTTTAGATAAGCCAAAACAGCGAGCGCAAGAAATCTTAAAGCAAGTAGGTTTGGATCATCGTGCTAATCATTTCCCCAACCAGCTGTCGGGCGGTGAACAACAGCGAGTCGCGATTGCGCGCGCGTTCATCACTAATCCCAAAATACTGTTTGCCGACGAGCCTACCGGCAATCTCGACTCCAACAACTCGCATAAAGTTGAAGAGCTGTTGTTTAAACTTAACCAAGACTCAGACACCACGCTTATTCTAGTGACACACGACGACGAGCTCGCCAGTCGCTGTCAACGTCAACTGCGCATGAGCGCCGGCGAATTGAGTGAAGAAACGCAGCATCTTAAAGTGATAGCTGGAGGCGAATGATATGGGGATGTCGTTTCAGTTAGCTTGGCGTTTGTTTAAGCATGAGGCCAGACGTGGTGAGCTCACAATTATACTTCTTGCAATTGTACTATCTGTTGCTTCTGTATTGTCGTTGTCCTTATTCAGTGAGAGGTTACAGCAAGCCCTAACCGATCGTAGCGCTGAATTTATTGCCGCGGACAGCCAGCTGCGCTCGCGCACCCCGGTAGATGAGAACTGGATACTAGAGGCACAAAGTCGCGGGCTAAACACG
This sequence comes from Glaciecola siphonariae, assembly GCF_042652645.1. Taxonomy (NCBI): domain Bacteria; kingdom Pseudomonadati; phylum Pseudomonadota; class Gammaproteobacteria; order Alteromonadales; family Alteromonadaceae; genus Glaciecola; species Glaciecola siphonariae. Next base: position 207,033 of record NZ_JBHSGU010000002.1, read on the forward strand.
GCCTTTCAAATTTCGACTCGCTCAATGGTGTTTGCGGGCGATGCGCTGGCTTTATCTGATCTTAGAGCCGTAGACGAGAGTTATCCGCTGAAAGGTAGGGTAAAAGTGACCGACATTGCCTTTGGGCAGGGCGAAGAAGTTGCACGTTCGGTAGCTCCTGGCGAAGTATGGATTGATTCGCGATTGTTCCAGCTACTTGGTGTCGACAAAGGCGATAGCATTGAAATTGGTGATGCTAGTTTTGTGGTAACCGACATATTAAGCGAAATCCCAGATGCGGGATTTAGTGTGTTTAACACCGATCCGATGCTATTGATGAACGCACAGGATATTGCTGCGACCAATATCACAGGCCCGGGTAGTAGAGTGAGTTACAAATATTATTTTACCGGTGATAGTGCCAGCCTGGATGACTATTATGATTGGCTGCGCCCGCAAATGAACCGTGAAATTCATCGTTGGACCAGCATAGAAGACGACGAATCTCCCATTGGGCGTTCCATCGCCAGAGCTGAAGAGTACTTTCTGCTAGCCAGTTTACTCGCTATCGTGCTCGCCGCCGTGTCTATTGCAGTCGCCGCCCAGCGCTACAGTCAACGTCACTTCGACCCAGTAGCCATCATGAAAACCTTGGGCGCAAGCAAATCTATGGTGCGGCAAATTTATTTAATGCAAATCTGCTTTATCGCAGCGCTAGGTATTGTTCTTGGCGTCGTTGCTGGCTATCTCATTCAACAAGGGGTGGTTACTTTGCTGGCAGGACAGGTTGAGGTTGCACTCAATACTTGGTATTGGCGACCGCTGGGTATTGCAGTATTTACAGGGGTAACTTGCGCTTTACTGTTTTCTTTGTATCCCTTATTGCAGCTGTTTTCTGTACCGCCTTTGCGAGTGCTCAGAAAAGACATTCAATCGACGCTTTCTTCCCGTGCACTTCAGTTTGTTTTCTCTGGCAGTGCGGTATTTTTACTGATGTGGACCTATAGTCAGAATTTAATGATTAGCAGTATTTTGTTTGCCTCTGGGATTTTGCTGGTAATTAGTCTGCTGGGTATGACTTTTCTACTGATTATGCTTGGTCGCAAGCTTGGAAGTGGAAGCATGGGCGCGTGGACTTTGGCATGGGCCCGAATTCGCCGCCGGGCTATGGGCAATTCGGTGCAGCTCATTAGTTTCGCAATTACCATTATGTTGCTTCTGGTAGTTTTGGTTATGCGCAATGACATGGTCAAGCAATGGCGAGATCAGTTGCCCGAAGGCACGCCTAACTACTTTATCTCGAACGTAACCGAAGCACAGAAAGAAGGGCTTAAGGAGCATTTTACGGCCAACAATGTGCAGTATGAGAAGTTTTACCCGGTTGCACGCGGTCGTTTCGTATCCATCAATGATGAAAAAATCCGCACCGAAGTCACTAAAGAAGACGAAGAAGTAGCAAATGAAGGGCGTCAGGGTCTGGGCCGTGAGGCAAATTTGAGTTGGAGCACAGAGCTACAAACCGGAAACGTGATTGTTGACGGACAGTGGCACGACAATTGGCAGGAGGGCGATCCGGTGCCCTTATCGATTGAAACAGAGGTAGCTGGCCGCCTGAATATCGAACTGGGTGACGTGCTGACTTTTAACTTAGGCAGTGAGGTAATTACTGCGACGGTAACAAGCATGCGCGAGGTAGATTGGCAAACCTTGCAGCCTAACTTCTTTTTTGTTTTGCATCCCAAAGCGATGGAAAACTTTAGCGCCACTTACATCACCAGTTTTCATTTAGATGAATCTCGAAAAGCTGAGATTTCACGCATCATGGCGCCTTTTGCCAGCGTTACGCTCTTTGATGTTGATGCTAGAATCAATCAGCTGCGCGAAATTATTGATCAAGTGTCGTTAGCGGTAGAGTTTATTTTGGTTCTGGTGCTTATTGCTAGTGCATTGGTGCTGATTGCACAAGTGCAGGCCAGCATGGACGAAAGGCTACAAGAGCTTGCCATACTAAGAACCCTTGGCTTAAAGGGTGTCAGCATTCGTTTCAGCGTGATAAATGAGTTTCTGATCATTGGTACTGTCGCCGGGTTGATGGCGGCGCTAGCTAACGAATTTAGTTTATACATGTTGCAAACTGCAGTGTTTCAAATGCCGCCGTCGTTACATGCTGAGTATTGGGCAATAGCTCCTACGGTAGGCGCATTTGTGGTGGGCTTACTCGGCGCAATTGGTTGTTGGCGCTTGCTGTCACTTAATACTGGCCATCTTTTACGTAAAATGGTGTAGGGCTGGCTTAAACTTTTTATTTTGACCAGCCCACCATTAGGTGTTTGCCTTGGGTGCTTTGAAAGCATACTAAAAGCAGGCGTTTGCTGGCTGCATTAGTGCTACCGCCCAAGCTCAACCTGACCCGGTTTTACAGTGTATTTGCGCCAAATGCTAATTTACGTGCAGAAGTAACTGCTTCTAAGCGAGGAAAGAACCGTTCGCTTTTAGCCGAGCACCTAAAAGACTTAAATAAGCCATTCCATGCTCGCAGCATGACTCTGCTTATCCGGTCAACGGCCCAGAGCCCATAGCTGGCGCGTAAGAGCGATTATTTTGACATTATTCTTTACGCACGCCTCATAGATTGTAATGCCGAAACGAATCGCATCGGAAGACAGCCAGCATCTGGGAAGTGTGTTTTTCTACTCTTTTAAGTACTTTTCTAATTGCTCAAAGTAGCGGTCTACAAAATCGTTTAAGTCGAAGAACAGCGCAGACACTATTCTTCCAACATGAGATTCCTGGACAATTGTTTCGCTAATTTGAATTGTGGTTATCCCGTCAGTTTCGGAGAACTCTGCCAAATATTCTCCCTCAAATGGGCCAGACATTTTTAGCTCAATAATGCTATTTCTTTCTAATCGAACAACTTCAAACTCCACAGCAGGTCCACTACTCGGGGTTTCAATAAATTTGTTAGCACTCACAATTTCTACAGATTTTACGTCTTTTCGCCATTGAACTTGACCCTCCCAGTCACTCATAGTTTCCCACACCTTGCTGACTGGCACAGCGATCGCTTTGCTTGTAGAGACCTGGTGAGTTGTTGGTAGCGTATTGCCCCAGATAAAAATTACGACTACTAAAAATATTACGATACATGTTCCAACAATCACCATCTTCATAACAATTCACTCTCTCTTTGTGCATCAATCCATTTGGAGTCAATGCTCAGTTTCTTCGCAATCTTATCTTCGCTTGTCAATAACCTCCAAAATGGCGTGACTTTTGAAATATCTTTTCCTTGGTTTAGTTCGTCTATTGCTGCTTGAGCGGCTATCCTAATAAAGATTGATGTAGACACAGGGCAGGTTGCATCTGCTTTCCACTTTCGTGCAAGCTCATTTCGCAATCTCATAATGGTTCTGGTCTCACCAAACGGGATTTTCTTGATATATGAGTTAATAATTTTAGGTGTACCAACAAATAAAGTTTTACCTGCTTTAACGCCCGCGAAATCCTTGTCTAAAATGACAACTTTTTCCTGTTTTTCTGCATTTAGCTGCTCTTTTGCACTCTTTGCCATGGTTTCAGTTCATAAATTGCACTTGCACGGCATTATAACAGTTTGTAAAAAAAACCAAATAAGGCCGGTTTTTTCCTATTAAAATCATGGATATAGTCAAAAAAAACAGGGTTTTCGAAGGTGCAGGAGAAAGATACGATCGAGTAATAAGGCAAATTAACACGATTAGAACGATAAGCTGCATAGAGTTCATAGCCGCTGTCTGAGCATATTTGATAGAGAGTGTCCCGCATTTCACAATTGGGACGATCTAACATTGGTGTATTGGCCAATGCAGTGAGAGGCACCGATTCTTTGCTGCTAAGTGCGTGCTCTGATGAGATAACCACTTTATACGTTTCATAATATAGCTCGTCAGCACGATAAAGATCCGCATTGGCCTGAGTTGAAGTAACTACAATATCAAGAGTACCCTCGCGTAGGCCCTCTAATAATTCGCCATTGGAATTCACAATGAGCTCAATGTCAGCTTCTGGCTTATTGATTTGTTCGCATTGCAAACGCTAGTGTTTCTAAAAAACTGAGGTAATAATCCGAGAGACTGGCCCGCAAAAAGACGATAAACAGTCATATTTAGGTTTCAGTTTTTGTTATTTAAAACTGACATTGGGTCTTGCGAGTCAATTTTGGCGATTCTGTTTTTGCTGTAAACGAATATTCTACAGTGAAATAATAATGATATTAATCACCATTGCTTGATAGAAATCAGCCAGACATCCCCTATTTCAATAAAGTCAATAATATAGAGAGCTATTGAAATCTACTGAATAAAAACTCAATAAACAAAGATACTTGTTTGGGGGCGTAAGCTCTGCTTGGTTGCATGACCCAGATTGAAGTATGGCGATTATCACCTGACGCATCATAATTAGGAAGGACGTGGAGCAGCTTCCCGTTTTCGATATCATTCAGTACTGTCCAATCTGCCAAAAGTCCGATCCCCATGCTGTTAAGAACAAAATTTCGTATCATGCCGGCATTCGTTACTTGAATCTTTGGTTTAATCAACACGCTCTTAGTAGAACTCCCTTCTGAAAAATGCCATTGTTTGTTGAAATCTGAATAGTTAAAAGTGATTAGATGATGGTATTCTAAATCTTCAGGACTCATTATATCCCCCATTTTTTTTATATAATTTGGACTAGCGACCAAGAAGTACCTTACATCTAAAAGTTTTCTTGCGACAAGATTGCTATCGGGCAAATTTCCATGTCGAATGGCGACATCAATCTGATTTTCAATCAGGTTTAAGCGAGTATCAGACAATGTTAAATCTAATTCCACTTTCGGGTAGCGTTCACAAAACGATGTGAATATATCTGTTAAAGCGTGCTGAGCAAAAGTAGTTGATGCACTAATTCTTAGAGGCCCAGAAACAAGTTCACCACCAAATTTCATTGAATGATGAAGCTTATCCATTTCTTCTATAAGAGGGAAAACCCTTTGATAATAGTCAATACCAGCTTGCGTAGGTTTAAGGACCCGCGTGCTTCTGTGAAATAGTCTGGTGCTTAAGGAATCTTCTAGGTTAGCGATTGCCCTAGACACAGACGATGGTGACATATCAAGTTGCTTCGCAACTGCAGCAAAGCTCGCGTTTCGAAAAACAAGTAGAAAAAGCTTCTGTGATTCAATATTCATTCGTGCATTTTACGCACTAATGAATTGCTTTCAAGCCTATTTATCCTCACTCATTGCATCATTAATATAATCAACGAGCTAATTCAATAAGGATTTACTATGTCATATATACTTCGAATTGATGCCAGTCCTCGACATGATGATTCGCATTCTAGACAGTTAGCCGATGTTATTATTCAAAACCTGAGGCTAAAACATACCAGTATAGATGTTAAGCAGCGAGATATTTACTTAAATCCTATCGAGCACATATCAAACGATACAATTAATGGTTTCTTTTCTTCACCCGAACAGCTAACAAAAGATTTACTGGAGGCGACCCGCCTATCAGATGAACTAATAGCAGAATTGAAGGGAGCCCAGATTATTATAATTAGTTCGCCGCTTTACAACTTCTCAATTCCTTCCGGCCTTAAAGCTTGGATTGATCAAATTGTTCGCATTAATCAGACCTTTTCATATGACGAAACGGGCTTTAGCGGTTCAGTTGATGTGCCAGAGGCTTATCTTGCATTGTCATACGGTGCAGAAGGTTATGCGCCAGGAGGAGCACTAGCATCAATGAATTTCTTGGAGCCCTATCTTGTATCCTTGTTAGGATTTTTAGGCATTAAACAGACACATACCTTTAGGATTGAGGGAACAAGTGGTGATGCTGTAACCCTTTCAAATAACAAACAAATCATCACTAAACTCATCAAAGAAAACATTGTAGGAGTCAAAAACTCATGATACATAATTTTGAAAATAAGACCGTTGTAATATTTGGTGCAAGTCAAGGAATTGGCTTGGCGAGCGCGCACAAGTTTTGTGAATACGGAGCTCATGTCTTTCTGGCTGCGAGATCATTGAGTGTTATTGAAAAAGAAGCAAATAGACTCACAAATTTGGGATACAAAGCCTCAGCACTAAGCTGCGATATTAGCCAATTCAAGTCCGTTGAGGCGTGTATAGAGGAGGCAACGAAAAATAGTAATTTAGATTTTGTTATTAACAGTGCAGGTACGATAGACCCGCTTTCTACCTTGATTGATAGCGATCCAGCGGCGTGGGCGCATGCCGTAGATGTGAATGTTAAAGGAGCATATCATGCCATTAGAGCCAGCGCACCAGTGATGCGTAGTCAAGGATTTGGAACTATTGTGAGCTTGAGCTCTGGCGCAGCTAATAGCGTTTTAGAAGGTTGGAGTCATTATTGCTCAACAAAAGCCGCAGCGAAAAAGCTCACGGAAGTTGCAAACAAAGAACTAAGCCAATACAACATCAATGTTATTGGTTTATCTCCGGGGACGGTCGCCACTAAAATGATGGCAAAAATACGGGATGCCAAAATCAATGTGGTAAGCAATTTAGATTGGTCGGCACATATTTCACCAGAAGCGGTAGCCATAGCGCTTGCATATTTGTGCGGTCCTGATGGTAAGAAATTTGCCGGAACAGACTTTTCTCTAAAAACTGAGGAAGGTAAAAACCTTGTAGGCTTAAATAAATTGGGAGCAATAGAATGAACAACATAGTAAGAACCACGGTTATCCCCGTATTTTTAGGAATGTTTGCGGCCCAAAGCCTCGCACAAAAGCGTGACTTTCTTAGCCTTGAAGCTGCTCAGGCAGGAATTGCTGACTGCATTTTGTATGCTCAGCAAAACAATTTGAAATTCGCGATAGCAGTTTTGGATAGAGGAGGGAATACAGTAGCTTTCGCTAGAATGGATGATGTCTATCAAAAACAAGCTGAACTAGCCGTAATTAAAGCTGAGACAGCATCAACAACACCATTGAGCACTAAACAAATTAAGGATGCTGTGTCGAACAATCCGAGTTATCGTGGGTTAGCATTTGTCCCTGGAGTATCTACCGTTGAGGGGGGTGTCCCAATTCGTTTAACTTCGGGATACTCCGTCGGCGGTGTTGGAGTTTCTGGTTCTACCCCTGAGCTAGATGGGGTATGCGCTACTCGGGCAGCATCTGCTATATCAGAAAGATTACAAGTACCAAAATTATCGCAAAAATAAACGCCTAGCCACTGTCGCTATATCGCGCCGATTTCAACAGTAGTAGAGGGTGCTGTTGCTCTGCACCCATTTAAACTAAATATACCGCAGTATATTTGTAGACATGGCAGATCAAGGGGCGATGAATTATTATGTCGGTAGACTTAGCCCGTATGCTGTTAACAAGAGATAATAGATGGAAGAGTTCACGCTATCTTACACCGCGCAGTTGCTTGATACCGCGCCCAAACTTGTCTTACTTGGACTGTTATGCCAATTTTGCGACTGTGTTTTCAGTGTTTGACCGAGCTTTTGGAACCTATCGCGTTCCGGGACAATGTACGGTAGCCCTTGGTGTAAACGGCGTCAGTCAAACGAGTTTACTTAAGCAGTTGATTCATCCATTTAAATTAAGTTCTTACAAAAGCCACAAGGCAAAAAAAGAGCCTGAGGGTGGGTTAAATCATCTAAATACTTCACAATAAAACGCCACCGTTCACGGACGCTTTGTTCGCAGTTTGTTTGGCTCAAAGGGCAGCCCAAACGCCTTTGGCATTTAATTATTATTTACTCATCAAAAACGATAGACGAAACTTGAATTAGGTGATAAAAGCTTCCGCGAAATCGCTTTCCTCTTTGTGGGCGATTAATTGCTGCGCCAATTGTGGCCTTATCTTTCAAAAGATATACTCCAAAGCCCGCGGTTTATGGCTATCACGGCCCAACATTTCATTACGATGATTATCGACTCACAACAACCCTTATGAATATTGATATTTCTCGCTTTTATGCGCCAGACTCTTTCGCCAAAATTAAAGACTTTGCAAGTGAACTTGAAACTCCTTGTTTGGTTATTGACACTGATGTGGTTAACAAACAGTACACTGAACTTAGCTCGCATTTTCCTGACGCGAAAATCTATTATGCGGTAAAAGCAAACCCAGAAAAGCCCGTGCTTGAGCTACTCAATCAGAAGCGCTCTAACTTTGACATTGCGTCGACCTATGAACTAGAGAGAGTATTGGCAGTTGGGGTGACACCCGAGCGTATCAGCTTTGGCAATACCATTAAAAAGCGAAAAGATATCGCATATTTTTACGAAAAGGGTATTCGTTTATACGCGACTGATTCAAAGGCTGACTTACGAAATATTGCTGAATTTGCGCCGGGTTCGAAGGTGTATGTACGGATATTAACAGAGGGCAGTCAAACGGCAGACTGGCCGCTGTCTCGAAAGTTTGGATGCCAGAACGACATGGCGATAGACCTCATGATATTGGCCAAAGAGCTGGGCTTAGTGCCTTACGGCGTATCATTTCATGTGGGCTCACAGCAGCGCGATATAGGTGCATGGGACTCGGCGATTTCAAAAGTGAGTCATATCTTTAAACGTTTGCAAGACGAACATGATATTACCTTGAAAATGATGAATATGGGGGGCGGATTTCCTGCAAATTACTCGTCTCATACCCAATCGCTTGACGTGTATGCAGCGCAAATAACACATTTTCTTGAGGCGAATTTTAAAGACGACATGCCAGAGATTTTTCTTGAGCCAGGTCGGTCTTTAGTAGCACCGGCAGGCATGTTAATAAGTGAAGTGGTGCTGATTTCACGCAAAGATAAATTTGCTCTACATCGTTGGGTCTACACAGATGTTGGAAAATTTTCAGGCCTAGCGGAAACCTTAGACGAATCCATAAAATACACCATTTATTGTGACAAAGACGGTGAAGAAGAAGGCGCTGTCATTGCCGGCCCAACATGCGACAGTGCCGACATCATGTACGAAAATTATAAACCTATGTTGCCCTTGACCTTAGACATTGGTGATAGGCTTTATTGGTTCTCAACGGGGGCTTATACCGCCACCTATAGCGCGATAGAATTCAATGGCTTCCCACCGCTGAGAACCTACTGCATATAATCGTCGTTTTTGTGAGTTGTGCGTTGAGGTGTTAAACCTCAGCGCAGGTCTAATGCCGCTAGTGCATCTACCAATACTGGAAAGGAAAAATGGAAACCTGCTGATTCTAGTCGCATCGGCAGGACCTTTTGACCATAAATTACTAAGTCAGAAGATTCACCCATGAGCAATTTGACTGCAAAAGTGGGGGTGGTAAATATGCAAGGTCGGTCTAGCCGTTTACAGAGCTTATGCGCAAAAAATGCATTGCTTGCCGGCTTTGGTGACGTTAAGTTGAAGGGGCCTGAGCATTGTTCGCTTTCAATTAAAAATTCTATTGCGCGGACCATGTCTTCTATATGTATCCATGACATAAACTGTTTGCCATCGCCAATGGGGCCGCCAAGTCCTAGTCTAAAAGGCATGAGCATCTTCGAAAGCGCCCCACCGTCATCAGCGAGCACTACGCCTGTGCGTAAAATGCAGGTGCGCGTATTGGCTTGATTCGCAATATCTTCCCACTTAACGCAAACTTCGCGGCTAAACTCATCATGAAACTGCGAGAAATCTTCGGTAATAGGGGTATCACCCTGTCGCCCGTAAAAGCCAATGGCAGAACCACTGATAAACACATCGGGTGCGTTTTCCGCTGCGTTGATTAAACGGACGAGGCGTTCGGTGATAGTCCAGCGTGACTGGCATATCCGTTCTTTTTGAGCGTCGCTCCAACGTTTATCAGCAATCGGTTCACCGGCGAGGTTAACGATAATATCGTAGTCGTTAACATCATCGAGCTCATCAAGCGTAAACGCCTTAACAGAATCGCCAAGTAAGCGCTGAGCGCGTTTCGGATCGCGGCTGATTACCCTTATGTCGTAATGCTCTTTGTGTTTAGCAATAAAGTGGCGTCCAATCAGGCCTGTACCACCGGTCAGCAGCATGCGTTTCATTGGTCTTAGTCCTTAGTGCAGGATATAGCGAGCGACACAGAGTCAGAAAATCGAAGTGCGTGCGGTTTATCTACCTCAGCCTCTGCTGAAATTACCCATGGATGATCGGCGGCAATAGCAAGCACGTCAGCGGTGAGTTTTTCTAATAGTGAAAACCGATTGTCTTCAACTAGTCGAATAATGGCTTTGGTAATCGTTTTGTAGTTTAGCGCGTCGTCCATGTTGTCAGTGTCGGTTGCTTTTTTCGCATCGTACTGGATGGTTATGTTGATCACGACGTCTTGTTGGTTTTTAATTTCGTCCTCATTGATACCAATGTACGTGCGCAAACGAAGATTCTTGATGCGAATTGTGGCAAGATTTAAATTCATTGAGATACTACTTCCTTATTAGATTGTTGTTGCTCATACTTGTGTTTATTAACTATTGACCACTAAATACCGGATTAAACTTATGGACCTAACAAATGGAACTGCATAAATCGCCAACCTCTAAAGTACTCATGGTCATGGCTGCAGTGGTCATTGTGCTTGCGGGCGTGAAAGCGGCAAGCGTTATTGTTATTCCTTTATTGCTCTCTGCCTTTATCGCCATAGCGGTAAGTCCGATTATTAACTGGTCTGCCCAATATCGCGTGCCGCGCTGGCTGTCTATTAGTTTAGTTATACTGACTTTGGTGATAATTGGTTTCATGCTGGCTAGCTTAATTACGCAATCGCTCGCTGAATTTAGACAAAATATGCCGGTGTATCGCGACCAGCTATCTGGCGAGTTTGCTTGGGTTGTTGAAAAGTTGGCTCAATTCAATATTCATATTAATCAAGAGCTAATTCGCTCTCATCTTGACCCTGGCGTGGCAATGTCTGTAGCAACTAATTTTATTACCGGCATGGGCACAATCTTATCCAATGTCTTTTTGATACTACTAACTGTGCTCTTCATGCTGTTTGAGGCAGATAGCATGCCGCGCCGAGCTCATGTTGCGATGGCCGACCCAGACATGCGACTTACGCATATTGACAAATTTCTGACCTCGGTCAACCAATATCTCGTCATTAAAATGTTTGTTAGTATGGGCACGGGGATATTTATCGCCATTTGGCTTTATTTGCTTGGGGTAGACCATTTTATGCTGTGGTCGGTGCTCGCATTTATGCTTAATTTTATCCCAAATATCGGTTCGATTATTGCTGCAATACCGGCAATACTCATGGCGTTTGTAGAGTTTGGCTTTGCAAAAGCAGGCCTTACTGGGCTTGGGTTTATCGTGGTTAATATGGTGATGGGCAATTTGGTTGAGCCAAGGTTCTTAGGCAGGGGTTTAGGCCTGTCTACCTTGGTGGTATTTATCTCATTAATTTTTTGGGGATGGTTGCTCGGAAGCGTCGGCATGCTGCTGTCTGTTCCTTTGACCATGGTGGTTAAAATTGCGATGGAATCTAGAGAAGAGACGAAATGGTTAGCCTTACTGCTATCATCCGACATTGAGCAAGATGCTTATGACCCGCAAGACAATGATCCGCAAGACAATGACCCACAATCAGGGCAGCCACAGCCTGCTGAAGACAAGATGTTTGATGCAGACTCGTCCAAACGAAGAGAATAGTGCGATGGTTACACTTAAATGATCAGATTAAAATGATTACGTTCAAATGCTAGGCAAGATAAGAGAGCGCTTAAGAGCCGGAACATTGCTAGACCGAGTGGTGTTCACGGTCGCTGCACTGTCGTTTTTGGCCGTGTGTCCAATGTTGGTCGCGCGAATCATCGAGCGAAATTGGTTTATGGTTACGCTCGATGCAATATTACTCGTCATGTTTGCGTTTATTGCCGTAAACGTGATGCGTGGCCGATACTTAGATGTGTCGCGACGAATACTGGGCGTATTTATGGTGCTTGGCATGATCGGCACCACAACAATGGGAGACACAGGGAATGCGTATTGGCTCTATCCCGGCTTTATAGCGATATTTTTTATGTTTAGTCCCATTGTCGCATTGAGCATCGCTGTTTTGGTAAGTGTTACTGTTTTTCCCTTTCTCTATGAGCGATTTGCTGCCACAAACTTATTTACCTTGTACGCTACCTTGCTCCCCACAGTACTCTTTATTTATTTTTTCTCAAAAGACTTACGCGCTCAACATAAAACCTTAAGCATGCAGGCAACGGAAGACTACCTCACGCAAACCGGAAATAGACGCGCCTTTAATGATGAAGCACAGTTGTGCATCGATGCTTTAAACAAGTCTAATGCCAGCAACGTGCTGATCCTCTTTGATATGGATCATTTTAAACGCCTAAATGACGCGCATGGCCACGTAACAGGGGATTCGGTGTTAAAAGACGTAAGCAATATCGTTCAGGGTTGCTTGCGCAGCACCGACAAGCTTTATCGTTTGGGAGGGGAAGAATTCGGTATTATTGTTAGGCATGCGCTGTTAAGCGACGCGCTCGGCATAGCCCAGAAAATACGCCAGTCGATAGACAATAATAAAAACGAACATCTACCTGACTATACTGTATCGTTTGGTATCGCTGAGCTTTTAAAAAATGAAAGCGTTGAAGATTGGATGTCGCGCGCCGACAAAGCCCTATATCAGTCTAAGCAGAACGGACGCGACCAAATAAGCATCGCTTAACAGGCTTGTAGTTGCGTTATTTGTGCGTCATTAATACTTAAACTAGCTAAAATCGTCGGTTAGCGCTTAGCAGGCCGCGCCGTTGTAGTCTTTGGCGGCGCTACCGACTTAAGAAGTTACGGCAGTACTTTTTTGTAAGGTTTAACTACCACCTTTTCGTATACGTCGGCTTTCGCATAAGGGTCTTCGCTGGCCCATGCTTTGGCCTGTTCTAAAGAGGTAAATTCTGCCACTACTAACGAACCGCTAAAGCCAGCAGGGCCTGGGTCTTCTGCATCAATTGCTGGGTTAGGCCCTGCAATTAATAAGCGGCCCTCATCTTTTAGGATGTTAAGGCGTGCTAAATGTTCTGGCCGCGCTGCCATTCGCCGCGACAAAGAATCGCTTTTGTCTTCGCTATAAATCATATAATACATGAGTGTTCCTTAAAGATGCGTCGCAGTTTTCATTGCGCTCACAAATTCGCCTAAGCTTTTCAGCATCGCGTTTTTATCATCCAAATGTTTTTCGATGATGTTGACGGTAGCCGAGCCAGATATCGCGCCGGCAGCACCTCCGGCTATGGCCGATTTAACTTGCGCGGGAGTTGAAATACCAAAACCGAGCAACGGCGGTGCAACTTCATACTGCTTGAGTTTATCGATTAATGCAGCCGCTGGAATATCGGCAGCCGTTTCTGCTCCAGTTACGCCGGCGCGGCCGAGTAAATAAGTATAACCGCTCGATTTATCGCCTATGGCACTGAGGGTTTCTTCACTGGCGTTAGGCGGCGCAATAAGGATTTGTTGAATGTTATGCGCTTGCGCAACATCAATAAAGCGGTCTGCTTCGCGCAGTGGCACATCAGCAATGAGTATTGAATCAACGCCAGCTTCGCTCGCCTGTTTATAAAAACCCTCAAGGCCTTTGGCTAGCACTAAATTACTATAAAGCAACAATCCAATGGGAATATCGTCAAACATGTCTCTGATTTTACGGATGAGCTCAAAACATCCATCGGGGCGCACTTTATTGTTGAGCGCGCGAATGCTTGCTTTTTGAATCGTAGGGCCGTCGGCAATTGGGTCAGAGTAGGGGATTCCTAATTCGAGGGCGTCGGCACCTGACTCAACCAAGGTGCGAATAATATCAAAAGAAGTTTCTAAGTCGGGGTCGCCCACCATGACAAAAGGAACAAATGCGCCCTGTTTGGCTTCGCCTAGTTTGCTAAACATGTTGTCGTAACGTTTTGTTCCTACAAAAGCTGTGTTTGCCATTACAGATTGTCTCCTAAAATCTTAGTTACGTGGGCAAGGTCTTTGTCGCCGCGCCCCGACAAATTCACGACGATAATGGTTCCGTCTTCTGCTTCTTCGGCCATATTAAGCGCGTGAGCAAGTGCATGAGACGACTCTAGTGCCGGAATAATGCCCTCTTTTTTCGCTAACAGTTGAAAGGCATTTAGCGCTTCTGTATCGGTCACTGCAAAGTATTCAGCGCGCCCTATATCGGCTAAGTAGGCATGCTGCGGACCCACAGCCGGATAATCAAGACCCGCGCTGACAGAGTATGACTCTTCAATTTGCCCGTCGTGATCTTGCATGATAAAGGTAAATGCGCCATGCAAAATACCTTTTGTGCCTGTGCATATTGTGGCGCCGTGCTCTTTGGTATGTACTCCTTTTCCGGCTGGCTCCACACCTACGAGGCGTACACTCGGCTCATCAATAAAATCTGCAAACATGCCAATGGCATTTGAACCGCCGCCCACGCAGGCTACAACAGCATCCGGCAGGCGTCCTTCTTTTTCTAAAATCTGAGCGCGTGTTTCTTCACCAATCATTCTGTGATACTCACGCACAATGGTCGGGAAGGGGTGAGGACCTGCGGCTGTGCCAAGCAAGTAGTGAGCTTTGTCATATGTTGCTGACCAGTCTCGCATTGCTTCGTTTACGGCGTCTTTTAGGGTGCCGGAACCTGAGTCAACCGGTATGACTTCTGCCCCCATCAAACGCATGCGAAACACATTCGGCGCTTGTCGCTCTACGTCTTTTGCTCCCATATAAATACGAGCCTTTAGCCCTAGTAAAGCACAGGCCAGGGCAGTGGCAACACCATGCTGACCAGCGCCGGTTTCGGCAATCACTTCTTTTTTACCCATGCGCTTGGTTAAAAGTGCCTGACCCAACACTTGATTAGTTTTGTGTGCGCCGCCGTGCAAGAGGTCTTCGCGTTTTAAATACAGTTTTACCTTCGGGTTGGCCACTAAATTACGCGTAAGCGTCATCGCAGTGGGGCGTCCAGCGTAGTCTTTAAGCAAAGACATAAATTCTTTTTGAAATTCTGGGTCGCTTTTGGCATCTAAAAACGCCTGCTCGAGTTGGTCTAGGGCAGGAATAAGCAGTTCTGGCACATACATCCCGCCAAAGTCACCAAATTTTGTGTCTAATTTATTCATTGTTTATTCCTTTTTATATTCGCAACATTGCGAACATTGCCTGTATTTTATCGATATCTTTAACGCCTGGCGCAGACTCTACGCCGCTGTTCACATCAATGCCGTGTACTTTGCTGCTCATGGCAACAGCGGCATTTTGTGCATCTATTCCGCCTGCAAGCATGAGCGGCAATCTGCTGTTCACATTTGTTAGGAGCGACCAGTCAAAGGTCTCGCCGGTGCCGCCCGACTGTTTACCTACTTTACAATCAACAAGTATGCGAGAGAGTTCAGCACTCACATGTTCGTACACTGAAAGCTGTTGACTGAGGTGAGCGGCGCTATCTTGCTTGCTAACGCCCAGCGCTTTCCAAATCTCCGTTGTGGCGGGGAGGGCTTGTCGCAGGGCCTTGATGTATTCAATTGACTCGTTGCCGTGAAGCTGCACCGCATGTAGACCTAAAGTACGGGCATATTCTAACACTTGCTCTAACGGGGCATCTACAAACACTCCTACATAGGCAAACGGCGTTTGCTTTATAATATCGCGTGCTTGCTCAACAGATACGAAGCGCGGCGACTTTGGTGCAAAAATAAGTCCCATAAAGCTTGCCTGCGTTTGGGCTATCGCATCGGCATCTTGACTTCGCGTTATTCCGCAGACCTTAACCTCGCCATATACCAATCGATTAATAGCGGCATCGAGGTTTTGCTGTGCCATCAATGACGAGCCCACGAGATAGCCATCCACCAAGCTGTTTAAGCGCTGTAAGTCCTGATTCGTGTAAATGCCTGATTCTGAAATAATTACGCCTTCAAAATCTGTGCTGCGGATTAAGGGTACTAAGCGCTCTGTAGTCGCTAAGTTGGTTGATAAGTCGCGTAAGTCACGATTGTTTATGCCAATAATTTTAGCATTTAGCGCAAGTGCTCTATGCGTTTCTTGCTCATTGCTAACCTCGGTCAGCACTTCCATGCCCAAAGAATGGCTTAAGTCTGACAAAGTACGATATTCGTCATCGTTTAATACCGACAGCATAAGCAATACCGCATCGGCCTTGTAATAACGCGCCAAGTAGATTTGATACGGCACAACAAAAAAGTCTTTATTCAAAACGGGCTGGCTAACGCGTTCGGTAACGTACGCCAAATACTCAAATTTGCCTTGAAAGTACTTTTCGTCTGTCAGCACTGAAAAACAAGCGGCTTCTTTTTCATAGGCGCTAACGATTTCATCTAAATTAAAGGGCTCTCTTATTAAGCCTTTGGACGGAGACGCTTTTTTACACTCAAATATAAAGCCCGCTTTGTCTTTACTGAGTGCGGTGATAAACGACTTTTTACTTGGACTGAGCTCTGCTTGAAACGCACTTAAGGGAAACTGCTTTTCACGCTCGGCAATCTCAATGCGTTTGTCCGCAACAATTTGTGCTAATACGTCGGTCACTTATACCTCTTCTTTGCTGATTCTTGCGGCAAGTTCTATGGTTTTTATACCTTTGCCTGATGCCAATGTATCCATAGCCTGAGCAAAGCAATCTCGGTGTTCTCTACCGGTATCGTTTACCCAAATGAGGGCCGCTGCATTTAGCGCAATAGCGTGTTTATGAGCTTCTTTTCCTGAGCCGCTCAACACCTTTGCTATCGCGTCTACATTTTTGCTCGGCTCTGCGCCTTCGATTGCCTCTATCGGTGCAGGTTTTGCTCCAAAAGAGGCTGCATTTAATGTGAGTTCTTTGATGTTTCCATCTTGAATATGTTGGGCTTGGGTTTGACCATGCAGGGCTATTTCGTCAAGACCATCGCCATGCACAACCAAAGCATTGTTGTGCCCTAACTTGCGCAATACTTTTGCGTAAACGTCAATAAGCTGTGGATGATATACGCCGTAAACGCCGTGCGTCGGACGAGATGGATTTGCAAGCGGCCCTAGTATGTTGAACAAGGTACGGGTTTTAAGCGTTGTGCGAACCGGCATGGCGTGCCCTACGCCCGCATGATAATTCGGCGCCGCTAAAAAGCATAAATTGGCTTGGTCAAGACATCGTCTTGCCTGAGCGGGAGTCATCATAAGGTCCATGCCAAAGCCGGCAAATAAATCAGAGGAGCCCGATTTACTGCTCACACTTCGATTGCCATGTTTGGCAACTTTAATGCCGCAAGCGGCAGCTAAAATAGCAGCCGCGCTTGAAATGTTAATGGTGTTATGACCGTCTCCACCTGTGCCTACAATGTCGCTAAAGGCATAGTTAGGGCGGTCGAAGGCTTTTGCGTTTTTGACCATTGCGGTGGCAGCGCCGGCGATTTCATCTGCGCTCTCGCCTTTTATTTTCAAAGCAATAAGGAGTGCGCTTAGCTCAATGTCATTTAATTCACCTTGCATGACTCTGGAGAAAACAAACTCACTTTGCTCTAGGCTAATATTGCGCTTTTGATAAAGCACCTCGAGAATATTCAAGGTATCGTAATTTGCGTCAACTGCGCCTGTGCTAGCGCTTTTTATATTGTTTGATGTCATTGTTTGTCCTTCGCTGACAAAGTCTTGCCCGTTTGAGCGCCAGTGACCTCTTGTGGAGCAGAGTTTGCCGACGCAAAGGCCCGCGAACTCAAATAGGTAATGGCTTGGCGTAATAATCTGCTGCCATCGCAAGTAAGAATCGATTCAGGATGAAACTGAAAGCCGAGCATGTTATCAGCCTCATGTAAGATGGCCATAGGTAGCTTGTTTATGCCCGCTATCACATGCAAACATTGCGGTACGTTTGTGGCAATCAATGAATGGTAGCGCGCAATCGATAGTGGATTTGATAGGCCTTCAAAAATTCCCGGAAAAGCGTGCTGCATGAGCGAGGCCTTACCATGCATCACGTCTTCGGCACGACCAACGCTACCGCCATATGCCTCCACAATTGCTTGATGCCCTAAACATATTCCTAAAACCGGAAAACGGCCTTTTACTTGATTTAATACCTCGGGCATATTACCTGCGTCTTTTGGTGCGCCAGGGCCTGGCGATAAAAGAAGCATGGCGGGACCTGTCAACTGATACGCCTGAAGTTGCTCAATGATTGTGTTTGTAGGGACGGCGTTTCTAAATACTTTGAGCTCAACCCCCATGACCCTCAATTCATCGACCAAATTGTAAGTAAAGCTGTCGTTATTATCGATGAGCACGACTTTGACTTGTGTTATGTCCATTTTATGCTCCCGCCTGATTAGCACTTAAAATGGCTTGAATCACCGCTTGTGCTTTTGCTCGGGTCTCATCGGCTTCCATCTGAGCAATGGAATCTTTTACCACACCTGCGCCGGCCTGAATGTATGCGCGCTGGTTTTTGACAAAGGCGCTGCGAATGACAATGCAGGTGTCAAAATCACCTTGTCCATTTAGGTAGCCCACTGCGCCGCCATAGCTGCCGCGCGTGCATTTTTCTGTTTGACGAATGAGTGACGCGGCGCTGATTTTAGGCGCGCCCACCAAGGTGCCCATATTCATACATGCCTGATAGGCGTGCAGCGCATCTAAATCCTCTCTAAGCTGGCCTACTACCCGCGATACTAAATGCATGACGTGTGAATAACGGTCTACTTTTAATAGGTCTTTTACGCAACGCGTCCCTGGCTTAGACACTTTTGCGACGTCGTTTCTGGCTAAATCGACCAACATAATATGTTCCGCTTTTTCTTTCTCATCTTGTTGCAAATTAAGCTCTAAACGGCTGTCTAAGTCGACATCGATGCTGCCATCAGGTCGTTTTCCGCGAGGGCGAGTACCTGCAATGGGATAAATCTCGACTTGATTTGATTGTATTTCATATTTCAACGCAGATTCTGGCGACGCACCGAATATGCAAAAGTCGTTATCTTGCAGGAAAAACATATAGGGTGACGGGTTAGTTTGTTTTAAGCGCTTGTAAGCTAGCAGCGGGTCCGGGCAGGGCAAAGAGAAACTTCTTGAGGGCACAACTTGAAAAATATCTCCGTCGAGAATATGTTCTTTTAGACTCAGCACATCCATACAATACTGCTGATCAGATTTATCAACTTCGAAGGATGTTTCGCTAAGGTGAATACCTGCGTGCGCAAAATCTGTCAGCGCACTTCCACTTGCCTCTACCGATACGCTTTTTACGTCGCCTAAAAGGTGTTTAATCCCCTCAAGGCGCTGCTGAATATCAAAGTATTGCTGCGCTATATTTTGACCACTGAAAACACTGCCCAAGATTTCGGTTTTTTGCGCTTGATGGTCAATCAGAATAAGTGTTTCGGCCAAATAGAATACATAGTCGGGGCAGGTGTTTACGCCAGTGGGGACGTCGGGTAAAGATTCAAAGCTCGCGAGCAGATCGTATGCAAACACACCGCCTAAAAAAACCGCGTGGGGATGCTCGCCTAAGGCCTGAATTTCAGTCTGAATGGTGCGCAGTACGTCAAATACCGAGGGAGCTTTTAGGCGGCTGTCTTCGTCAAGACCAGCATCTGGCTTGCTAAAGTAAACGCAGATGTAGGGTGAGTCAGTTTTGTGTTCACCTGAGGTTTTTATATTAGCATCTTGATCATTTGATTGTGAGTTACGTTTGAGTTCACAAACACTATTAGTATCCTTGCTCACGACATCGCTGAGCTTCTCATACAAGAAGTCAATCAGCGATGCGCCATTTTCTGAGACAGCCTCAATTGTAACATTTTGCTTCTGGCATTCGATTCGTAGGGCGGCATCAACTAATACTAGGCTTTTCAGGTTATCTTTGCTGTCGATTTCAGCCGACTCAAGTAAAACACTGTATTGTGTTGCAAGGCTTTTATATGCTTGTAGTGGATTCACTACATAAGGCGCATCAATGTGGATGGTCTCTACCCGTCCTTGCGCTGCGCCTAAATCCATCAAACTCATCTCGATTCCTATTTAATTATTGTTGTTCCGTTATTCGCGTTGAGTTCTCAAGCCCATCTTTTTCAAACATAAAAAAAGGCCCGAATAACGGGCCTTAATCTCGTGCACACAAATGCAGCCAGCCCTAAGGTCGGTTGCTCCACCACCATACTACCGATAACGTTTGCGTTTGCATGCATTAATTCCATGTGTAATGTGAATTTTAACTTAAAACTAGAACGCAAATAGGCGGTTATCCTTGCTAAACGCCGATTCGCTAATTCATCTATAGAAGATAACAAATGAGAAAATTTGTCAAGCATAAATCGACGTTTCTTGCATAAACACACTAAAAGCAATACTAGATTTATGTTTCGCGCTACAATATGCACTCTATAGTTTGTTGAGCCTTAAATGTGAAAATTGACCTGCATTCCCATACTAATTATTCAGATGGCGCGCTTCGCCCTGAAGAGCTCGTTATGCGCGCTCAGCAAATGCAGCTCGATGTATTAGCAATCACCGATCACGACACGCTAGGCGGCCTGCAGGAGGCGCGCGATTACGCTAAGGTAAATGTGCCAAAGCTCAATATTATTAGCGGTGTAGAAATTTCTACCTCATGGCATGGCTTTGAAATTCATGTTTTAGGACTGAATGTGGACGAGCATTGTCCTAAATTGTTGTCAGCGCTTGAAACTCAGCAAGCAAAACGAGAACAACGCAGTATACAAATCCTTGAAAAGCTTCAAAAAGCCGGCGTTGATATTAATATCGAAGATGTTCGTCGCTTAACCACAGGTGTTGTATCGCGAGGACATTTTGCCCAAGTCTTGGTGAGAAAGGGCGTTTGCTCACATCCTCAACAAGCGTTCACCCAATACCTCGGTAAAGGCAAAAAGGCCTATGTTTCACCCGGGTGGACAGACATTCAAAGCGCAGTATCTTGGATTAAAGACGCCAAGGGGCAAGCGGTACTGGCGCACCCTTATCACTACGATATGACAACAAAATGGCTTCGGCGTTTGCTACTGGAGTTCAAAGCGGCGGGTGGTGAAGGGCTTGAAGTGCAGCATCCAAATTTAGCAAAAGCAAAGCATGATTTGATGGTGTCGCTGGCGAACGAATATGCACTCTTAGGCTCGGCAGGTTCCGATTTTCATGCGCCTAGTCGCTGGACAGAATTGGGTAAACGCCTGCACTTACCAGATACGATAAAGCCGGTATGGCATAACTGGGATATGCTGCACGCTGATGCAAAATAGGCGATTGGCACGATAACATCCCCTCCAATACTTTGGTATACTGCGCGCATAGAATGAAGTTTAACCCTTGATGCTGCCAATCGATGGCACAAGTTGATTGGCACTGTTTGTACAACAATGCATCATCCCCAATTCTGATTGAGGTACGGTTTTCATGAGTCAATTTTTTTATATCCACCCAGATAATCCTCAAGCAAGGCTGGTACGTCAGACTTGCGAGTTGATTAATCAAGGTGAGGTAGTTGTTTATCCAACGGATTCTGGGTATGCCATTGGCTGTCAGATGGAAAACAAAAAAGCAATGGAACAAATATGCCGGATTCGCGATATTAACAAAGACCATAACTTTACGCTTATGTGCAGGGATATGTCGGAGTTATCGGTGTACGCGCGAGTCGATAATGTCGCTTTCAGGCAGATAAAAAATAACACCCCAGGGCCGTATACCTTTATTTTAAAAGCAACAAAAGAGGTGCCTAAGCGCCTGCAAAACCCGAAACGTAAAACGATTGGTATACGCGTGCCCGATAACGCCATTGCATTGGCTATTTTAGAAGAGTTGGGGGAGCCTTTAATGTCGACTACACTCATTTTGCCCAACGAAAACATGGCTGAAACCAACCCTGAAGATATCCGCGATAAACTTGAAAAGCGCGTCGGTCTTATCATTCACGGAGGTTATTTAACCGAGCAGCCCACTACCGTGATTGATATGTCGGAAGGAGAGACAACTGTTATGCGTTACGGCAGCGGTGATGCCTCTCCATTTGAATAATAAGACGAACAATAGATTACGATTAATGATCTGATGGCCAGCAAAACTGACGCACAAAGCTCACCTACCCAGCAACAGCCTCTCGCGCTGGCGTTTGTGCATGGCGAAGCCTTAATTGAGAAGCCGGAAGACTTGTACATCCCTCCTGATGCTCTCGAGCTTATTTTGGAAACCTTTGAAGGGCCGCTTGATTTATTGCTCTACCTCATCCGCAAGCAAAAATTTGATATTGTTGAGTTGCCGGTGTTGCAAGTAACACAGCAGTACATGGTATATGTAGAAACGATGAGCGAGGTTAAGCTTGAGCTGGCAGGAGAGTATTTAGTCATGGCCGCGATGTTGGCAGAAATAAAATCGCGCTTGCTGCTGCCGCAAATTGTTAATGAGGACGAAGAAGAGGAAGACCCTAGGGCGGAGTTGATTCGTCGTTTAAAAGAGTATGAGCGCATAAAAGTCGCAGCTCAGGCCTTAGACAGCGCCCCCCGCCTGCAGCGCGATATATTTGTTGCCACAGCAGACGCAAGCGATGATGTCACCCCGATTAAGCACATGCCCCAAGTAAAGCTGCAGGAGCTTGCCATCGCATTTAGCCAAGCGATGCAGCGTGCTCAAGCCTTTGAGCATCATCAGATTTCAAAAGAAACCTTATCTACTCGCGAGCGAATGAGCGCTATTATGTTGCGCTTATCTCGCGCGCAATTTATCGGGTTAGATGATTTGTTAGATAGCGAAGAAGGTAAGGCCGGCGTCGTTGTGACCTTTATATCTATCTTAGAGTTAGTCAAAGAAGGCTTAGTGGCGCTGCAACAAGCAAGCCCTTACAGCAACATCCATGTTAAACTCGCCGCCGACGAGATTGACGATGCCACAGACTTTGGGCAAACGGACGATATACCCGCATGAGTAAAGTGAATGATGCCCAGTTAAAGCAGCTTATTGAGGCCGCTATTTTTGTTGCAGACGGCCCTTTATCTACAGATAAAATGCGAGCGACTATTTTGAGCGAGTTTGACGTATCAACGCGCCAGCTAAACAAAGCACTCAATGAGTTAGAATTAGACTATGCTCCGCGCGGCATTCAGCTTGTAAAAGTAGCTTCAGGTTATCGCTTTCAATCTAACTCAGGCTTAGCTCAGATATTGAGCCGTCTTTGGC
Organism: Glaciecola siphonariae; assembly: GCF_042652645.1. Taxonomy (NCBI): domain Bacteria; kingdom Pseudomonadati; phylum Pseudomonadota; class Gammaproteobacteria; order Alteromonadales; family Alteromonadaceae; genus Glaciecola; species Glaciecola siphonariae. Next base: position 230,199 of record NZ_JBHSGU010000002.1, read on the forward strand.
AAGAAACCGTGCCTAAGTATTCGCGTGCGATGCTCGAAACCCTTTCGCTAATTGCTTATAAGCAACCGATTACCCGAGGCGAAATAGAGGACATCAGAGGCGTAGCGGTAAGCAGCCATATTATTAAGTCGCTGAGCGAACGTCAGTGGATAAAAGTAATCGGTCGTAAAGAAGTCCCAGGACGTCCGGCTTTATTTGCGACCACCCAAACATTTTTAGATTATTTCGCGCTATCGTCGCTATCTGAGCTTCCGTCGGCCGATTTGTTTAATGAGTCTTTAGATGCAGCCGAGGCTGCCGCGCTCAGTCCGTCAATTGATAATAATGACGATGAGAACAACACTGGAACCCTGCACTAACATGAGTGAAAAACTGCAAAAAGTCTTAGCTAACAATGGCGTTGGCTCAAGACGAGAGATGGAAAAATGGATTGAACAAGGTCGCATATCGGTAAACGGCAAGGTCGCTACCTTAGGCGATAGGGTGGAGCCGACCGATCAACTCAGGGTAGATGGCAACGCGCTTTCTCGCAACAAAGAAAAGTCGCCTTGTCGAGTACTCATGTATAACAAGCCAGAGGGTGAATTGTGCTCTAGAACTGACCCAGAAGGGCGCCCGACCGTATTCGACCGTCTTCCCATTATTACCGGAGAGCGCTGGATAGCAGTAGGTAGACTTGACATCAATACCAGTGGATTACTCCTTTTTACCAACGATGGTGAGCTTGCCAATCGCTTAATGCATCCTTCTCATGAAGTAGAGCGTGAGTATGCAGTACGCGTCTTTGGTGAGGTGACGCCGGCCATATTGCGTAATCTCAGTAATGGCGTTGAACTAGAAGACGGCAAGGCAAAATTCAACCATATTCATGTGCGTCCCACCGACGATGAGTCGCAAAATCAGTGGTTTAACGTCACGCTATCTGAAGGGCGCAACAGAGAAGTGCGCAGGCTTTGGGAGTCTCAAGGCTTACAGGTAAGTCGCCTGATTCGAGTGCGCTACGGTAATTTAGAGATGTTTAAACGCCTGCCGCAAGGCGCTTGGATTGAGCTCGACTTAGAGAATGTCAATGCGATACGCAATATGGTGAAACTGCCAAATGAAACCGAAACAAAGGTGCACACGCTAGATAAGCTTGATCACACAAAATTGAGCCGCATGCGCCGCTCTGTGCGCAAGCACAAAACCAATAAAGTGGCGAGTCATCGCCAGCGAGTAAAACCAAAACGATAAGACAGTAACACTATGCGAATTGCTTTAGGCATCGAATATCAAGGCGGTGCATATCGGGGATGGCAACGCCAGTCACACGTACCGAGCGTGCAACACGAAATAGAACTTGCCTTGGAAAAAATTCTTCGGCACGAGGTTGAGGTGACCTGTGCTGGTCGTACTGATGCAGGCGTTAATGCCACCGGCCAAATTGTTCACTTTGACACCGACGTAGAGCGCCCACTAAAGGCCTATCATAGAGGCATGAATACCTTGCTCCCCCATGATATTGCGATTACGTGGGCCCAGCCAGTAAGTGATGACTTTCATGCGCGATTCAGTGCATTTTCGCGCCGCTATCGCTATATTATTTACAATAATGCACTTCGCCCAGGCCTGCTTAACAGCGGCCTTACCCACTGTTTTCAAGACCTCGATGCAGAGTTGATGCACGAGGCGGCTCAGGCGCTGGTGGGTGAACATGATTTCACGAGTTTTAGAGCATCTTTATGCCAATCTAAGTCGCCATTTAGAACCGTGCAAAAAGTGAGTGTTGAGCGTCAGGGGCGCTTCATCGTGGTAGACATTCAAGCCAATGCATTTTTGCATCATATGGTAAGAAACATCGTAGGCTCATTGCTACTGATAGGCCAAAAGCTTGAGCCGGTTGACTGGATGGCGCACTTGCTCACGCTTAAAGACAGGACAAAAGCGGCGGCAACAGCAAAGCCAAACGGCTTGTATTTGGTCAAAGTGTTTTATCCAGAGCAATTTGCAATTCCAGATATCCCGGTTGGTCCGCTGTTTTTGGCCGACTGACGGAGCTATGTACTTTAAGACTCATCAGAGGTGTGCCGGATTTATCGTTTTTAGTTTTGCCGGTGCGTTGAATATGGTTTAATACTACAAATTTATGACACCACGATGACGTAAGATTTTTTACGCTCGCGCTATTAGAAGCGCGTTTCATTTGTCGCATTAAATGAACAATAGGACTAACTAAATGAGTTGGATTGAAAAGATACTGCCTAAGACACAATCCTCAATTAAGAGCAATGTTCCCGAGGGGATTTGGACTAAATGCAGTGGCTGCAACTCGGTGTTGTACAAAACGGAATTAGAAAAGCTCCTAGAGGTTTGTCCGAAGTGCGACCATCACATGCGTATTACGGCACGAGCACGAATTAATTCAATTCTCGACAGTGCCGACCGAGAAGAGATTGGCACGCAGTTTGAGCCGCAAGACGTGCTCAAGTTTAAAGATTCCAAGAAGTACAAAGACCGCTTAAGCGCAGCCCAAAAAGCAACCAATGAAAAAGATGCATTAGTGGTGATGAGAGGCAAGATGAATGGTATGCCTGTTGTTGTCGCAGCATTTGAGTTTGCGTTTTTAGGTGGTTCTATGGCGTCGGTGGTAGGGGCGCGTTTTGTCGCTGCCGTAAACGCTTGCTTGGAACACAATATTCCCCTTGTTTGTTTCTCTACAAGTGGTGGCGCGCGTATGCAGGAAGCTTTGCTGTCGCTCATGCAAATGGCAAAAACGAGCGCAGCACTGGCTAAATTAAGCGACAAGGGACTGCCGTACATATCAGTGTTAACCGACCCGACAATGGGTGGGGTGTCGGCTAGTTTAGCGATGCTGGGCGATATCAATATTGCAGAGCCAAAAGCCCTTATTGGTTTTGCAGGTCCGCGCGTGATTGAACAAACCGTCCGTGAAAAGCTCCCTGAAGGCTTTCAGCGCAGTGAGTTTTTGTTAGAGAAAGGTGCAATTGATATGATTGTGGATCGCCGTGAAATGCGTGACACGCTGTATCGCATTTTAAGCAAACTACAAAACGGCGCCGCTGCAAATCGAGCTGCCGACGAGCCCCTTAAAATAGAATAATACAACTGGACGTTTAGCATCATGCCAGCATTGGCAACATCTCTGACCAACTGGCTTACAAAAATAGAAGCAGGCCACCCTGTTGACATCGATATGGGGCTGGAGCGTGTTTCTGAGGTGGCTAAGCGACTTGATATACACTTTTCTGATGCGACTGTGATCACTGTTGCTGGCACTAACGGAAAAGGCACGACCTGCCGCCTGATAGAGCAAAGCTGCCTGCATGCTGGCTTGTCTGTAGCGGTGTATAGCTCCCCTCATATTCTGCAGTTTAATGAGCGTATTCGTATCAACGGCGCGGACGCAGTTGACGATGATATTTGTGACGCTTTTGAGCAGATTGAAGATGCAAAAGCAGAAATTAGCCTGACTTACTTTGAATACGCTACGCTGGCGGCACTGTATTTATTCGTTAAAGCGAAAACCGATGTTGTGATTCTTGAGGTGGGTTTAGGCGGACGCCTCGACGCAACCAATATAATAGATGCAGACATCAATGTGCTGACCAGTATTGGACTGGACCATCAAGACTATTTAGGCCACACATTAGACGACATAGCCGCTGAAAAGGCCGGGATAATTAAACCGAACAAAAATACGGTGATTGGCTTTGACCAGAAATATGAAAAAGCTGAAACATGGTTAGCTCAGCAGAACAATACTGTTTTAAGGCGAGGTCGAGACTTTGATCTGCTTGCCTCGCAGGCAAGCTCAGTTCAGGCGCAAGGCTCTATGCAAGCGCAAGGCTCTGGGCAAGCCCTAGCTCAGACTAATGCTCCAGCGCCAGAGCAAAAACAAGAAGCGGACGCGTCAGGTACGAATGAAATACTTAGTGAAGGCTTTATTCGACTTGGTGAAACAAGACAACTTTATCAGTGGCGCAAATGTGCAATCCCGAATCAAAACGTCATGACTGCCTTAGCTACTTTGTGGTCTTTGCACGCTCACTTAAAAACATTTAGCGATAGTGCTTGGGCTAAAGCGAAGGCCTTGGAGGGTATGCTTGCATCGTCAAAAGAGATGCAACGCGTCATAGAAAGCACCTCACTGGCAGGAAGAGCCCAAGTAATTGGACACTCGCCCACCATATTATTGGATGTTGCTCATAACGAGGCTTCTGCTGAACTCTTGCTCGATAAAATCCGCACCTTTGAGACAAATGAATGTCATATTGTGGTTGGCATGCTTAAAGATAAAAATATTGAAGCGACACTTAATGCATTGAGCTCGCTTAGCGCGCATTGGTATTGCGCGAGTTTGCCCGGTAAACGGGGAGAAAGTTATGAGCGCCTAGTAAGCGCAGTGCCTCAAGCAAATGCGCTGAGTATCAGTGGATATGTTGATATTGCGAGTGCTTTAGCAAAGGCTATTAACAAGGCGTCAAATACTGATATGATTGTGGTGTTTGGTTCGTTTGTCACCGCGGCGCAAACCATACATTATATTGACGAAAATAAACTTGACGAAAAAAAACTTAACGCAAAATAAACGCAAACCGTTAATTTGTTCACCTAAGATGGCCCTAATCACATGAATGCAGCTTTACAAAATAGATTGGTAGGCACCATTATTGTGGTCGCACTGGTGGTAATTTTACTGCCCGAGGTACTCGACGGTGAAAAAAGCGAGAATACCCAAGAGTTTGTAGAAATTCCTCAGGCGCCCAACGCGCTCGTGATAGAGCAAGCAGAACCTTTCCCTCAGGAGCAACTGTCTCAACAAACGTTGCAAAACGCTGAGATAGTTGATGAAACTGCGCTAGATGATATTGATGGTTCTCAAATTGTTGCCAACGAGGCTAAAGAAGACCAGCCGGCCAATTTATCGGATACATCGTCGGCAAGTGAAGTACCTCAAGCGCCAGCACAAACTCAAACGACGCCAGCACAAGCCCAAGAAGTTGAGATAGACGTGAAAGATTCAGGCTACGTAGTACAATTGGGCAGCTTCCGTTACGAGAAAAACGTCAATGAGCTTATTACAACATTGAAGCAAGCGGGATATCGTGCATATAGCCAACCAGTGAGAACCAGTGTAGGCGTGCTAAACAAAGTGTTTGTGGGACCCGAGTTAGAACGAGAGCGTCTAGAACAAGCATTGCCGCACCTTCAAGAGCTGACGAATCTAAAGGGTAAAATAACTGCATTTGAGGTTAGCGCTGAATAAGTTAATTTGCTAAACTTCGCGCCAAATTTGTTAGTCCGCTTTCATCTGTATTGGAACACTTGTCACATATGAATTGGTTTGACTTTACCATCTTAGGTATCATCGTATTCTCAGCGGTCATTAGCGTTGTGAGAGGATTCGTAAAAGAGGCGGTCTCTCTTGTGGTTTGGCTAGCCGCCTTTTTTGTTGCCAGCCAATTTTATCCAAATCTCGCCCAATTTCTTACTCAAATTGATGACACCATGGTGCGTAACGGTGTTGCCATCGCCATTTTGTTTATTGGCACCTTAATTGCCGGTGCGCTCATCAATTACGTAATTTCACAACTGGTAAAAGCGACCGGGCTTTCTGGCACCGACCGCGTCTTAGGAGCAGTCTTTGGCGCCCTGAGAGGCGTGCTGATTGTCAGCGCTGCACTATTTTTCTTAGATACTTTCACCCCTGCGTCGTCGTCTGTGTGGTGGTCTGAATCAATTTTAATCCCAGAATTTTCACTGATTATCGAATGGTTTTTTGAGTACGTAAAAGATAGCTCAAGCTTCCTCAACGACACTATATAAGGGCGTAATAAGTATGTGTGGCATTGTTGGCATAGTGGGTAAAGACGCGGTTAACCAATCGCTATACGATGCATTAATTGTATTGCAGCATCGTGGGCAAGATGCCGCGGGTATAATGACCATTGAAGATAACATGTTTAATTTGCGCAAAGACAATGGCTTGGTGCGCGATGTGTTTCATACACGTCATATGAAGCGACTAACCGGTAAGGTGGGTATTGGCCACTGTCGATATCCCACAGCGGGCAGTTCAAGTTCGGCAGAGGCACAACCCTTTTACGTAAATTCGCCCTTTGGTATTGCCTTTGCCCATAATGGCAATTTGACCAATTCTCACCAGCTTCAAGACGAAGTGTTTCAGATTGCGCGTCGGCATATCAACACGACCTCAGATTCTGAGCTCTTGCTGAATATTTTTGCTCATGCGCTGCATGAAACAACCGGAATGACCATTCAGCCGGATGAGATATTTACTGGCGTTGAAAAAGTGCATAAAAACATTAAAGGTGCTTATGCTGTTGTGGCAGCGATTATCGGGCAGGGCATGGTTGCATTTAGAGATCCGCACGGTATTCGTCCTTTAGTACTCGGTAAGCGCATTACCGAGAAAGGCGATGAATACATGGTTGCATCGGAAAGTGTCGCCCTCGATGCAGTTGGCTTTACGTTTATACGCGACGTGGCGCCCGGTGAGGCGATTTACATTACCGAGCAAGGTGAATTATTTACAAAGCAGTGCGCTGACAAACCGATTTGTAATCCGTGTATCTTTGAGTTTGTGTATTTTGCGCGCCCAGATTCTTTTATTGATGGCATATCGGTTTATGCGTCTCGCGTAAATATGGGGCGTAAACTAGGCGAAAAAATCAAGCGAGAATGGGACGATGTTGATATTGACGTGGTGATTCCTATTCCTGAAACCTCAATGGATGTTGCCCTACAGATTGCCAATACGCTAAATTTGCCGTACCGCCAAGGCTTTGTGAAAAATCGCTATATCGGTCGTACGTTTATTATGCCGGGCCAAAAAATGCGTCGTAAATCTGTGCGCCGTAAGCTAAACGCTATTTCGTCTGAATTTAAAGGTAAGAATGTACTGCTAGTTGATGACAGTATTGTGCGTGGAACAACCTCTGAGCAAATAATTGAAATGGCAAGGGAGTCGGGCGCAAATAAAGTTTACTTCGCATCTGCGGCTCCTGAGATTCGATTCCCTAACGTATACGGCATTGATATGCCATCTGCGAATGAGCTTATTGCTTACGGTCGCGAAATCGAACAAATTTGTGAATGCATCAAAGCCGACGGGCTGATATTCCAAGATTTAAAAGACTTGGTAGATGCAGTGTCACAAGAGAATCCGGTGATAACACAGTTTGAGACATCGGTGTTTGATGGGAATTACGTGACAGGTGATGTTAATCAAGATTATTTAGAACGCATAGACAAAGCGCGCTCAGAAACCTCTAAAGCGCCGCTGCGCATTCAGGCTGAACTTAGTAATTTAGAAATGCATAATATGACTAACTAAATATGACTATCTGGATAGGGCCATCTAAATTTGCAATGTTTTTAAATGGCCAACTAGACAACCGGCTAAATACCAGTAGCTAAGCATCGCTAGATTGGACAACAAATAAGCTAAGAAGCTCATAAAAAAAGGCCATCAACATGATGGCCTTTTTAATTTTTAGAACTATTCAGAAAGGGGCGTTGTCTTTACTTGTGCTGCTTTTACATGTGCTGCGGGCCAAGTCCGTAGCTCCATAAGATCACCGAGGCTGCCATCAAGATCACCATCAATACTAATCCGCAGGTCACTACAGAGCTCGAAAATATAAAGCCTTTTTCCTCTGGAATATGCAGCATGATGGGGACACCGGTATATAGCAGGTATACAGAGTAGGAGATACCTACTAAGACCACTGACATGATAAACCATAACTCTGGATAGAAAGCGCTAAAGCCGGCCATAAAAAGAGGTGTTGCTGTATAGGCAGCAATTTCTAAACTTTGCGTGTAGTTTGGATATACCTCAAAGGATTTTGCTAGCTCATGTATAAGTACCGCAAGGGCGATCACGCCAAACACTAAGCCAAAATACATGGCCACTGCCATCGACAGTGCACTTTGTTGCGTGAGTTTGATTGTTTCGGCGGTAACACCTGCACCTATATCCCATCCAAGATAAGCCGAGGCGTAATAGGCCATCGCTGAGGGGATCATCGCGATGATGAGTATATGACTTAAGGCATAAAAATAATTTTCGTGTTTGCGGTCTATATTTTGCCATTCTTCTTTTGGGGCAGTATATATTCCCCACAGATGGTTAAGTATCACTGTTTGTGCTCCTGATTATTGCCGATGAGTAGTTTCAAATCCTGCTGGGGGCGCTCTGGCGATAACAACAATATGAGCAAACCAGCAAATCAAAACAAGACAAAACGATATGTCTAAATTTACAAATAATATAAATCATTAACAAAGCCTTAACAAGCATGCACTTAAGTAAAACCTGATAATATTTAAATATCATCAGGTTTTTATATGCAATATCGTGTTTTGAGCCGAGATTCGATCAGGAAGTACAGTTTTTGCGCTAAGTTTTTTCTCGCGAAGTCAGCAAAAAAAAGTGTGGCATGCATGCACTGCATACCACACTAGCTGAATCAGAATCGCAACTTAGAGCTCGTTGAGCAACTCGTTAATAGAGCGCTCGAGCTGTTGATCGCGGCCTTCGGCCATTAGAGATGGTGAATTTTTAATGATGATGTCGGGAGTGGTTTGATTGTTTTCCATCCATTCACCCGCTTTGTTTTTTGCACTCACAGGCACAACACCCCAATAGCCTCCGCCAGGTAGCGATTCCCACCCGGCAAAACTGCAAGTGCCGGGAACCGGCATGCCAATTGACTTACCTAATTTAAGATCGGTATAGCCGCTGGCATAGCAATGTCCGTCGCTATACATTGCCTCGTTAAATATCGAGACGATGGGCTTGGTATAGCGAGAAGTGGGTTCTGTGCCCACTACTTGGTCAGCTCGTGCATAGGTAATAAACGCTTCGCCGGTAAAAAACATCGCTAGGTCTGCAACTAAGTCTCCGCCTCGGTTAAAACGGGCGTCTACCACAATGCCTTTTTTATCGAAAAAGCGTCCCATTATGTCATCATAAATGCTACGGTAAGGGCCGTCAGACATGCTCGGAATATGCACATAGCCCAATTGACCTTGGCTGGATTCGAGTACTTCTTGTTCGTTGGTTTTCACAAAACGCTGATAAAGCAAGTCATTCTGCTGAGCGCTAGAGATAGGCTTAACGGTAATTTGTACCGTTTTATCGGTGCTCGGTTTATAAATATCGAGCAGCACGAATTTATCAACCGTTCGGTTTAATAGTGCACTCCAATCAAAGCTAACATCAACGCTTACGCCGTTAATTTTTTGAATGATATCACCAGATGAAAGGTCAAATGCGGCTTTATCTAGCGGTCCGTCTTTAATCACTTCAACAATCTTAATGCCGTTACCGTTGCCGTTGTGGCTAAAATCGTAGAAAATACCCAGCTCTCCGGTATTGTCTGCATTGCTCATTTCGCTTCTGTATCCTGCTCCCGCGTGAGACACGTTGAGCTCACCGAGCATTTCGCTCAGCAACTCAGTAAATTCATGTCCATTGGCAACATGAGCCACTTTGCCTCGATACTCTTCGCGCATGAGGTTCCAATCAATACCGTGGAATGTGGGTTCATAGAATATTTTTGAGGTTCGTAGCCATACATGCTCAAACGATTTTTGACGAATCGCGTCGTGGTCAACTAGCATTTGTTCACTAATGTTGATGTTCTCGCGAGACTCATTTTCTAAATCGAGCTTCGCAATACTGCCGCCGCTCAACAAATAAAGATTCTCCATATCAGGGTCCCACATTAAGCTCCCGCCGCGAGCGCCCAAATTCATCACTTTTCTGGTTTCTTGCGTGCGCAGATTGGTTTCCCACAAATCATGTTTATCTTCAAACTCAGATAAGTAATAAAGCGTATCGGCCTCTTTATTTAGCACAGCATCTGCCAGTAAAGACGAATGAATTGTTAGGCGAGCGATTCGTCGGTCAAGCCCATCCCATTCAATATTTAGCGGCGAGACGCTAGTGTCTTCCTCTGAGGCATCTTCGTCGTCACTGGCAGATTCCTCGCCGTTTTCTTCGTCTTCAGCTTCCTTTTCGGCCTCTTCAATCGCTTGCACTAGTGCAAAGTCATCTTCGCTCAGATTAAATTTGTCCCATAATTCCTTTGTAAAGAACATGGTATACACATCACTTTGACTGCGACCACTTGTGGCATAACTGCGTAAACCTTCGCGGTTACTAAACCAAATGATTTGTTGCCCACCATTCACCCATTTCGGTTCAAAGTCGTAGTAGCCACTGGGTACCAATACCTGCTTTGTTTGTTCGCCAGATGCATCAACAATTGCAATATCTGCATTATTAAGAAGCTTATCGTGCTGCAGGAGTATCCACTGGCTGTCTGGACTCCAACTGAAATTCTGATCGCCGTCTCTAAAGTGAATGGTGTTATTTTTGTCTAAAACAGTCACGCTTTCGTTGTTGCTTAAATCGAGTACTTTAATGGTGCGGCGGTCTTCAACGTAAGCGAGTTTCTTGCCATCAGGTGAGAGCTTAGGTTGGTAATTGTCACGCTCGTTGCTAAGCAAAACACTTTCATTGATGAGCGTTGCCGCATAAAAGAAGGGCTCTTGCGCACGCTGTTTTTCAGCTTTGTAAATGCTCCATTTACCGTCGCGCTCGGAGCTGTAGAGCACATAATCACCCTCAGGCGAGAAGCTCACCGACGCCTCGGTGTCGGCGGTGTGCGTAATTTGCTTCGTAAACGTACCATCTGTATTGCTCACAAACACATCGCCGCGCGCGATAAAGGCTATCTCTTTGCCGTTTGGAGAAATGGACATGTCTGATATTTCGCCGTTAACGGCTAACAGCTCTTGCGAATTTTCTACGTCTTGGGTGCGAATGCTCAACTTAATTTTTGTGGGCGTGCCATTAACATCCATGGTGTACAGTTCACCATGATGCGTGAACGCTAGCGTATTGTTGGCATGCGATAGAAAACGCACCGGATGAAGGTTAAAATTGGTAAGCTGTTTAGGCGTATCTGTATTCTCGAGATTAAGCTGATACACATTAAACGTACCGTTCTGCTCACTTAAGTAGTACACGCTGCTTTCGTCTTCAGCGTATACTGGGTCTCGGTCTTCACCTATAAAAGTGGTAATCTGCCGATGCGTTTTGCGTGCAACATCATACGACCATACATCTCGGGTAGCGGCGCTCTTGTGGTGCTTGCGCCAGGGGTTTTCAGTGCCTTTGTCATCTTGATAAATAAACTGTGTACCATCGCTGTTTACCTGCAGCGCTTGAGCTGTGTGGGTAAATACCTGAGAGATGGCACCGCCGCTGCGAGGAACAGAATAAAGCTCTCCTAATCTAGCACTTGGAAACTGTCGATGCGCGGCCGTATCCATTCGCGCGCCTTCAAACAATATCTGGGTATTATCATGGCTAAAGGTGCTGGGAATTTCATTAGTTGAATGGAAGGTCAACCGCTCGGCTTGACCACCTTTTGCATCCATCACAAAAACGTCAAAATTACCAAAACGGTCGGAAGCAAAGGCAATCTGGGAGCCATCTTTGCTCCACACCGGTTTAAAATCGTGACTTTTATGAAAAGTGAGGCGCTGAGCCTGTCCGCCCGATGCCGCTACTGAATAAATATCACCTTTATAAGTAAATGCAATCGTACTGGCATCTGGAGAGATAGCAGGGTATCTAACCCACTGCGGCTCAACTTCGGCTATAGCAGGCAGACTGGGGGATAAGATACTCATACAGAGCATAAAAAATGCGGTGCGACGCAAAATATTCATAAGGTCCCTTCTTTTTGGTTAATGGAGCGGCTGATTTCTCAGCCAATCCTTCATATATTTTTACCCTGTGTTTTCGGTTCAGGTCTTGTCTGCGCATCTACAGCGCATCCACAGCTCCTAAATCCTGATACACATTTTTCAGACTACACACATTTTAGCCCACAAACGGCGTTTTCTTATTATGTGTGAGCTTTAGATTGTAAATAAAAATCTTCTACTTTTTTACGCGCCCACGGGGTTTTGCGTAAGAACTTAAGGCTTGATTTAACGCTTGGGTCGTGGGTAAAGCAACGAATATTGATGCGTTGCCCTAGCTCTTCAAAGCCATAGCGCTCAACCAGGTATTCGAGCAAAGCTTTCAGCGTGATGCCGTGCATTGGGTCATTGCTGCCTGCGTTATTTTTTATGTCTGTCATATCAATCGTTCGTTTGTCACTTTCGAGCAGCTTCTGTAAGTATCTGCTTAAGTATTCGCCTAAGTATCTGTTTAGTTATCTGTTTAGTTATCTGTTTAGTTATCATCGTCACTGGGAATTGCAGTATTGTTGCTCTTTGGCTCTACCTTTTTGACCCTTATTTTATTACCATCGATTTTTTTATAATTGAGCGCTTGAATCGCCGCCTTTGCCTCGCTAGCTTTTGGCATATCAACAAAACCAAAACCTTTAGAAGTGCCGGTATCTGTATCCATCACAAGGTTGCATGCCTGCACTGAACCAAATTCTGCAAAGGCAGCCTCAAGTGCTGCTTCGCCTGTAGTGCGTGCTAAATTTCGTACAAGAATTTTCATGAATACCTTATATTGAACGTATGTTGATTGCTAGGTGTGTGAATGATGGGTAAATAAAAAATCGAAACTTGTACAAGTGTATCGCCAAGCTAGGCTTTAATCCAATAAAAGCCACAAAAACGCGCATGAAATACCTTGCGCGCGCCCTCTCAATACGCATAATACCTGCTGATTACATGGTTTTACTACGGGCTTAAGAATATGACAGATGAACTGGAACCCATACGCCGCTTTTTATTGTGCGAAACTCCGCAGGCGTGGGTGGAGCAAGCCATCAAGCCAGAGAATTTAAGTGTACTGCTTACCGATCACCTTATTTGTGAACTCAAAGCTGCGCAATCTGCCATGTTTTTGATTCGTCGTTATGCGGTGGATGAACAAAGCGCAAAGGCGCTATTAGAGTGGCTGTCGCCCTACGAAAAGTTTGCCTACAGAAAAGAGGGAGACTGGCAGGCATTGAAACAGCACCAGCGCCTGAGCAAGTCGATGATAGCAAAGTCAGGTTCACCCTACGGACAAGAGCTAGTCGATAAAATGGTACTGCTAATAAAAGAGGAGCTTCATCACTTTTATCAGGTGCTCGAGGTGATGCAGCAATACAATATTGAATATGAAAACATCTCGTCGAGCCGCTATGCCAAAGGAATGCTTCGCCATGTTCGCACCCATGAACCTGCGGCACTGATTGATAAGCTTATATGTGGCGCATTTATTGAGGCTCGCTCATGTGAGCGTTTTGCAAAGCTAGCGCCGCATTTAGATGAAACCCTAGCAGCATTTTACACGTCTTTACTGCGCTCAGAAGCGCGACACTTTGAGGACTATCTGAGCCTAGCAAGAAGTATCGCAAGTGCAGATAGTCGATTAAGCACGCGAGAGGAAGTGGACGAGCGCATTGCTTTTTTTGCAGAATGTGAAGCGCAATTGATTCAGAGTAAAGATGAAGACTTCAAGTTTCATTCCGGTATACCAAACGCCGCTACCGAGGAGTTTGAGACCAACGCTCTTGCAGCTGGTCAAAATTAAGGGGCTAAGACAATGACCGGACTGAATAAGCGGGCTTAGTGAACTATCGTATGGCCTTGTGTTTCTAAGAGCTCTCCTTCAACCTCAAAGGTGGCCCTAAAATCGCCTGCGATGACCTCGCGGCCTCGCCCCATAGGAAACCGATAGAGCTGTGCGCGTTTTGATACAAATGATGATTTGGCTAATACTTCATTGTTAGGAGCGTAAATCGTCACAGCCACTTCGCTAGTGGGCGCTTTGCTAAATTTTGGTCTAACTAAAAACTCTTGGATGCACACTAATTCATCAAACTGGGGCTTTTCGCACTTGCGGCCCGACAGGTACACACTCTTGAGATAAATTGGATCTTCAATATCCGACTTAAGCTGCTCATTTTCAATCTTCAATTGCTCAATCTCTTTAATTAGCTCTGGGGCATTATCGGTCTGCGATGTCTGCGCGATAAGCTTCTCAAGCTCTGCAAGCTTAATTTTTTGCTCCTCTACTTGCACTTGCGCGGAGGCGAGCTCTCTTCGAGCTAATAGAAGTCTGGCGGCTTGCGCTTCACAGTTTGGTGCGGCCTGTGGTTTTGATACTACATCTAATTGCGCGGCCTGTTCCTTCAGCAGGCCTTCAGTGCTCAAGCGTTTCTCCTCGCAGCGTAGTAAAGATTGATTCACCGCTGTTTTATCGGAACTGAGACTTATAATGTCATCTTCAAACTGCTGTTGTGCTTTTTCAAGCTCCAATACAGCCATCTCTAAGTCAATAACAGAAGACTGCAAGTCGTCACGCTCTTCAAGCAAGCCAATCACAAATTGTGTGTCAAATACGCCTGTGTCTTCTGGCGCTTGATGCGCATAAAGCGTAAATAAAACGACGATATTAATAATCAACAATAATATGTATTTAATGCTGCGATTGAACAAGCGAAAGTCCTTTTCGTAGTGAAATAAAAGACATGATTTGTAAAATGTTACGACCTAAACGCTGTTCAATTATTCAGCATTTACGCAATGTTTCAAGCTATATTTATGAGAAAGGCGAAGTAAAAGGTAAGTGCTACCTAAAAAGATAAGTAAGAGACCTAATTTAGCAATATGATGCGTTAAACCAGTATGCGAATTTGTTAGGCCCAAAATCGCCGCTAACTAAAGGGGCGAATTTGTAATGAGAGCTCCTGTGGACTGGCAAATAAAATGGAGCCTTGATCATACCAATCGCCCAGCACAATGCGCTGGGCGGCTTTGCCATCAATGCTGATGTCATGCACAGCAGGGCGATGTGTGTGACCGTGAATAAACAGCTCAACGTCAAAGTCACGCATCACGCGTTCCACCTCTGACGGCGTAACGTCCATAATCTCAGCAGTAAGCGCTTTGTGATTATCTTGGCTGGTTTTTCTGCCATTTTCAGCGATTTTACGGCGTATGCTAAGGGGCAGGGCAAGCATCAATTTAGGCCACCACCAGCCTCGCGCTTTTTTACGAAACTTCATGTACTCAATATCGCGTGTACATAACTCATCGCCATGACTAATAAGCGTTTTACGTCCATACAGGTCAATCAGCGCTTGTTCAGGTAGTAGCTGCATACCGCTACGTTTAGCGAAGCGCTTGCCGATTGCAAAATCTCGGTTGCCATGAATAAAGTACACCGGCATGCGCTCGGAGACGCTTTTGATTGCGCGTGCAACGGTATCGTTAAAATCATTGACGTCGTCGTCGCCAATCCATACTTCAAATAAATCACCTAAAATATAGAGCGCTTCGGCCTCTAGCGCTTCGCTTTGCATAAAGCGCAAAAAGCACGCAGTGATATCTTCTCGCTGCGCGCTTAGGTGTAAGTCTGAAATAAAATAGGTGATTGGCATTAGCGTTTTAGGCGGCGCTTGTATTTGTTTAGCGCGCGTTGCATTAGGCTATGCGTGCACTTTTGATAATGATATCTTCAAGCGGAACGTCTTGATGATAGCCAGAGTTGCCAGTTTTCACGCCTCTAATTTGTTCAACCACATCCATACCGTCGGTCACTTCGCCGAACACACAATATCCATAGCCTTGTGAGTTGGCTGCGCTAAAATCTAAAAAGGTGTTGTCTTTTACATTAATAAAAAACTGTGCAGTCGCTGAATGCGGATCGTTAGTACGAGCCATAGCAAGTGTGCCTGTTTTATTGCTAAGGCCGTTATCTGCCTCGTTCTCAATTGGCTCGCGGGTGGTTTTTTCCTGCATGCCTGGCTCCATCCCGCCGCCTTGGATCATAAAGTCTTTAATGACGCGATGAAAAATGGTGTTGGTATAAAAGCCATCTTCAACATATTGTTTAAAGTTTGCGGTGGTTTTTGGTGCTTTATCTTCAAAAAGATTGATGGTGATATCACCGAAGTTTGTTTCTAAAATAACCATGCTGTTCTCATATTGATTGAATTGGAGGCAAGGGCGTATCTACACCCTCGATAAACACCGCGTAATGGTAGCCTAAAAGGGCTATCAGATGCTAGAATTCGGCCACTTTAAGTTAGCAAAGAATGTAATAAGAGCATGACCGAACTGCGCATATACAATACCTTAAGCCGTAAAAAAGAAGCATTTAAGCCCCTCCAGCCGAATAAAGTCGGTTTGTACGTGTGCGGCATTACGATTTACGACCTTTGCCATATGGGTCATGCACGCACCTATTTAAGCTTTGATATTATTGTGCGGTATTTACGCCACCTTGGATATGCGGTTGACTATGTGCGTAATATTACCGACGTAGACGATAAGATTATCCAGCGCGCGATAGAAAATGGTGAAACGCACAGCGAGTTAACCACGCGCACGATTGCCATGATGCATGAAGATTTTGCAGCATTAAACTTGCTCTTACCTGATATTGAACCGAAAGTCACAGAGCATATGCCAGAAATTATCGCTGTCATTGAGCGACTGATAGACAAGCAGTTTGCATACGTGTCGGAATCGGGAGACGTACTTTTTGATGTAAGTGCGTATGAGCAATACGGCAAACTGTCAAAGCAAGACCTTTCACAACTCGAGGCAGGTATCCGCGTGCAGACCACCTCTGACAAACAAGACCCATTAGACTTTGTGCTTTGGAAGCGCGCCAAGCCCTCTGAGCCAAGTTGGACATCTCCATGGGGCGAAGGACGACCGGGCTGGCATATTGAGTGCTCAGCAATGAATCATAAGCATTTAGGGGCGCATTTTGATATTCACGGCGGTGGCTCTGATCTTATTTTTCCGCATCATGAAAACGAAATTGCACAGTCATGCTGCGCCTTTGACACGCCTTATGTAAATACTTGGATGCACACTGGCATGGTGCAAGTCGACAATGAAAAAATGTCAAAGTCTCTGGGTAACTTTTTTACCTTAAGAGACGTGCTCAACAAGCATGACCCTGAAACCTTGCGCTTCTTTTTAATGTCGGCCCATTACCGCAGTCAGCTTAGTTACTCTCAAGATAATATTGCTCAGGCGAGGGCTTCTTTAGAGCGTCTTTATACCGCGTTAAGAGATGTGAAAGTAGATGGCGATGTTGCCTTAAGCTATGGCGGATATCTTGAGCGATTCGAAGCCGCAATGAACGACGACTTTAATATGCCCATTGCGTTTTCGGTATTGTTTGACGTGGCAAAAGAAATAAACAAAGAAGATGTATTCAGCGAGCATGCGCAGAAATTAGCAGGCGTGCTGAAGGGTCTAGGGGCGATCCTTGGTATTTTGCAGAGCGATCCGGCGAGTTATTTACAGGGCGGGGCTGAGCAAGATGAAGGCTTTGCCCAGCAGGTTGAAGCACTCATTACAAAACGCAATCAAGCTAGGCAGAATAAAGATTGGGCCAACGCCGATGCGGCTCGCGACGAGCTAACCGCGCTTGGTGTCGTACTTGAGGACGGTGCCGGCGGCACGACTTGGCGCAGGGTTTAGCTTTTGGTGATATCCACCAAAAGCTTTAGGCGCTGTCCGATTTGTAAGTACTGATTTTTACTCAATGCATTCCATTTCAGAATGTCGTTAACTTTGACGTTAAACTTGCTCGCAATAAGTGAGAGCGAATCGCCGCTTCTCACCGAGTAAGTGAGTGAGCGTGTATTTGCTCTTTGGTCATCGCCCACGTAAATGACCAGTTTTTTACCGAGACGCAGGGTGTCGTTCTTTTTCATCCGATTCCATTTGCTAATTTGCTGCACGCTGACATCGTAGACTTTAGCAATGTCCCATAGCGTATCACCCGCCCGCACGGTGTGGTTAAGCTTGATTTTACCTCGCTTGCTGGCGCTTGAATGATAGCTGTTCTGTGCTTCGGTTAGTGCATAAGAGTCAAGTTCGTTAAGTGACACCGGCACTAGTAAATGGTCTCCTGCGTATATCGTATTGTCTTTTAGCTCATTTACTTTCTTAATAACGTCAACGTTTGTATTGTACAGTTTGGCGATTTTGCCAATGCTGTCGCCTCGTCTAACCTGGTGACGCTCCCAGTTGAGGCGGTCTTTTTCTTCGGTTTCTGCCAAGGCTAAGGTAAATTGCTGAGCCTTATCAAGCGGCAATATTAGCAAATGCGGACCGGAAGGTGAGGTGGCCCATTTGTTAAATCCAGGGTTTAATGCCTGCAGTTCAGCGAGGGTTAAGCCAGACATCTTTGCCGCCATAGCAAGATCAATCTGCGAACCTACATCAACCACTTCAATTACGGGTGCGTTGTCTATTTTAGGCCAACTGAAATTATAGGAATCGCTGTTCTTTAATATGTCTGCGAGTGCCAAAAGCTTAGGCACATATGCGCGCGTTTCTTTCGGTAAATCAAGAGACCAAAAGTCGGTTTTTTTTCCAGCGCGTTTGTTTTTGCGAATGGCGCGCATAACGCGTCCTTCGCCGCTATTGTATGCCGCAAGTGCATGCATCCAGTTGCCGTCAAACATCTTATTTAAATACTGTAAATACGCAATAGCGCCCTTCGTTGACGCTACGACATCACGTCGTCCGTCGTACCACCAGTTTTGCTCCATGCCAAAGCGTTTGCCAGTACCGGGTATAAATTGCCACATGCCGGCGGCCCGGCCCGACGAATAGGCGAATGGGTCAAATGAGCTTTCAACAATGGGGAGCAGCGCAAGGTCCACTGGCATATCGTTTTGTTCTAGCTGCTCTACTATGTAATACAAAAACGGTCGGGCACGTTTAGCAACACGTGACATATAATCAGGATGTTTTAAGTACCATTTCTTTTGTGAATCGAGTCGCTGTTGGTTTTTAGGAATGGTAAATGCGAGCTGGTCGGCAATGCGCATCCACACATCATCTATCTCAGTTGTTTGGTCAACTTCGGGCGCTTGTGGTAGGGGCACCTCTACCGTTTGGACTGGATGAATAACGTCAAGAACGCCGTCTTGCTCGCTAGCACATGCTTGCGTATTGTGGCCGTTTGCACCATCGCCTCTGGTGATTGCGAGATTTTCATCGCTAAATTCGCATTGTTCTAAGGTAGCGAGCTGCTTGTTTTGCGCGTTAGCCTGTGTTTTCTCAGCAGAAGTCAATGCACAGCCGCTGAGAAAAACCGGCAGGCAAACCAACAATAAATACTTCATAACATCCTAATTCTTATTATTCGCGACAAATTGTACGTGAACCAAGACCGATTTAAAAATTATCCTTGGCCAAGCGAAGCGCTGCGAATGTATCGACAGCGCCGTGCAGCGTTTGTTGCAATTTTTCTGCCATTAAGCTCTGAAAGTCTGCATCATGGCAAAATAAGAAAGGATTAATACGTTTTTGTTCATCAATGCTTGAGGGGAGGGTGATGGCATCTTGCGCGCGCTGGCGCTTTGCCCACTGCTCGTAGTCTTTTAGTGCAGTATGCTCTGGCAAAAGCTCCCGTGCAAATTTGAGGTTGGCGAGGGTGTATTCGTGAGTGCAGTATATTTTTGTGTCTGCGTTGAGCGCCGAAAGCTTATCAAGCGAAGATAAAAAAACCTCAGGCGTGCCTTCAAACATACGGCCGCAGCCAGCAGAAAACAGCGTATCGCCGCAAAATAGCCATTGCGTATTATAAAAGGCAATATGATCCATGGTATGCCCTGGTGTTTCGAGCACCTCTAATGCTAGGGTTTTGTCGAACAACGACACGCTATCACCTTGAGCCACCTTTTCATTGATGCCTTTTATTTTTTCGTTATAAGGACCTATCACGCGAAGGTGAGGGATTGCCTGTTGCAGATTTAAAATACCGCCAGTGTGATCAAAGTGGTGATGGGTAATTAAAATTGCAGACAAATGCAGATTTTGACTAGATAAGAAGTCTAACACTGGCTCGGCGTCGCCTGGGTCAACCACCACAGCGGATTGTCCGTCGTGTAAGCACCAAATATAATTGTCGGTAAATGCTTTAATTGCCGTAATTTGAATTGCTTGGGACATGCTGCTCCTGTCGGAAAATGGTTGACCTTTATCGATATTCCGATAACTTTAAGAAGATTCAGGCTCACTTGCAAGTAAAGGAGATAAACGATTATGCTGATGCGCGAAGCGCGAACCGTTAAGCGCCTTAGTTATCCTGAGCAATGGCAAGCGTTGAGCCAAGGGCAAAACGTGCGAGATGAACTTGAGCGGGCTTTAGCACCCATTATGGAACGCATTTTTGGCTATTACTTAGTCAAACTTGGAAACTTAAGCTCGCAGTTGACGGTTAACTCGTGCCCAATAAAGCAAAAATTTAACCTTTCGCAAACGAGGATTGAGCAGTCGCATGTGAAGTCACAGTCATCTCGTTTGCCCTTGCAAAACAACAGTGTTGATGCATTTTTATTGGTGGCAGAATTAGATTTTGCGCAAGACCCCCACCAAATTATTCGAGAAATCGACCGCGCTATTACGTCCAACGGGCATGTGGTGATTGCAGGGTTTAACCCATTTAGCCTCGCGGGGGTTATGAAGTATTTGCCAATCAATAGAAAAAACATATTACATCAAGGCCGTTTTTTCACTGCTGCGCGCATAAAAGATTGGTTGCAACTGCTCGATTTTGAAATCATTCAGCAAGAACAAGTGATGTATTCAGGCTTGTTTATGCGACGAAGATTAAATCAGCGCAGTCGCATCCAAAAATGGTGCAAACGCTATCTGCCTTGGTTTTCGTCCATGTATATTATTGTTGCTCGTAAACGCGAGGTGCCGCTGTCGCCTATTAAGCCTAAGTGGCAGTTGTCGCCAAAGTTTTCGTCGAGTGCGGCGGGCGCGAGCATGAGGACGCGCGCCGAATCCATTACAAAGAATCTGACAAAGAATCTTACAAAGAACCTGACAAAAGACATAACAACAGACCTAGCAAAAGCCGCGACAAAAGACATCGCTCAGAGTGCGACGATTAACAAAGCGCGTGGGCTTGAGGTATAGTAAGGTATATTAAAGCGCCGTGGGTAAATACGGCTGACCTTACAAGCAAGGAAGTATTTTCATGACACTATCAAAATTTATGGTAAGTAAGCGCGTTTGCGCGTCGGTATTGGCACTCTCACTAGCGTTATTAAGCGGGTGCTCATCAACCGAAGAGAAGCAAGGTATACAAGATACCAATACCATGCTGATTATTGAGAAAACGGCCGAGATGGCGCCTCAGAGTATAGAAGGGGAGTTTATTTTACGCATCAAAAATACCGCAACGGTTAATCGTGATGTGATGCTAAATACGCAAAAAGACTATCGCGACCAGCGCAGCGTAACGGTTAAAATACCGCGTAATTTTGTATTAGCAATGACGCAAATGCACGGAGAGCATCCAGAGAAGTTTTTTGACAACAAGCGAATCAGGGTTAGAGGCACCGCTAAGCGCCAACGAATTGTGTTTTTTGATACGAATGGCCAAGCGACTGATAAATATTACTACCAAACCCACATTATCCCGGAACGACCTGAAACCATCGAGGTGATTCCGGGAATTTAGTCCACGCGCCTTAATCAAGGCGCTTGATTTAACTAATGCGCTTTATTTAACGCGCATGCCAGCTTTTGCTCCCTCATCGGGATTTAGGATGTATAGGTCTTTACCGCCAGGGCCGGCCGCTAGCACCATGCCCTCGGATATGCCAAAGCGCATCTTCCGCGGCGCTAAGTTGGCCACCATTACGGTATGTTTACCAATCAGGTCTTTTGGGTCATAAGCTGATTTAATGCCAGCAAAGACTTGACGCGTTTCGCCGTCTAGGTCGAGCTCTAAACGCAGAAGTTTGTCTGCTTTTTCTACGGCTTCGGCGTGCACAATCTTTACCACCCGTAAATCAACCTTTGCAAAATCCTCAAAGCTAATCGTTTCGCTGATAGGGTCATCTGCCAATGGACCTTCCGATTTAGCTGCATCAGCAGGTGCGTTTTTAGTTTCTTGCAGGTTTTCTTTACTTGCTTCTACCATCGCTTCAATCTTGTCCATTTCTACTCGCTGCATCATGGCTTTAAATTTATTAATGCTATGCCCGGTTTTAATATCTTTCACGCTGGCCCACGTAAACTCGTCTTGTAAAAAGACTTGCGCCTGCTCAGCAAGCTTAGGCAGCACGGGAGATAAATAAATCATCAGCGCTCTGAACATATGAATGCCCATCGAACACACATCGTGGGTAAGGCTTTGCAAGTCATCATTTTTGATAGTGACCCAGGGGGCTTGAGCGTCAATGTACTGATTTGCCTTATCGGCAAGGGCCATTATGTCACGAATGGCCTTGTGGTATTGACGAGACTCGTAGGCCACAGCAATGTCATTTTCTGCATCATGAAACTCCTGCAATAATGCTGGGTTTTCAATGTTGCTAGACAATTTGCCGTCAAATCGTTTAGTGATAAAGCCTGCACAACGCGAGGCAATATTGACGACTTTACCCACCAAGTCGGCATTTACCTTTTGTGCCAAGTCGGGCAGGTTGAGGTCGATGTCGGTGACGCTATCGTTCAGTTTACTGGCATAATAATAGCGCAAATACTCAGGGTTTAGGTGGTCGAGGTAAGTACGACCTTTAATAAATGTGCCTTTGGATTTTGACATTTTTGCGCCATTGACGGTGACAAAACCGTGAATGTTCACGCCTGTTGGCTTTCTAAATCCAGCACCCTCTAGCATCGCTGGCCAAAACAAGCAGTGGAAATAACTGATATCTTTGCCCACAAAATGATAAAGCTCGGTGTCGTTGCCGGGAGTCCAGTAGGGAGTGTCGTCTATGCCTTGTGCGTCGCAGTAGTTTTTAAAACTCGCCATATAGCCAACAGGTGCATCTACCCACACATAAAAGAATTTGTTTGGTGCGCCGGGAATTTCAAAGCCAAAGTAGGGCGCATCGCGGCTAATGTCCCACTGCTGAAGGCCCTGCTCAAACCATTCGTTGAACTTATTGGCCATTTCTTTTTGCACAGCACCATCGGCAATCCATTTTTTCAACATGGACTCAAATTGTGGCAGATCAAAAAAGTAGTGCTCCGACTCCTTCATCACAGGCTCAGCGCCTGACACCACTGATCGCGGGTTTTTAAGCTCGGTGGGCGAATAAGTAGCGCCGCATACATCGCAATTGTCGCCGTTTTGATCGGGCGCGGCGCAACTCGGACAAGTACCTTTCACAAAGCGGTCTGGTAGGAACATCTCCTTTTCAGGGTCGTACAACTGATTGATTGAGCGTTTTGAGATATAGCCGGCCTCATCTAAGCGCTTATAGATAAGTTCGCAGAAAGCCTTGTTTTCTGGTGAATGAGTCACATAATAATTGTTGTATTCAACGTGAAAATCGAGCAGGTCTTGATGGTGCTCTGCGCGAGTTTGCGCGACCATTTCTTCTGGCGTGATACCGAGCTCTTGTGCCTTAAGCATCACCGGTGTACCGTGCGCATCATCAGCACATACACTGTAGCAAGTATGACCGCGCAAACGCTGAAAGCGCACCCAAATATCGGTTTGGATGTGTTCAAGTAAATGGCCTAAATGAATAGAGCCATTCGCATAAGGTAGAGCACTGGTGACCAAAATACGGCGCTGAGCTTGTTGCATGTAAGGTGTAGCCTTGCTTGTTAGAATACTAATACTGGGCGCGGATTTTAGCCTAAAGCACGTTTTTTTGCACCCGTAATTCCATGCTATTTCGCATTTTAGGAGCACTATGTTTTTTCGTTCGAAACAAAAGAAAGCAGATGAACAGATGTGCCTGAGCGTAAAGCAAAGCTGTTGTGACTTTTTTGGGCACAATGTCTCTGAGCATGTCCACGTTGAGCGAGTAAGCGATGACGCTGTTAATATTCGTTTAGGCTTTGTGTGTGACACCGAAAAATCATCACTCATAGCGCACCTAAACGAACATTTTTCCGCTGCATCTCAGCCAGATCAATCTAAAGCAAATATAAATAAGGCGCTATCGAAAGCCCCGCTTGAATTTAACGTAAGGTATAACGTGCCGATCTTCGATAGCAAGCAGCCACCGGTTCGCAACGTTAAGAATATTATCGCGGTATCTTCTGGTAAAGGCGGCGTAGGAAAGTCGGCGACGGCTGTAAATTTGGCCCTCGCCCTTAAAGCGCAAGGGGCACGGGTAGGAATACTAGACGCCGATATTTATGGGCCGAGCATTCCGCTAATGTTGGGTACTGAAAATGCGTCCCCGATGAGTCCAGATAACAAGCACATGATGCCTATTGTTGCGCATGGGCTAGTGTCAAATTCCATTGGCTACTTGGTAAAAAACGAGCATGCGTCAATTTGGCGTGGACCCATGGCGAGCAAAGCGCTAACGCAACTTGTCACTGAAACAAACTGGCCTTTGTTAGATTACTTAATTGTAGATATGCCGCCGGGTACCGGAGACATCCAGTTAACCATGGCGCAGCAATTACCGCTTACCGCTGCGGTGGTGGTAACCACGCCACAAGATATTGCCCTGTCGGACGCTCAAAAGGGCATTGCCATGTTTAATAAGCTGCAAGTGCCCGTATTAGGCTTAGTTGAAAATATGAGCTTTTTTGAATGCCCTGCGTGTCATCATCAAAGCCATATATTTTCGAGCAAAGGCGCGCAAAAATTATCTGCAAAATATTCACTGCCAATCTTGGCAGAAGTGCCCTTGGCACCTCTAATTCGCGAGTACGCCGATGCTGGAGATTCGTTGTTTGAGCAAGCACCAGAGCACAGTCTATGTGCTATTTATTTACGAGGCGCTTATTTGCTGTCAAGACAAATGGCAAGTCAGTTGGTCATCTCACCATTGGCTCAGACCTCAAAGATTGAGGTGACGCAGCTAAACTAAGGGTGATTAGCGGTTGATTAGCCGTGCAAGAGTGCGCATAATTCGCGCACGTTTTAGGCATTGAGTTTTGATAACGGTAGACTGTGTTTTATACGCGGTTATTTGCGGCTAGGCAGCAGTTTTGTGGTATCAAAACAATTATTACATAACAAGGATAAAAGGTTTCTCATGCGCTTATGTGACAAAGATATCGTGCAATATTTGCAAGACGGGCTAATTAAAATTGAGCCAGCACCAGAGCATGATCAAATCAGCGGCGTGACAGTTGATGTGAGGTTGGGGAGCAAGTTTCGAACGTTTCAGGCTCATGCCGCGCCATACATTGATTTGAGCGGCCCTAAAGCAGAAGTACAGGCAGCATTAGACCGCGTGATGAGCGATGAAATTGCCATTGCAGACGATGAGTCGTTTTTTCTGCATCCTGGGGAGTTGGCAATAGCGGTTACGCATGAATCAGTAAGTCTACCCTCTAATATAGTTGGCTGGCTTGATGGGCGCTCGTCACTCGCGCGCTTAGGTCTTATGGTGCACGTGACGGCGCACCGAATTGACCCAGGCTGGTCGGGCAATATCGTGCTTGAATTTTTTAACTCAGGAAAGCTGCCGCTTGCGCTCAAGCCCGGAATGAAGATTGGGGCGATTAGTTTTGAAATGTTGAGTGGTCATGCTGAGCGCCCTTACAATTCACGGGTTGATGCGAAGTATCGCAACCAAGACGGCGCCATAGCGAGTCGCATCAGTGGAGACGGTGACAGCGACAAAAAGTAATCTTGGCAGTTATGACGGTGGGTCTACACGCTCTGCCGTGCTGCTATTTAGCCTGAACCACCCTG
The DNA here is from genome assembly GCF_042652645.1 of Glaciecola siphonariae. Classification (NCBI taxonomy): domain Bacteria; kingdom Pseudomonadati; phylum Pseudomonadota; class Gammaproteobacteria; order Alteromonadales; family Alteromonadaceae; genus Glaciecola; species Glaciecola siphonariae. The sequence continues at coordinate 255,874 of NZ_JBHSGU010000002.1, forward strand.
CAATTGAATAGCGGTCGCGCTTGGCAGGTTTTACTTCGTGAGGATATTGCTCACTCAAAAAAAACGTGAGCGTGCCGTATTCTGGATATACCGTAATACCTGATTTGTCTTTGTCGTTTTGATAAATAACAAGCTCGCCACCGTCTGCATCATTCCAGTCCTTATTAAGATAGGTAACTAAGGATAAGACGCGATTAGCCTCTCCCTTAAAGGCATCAACATGACGTTTGTAAAAACGACCTGGCGCATAGTGCGCAAAATGACTCTCAAATGAAAATAGACCCAAAAATAAACGCCGATTTAAATAAATCTGAAGTTCGCTGGTAAATTTTAGCCACTGCGTGCCGGCTGGACTGTCACCATTTATCCACGCGATCTCGTCACTACGAATACTCGTATTTTGCTGCTGAGCCAGCTGTCGACCGATGGCGGCGTCGCTGAATTTGTTATCTGGCATATTCGTTAAGTGATAGTGCAGAATGTCGGCAAGAGGCAAGGGAAGCGCTTTCTTTTGCACACTAAAGCCTTGATGCAAGATATCTTGAGCAATACATTCAAATAAGTGCTCAATACCATCGTATTCACAGGCGTATGTATTGCTGTTAGCTTTTTGCGATTTAAGTAGAGCTGTCAAGGTGAGGGGCATCCAAGAATTTCGTGCGTTTTACGCTGTTTTTTCTGTGGATGCAACAACTATTCTTTAGATAAATAATACTTGTCTAGGCACAAGCATTAGTTTGAGCCTTTAATTGCAAAAGGCGCGTAAGCGCGCCTTTTAGGTCATAGCGAGATAGGCATATGTTATGCGGCGTTTACGCGGCGCATTAGCAGCAATAAACCGCCGAGCAATGCAATTGTGAATGCGCCGGGCGAGGATACTTCTACACTCGACAAACGGTCTGATGCTAAAGACCATTGTGCATAAACGTTGGCCGGGCTATTGGTGGTTTCAAAAAGCGAATCGCCTCTATATTGAAAAGAATCATCTACTTCAAACGCGTTGGGGTTGTAGTTTTCGGTTCGTGCTCCTAATAGCATTAACCCCGATGGTGCGTTGAAATAACTAAGGCTTGTATCGCTTGTTGAACCGTAAAGCGTAATTACAAGACACGCATAAATGTTACCGCTAATGGTGTCGCAGCCGTAGGTAAGCTCTGGACGGGAGTCAAAGTCGTAATTTGGAACATCAAGAAACACTTGGTCGCTAAGTGCTACACTAAATCTAAATGCACTACTTAAATCATTGGCAAAAAACGTGGGATTGTCGCCAAAGATACTTTGATATGTGCCCTCAATAAACTGAACATCATAAGCAGTTCCCTCTACCATGACATTGTAAGCACCTGATAAAAGTTCGCTATCGTTGATGTCGAGCACCACGCCTGACGCATTAGATAGATCACTTACCAAACTTCCATCACTGGCTAAAATTAATTTTGCATGAGAAGCAAAGCTGCTCCCTAATAATAACGCCAATACTAGCAGTACGTTATATTTTTTCATTGGGTAAAATCCTTTGAGTTTATATTTGAAATTTTGAAAAGCGAAGCACTTCCGTGAGCGCCCAAACAGTTTTAGAAGGCGCAGATTGAGCAATGGTAATTGGGCTTTACTCTTAGTTGTTCACTCGTAATTAAACAGTAACAAGCAAATGGGTTTAGCAAGTCGTATACCATTAAATTACCTGTTTTAAATCATGGGTTTACCAGAATTGTTTTTATGAAGTGTAAATAATTTCGACACCCCAATGCACATTTTTTCATCTGTTGAAAGTTTTCTTTGTTTGTGTGCATGACGTGATTAAGCATAATGGTATTAAGATTTGCCAGATGTGCTTTACGCCCCTTTACAATTGTGCACATAAACGCGTTTATGCATAAGAGTAGCCATGAAAGGCTGCTAACAAGACAACAAAAGGTTTTATTATCAATGAGCGTTATGCAAGCCCCCACATTTTGCCTCCATGCGCTGTTGCTCGCTGGCGGACAGAGCAAACGCTTCGGCGCTATAAAGCAATTGCTTAACATAGGTTCTACAACCATGCTCGCGCATGCTGTTGATCAAATCAGTCATAATGACTTGCACGCATTGACCGTTGTGCACGGCGCGCACAGCAAAAGTGTTGCAAGAGAGTTAGTGGCGATTGAGCGCGTCTGGCCGCATCAAGACATTTGCCTGAATGTTGTCTTCAATGAGCATTGGCATACTGGGATGGGCTCAAGTATTGCAAGCGGTATAGCATCTATGCCTCGCCATATCAGTCACGTCATGATTTGTTTAGTCGACCAAGTTGCGCTCTCATCATCCGATTATGCCCGCCTCATAGCGTTTGCTAAGCAAGCTCCCGAAAACGTTGTTTGTGCTGTTTACAGCGGTATTTATGGCGTGCCTGCAATATTTCCACGAGCGTATTTTGAAGATTTGGCGCAAATTTCTGGTGACAAGGGGGCCAAATTGCTTTTACAAGCACTGCAAGCAGATGACGCGGCTATATCTGGTGTAGATATGCCCAAAGCAAGCATTGATATTGATACGCCAGAGGACTACCAAAATTGGCTAAGGCGTTAAGCTATTCACGTTTTATTTCTGTTTCTACTTCGGGCTGCATACTGTTGTATAAGTGTTTAATTTTGACTATGGTAAGTTAATGATCAATCAGCACCTGCACACAGGATATTCCGATGGCTAAAACGCTTACGATTAATGGCGAAAAGTATGAAATTACAGTAGATGAGGCAATGCCCCTGCTGTGGTTTTTACGAGATAAATTAGCGCTTACCGGCACTAAGTTTGGGTGCGGCATGGCATTGTGTGGTGCGTGCACTGTGCATGTTGACGGTGAAGCCGTGCGCTCTTGTGTTATGCCGGTATCGGCGGTAGCGGGAAAAACCATCACCACCATTGAAGGATTGGCTGAGAATAACGACCACCCTCTGCAAAAAGCATGGCTTAAGCATAAAGTGCCTCAGTGCGGCTATTGTCAGGCAGGCCAAATTATGAATGCAGCCAGCTTTTTGGAAAAAAATCCCAAGCCTACGCCACAAGAGATTGATTCTGCCATGCAGGGAAATATCTGTAGATGCGGAACATATCAGCGCATTAAAATTGCGATATCGGATGCTGCCCTTGAACTTGGGAAAGAGGTGTAAGATGACAATTGAAAATGTAAGCAGACGCAAGTTCATCAAGCAATCGGGCGCTATGGCAGGCGGTTTGTGCTTAGGCTTTATGTTGCCCAATGCAGCCATGGCTAAGTTGGGTTTAGATCAACACGCTGATAGTGCCGTGTTCAATCCTAATGCGTTCATTCATATTGCTGAAAATGGCGATACCCTTATTTATTGCGGTCGCTGTGAGATGGGTCAAGGTATCAGTACAGCTCTGCCCGCAGCAGTTGCCGATGAATTAGAAGCCGATTGGACGCGAGTAAGGGTTAAACAAGCAGATGGTAACGAAGCGCTATATGGCCCGCAGTCAACGGGCGGTTCAGCCAGTATTCGGACAATGTACATTCCCATGCGCGAAGCAGGGGCGGCGGCCAAAGTCATGCTTATTGCTGCTGCCGCGAAAAAATGGCAAGTAGCGGCGGAAGACTGCTATGCGCAATCGCATTTTGTGATAAATCGCAACACACAGCAAAAACTTGGGTTTGGGGAGCTAGCATCACTGGCTTCAGACGTGGACGTGCCAAAACAAGTTACCTTGAAATCCAAGCCCGACTATAAATATATCGGCAAAAACATAGCACGTCATAATCAAGGTGAAATAGTGAATGGCAGTTTGACCTATGGCGCAGATACTAAGGTAGCCGGTTTAAAATATGGTGCGGTGGTGCATTGCCCTGTATTTGAGGGGAAATTACTCAGTGTTGATAAAAGTGCGGCGCTTGCGATGCAAGGCGTGTTCGCGGTGGTTGAAATTCCGCGTATGGACGTGCCCTTTGGTTCAATAGGGGCAGTGGGCGTGGTGGCTAATAATACTTGGACCGCGCAACAAGCTGCTAAGAAGCTGAACATTGAGTGGGATTTAGGCCCAAATAAAACCTATGACTCTCAAGCATACAAAGCGCAACTTGTTAAAAATGTAGAGGCACCCGCAGAGAAAACCGCGCAGCGAGGTGATGTTGAGAAGGCCTTTGCAAGTGCTGCTGGCATTCACAGCGCCACCTACACCGGTGGACATCTTTCTCATTCTCCGATGGAGCCCAATGCAAGTGTAGTGTGGGTTCAAGATGACAGTTGCGAAGTATGGGCTGCCACGCAGAGCCCTGGCGATATTCAAAAAGTACTCGCGCAATATTTAGAGCGGGACCCTAAAGACATTCTCGTGCACGTGAACATGGCAGGTGGCGCGTTTGGCCGCAAATTCAAATGCGATTATGTGCAAGAAGCAGCAGCGCTATCAAAAGCGGTGAAAGCGCCGGTCCAGCTTACTTGGTCGCGCGAAGAAGATACACGTACAGGCTATTATCATTCGATAAACGCGCAGCATATTCAAGCGGCGTTAGATGAACAAGGTCATGTCACCGCATGGCTCCACCGAGCCGCTTTTATGCCTATTGCCTCGTTGTTTGACTCGAGCGTAGAGCGTGCACCTGCAGGCAGTTTAAATGACGTATTTAACCATCCATTCGGCATAGCGAATATGCGCACCGAATCAGGCGAAGCTAAGCGCCATACACGGATTGGCTGGTATCGAGCGGTATACGCGATTTTTTATGGATTCGCGTTTGGCGCTTTTGCCGATGAGCTCGCCATCAAAACCGGTAAAGATACGCTAAGCTTTCTCAATAATTTATACGACAGCAACAAAAATCCCGAGCAAGCAGAGCAGGTAAGGCGGTCTAAAGGTGCGCTTGCACTCGCTGCCGAAAAGTCAAAATGGCATTCTCGTGACAAACTACCAAAAAACCAAGGAATTGGTATTGCGGTGCACTATAGTTTTCAGTCTTATGTAGCCATGGCCGTGTTAGTCGAAGTGCAGGGTGATGAGATTAAAGTATTAGAGGTAGACTGCGCGGTAGACTGCGGACAAGTACTCAACACCGACAGTGCTGCTGCGCAGATGGAAGGGGCGGTGGTAATGTCGATTGGATTGTCACTGCGCACTGAAATCGTGTTTAGAGAAGGCGCGGTAGTAAACTCTAACTTTCATGACTATCCGGTACTGCGAATAAACGAGATGCCAATAGTGCGCTCTCACTTCATTGATAACGGCGACGAACCCACAGGACTCGGTGAACCTGGCTTAGGGCCATTTCCCGCAGCGCTTAGCAATGCTGTATTTGCAGCATCAGGAAAACGCTACCGAGACTTACCGTTTCAGCCAACAAAGGTGTGAGTGGATGTTACTACGTTCAAGTACGTCGTCGAGAAGTGCTTGAACATTCAACACTTAGATGAAATTCTTAGCAAAAGAGTAGATTTTTAGGCGTTTATCCATATAATGCTCAACTTCGGTCGGTGTGTGGCGCAGCTTGGTAGCGCACTTCGCTGGGGGTGAAGGGGTCGTAGGTTCGAATCCTATCACACCGACCAATTCTGCATCTGCTCAAAGCTAGCTCAATCATCTCTTTACAGAGCTTCTTCTATCTACAAGTTAAACAAAACGATATGCGTCTTCGAGCCATTGTTGCTACCTGGATTAATGGTCACTAGCGATTGACCACCGTATAAACAATCAAGATAAGCAATGGTGCTATTGCGTAGGCCGCTTTACTGAAGTGGATGACGGCAACGTCCGCAGAAGATGCTATTGAGGCTCTGCGCAACTTACCGGTAATTACGCCGTGAATGCCTGATAGCACCAACACCAGCACTATCTTTAATGATAGCCAACCGGTGCCAAATGCGCCGGTTAAATAGGCCAAACCCATTCCAAATATCCATACTGTGAGCATCGCTGGCGTAAAAAATGCTCTGTCGATCTGGCGTACTTTACTTAAAGTTTTAGCGTTGAGGTTCAAATACAAACTTAAGGCCACAAATATCATGCCTGCTAGCCAAAATACCACAGCCGATATATGTACGGTTTTAATTAATACGTACCAATTCATATTGCATCCTTTGCCTGTAGCTCTCGTTTGAGCCAGCGCTCATTTACAAAGCCACCGAAGGGGATCATGGCGCCAATCATGAGTCTTGTTGCGTGTTCACCTTTTAATAATCCCTCTGACCAAGTGCGCAAAACAATGTAATTAAAAAATATGAAGGCGATACCATGCACAGGCCCCATTACCTTGGTGAGTAGAGCATAATCTAGTAAATATTTAATAGGCACTGCTGCACATACCAGAACGACTAAGGTAATGGCTTCAAATAAAGTGGCTACTCTGAGCGTTTTACCAGAGCTTTTATGTGAAAGTTGTTGGTTCATAATGGTCTATAGAATGCTTTGCGAAACGCGCAGGCGTATATCGAAAAGCGAGGCTTCCTTAATCAATTCATTTTGAGTGAACTAGCGAACGTATCAACAGTATACCGATGCATGTCAGATGATGTGAGTGGCAGAAATGACTATTACCGATATATTTCTGCCAAAGTATTGCGATATACTAAGGCATGTTGATGTAGAAATAGGGCTTTACATGCACCAAATAGCGGTCTTAGCACTTCCCGAATTTGTTCCTTTTGATTTAAGTATCCCTTGCGAAATATTCGCTTATACCAGCTTACATAATAGCCAAGCGTTATATAACGTAAAAGTCTGTTCGCACGCACCCCAAGTAACAAGTAAGGCATTCAGTATCACTACTAACGCAGGCTTACATGCACTTGAGACCGCTGATACCGTGATTATCCCCGGTGTTGAAAACATGGGACAGCCGGTATCGGATGCTGTACTGGAGTCAATAAGGCGAGCTCACCGCAGAGGTGTGCGTATCGCTTCCATTTGCACAGGTGCTTTTGTACTTGCGCAAACGGGCTTACTTGACGGCTTGCGCGTCACCACGCATTGGGCCGCTGGAGCTGAACTAGCGAAACAGTATCCCAAGGTTGAGGTAGATGAAAATGTTTTATATGTCGACCAAGGACAGATAATCACATCGGCGGGTGCAGCAGCCGGGATAGATATGTGTTTGCACTTAGTTCGTAAAGACTATGGTGCGGCTGTTGCGGCTAATACAGCACGGATATTGGTGGTGCCGCTAGAGCGAGCAGGGGGGCAACAGCAATTTATTAAGCACGGTGTTGACCCGTCAAGCGACGCAATGGCTTACATATTAGATTGGATAGTAAAGCATATCCATACCGATATTACCGTTGACAGACTTGCCAAACAGGCAAATATGAGTCCTCGCACCTTTGCTAGAAAGTTTATGCAACAAACCGGAATAAGCCCCATGAAATGGATAAATCAAACACGTATTTTTCGCGCACGAGAACTGCTCGAAACCACCGACCTGTCGATGGAGCATATCTCAAATACGGTTGGCTTCAATAGTGCGGTGAGCTTTCGTACAAGCTTCAAGAAACATGTGGGTACTAGCCCCAGTCATTATCAGTCCTTATATAGAAAATAAGACTTAGAAAATAAGATATAGAAAACACGACAATCAAATCTCAATATTTGCGTGATACTTTTGTGATAACTCGAACATAAGGTGACAGTTGGGCGATGTTTGCCCATCAAGTCTTTACAACAAAAATACCTTAAACCATGTTCAACAGTAGGGAATACTCACAGTGAAAAAATACTCAAAAATATTGGGTGTAACGCTTACCATGGCCTGTTTATTGGGCACACAAGCACACGCAACAAAAGTAGAAGTAGAAGTCAGTAATTTATTTGCCGAAGGTGGCTTAGCATTAACGCCGCTCTGGGCAGGGTTCCACGATGGTAGCTTTGATACCTTCAATGCCGGTGAGACGGCATCTGCTTCATTACAAGCTTTAGCCGAAGAAGGTAACGCTGCCGGCATCATCGCAGACTTTAACGCATCAAGCTCCAACGGTGTGACTGGACTGGTATTCGGTCCTGAAGGCTTTGCTGGCGCGCCTGTAATAGAGCCGGGCGAAGTAACATCGGCGATGTTTAATATCGATGCGGTGAACAATGGCTATTTTAGCTTTCTTTCTATGCTGATACCCACTAACGATGCTTTTATTGGCAATGACGCACCTGATGCATATTCATTGTTTGATTCTTTAGGAAATTTTGTGGGCCTCGATATCATTGTGGTTGGTGCCAACGTATGGGATTCAGGTACTGAATTAAACCGAGGTTTTGGCTCTCCATTTTTGATTGGAGCAGGGGCTGAGCCTCGTCAAGACGAAAACGGTGTTGTGGGCTTGAGCAACGGACTTGGCGTATTGCCGGGCGGCTTCAGTATCATCGGTGGTATGACCCCCGCAGGATATTCTATTGACGCTTTAGCGGCTGATTTTACGGCTCAAGGTTTTGAAGTAGCGCGTATATCCGTTAGCGAAGTATCCGCACCCGCTGCTATGAGTGGCTTTGGCGCCATTGCGCTTCTTTTAATTGGTATGAGACGCAAACTCTTCGGTCACAAGGCCTAAGTTTCTATGATATTACGCACTCGTAAAGCTTGATGCGAGTGCGTTTACGGCACCTTCGCTATGGCAGTCTTTAAGCTGCATGCGAGTCTACTTAGCAATCAGCATGCTATATTCGACGCAAAGTCGAGGATGTACCTGTACCTCTACTCATTCCTCTTTTCAATAAAGTACTCATAGTGTGCCGACCTCGCGAGCAGCTTTTTGTTGATGCCGTGCTTACCTAGTCGAGATTCAGGATTGCTTGGTGTTTGTCTCTGTTAAATAAACGAATAGGGGTGGCATAAACCTTAGGTAAACACGTAATGTTGGTGTTTTTGTCTATCTTTTCTTGATCAGAATACGCTACATAGCAGTGGCGATAAACGATAGCAGCATTAGGAATAAAGACAGGGTCAATACTAGAGGTAGTGCCGTCTTCCCATTTGATAGTGACGAAGCATTCATTGTTATAACAAATTTGCTCACCGGTGACCCGACCGGTTTAAGTAAAGGTGGTGTTAGTGCATCCACTACATAAGACGAAAGAAACAGTGCTAATAAGGATATAATTATGCGTAATAATCATTGTGTTACCCACTACCTAATTTAAGCATGTCTGCTACTATATAGGCAAAAGGGATAGATTACTGCCCTGTTTAGTTCCTCCATTATTACAATGTCTAAAAACCGGAGAATATGCATGAGTGTATTAACAAGATTTTGTGTGGCTGCGTTAGTTGTAATGCTGTCGGCCTGCGCTTCGCAGCCTAAGGTGTTCACTGATTTTGACCCAGCGCAGGATTTTTCAGCTTACAAAACGTTTAGCTGGGTATCTGAAAGACCAATGATGGTGCAAAGTGAGTACATTATTAGTCCGCTGGTTGAGCAACGTTTAATGATGGCCATTCGCACTAACATGGAACAAAAAGGCTACGTATTTGTAGAGAATATCGGTAACGCTGACATGGGGATTGGTTTTACCATAGGCGCTCGGGATAAAATGCGAGTCACGCAAGAGCCTACCTTCATGATGAATTCAGGATGGGTGTGGGGCCGTCAATATTGGGGATTAACGCCAGCATTTACAGAGTCTACACGAGTATACTCTCAGGGCACGCTCGCCATCGATGTAATGGACATGGCGCGCAAAGCGCCGGTATGGCATGGAGTATCTGCAAAAACGCTATCTAATGCAGAGAAAACTGCATCTGGTGAATTTGTAGAGTCGGCAGTAGCGGTTACCTTGGCAAGCTTTCCGTCAAAAACGGCAACAGCCCAGAGCGAAAATCAATAAACAAAGAAGTAAATCGTCACAAAGTGACAAACAGCGCCACCTAGTACAAATAGGTGCCATAGAGCATGCGAGAAGTGCCGGCTTTTAAGTAAATACAGCGGAATGCCGGCGCTGTAGCATAACCCTCCTGCGATTAGCCACAAAAAACCTTGGTCACTGAGTGCCAAATAAATAGGGTAAATCATAAACAGCGCCATCCAGCCCATTACTGCATAAGTAATGATGCTAATTTTAGGATATTTATGTCCTAAAATTAGTTTGAACAAAATCCCAGCCAGCGCAATAAACCAAATTATTATTGTCCCAATACGGGCGACATAAGTGTCTACCGCAATCAAGAGGATGGGCGTGTATGAGCCTGCTATGAGCAGATAAATGGCAATATGATCAATTTTTCGCAGCAGTATGCGTCGCGCAGGAGCTTTAGTTAGGTGATACGACGACGACGACAAAAACATTGCCACCAAGCTGACACCATATACCCAAGCTGAAAATAGACCCATATTGGTTTGCGCGGCTTGTACCAGAAGGATTAATCCTACGATGGCCATAACAGCACCTAAAGCGTGGGTCGCGCTGCTCAGCCACTCCTCATGATTAGAATAAGCGCTTGGGTCCATTGAAGCGGGTTTCAGCGGGAGCATGTCTGAGCGATCCTCCAAATTTTATGTAATTTCATTAATTCCATTAGATACGATACATGTTAGATAGTTGTGATACGAGCCCAAAAGCTCCCTTTAGGTTCAAGCATTCTATTATTGGCTTTATTACGCCAGTAACAAAGAGCGTTACCATTGCTACAGAAGCAACAGTGTGCCTAAACCTAGAAAGGCAACAAAGCCTACGATGTCGGTTACCGTTGTGAGTATGACAGAACCGGCAAGTGCTGGGTCAATTTTTAGTTTATTGAGCAACACTGGCAAGGTAACGCCAGCAATCGCCGCCGCGATAATGTTAAGCAATATTGCCAGTGCAATCACCAAACCTAGCGTTGGGTCAGAAAACCAGAAATAAGCCACCAGACCAATTACAACGGCCCAAACCGCGCCGTTCAGACCGCCCACCCGAAGCTCTTTTTGCAGCAAAGCTTTGCGGTTGGCCCCGGTCACCTGTCCAAGTGCGAGACCGCGCACGATGAGGGTCAAGGTTTGACTACCTGCGATGCCGCCCATACTGGCAACCACAGGCATCAATACAGCTAGAGCAACAACCTGTTGTAGCGTCGCTTCAAATAAACCAATGAACCATGAAGCTAAAAATGCAGTGACTAAGTTTATCCCCAGCCACACCGCACGATTTTTGGCGCTCTTTCGCACCGGTGAAAACAAATCCTCTTCTTCGTCCATACCCGCGCCAGCCATGACTTGGCGTTCGTAGAACTCATTTACCAGTTCACTGGCAATGAGCATATCAACGCGGCCCAAAAACTGATTGTTATCATCTATTACCGGCAGCGAGGCAAAGCCAGATTTTTGTACAATGCGCGCAGCTAGCGTGCAGTCCTCGTCAGCTTTGATGACATCAATTTCTTCCTCACTCAAATCCACTAAGGGTAAATGTTCAGGCGCACCAAATACCTTGGTAAGCTTTACCGCTTCTGAAAATTGACCTGCACGGTTGAGCAAAAAGATACAGTCGGTGTAATCGGGTACTTCGCGACGAATAAGTCGAAGCGCGTCGCGCACTTTGGCGTTTAATGGCAGCACCAGCACGTCGTGACTTAACCAGTGACCAATTTGCGAATCGGTGTATTGACTGGCATCTTTAAAATATTGACGCTGTTGCTTGTCCATTGCCGCATAAGCACGGTCAACCAACTTATTTGGAAGCGTGTCGGATAATTCAAGTAGCTGTTCGGCGTCTACATCGGCAAACAGCGCTTCCCATTCCTGAGAGTCAATTTCATCGATAAGTGGTTCACGTGCATCTGCTCGCATTTCAACCAAAACGTCGAGCTTTTTATGTCTGGGGATGTCACGAAAAACAGCGAGTCGTTGCTCGTAAGGAATTGACTCAAGCAGCAGGGCGATATCATCTTCATCTTGACTAATAATAACGTTAGTTATTGCTTCGACCCGCTGCTGATCAGGAGCAGATACAATCTCGTCGATTAAATCAGGTAACTGTTCAGACATATTGACTCCTTATCAAATACGCAGGCGTTCATGAAGAAAATGGGCGTTATCTACCTTTGTTACGCCCTAGGCTTATTATTTTGGAGCGCTAATGTCGTTTGGACCATTTGCTTGGTCCTCAGCCTTTATCGTCAGCGCGCCGTCTATGTGAATGTCACGTTGTGGGAACGAAATCACAATGTCGTTTTCTGCAAACAGCTCATCAATACGATATCGGACGTTGCTACGAATGACCCGTAAGTCTCGTTCTACCGTTGCATTTACCCAAAAATATATTTCAAACACCAGAGCACTATCGCCAAAATCTTCAAACAATACTAGCGGAAGCGGGTCGGTCATTATATCGGGCTGCTCTTTTGCCGCTTGCTCAATAAGGGTAGACACTTTTTTAGCCGGTGAACCATAGGCAACACCTACTTTTACGGACGTGCGCATCATATTGTCCACTAATGTCCAGTTTACTACGGTGTTTTCGAGCAGTTTACTATTGGGAATCAGCATGTGGACACCATCAACTCGTCTGATGCGTGTAGAGCGCGTGTTGATTGCTTCTACTTTACCGCGCGCGACATTATCAATCTCTAAAAAATCATTGATGCGGATAGGGCGCTCCCACATGAGTATCCAGCCGCTAATAAAGTTGTTAATTATGTTTTGCGCACCAAAACCCACACCGATTGCGATAGCGCCCGAGACAAAAGCAAAGGCGGTAAGTGGCACATCCATTAGTTCTAAGGTGGTGATGAATAAAACGATGAGCGCTGCGACGTTGTAAATACGTTTAAATAGGTGCGCTACGTCGGGCTCAACCTTGTTTGCCATTAAGCGATTGAATATAAATCTGCCCAGCCATTTAATCACAAAAATACTAACAATGAGGTAGGTGGGCACAATAAGTATTTCGCCCACGGTAACCTCGTATTCGCCATAAGAAAAAGCCACGAAGTTAATTAGTGAATACAGTTGTTCTATCAGGTGATTAAACTCTTCTTTCATATAAATAAGCACTCTTTGTGCGTAAAAATGGCAAATTAATCAAAGCTTAATAGCAACAAGCCTCGCTGGTTAACATGATAGCTGAAAAAAATGTGTTTTCGAATGAAAGAATTTGTTTATCTATGCTGAAAAATCAAGTAAAAAGCGACAATTAAAATTTCTTAGTCAAACAGCCAACTATGTTCCATCCGTTTATATGGCCCTGCCTTGATTCGCTAATCAATACTACCTTTGTTATGGTAATTAAACGTGGTCAGCCTAATTCTGTTTTGATGCGGACCGCAAAACAACTTATAAAGGTTTAATATATGAAAATCGCAATACTATCTCGAAATAAGAACTTGTACTCAACTCGCCGCTTAAAAGAGGCGGGTGAGGCAAGAGGACACGAGGTGGACGTGATAGACACCTTGCATTGCTATATGGATATCACAAGCGCTAAACCTATGGTGAGATTTAAGGGCGAATCTCTACCACATTATGATGCGGTGATCCCGCGCATTGGTGCATCGGTTACTTTTTACGGCACCGCTGTTGTGCGTCAATTTGAAATGACAGGGTCGTTCAGTGTCAATGAGTCTGTTGCGATTTCTCGTTCGCGCGACAAATTGCGCTCGCTTCAGCTTTTATCACGCAAGGGCATTGGTTTGCCGCGTACGGGTTTTGCCCACAGTCCCGACAATATAAAAGACTTGATCAAAAACGTTGGCGGCGCGCCTCTTGTTATAAAACTGCTTGAGGGGACTCAAGGGGTGGGCGTGGTGCTTGCAGAAACGAGCAAGGCAGCAGAGAGTGTTATTGAGGCCTTTATGGGCATCAACACGAATATCTTGGTGCAAGAGTTCATTAAAGAGGCTGGAGGTGCTGACATCCGCTGCTTGGTAGTAGGCCAAAAAGTGGTTGCCGCTATGAAGCGTCAGGGCCAAGAGGGTGAATTCCGCTCAAATTTACATCGCGGCGGCTCAGCGCAAATCGTTAAAATTTCAGCAGCAGAGCGCGCAACCGCGGTGGCGGCAGCTAAAGCCATGGGGTTAAACGTATGCGGTGTTGACTTACTGCGCTCAAATCGAGGACCTGTGGTCATGGAAGTTAACTCATCTCCGGGCCTTGAGGGCATAGAAAATGCGACCGGCAAAGATATTGCCAGCATGATTTTTCAGTTTATTGAAACTAACCAAAAACCGCACAATACGCGCACTAAAGGAAAAGGGTAGAGATGAGCGCAGGCGCTAAACAATTGCTTACCATAGGCGACACAAGCATTAAACCTGGCATCAGAGTAAAATTACAGTTACCCGTTGCTAGCCTGTATACCGATACCGAAGTGTCGATTCCGGTTGAGGTGATACGAGCTAAAAAGCCAGGGCCAACCGTTTTTATTAGCGCGGCCATTCATGGGGATGAGCTAAACGGAATTGAAATTATTCGACGTTTGCTCACCATGAAGTCATTTCGATTATTGAGCGGTACATTAATTGCGGTGCCGATTGTGAATGTTTACGGCATGCTAAACCAATCGCGATATATGCCCGACCGACGCGACCTTAATCGCTGTTTTCCTGGCTCGCCAAAAGGCTCTTTGGCAGGGCGAGTGGCGCATTTGTTTTTGGAGGAAATTGTGAGCAAGTGTGACTACGGGATTGATTTGCACACCGGAGCCATTCATCGCAGTAATTTTCCGCAGGTGCGAGCAAACCTCAAAGACGAAGAAACCGAAGCGATGGCAAGAGCGTTTGGCGTGCCTGTACTGCTTAACTCGAGCTTACGCGATGGCTCGCTGCGCGAGGCAGCCTCAGAGCATGGCGTTAAGGTATTGCTATACGAGGCCGGACAAGCACTGCGTTTTGATGAGCTCTCTATTCGTGCGGGTTTAAAGGGCGTGCTCAATGTGCTTGCTCATCTTGGGGTTATTCGCAAACGACGCTCAAAATCAGCGCCGGTAGACCCTTTCATTGCTAACCACTCAAGCTGGGTAAGGGCCAGTGCCAGCGGCACTGTGCGCGACTTAAAACGCTTGGGTGATTATGTAAAAGCAGGCGAAGTCCTCGCAGAGATATGTAGCCCCGTGGGCTCATTTGTTGAGAAGTTAAAAGCGCCGAAATCTGGCGTTATTATTGGACGCCAGAATATTCCCCTTGTACAGGAGGGTGATGCGATGTACCACATTGCAAACTTTGAAGAGCATGGTGAGGTAGCTGATAATATTGAATTGTTGCAAGAAAGCCTTGTGCCGGAGCCAGACAGAGCGGAGACAATTTATTCATGAGTGAGTCAGCGCTGAACTATGTCAACGATAGAGTGATGGTAGGGGTGGTCGAAAGTATCGATTTGCCCTTAGTGGGTTTAAGTAGCATCAATACTCGCATCGACACCGGCGCGCAAACCTCTGCGCTGCATGTTGATCATATCGTTGTGCACAAAGAAGACAAACAGGTTAGTTTTGAATTTCATCCAGACTTTCACGATATTGATAAAACGATTCGTTGTAGGGCGCCCATCCATGACCGGCGCTGGATCAAGTCATCAAATGGTGAGCGAGAGCGTCGCTACGTGATTAAAACCCAAGCGATGATGTCGGGTATTTCATGGGATATTGAGTTGACCCTAACGGACCGCTCTTCAATGACGCACTTGATGCTATTAGGCCGAGAAGCTCTGAGTGGCATGTTCATAGTCGACCCAGGCGCTGACTATGTTGCATCAAATCGCACGTAAGAATAGGCAGGCCTAAGCAAGCGAAAGCAAGCCAAAGCGCTGCCCATGAGCCAATGGCTTAATCCGAGTCCTTGTTATTTAACTTCTTCGCCCATTGCTTGCTTGTCGGCATGGTAGCTAGAGCGCACCATAGGACCGCATGCAGCGTGCGTAAATCCGATTTTCTTGGCGTATTCACCTAGTGCATCAAACTCCGCTGGCGGCACGTATCGTTTTACCGGGAAGTGATGGCGACTCGGTTGCAAATACTGCCCTAGCGTAAGCATATTTACATTGTGAGCGCGCAGGTCGTCTAGTACCGTCTGCATTTCTTCACTGGTTTCGCCCATGCCCATCATGAGTCCTGATTTGGTAGGAACATCAGGATGCTGTTCTTTAAACTTACGCAACAATTCCAACGACCACTTGTAGTTTGCACCAGGACGACATTCTCTATAGAGGCGTGGGATAGTTTCTAGGTTGTGATTAAATACGTCTGGTACACCGTTTTTCAATATTTCTAAGGCTCTGTCCATACGGCCACGAAAATCTGGAACGAGTACTTCAATGGTTGTGTTAGGGCTGTGCTCGCGGATCGCATTGATACAATCAACAAAATGTTGTGCACCGCCATCTCTAAGGTCGTCACGGTCTACCGACGTGATAACCACATAGTTCAGTCCCATTTCGGCAATGGTTTTGGCGAGTTTTTCTGGCTCTTCAGCACTCGGTGGTAACGGTTTGCCGTGGGCAACATCGCAAAATGGACAGCGCCGCGTGCAAATGTCGCCCAAAATCATGAACGTAGCGGTACCCTTATTAAAGCATTCGGCTAAATTAGGGCAGCTTGCTTCCTCGCAGACTGAGTGCAGTTTGTTTTTACGCAAGGTCTGCTTGATGTGGTCTATGCGGTCGGTAGTGCGTGGTAGCTTAATCTTGATCCACTCAGGCTTACGCAGCATCTCGGCCTTTTCAGTCGGAACGATGGTGATGGGAATGTGTTTTACTTTATCCTCATCTCTAAGTTTAACGCCTGCTTGTGCTCGTGAATTACTCATCAAAACCTTCTTTAAACACCAGTTGATTAATCTTTAGGGCTTCGCAAAAATGCTTAACGACCGCGTTTTTCGCTTCGCGCATTGTTTGTGGGCCTTGTATTTGCGTGCAATCTATCATTTCAAGCCCGGCATATCCACATGGGTTAATACGATTAAACGGACTTAAGTCCATATCCACATTAAACGCTAAACCGTGAAATGATGCGCCTTTTCGGATACGCAGGCCAACAGAACATATCTTTTTTTCGTCAACATACACGCCTGGTGCATCTTTTTTAGGGTAGGCGTACGTGCCGTGCTCGGATAAGGTCGCCACAATACTCTGTTCGAGTGCAGAAACCAAATCACGCACACCCCATTTAGCGCGCCGAATGTCCAATAGAATGTACATCATTAGCTGACCGGGGCCGTGGTAGGTTACTTGTCCGCCTCTATCGACATCAACTATAGGAATATCGCCGGCGTTGAGAATATGTTCGGCTTTACCTGCTTGCCCTTGAGTAAAAACAGGACTGTGCTCGGTTAGCCAAATTTCATCTTGTGTTTGACTATCGCGGCAGTCGGTAAACGACTGCATTTTGTGCCAAATAGGCAAGTAGTCTTGTTGTCCTAAATCTCGAACAATCACGTCAGAAGATGCACTCAAACCTAAAGCACTACCTTTACAATGTCTATATTCGAAAGTTCCGTGTAAAGCGTTTCCATATGTTCTTTACTGGTAACGATTACGCTAATTGAAACGGCGTGATAGGTACCTTTACTGCTAGGCTTTACATTCGGAGAGTAATCTCCAGGTGCATGCACCTGAAGGCACTCAATAATCTTATCCGGCAAACTTGGATGCGCTAGCCCCATTACCTTAAAGGTTTGGGTACATGGAAAATCCAGCAGTTCGTCAAATCGTGTTTCCATCAATCTTCTAGCCCTAATTTAATGCTTACCCAATCCATCGCGCGGTCAAATATTCCGCCTTCTTGCACTTCTTCAAGCGTAACAAGCGGATAGCTTGCAATTGTTTCGTCTTCTAGTTTTAAACTCAAAACACCCACTTCTTTACCTTTACTAATGGGTGCTTCTAGTTTTTCTGAAAGCTCAAAATGCGCTTTTAACTGCGCGGCTTGTCCACGGGGAATAGTTATGGGGGTATCTACGTTAATTCCAAGCTCTACGGTGTCTTTATCACCCATGAAAATGCGATGGGCTACAAAACTCTGCCCCGCTTTGTAAGGTGTAAGTGATTCAAAAAATCTAAAGCCGTAGCGCAACAGCTTTTTGTTTTCAGCTTTTCGTGCTCGCTCACTTTCAGTGCCCATAACCACTGAAATAAGTCGCATATCGCCTTGAGTTGCTGAAGTTATTAGGCTGTAGCCAGAGTCTGATGTATGACCGGTTTTAATACCGTCTACGTTTAGGCTTTTATCCCATAATAAGCTGTTACGGTTAAATTGCTTTATGCCGTTGTATGTAAACTCGCGCTGGCTGTAATAAGCGTAGACCTGCGGCAGTTCGGCGATTAGAGCTTTTGACAACAGGGCCATATCGCGCGGTGATGTGTAGTGGTCAGGGTCGTGTAAACCATGGCTGTTAACAAAGTTTGTGTTGGTCATGCCAAGACTTTGCGCATGTGCGTTCATCATGCTGGCAAAGGCTGATTCAGAGCCTGCCACATGTTCAGCGATGGCCACGCACGCATCATTTCCAGATTGCACCATAATGCCTTGAAGCAATTCATCTACGCTAACGCGCGTGCCAACTTCAATAAACATTTTTGATGAGTCAGGGAAGTTTTTCGCCCATGCGTTCTCAGATATGAGCACTTCGTCGGTCAGCGAAATATTGCCGGCTTTTAGTTCTTTACCCACTACGTAAACCGTCATGATCTTGGTTAGGCTTGCCGGAGCGAGGCGCTGGTCAATGTTCTTTTCAGCAATGATGTGACCAGTATGGTGGTCCATCAATAAAAAGCCGCCCGCTGCTACCGTGGGGGCGGGGGGGATAACAACCGCAGCGTTCGCTAGGCTAACGGTTAACATAGTGATAATGAAGATAAATAAGCGCATGGTTTTAAAGCTACCTTTTTAGTGGTCTTTTTATTATCGAAATAACTCGGAATTTTAGCGTATTGCCGTGGCTAACAACAGTGTTTTACGGACTTTCTCAGCATTTAGCGCTACTGAGGATTAAATTCAACTTGGAATGCATTTTCAAATCCAATCTTCTGTAGGTCTTGGATAAGTTTTTGCGCACTTTGTTCATTTTCCATTGGGCCTAAATGCAGGCGATAGATATCATTAAGCTTAGGGATGCTGTTGGTGACTTGTAGTAAGTTTGACAAGCCGGTGGCAAGCTCTCTTACTTTTGATTCGTTCGAACTCGCCGTGACTTGCACAAACAAAAGCGTATCTTGCAAAGACTCCTCATTGATGTCGGGACTATTCTCAGCGTTAATGCGCATTTCTGTGGTGCTTAAAGACTGATTTATTTTGCTAGCGGCCGTACTGGTAACCACTTGGTTTTTTGCATTTACTGTGTTTGTTGCAGTCGTTTTTTGTGTGCTGGCAAGCATACTGTTGGTGGGGGCCGATTTCCCAATTGTTACCACACCGGAGGGACTAACATGTATTACCTCTATTTTTACTTTGGTGACGCCCTTACTGTGAAAGCCCAGTTTTTTCGCCGCGCCGTAGGATAAATCTAGAATTCTATCGTCATGAAAGGGCCCTCTATCGTTGACTCTAACAGTGGCAGTTTTGTTATTTTCTAGGTTAGTCACGCGTAAAAAAGAGGGAAGGGGGAGGGTTTTATGAGCAGCGGTTAGGGCAAACATATCAAAGGTTTCACCGTTTGCAGTGGTATGCCCATGAAATTTCTGCCCGTACCACGACGCATAGCCGGTATCTTCAAAGCCTTTAGCGTCTAACATTGGGGTGTAGTAACCGCCTAAAACGGTATATGGCCGGCTGGTCCAAACGCTGTAAGGTTCATAAACCGGAATTGGCTCCACAAAGCTGAGTTCGCCATACTCAAACTGAGGCGCAGAATCTTGTTTTTGTGTATAGCGACCGGTGGGCGCAGTTGAACAGGCCTGCATGAATATGAGGCAGGCTGACAGAATTAAAACACGCTTAAATTCAAGCCTAAACATAGCGTCAAGCACCTATTTTAAAAGAGAATTATCGCGATAGCAGGCGTTTTTGCGTGCTAATCGACATTAATATGCCAAAACCGGCAAGCAATGTCACCATCGATGTCCCGCCGTAACTGATTAAGGGTAAGGGGACGCCAACCACGGGCAAAAGCCCCGACACCATCCCCATATTTACAAACACATATACAAAGAATGTTAAGGTAATACTGCCGGCTACTAATTTGCTAAATGCGTCTTGCGCTCGGTTGGCAATGTAAAGTCCACGTAAAATAATGCACAAATACATGATGAGCAGGCCAATCACGCCTATTAAGCCAAACTCTTCGCTATACACTGCAAAAATAAAATCGGTATGTCTCTCTGGCAAAAATTCTAACTGCGATTGCGTCCCTTGAAGCCATCCTTTCCCTTCTACGCCGCCTGAACCAATGGCAATTTTCGATTGAATAATGTGATAACCCGAGCCAAGTGGATCACTCTCTGGATTAAGGAATGTGGTTACTCGTTGCTTTTGATACTCCTCCATCAAAAAGAACCACATTATGGGCGCAAAAGCGCCTCCAAGAAGTGCAATAAATCCTATGAGTTTCCACGCCATGCCCGATAAAAACAGCACAAAAATACCAGAGCTTGCAATGAGTAGCGAGGTTCCTAAATCAGGTTGCTTTGCAATCAATATAGTGGGTATAAAAACGAGTATGAAGCCTGCAAAAATGTCGCGGTAACGCGGGGGAAGATTGCCCTTGCTAATGTACCAGGCCACCATTAGCGGCACTGCAAGCTTCATGATTTCTGATGGTTGAAAGCGAATAAATCCAAAGTCGAGCCATCGCTGCGCCCCTTTTCCCATATCGCCAAAGAGCAAAACACCCACTAGCATTAAAATGCCGCCCGCATAAAAATATACTGCGATGCGCTGATAGAACATCATCGGTATTTGCGCAAGGATTACCATAACCGTCATAGCAAGCCCGAGGCGTACAAACTGTCTGTTCACTAATTCCCAGTCTTGGCCGCCAGAAGAATAGATGGTCAAAAGACCCACTACCATGAGTGACACTAGTGAAAAAAGTAAAAAACCATCAATATGGACTTTCTCTAATAAAGAACGTCTAGCGGGTGTAAATGCCTTGCTCATTGGCTCGCATCCGCAGCGTTTTTAGGTGTGTTTTGCATCGCATCACTGGTGGCTACCGCAATACGATTGTCGGGTCGATTTTCAAAATAAAAATCCATCACTTCACGCGCTAGAGGCGCTGCATTTGAGCCTCCACCGCCAGCGTTTTCTATGGTTACTGCGATACTTATTTCGGGGGCATCATAGGGGGCATAGCCAACGTACATGGCGTTGTCACGCAAATATTCTGATATGGCGTCTTCGTCATATTCAGCGTCTTGGGCAACCGTGAAGAGCTGCGCGGTTCCCGTTTTTCCCGCCGAGATGTAGCTTGTACCCTCAAATGCCTTCTTAGCAGTTCCGTCCTCGCGGTTAACAGTGCCATACAGAGCATCTAACACAATGTCCCAGTTTGCCTCGTCTTTTATTTGCATAGGTGGCTTCATTTCAATGGGAATATCTTGAATGTCGCCTTCAACCATGAAGCCTTTTAACAAACGCGGCACGTGTCTCTCGCCTTTGTTCACTAAAAAGTTCACAGACTGAGCGAGCTGCAGCGGGGTAGCATTCCAATACCCTTGTCCAATACCAACCGAAATCGTGTCACCCATGTACCACGCTTCGTTAAATCGAGCGCGTTTCCAGCCTCGTGAGGGCATAATAGCCTGAGATTCTTCGTATAAATCTACACCCGTAAATTCGCCAAAACCAAATTCAGTCATAGTTTCATGTAGGCGGTCAATGCCCAATTTAACCGCTAAATCGTAGTAAAATGTGTCGCACGACACTTCTATGGACTTGGTGACATCAACGTCGCCATGCCCCCACTTTTTCCAATCCCGCCAAACGTGAGATACATTCGGCAAGCGGTAAGTCCCGGTGTCTTTTATCTCGGTATCCGAATCAATTATGCCTTCTTCTAATCCCACTAATGCCAAATGCGGCTTAATGGTGGAGGCGGGCGGATAGCGTCCTTGAGTGGCTCGGTTGAGCAGTGGGCTGTATTTGGAGTTAAGCAATTTAGAATATTCTTTTTGGCTTATGCCGTGAACAAACAAATTTGGGTCGTAGCTTGGGCTGCTGTATAAAGCTAAAATACCGCCGGTGCGGGTATCGGTGATCACAACAGAACCTCTGCGACCGGCAAGTTGTGCCTGTGCTTTTTGTTGTAGCGTTATATCGATGTTTAATGCAATATCGCGTCCGGGGATGGGCGGCTGCACATCGAGCACGCGAATTATCCGCCCTTGGTTGTTTACCTCTACTTGCTGATAACCAACGGTACCGTGCAGTACGCGCTCGTGATATTTTTCAACTCCCTGTTTACCAATGTCATAGGTAGCCGCATAGTTTGCTGCTTCGCCGTTCTTCTCTAGCTTGTTTAGGTCACGTTTGTTAATGCGGGCCACATAGCCTAGCATGTGCGTAAGCGTATCTTTAAACGGGTAGTATCGCGACAGCCTGGCCTCTATGGTCACTCCATCAAAGCGGTGCTGGTTTGCGGCAAATAAGGCAACCTCTTCTTGACTTAGCTGATTACGAAGCACCACCGGCTTAAATCGGCGCTGGCGCTTTCGCTCTTTCTCAAAATTTTCGATTTCATCAGGGCTGAGCGACATTAATTCGCTCAGTTGAGCCAATGTTTCGCTTAAATCGTCGACTTCTTCCGGGATAATCTCAAGGCTGAAAACGGGTTTGTTTTCTGCCAATATCACCCCATTACGGTCGTAAATGAGACCGCGATTAGGTGGAATGGGCAAGACCTTTATGCGATTGCCATTTGAGCGTGTTTGATAATCCTCAAACTGATTAACCTGAAGATGGTAAAGATTAATGACAATCAGACTTAAAAAAGCGACCACCAGCAGCATTGACACAAACGCTCTGCGAGCAAAAAGATTTGCCTCAGCGGAATGGTCGCGGATGGTTTGACGTTTTTTCATCATTTTTTACTATACTACTCTCTATGGTAAGGGTGATTTTGCGTGACCGACCAAGCTCGATACAGCGCCTCGGCTACAATGACTCTTACCATAGGATGTGGAAGAGTAAGCTTTGACAATGACCACGTTTGCTCGGCTGCCTCTTTACACGCTTTCGACAAACCTTCTGGGCCGCCAATCAGCAGGCTCACATCGCGACCGTCCATTTTCCATCGTTCGATTTGTTGTGCCAATTGAGGCGTTGACCACGCCTTGCCGTCAACTTCGAGAGCGACGATGCGATTACCTTTGGCGATACTTTGCAGGCAGCGATGACCCTCATCAAAAATCGTTTTATCGATGTTGGTGGTTTTACCCCGTTTTCCGGGCGCAATTTCTGTAAAGTTTACTCGGCAGTCGATAGGAAAGCGCTTCACGTATTCATTGACGCCTTCGACCACCCATTTTGGCATTTTGTTCCCAACTGCAACAATTTGAATATGCATGTAGAGCGGTAGTCTATTGCCAGAGTTTTTCTAACTGGAAGAAGTCTCGGGTTTCATCTTGCATAACATGTGCAACGCAGTCACCTAAGTCTACCAATACCCATTCGCCAACGTCTTTACCCTCTACGCTTAACGGGGGATGTCCGGCAAGCTTGCTTTCTTTAATAAGGTTCTCAGCAATGGACGATACATGACGCTTTGAATTACCAGAGCAAATAACTAAAGTGTCGGTGACAGTGCTTTTACCGACCACGTCGATAACGACAACGTCACGGGCTTTCATGTCTTCAATTTTGTCGATAATAAACTGTGTTAATGTAGTATCTTTCAATCTTCTGCCTTTGTTTTATAAATAGAATGTTCCTGAATGTAATCAGCTACTTCAGGTAATAAATAGTGTTTAATTGAGTCACCGCGCGCCAATGCGTGCCTGACCTGAGTTGACGACACTTCATGAACCTTGTTCATAAAGAACACCACCTCGCCATGTTTTGATGCACGTAGTATACCGTTTATGTGTTGATTTTGCGCTTTTTGTCCTTGCTCGGCGCACAAATAAATGGTTTCTGGCAGTAAGGCTTGCAAAGAAGCCGGTAAATACCTAAGTGAGCTCGAATTTACGCCAATCGAAGCATCGGAATAGCCATCACCTGTAAGTTCATTTGCAAGATCACTATCTTCGTCTCTCATCATTACAATAAAGTGGCATTGCTTAAATAGAACCTCCGATTTATGCCATGAGGCGAGCCCTAAAAATGCGTCGAGACCTAAAATAAAACAAATGCTAGTGTTTGGGTGAGTTTGGGCAAGCTCAGCTAGCGTGTTTGAAGAGAAGCTCGGTCTATCATGTTTTATTTCAATATCGTTAACCTGCAAGCGAGAGTCTGCCTGAGCAAAATACCCGCACATTTTCAGTCTATGAGCGGCTGCAGTTTGAGTCTGTTTATGCACAGGGATATGGCTAGGCACGATATCGCAATGATCTAAATTAAGCGTGTCGAGCAAACTTAACAAGGGTCTTAGGTGCCCTAGATGAGGTGGGTCGAAGGTACCTCCAAATATAGCTTTGAGCGAATAGGGCGGTAAGCTCATTATGCGCTAAGCGAAAAGTGTTCGAGAGGAGCGGGTAAAAACAAGAGCGCTAAATGACTCAACATCACA
Organism: Glaciecola siphonariae; assembly: GCF_042652645.1. Lineage (NCBI taxonomy): Bacteria > Pseudomonadati > Pseudomonadota > Gammaproteobacteria > Alteromonadales > Alteromonadaceae > Glaciecola > Glaciecola siphonariae. The sequence goes on from NZ_JBHSGU010000002.1 coordinate 280,403, forward strand.
TACGGCTTATGTAAGGTCTCCGATTTTAATAAAGCGTCGGCTTGCTGCAGATGCCCAATGAGCACACTTAGATGACCGGCGCTTAAACGCATCAGGGCTGCGTTATACAGCGCCTGTTTGTTTTGCCATATACGCATTTTAGCAAATGGAATGCTCTCTCCGCGCTGACGAAAACTTTGACATTGTTCAAGGAGCTGGGCCTCTTTAATCAGCGACCATAAAATAATATTTGGCTCTAATCCTTCGCTTTCTAAGCGATAGAGTATTTTTATTGCTCGGCGCATATTGCCGCTTAACACTTCATCGGTAAATTGAAATACCGTAAAGCGAGACTGATCCACGCTCGACCTAGCCACATGACTTGCATCAATACTTGTTTCATTCACAAACAACAGAGCCAGTTTCTCAAGCTCTTGGTTGGCGGCAAGCAAGTTACCTTCGTTCATATCGGCAATCAGGCTAATTGCGTCTTGCGTAAGTGGAAGCTTGGCTTGAGCGGCTCTCTGTTTGACCCATTGCTGCAACTGTCCACCCTGAAGTTCATAACAGTGACAAAACCAAGCATGTGATAAGAGCTGTTTAAACCACTTTGTGTTTTGCACATCCTTTCCAATCTTGGGCCCCTGTATGAGCAAAAGCGTATCTTCGGTCAAGCTTGTGCTTAACTCGCTTAACACGGCAGCACCTTGTGTACCTGGTTTGCCGGTGGGCAAGGTAAGCTCAATATATTGCTTGTCAGAAAATAGAGACATGGCTTGGGTAGCATCGATTAGTTGCTGCCATGAAAAGTCGCCATCTGCCACTAATGTTTGACGTTCCTCGAAGCCGGCGAGCTTTGCTTGTTTACGTAAGGCGTCAATCACATCTTGCTTCTGCTGCGGCTCATCACCGAATAACAGCACGATAGAGGGCAGGGGGTTGCGACTTAAGTGCGCCTCAAATTGATTAGGCTTGAGCTGCATTAGTTCTGAACCGCATTATTGGTGTTTGCATTGCTTTGTGCCAAGGTATATTGGCTTGATAAAAGACGAATGATTCGGTCGGCTGTTTCGGCGCGCATTTCATTCATTACCAGCTCGAGCTCTCTGGATTTCGCTAATATTTGCTGCGGATCATCCTGATATTCTCTTGATACCGACATCGTATTGTTGATAGGAGCGGCATTCGGGAAGGTGACCTGATAGTCCACTGAATATATTAACTCGTACTCGGCAACCTGACCGCTTGAAAATACCGACAGCAGTCTTCTCTCAAGCGATTCGGGCTGCATACTCAACAGTACTACCTTGCTTGGGTCAAGGCTTTCAAGCTCGTTTGAGTCAGCGTTAATGCTGTTTAATTGATACACCGGCAAACGCCTGCTAAGGGCACGAGTCAGCGGGTTGTACTGTATCGAAGCGTTAATAACCACCGTATCGAGGGTGGGCGGCAGTGCTTGGGAGCCACGCAAAGTAAAGCCGCATGCGCCTAGCATTAAGGCAAGGCTTAGCAGAGCCGTTAAACATAAGCTTCGATACGCTTTTTGACTAACAAACGCACGAGACGCTTGATTGCCCCTCGGTTTAATTATTTGCTTGATATGCATTAGGCTTTTCCAGTATTGCTGCTTATGTCAGTGATTAAAGCCATGTTTTGTCCGGTATTAGTTTGCAACAATGTTTACGAGCTTGCCGGGCACAACAATTACTTTACGAAGCGTTTTACCCTCAGTGAAGCTTTTAACATTTTCGTGAGCCAGAGCCATTGCCTCTAACGAGGCTTTGTCGATATCAGCTGCTACGGTAAGTTTAGCGCGCAGTTTGCCGTTTACCTGAACAATGATCAATTTTTCATCTTCAACTAATGCGGCTTTGTCTACTTGAGGCCAAGCTGCCGTTTGCAGGGCTTCGGTTTGCCCGAGTAATTGCCACAAAGACTCACAAATATGCGGTGTGTAAGGGTTTAGCATTTTCACAAGCGCAATAAGACCCTCAGCATATATGGAGGCGTCCTGCTCATCTGCAATCTCATATTTTTGCAGAGCGTTGAGCAACTCCATCATTTTTGCTACCGCGGTATTGAAGGTCTGACGACGCTCAATATCATCGGTGATGGTTTCAATTTTGCTGTGTATCTCTTTTCTAAGCGCTTTTTGAGACTTAGACAGCGAGATTTTATCGATACTTTGCGCTTGGCTCTGAGCACATTGTTTCAAATGTGTTTGAGCAAACTCATTCACCAATCGCCACAACCTGCGTAAAAAGCGATTTGCTCCCTCTACACCCGACTCAATCCACTCCAAATCTTGCTCAGGTGGCGCAGCAAACATGGTATATAAGCGGATGGTGTCAGCGCCATAAATATCAATCACTTTTTGTGGGTCAATGCCGTTATTTTTTGATTTAGACATTTTGATCATGCCGGCGTATTCCACCTTCTCACCGCTTTCGCTAAGTGTGCCACCTATGATTCTGCCTTTGTCGTCTTTAATGGGTGTGACGGTGTCTGGTGCGTGCCAAATTTCTTTGCCGTTATCGGCTTTTGAATAAAACGCATTGGCCAGGACCATGCCTTGGCAAAGTAAACGATTGAAAGGTTCATCTGATGAAACCAAACCTTCATCGCGTAAAAGCTTATGAAAAAATCGCGCGTATAAAAGGTGCAATATCGCGTGTTCGATACCGCCTATGTATTGGTCTACCGGCAGCCAGTAGTTTGCTTCGGATGGGTTGAGCATTGCGTTTTTTGGCGCTGATGCATAGCGTGCGTAATACCACGAAGATTCCATGAAGGTATCAAAGGTGTCTGTTTCACGCTGCATAGCAACGCCATTGTGTTCGGTTTGAGCCCATTGTGGGTCAGCTTTTATAGGTGATGTTACGCCATCCATGACAACATCGGTGGGCAATACAACCGGTAGGTCGTCGGCGCTAACTGCATGCGAATTACCGTGCTCGTCGTTAACAATAGGGATGGGTGCGCCCCAATAACGTTGACGCGATACACCCCAATCACGTAAGCGGTAATTCACGGTTTTTTTGCCTTTATCCATACTGGCCAGTTTATTTGCGATGGCGTCAAATGCTTCTTCAAACGGAAGACCAGAGTATTCACCAGAATTAATAACAGTATGTTTTTCGCAATATGCCGCTTTCGATAAATCAGCGTCTGCATCTTCGCTCTTAAATTCAACAACTTGCTTAATTGGCAAACTGTACTTTGTTGCAAACTCCCAATCTCGTTGGTCGTGCGCAGGTACCGACATCACAGCGCCAGAGCCGTATCCCATTAATACAAAATTGGCAATCCAAATAGGCACTGTTTCGCCCGTTAGGGGATGGATAGCAGTAAGTCCGGTATCTATGCCAAGCTTTTCCATTGTGGCAAGTTCGGCTTCGGCGGTTTTGGTGTTTTTACACTTTTCGATAAATTCGCTAATGTCGTTGTTGTGCTCACCGAGTCCTAGAGCAATAGGGTGTTGTGCCGCAATCGCAAGATAGGTAGCACCATAGAGCGTATCTGGACGGGTAGTGTACACCTCAATTTCACTGTAACCCGCACTCTCTTGGCTTAGGCTAAAGCTTATTTCAACGCCTTCAGAACGGCCTATCCAGTTGCGCTGCGCGGTTTTTACTTGCTGCGGCCAGTCGGGTAATTTATCTAGGTCGTTTAGCAGTTGGTCGGCGTAGTCGGTAATTTTGATGAACCATTGCGGAATTTCTTTTTGCTCAACTAACGCACCAGAGCGCCAGCCACGTCCGTCAATCACTTGCTCGTTGGCTAATACGGTTTGGTCAACTGGATCCCAGTTAACCGTGGCGTTTTTCTTATACACCAAGCCTTTTTCAAACAAACGGGTAAAAAACCATTGCTCCCAGCGATAATATTCAGGGTCGCAGGTAGTCACTTCACGGCGCCAATCGTAGCCAAAACCTAAGGCATTTAACTGCCCCTTCATGTATTCGATGTTTTGCAATGTCCATTTGCTGGGCGCGGTTTTATTTTCAATCGCCGCGTTTTCTGCCGGCAGACCAAAGGCATCCCAGCCAATGGGTTGAAGCACGTTTTTACCGAGCATGCGCTGAAAACGACTTACCACATCACCGATAGTATAGTTGCGAACATGACCCATGTGCAGACGACCACTGGGATAGGGGAACATTGACATGCAGTAATATTTCTCTTTACTGTCGTCTTGGTTCGCATCAAACACTTTGGTGTTTAACCAATGCTGTTGTGCGTGTGATTCTATCGTTTGTGGGTCGTATTGGTGCGCGTTGTCTGCATTTTCGTCGTAACTGGACATGTAGCTTGCGATTCTCGTTTTTTTGTTAGCAATAGCCCTATAGAATAACTTGCCGCGTTGGTATATCACAAGCTTTTATGAGCCTTGTTGTGAGCGTTTTTTATCACTGCTATGCCTTCACATTTGTTATTGACCGATAATCAGATGGTAAAGCGGCGCAAAAAGTTGCAGTCTAGCCATTCATATTGCGATACACTCTTAATCGAAATGACCACTTTTTATAAAGCCTAAAAGCGAGAATATGACAATAAAAGATGTTGCACAAAGCACACGCCTAACCCACCTTCAGCTATCTGCCAATGTATCGCTAAAAGATATTACTGAGGCATCGCCAACACAAAGTCCAACGCCCGACTTATTGATAGGTCAGGAGCGGGCAAAGCGCGCCTTTGAATTTGGCCTTGGCGTTCGCTCCACTGGCTACAACATGTATGTAATGGGTGAGCAAGCAACCGGTCGTTTTACGCTGATAAAAGAACATATTCAGCAACATCAGTCTGCTCATTTAGAATTGTTCGACTGGCTTTATCTAAACAATTTAGAAAATGAACGCGAGCCGAAGGTGCTCAAAATGGCGGCAGGCGAGAGCGCCGCATTTGTCAAAGACATTGAAACCTTTATTGACGAGGTGCTTGCTACTTTTCCGGCGTCTTATGAAAACCCCGGATACCAGCGACGTAAGGCGGCCATTACTCGTCATTTTGAACAAAAGTACGACAAGGCGATTGATGAAGTTGAAAAACTCGCCTTTCAAAAAGGCATTGCATTAGTCGAAGAGGGCAATAGCGTGAGTTTTGCCCCCATCGTCGAAGGACAACCGGTCAGTGATGCAGATTTTTCAGCACAATCTGACCAAACGCGCGCGCATTATTATCAACTTATTGACGAACTAGAAGTAACGCTAACAGAAGCCTTGCTTGAATTGCCCGGTTGGCAGCGTGAGGCTGCGGAGCAGCAAAAAGCCTTGAAAGTACAGTTGGCAGAGCAGGGTGTTAAGCCACTCATTAAAGAGCTTGAGCAAAAATATAGCAGCGACATCTCAATTCTGATGTACCTCAAGCAGCTCAAAACGCATATCGTTGAAACGATTGTAGATATGCTTTGCGAGGAGAATAAAGACGAAAAACAAGACGAGTTTGACCGTCGAGCGATGCTGGTGGATATTTATTTACCGAACTGCTTGGTGAGCAATAAACAGAATGCTTCAGCACCTTTAGTGTACGAGGCCAACCCTAATTACCAAAACTTGTTTGGCAAGATTGAATATACGAGCGTGCAGGGGTCGGTCTATACCAACTACAGAATGATTACCGCTGGTGCACTGCATCGTGCAAATGGCGGCTATCTGGTTTTAGATGCCGATAAACTGCTGTCGCAGTCATATGTGTGGGAGGCGCTAAAACTCGCGTTAAAATTTGGAAGAATAAAGCTTGAACTGCCTCAGCAAGAGGCGGGTATGGTCAACTCTATTACGCAAAACCCTGAGCCAATTTCACTCGACTGTAAACTGATTTTGCTTGGGTCCCGTGATTTGTATTATACCCTACAAGACTACGATCACGAGTTTCCTGAGCTGTTTAGAGTGTTGGTGGATTTTGAGAATGAAATTGACGTCAATCAGCAAAACTTGGCGCATTTTGTTGCTAGAGTGAACAAAGAGGTTAGCGCCTTAGGGCTCGCGTCGATTGAGCTTAAAGCCAGTGAAAAGCTCGTGCAGCATAGCCTTCGCCTCTCTGAGCATCAGTCGAAGCTGAGCGCGCGTTTTGCTGATATTCTAGAGCTATTGCACGAAGCCAAATATTTTTGTGATATCGCGCAGCGCGATCATCTTTTAGTGGAAGATATAAATGCTGCGCTAAGCGCGAAGAAAATGCGTACGGGGCGAGTTGCAGACAACTTTTTGCAAGACATTCAAGAAGGGCACGTGTTAATTACCACCAGCGGCGATGCGGTGGGTACCTTAAACGGATTGACGGTGCTTGAGATAGGCGACACATCCTTTGGTACACCCGCACGGGTCACCGCCACAGTATATGCCGGAAGCAGCGGGGTGGTAGATATTGAGCGTGAAGTGGAGCTTGGACAGTCTATTCACTCAAAGGGCGTGCTCTTGATGACAGGCTACTTGGGTAATAAATATGCACAAGATTTTCCGCTGACCTTGTCAGCAAACATTGCCCTAGAACAATCTTATGGCTACATCGACGGTGACAGTGCATCGCTTGGTGAGCTACTGGCCTTAATATCTGCCCTTACCGATATTCCGCTTAAACAAAGCATTGCAGTTACCGGCTCTATCAACCAGTTAGGTGAGGTTCAAGCTGTTGGCGGCATCAATGAAAAAATCGAAGGGTATTTTGAACTGTGCAAAAATCGCGGCCTCACAGGTGAGCAAGGCGTGATGATCCCCTATTCAAATCGGGTTAATCTGATGCTCAGTGATGAGGTGATTGCTGCGGTCGAAAAAGGTGATTTTCATGTGTATACAATCGATAATGTTGACCAAGCGATTACAATAATGACAGGAAAAGCGGCAGGCGCACTAAATACCAGAGGACGCTTCCCTAAGCATTCGGTTCATCAGCGAGCGGTTCAGCGATTGTTCTCTATTTATGCGACGGTAAACGGGGGGCACGACGACTAAGCGTCGCCGCGGTTTATTGATTCAGCGTTGACCTTATTTAGGCGGCATGCGAAGGCCGCCGTCAAGGCGTATTGTCTCTGCGTTTATATATTTATTTTCAAATACATGTAGAACGAGTTTGGCAAATTCTTCAGGCAGGCCCAAGCGTTTTGGAAACTGCACATTTGCTGAGAGCGCATCCTGCACTTTATCGGGCATTGCAAGCAACATTGGCGTTCCCATAACGCCCGGCGCAATGGTATTGACCCTTATGCCCAGTGGCGCGAGGTCTCTTGCCATTGGTAAACACAGCCCGATGATGCCGCCTTTACTAGCTGCATAGGCAGTCTGGCCAATTTGCCCTTCATAACCTGCTACCGATGCGGTATTGATAATGACGCCACGTTCCCCGTCGGTATCCGCATTTTTTGCAAAATAAGACGCCACCACTCTGGCCACGTTGAAGCTTCCGATGAGATTTATTTGGATAACAGATGCAAAGTTATCGAGCGGCATTGGGGCGCTGTCTCTGTCGAGCATGCGCTTGGCTGGCGCAATGCCTGCACAATTTACGCATAGCCTTACATTTTCATTGTCTGCAAAAACCTTGGCGATAACCTCTTCAACCCCTTTCTCATGGGTTACGTCGGTTTTATAAAATCGACAGTGTTGCTCACCAAATTCTTCAATGCGGGCCTGTCCGGCCTCTTCATTCATATCGAGTATGGCAACGCGCCACCCTGCGCTGATTAATAACGCGGCTGTTGCATGGCCTAAGCCTGAGCAAGCGCCTGTAACAATTGCAGTGTGTTGAGTCATAGTATCCCCTGAAGGTATTCGCTAAATCTAAACAAAAAGCCTGTAGTAGTCGTGTAGCTTATTTACGCGGCAGGCTAATTTTAGGTTCGTCACTGGCCTTGTAAATAACAAGGGTATGGCCAATGGTTTGGACTTTGTGAGCTTTTGTCTCACCTACAATAGCGTCCATGATTAAAGCTTTTTCTTCACGATCGTCTGAGGGCACTTTTATTTTGATTAACTCATGATGGTTAAGCGCGTTTTCGATTTCAGCAACAACGCCTTCGGTAAGCCCGTTCGCGCCAAGCTGCACTACCGGCCTGAGTGTGTGGGCAAGCCCTTTTAAAAATTGTTTTTGTTTTGTTGTTAAATGCATGTACCTAACTAATCTGTTGTCTAAAGTTTTACACGACGGGCGTATAGTAGTTGTTGTAATGTTGAGCTATCACGAATCGCAAGCTCACTAATTATCAGGTTACTAATCGTCGGTTGTGCCTTGATTTTCTGCATTCTACCTTCACTTATACATCAATGCGACTATTGCAGACGGTAAAGGTACAAAAACATCTTAGTTCGCGTGATTTATGTAAGCTGTTAACATCGTGTTTGGGCTCGATAGGTGGGGGTGGATTAAATTTTTTACACTTTACCTAGCCCTTCGGTTTTTTGGTCGTTGTAGAATGAGCGAAAACCTAATGAACTGCGTAAGCATTGTGAGGTCGTAAGAATCCAAGCGTCAACTTGGCTGAGGCGATGTGCAGGTAGCGTAACTAGCGAAAGTATAGTAGTCTTTACGGCAGGTAAAACAAGTGATATGCCTGCATCCCAAATTTGAATTAGGCTTATTGATTAGAGGTAAGTAGCGTTGAGCGACATGGCAAAAAATCTTATTTTGTGGTTATTCATAGCGGTAGTGCTGATGATGGTGTTCAAGAATTTTTCTGGACAGCAGTCTGTTAGCCCGCAAACTGACTACACCACATTTCTAGCTGAAGTGCAGCGCGGAGACATTCGCGAAGTGACTATCAGCCAAAACGAAATAAAGGGCGTAAAACGCAATGGCGAGCCCTTTGTAACCTATATTCCATATCGCGACGACCAGCTGATGTCTGATTTGGCTAAGAACGATGTGAAGGCGTTTGGACAAGCGCCCGAACAGCCGAATTGGCTGGCTCAAATCTTTATATCGTGGTTCCCGATGCTGTTATTAATAGGCGTGTGGATTTTCTTTATGCGTCAGATGCAGGGTGGTGGCGGCCGCGGAGCAATGTCGTTTGGTAAGAGTAAGGCAAGATTGCTGAGCGAAGATCAAATTAAAACGACATTCGCGGATGTTGCAGGGTGTGATGAAGCAAAAGAAGATGTTTCTGAGCTAGTTGACTTTTTACGCGACCCGAGCAAATTTCAAAAGTTAGGCGGTAAGATTCCTAAGGGCGTGCTAATGGTAGGTCCGCCAGGAACCGGTAAAACATTGCTTGCGAAAGCGATTGCGGGCGAAGCGAAAGTTCCGTTTTTCACAATATCTGGTTCTGATTTTGTTGAAATGTTTGTGGGTGTTGGCGCGTCTCGCGTGCGAGACATGTTTGAGCAAGCCAAAAAGTCCTCGCCATGTATTATCTTCATCGACGAAATTGATGCAGTAGGGCGTCAGCGTGGCGCTGGTTTAGGCGGTGGACACGATGAACGTGAGCAAACGCTTAACCAAATGCTTGTTGAGATGGACGGTTTTGAAGGGCACGAAGGTATTATCGTGATAGCTGCAACTAACCGTCCGGATGTACTCGACCCTGCGTTATTGCGTCCTGGACGTTTTGACCGTCAAGTCGTAGTAGGATTGCCGGATATTCGTGGCCGTGAACAGATTCTTAAAGTGCATATGCGAAAAGTGCCTATTGACGACGATGTGCAGCCAGCCGTTATCGCACGTGGTACACCTGGATTTTCAGGGGCTGATTTGGCCAATCTAGTAAACGAAGCGGCGTTGTTCGCAGCGCGAACTAACCGACGTGTTGTATCGATGGAAGAATTCGATAAAGCCAAAGACAAAATCATGATGGGCGCTGAGCGCAAGTCAATGGTTATGACTGAAGAAGAAAAAACCATGACTGCTTATCATGAGGCTGGTCATGCAATTGTAGGTCGACTCGTGCCGGAGCATGACCCTGTGTATAAGGTATCTATTATCCCGCGCGGTAGAGCACTCGGTGTGACCATGTATCTGCCTGAACAAGACCGCGTGAGCTACACCAAACGTCACCTCGAAAGCATGATCTCAAGTTTGTATGGTGGTCGTCTCGCGGAAGAAATTATTTATGGCGAAGACATGGTAACCACCGGCGCATCAAACGATATAGAGCGCGCAACAGACATTGCTAAAAAGATGGTGACGCAATGGGGCTTGTCTAGCAAACTAGGTGCCCAGCTTTATGCGGAAGAAGAGGGTGAGGTGTTTTTAGGACGCTCAGTGAGCAAATCAGCAAGTGTGTCTGATGAAACCGCACGAGCGATAGACGCTGAAATTAAAAGCTTGATTGACCGCAATTATAAGCGCGCCGAGCAGATGCTTCGTGACAATATGGATATTTTGCATGCAATGAAAGATGCATTGATGAAATATGAAACCATTGATGCCCGTCAAATCGATGATTTGATGGCACGCCGCGAAGTTCGTCAGCCTGCTGATTGGGACAAAGACAATCGTTCTGATTCGACTCCTCCGTCGGGTGGTGCGAAACTAGATGTTGGGCGTCAAGATGAGCCAAAAGCAGACGGCGAAGGTGAGACGAATCCGTCGAGCTAAACGCTAAAACAGCTTACTACATTAGAAAACACCGGCATTTGTCGGTGTTTTTTTATTTGGCATGCTCCTTCCCGACCTGCAAAAATATTTTGCTAGGATTTTCAATTTGGTACTGTCAAAATTCCTGACAAGTACGGTATGATATACGTTAAGCAATACTGCTGAGGTGCTCTAACAATGATGACGTTTCGTGATAAAACCGTGTTGTTTAACGCGCCCAAAATCATGGGCGTATTAAATGTTACCCCCGACTCGTTTTCAGACGGTGGTAAATACAATCAACTCGACGCAGCGCTTCTGCAAACTGAGCGCATGATAAGCCAAGGTGCCACGTTTATTGACGTTGGCGGAGAGTCGACTCGACCCGGCGCAGAGCCAGTGGCCCTTGAGCAGGAACTAAAAAGAGTCATCCCCGTTATTGAAGCAATCGCAAAGCGTTTTGATGTTATTATTTCAATAGATACCAGCAAAGCAGAGGTTATGCGCCAAGCCGCCAACGCCGGTGCATCCCTGATTAATGATGTACGTGCCTTGAGCGAGCCAGGCGCGTTGGAGGTGGCAGCAGACCTAGCCGATCGATTCAATATACCTAGTTGCATAATGCATATGCAGGGCAGCCCTAGCACGATGCAGTTAGCGCCAGAATATGAATCTGTTGTAGATGAAATAATCGCCTTTTTTCGGCAACGCATCGATATCATGAGTAAGGCTGGTTTTAAGTATCATCAAATCATGCTGGACCCCGGGTTTGGTTTTGGAAAAACCTTGGATCATAATTATTCGATGTTAAAGAACTTTGTAGAATTCACCCAGTTTGACCTGCCGGTGCTTGCGGGTATGTCTCGTAAATCAATGATCAGTAAGCTGCTCAATGTTGATGTGAATGACACCCTAGCCGGAGGCATCTGTGTAAACACCGTTGCCGCACTCGCTGGCGCAAGCGTATTAAGGGTGCACGATGTAAAAGAAGCCATGGATGTGGCTGTAATTATTGAAAAATTAAACCAATTATAATAAAAGGACGACACATGTCGATAAGACAATATTTTGGAACAGACGGTATCCGCGGCAAAGTGGGTGAAAGTGTTATCAACCCTGAGTTTGTTACCAAGTTAGGATGGGCAGCGGGTAAAGTCCTAGCAGGCGCCGGAACCAACAAAGTATTGATAGGCAAAGATACCAGAATTAGTGGCTACATGCTTGAATCTGCCTTGGAAGCGGGTTTGTCGGCCGCAGGTATCAATATTGGTCTGCTAGGGCCAATGCCCACGCCGGCAATCGCTTACTTAACTAAGACATTTCGTTCAGAGGCTGGCATTGTAATTAGCGCCTCACATAATCCGTACTACGACAACGGCATTAAGTTCTTTTCATCTAATGGTCAAAAGCTAGACGACGACATTGAGCTAGCCATAGAGCAGCAAATGGAAAAACCCATGACCTGCGTTGCCAGTGATAAATTAGGGAAGGCCACCAGAGTAAACGACGCTGCCGGACGTTATATTGAATATTGTAAAGGCACATTTCCGTCAGACTTATCGCTTAAAGGCTTAAAAATAGTAGTGGACTGCGCGCATGGGGCAACCTATCACATCGCCCCTAACGTACTTTCTGAACTTGGCGCAAAGGTAATTGAAATCGGTACCGACCCAGACGGTTTAAACATAAACCACCAAGTGGGGGCAACCGCTCTCAGAGCCACCATTGATGCTGTAAAAGAGCACAAGGCAGACTTTGGGTTTGCATTAGACGGTGATGGTGACCGTATCATGATGATAGATGAAAATGGAAGCGTGATAGATGGCGACCAAATCATTTTTATCATTGCACGAGATGCGCTTAAATCAGGCAACTTAAAAGGCGGGGTGGTAGGCACTAAAATGTCTAATTTGGGCATGCAGTTAGCGCTTGAGCAGTTGGGCGTGCCGTTTCAACGTGCCGATGTGGGTGACCGCTATGTGCTTGAATTACTTAATCGTCACGACTGGTGCATAGGTGGAGAAAATTCTGGTCACGTACTTAACCTAAACTATGCCTCTACCGGAGACGGGATTGTGGCGGGACTGCAGGTCATTGCAGCAATGTTGCGTGCACATATGACATTAAGCGAAATATCGTCAGGTTTTAAAAAGTTTCCGCAAAAACTCATCAATGTAAAGTATGCCGAGTCTGAAAGTAATCCTCTAGACTCCGAGCAAGTACAAAACGCCGTGTCTGATGCCGAAAAGAGTATGGGCAGCACAGGCAGAGTATTGCTAAGAAAAAGCGGTACCGAGCCCTTGATACGCGTCATGGTAGAGGCAGAAGATAAGGATGTGTCTGAAAATTGGGCAAACAAAATTGCAGATGAGGTGAGAGCGCTTACCAAAGCGTAAAAAGTTGCATTCCTTGCTTGTATATTTGGCCTTGGTTGGTTAATATCACCGCCGCTTTTTGCACCGCAAGATTCAAAGGAGTCATCGCATGAGTACAGAACGTAAATATATGGTTGCTGGAAATTGGAAAATGAACGGCAATCGTGCGTTAGTCGATGACTTTAAGAAGAACTTGGCAGTACCGAGCGCGGTAGACGTGTTAATATGCCCACCTGCGCCGTATTTGTCTTTATTCGATGGTGCAGAATTTTTAGTGGGTGCGCAAACCATCAGCGAGTTTGAAAAAGGCGCTCACACGGGCGACGTTTCTGCCTCGATGCTGGCCGATTTGGGCGTAAACCACGTGATTTTAGGTCACTCTGAGCGACGTCAAGATCACGGTGAGAGCAACGAGCAAGTTGCAGCGAAAGTGAAACTTGCCTTGGATTCTGGATTAACGCCCATACTTTGTGTTGGTGAGCCATTATCGGTAAGAGAAGCTGGTGAGGTTAACGCCTACGTTCAGCAACAAATAGATGCAGTGCTTGACGTATGCGGAGATCGCTTTTTTGATAAAGCCGTTATAGCTTATGAGCCAATTTGGGCCATTGGTACCGGCAAGACAGCGTCTCCTGAGCAAGCTCAGGATGTTCACGCATTTATTCGTGCGCATTTGCTCAAAAGCAGCAGTGCGGCGCAGCAAATGCGGATTTTATATGGCGGTAGTGTTAACGCGCAGAACGCCAAAGAGCTATTTGCTCAAGCAGACATAGATGGCGGCTTAATTGGCGGTGCCAGTCTGAAAGTAGATGATTTTAATATAATTTGCCAAGCGGCGAGTTAACAAGGAAAAACAATGTTATACGAAGTGTTGTTGGTGTCTTATCTTATCGTAGCCTTATTGCTTATTGGCTTTGTACTGATTCAGCAGGGTAAGGGCGCAGATATGGGCGCATCTTTTGGAGCAGGTGGTTCGAACACGGTATTCGGTTCTAGTGGTTCGGGGAACTTTATGACTCGCACAACTGCAATTTTAGCAACCTTATTTTTCTTCATTTCATTAGTGATTGGTAGTATTTCGGCCAACAGAGATAAAGAAGTTGATGGGTTTCAGAATATTGACGTTCCGGTTGAAGAAGTGATTCCGGCAGTCACGCCTGAAAACGCAAGCGACATCCCAGGCACAGAAGTGGCGCCGATTGAGTTAGACGAGCCAAAAGCCGAAGAGTCTGATATACCTAACTAATAATTTAACGAATATGCGGAAGTGGTGGAATTGGTAGACACGCCATCTTGAGGGGGTGGTGAGCTATGCTCGTGCGGGTTCAAGTCCCGCTTTCCGCACCAATTTAAAAAGCGCTTACTCTTTTGGGTCAGCGCTTTTTTTACGCCCATGCGAAATCATATTAGCCTGGCTTAAAATATTATCGATATGCCTTTTTCTTGGTGCTTGAGAAAATTTACGTTGCAAGAAACGCTTCAGGCAAAATTATCTCAGCACAGTTTGATTGTGTTGCAAGCCTCGGCGTTGGAAAAGATCAGATAGTTACTAGCGAAGCAACGGTATGTAAAGGTAAAAATGCATATGGCAATACTAGGTTCGTGTCGTCATACTAGAGCCCAGCCTCGGCCCTCTATGATGTTTTAGATGCCGTTCAATTGAGCGCTTTGCCCTTGCGACCGCTTGACTAAAGCATAACTCGAGCTCTCTTGCATGATCTTCTATTTCAATCTCGTGCCCTGCATGAAGCAAAATGTGTATTTTGCATTTAACCGGCAGGTCTGGCTCTTGTTGCGTGTTGTTGGTAAATGTCAGGTCGCATTTTGCAATCAAATTAGCAAACCGCGACAGGCTCAAGCCCATTCGGGTGTCGATAATGTCTGTTTGATGGGGGCTTAACGAGAAGTCACTCTCTGTAATGTTGTAATCCATTGCTTCATCATCATCGCTTTCTTTTTTCAGTAATTTGAGATTATCAATTAAAAGTGAACGATTAAATTCGATTATATGTATAAGAGTTAGTCGGAAAAAGTGAGCTATTCATGTGGCAACCTTCCTTTACCAATTGAGGATTAGCGCCTATGTTTAGTGAAGAGCAGGCGCATTAATCGTATATCACTCGTAAACTATTCGTACAGTGCGCCCACGTGCGATGCATCACGGTCATGCATTCTACAGTTGAGGCGGTCATCAGACACTTATGGCAGAAAATTTGAATTATAAACACCTGCATTATTTTTGGGTAGTTGCCACAGAAGGAAGTATAGCGAGAGCGGCAGACAAACTGTTTATTACGCCTCAGACCATTAGCGGCCAGCTCAGCATGCTGGAAGAGCGCATTGGCCAGCCCTTGTTTGATAGGGTAGGCCGTCGGCTTCGCTTAACTGAAACTGGCCGTTTGGTACTGCGTTACGCAGACGACATTTTCGAACTTGGAAAAGAGCTGACCGATGTATTGCGTGGGGCACCTTTGGTAGGTACTTCTGAATTCATTGTGAGCGCCGCCAGCGCACTTCCCAAAACCATTGTGTATAAAATTATTGAACCTGCGCTTAGTTTGTCGCAAGAAGTAAGCTTAATGTGCCGCGAAGGTCCGGTTGAAACCATTTTAGGTGAGCTTGCAGTGCACGAGGTGGACATGGTGCTCACAGATACTCCGCTATCAAGCGCGTTTAGTATCAAAGCCTATAATCATTATTTGGGTCAGTCTGACTTGTCATTCTTTGCTTCGCCTGCGCTGGCTGCCAAATTAAGTGGTCCTTTTCCAGCTTGCCTGAATGAAGCGCCCATTTTGCTTCCTACCAAGCAATATGCTATTCGGCAGTTGTTCGATAAATGGTGTCACGATTCAAACATTTACCCATTAATACGCGGGCAATACGACGACAGTGCCCTGATGAAGTCGTTTGGTAAGGCAGGCTTTGGTATATTTTTCATGCCCAGTATTATTGAGCAAGAAGTAAAAGACAGCTTTGGGCTCACTGTAATTGGACGACTATCAGACATAAAACAAAAGTTTTACGCGATATCCGCTGAAAGAAAAGTTACCCATCCCGCCGTTGCAGCGGTATGCAGTACCGCCAGAGATATAATTTTTAAGTAGTCGTTTTCGCGAATACGCTGGAGCGCTTGCACTTGGCGTAACTGCGGCAGTGATACGAGGATGCCGGTCAGATAATGCGGCTCAGGCAAAAATGTTAAAGGCAATTACGCTTAGGTAAGCGCACTCACAATATGCGTTTCACGGCTTTGCGGTCTGAGTCGATGTTTAAGCTCTTCGATTTCCTGGTTGCTTAAGCCTTGCAGCCATTGTTGATAAAATTGTGCGGCGCGAGCATGTCTTTTATAACGACACTGTAGCAAAAACGCGCCACAGGCGGCAAAAAATACCGTGTTGCCTACCATCCATATTCCGCTTATTTGCCCAAATAAGGTCGCCGCAAGCATGATGATAAAACTGCTGCTTGCCAAATAAAGCATCAAATACTCGAAGGTACAGGGGCGGGCTCTAAAATCTTCAATCGTCATTAAGGTCATGTTTACTGCTCCTGCGGCCTTGCTAGGCTCGCTCATGATATTGTTCATCGCATTTTGTCCTGATTACAAAGACTATCGACCTATATTTCGCGCTTAGTTTATTGCATCGAATACTTGCGTATAAAAAATGCACACTTGCTGGCATTAGCTGGTATTAGCTGGCATTAGCTGGTATCAGCTGGCATCAGTAAAAGCGGTTCGGTCAAAAGCTCAGTCAAAATTTGTAGGGTAAAAACGCATAAGCAAAAACTGCGCCTATACGTATGTTGTGCTTAATGTTGCTCGTTTTATTTCAAATTAGCCTTTTTAAACTTGGTGGCTCGTAATAAGTAACTCACTTTTGAGATGTTTCAGTGGGGTATTTAGAGCAGTGAACAGGGCATAAGAGGGTGGGGTTTGGCGTTTTAAATGATTTATAAGCTTAATAATGGCATTGATAGTCACTTATCGGTATACTGTGCGCGCGATAAAAAGCATAAAAATCATAGATTAAATAAAGGATAGAGTGTGACTCCTATTACAAAAACATTTCAGTATGGTCAGCATACTGTCACCTTGGAAACAGGTGTAATCGCCAGACAGGCGACAGCAGCCGTTATGGCAAGCATGGACGATACAGCAGTACTGGTTACTGTTGTTGGTAAAAAAGAAGCAAATCCAGATCAGAGCTTCTTTCCGTTAACAGTAAATTATCAAGAGAAGACCTACGCCGCGGGTAAAATCCCAGGTGGGTTTTTCAAACGTGAGGGGCGTCCTTCAGAGAGTGAAACGCTTACATCACGCCTAATCGACCGTCCTATTCGTCCATTGTTCCCTGATGGTTTCATGAACGAAGTGCAAATTATTATCACGGTAGTATCGTCTAACCCCGATATTCCCACCGACATCATTGCACTTATTGGTACATCTGCTGCGTTGGCTATTTCAGGCATTCCGTTTAACGGTCCTGTAGGTGCCGCGCGTGTTGGTTACATAAACGATCAGTACGTATTAAACACTCGCACGTCAGAAGCCGCCGACAGCCAGTTAGATTTGGTTGTTGCGGGTACAGAAGGCGCAGTATTAATGGTTGAATCAGAAGCCAACATATTGTCTGAAGACGTTATGTTAGGCGCTGTAGTATACGGCCACGAACAATCACAAACGGTAGTTAACGCAATAAAAGAATTTGCAAGCGACGTTAACACGCCGGCTTGGGATTGGGTTGCGCCAGCAGAAAATACGGCACTTAAAGACAAAGTAAAAGCAGCTGCGCTAGACGGCATGTTAGCCGCTTACCAAATTTCAGATAAATTAGAACGAAAAGATGCGGTTAATGCCGTTACCGAAAAAACCGTCGCTGATTTAGTCGCTGAAGACGAAACGCTTGACCCGAAAGAAATCAGCAGCCTTTGCCACGACTTAGAGAGTGACGTGGTGCGCTCGCGTATATTAGCCGGTGAAAAACGCATTGATGGCCGCGATCCGCAAACGATTCGTGCGCTAGATATGGCGACCGGTTTGTTGCCACGTACACACGGCTCGGCTGTATTTACACGCGGTGAGACACAAGCAATTGTAGTGGCCACCTTGGGTACTGAAAGAGATGCTCAGATGATTGATGCACTTGGCGGTCGTGAAGACAGCCGCTTTATGTTGCACTACAACTTCCCTCCATACTGCGTGGGTGAAACCGGTTTTGTAGGTTCTCCTAAGCGCCGTGAAATCGGCCACGGTCGTTTAGCGAAGCGCGGTATTCAAGCAGTTATGCCTTCTGCGGACGAGTTCCCGTACGTTGTGCGTGTTGTTTCAGAAATTACTGAATCAAATGGTTCATCGTCTATGGCATCTGTGTGCGGTACTTCACTTGCACTTATGGACGCCGGCGTGCCAATCAAAGCCTCTGTTGCTGGTATAGCGATGGGCTTAGTAAAATCTGATGACAATTTCGTTGTACTTTCAGACATCTTAGGCGATGAAGATCACCTAGGTGACATGGACTTTAAAGTAGCCGGTACTACCAATGGTATTACTGCGCTTCAAATGGACATTAAAATTGAAGGTATTACCAAAGAAATCATGCAAATCGCGCTTAAGCAAGCTAAAGAAGCGCGCTTACACATTTTAGGCGTGATGGATAAGGCAATTTCTGGCCACCGCGATGAAATGTCAGAATATGCTCCACGAATTTACAAGATGAAAGTTGATCAAGACAAGATTCGTGACGTAATTGGTAAAGGTGGTGCGACGATTCGCTCAATCACCGAAGCCTCAGACACCAACATTGAAATTGAAGATGACGGCACAATCAAAATCTTTGCTACTGAAAAGGCCAAAGCGGATGTTGCCATTGAGCGCATCAAGCAGGTAACCGCTGAAATTGAAGTGGGCACTGTGTATAACGGTAAAGTCATGCGCATTGTTGATTTTGGTGCATTTGTTGAAGTATTACCTGGCAAAGAAGGCCTAGTGCATATTTCACAAATTGCTCATGAGCGTGTAAATAAAGTTACCGATCACCTGTCAGAAGGACAGATGGTAGACGTTAAGGTAATGGAGATTGACCGCCAAAATCGCGTTCGCTTGAGCATGAAAGAACTACTTGAAAAACCACAGGCATCAGATGCCGAAGGTGATAGCGAGTAATCTAACGCGAAAATTAACGCGTAATAGCTATTAAAAGGAGCCTAAGGGCTCCTTTTTTATACTTAAAAAAGGGGAGCACAGAACGCATCGGCTCACAACAAAGCGAGCGATTAACGAAACATATGTGCCCAACGATCAATATAACAAGGAATCATGATGGACAGTACTAAACAAACTGAAATCGAAGCGGCCACATTACGACGCTTACTTAATCATTTAGATAACAACAAAGATGTGCAAAACATTGATTTAATGATTGTGGCTGACTTTTGCCGCAATTGCTTATCGCGTTGGTATATGGAAGAAGCGCAAAAGCACGGAGAGGATGTCAGCGATGCTCAGGCGCGCGAGCACATTTATAAAATGCCCTACAGTGAGTGGAAAGAAAAACATCAAACCGCTGCAAGCGAAGAGCAGTTGGCCGCATTTAACGCGCGGGCTAAAAGTAAGCAGGCGCGATAAAAATTCGTGGATTGCTAGGCAAGGTTTGCATATTTGAGTACACTGATTATATAGATTGGCAGCACCTTAGTGAGTGTTGCTTGCCGACATTTTGCGTGAGACGCATACACAGAGGTATTAGCTTGATAGTAAAACACTGGCGTAAATTCTCAATTTTGCTCGTTATAATGCTGTTTGCGTCCGGCTGTACATCTGTGCGTCAAGGTCCATCGGTGAATTCTCTGCTGTTGGCAGAGCCTGAGCCAGTCAGTCAACGAGCGCAACTTGTAATTGCGCGGTATACCCATATTCTTTATCAAGCCCCTTTAAGTGATGAAGAGCGCGCTGAGCTTGTATTTCAGCGCGGTATTGCTTACGACTCTATTGGCTTAAACAGCCTAGCGCGGCTGGATTATGCCGAAGCGCTGCGTCTCAAACCAGACATGGCCGAAGCTTATAATTCGGTTGGCGTACACTACACCCAAGAAGGGCAGTTTTTGCAGGCCTATGAGGCCTTTGACTCGACGTTAGAAATCAATCCAGATTATCATTTCGCCTTGCTTAACAGAGGGATTGCGCTTTATTACGGAGGACGCAATGAGCTGGCGGCAAGAGACACATTGGCATTCTTGTCACAAGATGAAAGCGATCCGATTCGCGTGGTTTGGCACTATATTGCAGCGAGTAAGGTCGATAACGAAGCGGCGCTTGCTAATTTGCGTCAGCGCCGTGAAACCTTAGATGAGAATATTTGGTCAACGAGTTTGGTTGATTTTTATTTGGGCAAAGTCGACGAAGCGGCAGTAGTTGCAGCACTCATTCGTGATGTGCAGTCTCAGGCACAGCTGAACAATCGCCTTTGCGAGGCATATTTTTATTTGGGTAAATATCATGCTCAGCGCGGCAACAAAGTGACCGCAGCAAATTATTTCAAGCTGTCATTGAGCACCAACGTGCATGAGTACGTAGAACACAAATATGCTCGCATTGAGCTTGCAAATATCAGGGCAGCAGCGCGCGCTCAGGATTAAGCGCTGTATATGCGAGTTACATTTCAATTTGTTAGTCTGCTGCTTATCACTCTTTTACTGCTTCGCTACAGCAGCAACCATTCCGGTGAGCTTCTATTCAAGCAGGCCTTGGCCCTTTTTGACGAAAGACCATACGAAAGATCATACGAAAAGCCAGATGAAAAGCCGCATAGCCAAGCAAATAAACAATCAAATAAACAAGTAAATAAGCACACGAGTAAAACCGCCAGTGAAATCGTCAGTAAATCAGCCAGCGAAATACCAAACGATACTCAAAGCCAGCATGCACACTATCTTCTTTATGTGAGCGCCTCACAGGGGCATATCGGCGCCGCTACCATGCTACTAGAGGAGGCTCAAGCTCAATACGCCGCCAGTCAATCACTCTATTGGCATAAGGAGCTGGCAACGCTCGCTGAAAAAACGCTCATGACAAATGCTGAAGGCCCGCTTGCACGGCAGCAAAATCCTACTTCTGCCACCTTAGAAAGCTCAGCGGTGAGCACTGTCAATTCAGTGCTTGCTGATGCTGCTTTTAATTATGCCTTAAATTTACCCGGTAAAGGTTTAAAGCGGTATTGGCTTGGTGTTGCTTCTAAGCTATCCCACGCGCCAGCAAGTTTTGAGTTAGCACTATTATTGAGTGATAGCGGTGTAAGCAATGATAAAACACGTTTGTCATTGCTCAAAAAAGCGGGCGAGCAAGGCCACGTGCAGGCGCTTCGCACATTAGCCTCCTACTATTTTAATCGTCTAGATGCATCCACAGTGGCAGCATTTTTACAGCGTGATCGGCTCGCCAGCAATACACGCGCATATTCAGAGCTTGAAAACGCGCTTTATTGGCTCGAAAAAGCCGCATCCTTTGATGGCGCTAGTGCATTTACCTTGGCAGGTATGTATTGGGAGGCAGAGAAACCAGAGCACGCAATGAAGTACTACCGCATAGCCGAAGCGGCGAACCATGCCCTTGCTGCCGAGTACGTAAAAGTGATAAGTGAATACAATATTGTGCCGCTTGAGCATCTTTTCGGCGCAAACCGCAACAGCGCTAACACCTGTCTTCAAACGCTTCAGTTTGTTGCCAATGACCTACATTCAGTAGCGCAAGCGCGGCGTTTTAAACAACTGTTTGAGCAAGATGCCCGGTTTTCTAACCTCCCCATATGTGTCAACGACATTGCCTGGTTGTCATCTACCGAACTTCAATGCAAAACGGCTCAGCAAAGCCATCGTATTGACTGCGATTTGCGGCCGCTCGCAAATATGCTCGAAGCACCACAGTTTACCCATTTGATTGTATTTGCTGAACAGGGGAGGGCTTATGTTCAGCGCGGGGTTATGTATTTAGACAGGCAAGATGAATACTCGGTATTTGTGCATGAATTGGCGCACTTTGCCCACTTTGTGGATGAATATGCGCTAAGCCCTGCATTTGCACAGCAACAATGCAGGCTCGCTGATGCACCTAACCTGCTTATCGCACAAGCAAACCAGTCACTAGACAAACAGAAGCTAGCGTACTGGAATGAACTGTCGGGTGAATTAAGTGCTGCAAATACGCTAGAAATAAGCAAGAGTCGAACATGTGAAAATGCGGCAGTGACAAGCTATAAACCCAGTGCTGACATAACGTTTTTGGAACATCACGATACCCATTATATTCCGGCAATCTATTTGGATTTATGGCATCAAGAATTACGTAAAGATGGCGCTAAGACGGCGGTTGCACAGGAATTTATGCACTTGGCCATTCAAAACCAGTCATCAAGTGCGATACAGCATTGGCAAACTCAGCTTAAACGGTCGTCTCAGCTAATGCCTGCTCTCGAAAGCGCTCAGTCCACATCGCCGTAGCGCCGCAAATCGCAACCGGCATGACTAAAAAGTTCAGAATGGGCACCAGAGAGAATAAGCTGACCATAATACCAAACCCAAAGCAGCGACTCTTTTGTTCCAACAAGTGCATGCGCATAGGTTTGAAGCCAATTTTGTGATTATCAAAAGGATAGTCACAATACTGCACCGCCATCATCCATGCGTTGAACAAAAACCACAGGATTTGTCCAACGAGTGGAAGTATAAAAAACAGAATAAGAAAACCTAGGGCTCGCGGTAAAAAATATACGAGTTTAGACAGTTCGCGGCCTAGCGTGCGAGGGACATCTTTAAGCGCATCGAGCAAACCTTCATTGCCCATGTCTTGGTTAAGTAAATGACGCTCTACTTTTTCGCTTAACAAACCGTTGAAGGGCGCGGCAATCCAGTTGGCGAAGGTGCCAAAAATAAGTGCAAATACCAGCAAGACGGTAACAACAGCGATTGGCCACAATATGTAAATCAGGGCCTCTTTTAACCAACCGAGAAAGTCAGGGATGAAACCGATGATATAGTCCACACCGTATTGGATGTAATCTAGCACAAAGTAAAATGCGGTTGAAAATAACACAATATTGATAAACAAAGGCACAAATACAAAGCGCTTCAGTCCTTTCGTGCGAATGAGTTCAAAGCCTTGAAAAAAATAACTGCTGCCGCCGCGTTCTGACATTTACGCTCCTTATATCGGTGATGTTAGGTATTATATAGGGCTGAATATAAAAAGATATTTTCAATTGTTACGAAGTTTTTCTATTATCTTGATGACACATATTTTTAGCCTCACATTACCTATGTTTTTGTGAAGGGTAGTTGTTAAAAGGTGACTCGAATTACAGCTCAATCAAACGCTAAAAAAAAGAGAATATTATCACTACATGCGCTTAAAAAAGATTCGGCTGGCGGGCTTTAAGTCCTTTGTCGACCCCACCAACATTCCATTTCCCGGTGACATGACCGCGGTAGTGGGACCCAACGGCTGCGGCAAATCCAATGTGATTGATGCCGTGCGCTGGGTATTGGGTGAAAGTTCTGCGAAGAACTTGCGCGGAGATGCGATGACCGATGTTATTTTTAACGGTTCAAGCGCTCGCAAAGCGGTATCTCAATGCTCTGTGGAATTAGTTTTTGATAACTCCTCAGGACGCATCGGCGGTGAGTATGCCGGTTATAATGAGCTGTCGGTAAAGCGTATTGTGACCAAAGATGCCGTTTCTAGCTATCAACTTAACGCCAGCAAATGTCGACGGCGCGATATAACCGACCTGTTTTTAGGCACGGGTTTAGGACCTCGCAGTTACGCCATCATCGAACAAGGAATGATTTCAAAGCTTATTGAATCTAAGCCGCAAGAACTCAGAGTGTTTATAGAAGAAGCTGCCGGCATATCTAAGTACAAAGAGCGGCGTAAAGAAACCCTCAACCGCATTAGTCATACTAAAGATAATCTCACTCGTTTGGATGACGTACGCCAAGAACTTTCTGACCAATTAGCCAAGCTTAAGCGCCAAGCCACGGCAGCTACTCGGTACAAAGAATTAAAGGCGCAAGAACGTGAGCTTAAAGGTCAGTTAGCGACGGTGCGCTGGCTAGGGCAAAGCGAGCTGCTGCGTAAATCTGACGAGGTTATTGAGCAATACCAGCAAGAGCTCAACACCTTAGTGTCAGGTAAACAGGGCGATGAATCTGGCTTACAGGCACTTAAAAACGACCAGTCGGTATCTAAGCAAAAAATAAGCGACTTACAGCAGTTGATTTATCAGATGGGTAATGACATTACCAAGCTAGAGCAATCACAGCTTTTTGCCAAAAAACGTAGCGCGCAAATACAATCAGAAGTCTCTCAGATTATGCAGCAGCAACAAGATATACAACTGCAGGTTAACAGTATCGCAAAAGAAATAGAGCAAAGCGAAGCGCAGATACTGAGCCAAGAACCTGATATGCATATTCTTGAGGAGCAGCTGCATGAATTAGAAGATACCGTCGAGCGCTTTCAAGAACAGCAAAGCACGCTTGCAAAATCGCTTAAAGAGATAGAGCAAGACTACTATCAGCAAAAACAAAGCTTGCAGCAAAAGCATAGCCAACTGCAGCAGACATTGAGCCTGCAACAGCGCACCGAAGCACGGATTAATGAGTTAAACCAAGAGCTTGCAGAGCTTGAACGCTTCGACAGCAGTCGACAAGATGAGCTTGAGACACAGCTACGGTCGCTTGAGGCGCAGTACGATACCCTACACGCTGATCACGAAAAGATAGTTTTGTGCACAGAGGAGCTCAAAAGCAAGCAAAACGACATGGCACACGAGCGCCAGGTTGCGAGCACGCAATGCATTAAGTTGCGGGCTGAAATAGATGCTTTGAGCGCGTTGCAGCAAAGCGATGAATTAAGCCTTCCCGCCTATGCTGGCGGCGCACACAATGCAAATGCTACGGGTGATGCAAATGCTGCAGATGTTCCTAACCAAGACTCTGATAAAAAAGCAGTGCCGGTATGGCAAGCCTTGAGTCCAAAACCTGGCTTTGAGAAAGTATTGGAAAGCGCTCTGAGCCTGTTTGAAAATGCGCTGGTGGTGTCAGGTTTGGATATTGCTGAAGTACTTAAGTACGCAGATACGCAAGCCCATGGTCAGCACGCACTTTTATTTGAATCAAATTTCACTGAAAACAGCGATGAACATGATCGCTCTGAATACAAAAAACCCAGCAGCCTAGCCCAATTTGTGGAGCAGTCTCGCGTACCCTCATATTTTAATGATATTTTTGTTGCACAAAACGAGGCAGAGCTGGCCCATTTGTTAACGCACCTTGGCAGTTCGCAATATGTGATAACCAAGGGTGGTGAGCTATATGGAAAGAGCTTAATAGTGCCATACACAAAGTTAGGTGATGGCAAGGTAGTGCGCTCTGCTCGCATCGCTGCATTAAAAGAAAGCCTTGAGCAAGCAGAGCATGACCATAGTGCCTTGGAAGAGGAATTTGCTGTGCTCAGCGAACAGGTAAAACGCAGTGAACACGATGTCCAAGTGAGCGATGCCAAGCTTAACGAGAACCGAAACATGCGCACGCTCATCGCGCGCGATATTGATAACCTTAAAGCTTTGCAGTCGCAGCAGGAGGGGCGATTAGCACGCTTGAAGCAAGACCTTACTCAACAGCAAGAAACGCTTAGCCAAGAGCAAATGAGCTCTGAAATACTCAGTGAAGAAATTGAAGATGCCAGTATTGAGTTAGCGGAAATTGAAGCAAAAAAATATGATGTAGAGTCTGATCAACAGGGCGCACAAGTGCAGCTTGTTGGGGCGCAAACGCAATATCAACAGCTTCAGCACAAACTGCATGAGGGACGCCTATCGACTCAGCGTTTACAAAACAGTTACCAAATTTTGCAGGAGCAACGAAAGAATAAGGCCAATCAGCTACAAGACAACCAAGATAAGATTGAACTATTAAAAGAAGAAGCCGAGACCTTGCTAATGCCTGCCGAAGACCAGCAGGATAAACTACAAGACATGCTTGCCCAAAAGGAAACCTTAGAAGCGCAATTAGCAGAGCATCAGCAAGAGCTAGATGAGATTGAAGAAAAGATATCTACCTTAGAAAAAGGCCAGGTGGGGATAAATCAGAAAATCGATGCTATTAAACAACGCATTGAGAGTGAACGTTTGAGCGCACAAACGTCAAAGGTAAAGGCACAGTCGTTTGTTGAACAACTCGCTGAAATGAAACTTAATGTGCGTGACGTGCTCGAGACGCTTCCAGAGGACGCAAAAGAAAATGAATATCAGAGCAATTTAGATGCGGTACAGGCAAGTTTGTCGCGTTTAGGTGCAGTCAACTTAGCTGCTGTTGAAGAGTATGAAGAGCAGGCGGTGCGCAAACAACATTTAGACGATCAAAATGCAGATTTGACCCAAGCGCTCGATACGCTCGAAAGCGCTATGCGAAAAATCGATAAAGAGACTCGCGCTCGTTTTAAACATACCTTTGACCAAGTAAACGATGACCTAAAAATGCTGTTTCCGAAAGTATTTGGGGGCGGGTCAGCTTACTTGGCGCTTACTGACGACGATTTATTGGACACTGGCGTGACCATCATGGCGCGACCTCCTGGAAAGAAAAACAGTACCATTCACCTATTATCTGGTGGTGAAAAGGCACTAACCGCTTTATCATTAGTGTTTGCTATATTTAGATTGAATCCTGCACCGTTTTGTTTATTAGACGAGGTAGACGCACCATTAGATGATGCAAACGTGGGGCGTTTCTGTAAACTAGTCTCAGAGATGTCTAAAACCGTACAATTTATATACATTACTCATAATAAAGTAGCGATGGAAATGGCAAGTCATTTAACTGGCGTTACCATGGCAGAACCCGGCGTATCACGCATGGTGTCTGTTGATATGGAAGAAGCCTTGGCCATTGCACAATAACAACGAGACGAAAGGACTGTAATGCAAGAAGAACTCCGTATTGCTTTTTTTGTGATTGGCATTGTATTTATCGTGGGTATTTTACTGCACGGCGCGTGGACTATCAGAAAAAATAAAAAACAGAACCGTCCAAATACATTTCAGGCTGCTAGGGCCTCTGAACCTCGTTTTGAGCGAGCATCCGATAGCGAACTTGACGACGTAGATGATTTTGCTGAAGCTGGCGATGCAGACGATATTTACGACGACGTTGGCGTAGGACAGGCTCGAGTTATCAGTCGTACTGAATCTGTGCACGGTGATAAGGATGTTGCGTTTGGTGCAAATCCAAATGTTAATTTAGATACAGGCTACGAGAGCAATTCAGACCTCAGTACTGACAAAAGCGAAACTAAATCTGTTCCTATTTTGTCGGCGCAAGACCTTGTTCATTCGCCACTGTCGCCATCAGTTGATGACTCAAGCGAAGCTGACCACGTAAACAAAACCGCCATAGAGCCTGACATAAAAGACTTGAACGACAAACATGAGCCGGTGAGCTCATCTAATCTTACTGCTGAAGACGGCCGCCAGTCACCGGTTTATTCAGGCGTGGTTACCCAGCCCAAACCCGGATTCAGTAAACCTACAAAACCTATTGATGAAGGACTTGATAGCCAAAAAATTCCGGAACCACCGGGTTTTTTATTGAAAAAAGGCGAACTCGGAGCAAGTGTTGGCGCGGCTGATACGTCTGGCGATCAGAATATAAAAGCTCAAACGAGCGATGATGATACAGATGTTCATCTTGATACTCGCCCTGATACTAACGCTCACCCTGATCCTCAGACCCAGCCGCAAGCACAATTAGAGCCAGCCCCAGATTTTGCGCTTGACGTGCAGGAGGGTCCTGACAAACCGAAAGACAATGTTGACGCTAGCGACACGCCAAAAGGGGTTGAGAAGGAGCTTAGTTTTGCTGAACAAGCCAAGCGTTTTGTAACGCGGCGTAAAAAAACAGTGGCGGAAAAAATCCGCAAAGAGCCAGTGGTAAAAGCGAACGCTAAAAACAGCGAAGACCAAATGCGCATCGATTTTGAATCGGCCAGTCGCGTAGAAAATACGCGAGAGGAGCCCCGCCTTGACAAAGAAACTGTCTTAGAAGACAAGCCAAGCAGCAACACTAATGAGGCCGCTCCTCAAAATGATGTTTTGGTATTGAACGTGCGTGCGAGTAACGACAACCCCATAAGCGGCGCAGCTTTACTGCCTATGCTGCTTACCTTAGGGTTTAAGTTTGGTGAGCATGATATTTTTCATCGACATGTAAACACCAATGGTAAAGGGCCTATCTTATTTAGCCTTACCAATATGTTTAAACCTGGCGTGTTCGACATCGACAATATCGAAAATTTCACGACCTATGGGGTGTCATTGTTTATGATGCTGCCTATTGAGGGCGACGCACAGCAAGTCTTTAATATGATGCATAACGCGGCACGTAAAATCGCCGAAGAATTTGACTGCAAAATTTTAGACGCCAACAAGGTACTAATTTCAAAGCAGAGCTTGCAGCAATATTCAGAGCGCATTCGTGAGTTTGAGCGTCGTCGTTTAAGTCGATAACCCTAATTTTGAAAACATAGGGGCTTTAGCCCCTTTTTTGTGAGTATTTTTGGACATGTCAGACACTTCCTTAGCCAAGCAGCATCAAACGATAAAGCAGCAGTTAGAAACCTTTGCTCATCAATATTATGTGTTAGATGAACCCAGTGTTCCAGATGCAGAGTACGACCGACTAATGCAGGCATTGATTGCGCTTGAGAAGCAGGACCCAAGCCTCAGAACGCCAGATTCTCCCTCGCAAAAAGTGGGTGGAGCGGTACTCAGCAAGTTTGAGACAGTGGCCCATGAAATACCCATGCTAAGTCTTGATAATGGGTTTGCGGATGATGACCTATTGGCGTTTGAACAGAGAATTCTAGACCGCTTAAACATGACTTCAGAGATTGAGTTTGCCTGCGAACCAAAGCTAGACGGCCTTGCTGTATCAATTATGTATGAAAATGGCGTGCTTACACGAGCTGCAACCCGTGGCGATGGTCAAAGCGGAGAGAATATTACGGAAAATGTGAAAACCATTGCTAACGTTCCCCTTCGCCTGCGTGGCGATAAGCTGCCAGAACGTTTAGAGGTGAGAGGCGAGGTCTTTATGCCCAAGGAGGGTTTTGAAGCCCTCAACGCTGCGCAAAAACAAAAGCAAGCTAAAACCTTTGTGAATCCGCGCAACGCAGCAGCAGGTAGCCTTCGCCAGCTAGATTCAAAAATTACGGCTTCACGACCGCTACGCCTATATGCATATTCTGTGGGAGTGATTGAAGGCGGTGCAATCGAACAGGCAAGCACGCACAGTGAGCGCCTTGAGGCATTAGCTGAAATGGGCCTGCCGCTATGCAAAGAAACCGACACGGTTAAAGGTGCGCAGGCCTGTATAGACTACTTCAACAAGATTGGCCGCATGCGTGCAAATTTAAGTTACGACATCGACGGTGTGGTATTCAAAGTGAACAATATTGAGCTACAAACGCGGTTAGGCTTTGTTTCTAAAGCGCCGCGTTGGGCACTGGCGCAAAAATTTCCTGCACAGGAAGAAATGACGCGCTTGATGGCGGTTGAATTTCAGGTGGGTCGTACCGGCGCGATTACGCCTGTAGCGCGCCTGGAACCTGTTTTTGTTGGCGGCGTGACGGTGTCTAATGCCACTTTACATAATCAAGATGAAATAGAGCGCCTTGGCGTGAGGGTGGGCGATACGGTTATTATTCGCCGAGCCGGAGACGTTATCCCGCAAGTGGTTTCGGTTGTGCTTGATAAACGCCCTGACGACGCAGAAGAAATAGTATTTCCTAGTCATTGTCCTATTTGTGAATCGCATGTTGAAAAAATAGCCTCAGAGGCGGTTGCCCGCTGCACTGGCGGCTTGGTGTGCTCTGCCCAGCGTAAAGAGGCGATCAAACACTTTGCGTCTCGCAAAGCACTGGATATTGATGGCTTAGGCGATAAACTCGTGGAACAACTAGTAGAGCAAAAGTTGATTGAAAATCCAGCCGATCTTTTTCATTTAAGTTTACCTCAACTTACCTCTCTTGACCGTTTTGGTGATAAGTCGGCGGTCAATCTTTTGCGTGCGCTTGACGCGGCGAAAGAAACCACGCTGCCGCGTTTTTTATATGCCCTTGGTATTCGAGAAGTAGGGGAAGCAACGGCTAGAAATCTCGCTCTCCACTTTCTAAGCCTAGAAGAGGTGATTAAAGCTAGCTTTGAAGCCTTGGTAGAGGTGCAAGATGTGGGGGAAGTGGTTGCCCGCCACATATTTGAGTTCATGCATGAGCCAAGCAATCAAAGCATAATACAAAAGCTTCAAGAGGCTGGCGTTCACTGGCCTGTTATCGAACTTGCGCCTATTGAGCAGCAGCCTTTTGCCGGTAAAACCATTGTGCTTACCGGCACCTTATCGCAGATGGGGCGCAGTGAGGCTAAAGCGAAGCTTCAAGAGTTAGGTGCGAAGGTCTCATCAAGTGTATCTGCAAAAACAGATTTGTTGATTGCGGGCGAAAAAGCGGGATCAAAATTGGCAAAGGCTAGCGAGCTTGGCATTGAAACGTGGGACGAGCAAGCCTTGGTAGATTTTTTAGCGTCTCGTTAGCTAACTGCGGTGGGGACAGACCTTGAAAAAGGCCTAGGCCTGGGGTTTCTCGCCTCTGCGAGTGCGCCAGGCTTTGTTAACTGACCATCGCCATATGCCGTCTAGGCCAAAGTAACCTATAGCGCCTGCAACCACTGAACAGATTAAACAACCGAGTAAAAATGCCGGCCCTATGGTATTGATTGACTCAATTACCCAGCTCCAACTTAATTCGAAATGAAAGTTTGTCATTTCAGTCCCAAGTACAGTACTCCCCACCAAATATGCCCCGTAGAATATAGGCGGCATAGTCAGAGGATTGGTTATCCATACCGTAGCAATTGACAGCGGCAAATTAACCCTGAGTACGATTGCAGCCGCAGCCGACAGTACCATTTGAAACGGAACCGGCCAAAACGCGAAGAATAAGCCTAAGCCAAATGCGCCTTTGGCTGAACGACGATTTAGATGCCATAGATTGGGATCGTGCAACAGCGTACCGAACACTCTTAACGATTTGTTGGCTTTTACCGAATTATGATCGGGCAAAAATCGTTGAATAAATTTTCTTGGCATAAATTACTACAACCCTGGACTCGCCTTGACCACATCAGACAGAGTGCTGTTAACATTTATCATAATATTCGTCAGTAGCGCATTATGGCCTAAATTACCCCATCTTTCACTGCTAATTATTGGGACGATAGCTCTCATACTGTTGTGCGTAATTAAACATCGCTCGCATAATTGCTTATCGGCAATATCGCTAGGTGCATTACTAGGCTTTGTTTGGGCGGGTTTTACAGGCCATATGTATATTAGTTGGCAAATCGACCCTCAATTACATAATCAAAACCTAGTAATTGAGGGAAGGGTAAGTTCAGTAGTGATGACCAATGATGAGCCTGAAGATGCCTCATCACAGGGCGACCCAAGCGCAATTCGATTCAATATCCGCTTAACTCGAGCAGGAAAATCAGCTCTTTATACTTATCCGAAAGTGCGCCTTGCTTGGTACCGGCCCTCGTTTACACCTAAGCAAGGACAAAGTCTGCGCCTGCTGATAAATATGCGTGCGCCAAATGGTTTGGCTAATCCACATAGTTTTAATTATCAAACATGGTTAGTCAGTCGCAACATTGTTGCCACCGGCTATGTTTTAGATAGTCCCACAAACAAGGTGATTAAGAGCGAAGTGAGTCTTCGGCAATGGGGCATCGATGAGCTGCGTAACATCGGTTTATCAAACGATGCTTGGCTGCAAGCGTTAAGCTTTGGCTTTCGCGCTTTGCTCACCGATGATGACTGGTCACTTATGCAGGCAAGCGGTACCGCGCATTTATTTGCTATCTCTGGACTGCATGTGGGCATTGTATTTTCTTACGTGCTTTTTGCTGTGGCTAAACCCTTGGGATTTCTGCTAACGGTCGTGACTCGTTGGCAGAGCAATTATGCGATGCTCACGGGAATAATTGCTTGCAGTGCATGTGTGCTATACGCATATTTAGCCGGCTTTGAAGTACCGGTGCTCCGAGCCTTATTTGCCTTGGTGCTGTGGACCTATTTGAGCATAACCCAGTCTCACTGGCGTCTGTCGAGCATCATACTAAGCCTTTTGGCTACTTTTTTTGTGCTTTTTCCTTACGCCATTTTAGGTGTGAGCTTTTGGTTTAGTTTTATTGCGGTCTTTAGCATATGGCTATTTGTGTGGCGATTTTGGCCAAAGAAAACCCTCAGTCGCTTCGAGACATTTAAATGGGGAATTTACCTACAGATATGGTTGTCATTTATCACCCTTCCTTTAACGTTCTATGTATTTGGACAGGTGCCGATTTTTGCGTTATTTGCTAATCTTGTGCTCGTACCATGGGTGAGTATTGTGTTGGTGCCTATTTGTGTCTTAGGCACCTTGGCGCTTCTTTTGTCTTTGCCTGCCAGCATATATCAAACGTGTTTTTACCTTGCCGATGCTGCGATGAATTTTACCTTGTGGGTAATGCAGCTCACGCACACGCTCAATAGTGATGCTAAACAAGTTGCGGCAAGTCTATACGACCAGTTTTTCGTCCGCGGTATTGTCGCGCCTGACG
The DNA here is from genome assembly GCF_042652645.1 of Glaciecola siphonariae. NCBI lineage: Bacteria > Pseudomonadati > Pseudomonadota > Gammaproteobacteria > Alteromonadales > Alteromonadaceae > Glaciecola > Glaciecola siphonariae. The sequence goes on from NZ_JBHSGU010000002.1 coordinate 312,969, forward strand.
CTTTTGTAAGCGTTTTATTAATTAGCTCGATATTGTTGATGTTATCAGTGTTGCTGCCATTTTGGAGGGGAAAGTACTGGGTGCTCAGTGCGGCAATGCTCTGTTTGATTACGCTTCATTTTACTGATGGCGCTTATGATAAAAGTAGCAACGGTGTGTCTAGAGCGCGGCTTGCAGTATTTGATGTGGGTCAGGGCAGTGCATCTTTGTTTGAGTTTACCGACTCAGAAAATGAAGCTAAGCTCTGGCTCTTTGATACTGGGGGCAGTTATCGTACGGGATTTTCCATGGCACAAAGCGTTATTGTGCCCTTTATCGACAGTGAGCTTGGCCCAAAACGCAACATTGACCATTTGTTCATTAGCCATCTTGATAACGACCATGCAGGCGGTATCAATTTTTTGTTGCAAGCACGACGAGTCGTAAAGCTCTCAAGCCCACAACATCGTTGCTCTCTGAGCACATTTACACCTCCCTCGACTTTGCCTAACAATATAAAAGTAGAAGTATTATGGCCCCTTAAACCAAGGCTAGGTGACATAAATGCAGACAGTTGCGTACTTATGCTTCATGTAAATCGCACTCGCATTTTATTTGCCGGTGACATTGAACATCAGCAGGAGCAAGCGCTGCTAGAGCTATATGACACGCGCAACAAGCTAAGCGCAGACATCTTAATTGCGCCTCACCATGGTAGCCGCACATCTTCAAGTAAGCCCTTTGTTACTGCGGTGTCGCCCAGTATTGTTGTATTTACCGCCGCTAAACCGAATCGCTGGGGGTTTCCAGATGAACATGTGCTCAAGCGTTATCAAAAACTGGGCACTGCGGTTTTGCAAACAGGCAAGCATGGCTTTATTGAATTTGATTTAAGCCAAAAGACGCTTGAATACAAAAGCTATCGCGAGCATCACTATCCTCGCTGGTATTTTAAAGCACCAATGTAAAGCGTCAAAGTAGCCTTAATACTCAGGCTTCGGGTATACTCACAGCATCAGTTACGAATAAGCCACGCTCAGCCTTATAAGGAGCATAATGGAACTTTCGGCGCATCAGCCTTTGAACAAACCTATCAGCAAGTCGATTATTCGACGTTTTGTTACTTATCTTAAGCCATTCAGAGGCCTTTTCTTGATTGCTATTGTGGGAATGGTGGGTTATTCAGCCATCGATACTTTTGTGTTGATGCAGCTACAACCCCTTATTGACGACAGCCTCAACAGTGGTAATTACCTTTATTTAAAGCTCGCAGCTTATTTTATTGTGCCTTTGTTTATTTTGCGGGGAGTGTTCAATTTTATGGGCACCTACACGCTTGAGTATGTCGGTACTAAAATCGTCATGACAATGCGCCAACAGTTATTTGAAAAATACATTCACTTGCCAATTGAATTTCATGACCACAATAGCAGCGGCACACTGATTTCAAAAATTATTTACGATACCGAACAGGTACGCAATGCCGCGGGTAAAGCTTTTTTAACGCTCATCCGAGAGGGCGCCTTGGTACTTGGCTTGTTAACTGCCATGTTTTATTACTCTTGGCAGCTATCGGTTATCTTTTTGTTGATTGGTCCACTGGTGGCGGTGATTGTTACCTTTGTGAGCAAACGTTTTCGCAAGGTAAGTAAAGCAATTCAGCAAGCGATGGGTTCGCTTACTTCGTCAATCGAACAAGCAGTAAAGGGTCATAAAGTTGTGCTTATGCACGATGGACAAGCTTTGGAGTCAGAGCGTTTTAACCAGCGTAACAATCAAAATCGTCAGCAAAATATGAAACTGGTGACATCGCAAATTTTATCTGTATCGAGCATACAAATCATTGCATCCATCGCATTAGCGGTTGTAATGTTCGTTGCCAGTATGCCGGTAATGGTGGAGCAGTTAACAGCCGGTATATTCATTAACGTGCTTGTATGTATGGTGATGCTGCTAAAGCCATTGAAGCTGCTGACGACCGTCAATACTGAATTTCAAAAGGGCATGGCCGCATGCGTCAGTATATTTGAGATATTAGATCATGAAAACGAAGCAGACACCGGAACTCATGAAATAGATAGGGCCAGCGGGCAATTAAGTTTCAATAATGTGAGTTTCACTTACCCAACAAAAACGAGCCCAGCAATTAAAAACGTAAGCTTTGAGGTAAAACCGGGTCAAACAGTAGCGCTAGTGGGGCGCTCGGGAAGCGGCAAATCGACAATATCAAACCTGCTCACGCGATTTTACTGCCCTGATTCGGGTACCATCAGCCTAGATGGCAAAAACATTCAAGACATCAAGTTGCGCTCTTTACGCAAGCAATTCGCCTTAGTGTCACAACAGGTGACCCTATTTAACGATACCATTGCAAATAATATTGCGTACGGCAAGCAAGATGAGGTGAGCCGTGAGGATATTATTCGAGCTGCTGATATTGCTTATGTGACCGATTTTGTGTCGAAGCAGTCAGACGGTTTTGATACTTTGGTAGGTGAGAACGGGCTTATGTTATCGGGTGGGCAGCGCCAGCGTATCGCGATAGCGCGCGCTATTTTGGCCGATGCACCCATTTTAATCCTCGACGAGGCGACCTCAGCCCTTGATACTGAATCAGAGAAGTTTATTCAGCGGGCACTCGACGAGTTACAAAAATCTCGCACCAGCATTGTTGTTGCACATCGCTTGTCGACGATAGAGGCTGCTGACATTATTTTGGTGGTAGAAGACGGCGAGATAATTGAGTCTGGCTCTCACGACACACTTCTCAATGCACAAGGCATGTATGCGCAGCTCCATAAAATGCAGTTTTCAGGATAATTGATGACCCTGCAAAAGGCGTGGTATCAGTCTGCAAAAGATGCTCCATGGTGGCTCTGTGTGCTTGCCCCCTTGCGTCTCTTATTCGCTATAGTCTCTGGGCTTCGCCGCAGGATGTTTCGTGTGGGTTTGCTCAGTTCATATCAGGCGGCTTTGCCGGTTGTTATCGTGGGAAATATCAGTGTTGGCGGTAACGGTAAAACGCCCTTTGTGTTGGGTTTAGCGGCATTTCTTGCAGGTAAGGGCATTAAAAGCGCAGTCCTGTCGAGAGGATATGGCGGCGAACAAAAGCACTTTCCATATTTAGTTAAGGCTGATGATAGCGCAAGAATAGTTGGCGATGAGCCAGCGTTGATGTGTCAGCGTTTGGGTGTACCTGTGGTGCTAGACCCAGTGCGCGCCCGCGGTGCACGCTTTATTAAAGAGCATACCGACGCTCAAATTATTTTATGTGATGATGGTCTGCAACACTATGCCCTGAAACGTGATATCGAGTTATGCGTAACAGATTCGCGCGGACTGGGGAATGGAATGTTGCTCCCCCAAGGGCCGCTAAGAGAAAGTAAAAGTCGTTTAAATACCGTTGACTGGATTATTTACAACGGCGCTGATAGTAAGCCGCAAGAAGTATTGCTGTCATCCTCCACACCTCTAGTTAACATGCATCTTAGGCCCGCATGTTGGATTAACCTAAGTAGCGGCAAAAAATTAGCAATAAGCGATGGTATTGATGCTTTTGCTCAAGCTCAGGATGTTACTGCGCTAGCTGGCATTGGCAGTCCTAAACGATTTTTTGATACGCTTGATACGCTTGGAATAAAATTATCGAAAACGATTTCATTTGACGATCACCACCAATTTATTGCAGATGATATCCCAAGCTCAGATGTCGTGCTAATGACTGAAAAAGACGCGGTTAAATGCCGCGCCTTTGCACATGAAAAATGCTGGTACTTGCAGGTTGATGCAATACTGGATGATGGCTTTTACGAGCAGCTTTTAAAAAAGCTAGCAATTGAAAACTGAAATGACCAAACAGCTCATATAAAAATAACGAAGCAGGTGGATACATATGACCTTTAATAAGAAGTTGCTAGATATTGTCGCTTGCCCGGTTTGCAAAGGGCGCTTAGTGCTGCATGAACAAAGCTGCCCGCTTTCTCAAACACACGACGCTCAAACACACGGCGCTCAAACACACGATGCTCAAACAAAGCAAACCGACCAAAAACAAGGCACATCGGTAAAGGCTAGCCTACAAAATAGTTCAGAACCTAACGTTGGAGGCACTGAAAGCTTAACTCAAAGTTTAGTTTGCCGCTTTGACCGTCTTTCATATCCAATAGAGGACGGCATCCCCGTTCTGCTTGAGAGCGATGCAAAGGTACTTAGCTTAGAAGAGTTAGAAAAGGTAAAAGCGCATGACTGATTTTACGGTGGTCATACCTGCTCGTTTTGCCTCTACACGTTTTCCGGGCAAACCCCTAGCGCTTATTGGCGGCAAAACTATGTTAGAGCATGTGCATCAGCGCGCCTTAGAGGCTGGTGCAAGTCAGGTGATTATTGCAACTGACGACTCCCGTATTGAAAACGCTGCCCAGCAGTTTTCAGCAGACGTATGCATGACCGATGACACCCATCAATCAGGTACCACTCGCATTGCTCAAGTCATTGCATTAAGAGGCATATCTGACGACGAAATTGTGATAAATGTTCAGGGAGACGAGCCGTTTATTCCCCCCGAAAATATACGCCAAGTGGCGCTTAATTTGGCACAAAATCCGCAATATCCGATGGCAACACTCTGCTATCCTATTGATAATGCTGAGGATGCAATCAATCCTAACGTTGTTAAGGTGGTCAAGAGCGACAGCGGCAGTGCGCTGTACTTTTCTCGTGCGCCTATTCCCTTTGGTAGAGGGCATATTGTGCAAGATAGTCAAGGTCGACTGACAATCGAAAACTGGCCAGCAAAAGGTATGCTAGAGCAAACTCCTATGTATTTCCGTCATATTGGGATTTATGGTTACAGGGCAAATTTTGTGACGCGTTTTAGTGAGATGCAAGACAGTAAGCTAGAGCAATTTGAATCGTTAGAGCAGTTACGAGTGTTAGAAAGGGGGCACCGTATTCATATTGAAGTTGCCACTGGCGCACCGCCCCATGGGGTCGATACGCCGGAAGATTTAGACCGGTTAAATGAGCAACTGAATAGGTCTTAGTCTTGGTCAGCGCTTGGCACCGCCCACATGTCATGCTCACCGGTATGAATGATTTCTACCCATAGCCTTTGACCTACGCTTAAGTCATGCACATCGTTGATATGGATAACACCGTCAATTTCTGGCGCTTCTCCAAAGCTGCGCGCGATGGCGCCTTCACTGTCTACGCTATCCACAATAACGTTGTACTCATTTCCAATTTTGGCTTGAAGGCGTTGATAGCTTATCTCAGATTGAACCTGCATAAAGCGCTTAAGACGTTGCTCTTTGACTTCTTCACTTACCGGATCAGGTAAGTCGTTTGCTCGTGCACCTTCAACGGGTGAGTATTTGAAACAGCCAACGCGGTCGAGCTGTGCTTCTTTTAAGAAGGTGAGCAACTCCTCAAACTCCTCTTCGGTTTCACCAGGGAAGCCTACAATAAATGTTGAGCGAATCACTAAATCAGGACACGTTTCTCGCCATTTTTGAATGCGCTCAACGGTGCGCTCGGCGCTCCCCGGTCGCTTCATTAAGCGCAGTATACGTTTGTTTGCATGCTGAAATGGAATGTCTAGATAGGGCAATATCTTACCTTCCGCCATCAGCGGTATTAAGTCGTCAACATGAGGATAGGGATAGACATAATGCAGCCTTACCCACATGTCCATATTGCCAAGCTGTTCACACAACTGCTGCATGTGGGTTTTTACCGGCATACCATCCCAAAAGCCGGTTTTGTATTTAACGTCTACGCCGTAGGCGCTCGTGTCTTGGGAAATAACCAATAATTCATTTACCCCAGCGGCCTTTAATCGTTTTGCTTCGCTTAATACTTCGCCAATTGGGCGACTAACTAAATCGCCACGCATGGAAGGAATGATGCAAAACGTACAGCGATGGTTGCAGCCCTCTGATATTTTCAAGTAGGCAAAGTGCTTCGGGGTAAGTTTAATACCGTGGTCGGGCACTAAATGCAGAAAAGGATTGTGCTTAGGCTTTGGTAAATGCTCATGCACTTGTGCTACCACAGACTCATAAGCGTGAGGGCCTGTTATCGACAGTACATTAGGATGCACCTCACGGATTTCATCCTCTTTCACGCCCAAACAGCCGGTTACAATCACTTTGCCATTTTCTGCTAATGCCTCGCCTATTGTGTCTAGAGACTCCTGCACCGCCGAATCAATAAATCCGCAGGTATTCACAATAACAAGTTCTGCATCGTGGTAGGTAGGCACAACATCATAGCCTTCAGTTCTCAACTGCGTGAGAATGCGCTCAGAGTCTACAAGGTTCTTCGGGCAGCCAAGGGATACAAATCCGATTTTAGCGCCTTGCTGCGTATTCATGTCTTGTTGGGAGGTGAGGACTTTTACAGGCGTTTCTAAGGTGGTCGACTGCTTTATTTTTACATCCTCTGATGGACGGTATTGCTCTACGCTCATTTCATGTTTCCGGATAATTTGGAATATGCATAGATTATATCGCAATTGCGCCGGCACAACACTCAACAAATGCCCAGCCACATAGATATAGCGTAAATAAAGCATGAGGAATGAAAGATATTTGAGTATGATTTGGTCTGTATTGTTTTGCTACGCATAAAACACTGGGCTACGCAAAAAAACACTAACCCAGACCGAAAATATCTAAGTGGGAACACTCCCAAATAGTGTATTACTTAACTAGGACGCAACTAATATGTTTTTATCTCAGTCATTGTTTATACGCCTCGCTACGAGCATCCTAATCGCAGCCATGGGGCTCACAAGCGCTTTATTTTACGCAAAAGCTCACGACGGCAATGAACAGTTAGCGGGTGTGGTGCTCGATAGAGCCGCTGACAAACGCGCCAGAGATGCGAGCCGTCATCCTGTTCAAACTCTTTCGTTCTTTCACCTTGAGCCGTCTATGCGCGTTGCTGAAGCGCTGCCAGGCACTGGCTGGTACTCAGAAATTATTGCTAACTACCTAGGTGAGAATGGAGCGCTTTATGGTATCAATTACAATGAGAGCATGTGGCCACTGTTTGGCTTTTTCACGCCTGAGCGCATCGAACAAATGTCGGCCCGCACAGCAGCCTTTCCTGAGTTAGTGGCCAATTTAGCCGACAATGGCATTACGGCAGGAGGCTTTACCTTTGATACTGCGCCAAAAAACCTTAACTCCACCCTTGACCGAGTGCTCTTTGTAAGAGCCTTGCACAATTTAGCGCGTTTTGAGTCTGAAGCTGGCACCCTTTCGCAGGCTCTTAAAGTTACTTATGAGCTACTAAAAGATGACGGTCTGGTTGGTGTAGTGCAGCATAGAGCGCCGGCCAATGCAGATGATAAATGGGCAGACGGTAGCGCTGGATATTTAAAAGAAAGTTTTGTAATTGAGCGTTTTGAAGATGCCGGTTTTGAGCTGGTAGCAAAAAGCGAAATTAATGCCAACAGCAAAGATAAACCCACCACTGACGATATTGTTTGGCGCTTACCACCGAGCTTTAACGGCACCGGCGATGATCCAGCAAAACGTGCGGCGGTTGAAGCAATAGGTGAGAGTGATCGTATGACGCTTTTATTTAAGAAGAAGGGCGCTAAGGTAAGACTTCATTAAACCGAGTATTCAGAGCATCGAGCACTCTCGTGCCGCTTAAATTTCCACTGCATCATTATGACGAAGCCGGGCGGCTAAAACCGCCCCTGTTGCTATATGCATTCTTATTGTTTCTATGCAGGGGATTTTTATTACTCATCATCTCATTATCGTTTAGAGAGGATAGTAGTCGCATGATGTCACTGTTTTTTCCAAACAAATGGGATTTTTATTTATCCTTATTACCCAGTATTCCCGCGCTTATCATTCTTATTTTATTTGCTCAGCGCAGCAAAATCTGGCTAAACGAACGTCAGTCATGGTTCAAGGTAGTGCCCATTCTATTTGTAATAGCCCTTGTTGGCGATATTGCCATACAGCTCAACATTCTATCTAGATTGGACTTTCGTTTTTCACTTACCCACGGTCTGTCGATACTGCTCGCATTGATTGGTTTGATATACGCGCATAAAAGTCGACATGTGAGAGAACTTCCAATAGATTGGGCGAAAGCAAATTGAGTGCGCGAATATAGCGCCAATACTAGGGGCGAACCCTTAGCCGAATCCCTGTCCGATTCTGAGGCTAACGCTAACGCAAGTTATAGCAATCCCTTGAATGGTTTAGTTGGTGTTAGCCATTAGCGCTTTGTCAAAATAGTCTTTTATTTTAACGTCGGGGTTTCGCACTAGTTTTTCAAAACATATTCCGGCAAAGGCATATGAGCGGTCTTTTATGACTAAGAAGATGGTGGGAGCATCAGGCGCGCTTGTGTCGTAATGCCATTGACCACCTGCAAGTGATTTAAACACCTCGCCGATATAAGCGCCATACATATTGCACAGCGTAAATACTGCTTTATCTTCTAAGGTTTCATTAGGAAAAGTGCGAATAAATTGTTCAATCGTCTCGTCAACCGACGAGATGCTATCTGCGCTTCTGTCTAATGTAATATCAAATTCTTCTTTGGCTGCTTGCACAGCGTCTTTCGCTGTTTCAACCATGAGTTCATCGAGTTCTTTTTGGAGCATTATCTTGCCAATCTGATTGATATTACGCTGACGGTAAATCAATTTTTCGATGTTGTAAAATAAGTTTTTCAAGAAGCGACGTGCCAGGGCCTTTGTCGTCAGGAGTGGGGCATATCAAAAATGCCGTCATTTGTTTAAATTCGCTGCCTTTGACGCTAATTCGCTGAAGCTTTTTTTCTGCCAGTAGCGTTTTTACCTTGTAAAGGGGCAACCAACAAAAGCCAATGTTATGCGTCAGCAAGTCTATGGCCGTATCGAACTGACTGACCGTCCAGCGGTTTTCTGATTTTAACCAACCTTGTTTTTCATCTGGCTTATCAGACGAGTCGGCAATGACAATTTGTAAATGCTGCGCTAAGGCGGTGGGTTCAACGCTGTTTAGCTGCGCCAACTCATGTTGTGGATGACATACCAATACAAACTCGACATGACACAGCGGTTCGCCTAAAAAACCTTTAGGAATAGACATGTGAATGGCTAAATCGGCCTCATGTTTTTTAATTGCATCGTCAGTGCCGGTAAGCACGGTATCTTTAATCTTGATGCGGCTACCACGTGATTCAGGTAAAAATGCCTGCAGCACCGGGTAGAGCGCTTCTCGAGGGTAGGCTAAGTCAACCGCTAATATAATTTCAGGTTCCCAATCTTGATGGATATTATGCGCAAGTAACTCCAAGGATTCGACATTTTGTGTCAGGTCACGAGAACGACGAAGCATCACTTCACCGGCTTCCGTAAGCACGGCCTTACGACCGATAACCTCAAGTAATTGAACACCCAACATAGTTTGTAACTTGGCAACGGCATGATTCAGCGATGACTGTGACTTATTAAGGGCGTCTGCCGCTTGCGCATAGCCTCCAAAATCTACCACCGCCTGCAGAATACGCCATTGTTCTAGAGTTGTTTTAGGTCTGTACATTTAACTACTCGCAAAGATGAGACATACAGTTTAGACCTTATTTTTAAGGTTAAATATTCGTAATTATAAAAATTAAACTATTCTTTATATTTACATGTAAATTTTGTTAGTACATCACAATAAGACATTTTATGAAATATGCTTCGTTTTTACCGCTCTCTGCCCTCGTTGCCCTAGGGCTAATCAATCTGCTCGTGCACTACGACGTCATTCCTCCAGGTATGAGTATATTAGAAAACTTACAGGGAGCCCTCGACCAAGGTTTTTACGCTGTGATATTTCTTATCATTCTTTTAGAGTCGATTATTTACGTCGGTTTTTACTTTCCCGGTCAATTTTTTGCGGTGCTGCTTGTGATAGGAGCCAAACCTACGCCGCTAGATGTGTTGTATTTAACATTAGCAATGGTGCTAGCGGCAACCATTGGTTCAATGATCAATTATTATCTAGGAAAAACCACAAAAGAAGAGAGCGAAGGGGAGTCGCAGACTAAACTAAAGCACCTTCTGCTCGCAATGATACACATTAATTCGTTGGCATTTTTTATGTTCAGTCAAGGTGCAAACAACAAGTCTTTTCGCGTAGTGTGGTTAGCGGGGTTATTGAATTTACCGTATTACCTACTGTTAATAGCAGGCACCGCCGTGCTTAGCGAAGAGGTGATGGCGATGGCTGAAAATACAGCCTTATTGTTTACTATCATTGGCATATGGCTAGCGGCATCACTGATTTATGATGTAAGAAAACATCAACAAAAAGATGAATGCGCCTCTTAGTTGGGTCGCTAGTTAAATTGCTAGTTAGTTTAGTCGCTGAGTCGCAAACAGCGTAGGCTGTATTGCAACTCAGCAGACTGACAAAAGCCGCGCGTATTTTCGGTGTTGGGTTTATACACCTATAATAAGCACTTCGTTGTGCGCCTAATTAAGAGCATTATTTCGATGTTATGTCGTCAATGCTATGTCGCGACCCGCACAGTAAAACGAACACTATGTTAGCTTAATTGATGACCTAACTTGTGTTTGTTGCCATGTTCGTCATGTTCCCAGCCTTCGGCTTTTTCGGGTTGTTTTTCAACAATATCAGCAACAAACTTGCCGCTCACGTCGAACAACCATGCGCGGTTTTCTTTATAAAAATACTTATACGACTGAATATCTCCCCAAACGGGTAGTGTATTACCTTTTGCATTGTAATGCGTTGCGCAAACCTCACCAATAATGATTTTTTTGACATTGTCAGCTTGCATAGCAGTATCGTTTGATAAGTGCAGACGACGTTGATTTTCGCACATGGCCAAGACGATTATCATTTCACGCTTGTGAACAAAGTGTGTTTCAACAAATAGAAAGGGTTTGAAGTTTTTTTCTCGTTGCGCAGAGATAAAGGCAAGATTATTACAGGTATGTTCCATTTTGATTCTCCATCAAGGTTTAAATGGAGAAAGTAACCATTCCAACAAAGCGTTAGGGCACTGCTGGCGCATTCTGTATTGCTACAGCGACCACCTTACTCATGCGCTTAATCATCAAAGCATAAGCAGGTTGGTGAAGTCTGGTGACTTTCTCTTAATGTCAGAACGGAGTATACAATCCTTTCAAGTAGATGTCTAGACGTCTATTTATTTTGTGATGTGCGCAATGGCGCGACTTGCGGCAATAAAACCAAAGGTGGCGGTTACACCAACAAAAGCACCAAAGCCTGTGCTGCAATCCATTTTCGATGCCCCTTGTGAATTTGATTTTTCAAACGAAACTTGTCCATCTGACGTCGGGTAGCGAAGCTGTTCGGTGGAATAGATTGCCTCAATTGAGAATCTTCGCTGGGGATTTGATGAAAATCTATGCTTACGCCTTAATTCACTTCTAACTTTGGCAAGCAGTGGGTCCTGCTTAGTTTTAGCTAGGTCGCCCGAAGTAATTTGTAGAGGATTTATCTGACCGCCAGCGCCTCCCACCGTCACGAGCTTAATTTTTTGCCGCTTACAGTGAGCGATTATCGCTACCTTTGCGCTTACGCTATCTATTGCATCAATCACGACGTCAAATGCTTGCGTTAAATATTCAGAAACATTGTCGGGCGTTACAAAGTCCTCAATCGCTTCTACTTGGCAGTCTGGGTTAATGTCGTTAATCCGAGTTTGCATTACCTCTACCTTGCCTTGGTCTATGGTTGAACTCATGGCATGTAATTGACGATTGATATTGCTTGTTGCAATGTCGTCGAGGTCAATTAGCGTGATGTTGTTGATACCAGAGCGTGCCAGCGCCTCTGCCGCCCATACTCCCACTCCGCCAATGCCGATAACCGCCACCGACGCGTTGGCTAATGCATGTAAGCCGTCTTCACCAAACAGCCGTAGTAAACCTGAGAACCGCTGTAAATAGTTCGCAGACAAAGATGTTTGTTTTGCAGGTTGCGTTGGGTGTCCGTTCTTGGCTTGTGTCATAGGTCTGTCACGTTACCTTTCTATTAAATAGGATGAATTTAGCAATTTAAGTCAATATTCATTCGGTTAAATCAATGTTTTAATGTGCTTATCAAAATCAAACAGGAGAAGCGTTATGGGATTATTAGTTGACGGACAATGGAAAGACCAATGGTACGACACAAAAAACAACGATGGCAAATTTGTTCGCCAAGATTCTAAGTTCAGAGACGTGATTGAAGCAAGCTCAGATGCCAAGTATCCAGCAGAATCTGGTAGATACCATTTGTATGTATCGCTGGCCTGTCCGTGGGCTCATCGTACGCTTATATTTCGAGCGTTGAAGGGCTTAGAAGAACATATAAGTGTATCGGTAGTGAGTCCCAATATGTTGGAAAATGGGTGGGAGTTTGGTGACTATGCTGGTGCTACACAAGACCATATATTTGGCTTTGACTACATGCATCAGGTCTATACTAAGGTTAAGCCTGATATCACTACGCGCGTGACCGTGCCGGTGCTTTTCGATAAAAAAACGCAGCAGATTATTAATAATGAGTCGGCTGATATCATTCGCATATTGAATACGGCATTTAACGACATCACTGGTAATGACGTGGATTACTATCCGAGCGATTTGCACGATCAAATCGACCTGATTAATTCTTTTGTATACGACAATATTAATAACGGCGTATACAAATCAGGCTTTGCCACAACCCAAGAAGCTTACCAAGAGGCTGTTACAAACTTATTTGATGCGCTCGATAAGGTTGAAGATATATTGGCAAAAAATCGTTATTTAGTAGGAAGTCGCTTAACCGAGGCTGATTGGCGCTTGTTTACTACATTGATTCGATTTGACCCTGTTTATGTCGGGCATTTTAAGTGCAATTTGAAGCGTATTTTCGACTATCCAAATATTTATAACTACATGAAAGAGCTATACCAAAATGAGGGCGTAGCCGAGACTACAAACTTTGATCATATTAAGCAGCACTACTACTACAGTCATACCATGATTAACCCTACGCAAGTAGTGCCAGCAGGCCCTGTGCAAGACTTAAAGAGCCCACACACACGAGGAGCGCTATGATGAATACGAACACAAATACGGAGCGTTTTGCGGATGCTAACATCACAGATACTAAAATTGTGCGCAAAGCTCAAGGCATGCCAGCGTCAGACGGTGCCGGTGTAAAGCTCTCGCGTATTATTGGCCAGCCCAGTCTAAAGCGCCTAGACCCGTTTCTCATGCTCGATGAATTTGGTTCCCACGAAGCTCAAGATTACATAGCGGGATTTCCAAAACACCCGCACCGAGGCTTTCAAACGGTGACCTACATGCTTGAAGGAAAAATGGGGCATAAAGATTCGGTTGGCAACGAAGGGGTAATAGAAGACGGTGGTTTGCAGTGGATGAATGCAGGTAAGGGGATTATCCATGAAGAAATGCCGCAACAAACACAAGGTAGAATGCGCGGATTTCAGCTGTGGGTAAATTTGCCGGCCAAAGACAAACTCTCAGAGCCTGGCTACCAAGACATTCCAACAGCCGACATTCCAGAGGTGGAGTTAAATGGCGCAAAAGTGAGAGTGCTGGCGGGTGAGTTTAATGGAGTGCAAGGTCCGGTAAAAACCCAAGCCATACAGCCGCAGTTTTTAGATTTGCATTTAACGAGTAACAGCACCCTTAGCATTGATACAGACTTGTCTCACGCAGGATTTATCTACGCATATGAAGGTAAGATAGAAATAGGCGAGCAATATCTGGAGAAGGGGCAGTTAGGTGTGCTTGAGTTCGGAAATAGGCTTTTGGTTAGGGCCTCAAACGACGCTCGTGCTATTTTTGTGAGCGGGAGCCCCATCAATGAGCCCATCGCGCAATACGGTCCATTTGTGATGAATACCGAGGCAGAAATTCAACAAGCCTTGCGTGATTATCAATCAGGTGTATTGGCCTAAAAATCAAGTGACTATTAATTGTCCCACTCGTTTTATAATCTTAAAGCGATATTCGCAGCAGGCATAATATAAGCCATTGAAATAGGGAAGGGATTTCCCTACTATCTATCAAAACCGAGCATTAAAAGGACGTTCATGAAAAAAATCACCTGTTTTAAAGCCTACGATATCCGCGGCGAACTCATTGAGCAATTAGACGAATCAGTTGCCTATCGTGTGGGGCGAGCGTTTGCCAGTTACCTTGAAGCAAAATCGGTGGTGGTAGGATCTGATGTGCGCCATACCGCAAAACCTTTGAAGTTGGCGTTGAGTGCGGGTTTGATTGACGGTGGTACAAAGGTGCTTGACTTAGGAATGGCGGGTACAGAAGAAATTTATTTTGCCACCAAGCACCTAGGTGTTGACGGCGGAATAGAAGTTACCGCAAGTCATAATCCGATTAACTATAACGGTATGAAGTTAGTCAAAGCAGGATCGGTGCCTATAAGCGGTGATAGTGGACTCAACGCAATTAAAGAGATTGCTGAAACATATTCAGAGGAACTGGTTGAATCTCGCTTAGGCTTTTATGGCGATAACGTCAGTGAACAGGATTTTTTAGCAGGTCACGCGAGTGTTCAAGAACTTAAGCTACTTGAAACCAAAGCCTATGAGCGCATTAGCTGCGTAAACGACTATATTTTGCACTTGTGTGAATATCTTAACGTGAAAAAGCTAAAACCGCTCAAACTAGTGGTAAACGCTGGTAATGGTGCTGCCGGGCATATTATCGACGCTTTGGAGCTTTTGTTTTCTCATCAAGGTGTGCCAGTTGAGTTTATCAAAGTGCATCATTTAGCAGATGGTGATTTCCCTAACGGCATTCCCAATCCATTATTAGTAGAAAACAGAGCCGACACATCTGACGCCGTTATTGCGCATAAAGCGGATATGGGAATTGCATGGGACGGCGATTTTGACCGCTGTTTCCTGTTCGACGAAAATGGCGATTTTATTGAGGGTTATTACATCGTTGGTCTGCTCGCTAAAGCATTTTTGAGCAAAGAGCAGGGTGCTAGTATTATCTACGACCCGCGAGTGTTTTGGAACACGGAAGACATCGTGAAAAAGGCAGGTGGCAAACCGATTAAATCAAAAACTGGGCATGCCTTTATTAAAGAGCGCATGCGCAAAGAAGATGCCGTTTATGGTGGTGAAATGAGCGCTCATCACTACTTCCGCGACTTCGCATACTGCGATTCAGGCATGATACCGTGGCTGCTTGTCGCAGAATTGCTATCCTCATCGGGTAAACCCTTATCGTCTTTGGTAAAAGAACGAATTGCGCTTTATCCCTCGTCAGGAGAAATTAACTACAAGGTTGAAGATGCGGGTAAAACAATAAAACGCATCATTGAAAAGTTCGAGTCGCAAGCTGAATTTATTGATAAAACCGACGGTATTGGAATGGAATTTTCAAACTGGCGGTTTAATTTGCGCAAATCAAACACAGAGCCGGTTATTCGATTAAACGTTGAATCGAGGGGCGATATAGCATTAATGCAAGAGAAGACCGAGCTGCTAGAGGCTATGATAAAGCAGTCGTAGTCGGGATAGTTAAAAAATCAAATGGCGATGGAGCGCTGTAATGGCGCAGTTCGGCAGTATCTATACTAGCGAAAGTGTCAGAGTAAGCCGGTAAGGCAAGGCGTTTTAAAAGCACATATCATTCACTATATTATTTAATAATACGAATAATTATCATTTACATAGCTCTTCGTGTTCATTATTATGGGGCAATCTTCATATGAGGCCCTATAACTTATGCCGACTCGTTCTTATATCAGTCTTTGCTTATTAGTCAGTTTATATTCAACTTCTCACGGTCAAGTCTTCGCACAAGACCAAGTTAAATCAATCGATGAGATGCCCACTGGCATGGAAAGTATCATCGTTAAGGGGGAACGTAGCGATAGGACTCTGCTCGATACTGCCTCTTCGGTAAAAGTTTTTCAGAGTGAAGATTTGGATTTTTTTGCTGGCGCTGACACATTAGCAACATTGTTTTACCAAACGCCCAACGTGACTCTCACTGGTGAAGGTAATCAAGGACCCACTATCAGAGGGGTCAATACAAGCGGCATATTAACCAGTTTAGAATCGTTTTTTGGTGGCTCACAGCCAAGAACGACGGTGCAAATAGATGGTCGCCAGCTTACGTTTAATGAATTTGTGTATAGCGGTGAATCTGCGTGGGACATTGAGCAGGTTGAGATTTTTCGTGGACCTCAAACCACTACCCAAGGTCGAAACGCGATATCGGGCGCTGTATTTATTAGAACCGCCAATCCTAACCATGTTGAGGCGGAGGGGCGGCTAAGACTGATAGCGGGGCAAGACAATACTCAGCAGATATCTGGCGTGTACTCAGCGCCCATTGGCGAGGGTGATTTTGCCTATAGAGTGTCGGCCGACTATCGCAAAACTGACAGTTACATTTCAATCTTAGGCGTGCCGGATGATTTTACCGAAGATGTAGATTTAAAAGAGACGCTTAACATACGCGCTAAGTTAGCTTATCAGCCACAGGCTAATGATGCGTTTAAAGCACTGCTTACCTATACACATACTGATACTCGTAGGCCTCAAACAGACAGTGTTGATGCGCCTTTTGAGTCACTCACCAGAACCAACCCTGGTATATCAATTTTTGAAACCTCAGCCAATAGCGCCATTGCAGATGTGAGTTATGAGCTTTCAGATAGCTTTGTTCTGTCAAACATATTCACCGTGACGAATGTTTCAGCAGAACGTTTGGTCACTCTAGGGCAGGGTAATGCACTTATTGATAACCAAGAACTCACAAATGAGCTATTGCTGCACTATAATAACAACGATTCGTTTACGATCTTTAGCGGTATTTACTTATCTCATATCGATACCGACGAGAGTTTAAATTTAAATGCATTTGGCTTGGGTATTGGTGACTTTACTGATGCACGCAAAAGTGCGGGCGTTTTTACAGAGGCGGCTTATACCCTTAATGATTTCGTTTTAACCATCGGCGGCCGGTACCAGCGAGACAGCCAAAACAGAAACGGTGGGTTTGCTGATATTATTCCCGTTGACTTTGATGAAAGCTTCGACGCATTTTTACCAAAACTAGAACTAACTTATGTTGTAGACAATGATCAACGCGTAGGTGTATCAGTAGAAAAAGGATTCAATGCTGGCGGTTTTACATTCAATTTCGATACTTTTTCTACAGAAACTTTCAACGAAGAATCTTTGAACAATGTTGAAGTGTTTTATCGAGGGGTGTTACTTAACAATAAGTTAAATGTAAACGCTAACGTGTTTTACAATGACTTTGACGATATGCAAATTGCCACTCTGGTTGATTTGGGTGATGACTTTTTCGCCAATGTGTTTAGTAATGTGAAAAGTGCGAAAAGCACAGGATTAGAAATTGACATAAGCTATCAAGCGAGCGACAACTTGCGATGGAATGTTGGACTTGGATTAACCAATACTGAAATTCTGGATGATTCAAATGCAGGAGCTCCCATCAAAGGAAATGATTTTCAGCGCTCTCCGGACCTTACGGCGATTACGGGGGTTATTTGGCAGCCTATCGATAAACTTTCACTGAGCGCATTTGCTCGATATAGCGATGGATACTTCAGTGATGATGCAAACTTGGCGGTTAACCGCACGGATAACTCTACAATAGTGGATTTGCAAGCGAGCTATCAGTGGGACAGTGTCCGACTATTCTTAGACGTGACTAACGCATTTGACGAGTTTTACACTGTTTCTGTGTTTGATGACGGTATGCTAGCAAGCATCGGTCAGCCACGGCATGTTAGCGCAGGTGTAGAGTGGGCTTTTTAGGTCAGGGATGTTTTTCAACATGCTGAATAAGTTTATTTTTCATGCCCATGCTTGGTTGGGCTTTATTTGTAGTTTATTTTTACTTGCGGTGGCGATTACAGGTATCGCATTCGCTTTATCAGGTCCATTACTTCATATAGAAACGGGCGCTTTCCCAAGTGAAGAGGCGCGTTCACCTGATTCTCCGGTAAATATCGAGCGACATGTCGAGGCTGCCAAAAAAGCCACATCCGCCGCTTTTATCCCGTTAGGATATATCGGTGGTTTTGCGGAAATAGAAACGCCCATAGAAATGGTTTATGGCCTGTCGAGCTTGCCAGAGCAGGGTGGCGAGGTACAGATAGTTACGTTTAATCCAAATACCGACGATATTATTGACAGCTTTTATCTAGACCGTACTATTACGCATCATATTATTGACTTTCATTATACACTTCTGCTCGGGAATATCGGCTTATTGGTAATGGCCGTTGTAGGCATTTTAATGGCGATAATGGCCGTGCTGGGTATTGTCATGTGGTGGCCAAGGCGCTTTACGTTTTTGGTATTTAAGCGTAAAGCACTTTATCTCAATCTAAGGGCATCGCTCACACAAATAAATTTCAATTTGCATAGCGTTATCGGTTTTTGGGGAGCGACTGCTATCATAGTCTGGGGGCTTACTGGTGCGTTTTGGTCAAAACCAGATTGGCAGCCAAGTTGGATGCTGCCCAATACCGACAGTTTACCCGCTGATAAACAAGCACGCCTAGAAACAATGACGTGCGAGGCTACAGTAACTATTTCAGACGCGGTTGCCATTGCGCGAGAAAAATTCCCAAATGCAGTTGTGCTGGAGGCAGAGTTTCCGGTACCTTGGCAGCCATATCATATACTGTATTTAAGCAATGGGAATGATGTAGATACGAAGGATGGCGACACTAGGGTATGGGTATCGGCAAGTTGTAAAGATATTGTGCATGTCGAGGAAAACGAAGGGCTTCATCTGGTTGGGGCCGCGAACAATAGTGTACATGCGGGCACATCATTTGGGATTATGCGTTTGCCTATCATTCTATCGGTAGGCTTAGCGCTAATATTTTTATCTGTTACGGGCTTGGTTTTATGGTGGAGACGATATATCAAGAGCCGTGTTATACCGTTATAATTTAAGTCGCAATAAATCTCCAGATTAGGTCGCAAGTACCGCAAACTTTATCTGCACAAACGCGCTAAATAGACGCCATGAACAAATGGCTTATCACAACAATCGTGGTAAGCATTGTGCGCATAAATGTATAGGGTAGTAGGATATCTTTTTCCAGTGCCAATACATATTTGTCGTACATTAACATACCGATATAGGCGATAGACAATACGCTTAAGAGTAAGTAGCCATCTAAAAATACCAATGATGTCCAGCCGACAATGCTTGGGAGCATAGATACATAAAGTTGATGGTTGCTTCGCCTATTTTGAATAGCATCTAGGTAGTGCATGCCGCCAAAAAAAGAAAGAATGATTGCAGAGTACTGCACAAAATACGTATAGGCCTGAAAATAATGGAGCTGGCCGGTGAGTGCCAGTACGGGTAAACCTACAAAGGGAATTAATCCGGCGTAACCTAATAAAATTGCAGTGCGAGGCATAGGTGTCTCTTTTATTTAATTTGAATCGGTGATAGTCAACTAACTGAGCATCAAAGTTACCATAAAAAAAGCGCGATATATCGCGCTTTTTCATCTGTTAGAACTTTCTAAATCACTACTTTACTGGTGTGTAGTCGCGTTTGCTATGACCAGTGTAAAGTTGGCGAGGGCGTCCAATTTTTTGCCCCGGCTGACTCATCATTTCATGCCAATGAGAAATCCAACCCACGGTTCTTGCCAAAGCAAAAATACAGGTAAACATGTTGGTTGGAATGCCAATAGCGCTTAGCACGATACCAGAATAAAAATCGACATTCGGGAAGAGCTTTTTCTCTGCAAAGTAGGGGTCGCTAAGGGCAATGCGTTCAAGCTCCATAGCCACTTCTAAGAGCGGGTTTTTCACGTCTAATTCTGCTAAAACTTCATGGCAGCTTTCGCGCATGACCGTTGCGCGTGGGTCGTAATTTTTATAAACGCGATGACCAAAGCCCATAAGGCGGAAGGGATCATTTTTATCCTTCGCTCGCTCAATGAACTCAGGGATGCGGTCTACCGAACCGATTTCTTCGAGCATGTTCAAGCATGCTTCGTTGGCGCCGCCGTGAGCTGGGCCCCATAAAGAAGCGACGCCTGCCGCAATACATGCGTAAGGGTTAGCGCCAGAAGAACCCGCTAATCTTACTGTAGAGGTAGATGCGTTTTGTTCATGATCGGCATGTAGTATGAAGATGCGGTCCATTGCGCGTTCAACCGCAGGGCTTATAACGTAGTCTTCTGCAGGCACTGAGAACATCATATTCAAAAAGTTACCGGCATAGCTTAAATCATTGCGAGGATAAACAAAGGGTTGCCCAACGTTGTACTTGTAACACATTGCTACGAGTGTTGGCATCTTAGCGATGAGGCGATGTGCAGAGCGTTTACGCTGCTCGGGGTCGCCCACGTCTAAGTCACTGTGGTAAAACGATGACATCGCACCAACGGTTCCGCAAAGCATCGCCATTGGGTGAGCGTCGTTTCTGAAGCCGTGGAAGAACATGTTTAACTGCTCATGCACCATGGTGTGGCGCGTGATGGTTTTACTAAACTCTTCGTATTCTTCTTTTGTGGGTTGGTCACCGTGTAGCAACATGTGACACACTTCTAAATAATCGGAGTCGCGAGCTAAATCTTCGATTGAAAATCCACGATGCAACAATATTCCTTTTGCGCCATCAATGAAGGTGATTGAAGACTCACACGAACCAGTCGCCATAAAGCCCGGGTCAAATGTGAAGTACCCCTTGCCGCCCAACGCTCTTACGTCTATTACGGGCTGCCCTTCTGTGCCTTCTAAAATGGGTAATTCGACTTCAATATCGCCGGCTTTTAACGTGGCTGATTTGTCTGACATGAAATACTCTCCTAAGTTGAGGTTCCCGCATTAAACGGAAAAAACACGCAAATTGTTCACAATGAGCAACAATTTGCTTATATCTGGCCGAAAAGTGCCGATATTCTTAACCTAATGGTGGGTGAAGTCAATTTAAATGCAAATATGCTCAATATATATTCTGCATAATTACGATAGATAAAGGCCTATAAACAATTGTTTACGACCAAAGTCCTAACATAGAACATTTCATTGCTATTAGAAACGCGGATTGCTATATTCAAACCCACTGAATTTAAAGGGTTATTTCTGTAATAACTTTATAATATTCGATTCACAAGTAGTTAACATTTGTTTGCGCTTCTGCGCACAAACACACACAACCAAAGTTGCATATCACAAGGCTTTAAGAGGTGATATCAATAGGAAAACAACAACAGGCGTTTAATTGTGAAAAAACAAAGACCAGTTAATCTCGATCTCACAACCATCAAACTACCCTCAGCAGGAAAAGCATCTATTTTGCATCGCGTAACCGGTGTTGCGATGTTTTTTGCGTTGATATTCGTTATCTGGGCATGGGCTACATCGGTCAGTTCTGCCGACGGTTTTGCGTTAGTCAAAGATATTATGCAGGGCGCATTTGGCTATGTAATTGCCTTAGGTACCCTGTCTGCACTTTCTTACCATTTCATTGGCGGCGTTCGTCACGTGGTTATGGATATGGGACATTGGGAAGAACTTAAATCGGGCAATACGAGCGCAAACGTGGCAATTGGCCTGTGGATTGTGGTCACTATCACATTGGGAGTAGTGTTATGGTAACGAATCAAGCGTCTATCAAACGAAACGGCATTCAAGATTACGTCACATTGCGGGCGTCTGCCGCGATTATCTCGGCCTTTTCCATTTATATGGTGTACTTCTTTATTGCCACCGAAGAGATAACTTTTGAGGTGTGGCAAGGTTTATTTGCATCAGTTTATATGAAAGCATTCACGTTAATCACATTAATCGCGATACTAATGCATGTCCGAATTGGTTTGTGGCAAGTATTAACCGATTATGTAAAGGCACATAAATTAAGAATCGTATTACAGTTTGGCCTAAATCTGCTGGCGTTCGTATATGTAGCGATTGGTTTATTCGTATTGTGGGGTGTATAAAATGACGTTACCAGTTCATGAATTTGATGCGGTAGTAATTGGAGCAGGTGGCGCGGGCATGCGAGCGGCCTTGCAAATTTCTCAGTCGGGGCGTTCGTGCGCATTATTGTCTAAAGTTTTTCCTACCCGTTCGCACACTGTGTCTGCTCAAGGCGGCATAACTGTTGCGCTTGGTAATTCCCACGAAGACAACTGGGAATGGCACATGTATGACACGGTCAAAGGGTCGGACTACATCGGCGACCAAGAAGCTATTGAGTATATGTGTAAAACTGGTCCCGAAGCCATTATTGAAATGGAAAATATGGGCTTACCGTTTTCAAGGTTTGAAAATGGCAAGGTATATCAACGCCCGTTTGGTGGACAATCAAGAAACTTTGGCGGTGAGCAAGCAGCGCGAACAGCAGCGGCTGCAGACAGAACAGGGCATGCTTTGTTGCACCTGCTATATCAGCAAAATGTTAAAAACAAAACCAAAGTATTCAGTGAGTGGTACGCGCTTGATTTGGTTAAGAATCAACATGGTCAAGTAGTAGGTTGTACAGCCATAGATATTGAAACAGGCGAAGTCGTGTATTTCAAATCTAAAGCGGTTGTGTTGGCAACAGGTGGTGCGGGCCGTATTTACGCTTCAACAACCAATGCACACATCAATACTGGCGACGGTATTGGTATGGCGCTCAGAGCGGGAGCACCGGCGCAAGACATGGAAATGTGGCAGTTCCACCCAACCGGTATCGCCGGCGCAGGTACACTGGTTACTGAAGGCTGTCGAGGAGAAGGTGGTTATCTTCTTAATAAAGATGGCGAGCGCTTCATGGAGCGTTATGCACCTAATGCAAAAGACTTAGCAGGTCGAGATGTTGTAGCGCGCTCAATGATGACAGAGATTCGAGAAGGTCGCGGTTGCGAGGGGCCTTGGGGCACGCACATCAAACTTAAGCTAGATCACTTAGGTAAAGACGTCCTTGAATCACGCTTACCGGGCATTTTGGAGCTATCGAGAACTTTCGCTCACGTTGACCCGGTAAAAGAACCTATACCCGTTATCCCAACTTGTCATTATATGATGGGCGGTATTCCTACCAACGTTGATGGCCAAGTGATTGGTATTGATAAAGACGGTAACGAGTCACAAATAGACGGTTTGTTTGCGTGTGGTGAGATTGCTTGTGTATCGGTCCATGGAGCAAATCGCTTAGGCGGAAACTCTTTACTTGACTTGGTGGTGTTTGGTCGTGCGACAGGATTGCATTTAGGCAAGAGCATGGATGAAATTGACGTTAAATCCGATGCGAGCACCTCAGACATCGACGCCGCTATGGCGCGCTTTAACCGCTGGGAAAGCTCAGAGAAAGGCAAAGGCGAAGACCCAGTGCAAATCAAAAAAGATATGCAAAAGTGTATGCAGCTTAACTTCTCTGTATTCCGCGAAGGCGAGGCGATGGCCGAAGGTCTTAAAGAACTTGGAGAGATACGTGAACGTTTAGCGCATGCGCGTTTAGATGACAAGAGCAGCGACTTCAATACGCAGCGTATCGAATGTTTAGAACTAGACAATTTAATGGAAACAGCTTACAGCACTGCTGTTGCTGCAAACTTTAGAACGGAAAGTCGTGGTGCACACAGCCGCTTTGACTTTACCGAGCGTGATGATGAAAACTGGTTATGTCACTCTGTTTATCTACCTGAATCTGATTCAATGAGAAAGCGTGACGTAAACATGGCACCGAAGTTGAGGGAAGCTTTTCCTCCTAAAGTGCGTTCGTATTAATAGGAGCAGTCTGATGCAACTTACTTTTTCAATATATCGTTACAACCCCGAAGTGGACGATGCGCCTCGCATGGAAGACTATCAACTTGAGGTAGAAGAAGGCCAAGATATGATGGTGCTTGACGCGTTAATTGCGTTGAAAGAAAAAGACCCATCATTATCGTTCCGCCGGTCATGCCGAGAGGGTGTGTGCGGCTCTGACGGTATGAATATGAACGGCAAAAATGGTTTAGCATGCATAACCCCGCTGTCAGCCTTAGGAAAGGGCAAAATTGTTGTTCGTCCGTTACCAGGTCTGCCTGTTGTGCGTGATTTGGTTGTTGATATGACACAGTTCTACACGCAATACGAAAAGATTAAGCCTTTCTTAATCAATGACGATAAACAACCACCGGCAAGAGAACATTTGCAAAGCCCTGAAGAGCGCGCGAAGCTCGACGGTTTATACGAGTGTATTTTGTGTGCATGTTGTTCTACATCGTGTCCATCTTTTTGGTGGAATCCCGATAAGTTTATCGGTCCTGCGGGCCTGTTACACGCCTATCGCTTTTTGATTGATACGCGCGATACAGCCACCGATGAAAGGTTGAACGATTTGGATGACGCGTTTAGCGTGTTCAGATGCCACGGCATCATGAATTGTGTGAGCGTTTGTCCGAAGGGCTTAAATCCGACGAAAGCAATCGGTCAAATTAAGTCGATGTTATTGCAAAGAGCTGTATAATTGCTGCGCGTCTGCGGTAAATAATGAAGTTTGTAATAGCCGTCCAGCAGTGGATGGCTATTTTTTTATCAATTTAGCGACTTTTTTTAGATTTTACTTACCACTATAGTGTTAGGCGATTTAAAAAGAAATTAACTTAGAATACAATACGGTTAACAACGGATATCAAGGCTAAACGATGCAAAATAGCGTGATGAAAGCATGGTGGGACTCTTCTCATATGGCCGGCGGCAATGCCGCTTATATAGAAGAGCTCTATGAAGCGTATCTCGAAGACCCTCAAAGCATACCTGAAAACTGGAAGTCTATTTTTGATGAGCTTCCCAGCATTGAAGGGGTGGCAGTTGAAACAAACCACACCTCTATTCGCGAAGAATTTAAAAAAATGGCGAGTCTCGGGCCAGCGGCTAGAGTTGGCTCAGCCGGTATCGCGCCCAGCGATGCCCCTAGCGACGAGCGCCAAGTTAAGGTATTGCAGCTAATAAATGCCTATCGCTTCCGTGGTCATCAGCACGCTAACCTAGACCCTCTTGGTTTGTGGCAGCAACCGCGGGTTCGTGACTTAGAGCTATCGCACCATAATCTTACTGAAAGCGATTTTGAGACCATGTTTAATTTGGGCTCATATGCGGTCGATGCTGAAAAGATGAAGTTGGGCGACCTGTTCAAGTCACTTAACCGCACATATTGTGGTTCGATTGGCTCAGAATATATGCATATTACAGATACTGAGCAAAAACGGTGGCTACAGCAACGCATAGAATCGGTAGAAGCGCGCCCGGTTATTGAGCGCGACGAAAAAATTAAGATTTTGAAAGGTCTGATTGCCGCAGACGGCATGGAGAAGTACCTTGGTTCGAAGTTCACTGGCGCAAAGCGATTCTCACTTGAGGGCGGTGATGCATTAATTCCCATGCTTAAGGGACTTATTTCAGAAGCTGGTGCAAAGGGCGCAAAAGAAGTCGTGCTTGGAATGGCTCACCGTGGACGCCTAAATGTATTGGTTAACGTGCTGGGCAAAAACCCGTCTGTGCTGTTTGATGAGTTCGCAGGTAAGCATGACGACACGCTCGGCGCAGGCGATGTGAAATATCACGCTGGATTCTCTTCTGACTTTGCCACGCCAGGCGGCAACGTCCATTTGGCCTTGGCCTTTAACCCCTCGCATCTTGAGATTGTTAATCCGGTGGTAATGGGGTCGGTTCGCGCACGTTTAATGCGCAGAAAATGCAAAGACGGTTCAGCAGTCTTGCCCATTACCATTCACGGCGACTCAGCCATTGCCGGGCAGGGCGTTGTACAAGAAACGTTTAATATGTCGCAAACCAGAGGTTTCTCGGTTGGCGGAACGGTTCGCATCGTGATTAACAACCAAGTTGGCTTTACTACCTCTAAAACAGAAGATACGCGTTCAACGCAATACTGTACCGACATCGCGAAAATGGTACAGGCACCTATTTTTCATGTGAACGCCGACGATCCAGAAGCGGTACTGTTTGTTACCAAGTTGGCCTTAGACTATCGCAACTTATTCAAGAAAGACGTGGTGATTGACCTTGTTTGTTATCGCCGCCACGGGCATAACGAGGCGGATGAGCCAAATGCAACTCAGCCTTTGATGTACCAGAAAATCAAAAAGCATCCTGTACCGCGTGAAATATACGCCAATCAACTTATGGCTGAAGGTTCGATTGAAAAGCATGAAGTTGAAAGACTGATGTCCGAATATCGTTCGGCATTAGATCATGGTGCTTGTGTGGTTGAAGAGTGGCGTCCAATGACGGAGCACTCTGTGGATTGGTCTCCTTATTTAGGTCACGACTGGGACGTAAAATACGATGCTAGCCTCAGCAACGACGAACTTGTCTCGTTAGGGCGAGCACTAACCACTATTCCTGAATCGCATCGTTTGCAATCGCGCGTGAAAAAGCTATATGCAGATCGCGTATCAATGATTGAGGGCGAGCGCCTGCTTGATTGGGGAATGGCTGAAAATTTGGCATATGCCGCAATATTGAAAGAGGGCACACATATTCGCCTAACCGGTCAGGATTCTGGTCGAGGCACCTTCTTTCACCGCCATGCTGTATTGCATGGCCAGGATGCCGGCGAAGAATATATGCCCCTTCGTCATATTGCTGACGAGCAAGGAAACATTGAAATATACGACTCGGTATTGTCTGAAGAGGCAGTGATGGCCTTTGAATATGGCTATGCAACTGCTGAACCGGCAACGATGACAATTTGGGAAGCTCAGTTTGGTGATTTTGCCAACGGTGCACAAGTAGTGTTCGACCAATTTTTGTCTTCTGGTGAGGCAAAATGGGGAAGATTATGCGGACTCACAGTACTGCTTCCTCATGGTTACGAAGGACAAGGCCCGGAGCATAGTTCAGCGCGCCTTGAGCGCTTCTTGCAGCTTTGTGCAGATCATAACTGGCAGGTGTGCGTGCCTTCAACGCCGGCGCAGGTATACAACATGCTGCGACGTCAGTCTGTGCGACCCATGCGCCGCCCATTGATAGTAATGTCACCTAAGTCTTTATTGCGTCATCCCTTAGCGGTAAGTAGCCTTGATGAACTCGCCAGTGGCGTGTTCCACAATGTAATTGACGAGCTTGATGAGCTTGAAACTAAGAACATAAAACGCGTGGTAATGTGTTCGGGTAAGGTGTACTACGACCTACTCGACCAGCGTCGTAAAAATGAACAAACTGACGTGGCAATTATTCGAATTGAACAGTTGTATCCTTTCCCATCTGAAGAGATGGCAAAAGTGGTTGAAAAATATCAGCACGTTAAAGATTGGGTTTGGTGCCAAGAAGAGCCGCAGAATCAGGGCGCTTGGTATTGTTCTCAACACCATTTTTGGCAGTCTGTACCAGACGATGCCAAGTTATCATATGCAGGTCGTTTAGCCTCTGCCTCGCCGGCAGTTGGGTATGTATCTGTTCACAATCAGCAACAAAAAGCGTTGGTTGAAGACGCACTTACAATTAAATAAGGAACCCAAATGGCACATGAAATAAAAGTTCCAGTTCTTCCAGAGTCGGTTGCAGACGCAACCATCGCTACGTGGCATGTAAAAGCGGGTGACAAAGTCACGCGTGATCAAAATCTGGTGGATATTGAAACTGACAAAGTTGTTCTTGAAGTCGTAGCACCGGCCGACGGTGTGATTGCAGACATCAGCGCAGAAGAAGGCGCTACGGTTTTAGGAGAGCAGGTCATTGGGACATTAGAAGCGGGTGATTCAGCAGATGCTCCTGCCGCTAAATCTGATAATAAATCGGACGACGCGCCTAAAGAAGAAAAGAAACCGGCTAGCGCTGCGAAAGACGATTCAAGCGGTGCGCAAAGCGACATTAAAGTACCGGTACTACCTGAGTCTGTCGCCGATGCTACTATTGCTACCTGGCATGTGCAGCCTGGTGAACAGGTGTCTAGAGACCAAAACTTAGTTGACATCGAAACAGATAAAGTTGTACTTGAGGTGGTTGCGCCAGCCGACGGTTCAATTAAAGAAATTCTTGCCAGCGAAGGCGAGACTGTTACCGCAGAAGCGGTAATTGCCACCTTCGTTGAAGGAGCTTCATCCGGTGCGCCAGCAGCGAAACAAAGCGAAGAAAGTGCCGATGCCAGTGAATCGGATGCATTATCTCCCTCTGTTAGACGCTTACTGGGCGAGAAAGATATTGACCCCAGCCAAGTTAAAGGCACGGGCAAAGGCGGTCGCATCACCAAAGAAGATGTTGAGAAGCATCTGAAGGGTGCAACGAAAGCTGCGCCGGCCGAGAGTTCAGAGCCGTCAGTGGCGGCGGGCAATCGTACTGAAAAACGTGTTCCAATGACGCGCTTGCGTAAGACAATCGCTAAGCGATTGTTGGAAGCAAAAAATTCAACGGCCATGTTGACTACGTTTAATGAAGTTAACATGAAACCTATCATGGATTTGCGCAAGCAATACCAAGAAAGTTTTGAAAAACGCCACGGCATTCGTTTAGGCTTTATGTCTTTTTATGTGAAAGCGGTTACAGAGGCGCTTAAGCGCTTCCCAGAGGTGAACGCATCGCTTGACGGTGATGATATTTGCTATCACAACTATTTTGATATTTCGATTGCGGTATCAACGCCACGCGGTCTGGTCACGCCGATATTAAGAGACTGCGATGCATTGGGCATGGCCGGTGTTGAAAAAGGCATTAAAGACTTAGCGCTTAAAGGTCGAGATGGCAAACTGTCGATGGACGACTTACAGGGTGGTAATTTTACTATCACTAACGGCGGTGTATTCGGTTCGCTTATGTCGACCCCAATTATTAATCCTCCGCAAAGTGCTATTTTAGGTATGCATAAAATTCAAGACCGTCCAATGGCGGTTAACGGTAAGGTCGAAATATTGCCGATGATGTACTTAGCGCTATCTTACGATCACCGTATTATTGACGGCAAAGAATCGGTTGGATTCTTGGTAACTGTTAAAGAAATGTTAGAAGAACCTACACGTTTGTTACTAGACGTTTGATACTTTGGTCTGAAAGCTAAATCTTAGATGATACGTCGTGTATCATCTGTAATTCCGCAGGATTCGTGATAGAATCCTGCGCTGTTTAAACAGGTCGCTTCTAGCGGCTTTTCACTCAACAAAATCGGATAAATCACCATGAATTTGCATGAATATCAGGGTAAACAGTTATTCAAAGAATACGGCTTGCCCGTTTCTGAAGGGTATGCTGCTGATACTCCTCAAGCTGCTGTTGAAGCGGCTGACCGCATCGGCGGTAACGAGTGGGTAGTAAAATGTCAGGTCCACGCAGGCGGCCGCGGTAAAGCGGGCGGCGTAAAACTGGTTAAGAACAAAGACGAAATAAAAGCCTTTGCACAAAACTGGTTGGGTAAAAACCTAGTCACCTACCAAACTGACGAAAACGGTCAACCGGTAAGCCGTATACTTGTTGAGTCACTGACTGACATCGACCAAGAGCTTTACTTAGGCGCCGTGGTAGACAGAACATCTCGCAAAATCGTATTTATGGCTTCTACAGAAGGCGGCGTCGAGATTGAAACCGTTGCTGAAGAAACGCCTGAAAAAATCCTAAAAGCTGAAATTGACCCATTGGTTGGCGCGCAGCCATATCAAGCTCGTCAAATCGCATTCGAACTTGGTTTGTCTGGCGTTCAAGTGAAGCAATTTACGCAAATATTCTTAGGTCTTGCTAAGATGTTTGAAGACTTGGATTTGGCCCTGATTGAAATCAATCCTCTTGTTATCAAAACAGACGGAAATCTACACTGCCTAGACGCTAAATTGGGCGTTGACAGTAACGCATTATACCGCCAGCCAAAAGTCCGTGATATGCACGATCCGTCGCAAGAAGATGCGCGCGAAGCTGACGCTGCTAAGTGGGAGCTAAACTACGTTGCTCTTGACGGAAACGTTGGCTGCATGGTTAACGGTGCAGGTCTAGCAATGGGTACTATGGATATTGTGAATTTGCACGGTGGCAACCCTGCTAACTTCTTGGACGTTGGTGGCGGCGCGACAAAAGAGCGCGTGGCAGAAGCATTCAAAATCATCTTGTCAGACAGCAACGTTAAAGCCGTATTGGTTAACATCTTTGGCGGCATCGTGCGTTGTGACATGATTGCTGAAGGTATTATTGGCGCGGTCAAAGAAGTAGGCGTTGAAGTACCTGTTGTTGTTCGCCTCGAGGGAACCAATGCAGAGCTTGGCCGTGAAGTCCTAGCCAATTCAGGTCTTGATATCATTGCAGCCGAGTCGCTAACAGACGCAGCGCAAAAAGTTGTTGCAGCAGCGGAGGGTAAATAATGTCGATTCTTATTAATAAAGATACTAAGGTAATTTGCCAAGGCTTTACTGGTGGTCAAGGTACCTTTCACTCTGAGCAGGCTATTGCTTATGGCACGCAAATGGTTGGCGGTGTTACGCCAGGCAAAGGCGGTACTACGCATCTAGGTTTACCGGTATTTAATACAGTTAAAGATGCGGTTGAAGCAACCGGCGCGACTGCGACTGTTATTTATGTACCTGCACCATTTTGTAAAGACTCTATTGTAGAGGCTGCAGATGCTGGTATCGAGTTGATTGTATGTATTACCGAAGGTATTCCAACAATCGATATGCTGTACGTAAAAGAATACGTCACGCACAAAGGCGTGCGTATGATTGGACCGAACTGCCCAGGTGTAATAACACCAGACGAATGTAAAATTGGGATCATGCCTGGTCACATTCATAAGAAAGGTAAAGTCGGCATTGTATCTCGCTCTGGTACGCTAACGTATGAAGCAGTAAAGCAGACCACTGATGAAGGTTTTGGCCAGTCTACTTGTGTGGGCATCGGTGGCGACCCAATTCCAGGCTCCAACTTTATTGACATCTTAGGTATGTTCGAAAAAGACCCAGAAACAGAAGCTATTGTGATGATTGGTGAAATAGGCGGAACTGCTGAAGAAGAAGCGGCTGAGTTTATTAAGGCGAATGTCACTAAGCCAGTTGTTTCTTACATTGCAGGCGTAACAGCGCCCGCTGGTAAGCGTATGGGTCATGCCGGCGCAATTATCGCTGGCGGAAAAGGTACGGCTGACGAGAAGTTCAAAGCCCTTGAAGCAGCGGGTGTTAAAACGGTTCGTTCTCTTGCCGAAATTGGAAAAGGCCTACGTGAAATTACAGGCTGGTAATACGCTGTAATTCACAAATTTGAAATTAAAAAATCCGCGATAAACGCGGATTTTTTTTTATTAGCTTAGTAATTAAATTCTTAAATTTTACTTAACACTTTTTTTTCGTTTTATCTGCGCTTTCTTAAAATTATCTTAAGGTCATATTCCCTCATAAGTTTACAGATTCTAGTAATCATCTTTACTTAATCGATTAAGGAAAATGTTGCAAAAATATTAAAAATCTGCGACATTAACGCTCGGTACTGTTAATTTAATGTATCGTCTTGGTTGGCGGACGGTAAATTAAGACTACCGTGATGGAACAAAATCGGCTTTCGCTATGGTAAAAAAAGGTGGTTTTGACATCATTTGCAGCAAAATTACGCTAATGCATTGTTTTTATTACGGTTGAATACGTATGCAGTAGTTAGCAAGATAACACGCATCTGAGTATGATGCGGAATGTTAAAAAACAGGTTGTAAATTGTTAGCAAGTTTTAACAATGCGAACCAATAATCTCAGGGCACACAGATGATAAAAAAACAACTATTCAAACCAGCGCTTCTGTCTATTGCAGTTTCTAGCGCACTTTACTCAGGGGCGGGTATCGCGCAGCAAGATGCGAATTCGGCTCTTCAAGACGAAAACACTGAAATCATTGCAGTAACGGGTATTCGCGGGTCGCTGATTCGTGCCCAAGCAGTGAAACAAGACAACTCATCTATTGTAGAAGCACTTTCTGCAGAAGACATCGGTAAGTTGCCAGACTCTTCTATCGCAGAATCATTGTCACGTCTACCAGGCCTTGCCGGTGAGCGTAGCGGCGGTCGTACTGCTGGTATCTCGGTTCGTGGATTTAAAGAAGATTTCACGGGCACAACCTTGAACGGTCGTGAAGTTCTTGGTATTGGCGATAACCGTGGTGTTGAATACGACTTGTACCCAGCAGAAATCATGACTGGTGCAACCATATATAAAACGACTGATGCATTGTTAATGACAACAGGCATTGGTGGTACGGTTGATTTGCAGACCGTTCGTCCTTTGCAAGCACAAGAAACCTTAACGGTTAATGCTGTATATGACATGACTGCAAACGATTCTGACAACCCTGAGTTTGACGACAACGGATTTAGAGTTGCCGGCGCTTGGGTAGGTAAGTTTATGGATGACACACTAGGCGTTGCACTTGCAGTGGCTAGCACAGAGTCGCCCACTAACCAACGTAAATATGGCGTTTGGGGTTATAGTGAAGATGACGCCGGAATCATCACTCCAACTGGTTTAGATATTTTCGCGATTTCAAAAGAATTGAAGCGTGATACCATTTCAGGTGTTGTGCAGTGGCAACCAACAGACGATTTAGACATCGTTGTAGATTATCTTACGATTGATTACGAAGACTCAGGTATTTTGCGTGGATTCATCGAACCATTCGCATCTGTAAATATTTCAGGTAGCGGCGCAAACAACACCGGTCGTCAGGTAGGCGCAAACCCTGTGTTGCGTACTGACCCTGAAAACACTGAGGGCACATTAGACGTGCTTGGCCTAAACTTAGAGTATGCGCTTAACGACGAGTGGACTGCATCATTTGATGTGGCTTACAACGAGTCAGAAAAGACGTATTTGCGCGCTGAGTCTTACGCGGGTATCGGTCGTTCAGGTTCACTTACTGCTGACCAACTTGGTTCTCGTGAGTTTACTATGAGCCCGAGCGGCATCTTCTTTACCGGCACATCAGGTATGGACTTTGGTGATTTTAACTCAATTAAATTAACCGGTCCTCAAGTATGGGGCGGCGGTTTGGCTTCACAGGCCGATTTGTTTGCATCTAACGTCCTGCAAGGAAACGGTTCAGGTAACACATATAGCTTCTTGAATGCGCAAGACGGCTTTATTAACTACGCTGATTTCACAGAAGAGCTAACCACCGCGCGCTTCGACATCGAAGGTTTAGTAGAGTGGGGCGTGTTTAATAAAATTACATTCGGCGCGTTTTATAGCGACCGAACTAAAACCAAAGACAACAACGGTGACTTTGTTACTACACCAGATTATCCTTTTGGTAATGGTAATCCAGATGGCAGCGTAGATAGCCTCATTCCTGAGCAGTATCGCTTTGGTTTAGCTGATTTATCTTGGGCTGGTTTAGGCAACGTTGTAGCTTACGACGGTTTTGGTCCTTACAACGATGGCACCTACACTCGAGTACAAGCAGAAACACTTGAGCCAGACCGTTTAGGTGATACTTACGAAATCAATGAAGAAGTGATGACCTTGTTTGTTCGCGGTGATTTTGAAACTGACATTGGTGATATGACCTTATTCGGTAACGTAGGTTTGCAATTTATTGATACTGACCAATCGTCAAACGGCTTTATCGCGATTGTTGAGTCTGATGCAACTGTATGCTTAGACGACGCTACTGGCACAGTTGATCAAGCATGTGCTGTTACTGACGGTGCAGATTATTCAATGGTATTGCCAAGCTTAAATATGTCTTTGCAATTGACCGATGAGCAGTTTATTCGTTTTGCAGCGTCTAAAACAATCAGTCGTGCACGTATAGACCAAATGAGCGCATCAGGTTTTGTTAAGTTTAACCAAAACATTGAGCTTATTGCGACTCCAGACACTGAAGCCGCTGTACGTGAGTTTGGTACGCCATGGTCTAAGCAGCAAGGTTCGCCAACATTGCGTCCGCTTGAGTCAAACAACTTTGATATCTCATACGAAAACTACTTTGCACCAGACGGCTATATCGCTGTGGCCTTGTTCTACAAAGACTTGGTTAACTGGACAGAGAATCGTAATGAGTTAATTGACTTTACGAATGATGCGACAAACGGCGGTGCTGATTATTTCATTCCTGGTTTCCACGACAGAATAATCGACGTAGCGGGAACGTATGGTCCATTAGACACTTTCTACAACGTGGGTGATTTGGTAACTCCACCAAGATTTGGTTTCTTTGATTCTTTCCAAGACGGTTTGACCGGCTCGGTAAGTGGTGTTGAGCTAACGGCTAACGTTCCACTTAACGTTTTCGCAGATGCGCTGGAAGGTTTCGGTGTTGCGGCCACAGCATCATTTATCGATGCTGAGCTAGACAATGGTTCCGCCATTCCTGGTCAGTCAGATACAACTTACGGATTAACAGCTTACTATGAAATGAGTGGTTGGGAATTCCGTGTTGCAGGTACTAAGCGTTCTGAGTTCCTAACGTATCAGCGTGGTGGTTCGAACAAAATTGCTGAAGCGACTCGTGATGGCGTAACCATCGTCGATGCGCAAATCAGTTATGACTTCGATCAATCAAACTTTGATGCTTTGGAAGGTCTGCGTATTTCACTACAGGGTCAAAACTTGACTGATGTAGAGGAAGAAACAGTTGATGGAAATGGCCTTGTAACCGAACGTCGTTCGTTCGGTCCACGTTACATGGTTAACTTCAACTACTCGTTCTATTAATAGTTAGTGTGTCAAAGGCCTCTAACCTTCGGGTTAGGGGTCTTTTTTTTGACTTTTTACGTATAGAACAAGGTAGTATTGGGCTATACGTAACAGGTTATTACAGGCGACATAGATGCAAAACCAAATTAAAAAAGTGGTGATTGCTGGCGGCGGAACCGCTGGATGGATGACAGCAGCATTGATGCAAAAAGTACTGCATCAACAAGTTGAAATAGAGCTTGTAGAGTCCGAAGACATCGGCATTGTTGGTGTAGGAGAGGCGACTATTCCGCCTATCCAAATATTCAATCAGTTTTTGGGTTTGGATGAAAAAGAATTTCTCAAAGAAACAAACGGCACCATTAAGTTAGCGATACAGTTTGATAATTGGAAGCATGAGGGGCATAGCTACTTTCATACCTTTGGCGCACCCGGTGCTAATCTTGGATTCTGTAATTTCCAGCACTATTGGTTAAGAGCGCAGAAACAAGGGTTTACCCAATCCTTGTGGGATTTTGACTTAAATTACCTGTGTTGTAAAAATGAGGTGTTTAATAAAATAAACACCCAAAACCCTGTTTACGAGGTGCCCTATGCCTATCATTTTGATTCGGCGCTTTATGGAAGATATCTTCGTAAAATAGCTGAAAAAGCCGGCGTAAAACGCACCGAGGGAATTATCGACCATATTGCTACTGACAAAGACAATGGTCACATTACGGGTATGCAACTTAAAGATGGGAGCCAAATAAAAGGTGACTTCTTTATTGACTGCACGGGCACCCGCGCTTTGCTTATTCAAAAGACTTTAGGCGTTGACTATTTGGATTGGTCACATTTATTACCCGCAAACCGAGCCTTGGCAGTACAGACTAATCGTTTTGATAAAACCTTGCCCTACACGCGCAGTATTGCGCACAAAGCGGGATGGCAGTGGCGTATTCCCTTAACACACCGTAACGGAAACGGGATTGTATATAGTTCGGACTACTTGAGCGATGACGAGGCTGAGCAGACTTTATTGGGTAATTTGCAATCTCAACCGGTTAATGATGTTCGCAAGATCACGTTTAAAACGGGTCGCACGCAGCATCAGTGGCACAAAAACGTGGTCGCAATTGGTTTATCAAGCGGTTTTTTGGAGCCGCTTGAGTCCACGAGTATTCATTTGATCCAGTCAGCGATAGTACGCCTGCTTAAACTTTTCCCGCATGACGGCATTAAAGAGGCTGCGGTGAGCGTGTACAACGAAGAGTCGGTGATTGAATACGAAACTATTCGCGATTTTATTGTTCTGCATTATGCAGTGAACGAGCGAACCGATTCTGACTTTTGGCATGACATGAGAAATCTGACCTTGCCGCATCGCTTGCAGCAAAAGATTGATGTGTTCAAAGAAGTGGGCGCTATCTTTAATGATCAGCACGATATTTTCAAAGACGCGTCGTGGCTACAGGTTATGATGGGGCAAGGCTTAATGCCTCAAGACTATCATCCAGCAGCCAATATATTGTCCGACCAGCAATTAATGGATACCATGCAGAAAATTGCGCATGCAAAGCAACAGCCGATGAGTAAAATGCTCCCGCACGATGAGTTTATTAAGCAATATGTGGGTGCGTAAATGACGTCTCAAGCTCATCGAATCGTTATCGCTGGTGGTGGCACTGCCGGTTGGATGGCCGCCAATTTATTACAGCATTATTGGCAACAATTAGACGTAGAAGTGCATCTGGTTGAGTCTGCGCAAATTGGTATCATCGGAGTGGGAGAAGGCTCCACTCCGTCACTAAAGCGCTTCTTTCAGACCTTAGAGATACCTGAATCTGAGTGGATGGAACAATGCAACGCGACTTATAAGGTGTCTATCCAGTTTAATGACTGGAGTCCCAAAGCAAAATACAACAGCTATCAACATCCGTTTATCTCTCAGGTTGATACATTTTCTGAACGTCGCTTTTATGTGAATTGTTATACCCGTCGTCTGGGTTTAGATGTTGAAACTCGTCCAGAAAAGTTTTTACTAAATGGCTGGTTAGCTAATCAAGGTAAGTCGCCGCTTGTGCCGCCAAACTTTCCTTTTGACGTTGAATATGGCTACCATTTTGATTCGGGCCTGCTAGGTCAGTTTCTTGCCGGTAGAGCCAAACAAAAAGGCGTAAAACATACCGAGGGCAATATTGCACAGGTACAAACATCTGCTAGTGGTGATATTTGTGCGCTTGTTCTGCAAGATGGTCAGCGTATCGAAGGTGATTTATTTATTGATTGCACAGGTTTTGATAGCCTGCTGCTGCAAAAAACACTTGGCGTAAAATTTAACTCATTTAAGTCCAATTTATTCAATGATGCAGCAGTGGCGATGCCGTCAGCTGCCATAACACCATTACAAAATCAGACGCATGCTAGCGCCTTATCGCATGGATGGGCGTGGCAAATTCCACTCACGCATCGCACAGGCAACGGCTATGTGTATTCGTCAGATTATATTAACGCTGAGCAAGCAGAGCACGAATTAAGAGCCAAACTTGGTTTATTAGATGCTGACGTACCGGTTAAGCATCTGAAGATGAAAGTAGGGCAGGTGGAGCAACATTGGGCGAAGAATTGCTTAGCGCTCGGTCTCTCACAAGGTTTTATTGAACCCTTGGAAGCAACTGCACTGCACCTAGTGCAAACGGCCATTGAAAGCTTTGCAGATGCCTACGGAAAGGGCAAATTTACTACACAGCATCAACAAAGCTATAACCAGCAGATGACCGAAAATTTTGAAGCTGTGCGCAATTATATCGTGGCGCATTATAAGCTTAACTCTAGAGACGATAGTCAGTATTGGAAAGATAATCGCGCAAATAACGCGATTTCAGATTCATTGAAACATATTCTGCAGGTTTGGTTTAATAACGGCGATTTACAACAAGAAATTAAGCGACAAAATTTAAGTTCTCATTTTGGTACTGCCTCTTGGCATTGCTTGCTGGCAGGATATGGCACCTTCCCTAATTTAGCGCCTAACCAACCGGGTAAAGGTGACTTGTATAAAGACTATAAGTTAGAAGAATTCTTCAGTGGCTGTATGCTTAACTTTTCAAAGGTGGCTAGCGTTTAACCTCATTTAAGCGCAGCCTCCTATCCCTCTATATTTTATTTCGTCTTGCCTTTGCATCGATAAAATCTAACGTTTTGCCGTCACTCACAGGCAATTTCTATACTTAATCGTTTTAGTTGTGCAGCACAGTGTTTACATAGCCTGCATGAATACGTATGCAGTGCTATGTTAAATTTGTTAGCAAAAATGTAACATTTCATAAGCGGTGGGTAATTTTTAATAATAGCGGCGTCAGTCCATTTATAGACCTCGTGCTTAAATCACATTGACGCTAAAACAACGATAAATACCTTCACCTTATGCACTTTTATAAAGTTACGGGACACTCATATGAACAAATTCAAGCCCAATCTGATCACTAGCGCACTTATTGCCAGTGGTTTGTTAATTGGAAGCTTCCCTCTCTATGCTCAGGAAGACTCGCCTACACCTGATGACGAAATTGAGGTTATTGAAGTACGAAGCTTTGGTACCAGTTTAATAAAATCACTAAATCAGAAACGTTTTAGCGATACGGTTACCGAACAGCTTTCTGCTGACGATTTAGGCGGTTTGCCTGATGTATCTATTGCCGATGCACTGACACGACTACCCGGTATTTCTGCGGTAAGAACCGGCGGGCAAGCGGCTGAAATCAATATTCGTGGTTTGTCTGGCGACTTTGTATTTTCGACCTTAAACGGCCGAGAACAGGTTTCTACCAGCGGCAGTCGCTCAATTGAATTTGATCAATACCCCTCTGAACTTATTTATTCTGGTGCGGTTTATAAATCTCCCAAAGCATCGCTTATTGAAGGCGGCGTTGCGGGTACCGTCGAACTGACAACGGCAAATCCACTGTCGAACACAGAAGAGCATAAATTTAATGCTAATGTGCGCGGTATGTACAACGACCGGGCCAGCGAAGTGCCTGATGCTGATGAGTTTGGGCATCGTATTAGTTTTTCATATCAAGGTCAGTTTTTAGACCGTACCTTGGGCGTCGCCTTAGGTTATGCTCGATTGTATCAGCCAAGTGTATCGACACAGTTTATAGGTTTGTCTTATAACCGAGAGGCTGACGTTGATGGTCTTCCCGGAGATACTGAAAACTTTAATCCAAATGCACCTGAGGCAGGGCAGTGCGTTGAATGCGAGCGTATTGGCGAAGGCTTTGAAATGCAGCATAAAGGCGGTGCAGAAACCCGTGATGGTTATGTCGCAACCGTAGAATGGGCACCTGTTGATAACTTTACGCTCAAGGGCGACATTTTTTATTCGACCTTTGATTCAGAAGAGTTCGCCCGTGGTTTTCGAGTAAAGCTTGAAGCGCCTAACGTTGGCATTACCAACCCTGTAGTCGTAGATAACCACGTAATCGGTGGAAACTTTGCGCGCTCCGGTACTGGCTTTACCCGCGTTGAGCTCGTTAACGATGATAACCAAGACTTTGATGAAATTAGAAATTACGGTCTAAATGGTGACTGGCAGATGACCGACAACTGGTCATTGAATTTTGACATCTCGCATTCGGCTGCCGAAAGTGACTTCCGTAACGGTCTTCTTTGGTCGCTAGTATCGGAAGATGCAAACGCGGTTAACCCTCAGCTTGATACAAATATTTCAATTTCATACCTACTTAACGGCCTTGACTTACCCGATCTTGGGTTTAATCAATCGGATGCATTTTCTGATATCAACCGAGTGTTGGTTTCAAAATACGGTATTTATCCATTCCAAAACTCAGACGAACTTGACGCATATCGCCTAGACTTTAAGTATGAGTTAGACAACGATTATTTCTCGAGCATAGAATTTGGTGCACGTTATTCAGACCGTACTTATACTAATGACAGAAGTGTGTTTGAGTATGGTAGTGACTCGGATTTTTCTACTACTCAGCCGCCACTGCGCTTAACCCAAGACATGGTTGAAGTGGTTAACTGGGAAGGTGATTTCGGCTATTTCCCTAGCTATTTATCAATTGATTTAGACGCTGCCCTGAATGCGTGGTTCCCGGGCGGTGCGCCGCAGCCTCGTCAAAC
This sequence comes from Glaciecola siphonariae, assembly GCF_042652645.1. NCBI lineage: Bacteria > Pseudomonadati > Pseudomonadota > Gammaproteobacteria > Alteromonadales > Alteromonadaceae > Glaciecola > Glaciecola siphonariae. Next base: position 352,709 of record NZ_JBHSGU010000002.1, read on the forward strand.
TTGGGGCACCGGATTTGATGGCCTAGTCAATCCTGTTGACGGCGTAATTGTTGGTCCCGATACATCTTGGTCAGTGCTACAGAGCGGCGAGGTATACGAAGAAGTCACCTCAGCTTATGTCATGGCCAATATTGATACCGCCATAGGAGATATCGGTATTACCGGTAATATTGGCGTAAGGATGGTTGATTCAAAACAAGCGTCTACCTTCTTGCAAGATGTTGACGGCGATGTAGATGCCGGCGCACAGTTGATTGCTGATGAAGTTGGCTTGGTAACCGACCAGTACCGTTCAGTGATACTAGAAGACACCTATACCGATTATCTGCCGTCGCTTAACCTTAACTTTCGTGTCACTGACAATAGCTATGTGCGCGTAGCGGCGGCGAAAGTAATGGGGCGGGCACCGATTAACGAAATGTTTGCGAACTCTCGCGTAGATGTATTTAGACCGATTGCTGAGCGAGATATCGACACCGGAATTGTTACCGTGAGGGGCGAAGCGACTGTGTCTGGTCAATCAGACAATAGCCCGTATTTACGTCCTTTCTATGCAACCCAATATGATATTTCGTTTGAGCACTACTTTACAGAAACCGATGGTGCGGTGGTGCTAGCCTTATTTTACAAGGACATTGAGTCGTTCGTAGACCGCAATACCACAGACCCTTACGACTTTAGAGCAAACGGTTTTAATGTACCTGAGGAAGTTGACTTAGTAGTGCAAGAAGACGACGGTAACGGCACGTTGATACCGGTACTTGATGCTAATGGACTGCCGCTCACAGTAACTGTTCCGGTTGAAAATGGTGCCTACACCACAGCGATTAACAACTCCGAAGGTGGCTATATTCGCGGTGTTGAGATTGCATATACGCAGGTATTTAGCTTCTTGCCAGACTTATGGTCAGGTTTAGGCGTTAACGCGAGCTTTTCGCATACCGAGACAGAAATTATCCGTATTGCCGATCCAAACCAAGGCGTATTCTCATCTGACTTGCCCGGTTTATCACCAAATGTACTCAGCGGTACCTTGTTTTGGGAATATGAAGGCTTTGAGACTCGCGTAAATGCGCGTTATCGAGATGAGTTTGTTTCTCAACAAGTGGCGGTAAACTCACAGGTAGTGAACTTTGACTCAGAACTTGTGGTTGATTTTCAAGCGTCATATCAAATTAACGATAACGTAGGCATTTTGTTCCAAGCTAACAACATTACCGACGAACCTACCAAAAGCTTCTTTGGCAGCCAGTCTCGAACAGGCACCATTCAATACTTTGGTACACAATACTTCCTCGGGGTGACTTACTCATTATGAAACATTTTAATTTAAGCAATATTTGTCAATTAGCGGTTGGTAACAGCCGCCAGACATTGGAGTCATCAACCATGATCAATTTACGAAAAGCAGCTGGCGCGATATTTGTTATATTAAGCGCACTTATGCTCAGCGCTTGCGGAGGCTCGAGCGTAGAGTCAGGTGAGGTTGCGCTAACGTGTAGCGTACCAAACGTACCTAATGCTGCGGGCACGGCTTGTGTTCCGCCGCCGCCGATTCAGTGTACGCCACCAACGGTACCGAATCCTACTAACGATGCATGTATTGTGGGGGTTAATCCAGACCTTCCCGATCCTGTATTTTTCCCAGCAGCTGACCAAGCCGTGTTGTATTACAACCGAGGCGATGTCGACGCTGACAACAGCCCTAACGACGATGCCTATGAAGGCTGGCGCTTGCATACTTGGAGTAATGATGCATGCGATGCCTACGCAGATGCCGATACGCCTTGGGCCGATGGACGCATACACGATGGCATAGACCCTACCTATGGTGCGTATTGGATTTTAGACTTGAAACCCGGTTATGCGGGAACGCCTGGTGCCTGCCATAACTTTATTATTCACATCGGTACAGAAGACTCTGGTAAAGAGCTTGGCGGTGCCGACTTTAAAGGTAATTTGTCACAGGATGATCCGCGCTTTGCACGCATGAACTTTACCCTGTCGGGTGTACCGGAAGTGTATGAATTTCCGATTGATTCTTTGGGCGAACAACCTGTTTCGGTTGAAGGGGCTCAGGCTCATTGGTTAGATGCACAAACTGTTTTGTGGGACGTAGATTTTGCGCTCGTCAAAAACGTCAAACTGCATTACTCTGCTGACGCAAGTATTGATATAACGCTAGAGGACGGAGTACTCAACAGCACAACCGCGCCGCTTACCGAAGTTGATTTAACTGATGCGCAAAAAGCAATTGCTCCGCATCTTGATTCACTACCTGCCTTTGCTGGCGACTGGTCGGTAGATGACGCTAAAGCAGTATTGAAAACACAAGCAATATTGGGCGCTTACGACTCAGAAGATAAGCTTGTGGCTGCCACACGCTTACAAATTCCAAACGTTCTCGACCAAATATACACTGCCGGTGACAACGACGCTGACGAGCAAATGCTCGGACCGATTTACACTGATAGTGGCATAAGCTCTCGTGTTTGGGCGCCTACCGCGCAAAACGTTGCGCTCAAGCTATACAACCCGAATAAAACACTTGCCTCTACCAATGCAATGACCCTAGACCCTGCTACAGGTATTTGGTCGTATGAAGGTGATATGGGACTCGATCGCCAGTTATATCGCTTTGAGGTAACGGTTTATCATCCGGCGAGCGACACGATTGAAATATTGGATGTGACCGACCCATATTCGGTAAGTTTATCGTTAAACGGGCGTTTCTCTCAGTTTGTGAATTTAGATGATGAAGATTTGAAACCCGAAGGTTGGGACACGCACACTATTCCTACCATCGGGAACTTTGAAGATGCAGTCATTTATGAAGGCCACATCCGTGAGTTCAGTGCCAGAGATGAAAGCACAAGTGAAGCTAATCGCGGTAAGTATTTAGCATTCACTGAAAAAGACTCTGCGCCTATGCAGCATTTAGCCACATTAGCAGAAAAGGGGCTTACGCATTTCCATATCTTGCCTGCAAATGATATTGCAACAATTAACGAAGATGTAAACCGCACGGTTGATTGGACAAGCACTATACAAGAGTTTTGTGCCCTTGCACCGGCTTCTGACGTGTGTAATGACGGCACCGACCGAAATAGCACAATTAAAGAAGTGTATGAGTCGTTCAACGTGTTAACTGAGCCGGGTGCAGCGCAAGCCTTTGCCCAACAGTTGCGCGGTTTTGACCAGTTTAACTGGGGTTACGATCCTAAGCACTTCAACGCGCCCGAGGGCAGTTACTCTTCAGATCCCGATAGCGTTGTTCGTATCAAAGAAATGCGCGCAATGAATCAGGCTTTGCATGAAATTGGTCTGCGTGTGGCGCTAGACGTGGTGTATAACCATACTAACGCGTCTGGACTGTTTCAAAATTCAGTGTTCGATAAAGTGGTGCCGGGATACTATCATCGCTATAACATCGAAACTGGTGACATCATTCGTGAAACGTGCTGCGACGATACGGAGCCGCGCAATCGCATGATGGAAAAATTCATGGAAGATTCACTGTTGATGTGGGCTGAGCAATATAAATTTGATTCATTCCGTTTTGACATCATGTCGCAAGCATCAAAAACAACGATGGTAAATTTGTTTGAATCGGTAAAAACGGTTGACCCAGATACCTATTTCTACGGAGAAGGTTGGGGCAAAAATACCGCGCCATACGGAGACTTTGAAATTGCTAGCCAAGTCAATATGGCGGGCACTGAAATTGGTACTTTCAACGACCGTATTCGAGAAGCGATTCGACAGGGCCAGATATTTTCATCAGAAGAAGGTAGCGAAGCGGCGCTTGCTGCGCAAGACCGAGTGAAGATGGGCCTTTCAGGCACATTGACCGACTTTGTATTGAAAACAGCTGGTGGTGCTGATGCCAATACTTCTGCCCTAGGCGGCTATGCAAAAGATCCCGCAGACATAATCAACTACGTTTCAAAACACGATAATGAAACACTGTGGGATCAATTTAACTATGTGCTTCCGGCTGACCTTAGCTTAGAGCAACGCGTTCGCGCTCAAAACATCGGTATTACCTTACCGCTAATGTCACAAGGTATTCCGTTCTTGCAAATTGGTGGCGACTTCCTTCGCTCTAAGTCAATGGACAGAAACACCTATGATGCGGGCGACTGGTTCACCTACACTGATTTCACGCTTGCGAGCAACAACTGGAATGTGGGTCTGCCCTTAGCAGAAGACAACCAGAATCGTTGGTCTGAAATCTCGCAGTTTATGAACTCTCCAGACAGAGCAGCAGCGATGACTGATATTGAGTTTGCGGCTGAAGTGTTCCAAGAGTTTTTGTCTATCCGCTCAAGTAGCCCATTGTTTAGGCTAACCAGCGCTGATGATATAAAGGCACGCGTAGGTTTCCATAACCTAGGTGAGCGCCAGCAGCAGGGCCTAATTGTGATGAGCTTAGATGATGGCGTAGTTGAAGGGGCCGAAACGCAGTTGGCAGACCTTGACCCGATGTACGACGCTGTTGTGGTGGTTATGAACTCGGGTTACAACGAAAAGTCTATTGACGTTGCTACCGCAGCGGGTTTTGAGCTTCATAGCATCCATGCAAATTCAGTTGACCCACTCGTGCGCGGCGCAAGCTTTAGCGATAGCTCTGAGGGCGATAATGTTAAAGGTACATTTACCGTACCGGCGCTTACCATGGCTGTGTTTGTTAAAAACCAAGGTAGCGAACGCGCTTATGGATTATCTGCATTTGCCACTGCCGGTGCGCCAGATATTGTTCCTTACGGCGATACAACAGTATTTGTACGCGGCGAAATGAACGGCTGGGGTGAGGCTGACCCAATGACCTATAAGGGCAATGGTGTGTACGAAACCACAATTGCACTTGAAGGCGGTACAACCTATAACTTCAAAGTAGCTTCATCTGATTGGTCTACCGTAGATTTTGGTAACGACGACGCGCTTGTTGAAGAAGATGTGCCAAAAACCTTGATTCGTGGCAATGGCAACATGACCATCACGCCAAGTGTCTCAGCGAGCTTCATCTTCTCATTAGATGCAAACGAAGCAGAGTCGCCAGTGCTTACGGTAAGCAATGAAGAACCTTATGTGGGCATGCCAATCTACGTTCGCGGCAGTATGAACGGCTGGGGCACAGATAACGAGCTCTCATACGACGGTGGACGTATTTACCGAGCAACGCTTGATTTAGCGGCCCAAGGGCACGAGTTCAAGATAGCGAATGCCGACTGGGCTATGCCGAATCTAGGTGCAGTATCAGGTGCAGATGAAGATGCGATTGTTAACTTGGCTGAAAATACCGCGCTGGCGGAAAACGGTGATAACTTAAAACTTGATATCACCGAAGCGGGTAAGTACATCTTTGTATTTGATACCGTTGACTTAGATGCACCGAAGGTACGCGTATTTGCTGAAGAGTTCTTTGGCGCAACTACCGTATATGTGCGCGGCAGTCTAAACGGGTGGGGCGAATCTGACCCACTTGTTTACCAAGGCGATGGCGTATATTCGGTGAACATTGACCTAACAGGTGCTGATGTTGCCTTTAAAGTAGCAAGCTCTGACTGGTCGACTGTTAACTTAGGTGCCTTCTCTGATGCTGAGGCGGGAGTGCCGCTCGAAACGCTCAAACACCTAAATCAGGATGGTAACAGCGGTAATCTAACAATTGCCGGACCTGAGGCCGGCAATTATGAGTTTAGAGTGATTGGACGAGACGTTAAGGTTATCCGAAACGACTAAATAAAATCTAAGAAAGACCTCAAAACCGCCAGCAAGACTTGCTTTTGCTGGCGGTTTTTTTATGCGTAAAGATCAACACGGCCTAAGTGTAATTACTAAATCTAGTTATGAAATATAGTTAATAAATTAAATAACCAAAAATATGAATAGTAAATAACGTAATAAAATAGTTAAATTTAACAATCTGTTTTCATTAAATTAACACTTTAGTGGGGTATACATTCGCCGCATATCAGCCTAGTCTAATTTTGTTCAAATTTTGAACCACACTCGCACGACGACATACACACCAACTTATCGTTAATTTAAATAGGAACACATATTATGTTGAATTGTTTTAACGCAAAACGCATATCGCGGAAATCTGTCGTGGGATTTTCAGTTTTATTAACAACTTTCACACTTGGCTTATCGTCTGCCCATGCAGCTACTTCTTCAGGTGTCGACACCATCTACTCTGGTAACTATGCAAGTTCAGCGTGGCAAAGCGCTGAATTTAACGGCAGTAAATATCGAGATTTAAACAATAATCGAGTTACCATCAGTGTTGACCACAGCAAAGGCGGCTTTGATGCCAGCTTTGCGGGCACCTTCAGCATAGGCAAAGTAGATGATGTGTCATCAAAATTTGCAGTAAATGCCTCATTTAGCGTGAGTGGTTCTGGCAGCGGCTCTTGGTGGTATGGCCCTAAAGTGTCGGTTAACTGGATTTCTGGCAATCCAGACGGCTTAGCCGGATGGTACGAAAACTACATCATCGATAAAGCGAGCAGAACGCCTAAACAAATGCATGATTGGCTGCTGAACGATTGGGACAGTGGTAATCCACAAAACAAATATATTGGTGAGACTACCCATGACGGCGCTACCTATAAGCACTATGTGTTCTATTTTAGTGATTGGGTGCAGTACTGGGCCGTGCGTCAAACCTATCGAAACAGCGGTACTACCACATTAAAGCCTATTTTAAATAAATGGCGTCAAAATGGTTTGCCTAACAAACGTGTAGACGGCGTAAAATTTAACGTTGAAACACATGGCGAAAACTATCGCGACTTCACAATCACCCGTAAGTGTATTCCCGCCAGCTTTACTGACGGTTCGTGTGAAAATAAAAACACTGACTCGATTGCTGGAAATAAGCGCATAAAAGGCGGATGGAAAGGTCGTTACCTGCACGCCGGTAATAACTGGAATTGGGCGGGTGTTGAGGTGCTTAATCTCAATACCAACTGGTCATCACAAAAATGGGTCCTTGAGAAGGTCTCTAACAACGTGTACCGCATTAAAAACCGCCACACCAATAGATATCTTACTGCAGGCTCTACAAATCAATGGGACGTGGTGAAAGTGGCAAATTTAAATGTTAATTGGGGTTCACAAAAGTGGCGCTTTGAGAAGGTAGGCGATAAGTACCGCATTAAAAACCAGTGGTCTAAACTCTATTTACATGAAAATGCAGACAATGGCAGTCAGCTCGTGCAGGCACCATTAAACACCGGCTGGAGCTCACAGAAGTGGAAACTGACGGGCTACTAGCAATTAACGTTAGCACTCTATAACGGTCATCAAAAACGCACTGCAAACCGGGCATCTTTTGAACGGTTTGCAGCTTTTTTATTTCAAGATATGCCCATGGTGTCCACAGCCTACATATTCAGTCGACGTCGAATGCCTTCTATCTTATTATCAATATCTTTTCCCACAGCGCCTGCCATCCTTGCTCTTTTGTAATAATGTAAGGCCTCATTAAGTCGCGCCTGTTTGTACATAATATCGGCTACTTGCACATTATATAAGCCGTTATGGGGCAGGGCGTCAGCAAGAATTTGCAGTGTTTTGAACGTCATGTCTGCGTTGTTTTTAGCCCGATAGCGCTTGAGACTTTCTTCCATCATGAATAGCCAATTAATTTGCTTTTCGAAAAGGTCTTTCCCAAGCTCTTGTTGCCAGTCTGCTGGAGCAGGAAGCTTTAGCGCTATTGGTGAATCGACGAAAGGATAGTCAGACTTTAACTTTTGAATGGTGGCAAAAGCATAATACTCTTCGCTGGGCAGCACTAAGCGTTGTTGCCATGCCTTTTCGATAGGCACGTTCTGCCATGGCTGAAACAAACCACTCCCTTTGAGTGACTGATAAAAGCTTTCAGAAAGCACAAAGTAACCTTGTAGATTTGGATGCAGATGCTCCAACATCAAATTTTGACCCACTATCCCATGAGGACTGCGCTGCTCAAAAGCTTCAAGGGTGTCGACTAAATATACATCAGGAGAGCTTTCACTGAGTTCTTCTATATGCTGGTTAATGGCAGCAGGGGCGCGAAAGCGCAGTAAGTCGTGTTCAATGGCCAGCATGTAATGTTGTTTTGCCAGGCTATACAGCGATAAGGCTTCAAGGTGTTTGGCCACTTTAAAGTGTAACTCAGCGGACTGAGAAGAGATTAACGCGCTACTTGTTTTTTGCCATTCCCCTAATGCTGCTTTACGGGCAGAGTCGGTGGAATTATCGAGCGAAGTTGCCCGCATTTTATCAAAGAGGGCCTGATGCTGAGGACTTGCTGGTAAACTCGAAAAAGGCGTTTGATCTCGCTGATTGCTGGCGACAGTTCCGATAAATACAGGAATGCCAGCGTCTTTATATTTATTGATAAGCAAAGCCATATTACGTGCGAATTGCTCAATACCCGCGTTAAACATCTCGCTTTGATATTCGATGCGCTTATGCTTAGCGACTTGCGACATTACCGTCCTTGAGCTTGCCATTTTTTCGGCTGATGTTTTTACATGAGCATTTGCAGAGTGCTCTGCGTCGGCATCTTGAAGGGTGTTTTGGGCATTGCTTTCATCAGTGCTCAGCTTTCCGTTAAGCAGGTTCGCGTTAAAAAACAGATTTTGTATGAGCTGAAACACACGCCATTGTCTTAGATATAAAAACCACAAGGTGGTGCGGTTCGCGCCGGTAAAGGTGAAATTGCTTCCTACGCCCAGAATGCCCAAATACTCATTGTGGCCGGCATAAATAAGCACCGCATCCGGTTGTTGTGCAATAATTTCATCTGCAAAATCAAGCAGGGTATAGCTGTTGACCGCTGACAGGGCCGTGCCGATCACTTCGACATGTCGACCGGGCAGGGTTTGCTTTAAACGTTGATCAAGAGTTGCGGCAAGTGACGCGCCTAAACCATAGGGAAAGCCAGCAGCGGTACTGCCGCCCTGTACAAAAATTCGCAGGCCGTTGTCAGGTTTTTGCGCCAATAAAAAATTGGCCTCCAGGCTTAAGTTAGGTTGGGCAGCATTATCTGAAAAGTATCGTTTCATGATATCCGGCCGAGGCAGTAAATACTGAGGGTTAGCCGGATTTTCAATGAACAACGGCACGTCTTTGCCAAAGCCAATAAGCCTTAATCCGCCTTCAAGCAGCAAAAAAAACACGAAGGGGATAGCGCACGCAATTACATAAAACGCAAAGCGCCTGTTCGCTTGGGGCTTAACTTTGGTCTGCTTGTTACGAGTGTTTGCCTTATTCATGGCTTTATGGCTCTTAATATTTGTTTGGCTCTAAGATTTGCTGGGTCTTGGGCAATAACTTTGTTCAAGCGCTCTATTGCTCCATTAATATCACCGAGTTTAAATATTATCTCCGCCAGTGTGAGTTGATAATTTGTATCTCGAGGATTTAAGGTGACTGCTTTTTGCGCATAGTACTGGGCCAGCGGTAAGGCGTTTGCTCTAAGCAGCAGCAGTGAGGAAATGCGGGCAACCTGATGCTGGTTCGGTAGGGCGTCAAAGAGCACGCCTGCCCCGATACCCGCTTCTAAATATCGACCTTCTTGTTGCAAGACTTCAATCAGCTTTTGCTGAATATCAACAAAACTACCACCTTCGATTCGCTCTTTGAGTAAGCGATACTCGGCGTTTGACAGCACGGACCTATCTATATCATTAATTGACACATTTTTAGGCGTGTCGGTAAATGGATAGTCTGACATCAGCTGCATGATTTTATATTGCGCAAATACAAGGTCAATCTTCGACAGCGGTTGCCAGGCTAATGCTTGGGTTTTGCTTATTTTATGCAGTGGTGCAGGCAGTAATTTAGCCTTTAGCAACGACTGATAAAACGCCTCGGCAATTTCAAAATAACCTCGATTGTTAGGGTGTAAATGCTCAAGCATTAAGGTATTGCCAATAACCCCATACTCGCTTGCCTGTCGTAAAGCGCTAGCGCTATCGACGAACCTCGCCTCATGCGTGGCACTGACCGACTTAATAATCTGGTTAAATTCGCTAGGTGCTCTAAACCTAAGCAAATCGTAGTCTCGTGCATTTTCAAAATGTATCCTAGCTTGTACAGGCTTGTGTAAAAACATGACCAAGGCTAGGGCGTACTCAAAATCAGCATGAAAGCGGTTTTTATTTTGCTCGATGAGCGGCTCATACTCGTTAATCAACTGCGTTGGAGCATTTGCGCGCTGGCCACTTCCATAAGCATTTTCAAGAACATCCCCTAGATCATAACCAAGAACCTCACCAAGAAGGTTATTGAGGTTAGCCGCTGCGCTGTCAAACTCTGTATCTACAAGAGAATTAAAGGGTGCTTGGTCCTTTTCGTTTGAAGCAATGCTACTGACAAATGCGGGCACCTTCGCACTAGAGAATGCATTGAGGATGAGCGATAAATTTTGTCTAAACTGCTCTTTGCCAGTGTTATACAGTGCACTGTTATAGGCAATGTTCTTTTCTTTGGCGACGCTAGCCATTAATGTTCTAGCACTTGATGATGCTTGCTCTTCTTGGTTAGGCGTAACGCTTTCTATAAATATGCTGGCATATATTTTTTGAAGTAATTGATAAAGTCGCCATTCTTTAAAGCGCAAGAAGAGCAGGTTTGCGTTATAGCTGCCTTTGCCAGCGTAACTTGAGCCAACGCCCATTACGCCGAGGTATTCATTGTGGCCGGCATATATAAGCACTGCGTCGGGCTCGATGGAAACTATCTCATCGGTAAAATCAAGCAGGCTAAAACTATTGATGCTCGACATCGCAACTGAAATAACTTCAACATTAAGGTTTGGATGAGAAGCATTAATTCGCTGTTGCAACATGCCCGCAGGTGAGCCAAACCGTCCGTAAGGAAAGCCGGCCATTGTTGAGCCACCCAATGTAACGATTCGAAGGGTATTAGGTGCTTTTTGTTTTGGAAACAAGTAAGTATCAGGCGCGACATCAGGTGCATGTGCAGCGGGATAAAAAAACCGCTTAATAATATCTGGATTGGGCTGTAGATATCCCGATATTTGCGCAGAGGGGATGAACAAAGGATAACTTTGACCAAAGCCGCTTAAACGCAGCGCTCCCTCGAGTAGGCCAAAAAAAATAAATGGTAGCATCACCGCAATGACGTAAAATGCAGCTTTGCGTTTGTAATTTGAATGCATAGCCCGTGGGCTCGATTTAGGGCTCATTTATCTCACTTTTTACATGGCGATAGCATTTAACGCTCATCAAATGGATGAATATGATAGCCACTAAGTGTAACCACAAGGCGCGAGTACTTCATTATAATTTTGCTATCAATAAAGATTAAACAGATAGAGGCTTTTTTTGACGCCCACACAAATAATGAATAAAGATAAACACGCGCTAGTAACATCTTGTGAATAATTTAAGTACACTCACATTTATTTAATACACACTCAAATTCGTATATATGACGGCCATTTTAGGAATATCAGCGTTTTATCACGATAGTGCCGCTGCAATTGTGGTAAACGGAAAGGTGATTGCTGCGGCGCAGCAAGAACGCTATTCACGCATTAAACACGATGCGTCCTTTCCGAAAGAGGCCATTTCGTATTGCTTGATACAAGCTAACATGAGTATAAAAGACCTGGACGCAGTGGTGTTTTACGACAAGCCTTTGCTCAAATTTGAGCGTCTGCTTGAGACATTTTTAGGCAACGCTCCGAGAGGTTTTAGAGCATTTGCTCGTGCAATGCCCATTTGGCTCAAAGAAAAGCTCTATCTCAAGAGCCTATTGCGAAGAGAGCTACGTGCGCTGTTATTTGAGCAAATAAAAACCTCAGAGAACCTAGAGCAAGTAGATGTATCGGTAATTAAAAAGCGAGTGAAGGCGACTAAACTGCCGCAGCTTTATTTCACTGAGCATCATCAATCGCATGCAGCGGCGGCTTTTTATCCTAGCCCGTTTACAAGCGCAGCGGTGGTTTGCCTTGATGGTGTGGGTGAATGGGCTAGTTCATCTATTTGGCGCGGTGAAAACAGCGAACTGGTGCCGCTGGCAGAAATTCACTTTCCTCATAGCTTAGGCTTGTTGTATTCCGCTTTTACCTATTTTTGTGGCTTTAAAGTAAACTCGGGCGAATATAAGCTCATGGGTTTGGCTCCTTACGGCAAACCTAAGTATGTTGACATCATCAAAGAGAAACTCGTGCATATTCGTGATGATGGTAGTTTTACACTTGATATGCAGTATTTTGATTTTGCGGTTGGCTCTCGAATGACCAACGCAAAATTTGCAGCCTTGTTCAATACTGACCCTCATCCCTTTGACGCGCCGATTACCCAAGTCCAAATGGACTTGGCGTCTAGCATTCAGGTTATAACCGAAGAAATTGTGCTGAAAATTGCGGCTCATGCTAAAGCGCTTACAGCGTGCTCAAACCTTTGTTTAGCAGGCGGCGTAGCCCTTAACTGCGTTGCTAATGGTAAGCTGTTAGCGTCTGGCATGTTCGAAAATATTTGGGTGCAGCCAGCAGCAGGTGATGCTGGAAGCGCGCTAGGAGGGGCACTGCAGGTTTGGCACAGTGTATTTAAAGATAAGCATCAAGACACCGCCGTGCAAGACGAGCAATGCGATGGAATGCAAGGCGCTTATTTGGGTGACGAATTTAATGATGAAGCCATTATAAAAGCGTGTGAATCGCAGGATTTACCGTTTGAGCTCTTGAATGACCAAGCGCTTTACAGTCACATTAGCGAACAGCTTGCACAAGACAAAGTGGTGGGATGGTTTCAAGGGCGAATGGAATTTGGACCGCGAGCGCTTGGCAATCGCTCTATTCTGGGCGATCCACGAAGCGCAAACATGCAGTCACAAATGAATTTAAAAATAAAACAACGAGAGTCGTTCAGGCCTTTTGCTCCAGCGGTGCTTGCTGAAGACGCTGCAAAGTGGTTTGATTTGAGCGCTACTAGCCCTTACATGCTGATGGTTGCAAACGTGCGTGAAGAGCATCGGTTAGTGCAAGAAACATCCGCATCTGCGCTAACAGGCTTAGAACAGGTGAATAATATTCGCAGCAAGCTGCCAGCAATCACGCATGTTGACTATAGCGCGAGGGTGCAAACAGTCCATGAAAACATCAATCCTCGCTTTTATGCGCTGCTTAGTGAATTTAAACGCCTTACCAATATCGGCATGTTAATTAATACGTCGTTTAACGTTCGCGGCGAACCGCCTGTGCGCAGTCCGCAAGATGCTATTCGATGTTTTTTAGCCACTGACATGGATATTTTGGTGATGTGCAACACGGTGTTATACAAAACGCAGCAGCCAGCACTCGCTATTGAACGCGCTAAACGTGTTCGATTCGCAAAAGACTGATATGAGAAGTTCATTTATGTACAAATTTGTTTTAGCCTTATCCAAACCCTTCGACAGTATCATGCTGCCCCTTGCACAACCTGAAGATAAAGACACGCTGCAGAGTTTTGCCTTGACTATGGCAGTCGCGTTTCCAGTAGTTTTCATGTTGGCGGTTCCATGGTTGTTCGCGACGTCAGTGCCCATGTGGCCTGCAGTTGTGTCTCTTTTGCTTATGGTCCTGTATATTTTTAATGCGAAAATGCTTTATGTTCCTTATGTCCTTTGGATGATTGTTGCTTCAATCCTTGGGTGGTTAAATACCAAGTTAATTTTAGCGCTAGCCTACTTTTTATTAATTGTGCCGATGGGCATATGTATGCGCTTGTTGGGTAAACTCCAATACAAATCAATAGAAAGGCAAAAGAGCGCGTGGCAAGCGCGCTCCGCACCCATTACTAAGCAAAATCTCAAGGAGCCGTTTTAAGATGATGGAGTTTATTCAAGACCTGTGGCAGTTTCTAAAGGTAAGAAAAAAGATTTGGCTGTTACCGATCATTGTAGTGCTTGCGCTACTTGGAGCGGTTGTTGTGGCTACTCAGCAAAGTGCCCTAGCGACCTTTATTTATACGCTTTTCTAATATGTTGTTTAGCTTAAATTGTCTATTTTTTTTACACTTATCAAGGTGTCTTTTTGTAAGTGCATGAATCTAATGTAAAAAATTAGGGGCATGATTTATGCAAACCCTTCTGTAAGGGCGAACAGCTACGCTGTTACGCACATACCTTTTTTATAACTCTTACAGGATATACTCATGAAAAAATTGCTAATTGCACTTTGCGCAGCAGGCGCTTTATTGGCAGGTCAGGCACACGCGGCACCTATTACGGCGACAGCGGGTGTGTTTGCCAGCGGTAATATTCAATACGATGATACCAACGGATTTGACGGAACGATGTTCTTTTCTGTGTTTGGTCCTGATGTAATGCCTCCAGCGTTTGACCAGCAAGCACAATGGTCTTTAGGTCTTGCCGCTGAGAGCTTCCTAGTTGTTAATGATGCAGATGACCAAACTAACATCATCGATGAAATCACAAACTCAGAAACGCTGGTTGATTTAGGTACTTTCGCAATGGTTGACCAATTCAACTCTGGCTTTGGTATCGCCGATTACCCAGACGTATTTACGGCATTCACCTCATTGTTAACTACGTCTACCCCCACCATTGCTGAAGTTTTTGGTGCGGTAGAGGCAATTACCACAGCCGATTTATTTACACTTGCTAGCAACTTAGTAAACGACCCACAGCTTTTGGGTTTATTAACCGCTGCTGCTAACACTGTTACCTTTGAGTTAATAGGTTTTGACGGCGTTAATGGCGAAGTAGCCATTGGTGGTGGAGCGTTCCCTATGCCTTTAGGTGCACTTGACATTGAGTTTGGCGGTTCTGCTTTCTTGCAGGCTACTTACGAAGAAGTCAATGCTCCTGCACTTGCTGGTTTATTAACACTGGTGATTGGTGGCTTGCTCCTGCGTCGCAGAGCATAATTCGGTTAAATATGAACATCAGCTTAATTATAGCTGAGCAGTCTGGGTGCAACGTGTGTAAAAACAATCGTCCATAAAAACAATAATATGCGCCAACACGACTGAAAATATAAGAATGTAACTCGCACAAATTAGGAGCTTCGGCTCCTTTTTTGTGTCTACTGCTTTATCAATGAGATGTATGTAAGGCATATTTGCCCCCAATTTCGTCAAACTTTACACCTGCCGAATAACACCTGAATACGTATGCATCTGTTTTAACAAGCTGTTAACGGTTATCCTTATCCAAAGTTTCTGATTGTTTGGGGTTTATGCATACTGTTATGGTCAAACACACATTTAAATCATCTTTAAAGTTGTCATTAATCGCGCTAAGCCTAGCGGCGTTCATAAGTGCATGTAGCGACAAGTCATCACTAAGCGAAGACGGTAATGAGCAGGAGGCAGCGCCGATGGCAGTCCAAACACAGACTAAAAACGCGCTTGGGCACCATACACTTGGGCAGGGTAAGCCGGTCATTTATCAGGTGTTTACTCGTTTGTTTGGCAACACCAACACAACAAATAAACCATGGGGCACAATCGAAGAAAATGGGGTGGGTAAGTTTGATGACTTTACTGACGAGGCGCTTCAGGGTATTCGCGAACTTGGCACCTCTTATATTTGGTATACCGGCGTTCCTCATCACGCTGTTATAAACGATTATACCGACTATGGCATCAGCTTAGATGACCCTGACGTAGTTAAAGGGCGAGCGGGTTCGCCTTACGCGGTTAAAGACTATTACAACGTAAACCCGGATCTCGCGAACGACGTTGAGCAACGCTTACAAGAGTTTGAAGGACTGATTGCGCGTACTCATGAAAACGGCATGAAGGTGATTATAGACATCGTGCCAAATCATGTGGCGCGAGATTATGACTCATTGAGCAAACCATCAGGTGAAGATAACTTTGGTGCAAATGATGATAGCTCGGTTGAATATGCACGGGACAATAATTTTTATTACATCCCCAATCAATCGTTTGCTGTGCCGCAATCAGATAGCTATCAGGTGCTAGGCGGTGATTCACATCCACTTGCCGACGGAAAATTTGAAGAAGTGCCGGCCAAATGGACCGGAAACGGCTCGCGAGAGCCACAGCCTGATATTAATGACTGGTATGAGACTGTAAAGGTGAACTACGGGGTCAAACCCGATGGGACGTATGATTTTGAACGTTTGCCGGATGAATTCAGAGTGCTAGATTACCAGGCGCATCACGCGTTTTGGGCAGACAAATCCTTGCCTGATTCATGGTATAAATTTGAGAGTATTGTGCACTATTGGCTAGATAAAGGAGTAGATGGTTTTCGCTTTGATATGGCTGAAATGGTGCCGGTAGAGTTTTGGTCGTTTTTGAATTCGTCGATTAAGACCAAGCGCCCCGATGCGCTGTTGTTAGCGGAGGTCTATCAGCCACATCTATATCGAGATTATATTGAATTAGGCAAGATGGACTACTTATACGACAAGGTTGAGTTTTACGATGCCCTCAAACCGGTTATGCAAGGTAGTGCTGGCATGTCAGCAATAGCTGATATTCAAGCAAGCATGAGTGATATTGAAGCGCATATGCTTCACTTTTTAGAAAATCATGATGAACAGCGCATCGCCAGCCCAGAGTTTGCGGGAAGTGCAGAAAAAGGTAAGCCTGCGTTAGTAGTGTCAGCATTAATAAGTCGCTCGCCTACGATGATATACTTTGGTCAAGAGGTGGGAGAGGACGGAAGTGAAGAAACCGGATTTGGAGACCCTAGCAGAACCACAATTTTCGATTATGCTGGCGTGCCAGCTCATCAACGTTGGATGAACGAGGGTAAGTTTGACGGTGCCTTGTTAAGTGATAAAGAAAAGGAGCTGCGCCAGTACTATATCGATGTTCTTAACATTTCTGCCTATCATCGTCTGATGCGGGGTGCATACGACAATATTCATGCTTTGAATATAAATGCGCAAACATCCTACTCACAGCAACAGTTTGCTTTTGTGCGCCACGACAACACTGGCGCGCTACTAATTGTGAGCAATTTTAGTAAGCAAAGTGTCAGCACACCTGTGCAATTGCCAATTGACTTGATTGTGCAGTGGGGGCTGGATGAGGGCCAGTATGTGGTTAACGACCTCATCAGCGACGAAGAAAATTATTTACAGGTTGATAGAAAGCGCAGCGCAGCTGCCATAGATGTTAATTTAGCACCCTTAGAATCGAAAGTGTATGAGCTAAGTTTTGAGGCTACCCGATGAGTCATCTATCAGTTTTCACTCTTACAAAGCGACCTGCTTTATCGGCAAAAATAATTGCACGAACACTCGCAGCAATCATTGTCAGTATTGGTCTTTTATTTGCTGCTTTTGTTAATGCGAGTACAGCAATTAGCGAAGGCGGTGCTCAAACACTTACTCAAGCAGGTGAACCCGCCTTTAACGCTACAAGGCTACATTCAGCGAAACTGTCAGGTAACGTTCTTAATTTAGAAGTTGACGGTGCAAGTGTTAGCATTAGCGCCTTAGGTGAGCAAAGTGTTGAAGTGTTTTATCAACCAGACGGGCTCAAACAGTTGCCCTCGTTTGCGTTAGCAGATGGCATTCGCTCTGGTTCAGATGTACAAGCTTCGTTGAGCAGGCAAGGCGATGATTATGTATTTTCACTTAAATCGCTGGATGTTTTTATTCAGGCAAATCCCTTTAAACTGAGGTTTAAAAAAGGCGATACCGTGCTCACAGAAGAAGAGGCCGGATTATTTGTCTTTGATACTGTAAGAGGGTTTCGATTTGCGCTAGATGACACTGAACAAATTCTAGGTGGAGGCCAGCGAGTTTTAGGCATGGACCGCAGAGGTCACAGATTGCCCCTGTATAACAAAGCGCACTATGGGTATAGCACGCAATCGAATCAAATGTATTATAGCCTTCCGGCCATTATGTCGAGCAAAAACTACATTATTGCCTTTGATAACAGCGCCAATGGTTTTTTAGATATTGGACATACTGAGAACAAGGTGTTGCAGTTTGAGGCTGATGCTGGACGCACGTCTTATATTTTCACTAGCGGTGAAAATCCTGCAGATCTCGTTAGGAATTTTGTGCAAGTCACAGGAAAGCAGCCAATGGTGCCGCGATGGGCATTAGGTAACTATGCATCTCGATTTGGATATAAAACTCAGCAGCAGACCCTCGATACGATAAACGCATTTATTGACCAAGACTTTCCTGTTGATGCAGTGGTGCTCGATCTTTATTGGTTTGGCCCCGACATTAAAGGCCATATGGGTAATTTAAATTGGCACAAACCATCCTTTCCCGAGCCTGAAAAAATGATTGCTGAATTAAAAGAGAAGGGGGTGAAGACGATTATGATCACCGAACCTTTTATTTTATCTACCTCCTCTCAATGGCAAAGTGCAGTAGACAATAAGGCGCTTGCAAAAAACCTAGCCGGCAAGCCCAGACGTTTTGATTTTTATTTTGGCAACACAGGCTTAGTAGATGTATTTGATACAAACGCGCAAGATTGGTTTTGGCAGTACTATCAGGCCTTAAATGAGCAAGGTGTTGCCGGGTGGTGGGGCGACCTAGGAGAACCTGAGGTGCACCCAGGCGACAGCCTTCATCACTTTGATGGCGACTGGGTAACCGGTGATGAAATTCACAATGTTTACGGACATAAGTGGGCGCAAATGGTGTTTGAGCGCCAGCAGCGAGCAAGACCAAACGAGCGTCCGTTCATAATGATGCGGTCGGGATTTTTAGGCTCTCAGCGTTACGGCATGATCCCCTGGACCGGAGACGTGGAACGCTCATGGAATGGCTTGAAGCCGCAAGTTGAGCTGTCGTTGCAGATGAGTCTATTTGGTTTGGCTTACACACACTCAGATTTAGGCGGTTTTGCCGGCGGTGAAAGCTTTGATGCAGAGCTTTACACGCGCTGGATGCAGTACGGCGTATTTCAACCTGTGTACCGACCTCATGCACAAGACAATATTGCCCCTGAGCCGGTTTTTCACGACCAAACCACACAAGACTTAGTGCGTCCGTTCGTAAAACTTCGTTACCAGCTTTTGCCGTATAATTATTCTTTATCGATGGAAAATAGTCTTAGCGGTTTACCTATGATGCGTCCGCTTTTTTTATCATTTCCAGATGCGGATATTTCTCGTACAGACGCTTATATGTGGGGTGATGCTTTATTGGTGTCTCCAGTAGTGTCTAAAGATGTGCGTGAGCAATCAATTGCGCTACCAAAAGGCGTATGGTTTAACTTTTTTGGTTCGCACGAGCAATCTCGTCCACGCAGTTACACAGGTGGTAAAACCGTAACCGTGCCCGCGCCGATTGATGAACTGCCGGTGCTTGTAAAAGCAGGTGCTTTTGTGCCTATGGTAGATGCCATGCAAAATACGCAGAACTACTCAACTGAGCGCTTGCACGTACGCCATTATACAGATGCGTCGGTGCGCCAGAGTAAGTACACCATGTATGAAGACGATGGCGAAAACCCAGAAAGTTTGAGTAAAGGTGAATATCAGCGCATTGAGTTTAGCAGTGAGCGTTCAGATGATCTGCTTTCATTAAAAATGACGGTGAATGGTGCCTACACCGGGGCACCGGATGCGCGCAGAGTGATGTTTAAGATTTACGGTTTAGATGTTAAGCCGAGCACGGTAAATGTAAACGCGCTCGACCATGAGTTTACCCAAAAAGCCAAAGCCACTGACAAAAACACAGACATAAATGCTCTATTGATTAACGATAGCGATGGTGTTGATGAAGCGATGCTCGCAAAGCGTGACGGTGCGGTGTGGGATCAAGCCAGCCAAACCCTATTAATATCAAGTGAAGTGAATTCGTCACTTAGCGTAGATATAGGCTTGTAGTTTTAGGCTTGAGGTAAAGCTGTGCCCACGGTTTTATGGGCCGAGTTATTTGTGATGATATTCGCAGCCTTAGTCGCTGGGCTAAACGCTGCGTTGTGTGCCAAGGCCATACTCTGCTGATAAATACTATGGGTAAACCCCAAGTGCTAATCCCAAGTACAAGCCCTAAGTACAAGCCAAGCGCTTAGAATTGATAAACAAGACCAAGCGTCAAGTCGATACCAGTGTATTTATTGATATCAAGTGCTATGCCATCAAACTGCGGGCCAAAGGTTAATTTTCCTAAATCGGCTCGCTGTAGCGCCAGACTCCACGTAAACGTGTCTGACCAATGATATTGAATGTCGGTTTTAATATGCCATGTGAAACTTCTATCGCTATAGTTAAGCGTGTAGTCTTCATTTCTGTCAAAGGTGCGCAGGTCAATGTCATGTAGTGAAATGCCTGCTGCTAGTGAAACCCCCCATTGCCATTTGTCGGCCTGATACAACGAGCGTCCAATCGATAGCATAAGTCGCTGAGTATTAATATTTGTGCGTAAATGAGCCACTCTTATTGTGTCACCGAGATGACCGTTTATATCAAAGCGATATCGATACTCGTAATATCCTTGCAGCAGCCATTCATGCCAATGCCTGCCTGCGCTAAAATATACGCCGCTAACAAAGTCCTCTGAGCTATCGTGATCGTGAGATGAAAACTGATCGCTATAAATAAAAAGCTGCTCTTGCGATGCGCCACTCAATTGGGTTTTCTCTATGCTGGTATAACTAAGCAATATGCCAGACTCAATATGCAAGCGGGTATCGTCTGCTTTAGATGGACTGCAAAATAAGACTAGCATCAGTGATATACACAAAGTTAAGACAGGGGAGGTGTGTGACGTCATTTTATTGACCAATAAGCGTAAAATTTGCGTGTGGTCAAAGAGTTGCAAGGAGTAAGCCAAAGCGGGAAAAACTGAGCCAAGGCGTGGTAAAAAAGAAGCCTTATCAAGCAGCAAGCTAAAACAAGCAAGCAAAGAGCAAGTAATACACCTCAAACAACAGGCCGCTAGAAAGCGAGCGTATTCATTTGTTTTTTAGGTCTTTTTTAAGCATGCGTAAGGGCCGTAGCGTGGCTCATAAACTGTGCGCTGCTTTGAGCGATGTAAGCTTGAACCTGCTTCAGTGTATGCTTTGCTTGCGCACTAGGAGCGCGCGTTTGCTTATTAAATCTGCCATAGCCTGCCAATAAGCAATACCAAGAAACGGCCGGATAGTATTTATCCATTTCCTGCGCCTGTAAAGTCGGCGTTATGTCCTGACCGGCATCCCATGCATCAATCACAGCGCGCAAGTTATCCGATATTGGCACAGAGCGCTTTACTTCTTGCCAGTAGGGGGTGTCGCTGCGAGTATTTATTTTGTAATGGCATACTATATAGTCGCGTATGCCTTGATAGCGTCTCGACATATGTTGATTAAAGGCCTTTCTGTCGGCGTCTACACATTCACCTTGCTTGAAGTTTGCAATAAAGCTAATCAAGGTCTCAAGTACGAGATGCAGGGCAGTGGCCTCCAAAGGCTCTATAAAGCCCTGAGAGAGCCCAAGTGCAATCGTGTTTTTGTGCCAATGTTCCTGCACTTGTCCAACCTTCATGTGAATATGCCGAGCATCTTCACCGCTAGCGTCATCACCTATGTGGGCTCTAAGTTCGGCCTCCGCCTGCGTGAAATCACAATGCGCTCGGCTAAATACATATCCGTTTCCTACCCGATTAGTAAGCGGAATACGCCATGCCCAGCCATTATTTAAAGCAGTGGCCGTAGTTTCAGAGCTAATGGGACTTATATCGTGAGAGGCTAGTGCAATAGCGCTGTCGTTTATTAAGTTATCGCTGAACGATTCAAATCCCACCTGCAAAGTTTGCTGCATCAACTGACTTCTAAAGCCCGATGCATCAACAAACCAATCGCCGTTTACTACCCCACCGTCTTCAAATAACAAGCTAGCTATGCGGCCGTCAGGATGTTGGGCAACATCTTGTACTTTATTACTAATGTGCGTTACGCCCTCTTTGCAGGCAATGTTCTGCAAATATTTCCCAAGTAGTGTCGAATCAAAATGATAAGCATAGTTAAGGGGGGCTCCGGTTTTGCCAGGCGCGACTTTCGGGCTTAGATGATGCTGAGAAAGATAAGAGGATAAAAAGTATTGGTCAGGGTTAGTGGGTGCATCAATGCCCTTAAACTTTAAATGGCAGTGGGTTAAAAAGGCAGCCGCGGTTTGTCTGTCGGTGAAAGAGGGAAAAGGGTGGAAATAGCGATTTGATTCAAGATGAGATGTCCAGTTAACAAAGCTTATTCCATTTTTGTAGGTTGCATTACATGCTGCCATCCACTGCGATTCTGGAATGTTTAGCTCATCAAAAAAGACCTTTAAATGCGGTGTAGAACCCTCACCAACGCCAATTGTTCCAATATCGGGGCTTTCTACGAGCGTGATGTCAAAGCGATGCGCGTCGAGATGACGCCTAAGCAGGTTAGCCGCCATCCATCCTGACGTGCCGCCGCCTAATATAACGACCCTTTGCATGCTATACCTCTCAATAGTTTAATGTTTCAGATTTTGTTTGCTGAGTCTTGACTGTATTTGAATACGTATGCATTCAAATAGTGTTTATGCGCCTCTCAAGGTACAATCCATTCACTTAATACAACATAATGTGTTACAAGTATTTCACAATTATGCCTGAGCCTTAGGCTTACCGCATCATTAACATAGTCTTGTTAAAACGATAATACGGTGCAGTTAATCGCACAACAACAAAAATAAAGAGCAATTTTCATGGGAAAACAACAACCGCAGTTAAGCTTTTGGCAAGTATGGAACGTAAGTTTTGGCTTTTTAGGTGTGCAGTTTGGATTTGCCTTACAAAACGCAAACGTGAGCCGTATTTTATCTGACTTAGGCGCTGACCCTCACCAACTTTCATTTTTCTGGATTGTAGCGCCGTTGATGGGCTTAATTGTGCAACCTTTTGTAGGCGCCGCATCTGATCGCACATGGAATCGAATGGGCCGGCGCACGCCGTTTATTTTCGCTGGCGCTATTGCCGCAGCAATCGGTATGTTCTTAATGCCGAATGCGCCTTTATTCGTTGCATTTGTTGCCCCGATGATTTTTGGCGTGCTTATGTTGGCGCTAATGGATGCCTCGTTCAATGTATGTTTTCAGCCATTTAGAGCGCTAGTATCAGACATGGTGCCTGCCAGTCAGCGCAATGTCGGTTACTCTGTACAGTCTTTGCTGATTAACATTGGTGCAGTAGTGGGGTCACTTCTGCCGTTTTTACTGACCAATGTCATCGGCCTCGATAATACCGCGCAACAGGGCGAAGTGGCACAAAGTGTTATGTGGGCCTTCTACATCGGCGCTACGGTGTTGCTCGGCACCGTACTTTGGACGGTGTTTCGTACTAAAGAGTATCCACCTGAGCAATATTACGCCTACAAAGGTATGGATGCTGCCCAAGTAGCCAAGCAAAACGCAGAAAGCAAACCTGTGCTAGAGCGTTTAAAAAACTTCTTCGCCTTAGTCATTCACATGCCAGTTACCATGCGCGGATTAGCGGTTACGCAGTTTTTCTCGTGGTTTTCGCTCTTTATCATGTGGGTATACACCACCAATGCGATTACCCAGCATATTTGGGGTGTGGATAAGAAATGGTTTGATCAGTCATTTTTATCCTCGCTAGATGCAATCCCGCTAGAGATTGTCGCTGCAAAAGGCGCTGCTGGTGACTGGGTAGGTATTATTTTTGCGGCGTATTCATTGTTTGCCGCAATTTTCTCCATCTTTTTGGCAAAGTTAGCAGACAAAATTGGCCGCAAAGTGGTGTATGCCTCAGCCCTCGCACTTGGTGGTATAAGCTACATAAGCTTTATGTTCTTCCAAGATTTAACACCAGTAGACGTTAATTTGCTCTTTACCCAAGTTACCGTGCCAATGGGTGCTCTTTATCTGTTGTTGCCAATGGTTGGGGTAGGTATTGCATGGGCCGCTATTTTAGCAATGCCTTACGCTATGCTAGCAGGCTCATTACCCGCGGATAAAACGGGTATTTATATGGGGATATTCAATTTTACGATTGCTGCGCCACAGATTTTAAGCGCATTAACGGCAGGGCTTATTTTAAAGTATGTGTTTGACAACGTGGCCATTAATATTATTGCGCTGGCAGGAGTTCTGATGCTGTGTGCGGCTATCTCTGTTTTCTTTGTAAAGGAAACTGAGCGCCAAGAGGCTTAAGAAGTTAGTTAGAAAGTGACAGCTGGTAGGCGCAGATATTCACTGCGCTTGCCAAATTCAAAGAATCAATCGCCCCAGCCCCGTTTATGGTAAAAGCATCGGCATTGAGATTCGTCAACGCCTGTGTGGGTACGCCGCGAGCTTCATTGCCAAAAAGATAGCATTCGTACTTTGCAAAGTCGCTGCTAGATATCTCACTGCCGCGCATATCCAAATAAGCAAAGCGCTTGAAGCGTGTCGTTAAGTCTTCAAGCTCAAGTTCCAGTTCTATTGGTACATGAAATATGGCGCCCATGCTGGCACGAACGACTTTTGGGTTAAATGGGTCAACGCAGTTTTTACTCAACAACAGCGTAAAATCCCCAAACCAGGCCAATGACCGCAGTATTGTGCCGAGATTCCCTGGGTCTTGAATTTCATGTAAATACACGTTGCGATGAGCAGCCGGCTGCTGGTGCAAATCTTGAGGTTTAGGCAAAGGAAGCCTCGCGACGATACCTTGCGGGCTTTTAGTATCGCTGAGCTGCGTCATTTGCTTTGCAGACAGCACCTGTATATTAGCTTGTGTATTGCGCATATTTAGCTTATGCGCCCAACTCTCATGCTCTTCGCTGATGTAGATGCTTATATCGTTAAGGTCGTTTCGTATGTGCGTCGCCTTCGCTAACTCAAGCACCAGATGCTCGCCCTCAACCAAATAATAGCCAAACTTTGCTCGGTACTTTTTTTGATGGAGCTTTTTTACATCATCTAATTTCATCAATGCTTGTTGTCCGTTCGTGCGCATTAGAGCGAGTATTATGCAAAAGGTTGAGCGTAATTAGTAGTCCTTAATTTTGGTAAGCGCTATCACTGCTTTAGCATGAAAGGCGTTTGCAAATAACAACGCTGCCTTTACAATACGCCCGCGACTTACTTTCAATTAAACGGCAGATATATGGCTCGCTCAAAGACCAGCAAAAAATGGATGGAAGAACACGTAAACGACCCTTATGTGCAAAAAGCCAAGGCTGACGGTTACCGCTCTCGAGCAAGCTATAAACTAATCGAAATAAATGAAAAAGATAAACTTATACGCAGTGGCGATACCGTTATGGATTTAGGCTCTGCCCCCGGCGGTTGGTCGCAAATTGTTGCGCGTATCGTAGGGGAGCGAGGTAGAGTTATCGCTTCGGATATTCTGCATATGGACAGCATTGTTGGTGTCACGTTTATCCAAGGCGATTTTACCAGCGATGAAGTTTACGAGCAGTTACTGCAAAGCTTAGATTCACAGCAGGTTGACACCGTCATTTCTGATATGGCGCCTAATTTGAGTGGAGTGAATACCACCGATCAATACGCGTCTATTCATTTGGTTGAGTTAGCGCTTGATATGGCGCGCAATGTCCTTAAACCAGGAGGGAATTTTTGCGCCAAAGTGTTTCAGGGCGTTGGATATGAGGAGTATGTCAAAGACATGCGGTCCTCCTTTGCCAAAGTCCTTGTGCGTAAGCCCGCCGCCTCACGACCGCGCTCACGAGAGGTATACGTGGTTGGCAAAGGATTTAAAGGGTAAACGTTAAGCAGAATGTTGATGTACTCAGATTGTTTAGCGTTCTTAGCGCTCAAGCAGTTCGAGCTTGTTAGCTACGCCGTTCCACTCATCAGCGTCTTGCGGCGGCGCTTTAACTTCTCTGATATTAGGCCAGCTTTCGCAAAGCTTTGCATTGAGCGCCAAATATTCACGTTGCTCTGATGGCAGCTCGGTATCTTGATAAATTGCGTCAGCGGGGCATTCAGGTACGCACAATGCACAGTCAATACAGATATTAGGATCAATTGCTAAAAAATTAGGTCCTTCAAAAAATGCATCCACAGGACATACAGCAACGCAGTCGGTATACTTACATTTAATACAATTATCGGTTACCACAAAGGTCATTAGCATGGCTGTCCAAGCGTTAAGTTGCGCTAAGTGTAATCAAGCCAAACCAAAACTCAAGCGCTGTGTGCGCGTGTAATGGTAATTGATGTTTAATGTGGCTATCTATGACAGGCTAAGTCATTTAAAATGCGCTTATACTCAAAGGGAAGTAACCCTCATACTGGCTATGCTTGCTTAGGCAAACTGGCGCAACTTCAAAGAGATTAACAAGCAATGCTGCGGCTAACTGATATAAAACTTCCGTTAAATCATAATGAGCAAGCGCTAGAGCTCGCAATTTTAGGTAAGTTAGCGATTGCAAAAGAGCAGCTGATTGCTTTTTCAATGTTCAAACGTGGCTATGACGCGCGCAACAACAGAGACATTCAGCTCATCTATACCCTTGATGTTGAACTTAGCAATCAAGACCAACTGCTAGAGAAGTTCGCGGGGGATCCGCATGTTCGACTCACCCCAGATATGACTTATAAGTTTGTAACCCAAGCCCCTAAAAATTTGCAGCATCGTCCCGTTGTTGTAGGTTTAGGACCATGTGGTTTATTTGCGGCTCTCATCTTGGCCCAGATGGGATTTAAGCCCATTGTATTAGAGCGAGGTAAGGCGGTGCGAGAACGCACCAAAGACACCTTTGGTTTTTGGCGTAAGCAGCCCTTAAATCCCGAGTCAAATGTGCAGTTTGGTGAGGGTGGGGCTGGCACATTTTCTGACGGTAAACTCTATAGCCAAGTTAAAGATCGCAAACACTACGGCAGAAAAGTGCTGCACGAATTTGTTGCTGCCGGCGCTCCAGATGAAATCATGTACGTGAGCAAACCCCATATTGGTACCTTTAAGTTGGTAAATATGGTTGAAAAGATGCGTGAGCAAATTATTAGTTTAGGCGGCGAAATCCGCTTCAGTACCCGCGTAGAAAAGCTCGACTTAGTGGCAAAAGGAAAGGGGTTTGCATTAAAAGGACTGCATCTCTCAGATGATAAATATCTTGAGGCCAAACAAGTTATATTAGCGGTAGGACACAGCGCGAGAGATACCTTTGCGTCGTTATATGAGCAAGGCGTATACATCGAAGCAAAACCTTTTTCAGTGGGCTTTCGCATCGAACACGAACAAAGCATGATTGACCAATGCCGTTTTGGTGAAAATGCGGGTAATCCTATCCTTGGTGCAGCAGACTACAAGCTGGTGCATCATTGTAAAAGCGGACGCACGGTTTACAGCTTTTGCATGTGTCCGGGCGGAACCGTAGTTGCCGCGGCATCTGAACCTGGTCGAGTAGTGACCAACGGCATGAGCCAATATTCGCGTCATGAGCGAAACGCAAACAGTGCCATTGTTGTCGGTATCACACCAGAAAAAGATTATCCCGGGCACCCTCTGGCGGGTATAGACCTTCAGCGTAGCTTAGAAGAAATGGCATTTTCGGCGGGCGGTGAAAATTATCACGCGCCCGCGCAATTGATTGGCGACTTTTTAGCCGGCAAATCCAGTGAAGCACTCGGTGAGGTCAACCCCTCTTATACGCCCGGTGTCACGTTAACTGACTTAAGTAAAGTAGTGCCAGATTTTGTGAGCGAGGCAATTCGCGAGGCAATCCCAGCGTTTAATCGCCAAATAAAAGGCTTTGCTAAATCAGATGGCCTGTTAACCGGAGTTGAAACACGCACGTCGTCGCCTATTTGTATAAAACGCAGCGGCGACTATCAGAGCGTAAACGTTGAGGGTTTGTATCCTGCCGGTGAAGGCGCGGGCTATGCGGGCGGTATATGGTCAGCAGGAATAGACGGTATTCGTGTGGCCGAAGCCTTGGCATTGGCTTATGAGCAATCGCAAGAAGCAAAGAATGCTGGTGTATAGCCCTTAAGGCTTTAGTTTACACCCACAGGATTCGCGCACAACTAACTGCGGCTTCATCAGCATATCTTCAACGGTTTCGTTTCGTATCAGTTTAAGTAGGTTACTGACTAAGAGCTCACCGGCTAATAAAGTGTCTTGCAGGACAGTCGTTAATGGAGGAGTGGCAAATTGACTTATTTGAATATTGTCATAACCCACCACAGCGATATCCTCAGGCACGTTCATGCCTTGTGAACGTAGAGCGCGAATACATCCCATTGCGATGAGGTCTGAGGCGCAGAATATGGCGTCAGGAAAATCGCTCGGTGATGAGTATTGCTGCATGAGACGCTGCGCAGCCTCAAAACCCGCAGCCTCGGTTGAAATGGCGTCTGCCTGAGCTACACCGGTAGTGTCAAGTGATGCCTCGCTCATGGCTCGTTTAAGTCCACGCAGCCTTCCTAAAAATTCTGGCGCCCCCACATTGGCTTCGCCTAAAAATGCAAAGCGCTTGTGCCCTAAACTCACCAAATGTTGGCCCATCAAGTAACCGCCAATTTCATTATCCGAGCCTATAGAAACGCCGGGGTGCTTTTTGTCTGGCGCTCCCCATCGCAAAAATCGAGTGCCTTGCTCTTCAAGTTGACTGAGTTTGTATTCATAGTCGGTATAGCTGCCGTAACCCAACAAAATGAGACCATCGGCCTTATTCGTGTCCTCGTATAAATTATGCCAATCGTCGTTCATGTTTTGAAATGACACTAGCAAATCATAACCGGCGGTTGCGGTTGCTTTGGTGATGCTAGCTAACATGCTAATAAAGAAGGGGTTGATGAGAGAATCATCGTTGGTGGGGTCTTCAAACAAAAGCAAGGCGAGGGTCTGGCTATGTTGTCGGCGCAGATTACTCGCGTTTTTATCAACTTTGTAATTGAGCTCTTGGGCGATTTTTTTTATGCGCTCTCTGGTTTCCTGATTCACCAAAGGGCTATCGCTCAAAGCGCGTGATACCGTGCTTTGCGAAACGCCTGCCATATGTGCAATATCAAATGAAGTCGCTTTGCTTTTCATAATTCACTAAGGTTGCATTACTCTATGTATGTATACACTAGGCACAAACAAACGTTCAACTATATTATTCAAAAGCCCTCATTAACACAATCATGGCGCAGTATGAATTGCTCTAAAAACGTTTTATTAAGATAACTGCACGAAAAATACACAGCTGCCCAACCCCTTGTCGTGGCAATTCCTTGGTTTGTAAATATTCATTGTGATTTGATGCTAATTCAATCTGCATCATTTTGTTAGGGCATATCGTTAGGGCATATTGGTCAATGGCATTATCAAATAAAACGCGTGATGAAATTCCTTTGGCGATGTTATACTTGCCTGCACTAAACTAGCTTTCATTAAACTGCATTTTCAGTAGTAACATAAAAGGAAAGAAATGATATGGCCGAGACTCCGCCACGTCCGACCAACTTTATTCGTCAAATAATTGATAAAGACCTTGCCTCTGGCTTGCATAGCACTGTGTCAACCCGATTCCCGCCTGAGCCCAATGGCTATTTACATATGGGACATGCTAAGGCTATTTGCTTGAATTTTGGCATTGCACAAGACTACCAAGGTAGCTGCAACTTGCGCTTTGACGATACCAATCCTGAAAAAGAAAATATCGATTTTGTGAATTCGATAAAAAATGATGTGCATTGGCTGGGTTTTACATGGCAGGGAAAAGAGCGCTATTCATCAGATTATTTTGACCAACTTTATGGCTTTGCAGTAGAGCTTATTGAGAAAGGTCTGGCCTATGTCGACTTTAGCTCGCCTGACGAAGTGCGTGAAATGCGAGGTACCTTAAAAGAACCTGGCAAAAACAGCCCGTACAGAGACACGAGCGTGCAAGAAAACCTCAAGCATTTTGAAAAAATGAAAGCAGGGGAGTACAAAGAAGGAACCTGCAGTCTGCGCGCTAAAATTGATATGAGCTCGTCGTTTATGTGCATGCGCGACCCTGTGATTTATAGGGTGAAGTTTGCGCATCACCATCAAACCTCAGATAAATGGTGCATTTATCCGATGTATGATTTTACCCACTGCATCTCTGATGCGATTGAGGGGATTACACATTCTCTTTGCACGCTCGAGTTTCAAGATAATCGTCGTTTATACGATTGGGTGATTGAAAACATTAGTATTGACTGCACTCCTCGTCAATATGAATTTAGTCGTTTAAATCTTGAATATACCGTGTTGAGTAAACGTAAACTGATTCAACTGGTAGATGATAAACACGTAAGTGGATGGGACGACCCGCGAATGCCCACGATCGCCGGGATTCGCCGCAGAGGGTACACACCCGCCTCAATCCGCGAGTTTTGTCAGCGTATTGGCGTGACAAAAATGGACAATATGGTTGAGATGGGCATGCTCGAGGCGTGTATACGAGATGAGCTGAACGCAAGTGCGCCTCGCCGTATGGCAGTACTAGACCCTGTTAAAGTCGTTATCGAGAATTATCCAGAGGAACAAATAGAGTGGCTGGATGCACCTAATCATCCTAGCGATGACTCCATGGGTTCACGTAAAGTGCCGTTTAGCAAAGAGCTTTGGATAGAAAAAGAAGATTTCAGAGAACAAGCAAACAAAAAGTTTAAGCGCTTAGTGATTGATAAAGAGGTGCGTTTACGAAATGCATACTTTTTAAAAGCACAGCGCGTTGAAAAAGACGCCGATGGGAAAGTAACGACAATCTATTGTACCTATGATCCCGATACACTTGGCAAAGACCCAGTGGACGGACGCAAAGCGAAAGGCGTTATTCATTGGGTGAGTGCTGCCGAGGGCAGAGCGGCTCAATTTAACTTGTACGACCGCTTATTTACTCACGCAAACCCAGCGGCTCAAGAGGATTTTGCAAGCACGATTAATCCTCAGTCTTTAGTTATTAAGCATGGCTTTGTTGAGCCGTCGCTAGCACAAAGTGCCTTGCATAACGCAGACGACAATGCAGACGACAATGCTGCGAGTGATGCTTTGATAAGCGATGCAAGCGATACCAAGCGATTTCAGTTTGAACGCACAGGATACTTCTGTATTGACAGTCACAGCACGCAAAGCAAACTCGTGTTTAACCGCACGGTAGAGCTTAGGGATACATGGGCGAAAATGGGAGAGTAAGATTTAGTACCCGGCAATACGCTGACTTTTCCAGCCCATAAAAAGCCCGTTTAACGTCGTAACACGCGTACACGGGCTTTTTATTGCGTTGCTATTTACTATTTTTTGACTATTTTGGCTGGCAATCTAAGCTTTGACCATTCACGCCGCGAGATACGTCAGACATCAAGTAGACGTAGCTCGGCATGATTTGTTTTGGTGTTTTAAGCGTTTTCGGGTCTTCACCTGGATAGGCTTTGGCGCGCATGTCAGTGCGGGTGGCACCTGGGTTAATGCAGTTAAAACGTATGTTTTTCTTTTTATGTTCGTCGGCCAATATTTGCATCATGCCTTCTGTGGCAAATTTACTCATGCTATAAGTGCCCCAAAACGCGCGCCCTTGGCGCCCGACGCTAGAGGTGGTAAACACCACTGAGGCAGTGTCATTTTGCTTTATTAATGGCAGCGCCGCTTGCACTAATAAATATTGCGCCTTCACATTGATTTGCATGACCTGATCAAACTCTTTCTCTTTGATTTCAGAGAAGGGGCAAAGGGCCCCTAACACACTTGCGTTCAGCAAAATGCCGTCTAGCTTGCCATACTCGCCGGCGATAGTGTCGATTAAACCCTGATAATGCGCCGCACTTGCTCCTTCATGGTCGAGGGGGACAATGCTTGGCTCAGCGCTACCCTGAGCGACTATTTCATCAAAGGTTTGTTCAAGCTTTTTTAGTGTACGACCTAGCAAAATAACGGTGGCCCCGCACTCGGCGTAAGTTAACGCTGCTTGTTTCCCAATCCCGTCTCCCGCGCCGGTGACTAAAATCACTTTATTGGCTAAACATTGTTCATGTGCTTCAAATGCTAAGTGCGGCAGTGTATCGGTCATATTGTCTATACTTGCGTAAAAAAAGAGCGCGAATATTAGCGCAGAATTTGAATTACCTAAAGTATCCGCTAATACTTATTGGCATATTCAGTTTTTTTATTACATTACGTTTACAAACACTTTGCAAAGTCAACGTAAAGTCAATACTATAGGCGGAATGAAACTGGTCATACTAGTTATCACGGCGCTAACTGGCGATGATCGATAATAATTAGTCACTCAACATATATACGCATCTACATATTGAGTAGGGAGAAAGAATGAAAAAACTGTTAGTAAGCACAAGTATCATAGCAGCATTGGGGCTTGCCGGCTGTGGTGGTGATGAAACCATTTCAGACATACGCGAAGAAACTCAGGTACAAACACCTGTTTCTCGAATCGTGTTTGATCCAGCAAACGGTGATTTAAACATCCCTAACGACCTATTGATGCTACCAGGCGATGACGGTTTCTTTGATTACACCTTAAACATTCCGGTTGCTGATCCGAGCGATTTCAGTGACCCACAAAATGCACTCAATGTGCTAGATGGTTGGTCAACAAATACCCCTTTTACTATTGACGTACAAACGCCAAGTGGCGTGTCGATTGCGCGCGATACGCTTTCCAGCGGCATTCGAATTTTTGAGGCAACGCTTGGCTTGGATCAGAGCGACCCTGATTGTGCCGCGATTAGCATTCCTAGCGCAGGCTGTAAGGTAGGCGATGAGCTAAGCTTTGGTGTAGATTATACTCTACAGTTGCTCGACAGCGACACTGTGAGCGTGATTCCGCTGCGTCCACTTAAAGAAGCGCAAGGCTACGTGCTGGTTATGACAACAGCGCTACGAGACACAACGGGTAAGTCTATTCAAGGTTCTACAACTTGGGATTTGGTAAGACAAGACATCAACACAAATCCATTGGCAACTGAATCGCAGCTTTCTTTACAAGGCCTGATTAATACACACATAAACGCATTGGAGCCGGTTGGTTTTACTCGCGATGAACTGACTTACGTGTCTGCGTTTACCACACAGTCTATCACGCCAGTGATGTCGACTATTAAACAGCTCTACGTAAGCGAGTTTGCTCAGCGCAGCGCTGCCGGAGACCCAACTGCTGGACAGGCCCTACCTGCAATTGTTGTTAATACGCCAGCAGGCAATGTGATGGAAGCGCTTGGTGTGGTCTCGCAAGAAGCAGTTAACGGCGCGGTTGCGCTAGCCTTACAAAATCCTGCTGCTGCGCCACTGGCACCATTGTTTGAAGATAAAGACTTTTCAGCACTGACCTCATGTAATGGTCTTTTAGCTGCCGCTGGCGGTCAATTTGGTCCAGCAACAGGACAAAGTTTTGCACCCTTCGATGCCGAAGCAAACGGCGTAATTGCGCAAATTGGCGCTGGTATTCTCGGTCAAGGCGCAGGTCCATTATGCGCTGCTAACTTGTACCAAGGCAGTATTTCCCTACCTTATTACTCAGCGATTCCTCGCGCAGAAAACCCTGCAGCTCCAGCTAACGAATTTTGGGAAGCTGCCTGCGATTCAGGTATTGTACTTGCTGGCGCAGGCGCCGCTTTAGCGAATGCGACACCAGGCCCGAATGATGCTTTTTGCTCTGCATTAGGTTTACGCGATTTGCGTATCAACGGACAAAAAGTGGACCGCGATAGAAACCTGACTAAATTCAATCCTATTCCGCAGATGAAAGGCGGCAATATGGGTCGTGAAACGCTTCAAGTGCAGGTAACAGTACCTAACCCAGCGGTAGCAGCAGGCCTTGGTTTTAACATCAGCATGCCCGAGGGCGGTTGGCCGGTAGTGATGTTGGTACACGGCATCACCTCCAAAAAAGAAGACATGCTGTCAATCTCTGGTGCCTTGTCGTTAGCTGGCTTTGCGACAGTAGCAATTGATCAGCCGCTTCATGGTACCCGTGGTTTCGATGTTGACCCAACTAACCCAGGTGACGAAATTAACGCAACCACCGTCAGCGCAACTGCATTTCTAAACCTTGGTAGCTTGCCAACGGCGCGCGATAACTCGCGTCAAGCGGTATCTGATTTATTAGGGGTGCGTTTAGGACTAAATGCGTTTGTAAATGCAACGGGCGACAGTTCGGTGAGCATTAACGGCACCAATGTTTCATTAATGGGTGTATCTTTAGGCGCAATCACCGGGGGCAACTTTGCATCTCTTGCAAATACCCCATTTGATGGACAGCTTGCACCTTTGAGCGGTCTGTTTAACGTTAGAGCGGTCTCTTTAGAGTCTCCGGGCGGCGGTTTGGCGCAATTCCTACTGGAATCTGCCGCATTCGGTCCGCTTATTAAAGGGTTCTTATTGTCGTCTGCATCAGAAGATTTCCAAAACTTTTTGATAGCGACATTCGGCACGCTTGATGTGGATGAAGGACAGTTAGTACAGGGCACCAATGCGTTTTTAGGTGCGCTTAATGCAGAACAAGCGGCTGCGGTAAATGCAGTGTTTGCACAATTTGCCTTTGCTGCTCAAACGGTAAGCGACCAGTCAGACCCAATTAATTTTTATGAAACCTTGGGGCAGAATACCAACGTTCATATGCTGACAGTCATTGGCGATGGTGGCGACAACTTACCTGACCAAGTCATTCCTGTATCTACCTCGGTCCCGTTGTCTGGACAACTTCCACTGGCAACCTTGATGGATTTGGAGATGATTTCATCTACGGTGTCGTCTGCTGACCCACTTAGCGGTATCGTTAAATACACCGCGGGCGCGCACGCCAGCAGTATTAACCCGGCTCCCAACGCTGCGGTTACCGCTGAAATGCAAACGCAAATTGCAACCTATTTAGGTTCGGGTGGCCGCGTAATCCAAGTAACAAATCCAGGCATTACGGCTAACTAAGCTAGAAAGCTTGCATAGCAAATAACAGAGCCCGCGGTATTGAGTGAAACAAGGCATCTTCACTCTCATACCGCGGGCTTTTTTGTTTGCAGCACACAAACCTTTTTACGATATTCCCATTAAAAAATTTTCACTGCTTTTATTATGTAAATATAAGTTTAATAAATAGTTAATTCTATGTAATTAATCGTTTTAATATTCTATGCTTAAGTCTAACGCTCTATAGTAATGAACTTAAAGGTAGAATAATGAAAATAAACACATTTGATTCAGTTATAAAGCCACTTTCGTTTTGTGCCGTTGCGCTGGCGCTTATGGCATGCGGCGACGATAAGAATGATTTTTCCGATATTGAACGCCCTCAACCACCTGTTGTTCAGCCTCCACAGCCTGTGCCTCCTCAGGTGCCAAATTTTGACCCTGATGGCGTTCTTGAAGCGGATATTCGCTGGACCGAATTTGGCGTGCCGCACGTTAAAGCCGATAATCTAGAAAGCATGTCATATGGTGTTGGCTATGCTTTTGCACGTGATAACTTATGCATTCTGGCCGACCAAATTGTTAAATATAACTCTGAGCGCTCAAAATATTTAGGGCCCGACAGAGTCCCTGGCTCTGGTGATTCAGAGCATCTTATAAATGATTTTGGATTTTTAACGGTAGGCATTCGCGAACAAGCCGAACAAGGCTTTGCAAGACTGAGCGCTAATTCGCGTGCGCTGTATCAAGGCTATGTGCAAGGATATAATAAGTATCTTGAGGATACAGGTGTTGCCAACATTGACCCCCAATGCGCGGGTCAAGCTTGGATTCGGCCAATCGACGAAATTGACTTACTTACCTATGCCCTTGGCGTTGCGCTACTGCCGGGTAATGCGAATTTCTTAGGCGCAATGTTTATTGCCGCGCCACAAGGAGTAAATCCCTTACCTCGTATGGTGAGCAGCGCATCTGCAGAGCCCACAAATGCGGCTAATGCTGCTCCTATAAAGATGTCGCCTGTTGTAAAGATGCCAGAGCGTAACCCGCAAGAGATGGGCTCTAATGGCTGGGGCTTAGGCTCACAAAGAACAGAGAATGGCATGGGAATGGTATTGGGTAACCCGCATTTTCCTCACACCGGGAACCTACGTTTTTGGCAGTTTCAAACCACCATTCCTGGATTTTTAAATGTTATCGGTGGCTCATTGATGGGTATTCCGGGCGTAGTAAATATTGGCTATAACGATAATGTGGCTTGGACCCACACATTTTCTACCGCAGAACACTTTGTGGTTTATCAATTGCAGCTAGACGATGATGATGCGAGCAGTCTCACTCACATTGTTGATGGCGCTAAACGAACAATTTTTAAGAAAACCTATACGATTGACGTAGCCGTTGCTCCGGGTCAAACCATTAAGCTTGAAAAAGACAGCTACTTTACAAATTATGGACCGATGATAAACGTTCCCGGCAATTTTGAATGGGGGCCAGACGGAAATGCCTTTGCTATTAAAGATGCGAACTTACCTAACTTCGATATCGTGGACCATTGGTTAGCGATGAATCTAGCAAAAGACATGGACGAATTTAAGCAAGCATTTGTTGATTATGATGGCGTGATATTTAATAACACTATGGCGGCATCTAAATCAGGCGAGGTGTTTTATATAGATGATTCTACGGTTCCGAATTTGACGCCCACGGCAATTGACCAGCTCACTAACAATCCGCTCTTAGCAGGCATTAGAGAGGCGGCAGGTTTTACCGTATTGCCTGGATTTGCATCGGTATTTGACTATGACCGTGCAGTGCCTTATGAAAACGCACCTAAGTATGAAGGGCTAGACTATGTGCAAAACTCAAATGATAGCTTTTGGTTAACTAACTTAGAGAACCCAATTACCGGCGTAAATCCCCTTTACGGTAAGGTGGGGAATGAGCAAAGTTTACGCTCGCGTATGGCTCACGTCTTGTTAAATGACGCTGCAGGAAGCGATGGAAAATTTTCACCAAGCGAAGTAGAAGAGGCCTTGCTGAATAATCGAAGCTTTTTAGCAGATGCTGTATTGCCAGACCTATTGCAACTATGCCAAGCAAATCGAGAGAGTGTTGTGGTGCTCGACTCGGGAGAACAGGTGAGCAATTTAGGGCAAGCTTGTGATGCCTTATCTGCTTGGGATGGTCTAATGAACGCAGATAGCACTGGTGCACATGTATTTAGAGAGTTTGCATTTCAGTTTAATCGCAACCCTCAGTGGTTGGTGCCCTTTGATGTGGAGCAGCCGGTCACTACGCCGCGAGGACTCGCGCTTAATGATCTTACGCTCAAACAACTTGCCACAGCGGTAGATAAAATTAATCAGGCGGGTATTGCGTTTGATGCAAGCCTAGGCGAGGTACAATTTGTGGAAAAAAGCACGGTTAATGGTATGCCAAGCGGTGAGCGTTTTGCTTGGGGCGGTGCCCATAATGCTGAAGGTGGCTTTAACGTGTTTGATGTTAGAACGGGCAATAATGGTACCGAATTACCCCGGCATACATATCCTGTGATTGATTCGTCAACACGCTTGAGTGCACAGGCGAAGGGCTATCACATTACCTATGGCTCAAGCTGGATGATGGTGGTGAATTTTACCGAAGATGGACCAGTTGGTCGCGGCTTATTGTCTTATTCACAATCGAATGTAGTAGGTGCCGAGAGCTTTGATGATCAAACGCAATTGTATTCATCGCAACCCACGCTGCGCCCATTACGTTTTACTGAGGCAGAAATTGCAGAAGCATTAGTGGAGGAAATTTCAATTTCTAGTAATCCGTAAACGAACAAGCGATAATAAAAGCAAGAAAAAGGACCCTGGCGTCCTTTTTCTTTTTGTATTTGACCTTATATATAAAAAAGCTGAGTAAACTAGGAGCAGGTTTTTGGAGTTTTTATTTGAATATGGGCTATTTTTAGCCAAGGCGTTCACATTGGTGGTTGCGATCTTAGTAGTGGTGGGGTTTGTTCTTGCCATGGCGAGCCGCCAAAAGCAGAGTCCAGGTAATTTAGAATTCGACTCCGTATCAGACGTTTATGACGATTTAAAGCGTCAAGCAGAATCGGTACTGCTCGATAAGACCGAGTTAAAAGAAAAGCAAAAAGCCGAGAAGAAGGCGAAGAAAAAGAAAGAACCCGAAAAGGACAAAAAGCCTAATTTATTTGTGATTAATTTTGAAGGTTCGCCTATGGCGAAAGAAGTGGATTCTCTGCGCAAAGAAATCACAGCAGTGCTGTGTGTTGCTAAAGAGGGTGACGAGGTATTAGTTAACGTTGAGAGTGGCGGCGGTGTAGTGCATGGCTATGGCCTTGCTGCATCTCAACTGCAGAGAATTAAAGACAAGGGTCTAAATTTAACCATCAGCGTTGATAAAGTAGCCGCGAGTGGTGGTTATATGATGGCCTGTGTTGCAGATAAAATCATAAGCGCGCCTTTCGCCATTATTGGTTCAATTGGCGTTGTTGCCCAGCTACCTAACTTCAACAAGCTCTTGAAGAAAAACGATATTGATTTTGAAATGCATACATCAGGTGAATTTAAGCGAACGTTAACCGTGTTTGGTGAAAACACGGACGAAGGACGCGATAAATTTAAGCACGAGCTTCAAGAAGTGCACGATATGTTCAAAGATTTCGTTTTAAAGCATCGCCCTGACTTAGATATTGAAAAAGTCGCGACGGGTGAATATTGGCTTGGTCAGAAGGCCTTAGAATTGAAATTAGTCGACGCAATTCAAACGTCTGACGACTATCTGTTACAGGCGAATGACACCCATAAACTTTATCGCTTAAAGTATGCAACGAAGAAAACACTTGCACAAAAGCTGGGTATCGCAGCGTCAGAAGGTGTTGAAAGCGCCGTCTCTAAATTACTCACAGCAGCGAAAACCGCTTGGATGTAATGCGTAACCTAAATCCTGTAAGCTGAGGTTATTCAAGTGAAAAAATAAAAACAGCACCAAAGGGTGCTGTTTTTTTGTCTTTGATTTTTAAAAGCATGCTTCTATAACTAAGCCTTATGCTTCGAGTTCCTATACCTTGATGGGAAATCCTAAGCCTATCGAGGTGCTTTGCTACCTGGGTTGGCTTCCAAAATTTGTTGAGTATAAAAGTCTTTAACAGAGAAACTACCGGGCGCTTTTTTAGGCTTTTTCGCCGCCTTTTTGGGTGCTGGCTTTTTCTCTTTCGCAGCAGGTGCTGCTTTAGGTTCGGCCGCTTTGGCTGCAGGCTTTTTGGCTGCTTTTTTCTCAGCAGGCGCCGCTTTTGCTTTGCCAGCGCTCTTACCAAGCTCGTCAGCCATTTCGTCTAGCTGCGCAAGACGAATGTTCTTACCGCCGTCTACGCTATACCAGCCGCCTTTTGCCTCAATAGATGGAGCTTTGCCATTCGCGTCTTTATAAGCTGCGGTGAATTTTTCGATAACGCTGTCTTTATCTAGTTTGCTCATTGAGTAAAATCAACCTTTATTGTTTTAATAATGTTAATATTTATAAGTTTATACATAAACTTACGTAAAAGTCTAATTTCTTAACAAAAGGAGCTAAAATTGCTTCGTGAACAGCTTTTAAATGCCCTAAATTCAATATTGTCGCCGCAATCACAACGAGATTATTGTCCAAATGGTCTGCAGGTAGAGGGCAAAGAGAATATTGCTCATATCGTGACAGGTGTAACTGCGAGTCAGGCGCTTATTGATAAAGCGGTAGAACTCAGTGCCGATGCTCTATTGGTTCATCACGGTTACTTTTGGAAAAATGAAGACTACCCGATTGTTGGCATTAAAAAGCGTCGTATTGCAACACTATTGAAGCACGACATTAACCTCATTGCCTATCATCTTCCTTTAGATGTGCATGAAACACTCGGTAACAACGCTCAACTTGGCGCGCTGCTAGGCTTAGAGTCAATTACTGCTGTTGATAATATCGCGCCGACGGGAATAGTTATGCGCGGCGAGCTAGCCACGCCTTTGTCTCATGATGAATTAAGCGAGCGGCTCTTTGAACGCTTAGGGCGTACGGTAATAAGTGTTGGGTCAAAACAATCGATAAAATCGCTGGCGTGGTGCACAGGTGGAGGGCAGGGCTATATCGACCAAGTAGCCGCATCGAGAGCTAGCAGTTTGCCCATTGATGCTTTTATCAGCGGTGAAATATCCGAGCAAACAACTCACAGCGCTAGAGAGCTTGATTTAGACTTTTTTGCGGCAGGTCACCACGCTACTGAACGCTATGGCGTAAAAGCCCTAGGTGAGTATTTAGCTAAACACTATAACCTACAGGTTACTTTTGTGGATGTTGATAATCCTGCCTAGCTACTGATATGTGTTTATACCTAGGCTGAGCATCAGCTTATCAATAGACGGTAATTCGTCATACCATGATGGACAACAGGGTTTATGAAAAAAGGCAGTTTTGACGGTATCGCCAATAAATTTGACCAAAATATTTATGGCACGTCGAAGGGTAAAATTCGCCAGCTGTTGCTTGAGCATTACTTGCATAATGAGATTGAATCAACACAACCGTGCAAAGTCTTAGATGCTGGCGGCGGAACAGGCATGATGGCAGAAGTATTTGCCAGAGCCGGGCACAGCGTTGATATTATGGATGTTTCTCAAGAAGCTTTAGATATCGCAAAAAAACGTCTTGCACCATACAAAAACACGCAGTTTTTTTGTCAAGAGCTATCAAGCGTAAATAAGCAGTACGACCTCATATTATGTCATGCGGTGCTAGAGTGGTTAGAAAACCCAATGCAAGCCATTGAGCATCTTGCGCAACAACTGCTTCCGGGTGGCCTTTTGAGTTTAAGCTTCTTCAATAAAGATGCGATGTTGTTTAATAACGCAATCTACGGCAATTTTGATTATATTGAAAAAGGCATGAAGGTGCGCAATGTGGTGCGTCTCAACCCGCATAATCCACAATCACCCAGCGAAGTGCTTGAATTTATAAGGTCATTGAAAGACGTAAACCTCGAATTTAGCGCAGGCATTCGGTGCTTTCATGACTACATGCGAGATGTAAGTATGCAGAACACGCATTTTGACAGCATTCTTGCTCTTGAAAAGTCACACGGGGCGCAAGCGCCATTTAAATATCTCGGTAAATACTTTTATATAAAGGTAAGAAGGCTCACCGCGAGTTGATGTATCCTAGCTTGCCGGTAAAGATAAGGGCTTAGGCATGACCCAGAGCTTGCGGGCAAGGGCCCTTCAAATTAGGCCTGAAGAGCGCTTTCAATATCGCTAATCAATTCACTCGGTTTAGTGGTGGGTGCGTAGCGTTTTATCACTTCCCCATTTTTGCCCACTAAAAATTTAGTAAAGTTCCACTTAATTCGTTTAGATCCGAGTATTCCTGGCGCTTGCTCTTTAAGCGTTTTAAACAGAGGAGAGGCAGCTTCTCCGTTCACGTCAATTTTTTCAGATAACGCAAATTTCACGTCATAGTTGAGGCTGCAAAACTTAGCGATTTCCTCATTGTTACCGGGCTCCTGATGACCAAATTGGTCGCACGGAAAGCCCATAACAACTAATCCTTTGTCTGCATACTGCTCGTGAAGCTTTTCTAAGCCCTCATATTGCGGCGTAAATCCACATTTGCTAGCCGTGTTTACCAGCAATAACACCTTTCCACTATGTTGAGATAGTGAAAGCGTCTCGCCAGTATTTAAAGTAACGGTATGAGGGTGGATGCTCGCTGACATAAGTACTCCATAAAATAATGCGCGACAGTGC
This sequence comes from Glaciecola siphonariae, assembly GCF_042652645.1. Taxonomy (NCBI): domain Bacteria; kingdom Pseudomonadati; phylum Pseudomonadota; class Gammaproteobacteria; order Alteromonadales; family Alteromonadaceae; genus Glaciecola; species Glaciecola siphonariae. The sequence continues at coordinate 394,274 of NZ_JBHSGU010000002.1, forward strand.
GCTCTTCTTTACAAAGAGTATCAGCTTGTTAAAAAATTGCTAGATCAACAGGCCCCGGCAATATTTTGAATGTGTTTCCATAAGCATATTTTTTGCACGGAACATTGCACGGAACATTGCACGGAATATTGCACCGATCATTAACCACTTTACATCGTATTGATAACTGAACTGGGTTACGCAATTTTTTTAAGTTTTTGGCGGATTGAATCCATGCGCTTTAAGTTTTTATCAGACAAAGAGATTGAGCCAAGTTCGTCAACGAGTTTATCGATACTGACATTTTTATACTCAGTTTGCTGCGCGTCGCTTAAACACTGCAGTAAATTCAAAGAAAAGGCAGGCACGCCGGGAAACATATTGTAAGCCCTATAAAAATACGACAAAGCACTTTGAAATTTATGCTGTTGATATTCAGCTAAGCCTTTTTCGTTAATCGCGAGTGCGCGCTCTTTGCCTATACCGAGGGATTTTTCGGTGGTAATTAATAAATCTGATGCAATCAAACTTTCAATGTGATTTTCGTGCGTCATTAACTGTTCATCACATTCATCTAGGAGGGCTCTTGCCTTTTCGGTATGACCTAGGCCAAACCAGACCCTTACAGCGTCGATCATGGTAGGAATATTTGCTTTGGTAAACTGATTGGTATGCGCGCTTTCGGCAATAATACGTTGGGCACGAGGTTTGTCATCATCGAGTAAATAGGCGAGGGCCAACATCGTATCTTTTTGCATTTGCGACTGACGGTCTGCAATACCTTTAGACGCTTTACCTAGCATTACCTTAGCTGCTGACAGACTCTCATCAGCGTGTTTTTCGCTAAAATGCTCCGCTAGATGCAGGTGGTAGCGAGCAAGTTCCATTGCATAATCGACTAAACGCTCTTTTACAGACAGATTGCTTTGCACCTTCTTCTCAAGCAAACATAATGCTTCTTCGCTTTTACCTTGGATTTTATAACATAGCGTTTTTAAACGCGTAGCTTGAATGGTGAGTTCGCTGTCTTTGATGTTGTCGAGAAGCTGTTCGGCGAGCACGTAATTTTGTTTGCCAATTTCAACGCTGGCTAACCACTCGTATGCTTTGTCTTTGGTTAAGCTCTCGTCAATTAATCGGTCGAGCATTTTTTTACAGTGCTGCCACTTGCCGGTAAAGAACTCACTCTTGATTAGCCCCCAATGTGCCCACAGCACACCATTAGAGCGCTCTAAAACGGACGAATAAAGCTGCGTGGCTTCTTCATAGCGTTTGTCTGATAAAAGTAAGCGGCCTTTGAGTTTTATAAAATCGGCCTCCACGCGCTTGGCAACGCCGTTGGATAAACGCTCATTAACAAACGCCAATGCATTTTCATTTTTCTTAGCGTCCATATATTGCAGGGCAGGGAGTAGCTGCTGGCGTGCATGAAGATAATGCTTAACGTTGGTAGTTAAGCCTTTAATAGTGTACGGCTTGATAACGATAACATCGGGATAAAGGTCTAATATTTGCCCAATCGTTTGCGGCAAACTGTCTGATGTGACAAAAAACAAACCCATAGATGGCCTGAAAGCACCAGTGTCTATAAGTTGCTGAATCCATTCCACCCCATTTTTTGCCTGACCTAAATGAAAGTCGATAAACACCATGTCAAAATTAGCGATACGCATGCCGTTACGCAGTTCCTTACCATTGCTGTAGCTGGCAATGTCGAAGTTATCGATGCTCATAAGGTGGCTTCGTAAGTTCATCCGCGCGGTAGCATTGTCTTCTACAATGGCAACACGTAGGCTTGATTTTGCGGGTGGCTTGTAACCTTCTAACTTAATCATAACGATACTTACACGCTCTTACTCAATTTACTTTCAACATGGATGACTTGCAGCTTTTACTCAAAGTAACATAGTCCTTTGGTTAAAAAATGCTCTGTTTACATACCTAAGCTTTATCTGAAATAAGAAACGTGTACGGTGGCGTAAGAGCGATGTGCTGCCATCTTACTTTTTCAATTTTTAAAATTGTTTGTCGCGCCCTTCATTTCAAACTTATTAATCAATGATTCTCATAGGCTATCGGCACAGCCGAAAAAATACTTATTTAATATCGTTTGTTGACCGACTTTGCCTGCGTATATGTGAATTATCAGTGCTAGAGCCACATAGACCACATAGACTTAACAAATGATTTACAAGACATACTACGATCATTTATAGTTTACGTTAACGTAAAGGTAAGATGGCGCGAAGGCGAACAAGAGAGTGTTTATGCAAAAAATTCAGCAGCTAATTAACGGTAAATTTGATCATTCTGAGGCCACAGAGATGATTGAGGTCACAAATCCTGCTAATAATCAGGTCATTGCGCATTTACCGGTGTCTACCGAAAATGAGATTGAACGTGCGATTGCCTGCGCAAAGGAAGCGTTTTTGACGTGGAAAAAAGTGCCGGTGTCGGAGCGCGCTAGAGTGATGTTGCGCTATCAACATCTTTTAAAAGCCCACCATGATGAAATTGCGACCATACTGTCTAAAGAAACTGGCAAAACCTTTGAAGATGCAAAAGGAGACGTCTGGCGTGGGATTGAGGTAGTTGAGCAGGCTGCCAACATCGCGTCAATGATGATGGGTGAAACGGTTGAAAATGTCGCCACCGATATTGATACCTATTCGATGATACAGCCTCTCGGTGTTTGTTTGGGTATCACCCCGTTTAATTTCCCCGCGATGATACCCCTGTGGATGTTTCCTATGGCGATTGCTGCGGGCAATACCTTTGTGCTTAAACCATCAGAGCAGGACCCTGCGACGCCGATGCGCTTAGCGGAGTTATTCATGCAGGCGGGTGCACCAGAGGGCGTGTTGAACGTTGTTCATGGTGGCAAAGACCAAGTAAATCATTTGCTAGAACACCCTGATATTAAAGCCGTGTCGTTTGTAGGCAGTGTGCCAGTTGGGCAGCACATATACCGAACCGCTACGCAAAACATGAAACGAGCACAGTGCTTCGCCGGCGCAAAAAATCATTCAGTGATAATGCCCGATGCGAACAAAAGCAAAGTCCTAAACAATTTAGTTGGCGCGTCAGTAGGCGCTGCTGGTCAGCGATGTATGGCTATATCGGTAGCGGTTTTTGTGGGGGACAGTGCAAATTGGATCCCCGAACTAGCAACAAAAATCGCAGAGGTTAAACCTGGCCTTTGGGATGATAAGGATGCGGGTTTTGGACCCTTAATAAGTCCTCAAGCAAAAGCCCGAGTACTCGACCTTATCGCACAAGGGAAAGCGCAGGGCGCAAGCTGTTTAGTTGACGGAAGTGAGTTTACCGTAGAGGGCTATGAGCAAGGCAACTGGATTGGCCCTACCGTATTTGCGGGCGTCACAGCGGATATGCGCATATACCAAGAGGAGATATTTGGCCCGGTTTTATGCTGTATGCAGGTAGATACCCTAGAGGAGGCAATTGAGCTTGTGAATGCCAACCCCTTTGGAAACGGAACCAGTATATTTACATCAAGCGGTGCAGCCGCTCGTAATTACCAGAGCAATGTAGAAGTAGGGCAGGTTGGCATTAATGTGCCCATTCCGGTGCCCTTGCCCTTCTTCTCATTCACCGGCTGGAAAAATTCTTTTTATGGCGATTTACATGCCTACGGCAAACAAGCCATTCGTTTTTATACCGAGACAAAAACAATCACTGCACGTTGGTTTGATGACGAAACCGACAGCGGACCCAATATGACGATTAACCTACGCTAAGTGCTATTTATCAAGCTACGGGATTGACCATGAATTTTGAGTTAACAGAAGACCAACAAGCATTTGCGCAAACTGCTAAGCAATTTGCAGAGACAGAGCTGGCACCTTTTGCCGCACAGTGGGACAAAGAGCATCATTTTCCTGTTGAAGTTATCAAGAAGGCCGGGGAATTGGGTTTTTGCAGTCTTTATACGCCTGAAGAGGCCGGTGGCTTAGGGTTAAGTCGCTTAGATTCGTCTATTGTTTTTGAGCAATTATCCATGGGCTGTACTACAACCACAGCGATGTTGACCATTCATAATATGGCGACTTGGATGATAGCAACATGGGGCAGTGAGCATGTGAAAAACGATTGGATGGACAAGCTAGTGACGGGCGACGCCATTGCTAGCTATTGTTTAACTGAACCGGGCGCAGGCTCGGATGCCGCTTCGCTTCGAACATCTGCACAATTAATTGATGGCAAGTATCACTTAAATGGCTCGAAGGTATTTATCTCCGGAGCTGGGGCAACACAAGTACTCGTGGTCATGGCGCGCACAGGCGATAAGGGTGCAGGGGGCGTAAGCGCTTTTGTCGTGCCTGCAAACGCCAAAGGTGTTAGCTACGGTAAGGCCGAAGAAAAAATGGGATGGAACGCACAGCCCACTCGCATGGTGACATTTGATGATGTTAAAGTAGACGCGAGTCATCGTTTAGGAGAAGAGGGTGAAGGTTTTAAGTTTGCCATGCAGGGGCTAGATGGCGGTCGCATAAATATCGCAACATGCTCAATTGGCACCGCGCAGCAGGCACTCAATACCGCAAGGGCCTATATGCATGAGCGCGCTCAATTCGGAAAACCTTTGGCTAGCTTTCAAGCTTTGCAGTTTAAGCTTGCCGATATGGCGACAGAGCTTGTTGCAGCCCGCCAAATGGTTAGGCTTGCGGCCAGCAAAATTGATAATAATCATCCAGATAAAACTACCTATGCTGCCATGGCAAAGCGCTTTGCTACTGACGTAGGTTTTGAAGTGTGCAATCAAGCCTTACAAATCCATGGCGGCTATGGTTATATCAAAGAGTACCCGTTAGAACGGCATGTTCGTGATGTGCGTGTCCACCAAATTCTAGAGGGAACAAATGAAATCATGCGAGTCATTATAGGGCGCAGATTATTAAGTGATGAAATCGAGGTGCTCTAGCAGCATTTGCTCATTAGCATTGATAAATGAAGGGATAAGCTATGCCAGCAGAATTGAAACAAGAGGGTGAGCAGAACGTTGATAAAGTCCTGATCACTTATTTGCCCTTGCAGTCGGTCACATTACCGAAGGGTGCTCGCATCGCGCACATTATGTTGAACAAGCCGAAGGCTCTGAATGCGCTCGACCTTGATATGGTAGAGATAATGCTCGACGCACTGGCAAAAATACGCGAAGACGACTCAGTAGTAGCGGTTTTGTTAGATAGCCATCATGAAAAAGCGTTTTGCGCAGGCGGCGACATTGTTTCTATGTATCAAGCAATGAAACACAACATTGCTACGAAGACTAATCCGCAGCATGGTTCGTTACCTGAAGACGACATTAATGCCTACACATGCCCTGCATTTTTACGCTCCTTTTTTACCCAAGAGTACCGCTTAGATTACTGTATTCACCGATTTCCTAAGCCTATCATTGTGTGGGGAAACGGCATCATTATGGGCGGTGGATTAGGTTTGTTCATGGGCTCACATATTCGCCTCGTTACCGAAACATCGCGCATCGCTATGCCTGAAATTACCATTGGCTTATTTCCTGATGTGGGCGGCAGTTACTTCCTCAATAAGCTACCGCCAGGCGTAGGTTTATTTCTAGGACTAACCGCGGCCAATTTAAACGCCAGAGACACTCATCACCTTGGCATGGCAGATGCCATCGTGGCTAACTCGTCAAAAGCACAGTTTATTGATGCCCTTTGTGCGCTCTCACACATAAGTAAAGACAGCGTGCTCGACCTAGCAAATAGCTTTGCCCCTGCAGATGGTGATTTACGTGAATCGAATATTGAGCGCAATCTTAAGTTATTTGAACGTCTTTCATCGTGCAGCGATATACGGGATGTACAAGCATCACTTGAAGCGCTTGCAGAAGAGCAAGCTGACAACGCGTTTATTATTAAAGCGCTCAAGAGTTTTAAACAAGGCAGCCCAATTACCGCGCATCTAGTGTTTGAGCAATTAGCTCGCGCAAAACACTTATCGCTTGCTCAATGTTTTGAAATGGAGCTGAGCATGGCGCATACCTGCGGTACTTTAGGTGAGTTTCAAGAGGGAGTGCGGGCACTGTTAATTGATAAAGACAATGACGCAAAATGGCTTTATCCGTCGATAGATGATGTGCCAAAGGCTGTTATTAACGCGCACTTTAATTATTTTACGCAATCGAATGCGCAAGCATCTGCGCCCCATCCTTTAGCGAAACTTGAACAAGAATTTGGCTAGGTTGAGTGCTGCGCTTTAACAATAACACTTACAAATAAACGTGGGGAATAACATGCTACACATCGCATTTTTTGGTTTAGGTAATATGGGCGCTGGTATGGCGGCAAACTTACTTAAAGCGGGCTACAAAGTAAGTGTGTTTGATTTAGTTCAGGCCCAAGTCGATAAGCTGTGTGCCCTTGGTGCAAGTGCCGGCGACACGCCCGCTGACACCGTAAAAAATGCCGATATTATTATCAGTATGTTGCCGGCTGGCCGCCACGTTGAGCAGCTTTATTTTGGAACGGCAGATGCAACTATGGGGATTGTGGCTCGTGCCCGTGCAGGCGCGATTTTTATTGATTGTTCAACCATAGAAGCGCAAACCGCACGCTCCATGTCGAGCTTGCTAAAAGAACGTGGACACAGCTTTGTCGATGCGCCTGTTTCTGGTGGTGTCGCAGGGGCGGCGGCCGGTACGCTTACGTTTATTGTTGGCGGCAGCGCTCAGACTGTGGAGGCTGTAAACCCTGTGCTGCAAGCTATGGGTAAGAATATCTTTCATGCGGGCGAGGCCGGCGCTGGGCAAGTGGCAAAAATTTGCAATAATATGTTGTTGGCGGTGCTAATGGCGGGTACGAGCGAAGCGCTCCAGCTTGCAATCGACAACGGCATCGACGCAGCCGTGATGTCGGACATCATGAAAAAGAGCTCGGGAAACAATTGGACGCTGCAAACCTATAATCCCTGTCCCGGCGTAATGGAAAATGTTCCCTCATCTAATCAGTATCAGGGTGGCTTTATGGTTGATTTGATGAATAAAGACTTAGGCCTTGCTATGGCAACCGCTGCCACTCACCAGTCGGCGGTGCCGATGGGGTCTCTGGCGCAATCGCTTTATCAGCTTCATGGCATGCAGGGGAATGGCAAGAAAGACTTCTCGAGTATTTTTCAGGCGTTTCGGCCTAAAGGCTAGCGGGCCTTGCCTTTGCCCATGGTTTTAATGATGTATATGCAAAATATTTTGTATACTCTTGCTTTTGACAGCGCGAGTTAATCTTGAAGAAAGCTCCTAACAAAGCCTTGTTTTTAGACCGTGATGGCGTGATTAACGTCAATCACGGCTATGTGTATAAACAAGAAAATTTCGATTGGATTGATGGAATATTTAGTCTGATCAGGCAGGCGAACTCGGCCGGTTATTTAGTGATTGTGGTCACAAATCAGTCGGGCATCGGCCGCGGGTACTACAGCGAAGCTGAGTTTCTGTCCTTAAGTGAATGGATGAAGAAGCGCGTGATGCAAGAGGGCGGGAACATTGATGATGTTTTTTACTGTCCTCACCACCCTCAAAGCGCAATAGGCGACTATTTGACCCACTGCCAGTGCAGAAAGCCCAGTATTGGTATGTTAAAAAAGGCTGCTGATAAATGGGATGTTGATTTATCAAACAGCATGTTGCTTGGCGATAAAGCCAGTGATATGCAGTGCGCAATAAATGCAGGTCTTGCGCGCGGCGTATGGCTAGTGACTGATATCGAGGATAGATCAGAAATGCTAACAAGTTTGGGTAATAAGACAAGCAATATAGAGATGATTACAGACCTGTCACAGCTCACTAAAAATCTCGTATAAACAGACGCACTCAGTCGCAAGCCGGCGGGCTCGGGCAGACTAGCCAAAGCTCGCATGCCATAGCACGTAAGCGGAAGCTATTTACTAAAATTTTCTAGATGTTTAATCGAACGACTCAGCATGTTGGTATCGATATCAACTAATACTTCACTTTGGTCACGAATGTCGGTGACCTGATAGCTGCCATCTTTTGCCACCTCAGTTAAATAGGGGGCTTTAAAATAAACAATATTCTCACCAACAGTGCTTACCAGCCAGTCGCGGCTTGGTTGTTGCAGTGCTTGTCCGGTTGAAAAGCGATATACCTCGGCAAAACACTCAAACTCATGCATGACCGTAGGCGCAATATCTTCATTGGTCGAGGCTTGCTCAGATTCTATAAAGTTAGAATAAAGCTTATACATTTTGCTCTCGCTGTCTTGTGCCATCACCAACACACTGGCTTTACTACTGAGTTCATCAAGGGCTAGGGCTGCGAGTTGGTCAGCACTCAATAGGCCCAAATACAAGCCTGAGGGTGCATCCATAGCCGAATCTTTGAAGTTGGTCCACTGCGCTGTTGCATCATCTCCCTCAACAGGGTTCTGTTCTGAGCCTGCAGAGGCATTCACATTGTAGGTCTGGTTGGGTACTTCAAAAGCGTTAAGTAAATCAAGCATCACTGGCGGTGAGGAGGTACGCAAAATTAAGTTTGCTGGAATACCGTACTGAAGCTGAGCAAAAAAGCGAGTTGGAGATGTTTGTGTGTTTAAGTGAAAAACATTAGGCTTTAAATCAGCCAGCAGCTCACTGCTGACTAACTCTGTCGTTGCAAGCACAACGACTTTTTTCTCACTATTGACGCTGCAAAATACGTTCTTCGGCGGATAAGTAAAACGACTGCTGACGCCCTGTAATTGTAGCTCTTCACGCTGCTGACGGTCTTCTAAATCTAAAAAACCATAGCGTGCCATAAGCGTCTTGGCGGTTGCCGGATAGCTCAAGGGAAACATATTGTCTTGTTTCAGCACCGGCGTGTACAGCTTTGCGTCTGCCCACACATGAATAGCGTGACTTGATACAAAGCACACCACAAACAGGGCAGTAATATAGGGGCCGATTCGCAAGCGCTGCAGACGGTTCATTCGTTTGTAAATCGCGTTTGCAATGACCAACTGAAACATTAGCCAAATAATAAACAGCAGGCTAAGGTAAAACCATTGCAGCCAGCTAAATGCACCAACCTGCACCTGAGTTTCGCTTCGCAGTAAAGCCGCAGAGCTAAAGCTAATATGAAAGCCAGTGTTGTTGTAAATAAGCGCGTCAAACGCAAGTAAAGCGAGTCCTACCGCGGAAACGACAGAACCTACCGCGCGCAACACACGCATATTGGTAATTTGGTAACAAAGCGGTAGCAGCACCACCACAAATACCAAGAAGGTCACAAAACTCATATGGCCAAACCATGTGGCGATCATATAAACAAAACTAAGGGGGGTATCTGCGACAGCGGTAGAAAATAAATAAATCGAAGAAATAATGATTGCCATAAAAATATTGGCAAGTGCAAACCAATGGCCCCAAGCAACCTGTTGAGTAATTTGTTTGCGTCTAGGAGATTCGGTATAAATCATAGGGTAACTTTATTCTTATTTTGTTTACGAGCGCTTGTGCGCAAAGTACATGGCTTGAGACTAAAGAGTCGAGTATGTGCCAAAGCCACTAAGCTTTTGCCTCAGTGGTACTTTTTTTCAAAACCTTACAAAACTGTTCAACCATTACTTCTCGGTCTGCAGCCTTTACTTGGCTGGTAAATATGGTTGCAAGCGTATTTCCTAGGGCCATGACAGCAAGGTCACGGTCTGCTTTGTTTTTTTCAATGGCAACAAATATATCTTGCATCAGTGCTTCAAATTCTTCATTGCTATACTTCGACTGAATGGGCATACATTTGTCCTATGATTTTTGTGCGAAAACTCGGTACAATTACGCAAAACCTCGCGTTGATTGCGTCAAAGTATAAAGGCAGTTACCGCGAACACCAACTTTTGTTGTTCTGAGCGTCAATATAGCCTTAATTCGGTGAAATGTCAGACAACCCCAAACCAAAAGGTTCTTTTAATTTTATGAGTGCGAACGTTCAGCAGTTTGTTGTGCACAGAATATTGCTTACTAACGACGGTAAATTAAATTTTTTACCACGCGGTAGCTGTTTTGAAGTCAATAGCGAAATCACCAGTCTTGGTGCTCAGCTTCATACAACCTTTAATACTAAGCCAGGTAAAGGTGTTGGCGGATTCAACGATGAGCAAGAAAATCCTGTTAAAGACCTGTTGCCCGACGTTATAAGCGGTGATCTTGATTTTCATGAATTCAGTTTAATCGCGGGTAAGCATTTACTCGATACCATCGTGAATGAAGCGATGCTTGAAACCGGCTTTGTTATTTTTAATCGATATGAGTACCTTGCTACCGATTACCTAATGATTGCCATGCTCGATACTAAAGAGCATGTTGAAGTTAACCACCATTTAGAAATCAGTCAAAGCCAGCATTTAGATTTGTCTAAAATGCAGATTGCGGTGCGTATAGACCTAACGCAGTTTGATATAAACAAAGAGCAAAATCGCTATATCAGCTTTCTAAAAGGACGAATGGGGCGCAAAGTCGGCGACTTTTTCATGCAATTTATTGGTTGTGAAGAAAAGGTAGACATTAAGCAGCAAAATAAACGGCTTTTGCATGAGGTAGATGAGTATTTATCAGCAGAGCAGCTAGACGCGTCTGAAAAGCAAGAGCATCGTCAAGCATTGGCAGAATACTACAAACAAAAAGTAGACCTTGGCGAAGAAGTGCAAATTACTGACTTAGATAATGTATTGCCCCGCCAAGGCGCTACTGAAGATGGCTTTTCAACGTATAACGCATCGCTACCACAGCCAATCGAAGCCCAGTTTCAGCCCGACCGCAGTATGATGACGGCAATGAAAAAATTCTCCGGCGCGGGCAATGGCGTATCCGTTAGCTTCGATAGAAAGCTTCTTGGTGAGCGTGTGCAGTATGATGTACACACCGATACTCTTACAATAAAAGGCGTTCCACCAAACTTAAAAGACCAGCTGACGAAGTCTGACAACAGCGGGTCTGGGCAATGAAGTTATTTGTAAATGACCTTACGGTCATGGATTTTTCTTACCTTTGTCCAAAGCGTGGCATGGTGGGAGAGAGCTGGATAGTCGATATCGTGCTCGACGGCGGTTTAAACGAAGAAAGCATGGTGCAAGACTTTGGGATTGTGAAAAAGCAGCTTAAACGCTTAATAGACGACTACGTAGACCACAAACTTGTTGTGCCCGCTGAGTGTGAACGGGTAAGGATTGCTAAAGATCAAACCCAAGGACGCGTCCAAGTCGATTTTAGCTTTGGCGCAGATTCGCTTCATAATGCTAAAACAATTCACCTATTGTGCCCACCTGAAGCTTACGCATTTGTGTATGACACCAGTGTGAATATGGCCTCGGTTACCGCCTATTTAAAAGATATTATCAAAACTCATTTGCCAGACAATGTGCAGGGCATAGACATATTTCTGCGTGAAGAAGTTATCAACTCTGCGTTTTATCATTACACTCATGGTTTGAAAAAGCACGATGGTAACTGCCAGCGTATTGCGCATGGGCATCGCTCGAAGGTCGTAATTATAGAAAATGGTGAGCGTAGCGAGCAGCGCGAACAGTTTTGGGCCAAGCGCTGGGCTGATATTTACATTGGAACGCGAGAGGACTTGGTAAAGGCGTCTGAGCTTAAACTAAGTGCTGATATAAGCGACGATACCCACTATTGCTTTGCATACGAATCTTCGCAAGGTGAGTTTGAAATGGCCATTGTGAAAAGCTCGTGCGAAATAATTGAATATGACTCAACAGTTGAGTGCCTCGCACAATTTATGCTTGAACGCCTAACCGAGATGTCTGATTCAAGCTTTATGGTAAGCGCGTTTGAAGGTGTAGGTAAAGGCGCAATAATTTCTAACGATTAGGGCAAGGCTGTAGGTACTGAACGCGTTTACGAGCACGGCTTTGATCTCGAATTTGAGCAACAGAGGTGTAAGCACATGACGGTTGCGGCGGTTATGACACAGGCGAGCAGACTAAAAAACATCGCTGTGACGATGGTTATTCAACATTTCGCAAATTTTCAGCTAAAGCGTACTGCGTTTCATCGCTATTTATTACTATGCGCATTGTTGATTGCATCTTGCATGTTTTCACATGGCGCGCATGCGCAAACGCCACCTGTGCTCATAGGCGAAATGACGCAGGGTAGTTTGATTCGAGGTAAAACTCAGCCGAATACTAGCGTGTGGCTTAACGGTGAGTCGCTTGACGTTTCAAGCGACGGTCATTTTGTGTTCGGTTTTGGTCGCGACGCAAACCTGTCACACACGCTCGAGTGGGAGTTCATGGGCAAAAAAGCGTCTTTGCCTCTTACCCTAGCGCAACGAGAGTACAACATCGACCGAATCGAAGGCGTAGAACAAAAATACGTGAGTCCACCTGATGAGGTGCTTGCCCGTATCAGGCAAGACAACCGTAAAATCGCAAAGGCTAGGGCGGTCAGCTCAAATCTACAAGACTTTCTAGATGATTTCATTATTCCTGCCAAAGGGCGTATATCTGGCGTTTATGGCTCACAACGCGTGTTTAATGGACAGCCCAAAAGGCCACATTTTGGCCTAGATGTCGCCAATAGTGTTGGTACTCCCGTAATTGCACCGGCAGGTGGCGTCATTAGCCTTGCAGATGATGATATGTATTATTCAGGCGGTACTCTTATTATGGACCATGGCTTTGGCGTATCTTCGACCTTTATACACTTAAGTAAAATTCATGTGGTAGAGGGGCAGAGAGTTGAAAAAGGCGAATTGATTGCAGAGATTGGTGCAACAGGCAGAGTAACTGGCCCACATCTAGACTGGCGCATAAACTGGTATAAAGAACGTCTCGACCCAGCTTTGCTATTAAGAGAATAATAAAATAATAGTAAAAAAATAGTTATGTAGCGTCTATGGTGCTGCATAACGAGCACCATAGACGCTAGTAAACGCTATACGTCGTAGGTGGTAGACGCCGTGTTACCGCCGCGGCCTGTCCAATTTGTATGGAAAAACTGGCCTCTTGGTTTGTCTTTACGCTCGTATGTATGCGCACCAAAATAGTCGCGCTGCGCCTGTAGCAAATTGGCCGGTAAGTGTTCTGTTCGGTAGCCGTCAAAATAGCTTAGCGCTGCTGAGATACACGGCATTGCTACGCCGTTTAGTGTGGCTGTAGCCACCACATTACGCCATCCCGGCTGAGCGCTAGCCAACATATCCTTGAAGTAATTGTCGAGCATCAAGTTATCTAGCTTCGGATTATTGTCGTAAGCTTGCTTGATATTGTCTAAAAATACCGAGCGGATGATGCATCCTTCACGCCACATCATAGCAATCGAACCATAATCTAAATGCCAGTTATATTCGCTGGCAGCCTCTTGGATAAGGGCAAACCCTTGTGCATAAGATACGATTTTTGCGGCTAAAAGCGCTTGCTTGATATCGTCAATGAACGCGGCTTTATCGCCAGTGAATGATACTTCAGGGCCCTTAATTGCTTGCGCTGCAATTACTCGCTGTGGCTTAAGCGCTGACAAACAGCGAGCAAACACCGCCTCACCAATTAAGGTAAGTGGAACGCCTAAGTGAAGAGCCGTTACGCCTGTCCACTTGCCGGTGCCTTTTTGCCCAGCAGTGTCTAAAATTTTCTCAACTAATGGTTCACCATCCTCTTTGAAGGCAAGAATGTCAGCGGTAATGTCAATTAAATAGCTAGACAGTTCTGTTTCTTTCCATTGTGCAAATACTGCTTGGATTTCATCGGCCGACATACCCAAGACATCGCGCATCAATAGATAGCCTTCGCAAATAATTTGCATATCGCCATATTCAATGCCGTTGTGCACCATTTTAACAAAATGGCCTGCACCGGCCTCACCAACCCAATCGCAACAAGGAATAGTAAGTTCACCGTTTTCATCCTTTACTTTCGCTGAAATTGCTTGAAAGATAGGTTTAACGTGTGGCCATGCCTCAGGATTACCGCCCGGCATAATCGACGGGCCCAATAGTGCACCTTCTTCACCGCCTGATACACCCGTGCCCACATATAAAATGCCTTTTGCGGCAAGGTCTGCGGTACGGCGATTCGAATCTTCAAACTGACTGTTGCCGCCATCTATAACAATATCACCTTCGCTAAGGTGAGGAAGCAGCAGGGCGATAAAATCGTCTACCGGTTGCCCTGACTTAACCATTAACATGATTTTACGCGGCGAGCTCAGCGAGGCCACCAAAGACTCGATTGAGTCGGCACCGCGAATGCTTTTTCCTTGAGCGCGTCCGGATAGAAAGCTTTCAACTTTATGATAAGAGCGATTATAAGCGGTAACGGTAAAGCCCTTACTCGCCATATTGAGAATTAAGTTCTCGCCCATTACGGCTAGTCCAACTACAGCAATATCTGACTGTTCTTTCATAAAGTTCCTTGATTACGTGATGCCCTTAAAATTAAGCGCTTGTTCTTAGCGCCTGTATAAACGACAAAATAAAAGTTGTGCTTATATTGTAAGTTCAACCGTGCTTATGACAACTACTTATTCTGTTAGCCCGTTATTTTATTTACTAATAATTAAGCTGAGCAATAAATACAGTAATAGTTACAGTAATAGTTACATTAATAAATAAAGGGCTATTTGCATTTTAGGATTGGAAACAGCTATTTTAAAACCGTTCTGACACGTCTGTTTTTTGCAAACCTTGGTTGGGTAGTTAAAAAACGATATTAAGCGCCATTAACGAGCGCATTGCACAAGCTTATCTTTAATTACTGCTGCAGGGAATTCGCTTTTACACAGAGGGATTGAGATACTTCGATGAATAGGAGAGAACACCTGCAGTGAATAACTGTTTCTGCAAAGTTCAGTGTTTATGCAGATTTGTTTAATTTATTGTTTTGAAGAGCTTGACTCTCACCTAAGGTAATACTTCAAGCTGTTGATGTTGGTAATTAAGAAGTAAGAAGTAAGAAGTAAGAAGAACGGATAATTCAAATGGCGGCTAAAAACCTATATACCGTTGGACAGTTGAGTAAGCTGATGGGAGTAAGCGTGCGTACATTGCATGTTTATGACCAGAAAGGAATTCTGATGGCCAAACGGGGCGGCAATGGCTACCGATTTTATACCAGCTATGATGCTGCCTTGTTGCAACAAATCATTGTCTATCGTCAGATGGACATGAGCTTGCAAGAAATTGCGACAATCGTTCACGATGAAAACTTCGATCTTCTTCGCGCGCTAGAGAAACAGCGCAGATTACTAATCGAGCGTCGGGATAATACCGACAATATGATTAAGCAAATTGAGGTATCAATCAAAATGGCTAAAGGTGAAGAAAATTTCGAAACAATTCTTGCGGGACTACCACAAGATAAAATAGAAGAGTGGAAAGCAGACCTTAAAAATGATGAGTTTGGCGATGCGGTCTTTGAGGCTTATGGAAAAATATCCGAGGACGACATCAAAGACTTAAAAACAGAGGCCGACGACTGGACTGAGAAGTACTTAGCCGTAACGCATCTTCCAGTAAGTGACGAACAGGTTCAAAAACTGATGAAAGATGCCTATGTGATAATGAATCGCATGTATTACGACACTGTCGACGACTTTGCAGGGGCGAACTATGAGTTTGTCAAACTCGCTTGCGAAAACGGAAGAGTAGACAAAGTGGTTGTCGATATTTATGAAAGCTATCAAAAAGGCATGGCAAAGCATTATTTCGATGCACTAGAGTATTTTGCAGAGCATACTCTTCAACATGATGAAGAAGCGTTTGTCCATTTAAGATAGTTTCTGAATGTGGCTCTAAGAAACTAAATCTCAATATAATCGCTAAGCCGATGTGGTGGTCTCAAAACTACCACCTTTAGCTGCGAGACATCAAAATAAACAGAACAAATAGAATTAAAGACGTTACATTCAGTGTAGGTTCTGCACGTCGCCTTCTCTTCATGCTTCGTATCATATCCTACACATTCCGACGCTAGTCGCCGAATTTGTTTATTTTTAACTTACTTACACCATGCATCGATGTGGAAAACTCAATATTCGATTTTAAAAAAGCGCGTGTTTTCGGTTTAAACCCCGTTTTCAGAGTTTACGATCAAACCTAAAACAGATGATGACCTTCGGGTGGCTTAGCTTGAGGCTAAAAAGTTAGCGAGTTCAATTCAAAAAGTGATGCCAACGAATGGCGAATTTATAAACAAGATGGTATCTTTCCTTAGATCGTGAATAGTAAAACGGGCATCAGCCCTGCGCCATTTCAGTTTATTGCAGCGGCAACTTAGGACACTCTTAATGAATAGAACTACCACCCGTAATATGTTTTCAGTTTTGTTCGCTACGCTAATGCTCGTGAAAAACTTCGCACAAGCGCAACAGCAACAGGTCCAGCGTGCAGTTGGCGATAGAGTCATGATGGCTGGTAGTTTTTGCCCATTAGGCTCGTGGCCAGCTGAAGGACAATGGTATGATTATGATGTAAATGATAATGCTGAGCTTTTTCAAAAGTTCTATGATCCTAGCGAGCACAGGCGAAACGGATTCTACCTGCCAGATTTGCGCGGCGGTCCACTCACTCAATGCATCGTATTTTCTCGGGATTTCGAAGGTCAACGTTATCTTGGAGAAGTTTATGAAAGTGAAGGTACCTGCCCCTTAGGTTCAGTCGCGACCGACGGCAAGAGCTTGAGTATTGGGGAAGCGCTTAATTTATATGGGCTAATTGGTGCATCTTATGGCGGAGACGGTGTCAGCAACTTTAAGCTACCAAGTTTAAACAATCTCGACCCATTCTACTGTATATCCATAAATGGGCTGTATCCTAAAAAAAATTCACAAAGCAGACCGATATCGAGTTAATAAGAGCTGTAGTTTAGTTACTTAACTGACAGAGCTATTATTTATAAATAACGCTATTCATTGACTTTCGATTGCTATATCTTTGATTTTATTTAATTTTTTCGCCCTAAAGGGACGCAAATAGTCAAATTAAGTAATAAATACTGAAACAAGCAGCGAGGGTGAGGGTCGCCTATTCTCGCTAACCCTCGAGTCCGAGCCACCGCATAAATGCGCTTTCATCTTCAATGGTAAAAAAGCAGGTATCTAATTGTGCAGGGCGTGCTTTTAGTTTCACTTCAATTAGCTGCTCATCTCGCATGATATGCAGGGTAACGGTATCCTCTAGCGCCGTTGCTTGTAGCATTCTATTGAGTTTTGAAGGACTTGCTTTGAAGCCATTGCACGCAACAATGATGTCATTTAATTGTATGCCGGCTTGAGCAGATGCGCTAGAGGCTAAAACTTGCGTTACTTTCATGCCCAATGATTGCTCTGCAAACATCAAACCTAAATCTCGGGTTTGCGGCAGTTTTGCAGGTTTGCCGCCTTTATCCGTAAAGGTTTCTCTGCTTCGCATATTAAGACTCAAACCAATGCTGTTAACCATACTAGATAAAGGTAAATCCATTACCGAGTCTACCGCAACGTGTAAAAAGCTCGACACATCGATGCCTAAGCTATGCTTACAAATATCGGCAACAACGTTATCTAATGTGCCGCTTTCTTGTTGACCAAACTGTTTCCATAGCTCACGCATTACATCATCTAACGAATACTTGTTGTCGCTCTGCTGGCGAAGTGTAATATCAAGTGCAAGCGCAACAATAGAGCCTTTCAAGTAATAACTTACAATATGATTTACCGAAGATGCGTCTTGCTTATAAAATCGTGTCCAAGCATCAAAACTCGATTCTGAAATACTCTGTAAATGCCTCCCGGGGTTTCGCATTAGGCGCGTGACGCTTTGTCCTAAGATTTGGCAATACTCCAAAGGCGATATCAACTGGGCCCTAGCCAGCGTGAGGTCGTCATATAAAGACGTGAACCCTTCATATATCCAAAGCTGAGGCGTGTAGGTTTCTTGACTTAAGTCTGGCTTTAGCATGACTTTCGGGCGAATACGTTTTACATGCCAAGTATGAAAAAGTTCGTGCGAGCACAGGCTTAAAAACTGTTGATAGCTCTCGCTTTTCTCCTCGCTGTCGCCAAGCATAGGCAGGTCAAACCGAGCGTATTGAAGCACGGTAGACGATTTATGCTCCAATCCGCCAAAGCCGTTTTCACATAAAAGAGTCATAAACCAATATTCGTCTACCGGACATTCACCAAACAAACGAATATGGTGCTCACAAATTGGTTTTAAATCATCGCATATGCGGTCTAAATCCATAGTTTCTCTGCCGGTAAACACCACATGAAAGGTCACGCCGCTTACCACAAAACTGCGCTTGCAAAGATCGCCACTAAGTACCGGATGGTCTATGAGTATGTCGTAGCTTTCACTTGCGTATACTGGGTAATCGCGGTGTAAAGTGTGCGGATAGTTTTCGCTTAGCGGCATCGCAGTTTGAGTTTGCCAGTGGGCGACTTGTTCGTTTGGCAGTACTTGCAAATAGTGAGTAAGATGCTCATGCCCGACTACATTTAAAAGGGTGCTGGTTCCGTTAAAAAAAGCAAATTCGTGATTGATGTAAGCGCTTCTTACCGATAGGTCAAAGGCAAAAATGCGATAGGTTATATCAAGTTGTTGAAAAAGCGCATCGTTGCGAGCCCTTATCTGCCACGTTTGCTTATCTGTTTTTTGAATGACAAGGTCGTTATGCTGACTTTGAATTTGCAACACATTGCGAGCAAAGTCTCTGATCATATAGCTACCGGGGATCCAAGCGGGCAATGTTAGCTCAATCCTATTTAGCGGCTCAGGCAGATGCGCTTTGAGACCAACCTCAAACAGATGTTCAGATAAATTAATCGCAGATATTTGATAACTTATAAAGGCTTGATGCATGTAAACTCGTGAATAACAAAAATTTCGCGTTATGGTAGCAAGAGCGATGCGCAAAACATAGGGCAGGGCGCTCATGCCTTGTTTAAACCTTGTTGAATGATGAGACTCGATGTAAACTTTGCTTTAACAAGTCGTCAACAAGTCAACAACAAGAGTGATGTATGCGCGAAATAGAAAGACTCATTAGCCACTATGGTGAAAGCCATCAGAATAAAACCAATATTCTCATTCACGCAGTTGCTGTTCCAAGCATCTACTTTGTCACAATAGGCTTAATTTGGTCCATTCCTGTACCCGAGATACTTGCGCAGATGCAGGTAACCTGGGCGCATGTGTTGGCAGTCCCCACGCTGTATTATTACTTTAAGCTGTCTGGCCCTATTGGTGCGGCCATGACTTTACTTACGCTAGCCTCCTTTGGCGGAATTAAACTGCTGGTGATGATGAATATCAGCGTTTGGCAGTTTTGTTTAGCCCTGTTTGTAGTGATGTGGGTCTTACAGTTTGTAGGGCACAAAGTTGAAGGCAAGAAACCCTCGTTTTTTGAAGACCTTCGGTATTTACTCGTCGGTCCAGCGTGGTGGTGGGTACACTGGCTAAAACGCATGAACATTCAATATTGATATTTATATTGCTACAGTCTTACATCGTAAACCTTTAGAAATAGACGTTAGAAGTAGGTTCACGTTACAGAAGGTAGCGTCTTGGTAAGAGGCTACATTCACAAGTGCCCCCTAACCAAGCAGGGTGATTTTATCTAGCATGCTCATTGAATAATGATTAAGAGGTTTACGGTCTTCTCTGCTCGTGCCTAAGGGAACAGACTCGGGATAGCGATGGCGTATGCCCGCCATCCGGCCGCGTTCATCATTTATCACCATTTCAACTGCAAAAGCACCCAGCTTTGAGGCCAAAATACGGTCTTGCCACACCGGAGAACCGCCCCGTTGAACGTGTCCTAACGTTAAAATGCGCGTATCTATGCCCGTCTCCGTCTGAAGAGAATCGCATAGAATATTGAGACCACCGGGCCATAGGTTTTCGGTTATTACAATAATGTGGCTGCTATTTGCATGATTTTTACGGCGTTGGTCAAGCTTATCTAAAATGCGTACCAGCTCATCGGCAGCAGATTCAAAGGTTTCGGGCAATACCACGTGGTCAGCGCCGCCGGCGATTGCAGAGTTTAGTGCAATAAAACCCGCTTCTCTTCCCATTACATCAACAATAAAAATTCGCTCAAATGCATCAGCGGTATCGCGCACTTTGTCTATGCTCTCGACCGCGGTTTGAATGGCGGTATGGTAGCCAATCGTGTAGTCAGTTCCCGCAATATCGTTATCAATCGTACCTGGCACACCTATAACAGGTTTGTCCCATATATCTTGGAGTAGTTCAGCGCCTTTAAAAGAGCCGTTGCCTCCAATCACAATTAAACCATCTATGCCGGCTTCATCGAGATTTGCAGCAGCTTTAATCCGGTGTTCTTCTTTAGTAAATTTTTCGCAACGCGCGCTGTACAAAACCGTGCCGCCACGCTGTATTAAATTTCTGATATCTCTATGCTCAAACTCAACAAAATCTTGCTTTAAAAGGCCATTGTACCCATGTTGATAACCAATGACCTCGATACCTTCGTTGCGTGCGGCTAAATACGCTGCGCGTATGCAAGCGTTCATGCCCGGTGCGTCGCCACCAGATGTCAAAATTGCAATTTTCTTTATGCTCATTGGAAACCTTTTTGGGTTTTATTGTCGTATCTAGCATAACAAATTCGTGTTAAAGGAAAACAACTGCATGAAGAAAATTATCGTTTTATTTGCAGTACTGCTCATAACAGGATGTTCAGCAAAGTTTGCGTATAAAAATCTCGATTGGTTGGTTTACTGGTATGTAGATGATTATGTTGAACTCAATAACGAACAAGAAGATAAATTTGATGCCTATATTGCCCAGTGGCAGGCCTGGCATATTCAATCGGAACTTCCCAAATATAAAGCGCACTTAGAAGAGCTTAGCAACGATATTTACACGCAAAATATAAGTATTGAGCGCATGAGCTATCATCAACAAAAAGCCCGAGACCATTGGTATCGACTGCGGGCACACATCGCGCCCGGTATGGCAGATATGGCAACCACCTTGAGCGAAGAGCAAATCACTTATTTTTTTGCAGCGCTTGAAAAAGAAAATGTTGAAGACGAAAAGGAAAGAGCCAAGCGCGAAGAAAAAAGCGCTCAAGAGCGGAAAGAGGCATGGATTGAGCGTAATCTTGATAATCTAAGTGACTGGCTTGGCAAACTTAACGATGAGCAAAAATCATTTGTAGAAAATAGTTACGGTCGATTTCGGTCAAACTCTAGCAACTGGGTAAGCTACAAGCGTGCCTACCAGCAAGCGATGCGCAGCGAATTTGCATCACCCGACCGTGGTGAGCGTTTTAAGCAAAGAATGATCGCGTTAATAAATAACCCTGAGGCGTATCGCAGTTCAGAAATGATTGAAGTGAGTGAGCATAATGAACGCGAGACTAAACTTTACATGTTGAGCTTATTCACGTTGAGTGATGAAAAGCAGCGTCGACATTTAATTGGAGAAATTGAAGATTTAAGAGACGATGTAGTGGACTTGGCGCAGTAGCTACAGCCTCATGTCAGCATTTTTTACACTTACAATACCCATTCGAACCGGGGCGGGCATTTGTTATTGGAAATCAATGCTTTATATGAGGGTTTTTAATGGCATGTTACTTGCTCCTTGCATGTGAATCCTGAAATAGATGCTTTCAGGTTAGTATTTCTAAGGACGAAACATGCTAATTGCAAACAAATTTTCAAGATTAACATTCTTATCAGCGGCTATTTCAACAGCTTTGGTAGTATCAACTGCTAATGCTATTGAGATTGTTACTTCTGAAGACCCAGCCGTACTGGCAAATTCACTCATTATCCCTGACTCGGGCGTTACGGTTACCAGCTCAGCGCTCAGTTTTGGTGTTGTTGGGGAGGGTGGTGGCCCAATCATTCCTGAATTCGAAGGTTTGGATGGCGTTTTGACAAGTCTAGATGATGGCCCACTTGAGACGGGTCCTTTCGAAGATGGTCCAACGCCCAACGAAACCATAGAAAGTCAAGCCGGTGTGTTTACCAACAATACAGGCACTTACGGTTTACCTAGTCAAGGCGGGCTAGTGTTCAGTACCGGCGACGTGAATGATTATGGCGATGGTGAAAACACAGCAAACGGCAATTCAACTAGCTTTGGTAATATTGCAACCGGCGGTCAAAACGATATCTTAAGTTCAATTACCGGTCAGTCAGAGCATTTTGACCCTGTTGTTTTGGATTTAACGTTTGACGTTAGCGAAGATGTAAGCGTCATTTCTTTTATTGCGGCATTTGGCTCCGAAGAATTTCCTAACTTCGTCAATTCAGGCTTTATTGACGGATTTGGCATGTTCTTGAACGGTGTAAATGTTGCTGGTGCTCTGCCAACAGGCGGTGTTGCAGGTGACCCGCTTCTGCCTATTAATATCAATCACCCAGACTTCGCTGCCATAGAAGGTACTGAGTTAAACGGTGTAATCGCTCCAAACGGTGTTCCGTTAGTGCGATTTGATGTGCCCGTAGAGCCGGGTAGCACGGGTAACACCTTTCAGCTCATTCTTGCTGATGCGGGAGACTCTGCGTACGATTCAACAATATATCTAAGCAGTTTCGGTAACTTTGACAGCGAAAGCGGAAACTCTGAGTTTACGCCAATTTTACCTGACCCAAGCAACCCTACTAATGAAGATGGCGCTTTTGTATTTGTATTACCTGAAGTGGATGCTGGCCAAACGATTTGGATTGATCCAGACATTGCCACTGGTTACACCTACGCTGTAGAAGATGGCGGACTGTTTGCAAGCGTTACGGCTCCATCACCATTGAGCGTTAATGATACAAACGGCTATACACTGTCGTTCATGGAAAATGGCGTTATGCAGATGGTTGACCTCGCTGCAGGCGGCACTTACTTATTTGGTACGCCGGTAGATATGTTTACTATCAGCGGTATTGATGTTGATTTGATGCTTAATCCTAATGACCCAACCGTTTTTGTTACTGGTGTGTCGTTTGCTGAAGCAGGTACATATACTGTTACGCAA
Source organism: Glaciecola siphonariae (assembly GCF_042652645.1). Lineage (NCBI taxonomy): Bacteria > Pseudomonadati > Pseudomonadota > Gammaproteobacteria > Alteromonadales > Alteromonadaceae > Glaciecola > Glaciecola siphonariae. Next base: position 417,229 of record NZ_JBHSGU010000002.1, read on the forward strand.
CTACCCATTACAACGTTTGTGCCAGATTCAACAGAAGTTTCTGCGCCAGGCACACTTGCTCTAATCAGCTTGAGCTTGTTCGGTTTAATGGTATTTAGAAAAAAACGCGCTTAATTTAGACGCGTAAATAATGCTAGACTCAAACCCGAGCGGGATTAACCGCTCGGGTTTTTTTATTTATAAAATCGTTATTGAGTATTACTTGATGAAAAAATTAGTAAACATCGTACTTACGCTTATGTTATTGAGCGCAGCTTCAATAAGCGCTGCTGCAGACGCCGACGGTAAATTTGCCGTGAAGGGTGCAGGTAAACGTTTATGTTCAAACTTTATTGTCGCGGCAAATGAAAAAACAACCGACTATTATTTATATGGGGGGTGGTTGGAGGGTTATTTGAGTTCATATAACAGCTTCCAAAGCGATAATTACGACATTACGCCTTGGCAAACAACAGAACTGATGCTGGCTTTTTTGCTGCAGCACTGCCACTCAAATCCTGATACGCATTTTTTGTCAGCGGTGAATTCCCTCATTAAAACGCTCTTTCCAATCAGGCTTACTAAAGAGTCGGAGTTGGTATCAATTAACGTCAATAATGCTACAAGCTACTATTACACCGAGATAATGACCCGTGCGAAAGAGAGACTCAAACATTTGGGTTTTATAGAGGGTAATATCACCAGCGGATATAATGAAGACGACATTAAAGCGTTTACTGCTTTTCAGAAGTCGATAGGCTTAAAGCCAACCGGCGTGCCGGATCAACAGACGCTCGCTAGTTTGTTTTTGCGTCCAACTAACAATAAAAACTAGATATGCTTGTGCGGGGTGTGAGAGGGTATTTGTTGGGTGTGCGCTCTTAGGAGATAACTTTTTCTACTTCCTCGCGCATATTGGCGAATTTTGTATGGTGCACATCCTTCAGCGGCATGCCCTCTATAAAACGATAAAGCTCTCTACCTTGCACAATATGCTGACCTTCGGGCTTTTTGGTTTTTGCAATAAGCTTCACTAGGCACTGCAAAAGGTTTAAGTTGACGTTGATATTCAGTGGGCACACTTTTTTAGCGGTAGTAAATTCTTCGTATGCTTCCTGGTAGCTACCGGAGCCATACAACTGCACCCCTTTTTTGTTATGTTTTAGATATTTTTCGTAAGTGTCAGCAGCATTGGCCGTTTCGCGCTCAATCAAATATAAAATAGACTCGTCCACTTTATCTTCGTTATTACGCAGCACTTTTATCAGTTTGTTTGCCTCTTCAAAATCGCCGAGGTCAAACATCAGCTTTAAGCTGTCTGCGGCTATTGCCACAGGATATTCCGAAAAGCTTTTCTCAATTTGGATTTGTGTCTGCTCGAAGCTCTTTTTCGCTTCAGACTGCTTGCCTTCAATGAGGAGCATGCGCGCATGGATCACCGATTCAAATATGTCAAAGTCAAAGTCATCTGGACTTTGATGAATAGTTTCATCAGTTTGCAGTCGCTGCATAGTCATTGATGTTTCTTGTAAATATCTATTTTTCACACTTTTATGCTCCGAGTTTTCCGCAATATCGAGCACAGAGCGAATGTATCCGCAGATATGGTTGATATTTTTATGCACGGAGCGTTGAGAGAGTTCGTAAATTGAACGGGCGCTGTGCATCGCGAGCTCAAAATGGCCGTTTTCTCGCGCAATCTCGCATACTCTGAAGTGTCGGTCTATAGACAGCGGCGATAGCTCTAAGGCCTCTAGAATATACTTCAAAGCCTCTGGCTTTTTATTATCCTGCAAATAAGCATCAGCAATAATATCGTAGGCCTCTACCGTGTTAACCGAGCTCTCAATGACGCACTTTGCCAGCTCAATGGCTTTGCCAAAATCTTTTTTCAGTAGGTGGGTTTTTGCCATCGAGCACACAGCCCAGTGCAAAGCACGCTCGTCGAGTACTTTGCTTAAGACTTTTTCAGCGGCGTCATATTGCTCAGTCTTCCAATAAAGCTTTACTAAAAGCTGCAGCAAATGATTAGTGTATCGAGGTTCGGTTTGTAAAAAATGCTTACATGTTTCAATACTCAAGGTATATTTTTGATGATCAATTTGACTGTAAAGCGCTGCTAATGTTACTCGGCGCTGAGTCGCTCGCGTGATTCGGGCATTGAGCTGAGCTTGCGAAAATGGTTTGACCAAATAATCGTCTGGTTGCTTTTCGAGCGAGCCAAGTACCATACTGCGTGCACTGTCGCCGCTTATCATGATAAATACGGTAGAGGGTTTCACAAGATGACACTTTCGAATTTCTTCTAAAAATTCAAAACCGTTTTTGCGGTTAGTGCCTAAATGCAAATCACTGACGATGATGTCGTATTTATTTAACTTACACGCTTTTAAGCCTGCTTCAGCAGATAGCTCAGTATTGACCTTTTTTGCGCCAAGCGCATTTAACAAGCCGCGCAAAAGCATCAGAAACGGGCGTCTGTCCTCAACTACTAAACATCGCTTGTCTGAATAATCTAGCTTTTCCATCGGTTACCGCAAATACTCATGTCCTGCTATTTACCTAAAATTAAATGACTGCTCGCATTCGTTATAGTTAACGTATCGCGTATTTTGAAAAAGCCTTGAGCTATTTCGACCCTTTGCCGATAGATTACTTATTGAATGCTTTATTTTTAATCAGTTATTTAACTGGCACGCCATGGTTTGTGTTTTTTTGAATATAACCATGGTCATCAACTCGGGTATCGACGTGAACATTAACGATTACATCCGTACGCAAAATACAATTAACGAGGCCCTTCATTCAGACGCATCATCGAAGGCTGGCTTTGCTTTGTTTGCGTCGATGTTAAGTGAACAGCTCGAAATATTTCGCGAACATATTGTTGACCCGGGTGGTGAACATAGCGCTACGTGTACAAAATTTCCATTCTCAGAAACGCTTGAAGGTATTGAGAGAAATACCCGACGAACTTGGCATTTAAAGGTTGAGGCTGATGATTATGCAAGGGCGAATAAATTAAATCGTACCATTATGCGAGCGTTTAATCCTGGGGGCGATAGTTCATGCAATAGTAACTCGGAGCAACGAGCTGATTGTAATCAGCGTTCTTCGCTTTATGATTTTAGAATGTTGGCATGCGCCCATTCTTATCCCTTGTCTATGCACAATGACCCAACTTATATACCTGCTGATGTTATCGCTAATTGCCCTTCGCATATTCAAAGCGTACTTTCCCATGAACAAAGAAGCCATAACCAAAGCACCCAGAGCCAAAGCACCCAGCGCCAAAGCACCCAGAGCCACGGAACTGAGCACGAACAACAAGCCTATCAGGAGTTTGTTGGCGGCAGTGGAGAAGAGGGTATCGACACCGATAACGGCACTTATTACACCAATGGCAACAACAATGATTTGAACAGTTACGACAGCCTGAACCCTATGGGAAAACACACTAACGAAGAGCGACCAGAGTGGCTTTTTGATATTATTCAGCAGTCAAAAATACAAAGCGAGTCATTGTCGTAAAAGATAGGGTACTCAACGATACAGTACTTTAATATAAAGCACTTTCCGATAGAGCACTTACCGATATAGCACTTACTAACGAAGTACTTATTGACGAAGTACTCATCATAGAAGCAACTCATTGCTCCGTACTTACGCTCTTTATGCCTATACCTCAACTTATGCCTATACCCATGCTCTTGCTATGGCCTTACAGTTATTGATCTGGCGCAAGCAATTGGCAAGTCACCTTCATTTTATTGCTGCTGTGTGCTAGCATGCGCGCCGCAATTTTGCATTGGTTTTACGTTCCAACATCGCAAAGGTAAAAAGATGAAACAATACTTAGTGTGCGCGTTATACAAGTTCGTGACGCTCGAAAACTACAAAGAAATGCGTGAACCTCTTCGCGCGCTCATGGAATCTCTCGACATTAAAGGCACAATCCTCTTGGCAAAAGAAGGTCTGAACGGCACGGTGTCAGGTCCTGAAAAGAGCATCAAAGCCCTATTAGCACATTTTAATTCAGATGAGCGAATAGCACCGGTATCGCATAAAGAATCGTGGCACGACGAACAGCCTTTTTACCGCACAAAGGTAAAACTTAAAAACGAAATCGTTACGATGGGAGTAGAAGGAATCGACCCGCGCCAAACGGTGGGTACCTATGTGAAACCGAAAGATTGGAATGCACTTATATCTGACCCAAACGTGACGGTAATAGATACGCGCAATGACTATGAAATTGAAATCGGTACGTTTAAACACGCAATAAATCCGCATACCGAATCATTTAGAGAGTTTCCTGACTACGTAGCCAAAACGCTTGACCCAAAAGAGCATAAAAAGGTGGCCATGTTTTGTACCGGCGGAATACGCTGTGAAAAATCTACTGCGTATTTAAAAGAACAGGGCTTTGATGAGGTGTACCATTTAGAAGGCGGCATACTCCAATATTTAGAAGATGTACCCGAGCAAGATTCTTTATGGGAAGGGGATTGTTTTGTGTTTGACAATCGTGTTGCCGTAAACCATAAGCTTGAAAAAAGTGATTATGACCAGTGTTATGGCTGCCGATTGCCAATAACCGATGAAGATAAAGAAAGTGATAAGTATGAGGCGGGCGTGACATGCCCAAAATGCTACGGAACTCACACAGATGAACAACTCGCGCGTTTTAGAGAGCGAGAAAAGCAAGTAAATTTGGCAAAGCAACGTGAGCACGAGCATGTAGGCACAGGGGCAAGAGACTTAATGCGTCAAAAGCGACTGGCAAAAGCCGAGGCTCAGCGCCAAAGAGCGCTCGCTCAAAAACAGGCTCAACAATAAATCATCAGGTTTTTTCCTAGACAGTAGTGAAGTTATCAGAGTAAACTTGATATTAAAGATGCACAAACAGGGCAATACCCATGAGTGATACTCAAACTTCACCTAATAAAATGACTGCCGAGCAAATCGCAGACATTAGAAAAGACTTCGATTTTTTTGATAGAGACCAGAACGGCCAAATAGATTTGCATGAGTTCATTGATTTGCTGACGATTTTATCGCCAAAAACAAAAATCAATCACGTACAAGAAGGCTTCGACCTTATTGACGGTAATGGCGATGGCTTTATTGATTTTGAAGAGTTTTTGTCGTGGTGGCAAGAATGCTGGTGGGAATACTAAGCCTCAAGCTTATAAAGTGTATGGCAGCAAGCGAGTAAAGTGACCTTGAATATTGCCGTGTTTCTTGCCAAATAGTTTGCCATGCAATTTGCCATGCCTCCTGCTAAACAAGGGCGCTCCGATGAGCGCTTTTTTTGTGTCTATAATTTGCTTAGTTTCTGGTTTTTTCATTTTTAGAGTAATAAAAATGTGTGAAAATACTATAAAAGAGGTGATTTTGACTCGTTTTATACTTTTCTATAAATGCATCTAAAAGTGTTGTATTGCTTTAAATATATCTAAAATTCATCAAAATTCGAATAAATTAAATTTAATTTGTTTGCTTTTAAAATTCATTAAAATAGGCATAAAGCTGCTAAAATCATTTAAAAGTAGTTAAATCATATAATATTCATTTTCTTATGTTTTAAATTTATGAACCTAGTCGATAATATGTATTACCATGTAATTTGCTGATACATAGTGATAATACTGCATTAGACTTGTTACCCTCATTCTCTCAGTTATTATAGTATTTCGAGCGATCCCTATCGTCATTATTTACCTATCGCATCATTTAAGGATATAAAGATGCTTAAAAAGTTTTTCATTATCGGTGCTTCGCTTTTTGTTCTGTTGATCATCACGGCCCTTTTAGTATCTCGGTTAGGATATGGCGGCATTAAGTTTTCAAATGGTACATACCTAGGCTATTCCTCAAACTTACAGCAGTGGTATTTTGCAGAATATCGAAATATGCCAGTCGGGATAGATGGACCGTATGTGAATCGCCAAGGCGATCATTATCTTGTTCAATACGTTGAGAGCGATGCCGACAACAATAATGTTGTTATAAACGAGACGTCTTCCGGCCGCGTGCGAGTCCGCGTAGATAACGATGATAAGACTGAGTTTTTCGTAAACATTCAACCAACACACTCGCGCTCTAAGCTAGTTTTTGAACAACCAGAGAAATTGCTTGCGCTCTCCGATATTGAAGGGAATTTTGAGGCCTTTACAAAGCTGCTTATTGCAAATAATGTGATTGATAGACAATTTAATTGGATATACGGCAGAGCCCATTTGATTTTACTCGGCGATATGGTGGATAGAGGGCAAAATGTGCTTCCCGTACTTTGGCTTATTTATAAGCTAGAAGCCGAGGCGAGAGCAGTTGGTGGGGATGTGCATTTTGTTTTGGGCAATCACGAGAGATACTTAATTGATGGAAGAATGAAGTCGGCACAAAGAAAATACGAAGGAACATATAGCGCACTTAATACCAACGGCGAAGAACTGTATTCAGATGCAACGGAGATTGGCCGTTGGATAAGAAGCAAGCCGGTTGTTGTGAAAATTGGCGAAACGCTTTTTATGCACGCGGGAATATCACCTAGTGTGCTTGCTTTAAGACCAAGCATTGAGACGATCGATACCGAAGCGACTGAGAATATTTCGATCGGTAATTCTATCATGCGCAATCATCCTGACAGTCTATTGCACGGTGCTGCGGGTATTTTGTTTTACCGAGGCTTCGCCGACGATATGTCGCAACATTCACTTGGTCCTAAAGCAAGCGAAGAGCATGTTGATGCTGTGCTAGCGCATTTTGACGTGAATAAAATAGCGATAGGGCATACTCTCGTGCCCACCATTAGCTACGATTATAATCAAAAAATTTTAAGGGTGGATGTACCTCACTCGCGCGGTGTGAGTGAGGCGCTACTCTATGATTCGGGAGATTGGTTCAAGGCAGATGACCTAGGCAATATTGAAAAAATAAAACAAATAGCGCCGCAATAAACCAAAGCCGTTTGGTGTAGCGGCGTGTTTAGAAACCTTCATTTGAACACCATTTACCATAGACAGTTGCATGATTTTTATCCATGATTAGATTATCTATACAAGCGGCTTCTGCAAACAATTCATGCTGAAACATAACTACGTACTTATCTTTATCGCGTTGACTATGTCCATTGTGAGCGCTTCCTGCCTCGCAAAATGGCAAAAACCTGTCGGTGTCATGTACACCTCGTGGGGCGAACAGGTGACGCCTGAGAATTCATGGACTGAATATCCGCGTCCTCAAATGGAACGCGAAAACTGGACTAACCTTAACGGCTTGTGGCAGTTTGCGACGGTTGATGCGAGTAAATTTGCACAAACAATCGTTTATGATCAAGATATTTTAGTGCCCTTTGTGATGGAATCGCCTCTGTCTGGTATTGGAGAGCGTTTACCCCAAGGGCATGTAATGTGGTATCAAAAACGGTTTGAATATGCGCCTAATCAACAAGGTCGCACATTGCTTAATTTCGAAGGTGTTGATTATAGCTGCAGAGTATGGGTAAACGGTATACACGTGGGCACGCACACCGGCGGTAATCTGCCCTTTAGTTTTGATGTTACTCACGCCATAAAGCAAGGGCAAAACACAATAAAGTTGCGAGTAATAGACGAAACAGACGCCGCTGACCGTTATCAGCTTCGCGGCAAGCAAAAAGTAGATAATCATAGTATTTGGTATACGCCCTCATCGGGCATCTGGCAGACGGTGTGGCTTGAAGACGTGCCAAACACTTATATTGAGTCTTTGCGCATGCAGGCTGATATGAATGGGCAATTTTTTCTTTCGGCTGAGCTAGGTGGGGCAGATTTATCTCAATACCATATTGCGCTTGAGCTTTTGCTGGCAGACAAAACTGTTCACAAAAGCATGTCTACTCACTCTCAAATGCAAATCACGCTAGACAATGTTGAGCTTTGGTCTGTGAAATCTCCTACCTTATATACGGTTAAAGTTACCTTGCAAGACAAAGCCGGTAACGTTTTAGACGAGGTGCAGTCTTACGCTGGATTTAGGCGTTTAGGAAAAGAAAAAGATGAGGCCGGAGACTGGCGGTTTACTCTAAATGGTGAGCAAGTATTTCATTGGGGACCATTAGACCAAGGCTGGTGGCCCGACGGGCTACTCAACCCACCGTCAGACGAAGCCATGGTGTTTGACTTGCAATACCTTAAGGCCGCGGGCTTTAACATGGTGCGCAAGCATAAAAAAGTAGAACCAAGGCGCTATTATTATCATACCGACCGCCTAGGCTTGTTGGTGTGGCAAGATCACGTATCAGGCGGCCGCGGCGAGACCGATTTTTCTTCTTCGGTGGAGGGCGAGGCCGAATGGCCGCAATGGAAGCGTTTGGAGTCCTTGAGCGAAAGCTGGAAGCCTCGCCCTCACTATCCTGTGCTGTATGCAAATCGAGAAACTGACATTGTTGAGGCGCACTGGCCCGATTGGGCGCATGCCCAATTTATGCTTGAATTGAAAACTATGATAGATACCCTCTATAACCATCCTAGCGTAGTGCTATGGACAACGTTTAATGAACGCTGGGGTCAACATCGCACGATGGAAGTAGGCAGATGGGTGGAACAATATGATCCAAGCCGTTATTTAAATATTGCTAGCGGCGGTAACTTTTTCCCAATTGGCGATGTGGCCGACCAGCATGATTATCCAAACCCTAGCTTTCCTTTAGACGTGCCACTTTATAACGACTACGTGAAAGTGGTGGGCGAGTTTGGTGGTCATGGGTGGCAAGTTGAAGGGCATCAGTGGGATACGAATAAAGACATTATGGTGTACGGCGGCACGCCTAAAAACAACGCTGATTTTAAACAACGTTATAAGAATACCATTGAGATGCTTGCCGATTTAAAAGCCAAGGGCATTGCCGCTGGCGTGTATACTCAAACGAGCGATGTTGAAATTGAACTGAATGGATTGATGACCTACGACCGTAAGTATTTAAAATTTACGGCACAAGAGCTCAAAACAATTCATCAAAATGCAGGCCTATCGAAATAAGCTCAGCTCTGGATAAGATACAGCGCCTCGGCCTGCTAAAAACGCGAATCACTGAATGTGAAAATTAAATAATAGTGTTTAATATCATGGATTTGCACTATTTCATATTCAGAGCTAAGGTTAACTAGACTGTTAATTTCGCCTATAGTTAAGCGGCAATAACCGAAGTTAGACGATAATAACCGATACGTAAGCAGATGAATAATCAATGCAAAATACACAAGTACCTCATTTTAAACCCTACCGAATAGCTTGCGTGCATGTAGCCGTGGCGCTTCGTTCGTTGCGCCTAAGCAAAGTGGCTAGTCGCTTATCAGCTATTGGCACGTCCATTATTAGCATAAGCGCTTTCTGTATAAGCTCAGCGCACGCAGCAACAGCGCTATCTTATAGCGAAGCGAAGGCATTGTTGAGCCAACAGTCAGATGCTATTCAAGCGGCGCAGTATCAAGTGGACAGTCAGCAAGATAAGCTTGCCTCACTTGACCGCTTGCATTTGCCAACGCTGAGTATTCTCGGGGGTGTTCACGCGTATGAGTCTAAACGAGAGCTTGATATTGAACCCATCAGAGATGCGGCTGGAGATCTTATTCCTGGCAGCGAGCAGTTTATTCGCAGCTCCATCGACGTCAACTTTAACGGTGTGCTACCCACTGCTGTGTTGATGTCGACATGGGAGTTATATGCAGGCGGGCGCATAGATGCAGCTCGACGGGCCGCCGATGCAGCAATAGCTGAGGCCAAGGCAGAGCAGTCAGGCACGTTCGAGGAACAAGAGAAGCTATTGGCAACGGTGTATTTTGGACAATTGTTGGCTAAACAAATATTACACATACGTGAAGAGGTGGCCAAAGATATTGCGCAACATGTTCATCAAGCTACGCGTTTTGAAGAAAATGGGCTTATTTCAAAAGTAGAGCGCCTTCATGCCCAAGTAGCCTATGACGAAGCTTTGCGAAATCTAGAGCAAGCTAAAGCCGACCTTGGGATGGCAAATAACGCATTGCAACGCTTGTTGCGCGTTAACACCAATATTCAGCCGCGCAATAAACTCTTTGTTATTAGTCAGCCTTTGCCGCCACTTGATTCCTTTTTGGCACAAGGCCTTCAAAATCACAGTCAGTTAACGCTCATCAGAGCAAAGCGTGAGCGTGCAGAGCAGGGTCAAGTTATAGAAGAGGCTCGCTTTAAGCCAAATGTATTCGCGTTTGGTAGCTACAATTTAGCGCCACAAGAGGCAGACTTTTCAGATCCTCTGCCGCTTCTAGAGCCCGACTGGATAGTAGGGATAAACGTGTCGTATAAACTTTTCGATAGCATTAATCGCAACAAAGCGATAAGCGCGGCAAGGTTACAAGTTGACCGCGTAGGGGCCTTAGAACGTGAATTTTCTATGCGTTTGGGCACCTACATTGAAAATAGTTATCGCTCGCTTGAAAAGGCGCGAAATCAATATGCTTTATTAGCCTCCAGCATAGACCTTGCTCAAGAAACCCTTAAATTGCGAGTGCGCTTATTTGAGGAGGGAATGGGGACTTCTCTGGACGTTGTAGACGCACGCTTGTCGGCCGCAAAGGCAGAAACCGAGAAAGCAGCAGCAGCGTATAATTTTGTTGTCGCGTTAGTTGACTTGTTAATAGGTGCCGGGCAACTGCATGAGTTTGAACGCTATATGACGCAGGCCGACATTTTAGTAAGCACCGATACTCTTTCTTTTATCCCGAGCACAGAGCAAATACCCGCGACTGCGCATGCCAGCATACAAGGAACGCAAAATGAAAACTAAGGTAGTTTTAGCCGCTGTATTTATCGCGCTTGCTGCATTTATCGCCGTCTCGCTTTACCTAATTGCTGCGCCAACGCCTCTGGTGTTTCAAGGGCAGGTAGAGGCTAGAGAGGTGGACGTTGCCGCAAAAGTGCCAGGCAGAGTAAGTGCTTTGTTAGTAAGGGTGGGCGATAGCGTGCAGGTGGGCGACAGTCTATTTGAAATGGATAGTCCAGAGATAGACGCCAAGATGCAGCAAGCGAGTTCGGGACGCGATGCGGCCATTGCGGTGAGCAATAAAGCCGATACTGGCGCGCGAGTCGAGGAAATTGAAATGGCTCGTTTTGCTTGGGACGGTGCTAAGTCAGCCGCAGAGCTTGCTGAGAAAACCCGCTCACGCCTCGAGTCATTGTACAATGAGGGGCTCGTTTCAGAACAAAAATACGATGAAGCAGTGACCATGGCACGCGCCTCGCAAGATGCCGCTAATGCAGCAAAAGCGCAATATGATATGGCGCTAAATGGCGCACGCGAGGAAGATAAGGCCGCTGCCGCTGCCGTGGTGGGGCAAGCAGAGGGCGTAGTTGCGGAGGTGTCAGCCTTTGCCGAAGAAACTCGCCTAAGTGCCCCTATATCAGGTGAAGTGACCGAAATTTTAGTTGATGTAGGTGAGCTTGCTCCCACCGGCTTCCCGGTTGTTACCTTGGTAGACCTAAACGACTCTTGGGTCATACTCAAAGTAAGAGAAGATCATTTGATGCATTTTAAAAAAGATGCGCAATTAGCGGCGACAGTGCCGGCGCTGGATAACGAGAACATTGTTCTTTCCGTATTTCATATTGCGGCTCAGGCTGACTTTGCTACGTGGCGGGCAACTCGCTATTCGTCAGGCTACGATGTTAAAACTTTTGAAGTCCATTTACGTCCAAGCAAAGCCATTGAAGGGCTGCGCCCAGGCATGAGCGTTTTGATAGATGTTGATTGAGCATTGATAGTGGATGTCGTTTACATTAGTTTGAGCACATTTACTCATGCTGTGAGCTTGGCATGAGTCACTCTGAACCTGCAGGTCCGGGGTTTTTTAACGCGCTTACAAGGGAGCTGCGTTACTATCGAAGCTGTTATGGCGATATTTGCATATCGCTTAGCATCCTTATTGGCAGCATGGTGGTTGTTGCTTGGATATTTTCTTCTGCCACCTTGACCAATTTACCTATTGCGGTTGTTGATACGGATAACTCAAGCCTGTCGCGCACCTATATTCGTATGCTCGAAGCGGCACCCGAGCTACACATTGCTGAAAAACTTAACTCCGTTGCTGAGGCCAGAGAGCGCCTAGAGCAGGCATCAATTTACGCATTTGTAGTCATCCCTAACGATTTTAGCAAGCAAATAAAAACTGGCGGGCAAACCACCGTTGTGGCCTGGCACAGTGGGCAGTTTCTTACTATTTCGGGTATGATATCTAAAAGTTTAAAAGTAGTCACCGGCACCATGTCGGCGGGGGTAAAGCTGACGTCATTGGAAAAACGAGGTGATAGTCAAGTTAAGGCTGCTGTTGACTTTATGCCGATTAAACCCGAGCTTCGCACCTTGTTTAATCCCTTTCAGAACTATCAATTTTTTTTAGTCGGTAGCGTACTGCCCGCTATGCTGCAGGTGTTTGTGATGGTGTGGACGGTTTTTGTCGTCGGACGCGAATACTCTCAAAACACCCAAGCTGTTTGGCTAAGCTCGGGTAAAGACGTGTTTCGGGCAGTAGCCGCGAAGGTACTTCCCATATTTATTATCTCAACGGTTATTGGCCTTAGCTGTTTAACATGGCTTTATGCGGTGCAAGGATGGCCGATAGAAGGCAGCGTAACCATGTTGTTTATAGGCTGGCTGGTAATGATTGCGAGCTACATTTCCTTGGGCCTATTGTTTGTTGCGTTTTCGCCACAGCTCGCAACCGCGTTGTCGTTAACGGTATTTTTTACCGCGCCCGCATTCGCCTATGCCGGTATTACTTTTCCGCAATTGGGCATGCCTTATTTAGCGCAGCTTTGGTCATATATACTGCCAATTCGCACGCTGTTGCGTTTGCAAATTGAACAGGTCGAAATTGCCGCACCTGTTACGCAATCTTTGCCAGAGCTTCTTATTTTAGTAGCCTTTGTCGTTGTGCCGCTGCCGTTTGCTCTGTATCGGATCCACACGCGCTGTAAAAGTAATAATGCTGAGGAGCCAGCATGAGGGCGTTTTTGCAAGCGTACGTTGCTAGCATTATGGCGGTTTTGCGAGACCGAAATATTCTGCTGTTGGTGATGGTTGGTCCAATTGTGTATTCCATATATTACCCATTTCCTTATAGCGCAGAGCAAGTGCGAGAAATACCCGTGGCGGTAGTGGATTTAGATAACTCTAGCGCCAGCCGTGAACTTATTCGCCTGGCCGACGCGAGCCCAGAAATAAAGGTGATGCAGGTGCTTAGCGACCCGTATGCGCTCAAGCAGGCGATGTGGAGCAATGACGTTGAGGGCGGATTAATTATTCCGCATGGCTTTAGGCGTAATATTTTGCGTAATGAAAGCTCTACGGTTATTGCCCTTGGCAATGGCGCGTATTTTCTCTTCAATAGAGGGGATTTATTTGGCTTTGCTGGGGCGGCGCAAACCTTATCGGCAAAGCTTGAAATAAAACACGAGCGTATTAATTCGTTTTCAGGCATCGAAGCCAAACAGCGCAGTAATCCGCTTCATTTGGAGCTAAGAGCTGCATCTAACCCGGGTGGTGGCTATTCAACGTATGTGGTGCCGGCAGTCGCGATAGCGGTACTGCAGCAAACTTTATTGCTCGGTGTGAGTATGTTACTCGCTACATGGCGTCAAACTAGCGCGCCTTTTGACATGAATGTGCCCACCAATCGACTTGCTCTAATGCTTGCTGCGGCTAGCTTTTGTATGGTCAATACGCTTTATTACCTAGGCATTGTTTATTGGCGTGAAGACTATCCGCATATGGGGCAATTAGGCGACCTATTAGTGCTCGTTTTCGTCTTTTCCCTCACTTTAGCGGCGTGGTCGCTCGTGATTGCATCTTGGTTTCGATACCGAGAGCAGGCGATTATCCATTTAATTCCTACTTCCATTCCTACCATTTTTGTCGCTGGCTTTGCATGGCCTATTGAGGCTATTCCTCAGCCCATTGTTGCTCTGAGCGCTCTACTGCCAAGCACCGCAGCGATTCAGGCCTTTCTAAACGTTGATCAAATGGGGGCATCGTTAACGCAGGTCATGCCCGAGGTGCTAAGTTTATTGGTGTTGCTCAGCGCGGCTATTGCTTACATCGTGTTTAAGCCGAAATGGTTGGTAGTGCCATCACATCGCAATAAATAAGATAAGCGCCAAATCGGCCTTAGTCTTCCTCTGTGCTGTCGATGTCGTCTTCTGGGGCCGCTCGAGGTTTGCGTTTTACCGGCGCAAAACCCATATCCTCAGACGATTCTAGTGGATTGAAACGTTTAGTGGCTTTTGGTTTGGCGGCAGTGGGTTTTGTTTTAGTGCGAGGCTCAACAACATTTTTTTGTTCGCTCTTCGGCTTGGTGCCTAAGCCTTTAAACTTAGCGACTAAGCCCTCTATTTCAGTAAATTCAAAGCGTCGCTCCAGGCGCGACTGAATAGCCAAAAAGCTACGCCAGTCTTTTCTGCTCACAAACGATACTGCGGCGCCTTTTTTACCGGCTCTCCCTGTGCGTCCAATCCGATGCACATACTCATCAGCGAACCTCGGTAAATCGTAATTAATCACCTTTGCGATATTCGCAATATCTAGGCCGCGCGAGGCTAGGTCGGTGGTTACCAATACGCCTATTTTTCCGCGGCCAAAGTCGTTGATAATCGCCGAGCGTTGGTTTTGCAGTAGGTCGCCATGCAAGAAAGCTGCGCTTATGTCGCTCTCTTTTAGCTGTTTTGCGAGGCGTTCGGTATCCTCGCGCGTGGCTGTAAACACCAAGGCTTGCTCACGTCCTTCAATATCAATTGCCTTCAATAAAAGCTTATTTTTGTGTGTAACACCATCGGCAAAATAAAAGGCTTGGCTGATATCCTCGTGAGGCGTGGCGACTTTATCGATGTTTATTTTAACCGGAGTCTTGAGCATTAGCTGGGTAACGTAGTTGACCTCAGCACTGTCGATAGTTGCTGAGAACATCATGGTTTGGCGTTTACGATGATCGGCGCTGCTGTGGATATTTTCGAGGGCTTTTTCAAAGCCCAGTTCTAACATGCGGTCAGCTTCGTCGAGCACCAACAGCTCCAAACCGTTTAAAAATAGATGTCGCGCAGCTAAATGATCGCTGATGCGACCTGCCGTTCCCACTACTATTTGTGGATTACGGCGCAAAGCTTTAGCTTGGTCGTTGTAGTTTTCGCCGCCCACAATCAAGGTGCACTGCAACGACATTTTTTGTGTCAGCGTTTTTGCTACCGAAAATACCTGCTTAGCAAGTTCTCTGGTTGGCGCTAGAATGAGGGCGCGGGCATCTCGTTTAGATAAGGCCTTTTGGGTGAGCAGGCGGTTAACTACGGGCACTAAAAACGCCAGCGTTTTACCAGAGCCGGTTTTAGAAGAGGCTAGCAAGTCTTTTCCCATCAATCCATGGGGAATAGCTTGTTGCTGAATGTCTGTTACATCACTTAACTGCATAGTGCTCAAAGCAGTAAGTAAACGGTTATCTAATGCGAGATCGGTAAATTGCAAAATGGCGCTCATTTATTCAAACGAGCGCCATTATAAAGGTTTACGCGGTTAAGCTAAATGTTTAATACCGCCATTTAGCACTTAATGTTGCAGCGCCGCCGGCGAGCGTCATTAATATAAGGTACATACACCGCCGGTTGTTAATTTGCTCCTACTAATGCGCTCCTACGCAAAGGTCATCTCAGGTACGTCACCCTCAATAACGAGCTTGCCTGCGGTTTTCGCTTCAATTTCTTCGATACTTACGCCGGGCGCACGCTCTCGCAGATAAAAAGCTTGGTTTTTCACTTCTAATACTGCTAAGTCGGTAATTATGCGCGTGATGCAGTTAACGCCAGTTAAGGGCAGGGTGCATGCTTGCAAGAGCTTTGAATTGCCATGTTTGTCAGCGTGGGTCATTGTTACAATGATATTTTTTGCGCCAGCCACTAGGTCCATCGCGCCGCCCATACCTTTAATCAGTTTCCCGGGTATCATCCAAGAAGCGATGCTGCCGCTTACGTCCACCTCAAAAGCACCGAGCACGGTAAAATCTACGTGCCCGCCGCGTATCATGGCAAAGCTTTCGGCAGAGTTAAAAATAGACGCGCCGGTGGATGCGGTGACGGTTTCTTTGCCTGCGTTAATCATGTCAGCGTCCACTTGGTCTTCGGTGGGGTAAGGGCCCATGCCGAGCAGGCCATTTTCCGATTGCAGCATCACGCTGATGCCGTTTGGCACGTAATTCGCTGCCAGGGTCGGGATACCAATGCCCAAATTAACATAGTTTCCGTCTTGAAATTCCTGCGCTACGCGCATTGCGATTTGGTCTCTACTTAATGCCATTAGCTTGCCTCCTTCGCGAGTACTTTGCGCTCAATGCGTTTTTCAAAGCTGCCTTTAATGACTCTGTTCACATATATGCCAGGTGTGTGTATTTGACTTGGTTCAAGCTCGCCCGGCTCCACAATTTCCTCTACTTCCACCACGGTAATTTTGCCAGCAGTAGCGGCCATTGGATTAAAATTCATAGCCGTGTGGCGATACATGCAGTTACCAAAGCGGTCAGCTTTCCACGCTTTCACAATAGCAAAGTCACCGGTGATACTCTCTTCCATGATGTAGGGGCGACCGTTGAACTCTTTGACTTCCTTACCTTCGCCAACAGGCGTACCGTATCCAGTTGCCGTATAAAATGCAGGAATACCTGCACCGCCAGCGCGCATTTTTTCCGCTAATGTACCTTGCGGAGTAAGCTCTACTTCAAGCTCGCCGTTTAACAGTTGTTTCTCAAAAAGTGCGTTTTCGCCCACATAAGACGACACCATTTTTTTGATTTGCTTGTCTTCGAGCAATAAACCCAATCCAAAGCCGTCTACACCGCAGTTATTCGACACTACCGTAAGACCACGCGTGCCCATGTTTTTAATTTGTGCAATCAGGCCCTCTGGAATGCCGCATAAACCAAAGCCCCCAGCTATTACGGTCATATTATCTTCAAGGCCCTGCATGGCCTCCTCATAGCTCGACACTACTTTATTAAATCCTGCCATTACATACTCTCCGTTACGTAAATTACTTAATCAGTATTTACGACTTGCCTTATTTTGTAAAATTAAATTATTATTGGTATTAATAGATTTAATGGAAGAATCCCATGTCAGTTTCTTATAAAAATATGTGTGCCTTTGTGAGCGTAGCGCAGTCAAACACTTTTGCTGAGGCGGCTGAAAAACTCTGCTTGTCGCAGCCCGCCCTTTCTACGTCTATCAAAAACATGGAGACTCAGTTAGGTGGGCCGCTTTTTATACGCTCCACAAGACGTGTCACGCTCACCCCAGAGGGCGAGGTATTCTTACCCGTGGCAAAGCGCCTCATCAATGATTGGGACAGTGCTCTTAACGACGTGAAAGACTTATTTAGTATACAAAAAGGGCGTTTAGCGGTGGCAAGTATGCCATCTTTCGCAGAAGGACATCTTGCGCATTTGCTTCAGCATTATCATGAAACCTACCCCAAAATTACCTTAAGAGTACTCGACGTAGTAATGGAGCGCGTCATTGATGCAGTGCAAACCGGGCGCGCGGATATTGGTTTTGTGTTTGAACCTGAATCCCTGCAAGGATTAAGTTTTGCGCCGCTATTAGAAGATAGTTTTTGCGCAGTAATGCCCGCTCAGCATGAGCTAGTAGGCTTAAGTGCGATTTCACTAAGCGATATCAAACCATATCCATTAGTGGCTATGAATACAGGGTCGTCTATTCGATTATGGGTAGATAAAGCCTTTAATCAGGCCAATATCACGCAGGAGATTGTGGCAGAGGCCTCACAACTTGGTACGCTCGGTCAGTTAGTTAAAACTGGATTGGGCCTCGCTATCGTGCCACAGTTATGTAAACAGCAAATGCTCAATAAGTCTCTGCGCTGTGTCCCTTTAAAAGACAGTGGTTTAAAAAAACGAGTGGGGATGATTGCGCGCTCTCCCGGTGCTCTATCAAACGCTGGGCAAAGTTTGTGGCAAATGGCTCTAAAAACGGTGAAGGACGTGAAGTAAGCTTATTTATTACTGTAGCTGTGCTTTTTGTATCTATGCTTAAGAGAGTTACGCTATACTATGCACCGCTGGCCTTGGCCTCACCTTTAAAACTTTTTAGCGTGCTGCAGTTCAATGCCTATCAATTCTTCCTTTCTACGTATTCCATAGGATATTTAATGGCATTAGCCCATATTTTACTTAGCTTCACTTTCATCCATTCGTACAGCCTAATTACGCATTCAATCAACGACGGGGAGGTGTGCTAATGACAACATCTTTTCAGTCTTTAGGTCTTTCTCAAGCCGTACTCAAAGCCGTTGAAGACCAAGGTTTTACTACGCCATCACCTATTCAAGCACAGGCGATTGGTCCTGTTTTAAGCGGCAAAGATATCATGGCCGCCGCGCAAACAGGCACTGGAAAAACAGGCGCATTCGCGCTGCCGATTGTACATATGCTTGAGGCACATGATCAGCGACCAAAATCAAATCATATCAAGGCACTTATTTTAACGCCAACGCGCGAGTTGGCAGCCCAAGTGGCACAAAGTGTAGAGCAAAGCCATAAGCATACGCAATTACACTCAGCAGTGGCCTTTGGTGGTGTATCAATTAACCCGCAAATGAAGGCCCTGCGCCGCGGCGTAGACGTGCTAGTTGCTACCCCTGGTCGTTTGCTCGACCTGTATTCGCAAAACGCTGTAAAATTCAATCAGTTGAGCATCTTAGTATTAGACGAAGCCGATAGAATGCTAGACATGGGCTTTATTCATGATATTAAACGCATTATTAAGCTGCTTCCGCCTAAACGACAGAACTTACTTTTTTCTGCAACCTTTTCAGATGAGATTCGTGCACTTGCCAAACAGTTTATCAATGATCCTGTTGAGATTTCAGTCACGCCTAAAAACACAACAGCCACCACAGTGGAACAGGCTATTGTGCACGTTGAAAAATCAAACAAAAGCAAGCTACTGGCTAAGCTCATTAGCGATAACGATTGGCAGCAAGTGCTCGTGTTTTCTCGCACTAAGCATGGTGCTAATCGTATTGCCAAACAATTAAGTGCCAAAGGCTTAAACGCTCTCGCTATTCATGGCAATAAGAGTCAAGGAGCGCGTACCAAAGCCCTTGCCGATTTTAAAGCGGCAAAGCTGCGCGTGCTTGTTGCTACTGATATTGCTGCGCGAGGCATTGATATAGATTTACTGCCAAATGTGATCAACTACGATTTACCAAATGTAGCTGAGGACTATGTGCATCGCATTGGCCGCACTGGCAGGGCGGGTGCAAGTGGTAATGCAGTATCATTTGTTACAGACGAGGATGGCAAGCAGCTCAAGGCTATTCAAAATCTGATTGGTCAGCATATTCCCGTGCTTGAAGTATCTGGCCTGTCGATAAAGCCAATGGCACAAGCGCCTATAAGAGCGCCTAAACCAAAGCGACCTAAACGAGTAAAAAGCGATTAATAGTTGCTAAATTTTCACTAGCTCCCTAACATCGTGCATTGATGAACTCATCAATGCATCTTTCTTCATTCAGGCAAGTTCTGCCCAATGGTTGATGCGCTTGAACATGGGATATTTATGAATCTGGAAGCGCTTTACGCCCATATTGTCGCGGCGTCAGAAAAAGTACTGACGGCTCTTAGCGACCCGCACACCTATATTCAACTAGTGGTTGTGCTTGTTATTTATCTGCTTGCCTTTGCACTGGCAAAAAAACTACGAGCAAGCAATCGACTGACTTTTCAGCCGCCTGATGATACATCACACCCTGTTGTGCGCCTTATCTATAGAGCAGGAGCGCTGCTGTTTCCGCTATTGGTGTTGATATTCTTACTCATTTCCACCGAATTTGCCGACCAACTCTCAAAAGAACTCGCTTATTCTCCGTGGCTGATTAAAACAGCATTTGCCGTGGCTGCGCTGATGTTCTTCAATGCTCTGATTAACGTTTCTGTGACTAATCCTGTGGCCGCTTCCGCGTTTAAGTGGGTAGGTTTACCACTGGTATTTTTAAAATTAGTGGGCTTGTTGCCGCTGCTGATATCGTCACTGCAAGAAATATCCATTGAAGTTGGCAATATTGAAGTGTCGGCCTATGGCATTGCCCGCGTTATTATTTTTGGTGGCTTTTTGTTCTGGCTAGGCCGCGCTTCAAACAACTTTGGTCAGTCGGTCATTAAGCGTCAAGAGTCACTTGATATTCCCACTCGTGAGGTATTTGCCAAGCTCTTTGAAGTAACGCTATTTTGCGTGATTGCGCTTCTCCTGCTCAACGTAATGGGTATTAATTTAACGACCCTTGCGGTATTTGGTGGGGCGCTCGGTGTAGGTATTGGCTTAGGATTGCAAACGATCGCATCGAACTTTATCTCGGGCATCATCATTTTGTTAGACAAGTCTTTAACGGTAGGCGATTTCGTAGAGCTTGAAGACGGTCAAAAAGGCTTTGTGCGCGAGTTTAGAATGCGCTACGCCGTCCTTGAAACCTACGACGGTAAAGACATTCTAGTGCCCAATGAGAAATTTATTTCTACCTTTTTGGTAAATTGGACGCACAAAGACCCTAAGCAGCGCTACCGAGTCGACTTTTCAGTGGCGTATGCCACCGACATTAGAGCGATGGTAGAGCTTGTAAAAGAAGCGGTAGCCACGCATCCACAGGTGATAAGCGGTGAAGATATTCCGTTTGAAGAACGCCCCGACTGTGAAATCGATAGTTTTGGTGATTCTGGCGTCAATATGTTTGTTGAATTTTGGATGGAAGGAATTGATGACGGTAAAAACCGCGTGGGCGGCGATTTGCTGCTCATTATTTTTGAAACGCTCAAAGCACACAACATCTCAATTCCTTTCCCTCAGCGAGAGGTCAGGGTGTTAAACGATGCCGATGCGTTTACTGCGAACATTAAAATGAGCAAAGTGAATCCAGCTGATTAGCGGTCGCTCATATACTCGTCGTAAGTGCCTTGGAAGTAGCGCAATTTGTTGTCTTTAATCTCAATGATGGAGCTGGCTAGCGTCGAAACAAACTCTCTATCGTGACTAACAAATATCAGCGTACCGTCAAAGTCTTTTAAGGCTTTATTGAGTGCCTCAATAGCTTCCATGTCCATATGATTGGTGGGCTCATCCATAATAATGACGTTAATTTCTTGCATCATCAGCTTGCCAAACATCAGACGATTTTTTTCGCCCCCAGAACACACTTTAACGTCTTTCTCTATATCGTCTGCACTGAACAGCAAACGCCCTAGAATAGCTCGTACGGCAAGATCATCATGCTTAGGCGTGCGCCACTGCGACATCCAGTCAAACAAGCGCATAGACGTACCAAAATCGTTACTAACATCTTGCGCTAAATAGCCAATGCTGGCATTTTCAGACCATTTGATTGTGCCGCCGTTTGCCTGAAGCTCTCCAATAAGGCATCGCAAAAATGTGGTTTTACCTGCGCCATTTTCGCCTATAACCGCCAACTTAGCGCCAGCCTCTAATAAAATGTCCTTGCCGGTAAAAAGTGTTTCACCGTCAAAGCCATGGGTGACATTATGCATTTCAAGGGCAAGGCGATGTAGCTTTTTATGCTGCTTGTAGGTAATAAAAGGCGTTTGGCGAGATGATGGAATTACCTCGTCTAGCTCAATTTTTTCCATGCGACGAGCACGAGAGGTGGCTTGTTTTGCCTTTGATGCATTAGCCGAAAAGCGCGCAACAAAGCTTTGTAGTTCTTTAATTTCAGCCGTCTTTTTTGCGTTTTCAGAATGAAGCTGCTCCTGCACCAAACTTGAAGCGGCCATGTATGCTTCATAGTTGCCAGGATAAATACGTAGTTCACCGTAGTCGATGTCGGCCATATGCGTACACACAGAATTCAGGAAATGGCGGTCATGCGAGATTATTACCATGGTGCTTTTGCGCTGATTAAGCACGTCTTCTAGCCATTTGATGGTGTAAATATCAAGGTTGTTTGTTGGCTCGTCTAATAGGAGGATATCTGGCTCTGCAAAAAGCGCCTGTGCTATCAATACGCGAAGTTTCAAACCCGGTGCCACTTCCGACATTAAGCCAAAATGATAGGATTCGTCGATGCCGGCTTCAACAAGGAGTTCAATTGCACGAGTCTCTGCGGTGTAACCGTCCATTTCTGCAAACTCAGATTCGAGATCGGCAACCTTCATGCCGTCTGCTTCCGACATTTCAGGCAAAGAATAGATGCGGTCGCGTTCTTTCTTGACCTCCCATAAGTGGGCATCTCCCATAATTACAGCGTCTACTACTGAGTATTCTTCAAAGGCAAATTGGTTCTGATTCAAGGTTCCAATTCGCTCGCCCGGCGATACCGATACATTGCCAGAGGTAGGTGCAAGTTCACCGCTCATTATTTTCATTAGCGTTGATTTTCCGCAGCCGTTTGCGCCAATTAGCCCATAGCGGTTACCGTTGCCGAATTTAGCTGAGATATTTTCGAACAATGGCTTAGCGCCAAACTGCATAGTAATGTTTGCGGTGGTAATCAAGAAGATGTGTCCTTTGGATAAAATGTTCAGATAGTGAGAGAGCCGAAAGCGCGCGCACTATACCCGAAATACATCATTAATTAAACTAAAGCTGGGTGATAAATGAAGGCAATGTCAGTATTGCGCAGGCTTGGGTCGCTTAGCGTTAGCGGGAAATAGAAAAGGTAGGGGCACATGCGAATTTAAAAGCATGCGCGCACATGGATGTGCGCGCCTGAGCGGCCAGGATGGCGAATAGCGTCTTTTAAATTCGCGTGTGCCCCTGCCTAGTTTCCTGCTAATGCTAAGCGAACCAGGTCAACAAGGTTTACCACTTCTTTTTCGGGGCAAAGAGAGTGTCGATATCTTCTTTCTCTTTGGCCTTGTCGGCCAAGATATTCTGTACGTTGCGGTCTTTTACATTGCTCTCTAAATTGTTGAGCATGTCTTGCAGTTCACGTGTTTTTGATACTGTATAATCGCTTTGTGTTTTTTGCTTGGCAATAGCGGCTAATGCCTTCTCAAGATACTGTCGGGCTGAGCCTTGCATGTTATGCGTAACCGCATCATTAGCCCGTTTATGGAGGGTTTCAATGTTTATACGAAGCTGCAGCTTTTCGAGCGCTTGGTCCTCCGCCTGAAACCAATCGAGGCTGATTGCGCCTTTTTTATATTCGCTGCGCACAATGATGCGAAGTTTTTTGATGGCCTGAATATACTTAATAATTACCTTGTCGCTTTCGGGTAATTGAAATGTATTTTGGTCTGGCGTGGGTTCGTCTACGTTGATTTCGCGAATCGACTTTTGTAACTCTTCGACTTTGTTTTTCAAATCGGGACTGGGATTTTGTTCGTAAATTTCAATAAGCGCGCCTAGCGTTCGCTTGCGCAAAATCATAATGAGTCGTTTTGACAAGGGCATGCGAAGGGCCGCGCTTACCGCCATTTCAGTGTCGTCTAAAATGGTGCGGTGTTTGCCAATCTCCTCGCGCTTTTTAGAAGCTTTTCGTTCGTTATGCTGCTGCACTGCACTTGCTGCGATGCCTGCTACGATGAGTGCCGCGATAAGAATGATAATAATAATATAGGTCTGATTCATTGGCTTAATACTTTCAGGCTTAGGGCAAAGTAAGGGTAAACACGCTACCGCCAGTTGTTGCATCATTTGCCAACTGTATGCTGCCGCGTTCGCTTTGGTTTTTATGCGTATGAGCAATGAGCCTAGCAAAGAACAAACCAAGTCCTGTGCGGCCTTCGCTTATGCAATGCTGGTCAAGCACTTTGCTCGACATCTCTAACATTCTGCTAGGGTAGCCCGGTCCATCATCTTGCACGGTCATGGTAAGTTTATTTTGTTTAACTTGTGCTTTTAAAGCTATACGTTTGCAACCGTAACGAACGGCATTTATCAGCACGTCGTGCAACAATAGATAAATTAGCTCTCGGTCGAGATACCACGAGAGGTCTTCATCAGCTTCAAAGCTCACGGTAATGCCTTGTTGCTCGGTATATAGTTTGTTGGATTCGATAATTTCGTCAAATAGTTCCCCAATAAACACTTCGTCGATGTTAACGGGCAGGGCATCCATTTCAGCGCGATATAGCGATAGCACCTGTACCAAGGTGGTATTCATTCTATTAGCTTCGTAGTGTACGCTATTGAGGCTTGTATGCGCTTGCTCTACCTCTTTAGGAATCACATTCGACATATGCTCTATAGACTGCATAAGTAAGCTTAGAGAATTTTTCATATCGTGGATGGCGACGGCTATCACCGATGAGAAATCGACCAGCTCTTTAGTTTCGCTCGGTTTGTCACTACGATTATTAGACACTATGGCGACCTAGCTATGATGAATTAATACCAAAAGTTACTTGCAATAAGCCCTAAAATACGGTTTCTTATGCATATAAGTTCGAATTGCGCGGTTCTTCCACGCATTTTTACATAAGATGTATCGGCTGACATTCAGATTGCTGAAGCCTTGAGGTTAATCAAAGGCAAAAGGCTCTGTATACACTCGCTGCACGTCACTCGCTTAACGCCCAAGGTCCTGAATGAAACTACAACAATTGCGCTATATTGTAGAAGTGCTCAACAACAACTTAAACGTGTCAGCCACCGCTGAAAACTTGTACACCTCACAGCCTGGTATCAGCAAACAGGTAAGAATGTTAGAAGATGAGCTCGGCATACAAATTTTTGGACGCAGTGGAAAGCACTTAACCCATGTGACCGAAGCCGGTAAAGAAGTGATCAATATTTCTAGAGAAATATTAGCAAAAGTTGAGAGCATTAAAGCCGTTGCCCGTGAGCATACGCTGCCTGACCAAGGTAAATTAAATATTGCCACAACCCATACTCAGGCTCGCTATGCACTGCCAGATGTTATTCAAGGCTTTATGTCTAAATACCCGAAAGTGTCTTTGCATATGCATCAAGGTACGCCTTCTCAAATTAGTGACTTGGCAGCTAAGGGCGAGGCCGATTTTGCCATTGCCACAGAGTCTTTGCATTTGTATAACGATTTAGTCATGTTGCCTTGTTACCACTGGAATCGCTCGGTCATTGTCAATAAAGCGCATCCTCTTGCCAAGAAAACGAGCATCACCATTGAAGATATCGCTAAATACTCATTAGTTACCTATGTCTTCGGTTTTACCGGCCGCTCTGAATTAGATAGAGCATTTACTGAGGCTGGGCTTGAGCCAAAAATCGTGTTTACCGCCACCGATGCTGATGTCATCAAGACTTACGTGCGATTAGGGGTAGGAGTGGGTGTGATTGCTTCTATGGCAATCGACGATAAGCTCGACTCAGATTTAGTCAAAATCGATGCTAGTCATTTGTTCGATTATAGCACTACAAAAATTGGCTTCAGAAAAGGCTCGTTTTTGCGTAACTATATGTATGAGTTTATTGAACGTTTTGCCCCACACCTAACTAAAGATGTAGTAGAGCGGGCCATGATGCAAAAAAACAACGACGAGGTCGAACGCATGTTTAAGGGCTTAACGCTTCCGGTGAAATAATATACGGCATTTTTGTAGTTCATGTAGATGACGCCATATCAACTAGCTTGCTTTGTCTAAACAACGCGCAAATTGATGTAAACAAGTTGATGTAACTTAGTTGATGTAACAACTAAAAAGCCAACATCAACGCGCCTTTGTGACTACTTGCAAGCTCAGGTAGTCACGCGTAAGCCATCAGCATTCAATTATGTTTACAGCAAGGCCGCCTCGGGCGGTTTCTTTGTATTTCTTCTTCATATCATTGCCGGTATCCCACATTGTTTTGATGACTTTGTCTAACGATACCTTTTGTGTGCCGGTACCGCGAAGCGCCAAGCGCGATGCGTTAATCGCTTTGATAGCGCCCATGGCGTTTCTTTCAATGCAGGGCACTTGTACAAGACCACCCACCGGGTCGCATGTAAGCCCAAGGTTGTGCTCCATGCCAATTTCAGCGGCATTTTCAACTGAGTCTACAGAGCCACCCAAAATTTCAGTAAGTGCGCCAGCAGCCATTGAACACGCTACACCAACTTCGCCTTGGCAACCGACCTCAGCACCTGAAATAGACGCATTTTTTTTATATAAAATGGCAATTGCCCCGGCGGTAAGTAAAAAGCGACATGCGGTATCATCGTCCATAGGACGAATAAAGCGATTATAATAGCTCATTACCGCTGGAATGATGCCGGCAGCGCCGTTGGTAGGGGCGGTTACTACCCGGCCGCCTGCCGCATTTTCTTCATTAACGGCGAGCGCATACATATTCACCCAGTCCATTACCTGCATGGGGTCATCGTTACGCTCGTTTTGCAAGCGATGATAGAGAGCGGGTGCGCGTCGGTGCACCTTTAAGCCACCCGGCAATACTCCCTCGGTATTGATGCCGCGTTCAATACACGCCTGCATGACTCGCCAAATATTGACTAGCTGTTTGCGGGTGGTGGCCTCATCACGCAGGATAGCTTCGTTTTTAAACATCAACGAACTAATCCGAAAACTGTTTTCCTTGCAGTGAACAAGCAGTTCAGCCGCTTTAGAAAAGGGATAGGGCGCGTCCATTTGCTGCTCTGCGATTTTCTCTTGTTTTTGCGCATCAAACTCAGACTCTTCAACGATAAAACCACCGCCAATAGAGTAGTAGGTGCGTTCAAATACACACTGGCCATCTTTTTCGGCGAATAGGGTCATGCCGTTGGCATGCCGAGATAGCGTTTTGCGACGATGAAACACAATCGCGCCTTCACTGGGAAATGCGATATCTTTTTTTAACATCAACTGCAGGCGCTGCGTGCTAGCAACGTCTGCCAACATTTTATCGATGTCTTCAACCGGAACAGTATCTGGCGTATAACCGAGTAGGCCTAGAATAACGGCTTTTCCGGTGCCGTGTCCTTTGCCAGTTTGTCCAAGTGAGCCGTATAATTCTGTGCGAATGGTGTCTACGGAATCTAGCAGCGATTGTGCAGCTAGGTCCAGTCCAAACTGACGAGCAGCACGCATAGGACCAACAGTATGAGAACTTGAAGGGCCTATCCCTACCTTAAACATATCGAACACACTGATCATACAACACTCCTAAACTAGACTCGTTAGTGTTACACAAATGAGACGCTTAACAAGTTAGTTTTCCTAATGCTAGATATTAGTAATGTTAATTATTTGTTGCAAATTTTGTGGGCAAAAAAGCGTAAATTACAGGTAATCTTAACTGTGATAGAGAATATGATCGCGTAGCAAGGCCATCATGCCTGCGGTTGCACCCCATATAACGTGCTGTTGATAGGTAATATAATAAACGGGGAACTGCAGTTCTCCGCGATTTATTTGGTGAATAAAATAATTGTTTTTATCCATTAAGAAAGATAATGGAACCTGAAAAGCTTCACCCACCTCATTTGCGTCAATAATCAAATCGTTGGGCACCTTAACGCCACTGCGGTGTTTGGCCACAATGGGGGTTACAGCAAAGCCGCTGATGGTCCGATAGGGAGGCAGACGGCCAATTAGCTTGAGCTGCTCAGGTGCCAAACCAATCTCTTCTTGCGCTTCTCTGTATGCGGTATGTACAAGCCCCATGTCGTTATCTTCAGCCTTTCCGCCAGGAAAGCTTATTTGGCCTGCGTGATGTTTTAGGTGACCAGCGCGCTGGGTAAAGATAACACAAAGGCCTTGGGGGGTTGGATTCAAGCAAATTAACACCGCTGCCGGACGCTGTGAACCTGGAAAGGGCTCGCCAGCATCTCGCTCTACATGCCAAGGCTGATTAAATGCGGCTAAAAAGTCGAGCTCTTTCACTAGCTCGCCTTTTTATTTTTCGGGTTTGTGAGTGACGCTTCTAACACCGGTAAAATTTTTGCAACTTTATGAAATGATTCATGATATTCGTCATTTGCTTCAGAGTCGAGCACGATGCCACCCCCTGCCCAACAGTGCATGACCCCATTCTCTGCTAGCAAGGTGCGTATACAAATATTGGTGTCCATATCGCTGCGTACCCCTACATAGCCGATGCTACCGCAATATATGCTGCGCTTGTCAGGTTCGAGTTCGGCAATAATTTGCATTGCTCGCACCTTTGGCGCACCGGTAATTGAGCCGCCTGGAAAGGCGCCCGCAAGCAGATCAAACGGACTAGCATCGTCTTTTAGTTCACCGGTAACGGTGCTGACCATGTGATGCACCGCAGGATAACTCTCTAGAGCGAATAGATGCGGCACCTTTACTGAATGCGGTTTGCAGTGCTTGCTCAAATCGTTGCGAAGTAAATCTACAATCATGAGGTTTTCGGCGCGGTCTTTTTCCGAATTAAGTAGGGCATCGGCCAGCGCTTTGTCGGTCATCGGGTCGTCTGAACGCTTGCGGGTACCCTTGATAGGTTTGGTGCTAACCTGACGATTTTTCACAGAAATAAACCGTTCGGGAGATACGCAGATGACGGTGCTGTTTTGTAAACGAATAAAGCTTGAAAAAGGCGCTTTGTTAACAGCAGTGAGTTGCTCGTATGCTTGCCATTCACTGCCTTCATATGGCGCGCTAAAACGCTGTGCAAAATTAATCTGGTAGCAGTCGCCGGCTTTGAGATATTCACTGATAGCCGTCATGCTGTCGTGATATTCACGCTCATTCATATTGGCTTGCCAGGGCGCGAGCAGTTTAAATGCGATTTCGGACTTATGATTTTCTGACTTATGAATTTCTGGCTTATGACTTTCTGGCTCATGACTTTCTGGCCCGTGAACGGAGCCGAGCAACTCATCTAGCCAAGCTTCATCAGCACCTTCAACATAAACGTGAAAAACCTCACCGGTATAGTTATCAAAAATCAATGACTGCTCATACACGCCAACCGCAATATCGTCTAATTGATACTGCTGCGGTTTGATGTCATCAATAGCGTCGGTTTGAATATTTATGTCGTAGCCAAACAGACCCATGCAACCAATCAAAAACGGAAGGGGGTGGTCTTGATAGGCTGCAAAATTAACTTTGGCCGCGAAGGCCTGATGAATGCGGCTCAAATCTTGGAAAGGCGAATTGGTCATCACCAGCGACGACAGGTCTGCGAATCCTTCGCTATTGACGCTAAGGTGCGACTTTTTATTGTGATATCGATAAGTTGCTGCTGGTCGATGGACAATTATATCGTAGCGACCATCGCTCAAGCGATTATTACAAGTATCGAGTAACATGGCGAAAGGTTGAGCTTGTACGCGCGCAAAAACCGATCGCGCATTGACTCCTTTCAATTGTTCGAGCGCTTTAATTTCAATAGCTAATAACGACATATAGACTTAATACCCCACCAAAGTATGGGCGGGAATAATTGGTGAATTTGCATTTTAACGTTAGTATACGTGCCAAAATACACCGGCAACACCTTTTTTTATGCGAGGAACGATATGACCACCATTCGTCAACAAGACTTTATTGACAGTATTGAAGATGCCCTACAGTTTATTTCTTATTACCATCCACTTGACTATATCAAGGCTGTTGAGGCTGCGTACCATAAAGAAAAGAGCCAAGCGGCAAAAGATGCGATGGCGCAAATATTGATCAACTCAAGAATGTCGGCCGAGGGCAAGCGTCCAATCTGTCAAGATACAGGTATTGTTACCTGCTTCGTAAAAATAGGCATGCAGGTTGCGTGGGATAAATCGGATATGACGGTGCAAGAAATGGTAGATGAGGGTACTCGTCGAGCCTATATGAACCCAGACAATCCGCTTCGCGCTTCAATTGTAAGTGACCCAGCAGGTGCACGTAAAAATACGAAGGATAATACGCCAGCGGTTGTGCATATTGACATGGTGGCGGGTAATAAAATTGAGGTCATGATCGCTGCCAAAGGTGGCGGCTCAGAAAATAAATCAAAAATGGTGATGCTCAATCCAAACGACAGCATTGCCGACTGGGTAGTGAAAACGCTGCCTACTATGGGGGCGGGTTGGTGTCCACCGGGTATGTTAGGTATAGGCATTGGCGGTACCGCTGAAAAAGCGGCCGTGCTAGCGAAAGAGAGTTTGATGGACCCGGTTGATATGCCTGAGCTTGTAGAGCGCGGTGCACAGACAACCGAAGAAAAACTAAGAATCGATATTTTCAATAAAGTGAATGCGCTGGGTATAGGCGCACAAGGTCTGGGCGGTTTAACCACGGTTGTGGATATTAAAATTAAATCAGTGCCTACCCATGCCGCTTCCTTACCGATTGCCATGATCCCCAACTGCGCAGCAACACGTCATGCGCATTTTTATTTAGACGGCAGCGGTCCTGCTGAGCTGGCGCAACCAAAACTTGAGGACTGGCCTGAGATTACATGGGAAGTAGGTGAAAACACACGACGTGTCAATTTAGATAAGGTAAGCAAAGCCGACGTAGCCGACTGGAAAGTAGGCGAAACACTGTTGCTAAGCGGCAAAATGCTGACCGGCCGCGATGCCGCGCACAAGCGTTTGCAAACAATGTTTGATAATGGAGAAGGGCTTCCAGAGGGTGTTGATTTAGACGGCAAGTTTATTTATTACGTAGGTCCGGTCGATGCCGTCGGCAATGAAGCGGTTGGGCCTGCCGGTCCGACAACGGCTACCCGCATGGATAAATTCACCGACATGATGTTAGAGAAGACCGGTATTCTGGGCACCATTGGTAAGGCAGAGCGAGGACCAGAAACCGTGAAAAGCATTGCTAAGCATAAATCTGTGTATTTGATGGCAGTAGGCGGCGCGGCGTATTTAGTATCCAAGGCAATTAAAAAAGCCAAAGTAGTGGCCTTTGAAGACTTAGGTATGGAAGCGATATATGAATTTGAAGTTGAAGATATGCCGGTAACTGTGGCGGTAGACAGCAGCGGCGCAAACGCACACGAAACGGGGCCGGCTATTTGGAAGGCAAATATTGCAGATTTAGACGCTGCGCTATCTAAATAAGGAGAGTCTTACTTGCCGTTGTGGAATGTGATTTCATCAAGCCCGCTGTACCTAATTGCGTGTACAGCGGCACTTTGTTTTTTTGTTGCCGTCATTGCGGTCTTACTTTTGAACAAACGTCAACAGGGTAGGTTATTTGCGCTTGAGCAGAGTCAGCAGCAAGAGGTGCAGGCTTTAAGGCATCAAGCGCAACTGCTGCAACAAAGCTTATCCCAAAGCGAGCAGCAGTTGGTGAAGCAGTCTGCGCAACATGAAGCCCAACAAGAGAAGCTTCAGCAACAGCTAAGAGAATATCAAGAGAAGCTCTATGTGAGCGAGCGCCAAGTAGGGGAGTCGAGACAGCAGCAGGTGCAGTTGAGTGAAGCGAAAGCGCAGTATGCGGCACTCAAAGACGAGCTACAGGCGCTGCAAACACAACATTCTGATCTGCTTGCACGATTTGAGGGCCTACAGTCCAGCGTAGCGCAGGAGCGAAAAGGCTTTGATGAAAAGCTCAGTTTGCTCGAAAACGCAGAAGCAAAGCTCAACACACAATTTGAAAACTTAGCCAATAAAATCTTTGAACAGAAGTCAGAGAAATTCACCAAAACCAGTGAGTCTGGCATTAACCAAATTCTCTCTCCTTTGAAACAGCAAATTGACGATTTTAAGCGCCAAATCACTGAGCAATATACCCGAGAGGGGCAGGAAAGAGCGTCTTTAAAAACAGAGATTTTGGGATTAAAAGAGCTTAACAAGCAAATTACCGAAGAAGCCGCTGCTTTAACCAACGCGCTCAAAGGCGATAATAAACAGCAAGGAAACTGGGGCGAACTGGTGCTAGAGCGGATTTTGTCAGAGTCTGGTTTGCGAAAAGGCCATGAGTACGAAGTGCAAATGAGCGTAACAAACGACGACGGCAAGCGCTATCAGCCTGACGTAGTGGTACATTTGCCAAACAATAAAGACATAGTGATTGATTCGAAAGTGTCGTTAACCGCTCATGAAAAGGTGGTAAATGCGGCGAACAAAGAAGACCGTCAGCGCGCACTGCGCGAGCACGTTAGCTCTCTAAAAGGCCATATCAAAGGATTGTCGTTAAAAGACTATCAAAATTTACCTGGTGTTACCTCACTTGACTATGTACTGATGTTTATCCCTATAGAGTCAGCTTTCATCAACGCAGTAGAAGAAGAGCCCGACTTGATAAAACTGGCCCTCGACAATCAAATCATGCTGGTAAGTCCCACTAATTTGTTGGTGGCGCTGCGCACCATCAATAATATTTGGCAGTACGAATACCAAAATCAAAATGCCAAAGTCATTGCTGATAAGGCATCTAAAATGTACGACAAATTTGCCAATTTTGTTACTGATATGGAGAAGATTGGAAAGAATATGGATACATTACGCAATAGTTACGACGGCGCAATGAACAAGCTATCAACAGGCCGCGGAAATTTGATAAAGCAGGCAGAGGACTTTAAAGCGTTAGGGGTATCCACAACAAAGCAGCTAGACAGCAAATATAGTCAAGATGACGATGAGCAGGATGATGCGCCAGAAAATCCTCAAAAGCAAAGCGAATAATTATGGTTAACGCGCCTAGTAGGCGCGTAGCAATAGATCTCGTGTTTGCTTGATACCAGTTACTGGATCGCCCTTATGCCCCTCAAACTCGACGCTATGATAGCCTGCAAAGTTATTGCGTTTTGCAATCTCTAACATGCGCGGTACGTCAATGGTCGTCTCGTTTCCAGCTTCGTCGAACTCATAGGTTTTTACACTCACCGAATGTGTGTATGGCATGAGCTTTTCAACCCCTTCGTATCGGTCGTAGACCTGCTCAGTTTGCCAAATTTCTGTTTCAGACCATTTAAAATTGTCGTAGTCTAAAAATACCTGTAGCGCGGGGTGATTTGCCTGTTCCATTAATGCCACTAACCAGTCTGCATTACTCGAGAGTCCACCGTGGTTTTCAACCAATAACACAATATTGTTCGCCTTGGCATAGTCGGCTAAGGCCGTGCAGCTTTCTAAGGCGCTTTCTAGCTGACTATTCCAGTCACCGATGCCGTGAGCGTTTACCCGCACCGACGCACAATTGAGTTTGGCGGCGATATCAATCCATTTTTTGTGATTTTCAACCGCTTGTAAGCGCTCTGCCGCGTTGTTGTGTCCTAGGTAACCCTCTTGGTCTAGCATAATATTGTTCGCGACAATATTGTTATCGCTACAGCGTTGTCTGAGTTCAGCCCAATATGCATCGTTAGACACCTGATCAAAGTAAAAGGTGTTAACAAAATCTACCGCGTCTATGGCGAAGGTTTGTTGCACGTATTCAGGAAATAGCATAGGAGACAGCTCCCCCTGTAGCACTTTAGCAGGGTCGGTCTTCAGCCACATTTGCCACTGCTCATAATTATCGTTAAACGTTGAACCAAATTGAGCCGTTTGCAGAGCCCATTGCGCTAGCGATAGTTTCAAAGGCGGGTAGGTAGCGCTTGCGGTGTCTGCTGTGGTGTCCAATCCTGCGCTAGTATTGTCACTACAGCCACTAAGGGCTAATGCGGCAGAGCCGTATAGCAAGGCACTGTTGAACTGTCTACGTGTAAAACCTTTTGGCGCACTCATGCTTGTCATCCTTATATTTAGCGTTTTAAAAAATGTATCTTATGAGTAAATTCAGTCTTTAATTTGCTGGTATTCCTGATTAGTAATATCAAATCCATACATTAAAGCATGTTTTGCTTGGTCATTCAGCGGGTCTGACCGGTCGGTAGCAATGATTAACAACTCTTCTTTGAGCCTTGCTGTGCGCGGCACGGTACCAGAATGTATGCCGTCTAAAATGCTGTAGCGCAACTCCACGTCATTACGGCTGCCAATGTATTTAGATGCCATGCTTTCGCGCTGCTCGCTATTGCTGAATCTAAGCACATGGTTTGCCAGTTCGTTCTTGTTTTCGCTATTCTCATCATCCAGCATCTGCTCTAAGCGGCCTAAAATTTGTTCTCTCTCAACGGTGTTTATCTGAAAGGGCATCAAAAGGTCTAACGCGTCTAATTGTGTTTCTACAGAAGCATCTGAGTACAAAGCAATGTCTACCAAAGCGCTAAGTATTTCGCTATTGTCAGCGGCATTAAAGGTGTTGGATACTAAATGTAAAAACTGCTGACGTGAACCTGTATCGCCTCTAAGACTAAGCTCCAGGGCAACGCGCTGCATCGCTTCATGGCCTTTGTTGTCAGGCAGTCCTTGAAGTATGGCGGTGATGTAATTAAATTCTCTAGACTCAACGCTAAGTCCCTGCATGTGTTCTACCAAAATCGCTAACTGCGTAGGCGACTGCGCAAGTGCTAGGCGCAACTGGTCTATGGCAATACCGAAATTATCCACATCTTGTTCGGTACCGGGCTTTGACATATCTATGAGCTGATTAAACATAGCAATAATGTCGCCGGGGCTATCCCAATCAAACGCTGACGATACCGCCGGAGTGTCTTCATCGTTAAGTTCTGTATTTTCTTGCTCGCTGTTAGTGCTGAGTATTGGCGAGTTTGCTTTGGCCTTATCGCTAGGGTCGACTTTTAAGGTTAACCACGGATTTGTTGGCGCGATTGGGGGAGTAGAGCTTGAAGAGACTTGCGCTTTTGTAGCGAGTGGTGTGCGCTTAGATTCATCGGTTTGTGCATTGCCAATAAAATAACCAAGATAAAAACTAGCCCCTACAAGCAGTGCAAGGTTAAGCAAATTTCGCCAATTCATGGTGTGATGCATCCTTAGCTAAAAACAGCGCATGTAAAGCGCACAATCGAGGCCGGAAAGCTGTTATGGCTTTATTTCGTAGCTTGTACGAATATCCACGTTTTGATTGAGCATTAGCATAACCGAGCAATACTTTTCTGTCGACAAAGCTACCGCTCGTGCTAGGTGTTTCTCGTTTACATTAGTGCCTGTTACCACATAATGCGCATGGATATGGGTAAACACGCGCGGTGGCTCATCGGCTCTTTGTGCGCTGAGTTCACACTCACAGCTTTCAAGGCCTTGGCGAGCTTTTCGCATGATTTCAACAACGTCTACCGACGAGCAAGCACCCACGCTCAGCAATACCGCCTGCATTGGTGAGAGGTCTTTTCCGTTGCCGTCTAAATGCAGTGTTTCACCGCTGTCCATTTTGCCGACAAACCCAAGGTCGTGCTCAGAGGGTTCCCAACTTACCGTTGCCTTCATTGCTTGGCTTTTTGTATCTGCCATTTATTTAGTCTCCTCATTGCGTTTTATATGAGTGGGGCTGATAACGATTTTCTTGTCTTTGTAGAGCTGGCCTATGGCCTTTTTATACGCGCCTTTGCTTACGTTAAATCTGAGCTGAATTTCATCGGCACTGCTTTTGTCAGTGAGAGTAGACAGCCCCCCATGAGCGTCTAAATCGCTCAGTATTTGTTCAGCAAGACTTTGCCTTTGGGCTTTATCATGGCGCTGTAGGCTAACATCAATTTTTCCGTCTTCGCGAATGCGGCTAATATAGCCACGATGTGTTTCGCCTATGTGCACTGTTTTGAATAAATCGCTTTTATACAACAGTCCAGCGTATTTATTATCAATAATTACTTTGTACCCCAAAGGGCTTTGCGCATAAATAAGAAGCTCAACCGACTGTGTCATATCCCATTTGCTAGGGGCGTCGAGCAAAAACTGCTCTATTTTGGCACTGGCATACAGTCTATTTTGCTTTGGCTCATGGATTAGCGTGACCACCGCTGGAACGCCCATAGCTACCTCGCTATGTATGTGCTGCTTGGGCGCGAATAGGTCTCTGGGCAGCCCCCAGTCGAGAAATGCGCCTGCATCGGTAAGTCCCACCACATTGAGTGCTTTAAATTCTCCCATACTGATGAGTGCGGTGTGCATGCTGGCATGCACGCTTTTATCTTGACCATAATATAAAAATACGTCTACCAACTGGCCTTCATTCAATTCAACATCACTGACGGGCAGCAGCACATCTTTTTGATTTTCGGTCCAAGGGCTATCGATTTGCTGAGTTTTGTTTGGGTCAGCCAGTACGTAGCCTACCGGAGAGGCTTCTTTTACGATTAAGCGGTTGATTTTTCCTATAGATAGCATATGTTTACTTTTTATTTTGGCGCAAATAAGCAGCGCAACGTGAGCGTTGTTTGAGTATATCAATAACCACAATAGGATGTATCGGCTTTGATGAAACTTAATGCGGATTTAGGGGAAAGCTTTGGGCGTTGGCAGTCGACCACCGACGCAGATGTTATGCCATATATTGACCAAGCTAATGTCGCCTGTGGGTATCATGCCGGCGACCCTAAAGTGCTAGCGCACACTATTGGATTGGTTAAGCAGTACGGCGTGAGTTTGGGGGCACACCCGTCTTACCCCGACTTACAAGGCTTTGGCCGGCGCAGTATGCGTATGCCTGCCGACGAATTAATTCCGCTCATTCACGCGCAAATTGCCATTGTTGAGGGCATGGCCAAATGTCAGCACCTTGCACTCGATTACGTAAAGCCACATGGCGCTTTGTATAACGATATGATGCTCTATCCACAGGTCTATGAAGATGTAGTCACTGCCATATCACAATATCATGCGCCGTTGCCACTTATGATTCAAGCCCTCGCTAACAATGATTTTCATATTGAACTGGCTAAAAAACAAGGCGTTACACTACTGTTTGAGGCCTTTGCCGATAGACGATATACGGCAAATGGCTATTTAATGGCGCGCACCAATGAGGGCGCAGTGCTAGATGCTGACCATGCCCTCGCTCAAGCTAAAGCTTTAATTGATGACGGGTGTGTTATTGCGGATGATGGTAAGCGCATTGCACTAAGGGCAGATACCCTGTGTGTGCATGGTGATACGCCAAGTGCACTATCGATGCTCACGCAAATACGCGATTACTTGGATAGTCGATAATGCTTTCCGAAGGGGCTGAACATCTTGATGTTGCCACCGAGAGCTTAGGCGCTTATGCCACCTTGCAGTGGGTAAGCGAGAATGCCTGTTTGATTCAGGTGCAGCCTAACACCAACACCAACACCAATAGCAATAGCAATAGCAATAGCAACAACCAAACAAAACAAACTGTGCATACAACAAATACAGAGACTCAGGCAGCCTTACTCACTTGCAATGCCTTGGTGATGCTGTGGGTAGAGCACTTGCTGGCCTCTTCTTTACCGAAAGAGCCATCACCAAAAGAGTCCCCACCGAAATGGCTACGTCAATATGTACCCTCCTATACTAGCTTGCTGCTTGAATATGACCTCGAATATATTGATAGCTTTGCTCTGCGCTCGATACTCAAGCGTGCAGCAACTAATATCGACCCAAAAGCCCTAGTCTTATTTGATAAAGATGCCTCCAAACAAGCTCCAAGCCTTAGCAAAAATGCGTCGCATCATGTTATCGAAGTGTGTTACGACCCGCAGTTAAGTCATGCCTTGCCAGATACACAAAGACCCAATGATTTAGATGCAGTAAGCCAATACACTAAGCTTACAAGTAAAGAGATAATAAGCTTGCACAGCGAACGCGAATATCGTGTGTTCAGTGTCGGTTTTTTGCCTAATTTTGCGTATATGGGGCTTACCTCTAGTGCGCTTAACATGCCTCGTCTAGCATCTGCGCGAAAGGCCGTGCCTGCTGGCGCGGTGGCGATTGCAGATAATCAAACCGCAATCTACCCTCAGCAGTCACCCGGCGGATGGCATATTCTTGGTTATACGCCCGAGCCTTTATTTTTCTTAAATGACCAAGCGAATAAAAAAGCTCAAAGCCATATTGAATTTGCCAGTGGTGACACGGTGCGTTTTGTATCTATTAGCCTTGAGCAGTACCTAGCAAAATACTCGCTATACACAGCGAGCGAGTCGGACACAAGCAGCGTTAATCACATCGACCCTAAGTTAACATCCGATGCTTAGTATCCAAAAAATTGGCTTTTACGCCCAGCTAGTAGATGAAGGACGCCGTTTATCTATGCATCGCGGCTACACTAGTTCAGGTGCTATCGATTGGCAATCGTATGATTTGGCCAATGCCTTAGTTGGCAATGCAAACTCACTGGTAAACATTGAAATAACGCTTGGCGATTTTGAAGCGGTGTTTACTGCAAACGCCATTATTGCAATTGCTGGGGCTAATTGCCTTATCTCCCTCGACGGACAAATGCATGAAATGTATCGGCCAATTGCGGTTAATAAAGGTCAACGTTTACTTATTTCAAACATCGGTAAAGATGGTGCAGGCTTGCGCGTCTATATAGCACTGCGGGGTGGCTTTGAGGCAAAGATGCTGTTCGGCTCTGCTGCCAATGTAAAACGAGAGCGCTCTGGTGGCATTAATGAAAATGGCGAGGGTTTAAAGGCAGGTGACACACTCAGGTTTTTATCTAGTGCTGCACTCGAGCTTTCATCAAGAACTACCTGCGCAAGTATCAATATGCAAAGTGTGCACGCTAGATTTATTAAGGCGCAAAAACGCCAAACTACGGATGACCAAATATTACGTTTAGGCTGCGTGCCTGGCTACCAATGGAATGACTTTACAATAGGCGCACGTTCGCAGTTTTTATCGCAAAGGTTTGAGCTAACGCCACTTAGCGACCGCATGGGGATGCGCTTACGCGGCGATAAAATTACAAGCGGCGTTTCCCAACTTTACTCTCAAGGCTTATGTAATGGCGCAATACAGTGTTCTGGTGACGGACAACTTATTGTGATGCTTAACGACCGACAAACTATTGGTGGTTATCCGGTATTAGGGGCGGTTGATGCTTTTTCGAGGTCCAGACTTGCACAAGCAAAAGCGCCGCAAACCGTTCAATTTTCTCTTGTTAATGCACTAAACCAAGCCGCACGCATTTCAATGTGGCGACAACAAATTAAAAAGTTGAGTGAGTATATAGACCAGTGCCTGCGTTCGTGATTCAATTAGGGTCACTGTTCAGGTAGCTAGGTAGGATCACGCCCTATGGCAAAGGTATTGCTCAATCACGCTTTTGTAGATGAAACCGAAGCAAAAATCTCCCCAATGGACCGAGGTTTTTTGTTCGGAGACGGTATTTATGAAGTTATCCCTTGTTATGGCGGTAAGCCAGTTGGCTTAAAGCTGCACCTAGCTAGAATGAACGCAGGTCTTCGTGAAATTGGCATCGAATATGTTGCTGATGAGCAGCAGTGGTTAGACCATATTCAGCGTTTGCTAAGCCAATATGATGCACCAAGCATGGGCGTTTATATTCATATAAGCCGCGGCGCTGACACTAAACGTTTTCATGCCTATCCTAAAGGCGTGCAGCCTACCGTATTTGCCTATGCGTTTAATATACCGCCTTCACAAGACTTAAACAGAGATACTGCAAAAGGCTTTAAAGTGCGCACTGCAGAGGATTTGCGGTGGCAGAGGTGTCATATTAAGTCAACATCACTGCTCGGAAACGTTATGCATTTTCAGCAGGGGCAAGATGCCGGAAAAGATGAAGTAATCTTGTATAATAAGCGCAGAGAAATCACAGAAGCAGCAGCGTGCAATGTGTTCGTGGTTAAAGATGATGTTATTTATACGCCGCCGCTCGATAATCAGCTTTTGCCGGGAATCACGCGCCGTATTTTACTCGACAGCCTTGCTCATGCAGGTGGCTTTGACGTGAGGGAACAAACCATTGAGTTAAGCATCTTGGATGAGTGTGACGAGGCTTGGCTTAGCTCTTCAAGCAAGGAGATTGGCGCTATTGTAGAAATTGATGGAAGAATGATTGGTGATGGTCGTCCGGGGCCAATGTGGTTAGCGGCGCAGCGAGCCTACAATGAATACAAGTTTAGTTGTTAACAGTGTGGACTGCACCCTGAAAAGCATAAATGATAAACGAACGAGCATAGAGCATACGACTAGGAGGAAGGGCGCGCTTGTTATCGTTGAGGCAACAATCAAGCGCTAGCGGTACCGAGGCGTGGCAGTCAGCTCTTAATCGTCGTCTTCAAGACAGGTCCCGTCTTTGCACTCGCCATACAGGTAAAGGCTATGATGGGTGAGTGTCATGTTGTTAGCCATGGCCACTTCTTCTTGTCGTTTTTCAATAATATTATCTTCAAATTCAATCACTTTACCGCACTTTAAGCATACAAGATGGTCGTGATGCGCTTTGTGACTAATTTCAAATACTGACTTTCCGCCTTCAAAATGATGACGGTTTAGAATGCCAGCATCGTCAAACTGGTTAAGAACACGGTACACCGTGGCTAAACCAATTTCTTCACCCATATCAATTAACAGCTTATATACGTCTTCCGCGCTGATGTGTTGGTTGCTGGGTTCTTGCAAAATCTCAAGGATTTTCAATCGAGGAAGCGTGACTTTCAGGCCCGCTTTTTTTAATTCTTTATTTTGGTCCATGAGCATCCTAGCACTAAAAATATTGTTGTCATTATAAGTAAGAATTCAAGATTTAACAGCTTTTGCCGAACAATAAGATAACAAATATATTTTTAGCATTATAACCGCATTCATTTGCGGCAAAAATTAAGGCGTTTTATGCAGTTAACAGTTGTGCGGAAGATGGTAATTGGCTTTACAAGCCTTGCGCTTCTCTTGGTTATTACCAGCGTGCTTTCATATATTGGCTTAGCAGACATTAAAGATAGCGCAGAAGAAGTTGCGCGTGAAAAAATGCCTATCCAGAGAGTAGTCACTGATTTAAACGTGAGCATCTTGCGTTTGGGCACAATTACTACCAATGCGTATTTTGAAGACGACAAAGCAGGCCTTGATGACCTAAAAGCACAATTTGATGTGGGGTATACGCATTATTCTGAGGCGCTTACACAATTGTCGGTGCTTGTTGCTAGCGACAATCAAGAAATGCTAGAGCGCATCATTGCAAATTCTAATGCCTACCTTAATGCAAGCAACGCCATGTTCGACGCTAAGTTTACCACCATTAATACCAGCGAAGCGCTGACCGCAAAGGCACAGAGCGCCCTAAATCATGCTGACGAAGCAAGCGCGCTAATGCTTGATTTGTCGTATCTTGAAAGCGACTCTCCCGACTTAGATACCTTAATCGGCATGACGACTAATATTGATAATAAGTTAGGATTAATGCTCACCAACATCAAAGAGCTGGTGTCTTTACTTGACCCAGAGGCCGTTGAGCAAACGATTGGTAATATTGAGTACAATACTAGCAATGTGGGTGTTGATGCAGATTATGCCAAACGAATTGGCGAGTCTATTGATGACCAAGGTATCTTTGACATCTTTGATGAAGAGTATGCCAGTATGCGCTCAGCGCTCGAGGCTGAAGACGGAGCGTTCGCTTTAAAGCGTCAGCAGCTTGCCTTACTTGCGGCAGCCTCAGACAAGCGAACACTTTCAAACCAGAGCATTAAAAAGGCGATTGACGATTTAACCCAGCTGTCGGAACAGGCCAACACGGCCGCGCTTGATGGACAAGAAGACATTCTTTCGGCAGTGCAAGCTAACGTTATTAAAAGCTTCGCGGTATCGTTTATTGGCATCGTGGCCACCATTGTCTTAGCCTTTATTGCAACACGCAGCATTGCTAAACCCTTAGCTTATGTAAACGAAAAGCTCAGAATATTGAGCGGCGGCGACCTTACCCAAAGCTTGCGACAAGATGGTCAGGATGAGTTTTCGGAACTCGCAAAAAGTGTTAATCAACTGATTGCAGGTCTGCGTGACTTAATCGGCAGTATTCGCGAGAAAGAACAAGCATTAAACACTGCCATGCTAAAAAGTGTTGAAATGGGCGACCGCTCGCTTGCGCAAGTAGCCCAGCAGCAAGGGCAAATTGACACAACCAGTGATAATACCCGTCAAGTTAAAGATACTAGTCAGTCAAATTTGCAGCAAATTCAGGCTGCAGATAGTCAGATTGAGTCAGCCATTGAACAAAGCGAAACAGTGGTTTCGTTAGTTGAAGCCTCAAGGCGTCAGGTTAATGAGCAAGCTCAGCAGGCTGCTCACTCTGTTGAAATTGTGAATCGTTTAGGTGAGAACAGTAACAAAATTGGCAGTATCTTGGACGTCATTAAAACCATCGCCGAACAAACTAATTTACTCGCGCTTAATGCTGCAATTGAAGCTGCGCGCGCAGGTGAGCAGGGCAGAGGTTTCGCGGTTGTCGCCGATGAAGTAAGAACACTAGCAACGCGCACCCACGACTCTACCGAAGAGATAGAAATGATGATAGGGACCTTACAGCAAGACTCACAGCGCGCTGTAGAGGCTATGAATAAGGGTTCTGAGCAGGTTCAAAAAGGCGTTGAGATAACCGACCAAGTAACGTCACAAGTGCAAACAATCAAGCAATTGATTCAGGGTTTAGCAGATTTTAATCAGCAAATTGTGCAAGATACGCACAAACAAGATGGACTGCTTGACGATGTAGTGAGTCGTCTAAATACGATTGTTGAGCTAAGCCGTGAGAGTGAACAGAGCACGCGCGCTTCAAACGAAGCCACCCACGAAATTGAACTACATATGGAAGGATTAAGCGCAGCGGTCAAACAATTTAGAATGGAATAACAGCCTTGCTGCAAAATAGAGCAACAAGGCTGAAACGTCGTTTCACAATATAAGATAAAGTTTACAACACAATATTGGGGCGAGTCCCGAAGCCCGCGCCATACACAATTGCATTTAACAGCAGGCGATTCGTCCCACGTGCCGCTCCTCTAAAGTTAGGCTGGCCTGAAAACATAATCAATTGACCTTTGCCAATAGACTCACGAGTTAAGTAGCTAGAGTTGGCAATGCGCTGTGCGGCTTCCGGCCAAATCAAACCACTCATGCGCACGTGTAAGTCTTTGCCGTTTGGCAAAGAATACCAGCCCA
The DNA here is from genome assembly GCF_042652645.1 of Glaciecola siphonariae. Classification (NCBI taxonomy): domain Bacteria; kingdom Pseudomonadati; phylum Pseudomonadota; class Gammaproteobacteria; order Alteromonadales; family Alteromonadaceae; genus Glaciecola; species Glaciecola siphonariae. The sequence continues at coordinate 460,082 of NZ_JBHSGU010000002.1, forward strand.
GTGCAGATTCATACTCAGTGTCTTTATTTTCAGTATATACACCCATAGACACAACCGATTCTGCCTCTTGGGGAGCGACTAAAACGGCTTGGTCCATGTACAGCACGGGCAACTGCTCGTTCACGCCAAAACTTAACCAATGCTCTTGGTCAACATGCCCCACAGCCATTGCGCCTGCAGGCATAAACAGTTTTTGCCATTCGTTGCGCTGTTTAAGCACATCAGCTTTTAGTGCTTCGGCTTTATCGTCCCATGGATAAGTCACAGAGGCATTAAGTACAGATGAGTTTAAGCCAGGACTCACTTCATATTCACTTTGCGCAAGCAGTCGCCGTTGAAGCGCAATATCAAACGGTTTTGGATCATCAAATATATCGTCAACTACTTTTACCGCACCGAAGTCTTTCATTTTACTTACGATGGCGCTTGCGTTGTCATGCGTAATTAGCGTTCCGCCTTGCTTAACCCACTGTGCCAAGGCCGCTAGGTTTGCGTCACTCATGCGCCAGCGCTGCGGCAATATGATGGTGTTGTATCTACGCAGGTCAGTCATAGCTAGGGCATTAGAATCGAGGTGGCTATGGCGAATGCCTAAATTAGTATCTATGCTCCACCATACGGTGCCTACATCGTTGCTGCGGGTACCTGCTTGTGACGCAATCGCTATTTGAGGCTGTCGCAACAATACAAAATGCTCACCACCCCAGTCGGGCAATTCACCCTTACCATATCCGCTTGATGTACTTAATACCTCTACATTTAGGTCGTCGGCGGTTTGTTTGATGACTTGGGTTAACTGAGCATTTTTCAGATTGTCGGTAATGGTAACTGCTACCGAGCCTCTGTTGAGCACTACATCATTAAACTGCGCGGCTTTGTCGATAACACGAACATTGACTCCTTGCTCCATCAATCGTGCTGCAAAAGCAACAGATGCATCGTCAGCACCGTCAACAAACCAAGCGATGGCGTTTGCATCAATTTGGTTACTGATTTTTTCAGGTGGTGTGTAAGCCGTAAGGTGTTTAGTCAGCTCGTCTTGCACGGTCAAGGCTTCTAAGCCATACATCATGGTGAGGTTCCAAGCCGATGTATCGTACATAATGGATTCGCCTTTCTTCAGCACTCGCTTCCGCTCGGCTTGCAATACCTCAGGCTTTAAGGCTGAATCAAACTCCATGATTGCTGCAAGCAATCTTGCTTCTGGTTGGCGGGCATTGATCACCAAGCTGCCTGCAGGCACCTCAATGTCGTCTTTTTCAAGGCCCAAATGATTCGTGGCGTTGTCGACGCTAAAGGCTTTATCTACCCGTTTAATCTCAATATCTTGCGCAAGGAGTTTCTCGGCAAGTAAATGCGTTCGGCTGTGATTATCGTTAGCTAACACTATGTACGATTTATCGGCGTAAGGACTCTTACTGGATACCACCAGCTTGCGGTCTTGCCAATAATCCTGATACATCTGATCGGAATATTTATCCAGCGATTGCAGATTAGCAAGCGTGCTCACATATTGATGATGCACCGACTCTTTGTAGGTTTGTATTGTGCCTTCTGGGCGTTTAACACCATCTTCAGCCATACGAGACTGCTCATACAGAATGTGCATGCTGCCTCTGTATTCTGCATAATTTGAGTACCCCGGATACCAGTTTTCAAACCATTCACCGGTGTAGTAGCGCCATCCTTTCTCATCAAACGCCGCGCCTTGGTCTTCAGAGAAAGTCACGGCCCACTTTTGCACACTCGGTGCAATATTAAAATTTAGCGGCTGACGAGGCGGCCCCATCAAATAAGTGTCTTGCGGGCCCATTTCGTGACCATCAATCATTAGCTGTGGTCGCCATTTATTGATAAGTGCAACGCGGCCCTTGGTTTCAGGCTGTGTGAGGTAGAAAAAGTCGCGGTTTAAATCAAATAAATAATGATTGGTGCGTCCATAAGGCCAATCACCACGATGTAGCAGAGACTGGTCGTCGACGTTTGGCGCTGCGCCGCGATACTGCTCTAAAGACTTGGCAAACCTTGCACGCCCGTCGGGATTCATGACCGGATCGATGACCACTACCATATCGTCAAGCAGTTCACTTGTTGCCGAATCGGTGCTCGCGGCTAGGTGATATATGGCCGCTAGGGCAGCATCAGCCCCAGAGGTTTCATTGCCATGAATTGAATATGCCATCCAAGCGACAGCGGGCAGGCGCTCAATAATGGCCTTTGCTTGTGCATCGTTAGTTTTGCGTGGGTATGACAAGGCGTCTAAATCTTGTTTAATGTCATCAAGTTTTGCGAGGTTTTCTGGACTTGATATAAAGACTGCAAAAAGCGGTCTGCCTTCATGGCTAGTCGCGTATTCAAGGACCTTAACGCGATCACTTTGTCCCTTCCAGGTATTAATGGCCTGCGTAATTTGTGCTGGGTCTGCAACGCGCTGACCTATCTCAAACCCAAGTAAGTCGTCAGGGTGAGTAACATCTTTAGTATAATTACCCTCTAAAATAGGAGCGCTATAGTCTAAATCGGGATGATAGGTGGGCTTCATAACCAAGCTGGCGTGTGCCATTGTGCTTACTTGTGCTAAACACAGTGACGCACACACCGCCGCGCATCGTGTTGCATGCGCGAGCTTTAAAAGTTTCTTCTGCATGGGTAGGTTCCTTCGCTTTTTATTTATTGTTGTAAGCGAGCTGCTGCATACAATAGCAGTGTTCGCTTATGGCGAGTGCAACTGTCAAAACAAAGATTAGCACTAAAGTCTAAAAGTGTTCAACGACTTGGAAATGCTAGCTCCCTTCTTTGAGGGCTAAAAGACTTGTAGGCTAAAACAAAAGAGAAGCCGAAGAGTCAAGTGAGGCTTTATATTTTTTTGGACAGATGATGTTTGGGAAAACTACCGTAATCAGGCTTGTGTGTATCAGACTTGCCATGACGCAGACTGCTGTGAAACTCATAAAAAGGCGCGGTTTTTGAGTGTATATTTGCGCGCCTTTGCATTACTAGGATTTATTCAAGTTCAGCGAGGCACATTTCTTCTTTGATTTGGGCGCACCACGCTTTAACGCGCTCTTCGGTAAGCTCTGGCTGACGGTCTTCGTCGATGCCTAGGCCTACAAAGTGATCATCGTCGGCCATGCCTTTAGAGGCTTCAAATTCATAGCCTTCAGTTGGCCAGCGACCAATTAAAATGGCACCTTTAGGCTCCACGATGTCTCGAATCATGCCCATGGCGTCTAAAAAGTATTCTGCATAGTCCTCTTGGTCTCCACAGCCAAAAATAGCGACCAACTTATCTTGAAAATCTATTTCTTCCAATTCAGGGAAAAAGTCGTCCCAGTCGCACTGAGCTTCGCCATAGTACCAAGTTGGGATGCCAAACAATAATAAATCGAATTCGGCAATTTCTTCTTTGCTGCTCTTCGCAATATCTTTTACATCTATTAAATGCTTGCCCAATTCTTTTTGGATCATCTTTGCAATGTGTTCGGTGTTGCCTGTGTCGCTACCGAAAAAAAGACCTACACTTGCCATTTATACATCTCTCCCAATCAGTTTAGTATCAGATACCTTGCGCCATCCAAAAAATTTCAATTATGCCTTTCATGACAAATCCCAGAGCGCCCAGCCCTAACACGCCGTATACAACAAAACGGCCGGCCTTTGGCACGTCATTTTTTTTCAATACATCGTGCACCGCAAAAAACATGAGGGCAAACAACACCACTAGTGCCATATTAAGTGCAGCAGACTCTAGCGTTTGAAACATCTCTGGCGTCATGTAAATACCTGCTTCGCAACCGGTTATATATTAAAAATTCGCGACCGATGCCGCAGCCAAAAGCAAACTAGCTTTCGTTGCGATTTCTAAGGCGAATTAACTGCACGGATATTAGCACAAATTATTTTGAAAATTGAACGAAACAGGCATAAATAGGGCTGAAAGTGTTCACTTTACTCACCACGTAAAAACTTTGTAATTAAGGCGTTAACGACTTGTGGTTTTTGCGCATGAAGCCAATGCCCAGCCTGCACAATTTTAGCACTGGCATTTGGGAACTGTTCAACAATAGTAGCTTGATGCTTTGGCAAGATATAGTCTGACTCAGCGCCTTTAATAAAAAGGGTAGGGCCGGCGTAACATAGTCCCGTCAAAGGCCACGCACTCAGCAGTGCGTAGTCTCGTACAATTAGCGGTAAATTAAATCGCCATTGCCACTGTCCATTTGCATCTTGAAATAAACTCTTTAACAAAAACGCCTGCGTGCCTGGGTCCTGAACGTATTCGGCTAACTGCGTTTTTGCCTCGCTGCGTGAACTTATCAGTGAGAGGTCGACATTATTTAGTCCATTAAATACATTATGGTGGCGTGCAGAATACTCAATAGGCGCAATGTCCATAATCACTAGTTTTGATATGAGTTCAGCGGCATGCTTTGCCACCAGCATGGAAACCTTCCCGCCTAAAGAGTGGCCCACTAATACATAGCTTGCAATTTGCAAAGGAGCCGCAAGCTCTCGTAGAAGCTGAGTGATATGACTCGCGCAGTCATCAAAACTGAATAGCTCAGTTCTAAGTGACTTTCCATGGTTAGGTAAATCAATGCTAATAACGATACGTTCATGTTCAAAAGCCCGGCGAATCACCGATAAATTATCCGAATTACCGAACAAACCATGGATGAGTACAAGGGCAGGCAAAGAGCTACCTACCGTATCATTAGCGCTTTGCAGCGTCGGCCCATGTACTTGATAAAACAGACCTTGCGCCGAGGTACCATCGCTCGGGACGCTTATAGTATGCATATTGGTCATTTACGGCCTACATATTTGGATAATTTGGCCCGCCACCACCTTCTGGCACAACCCATACAATGTTTTGAGACGGGTCTTTGATATCACAGGTTTTGCAGTGCACGCAGTTTTGCGCGTTTATTTGAAATCTTTTGTCACCTTGGTCAGTGTCGACGACCTCATATACACCGGCAGGGCAGTAACGTTGCGCTGGCTCATGATACTTTGGCAAATTTACCTGAATCGGAATGCTTGGGTCTTTCAACTTAAGATGACACGGCTGGTCTTCTTCATGATTGGTATTTGACAAATACACCGACGACAGCTTATCAAAGCTCAACACGCCATCGGGTTTAGCATAATCAATTGCGGGCATGTCGCTGGCGGCTTTCAATGTTGCATAGTCGGGTGTGGAGTCGGTAATAGTAAAAGGTAGCTTTCCTGCAAAAAAGTTTTGGTCGAGCGTATTGTATGCGCCGCCAAAAAAATTTCCAAACTTATGGATCGCAGAACCAAAATTTCGTGAGCGATACAGTTCGTCGTAAAGCCAAGAGGCCTTGAAGCGCTCTGTGTACTCAACAGGGTCTTTTATTTCATCGCTTTGACTGAGTCCGAATAGGGCTTCGGCCGCTAATATGCCCGACTTCATCGCGGTATGATTACCTTTGATTTTTGCAAAGTTAAGCGTGCCCGCATTACAGCCGACCATCAGACCGCCGGGGAAGGTCATTTTCGGTAAAGACTGAAATCCACCCTTAGCAATCGCTCGAGCGCCATAACTTACACGCGTGCCGCCTTTTAGGGTATTGGCAATTACCGGATGATGCTTTAAACGCTGAAATTCATCAAAGGGTGATAGGTGAGGGTTATCGTAATTAAGGTCAACAATCAGCCCCACGAATACTTGGTTGTTTTCAGCGTGATACAAGTAGCTTCCACCCGTCGCTTTTTCAAGCGGCCAACCCGCGGTATGCACTACCAGTCCCTGTTGATGTTGCTCGGCGGGGATGTCCCAAATTTCTTTAAAGCCTATGGCGTAGTGTTGAGGCGAACTGTCTTTGTCTAAATCAAATTTTGCGATGAGTTCTTTGCCTAAATGGCCTCTACAACCCTCAGCAAATACGGTGTACTTGCCTTTGAGTAACATGCCAGGTACGTAACCATCTTTTTCACCACCGTCTGCAGATAGCCCTAAACTGCCGGTGATAATGCCTGCGACATTGCCGTTTTCATCGTAATGAATTTCACTGCCGGTAAAACCTGGATACACTTCAACGCCTAAATTTTCGGCTTGTTCACCTAACCAGCGACACATATTGGCCATACTCAGTATGTAGTTACCGTCGTTATGCATTGTTTTTGGCGTGATAAAATTCGGAAGCTTGGTCGCTTTAGTGTCGCTGTTGAGCAAATAAATGTCGTCTGATGTTACCTCTGTGCCCATTGGTGCACCGAGTTCTTTATAATTTGGGAAAAGTTCTTCAAGTGCACGAGGCTCAAATACTGCACCCGATAGAATGTGTGCGCCGAGCTCAGACCCCTTTTCAAGCACGCAAACGTTAAGCTCTTTGCCTTTTTCATTGGCTAATTGCTTGAGTTTTATCGCTGTAGATAAGCCGGAAGGACCTGCGCCTACAATTACGACATCAAACTCCATTACTTCTCGTTCCATTGCCATCTCCAAATATTCGCTCGCGTTAAATCGTTGTGTGAGTCTGCGTGAAGGGCACCTTTATTTCGTGGCGCAACGTCTAGCAGGCGCATGTAGTGGGTGAAAGGTAATGCAGCTTGACGTTAACGTCAACCGTTGAAACGATTGCGTTTCGTGATCAGGCGCTGTTACCGCGTAAACTCATCGTTAAAGTTTTTGTAAACGCATGAATTTACTTTCCATCTACCCCTAACTATGAGCGAATAGCGAAAGTTATCAACTTATTAATATTTGTGTGGCCAGATAAGTCCGATTAATAACTAACGCGTATTAACAAACATGGCAGCGCCTATATTTGTGCGCATACATTGTTTGGCACATAGTTGCATCTTATGTCTTTGATAATGGATATCTTAGACTGGCGATATCTCTTGTTAGGGACATCTTTAATTGGGGGCATCCTTGTTTACGAAGAACAAAGAAGCTTCAGATAGACCGAATGTCATGGCTCTTTTTGTATTTTGCGGGGCGAGCATAGGTGAGTTGACAGCTTATAGAGGTGTATTCGTTAAACGAATATTATTAAGTGTCAAAACATTGTAAAATCCAGACATTCGCTAGCGATAGTTGACGTTTACGTAAACTGCCGTAAAATTTTTAAGTATTCGAACATTTCTACTTACACGCCACTAGGGGTATATATGAAGGTATTAGTGCCGGTGAAACGCGCCATTGACTATAATGTCAAAGTGCGAGTGAAGCCTGATAATTCTGGGGTTGACCTAAATAACGTGAAGATGGCGATTAATCCATTTTGTGAAATCGCGGTTGAAGAGGCCATACGGCTTAAAGAAAAAGGTGATGCCACCGAAATTGTTGTCGTATCCATCGGCGATAAGGCTTGCCAAGAACAAATCAGAACAGGCCTGGCCCTTGGGGCCGACCGTGGAATTCATATTGAAACAGACGCTGGGGTGAGCTTGGAGTCGCTTCAAGTCGCTAAGCTTCTGCAAAAAGTTGTTGAGGCCGAATCGCCCGATTTGGTGATTTTGGGCAAACAGGCCATCGACTCAGATAACAATCAAACCGGGCAAATGCTCGCAGCACTTACCGGCATGCCGCAAGGCACATTCGCCTCAGAGGTGAAGGTAGTCGATGGGAAGCTCGTAGTAACCCGAGAAATTGACGGTGGTTTACAAACCGTTGAGTTAAGTTTGCCGGCAGTAGTCACAACCGATTTGCGTTTAAACGAACCGCGCTATGCCTCTTTGCCAAATATCATGAAAGCAAAACGCAAGCCCATTGATGTTCAATCTGCAGCCGATTTAGGCGTAGATTTATCGTCAAACGTTAAAATACTTAAAGTAACGCCGCCGCCACAACGGCAAGGTGGCATCAAAGTCGCGAGCGTTGAAGAGCTAGTAGAAAAGTTAAAAAATGAAGCGAAGGTGATCTCATGACAGTATTAGTATATGCAGAGCACGATAATGAAGTGCTTAAGCCTGAAACAAACAAGCTGGTCACTGCCGCCAAAGCCGTTGGTGCCGATATAACCGTACTCGTCGCTGGACAGCAGTGCGAAGCCGTTGCCGATGCTGCTGCTAAGCTTTCTGGTGTCAGTAAAGTTCTGCTGGCAAATAATGCGGTATATGGCCATCAACTGCCTGAAAATATCGCTGAGTTGGTGGTAGAACTGTCTAGCGGTTATACGCATATTTTTGCAGCGGCAACGACCACCGGCAAAAACTTTATGCCGCGCGTGGCGGCCTTATTAGGTGTCGCTCAAATTTCTGATGCCATTGCCGTGGAGTCTGCAGATACCTTTGTACGCCCTATTTATGCAGGAAATGCCATCGCGACCGTGCAAAGCAGTGATTCAGTGAAAGTCGTCACGGTGCGAGCATCCGCCTTTGATGCTGTAGCAGATGATGGTGATGCGGGTATTGAAGCGGTTGATATTGTTAAAACATCAGAGAAATCGGCTTATTTAAGCGCTGAACTCACCAAGTCTGAGCGTCCAGAGCTTACCGCAGCAAACGTGATTATTTCTGGTGGACGCGGTATGCAGAACGGCGATAACTTTGCTTTATTAAATGGTATTGCAGATAAACTGGGTGCGGCCATCGGTGCATCGCGCGCGGCCGTTGACGCTGGGTTTGTACCCAATGATATGCAGGTAGGACAAACTGGCAAAATCGTTGCCCCAGACCTATACATTGCGGTCGGTATTTCGGGTGCCATTCAGCATTTGGCTGGCATGAAAGACTCCAAGGTCATTGTTGCCATTAATAAGGACGAAGAAGCACCGATATTCCAAGTGGCTGACTATGGTTTAGTCGGAGATTTGTTTGAGGTGTTGCCTCAGTTAGAGTCAACCCTCTAGCGCTTTTTACCAAAAAAGATTGATTCTAAAATACCAGCTAATACGCTGGTATTTTTTTGCCTAAAAATAATTCAATTTTGTTTTAAAAAAACACTTGCGTAATTGCAAAATGCGACTATATTTCGCTCACTTTTTCGATGCCCACGCGCCTTGCTTAGGCATCACATTTTTACAAGGGTAAACACATGATCCACACTATTGTTGTGGTAGATTCAGCCAGCAATTTTGCTGACGCCATCCCAGACTTGGGCGTACCGGTAATCGACTTTAATCAGTACCTGTCGGACTATCCAAAAAAGGGCGAACCGAAAACGCGGGTAATTAACCTGTGCGCGACCGATTTGTATTTGAGCAGAGGTTACTATTGCTCATTGTTATCGGAAGCACGTCAGCATCGAGTATTACCCAGCGTAAACGCCATTAACGATTTGATTATTCGTAGTGAAGATGCGCAATTTGACAGTCATCAGATTACCTTGCCACAGCATATATGTTCTGGTTTGTTTGACCAGACGGCGGACGGAAAAAGTGCAAATGAGTCAGATGCGCTTACCGATAAAACCGTACTTGCCTACTTCGGGCATACCGAAGACAGCGCATATCAGCGCATTGCAAAATACGCCTTTGAGCGCTTTCCTGTGCCTATATTATCGCTTAGCGTTACTGTGCATCATAACGTCACGTCGCTCAGCGTTAAGCTGGTAAGCATCGAGAGCCTAGCGCCTGCACAGCAAAGTATTTTGTTTAGCCGAACTCAACAGTTTATTGCGACTAACTGGCGTAAAACATCGCCTAAAAAACGTGCGCGTTGGGACATGGTGATCCTTTACAATCCAGACGAAAAAACACCACCGAGCGATCGTAAATCTCTTAAAAACTTTGTGAAAGCTGCGCAGCAGGTGGGTATACATGCAGAATTAATTACGCCAAAACAGCTTGGTCTTATTAGCCAGTATGACGCCTTGTTTATTCGTGAAACTACCCGGATTGATCACCACACCTATCATGCAGCGCGTAAAGCGGAGCAAGAAGGTTTGGTGGTGATGGATGATGCCACGTCAATTTTGCGCTGTTGTAACAAGGTGTTTTTACAAGATGCATTTACCTACAACAAGGTGCCAGCGCCAAAAAGCGCCTTTGTGTCGGTGAATGATGAGGGCTCGCGTGCTCGCTTAATAGAGCAATTTGGCTTTCCGATGGTGCTTAAATTACCTGAAAGCTCGTTTTCGATTGGTGTTTTTAAAGTCGACGATGAAGCTCAGCTAAAAGACAAGTTAGATTTGATGTTGGCGCAGTCAGCCTTGGTGCTTATTCAAGAATTTATCTTTACCGAGTACGACTGGCGAATTGGTGTGCTTAACGGCCGTGCTATTTATGCCTGCCGTTATTATATGGCGCGTAATCATTGGCAAATTTATAACCACAGCTCCAAAAAGAACTTCTCTGGTACCTTTGAGACCTTACCTACTTTTGAAGTGCCAAAACCGGTGCTCGATGCTGCTATTAAGGCCAGCGCGATTGTTGGACGCGGTTTGTATGGCGTAGATGTTAAGCAAAGCAATAACCAAGTGTATGTAATTGAGGTTAACGACAACCCTAGCTTAGAGTCTAAAGTGGAAGACCTTTATTTGGGTAAAGAGCTTTATATGATCATCATGCAAGAGTTTGCCAATCGTTTAGAAGCGCGCGGGCGTTAGGCATAAGACATATGAACACAAACCGTTCGTTCAGTATCCGCTTGGCAAAGCAAGCCGATGTGGATGCCTTGTACGCATTAGAAAATGCCAGTTTTGCGTTTGATAAACTTAGTAAGCGCCGTCTTCGCCACTGGGTCAGTGCTGCGAATGCTATTTTGTTAGCCGCATTCGAGCATCCAACAACACACTTAGGGGCAAACTCAGAACTAAGCCAAAAACAAGCGCAACAATCGCCTGTAAAACTTACCGAAACGGGCACATTAATGGGCTATGCCTTAGTGATTATGCGAAAGGGCTCTCGAAGCGCTCGGCTTTACTCAATTGCCACTGATACTCGAGCTCGAGGTCATAAATTGGGTGAACAGCTCTTATCGAAAGCGGAGTCGCTTGCGGTTGAAAAAGGCGTGTTGTTTATGCGCTTAGAAGTTGCCATAGACAACACACATGCTATTTCTCTTTATGAAGCAATGGGCTATAAACAGTTTGGTATTTATCATCAATACTATGAAAACAGCATGGACGCCTTGCGTATGCAAAAGCCCATTAAGCAGCTGTATTCTAAAACGTCATTACCGCAATACCCTTGGTATCAGCAAACCACAGAGTTTACCTGCGGCGCTGCGTCTTTGATGATGGCAAGCAGCGCGTTAAACGCGCCGCTCGAACTTGATCAATTCACAGAGCTTGATATTTGGCGTCAGGCGACCAGTATTTACATGACTTCAGGCCATGGCGGCAGTCATCCGATAGGTCTAGCATTGGCGGCTAAGAGTCTAGGTTTACAAAGCGAAGTGTTTATCAATATCGAGCAAACGCCTTTTATTGATGGGGTGCGCAGCACTCACAAAAAGCAGCTTTTGTCTTCGGTACACGAGCAGTTTTGCATGAAAGCAAGTAAGGCCGGCATTGAGGTGCATTATGCTGAGCCCGATATAGCAGATTTAAAAGACGCGCTGCAAAAAGATAGCGCGGTAATTTGTTTAATTAGCACTTATCAATTTGACGGTAAAAAAATACCGCATTGGGTTGCGATCACGCACATAGATGATACATGCCTGTACATACACGACCCAGATATTGAAGAGAATGATAACCCGATGGATTTTCAGCATATCCCTATTGCAATAGAAGACTTTACGGCAATGGCGACTTACGGCAAACAGAAATTACGCACCTGTTTGGTCATTTCAAAGGCCCAGAGTGTCGCTTAGTCACTCAGGGCCTATCACTTGCATAAATCACTAAAAGATAATCACTCGGAGCTAATCACTCGGCGCTAATCACTGATAACTGGTAACGCAGAATCGATATCGGAAAACCAATACAGCACCTTACGTACCGCAACTTAAGTACCGCAAAACGTCATAAACTCATCATTAAATTTTTGCCCTGCCGGCTGCGTGTATTTTATATCGCTTGGCCACTCAAAGGGCGACTGTAAATTAGTGAGTAAAGCATTAAAAGCGGATAGGTCACCTTGTTTTTGTGCTAACTGCAGCGCCTCTTCCACCAAATGATTGCGCGGAATAATCGCAGGATTTACCTTTTTCATTTGCTCAACAGTCTTAGAACTGTGGGTTTGGCGCATAGTTAACCACTCCTTCATTGCGGCTTTGTTTGAGCAGGCTGACAAAAGCTTGTTAGCCGCATCAACTGCGTTGCTTTTAACCGCAGTAGCATCCTCGCTCACTTTATCACTTGCATGCGTATTCACATGCTCTGTCAAATAGTAGTGAGAAAGCGTCCAGTCTAATTTTTGCTCAAACAGCATTTGCTGCCACTGGTCTATAATCAGATTTGCAGTATCCACATCCAAACTCTGATCAATACCTAATTTATCGCACATGAGCAGCCTAAACGTTTGCTCATATTGCGGAATAAAGCTCTGCACCGCTTGTGTCGCCAGTTCAATGGCTTGTTCTTTTAAGCTGTCCTCGTCGCGATTGCCTCCATCGTCGATTCCATCGGCAATAAGAGGAAGTAAGGTTTCGGCAAAACGCGACAAATTCCATTGCGTCACCGAAGGCTGATTCATATAGGCGTAGCGGCTATTGCGGTCGATAGAACTAAACACGGTTTTAGGATCGTAGGTGTCCATGAATGCACAAGGCCCATAGTCAATCGTTTCGGCTCCAATGAGCATGTTGTCAGTATTCATCACGCCATGAATAAAGCCCAAGCCCATCCACTGCGCGATAAGTTTTGCCTGCGCACTGATACAGACGTTTAAAAACGCCAACGCTGTATTAGTTTGGTGTTGCATCAAAGGTAGTAATAGCTCGGGGAAATGCCGTTCAATACTGAAGTCGACGAGCTTTTTTATTACGTCATATTGGTCGCGTGCCGCAAAAAACTGAAAGGTTCCAATACGTATTTGGCTGGCCGAGGTTCTTGCCAGGACAGCACCCGCCTGAGGAGGATCGCGATAAACAGTCTCGCCGGTGCTCACTACTGCTAACGAGCGCGTGCTAGGCACTGAATATGCGGCCATGGCTTCTGATATTAGTACTTCGCGCAGCATCGGGCCGAGTGCTGCTTTGCCATCCCCGCCACGTGAAAATACAGTTGGTCCGCTGCCCTTTAAATCAAGCTCAAATAGCTTGCCATCGTTATTTTTCAGCTCACCTAACACCATAGCTCGTCCATCGCCTAGCTGAGGATTAAAATGACCAAATTGATGGCCCGCATACGCTTGAGCGATGGGTTTAGCGTCTGTAGGTATTTCTTGGCCAGAAAACAGCGCTGCTAGCGCATCGTCCGAGCGAGGAAAATTAGCGTCAAACTGCGATGCTAGCTTTTCATTAAAATACAAAAGTTGTGGCTTCGGGTACTTGAGGGCTTCAGCCTCAACACAGCACTCGGCTAGCCTGCTGGAAAACTGCTGATTTAAGCCAAGCTGGTAGGGGGGATGTGTCATGCTACTTCTCATTAATTGCGCTTTTGATTGATATATACGGCTTACGCTTGCATTTAGAGTCGATTAAATATCATATTTTTGTGTATGATTACGACACGGCAATGTGGTCAGAAAATTCCGTCCAAACAAATTGTTAATAGACAATTGTTTTTGGAGAGCACCGTTTTGACAAACCCGTTTTTTTAGAAGAATTTTCAAACTATTATAAACAAAAAGTTAAGCATATTTGAGCCAACGTAAATTTTCACTCTCAGCCAATGCCCATAAGTGGCATAAGAGACTCATGCATGTAGTGGGCATTCAGCTCCTAATTTGGGCTATCTCTGGCTTATATATGGTTAGCATCAACATCCACTCCATTCATGGAGATGACAGAGTGCGTAGCGCAGCACCCGTTGATGTTGAAAAAGCGATTTATCCTATCGATGAGGTGTTTAAGCGCTATCCTGAGCTTCTAGGTATAAAACTCAAACAAATTTTGAATCAGCCCTATCTTGAGGTAAGGCTTGCCGATATGCCATACCGAGCTCTATTACAAAACGCCGAAACCGGCCAGGCCCTTCAGTCATTATCAAAAGCGCAGATTGAGCAAATCGCACTTAACCGCATTGTGACTGACGAAGGACAAGCGCCGCAGAAGATTAAAAGTATCGAATTACTAAATACCTTGCCAGATTATGTTGGCTCGCTCAAATTATCGGGAAAGGGCGCTGCATACGAAGTATCTTTTGATACATGGGATAATCTACAGTTTTATATACAAGCACAAACGGGAGAAATCATTACAAAACGCCATAGCCTGTGGCATGTATTCGACTGGATGTGGCGCTTGCATATCATGGATTATGACGATGGCGAAAATGTTGATAATTGGCTACTTCAAGCATCATCGGTGGTAGCGCTGGTGGCCTTATGTGCAGGAGTGGTATTGCTTTGGCATAGAAAACGGTTTTTAAAGCAATCTTCCCTTGAAAGTACGCCTACTTTGAAACGTATTTTAATGCTGCATAAATACTTAGCGCTTATTGTGTTTGCCCAGCTTTTTATTTGGTTAGCCTCTGGCTTGTATTTATCTGCAATGAGTAAACCTGATACGCCGACACTGGTGCCGCCTAAAATTGATTGGCAAGCACACATGCGGGCACACACGACTTTTGCTCAAATGCTTCAAGACCATCGGGAGTTTCTTAGCGCTGAGTTACACAATGTATTTGCTAGGCCTTATATATTGCTTACCGAAGAGGAGGGTTATCATCGCAATTTTGCAAGCACCAAGTATCTTGTTAGCTTGTTGGATGGGCGTTCGGTCAGCATTAGTCAAAGTGATATATCCGCATTTTTTGCCCAAAATGGTCTCAAAATACAGGACGCTAAGATAATAGAGGGCGGCGAGTCTGAACTACGTGGTGAACAAAATCGTGTATGGAAAGTGAATGAAGCCAGCGATGTTTATACTTATTATTTTGATGCGCAATCCGGACAAGCGCTCAATACCCTCAGCACTGAAAAGCGTATTTATGACTTTATGTTGCGTCTGCACTTTATGGATTATTGGGGAGCGGGGCACTTTAACCATTTCTGGAATATTGTATTTAGCGCAGCAAGCTTATTGCTCGCTCTTAGCGCCTTCATAACGTTTATTCTGCGCTTAAACAAGCGAAGAACTTATAAACGAAGGTTTATGAGCAATACGTTGATGAGCAATAAATAAAACGCGGATTAAAATTAAGAACACAACTAAGAAAATAGCGAAGGACATAACTAGGGAAATAACTAAGGAAATAACTAAAAAATGAAACAATTAAAAAGCAAATAATAACGTTTGCTTTTTTGTTGTGCTACTAATTATAGTTGCTTGTTTGTGCGCAATGCATGCTCTAGTTTCCCGCCACCGCATTTCTGCCTAACTTTCTTGCGCTAGCTTACCTGCGCTAAGCTTCTTACGCCAAGTTTCTAGCGCCAAGTTCCTTGCGCAGGGATTCACGCAAGACCTCTCGCGTGATGGGTTTATGTAGGTAGTCATTCATACCGGCAGCAAAAGCGTCTTGTCGGTCTTGCTCCGATACATTGGCGCTCAATCCGATAATAGGAAGTTGCAAGCCTTGCTCTCGAATACGAACAGTTGCCTCGATGCCGTCCATAATCGGCATTTGAATGTCCATAATGATTGCATCAAACGCGTGCTTTTTAATAAGCGCTAGGGCTTCTTTTCCATTTATGGCCACGCTAACTTTGTGGCCCATGTCAGTTAGCATGGTCGTGGCAACAACCGCATTGATTTCGTTGTCTTCTACCAAGAGTATATGCAGTTCCTTGCATGCAGAAACGTCATCACCGTGAGCATTTATTTTACTTTGCGACATCTCTACAAGGCGCTTAAGTGCCGATGCGTCATCGAACACAAAAGGGGCGTTTTGGTGAGATGATGTTACCTCGTTGATATGAAAGCGCATTGGCATATTGGTCACAGCGTTAATTGTCTCGCAAAAACGCACAACGCACGCCGGCGCATCGTCATCATAGCTAAGCCCCGGCAGATCAATATCATTATATTTTAAGGCCAAATATTTACTTAACGCCACGGCATGGCACGGCAAGCTTATACTAAACGTAGAGCCTTGATTTGGCACGGAGCTTACCGCTATCTCACCGCCCATCAAACCAATAAGTTCTTTGCAAATAGCGAGCCCGAGGCCACTGCCGCCGTATTTGCGAGAAATGCTGGTGTCAGCTTGTTCAAAGGCATCGAAAATAAAGGGTTTATGTTCAGGCTTAATGCCAATACCGGTATCTTGCACCGTAAATCTAAGCTGTCCACTTGATGGGTTTTCCCATAAAAAATCGACCTTCAGCGTAACACTGCCGCTTGCGGTAAATTTTACTGCGTTTTTCAATAAATGCTGCAAAATCTGTTTTATGCGAGCTGCGTCAATATTAACGATAAAGGGGCAGTCGTGAGCAAGGTCCACATTGAACATGAGCAATTTATCGTCTGTCATCACGCGAGCGAGTTTGGCTATTTTTACCGTCATACTCGCTAGTTCAACGGCTTCGCTCTGCAGTTCAACTTCTTCGTTATTTAAACGAGAAAAATCAAGTACATCGTCAACGGTTGCTAAGAGCAAGCGAGAAGAGTGCATAAGCTGCGCAAGATACTGCTTTAACTCATTGGTGCTTTTTGCATTCTCACAAAGCTGAGTGAGCCCTAAAATACCGTTAATTGGCGTGCGAAGCTCATGGCTCATATTCGCTACAAATTGAGCTTTTTTATCAGCAAGCATTTGTGCTTCTTGCGTTGCCGCTTTTGCTTTTAGTAAGCTTTGTTCTTCGGCTTTTAGCATCTGGTTGTACGCGTTTGCGATATCTTCAAACTCGTCTTTTGAATCAATGTTAATTTGGTCAAAACCTGAATGCTCTGTTTCTCGTTTTATCGCCTGCTCAAATATCTTTAATGGACGTTTTACGCAAATGCTGATCACTGCATACAACACAAGAATGAGCACAACAAAAAATATGCCTGTGATGCTTGTTAGTCTGCGTTGATATCCCCTGAATTGTTCATCTAAAAGATGGGTGTCGTATTGCGTTACGATAACTAAATCTAGCGTATCGATTTTATCAGTGCTCGGCGCGGCAACTGGATAGGCCATTGCATAGTGATGATCATCGAGCGAAGTGAAGTGCGCACGCTTTGTGGTTTTTGCACTATGATAGGCAGTGCGCATCTGCTCTGTCATGTCAGCTAGAGTATGATTGGCATAACGATAATAACTCGTTGCTAATACCTCGTCTTGGTCTGCGGCAATAATTGCGGTACGTTCAACATTGTTATTCAGCGCGATGATGGTCGTAATTCGCTTCATCATTTCGGGGGTGGTATTGACGTCTAAAAGCATCGAAGTTTGGCTTGCGGTAGCTATCGCATTGCGCTGAGCCGTACGAAGTTGTTCAGTCTCAAACATATTCAAAAGTACAGACGTGACCCCATATACGAGCGCGGCGAATGCTAAGCAAACGGGAAGAATAATTTTGGGGACAAGACTGATTCTCACTGGCTAACCTGCTTCGAGCCGGCATACACTTCATTAAACAAGGTTTTGAAGGTCTCACATTTGTCATGTTTAGCCACTTTGCATGCGTTTACTAAGCTGGCACTTAATGCCATCCCATCTTTATGGAGCCTTCGGTTGATATCACTATCAACTAAAATAATACCATCCATTGCCTCGCTTACGGTCTCTTTAGGTACGTTGGCAATTGCAGCGACAAACTGATAAAAATTTTCAGGGTCTTTTTTAATGACGTCTATTGCTTCAAGCCACATATTAACAAGCTTTGCCTTGGTATCCGCGCCAACATGTGGTTTTGCCCAAAGCAAGTCAAATATCTGATTAGGAAACGCTTCGCTGCTGGTAACAAGATGAAGGTTATCGTTTGCAAGTAAATGCGTAGATAAGGGTGGATAGGTAACGCAGGCATCTATTTGCTCGTGTTGAAAAGCCTGTTCGCATTCTGTTTCAGGGATGATAATTTGTGTAAAGTATTTAAAGGGATCTGAGTCTTCAAAGGTTAAAGACATGAAATATGACCCAATTCCTTGAGAAGGGACGGCGATGCGTTTTCCTCTCAACGCATCGGCATTTTTTAATGATTTATGGGCAACAATGACGTCGCCGCCTGCTGAAAAGTCGGTGATGATTACCGGCGATAGTGCTTGGTTCGATAAAATATTAGCATTGCTAAACTCCAACATCGACGTTGCTGCAGCATCGACTTCGTCACGCAAATAGCTACGTCGAAGATTAAATATGTTAGAGGGTTCAAGAATCTTTAGCCTGAGCTGATGCTTGTGGTCGAGCCCTTGCTCAATTGCATAATATAGAGGATAGAAACCGTACCAGCTCCCTACCACTATCGTAAGAGGGGTGGGGGGCTTATTTGACTCACAGCTAGTGAAGGACAGGATGCAAAACATACACACGAGCAAGCGCGAGCAACTGCTTTTGCAGCAGGCCCCAAAATTACCTGCTCCTGCTTTAGCTTGTGTACTGTTGTTGAACACTCAATTGCCTTTAAATACCCATATAATAAGGTATCGGCAATAAAGGCATTTTTTTTACGAAACCAAGGCTTTAAAAAACCAAATCTGCTCGATGTTGTTTACAACATTAATGGCATCGAATGATAAAAAAGTTCGTGATGAGACGGCGACTTTTTGTAATTTGCTTCTACAGCCCGTCCTGTATCATTTTCTTTATAATTCTAGCTTTTACAAAATGATCCAATTTATGCGTTTGAATCCACCAAGTCGCAGCTTCCATAAGTAACTCCGGATCATCATTTCTGTTTGCGAAAAAAGCATAGAATGACAAACCAACACCATCCCCTTTTACTCGATATTTTTTGTCGCAAACAGCTAGCATCTTATGTCGTAGTTCAGTTCTCACTTTCCAATTCCATATACAGGCTTATGGTATACAACACCGTACGTAACAAGCAGCGGCGGTTCATGCCACTATCCGGTTAATGTATTTTTAATCGTCCGATTTCTGAGAAACAATATCTACAGTTTCAATAATCTTGCTTATCACCACCTCTGGAGCATCGGCTGGGATGTTATGAGTGGCCCCTTTTACAACGATATGCTCAGAGTTATTAGAAAGCTGCGCAATACTCTTTTGCATTTCTGCCCACTTATCTCCTACGTTATAGAAACGAGGTGATGCTTTGTAAGCTTCTCTGTCATGACTCATTACCACCAGTTTTAAGTTACCGAAGTCATAATTGAAGTCTTTTAAAGGCGTGAAGAAGCCTCCTTCGTTTCGGTAAGCTGACATTACGCGTGCGTATCGAAAACTGGAATAGTATTGGTCTAGCCGTTGAGCCAATGAAGAGTCATATCTCTTAAAGAGATTCTTGATGGCTGATACCCCCAGAATCGGGTCAGCATATTGCCAAACTTGCACATGCCTTGCGATGGGTGAGAAGGTGCCGCGCAGGATTTCATGCTGATTCTCGTGTGCCGAGTCTAACAATATCAGCGCTACCAAATTAATGTTGGCTCTTGCGGCAGTGTGTCTTGCGATGATACCGCCGTATGAACGTGCAACTATAACAACTGGACTGTCACCCGCAACATGTTGAATAAGAGACGCTTGAAGTTGAGCCTTTTGCTCTCTTGTAAAATCCGTTGGAATATCACCACTGCCACCATGACCTAATCGGTCGTAATAACATGACTTGAATGTGTCGGGCAATTGTTCGGAAATTGATGACCAAACTTGTTCCGAGTCATCGCCAAAACCAGATTCAAAAAAAACAAAAGGGTTTCCGCTTCCTTTACAGACATACCTCACTTGTTTGCCGTCAAACAAGAAGTAGTCGCCGGAAAGCGCAATAGGCTGATGAACAAAAAACGCAATAACACGAAGTAATAGATAAATACTGAATATTATTAGAATCGCTATGGTTATCTTGCTCGATAAAAAACGTTGATAAGCCCAAGACATATAAATCCCTTAATGTATGTACGCAAAGTCCCTTTAAGTATGCAACCCTTTGTAAGCGGCGAGTCTGCTCTTTGCGAAAGTTCGTTTTAATAGATTTGCTACAAAAGTTTTAATAGCCTCATCGACTATTCAATTTATCGCTTACAGTAAGTTTTGACAAACGTTTTATCGGGTTACGGATTTTGTTTACCCTTTAAACAAGGCTACAAGCAAGATAAAACCTGCTCAATATCGTTCACATCATTAATAACACTGAACGACAAGCGAATAAGCTGCTCTCTTTGATCAAACTTAACGCCTGCTTGCGTAAGCTTCTGCGCGGTGTCGTTGGCCGGCAATGGCAAACATAAAGTCCCTGAACACGCTATGTTTTGAGATGAACGCGAGGGGGTTTTGCTCAGCAAGTCACAGTAGTGAGCGGGAATTGCTTGAGGACTCGTCTGTAACAATTCCTGCAAAAAATGCCGCATCAGCATAAGGTTATGTTCTCTATAAACGCTCGTGCTAATTGAAACGTGTTGTTCGATGGCGCTTGCTGCCAATATAAATGGCGCAATGCTAGGGGTTCCGCCAAAAAAGCGCGTAACGCCTTTGGCCGGCGCAAAGTGCGTAATGTCAAACTCGAATGGATTTTCATGAGAAAACCATGCTAGATGATCGGGAGCTAATTCTTCTGCGTGCTCGCTCGCTAAGCACAAAAATGCTGCTCCCGGCCCACCACTTAGCCACTTTACGCTAGAGCCGACCACGCAGTCTACCGACCACTGAGTGATATCTATGGGAATGATACCCACAGACTGCGCGATATCAACGCCGCACCAAACATTGTGCGCGTGCGCCAGTGCGCTCAACTGCGCAATATTGCTCAACTCGCCGGTATTAGAGTGCGCATGAGTCAGTAAGCAGGCAAATGCGTCTGCTTGCGACAGCTGCGCTTCCCACTCACTCAAATCGTTAGCGCTACCGTCTATCAGGCAAAGCTCTAGGTGGTAAGTCTCGCAAAGGCCTTTCACTGCAAAACCCAAAGAGGCAAAAGCATCTTTATGCATAATGACCTTTTTTGGGGAGGAGGGGGATGGTGGTTTTGTACTGTTTTTACGTTTATTTCGTTTGGCAAGGGCTGCCAGCCATTGCGAAAAGGCGATGCTAACCGATGGCTGAGGGCAAATGTCAGCGCTGTTTGTATTTAGCAAAACGCTTAGAGCGTTTCTAAACCTGTCGATTTGCGACATCCAATGCGGCCATGCATCCCCACCGGTGGTTTGCCATGGCTCAAGATAATGCTCATTCAATTGTGATGTTGCGGTCTTGCACAGCGGACCAACGGAGTGAGCAAGGGCATATACACCCACTGGCCTATGATAAATCGAGGCAAATGACGGTGCGTCTTTTTCAAGCTTGTGCGTGTTTTTACTGTCTTGTTCGTTTGCCATTTTTTGCTCGCTATGACTTGCCGCTAATTGACGGGCGAACCTTACCATACTCGCTTCCCCAACGGTCGGTCATGGTACAGCGAATGTCCCACAATTGAGGAAAAAAGCGCTTGCGTGCACCTTGTTGCAATAAATCAACAGGCCTGCCTTTGAGAGAATCTGAGCCGAGCCCAATAGACCGATGGATTAAAAATAAATGCCGCCATCTAAATAGTTGAAACAGCTCGTCATATTCAATAAGCGCCTCAGCTATTGCGTATTTCTCATCGTGCGTATACTGCTCGTCATAAATGGAATCAATGCTGATTGCACCATTCTCCAAATAGCTTTCTTCAAACGCCTGCCATAAATCATTAGGCAGTTTAAGCAGCATTCTAAAGCCTGGAGACTCTTGGCCGCTGCCATTGCCTAACTGCAAACGAATTTGCTGATATTCTTTTGGCGACATGGTCTCGAGCACGCCAAGTTGGTCTATCATCATGCGCTGGATGCGATGCACTCTTGAAAAAAGCGTAATAACGCGATGGCTTTGGCGTTTACGCATATACTCAATTATTTCAACCAGTGTAAAGGTCATCAACTTCATCCAAAGCTCTTCTACCTGATGGACAATTTGAAATTGCAGTTCGTCGCTAGTTGAAAGTTCAGCAAGAGGCTTTTGGCAGCTTAGTAGCTTATCGCATTTCAGATATACACCGTAATCGAGCATGTCAGGGTTTTCAATCATGGCGTAGTATTTTTGTCGCATGGCATCATTATCGTGTGACGTTGTCTGTTTCGACATATTTTTACTCACATATTGGGCTCGCATCATTCCTAGTAACAGTATCGACGAAATACTTAAAAACATTGTTGTTATTATTCTATATACTGCGGGATAAATAAGAACGATGGTTTTTACATTGGCATTTAAATGGAGTAATGTTCTCGCATTTTAGGTGTTCATGTGAGCGTTTGTTTTATGAAGGGCATCAATACGCGTATAAACAAGTGCATTAATTCGAGTGTATACAAGAGCATTATCACGAGCATCAAAAGAAGCATCAACATGAGTGTGGGCAGAATATGAACTTAAGCGAACAAGACAAACGAATATTACGCTTGCTTGAGCAAGACGGCAGAATGTCTTTTGCCGAATTAGCAAGCACCGTAGGCCTATCAAAAACGCCTTGTTGGAACCGAGTAAAGGCACTGCAAAAGCAAGGTTTCATCAAAGGCTACCGCGCGCAGCTTGACGGCAGTCTTCTTGGCTTAGAGATAAGAGCCTTTGTGCATGTAATTGTAAATTTTAACGAGTCAGCTCAGTTTGAGGCGAGCGTAAATGCAAATGACAATATTTTGCGCTGTGAGGCGGTGACCGGCGACTTTGATTATTTACTCGAGGTGGCCGCACCAGATATGCCTCGGTTTGACGTTTTGCTGCGTCACGAATTATCTAAGTTGCCCGGCGTCATGCGCTTTAGTACGTCTATTTCAACCCGAGAAATTAAGCACGCCCATGCCTACATGCCTCTGATTTGAAAATAACTTAGGTAAAAATGACGTCATAAAATAATCAAGTAATTAAACAATTACACGCAAATACACTTCTTGCGTTATCTGTAGCGTTAGCGCTGAAACAATTAGATACACTTTAAGCGCGTATTACAGTGAGTGTTAAGCAAATGACGTTAGGCTAAATGCACTAAAGCTTAGTATAATAATATGAGTAATATCATATTGATGCCGTTGCTCGGCGTAAAAATAACACCAAAAAGGCTTATTCATGGCAAGTGGCTTAAAGAAAGTTGGCATTCCTATTTTTATTTTAGTTGGCGCGATTGTAATTATGGCGATTTTAATCGCCAGTAAACCCGAGCCTGAGAAAAAAGAAGTTGAAAAGGCCGAGTTTTTAGTCGACGTCTCACCCATTGAATTCAACGATATCGAATTTTTAGTTTATGCCCAAGGCTCGGTCCAGCCGAAAAACCAAACCATGCTCAGCTCACAAGTCAGTGGAAAAGTCATCGCTATCGCTGACAACTTTATCGAAGGCGGTTTTTTTAGTGAGGGAGACGTTTTAGTTGAGCTCGAAAGTGTTGATTATCAAACTGACCTCTTGCTCGCCGAGGCTGAGCTGGCAAGAGCTCAGGCCGCATTAGATGAAGAAATTGCACGCGGTAGGGTTGCAGCTAAAGAATGGAGTTCATTTAACTCAGGCACACCACCCGAGTTAGGCCTTCGTAAGCCACAGTTAGCCAGAGAACAAGCAAATTTAAAAGCCGCTCAAGCAAATTATCAGCGTGCTTTACGCAATTTAGAACGCACCAAAATAAAGGCGCCTTATGACGGTTTGGTCAAAAGCCGCGGAGTAGACTTAGGCCAATTCTTACCCCTAGGCGGTCAGGTAGGAGAGATATTTTCAACTGACACTGCCCAAATTCGCTTACCGCTTACCGACGATGATGTTGCCTTTATTGGCGATGTTCAAAATCAACAGCCTATTGTGACCTTAAGCGCCGAAGTCGCGGGTAAAAAACAATTCTGGCAAGGGCGTTTGGTAAGAGACGAGGCGGTACTAGATGACGCTCGCCGCGTGATTTACGGCGTTGTTGAGGTTAACGACCCGTACTTACGTCAAGATACACAGGTTAATCAGTCAGCATTGAAGTTTGGGCGTTTTGTTGAGGCGCAAATTACTGGCGTTCAAGCCAGTGGCATTGTTAAGCTTCCTCGCTTTGTGCTGCGATTAGACGGCACGGTGTTAACCGTTGATGACAATTCTCAATTACAAATTAATGATGTTGAAGTGATACGTACCGACGAAGACTTTGTATACATTGGTGGTGGCTTAGACCCTTCGCATCAGGTAGTCATGAGTGCGGTATCTAACCCCTATAACGGCATGCCGGTACGGATACTAGATACACCACCTACGGGCTCTGAGCAGTCTGTGCAAGAGGTAAGTTTATGAGTGAGCATATCGATACCAAGTCAGGCTTAATTGCTTGGTTTGCGCGCAACAGCGTAGCAGCAAATCTCCTTATGTGGTCGATTATACTTGGCGGTATATTCGGTATCATCCAAGTACAAAAAAAGATTTTTCCTCAGTTTATTATTAACCAAGTGATTGTGCAGGTGCCATACTTAGGAGCGGCTCCGCAAGAGGTGGAAGAGGGCGTTATTCTCAAGATTGAGGAAGCGGTTAAGAATTTAGAGGGGATTAAAAAAATCACGTCGACCGCTCGCGAGGGCCTTGGCACCGTCAGTATTGAGGTGGAAGATGGTTACGACGTGCAAAATATGCTCGATGAGGTAAAAGTACAGGTCGATGCTATTCCGACGTTTCCTGCTAATACTGAAAAGCCTGTGGTTTACAGAGTAAAAGTCCCGCAAGACGTGCTATGGGTGTCGGTCTACGGCACGGTAAGCGAGCGTAGTCTTAAAGAAATCACCAAAGATATGCGAGACGATATTGCGAATTTGCCGGGCGTATCCGACGTTTCGGTATTTGGTGCGCGCGATTATGAGGTATCGGTAGAAATATCAGAAAACGACCTACAGGCCTATAACCTTACCTTTGACGAAGTCGTGCGGGCGATTAGAGCTACGAGCATTGATATTCCAGGTGGGTCTATTAAGAGCGAAAATGGCGATATTTTGCTTCGCGCAAAGGGCCAAGCGTATACCGCCTATGAATTTGCAAGTATTCCGCTCATAAACCGACAAGACGGCACACGCTTGCTGCTAGGTGACATTGCCAGTATCAACGACGGCTTCATTGAAGACAATCAGTTTGCCTTATTTGATGGCAAACCTGCTATGAGTATTAGAGTGCGAGCGGTGGGCGATCAAAATGCACTTGAAATCTCAAAGCAGGTTAATCGTTATCTCGATGAACAACGCGACATTCTGCCGCCAAACGTGAGCGCTGATTCGTGGGGCGATAGCTCGTTTTATTTAGCAGACCGCCTCAATATGATGCTCTCGAATATGTTTTTTGGGGCACTGCTTGTTTTCTTAGTGCTGTCTCTATTCTTAAAAATTAAATTGGCGTTTTGGGTAATTGTTGGCTTGCCGGTTTGTTTTTTAGGCACGCTGATGTTGATGCCGATTCAATACATCGATGTTTCTATAAATCTTTTGAGTTTGTTTGGCTTTATTCTGGTGCTGGGGATAGTCGTTGACGACGCCATTATTATGGGAGAGTCGGCGTACAGTGAGATGGACAAACACGGCCACAGTATGGACAACATCATACGCGGCGTTAAACGCGTCGCCATGCCGGCCACCTTCGGGGTTTTAACCACAATAGCCGCCTTTTCGCCGATGTTAATGGTGAGTGGTACCTTTGGCGTGATCTGGAAAACCATCGGCATGGTGGTGATTTTGTGCTTAGTCTTTTCACTGATTGAATCAAAACTAATATTGCCGGCGCACTTGGCGCACATGAAGGTAAAACCATACGATCCTGACACTGCAAACTGGTTTCAGCGCAAGCGAGAGGCTTTTAATGAGCTTGTGAAAGGGTTTATTGCCAATAAATATGCGCCATTTTTAGTCAAAGCGGTGAAATACCGCTATACCACGTTAGCAACCTTTGTGGCCATGTTAATCCTCACCATAGGCTTGTTTGGCAGTGGACTCGTGCGATTTGTATTTTTCCCTGATATCCCGTCAGACTTCATGGTTGCGACTATTGAAATGGAAGCGGGCAGTTCTCTTAAACAGCGAGACCAAGCCATTACCAATGTAATGAATGGCGCGCTAGCAATGGAAAACCAAATTAGCGAGGAAACCGGTGCCGGCGTAATAAAACACTTTTTAGCTTTTGATACCGGTGCGCTTTCGGGTCAGTTTTTTATTGAGCTCACCAAAGGCGAAACGCGCGATTTAACCGACAAACAGATTCAAGAAGTATGGCGCGAAAAAATTCCTGAAATGGCAGGCGTACGCTCATTTAGTATCGGTGGCGGCGGTGGCCCTGGTGGCGGCTCAGACTTGGATTTTGAGTTTAGCTCAAATAATCTGCAGGAGCTCACCAATGTAACCGCCGAGCTTAGAAGCTATTTAGAAGCTTACGAAGGGGTAAGTGAGATTAACGACACCTTCAGTGGCGGTAGCGACGAAATTCAGTTAGCGGTGAAACCTCAAGCAGAGGCATTGGGGATTTCATTGTCGCAACTTGCTCAGCAAGTGAGATATGGCTTTTTTGGAGCAGAAGCTCAGCGCATTCAGCGTCAAGATGAAGAAGTTAAAGTCATGGTCAGATATCCGCAAGAGCAGCGAAACTCTGTCGGTAATCTTGAAAACATGCGCGTTCGAGCGCCTAACGGTGACGACATCCCATTTAGTCAGGTGGCCGATATTGAATTGGCTAAAGGCTACTCGAGTATTATACGAGTAGACGGTGCTCGCTCCATTACCGTCACCGGTAAGGTAAATAAAGATTTAATCGACCCAGGTGAAGTAGTATCTGAGGTCACTAATGAAGTTATCCCCGAAATACTCTCACGCTATCCGCAGGTAAGTTTTAAACTACAAGGAAACTCAAGAGAGCAGGGCGAGGCTATGCTGTCGTTGGCGCAGGGTTTCTTGTTCGCGCTGCTGGCAATATTTGCATTGATGGCTATTCCGCTTAAGTCTTATTCACAACCGTTAATAATTATGTCGGTTATTCCCTTCGGCGTAGTTGGGGCAATCATTGGACATTTGTTATTAGGTAAGGCGGTAAGTGTTCTCTCGATTTGCGGGATCATTGCCTTGTCTGGCGTAGTGGTAAACGACTCACTCATCATGGTGGATTTTGTCAATCGCGCTCGTCGAGAAGGTTACCGAATGATTGATGCGGTTGTTAACGCGGGTACTCAACGTTTCAGAGCCATTGTACTGACCTCACTCACAACATTTATGGGATTAATGCCTATTGTGTTTGAACGCAGCCTACAAGCCCAAATTGTAATCCCTATGGCGATTTCGTTGGCCTTCGGGATATTGTTTGCCACAGTTATTACACTGCTGCTTGTCCCGTCGCTTTATTTGATTTTAGATGATTTTAAAACGGCATTTAGAGGCAAGAAGGGAAAGCGTGTTGATGCAAGCAAATCGCAAGATGATAATCCAAATGAAGCGAACGGCGATTTTGCCGCTGAGGGTAAATAGCATTTAATTGCAATAAGCAGGAGCACAAATGAAATACTTTTTTTGGCTTAGCGGCTTGGCTTATGTGTTTGTCTATTTTTACGCCGCTTGGATATACGACGGGTTTAGCATGCCCGTGGCAATTATTGTATTTTTGCTGAGCGCTGCCTTTGTGTACTGGCGTTATAAACGCCATTTAGCCGATGAAGCTCAGTTGCAGTCACAAATTCAAAATCGTGCTGTTGACCAAGCTAGCCGTAAGCCTATGTCAATTTGGCGTTCGCCCTTCCCATATGTAGGGATTATTGCGCTTATTGCCATTGTGGTGGGCTTTCAGATTTAGTCGGTCCATCGGCTTAAAAGCCGGTTTGCCTTGCCCATAGCAACGGCGTTGCCAATGATCACGAAGACAACGCCAACAATTGAGTATTGTGTCCATAGATAGGCTTCAAAAAAAGTCGATATA
The DNA here is from genome assembly GCF_042652645.1 of Glaciecola siphonariae. Classification (NCBI taxonomy): domain Bacteria; kingdom Pseudomonadati; phylum Pseudomonadota; class Gammaproteobacteria; order Alteromonadales; family Alteromonadaceae; genus Glaciecola; species Glaciecola siphonariae. Next base: position 488,046 of record NZ_JBHSGU010000002.1, read on the forward strand.
ATCAGCGCTACCACGGGGTATACCAGCACCACATAGGCTGCTTTGTCTGAGCCTATTTGCTTTAGCAACTTCATATAAGAGCCGAACGCGAGCACCGAACCAAACACCGACAGATAAACCAAAGAGTAGTAATAAGACGGTTGGTCTGGAAGTGAAAATTCCATTCCACTAAAAAGTGCAATAAGACTCGTGCAGGCAACACCGTAGCTCATGGCCCAAAAATTCATTGGGATGACGCCAGTCTGCCGATCTAAAATACGCTCAGAGGTAATATTTCCAAATGCGGCCGACAAAAACGAAGCGGTTGCGAATAATAGTCCAAGGCTAATTCCTTCGGTGAGAGACATTTTTTCAAATTCGGGAGCAAAAATCAGCGCAATACCAAGCAGACCTATGGTCGCGCCAATGATCACTTCTAAGCGAATAGCCTTGCCCAATATAATGCGGCGCAGCACCACATTAAAATAAATTACGCTGCTGCTAAGGACTGCCAGCAGGGCGCTTATCATGTGTTGTTCAGCCGCATACAAAAACGAATAATCCATGCAGTACAAAAAGACGCCAGCGGCAAATAGGTATTTATGTTGTCCGGGCGCTATGCGCAGCGAAATGCTGCGGATTTTGCACCAAATACCCAGTAATACGGCGGCAATTGCAAAACGCAGAGCAACCGAGACCATAACCGGAGTTTCACCGGTTTGAAAGGTAATGGCTATCCAAGTAGAGCCCCAAATAAGCACACAGGTGCTAAACAAAAATACGTTAGAATTGAGCATTGACGACTCTTTAAGTATTAAAACGAAGGAGTAAAAGGCGGTAAAACCAGTATATTAAAAATAAAAAGGCCGGCGCTATGACCGGCCTTGTTTACATAGTCGAGACTTAATAGAAAGTAAACTTAGCTTCAATCCCGATAATGCGAGGCTCGTTAACAATACCCGTTAGGTTATTGAAATCGATAGCTCCTTTCACATTGTCTTCATTTGTGATGTTACGACCAAATAAGGCAACGGTGTAGCCATGATAAAAGTTCTCATAGCCTAAGCGTAAACCGCCCTCAACATTATCATCGGTTTGAAATTCAACTGACTCATATAAAAACAAGTTGGTCTCGCCTTGAAATGCCCAATCGGTGTAGGCAAATAATTCGCCATTGTCACCCGCAGGGATGGCATAACGCGCTGTAAAATTGAAGATAGTTTCAGGCGCTTGTGGGAATGGATTGCCGTCCACAGCGGCTAAACCATTAACGACAGGGTCGAGCACGGTGCAGTTTGCGCCACAAGGCGCAACAAGCAAATCGTCATCTTGTAATTCGGTATCGTTCAAGCTAAAACCCGCTGTGATAACAAAATTCTCTGTTACCAAATATTGCGCGTCTACTTCAAAGCCAAATGCTCGGCCTTTGTCGGCATTCAACAAAGAGTTACCGTTATTAGCACCGCCAATGGCTGATAGCTGAATATCATCAACCTCATAAGCGAATACAGCCGCATTTACGCGAAGGGTGTTGTCAATTAAATCAGCTTTGAAACCGGCCTCAATGGAGTTAATTGTTTCGGCATCGGCAACCGAAGGGGCACCTTCAAATGCGATGTCTCGACCCTGAATAGACTGCGCTCTGAAGCCGTTTGCATAACGGGCAAACAATGACACATTGTCGCTTAGACTGTAGTTTGCACTAAGCTCAAAGCTTGTCTGTCCGTCATCTACATTAATTGGATCATACTCTTGTATAGATGCGGCACCTATCACAAGGGCAAAACCGTTGACATTCTGCTCACCCACTTCAAGAGATTTTTCATCGTCGGTATAACGCACACCACCAGTAAGTGTGAGTTTTTCAGTGAGTTCATAGCTTGCTTGGCCAAATACTGCCCAAGTTGTATTGTCGTGAAACACTGTTGTGGCACCAAAGAAACCGTCTGTTGACGTGACGTTAAACGATGAGTCGAAGTAAAATGCACCAACCTGCCACGACAGCGCTTCGTCGGTATCGCTGGCGAAGCGAATTTCTTGCGTAACTTGTTCCAGATCGTCAAGATTGTCTTGGGTTACAGCATCAAACGGAATAAAGCCGGGGCGTGAAGGCGGCGTAAAGTCTGCTGCGCTGCCAAAACCTCCGTCTATATCACCTAAGCTGAAACCTTCGGCCTCTTCATATGCGGTGATTGAAGTAAGGGTGAAATCGCCAAAGTCGTAATCTACTTTAAACGAAGCACCAAAGCCTTCATATTCTTGTGGGTTATTATCGAACCCACTGCCGTTTAAGTTACCGTCGTAGATAACTTCATCACGTTTATAATTTTCGTTTAGGTCGTTCGAGCCTTTGGTAAATACGTTAGCTCTAAATACCGATGCAGTGCCGGTTAGCTCTCTACCGTGAACATTTGCTAAAATGCTCAAATCATCACTGGGGGTATAGAGTAACTGTCCGCGCCACGCTTGCTCACGAAAACCACCGATAGCGTTGCCTTCTTCAGAAGCGATGTTGTCTATGTAATCCTCGCGCGACTGCGATAAGACTGAAATACGCCCAGCCAAATCACCGCCTAAACTGCCACCCACAGCACCCTCTAGATTGAAGGTGTTTAAGCTGCCATACGAGGCTTTTACGTAGGCGTCGAAGTCTTCGCTAGGCTTAACAGAATCAAATTTGATGATGCCTGCTGTTGTGTTGCGCCCAAATAGCGTGCCTTGTGGGCCGCGAAGCACTTCCACTTGCTGAACATCAAACAATGGAAAGCTCTTTAACACCACGTTTTCCATTACCACATCGTCCATTATGATGGATACCGGCTGCGAAGCTGCTAAATCAAAATCGGTATTGCCTAAGCCGCGAATGTAAAAGCGCGGTGCAACCCTGCCGTTAGACGTTTCTGCGTATAAACCCGGAACGCGTACCGCCAGTTCGAGTATATCGCCACCACCTGAAAACAAATTTTCAAACTCTTCACCGCTTAGGGTTGCGATCGAAATAGGGACATCCTGAATACTTTGCGTTCTTTTTTGCGCTGTTACGGTAATGCGCTCAAGGCCGGCTGCCTGTTGAACAGCTTGGTCTTCATCATTTTCAGTTTGTGTTTGTGCCTGAGCGAGCGTAGGTAACGTAAAGGCAACAGCCATCGCTAGCGCTAATGTCGAGTGCTTAAAGGTTTTCATGTGTTGGTTCCGAATATTAAGGAGGAGTGGTTAAAACTGCGACAAGTTTACCAAACAATGCTGATAAAATCCGCTAAAAATCAAAATCTCGATGAAATTTTATTTTGTATTGTGCAGGCGTATAGCCTGTGGTTTTTTTAAACAATTTGGCAAAGGATGCTGCATCCTCATAGCCCACTTCTAAGGCTAAAGACTGAATGTGTTTATGACCGCCTTCAAGCAGGCGCTTTGCTTGCTCAACGCGTATTGTTTGAATGTATTCGATGGGTCGCATATTGACCCACTGCTGAAACTGACGGTTAAGCGTGCGAGAAGTAACATGTACCATCTTCGCTAACTCACTTACCTTTAACGGAAGTTGATAATTATCTTCTATAAATTCCTGTACTTTTACAATTTGCGGCTGTTGATGCTGTTTGAGCTGACGAATGTTGGTAAAAGCGCTTTGATTGGTGCGGTGGGTGTCAATAACATGTGCCTTGGCAACCTGATTGGCTACTTCTCTGCCGCAGTAACGTTCAATTAGCAACAAGCATAAATTATGAAAGGCCACGCCGCCGCCAGCACAATACACATTGTCTGACTGCGTGATCATTTGTTTAATATCTAAATTTACATCGCTAAACATGTTCGCAAACAGTGACGCGTAACCCCAATGCGTGGTGGCTGTGCGGTCATTTAATAAACCTGCCTTGGCGAGTAAAAACGCGCCAGAGCAATTACCTAGCACGTCGCAGCCCGACTGACTGATGCGCACAAGGTGAGGAAGCAAAGCTTGGTTTTGCTCGAGCACCTTATGAATTGACCCCCCAATGGTGGGAATGAGCAGGATATCTGTGCTGTTTATATCTTCGATGGCTTGGTGCGCGTTAAGCGTTAAACGATTTATGCACTCCACTGGACGCTGATTAAGGCTAGCAAGACTCACGGTAAAGCGCGGCTCAGGCGGCAAATGATTAAAACGCTGCCAAGACACGCCAGCAAAGGAAAATATATCCATGGCACCCGTAATTGCCGAGGCCAAAGCGCCGTCAAATCCTACTATGGTGACTTTGTATTTCTTAAAGTACGGCATATATATTCACTAGCAAAATAGTTGTCTTTATTGACCATAAGAATGGCATAAATGACACTAAAAGAAAACCTTCCACAGCGTTAGTATAAAACTATCGCAACCAAGGGCATGCCCGAGTTTTATTAAGTTGAGGAAGTAATGGCAGCAGATACTCTCATTCACGACATGGAACTCCCGTTCCAACTTTATGATGTGCTTAACGCTGAGTCGCTATGTAAGCATGAAAAGTTTGCAGACCACAGCCGCGAAACATTCGACGCGGTATTAGATACCGCGCACAAAATGGCAGCCAAGCTATTTTTACCCCATAACCATATTGCAGATAAGCAAGAGCCCACCTTTGACGGTAAAAAAGTCAGTATGCTGGGCGACGTAAAAGTCGCATTTGATGCCTTTAGAGAGGCTGGGTTTATTGCTGGTCGTTATGCGTTTGAAGATGGCGGTATGCAATTACCTGAGTCAGTAATGACCGCAGTATCCGGTTATTTTATGGCCGCTAATCCCTCTACCACAGCCTATCCGTTTTTAACCTCTGCTGCGATTAATGTAATTAGCCATTTCGCCAGCGATGAACTCAAAGCGCAGTTTATGCCAAAAATGCTTACGGGTGATTTCACAGGCACCATGGCCCTAACTGAGCCGCATGCGGGCAGCTCGCTTGCCGATATTCGCACCACTGCGGTGAAGCAAGACGACGGCACATATCGCATTAAAGGGTCAAAAATTTATATATCGGGAGGCGAGCATGAGCTTTCTGACAACATTGTGCATTTGGTGTTGGCAAAAGTGCCAGGCGGTCCCGCCGGGGTAAAAGGGATTTCTTTGATGGTTGTACCTAAATACCGCTTAGATGAAAACGGTGACCCTAGTGAGCGTAACGATGTTCAGCTTGCAGGTTTACTGCACAAGCTTGGTTATCGCGGCACCACATCAACAGCTTTAACCTTTGGCGAGAACGATGATTGTCATGGCTATTTGGTGGGTGAGGAGCATTTTGGCTTGCGCTATATGTTCATGATGATGAATGAGGCGCGTATTGGCGTAGGTTTTGGTGCCGCGATGATTGGCTATCGTGGGTATCAGTATGCGCTCGATTTCGCTAAAGACCGAACACAGGGTCGAGTCGCACCTAACAATAAACCAGAAGATGCGCCAGCCCCGATTATTTTTCATGGCGACGTGAAGCGCATGCTCTTAGCACAAAAAGCCTACAGCGAGGGCGGCATGGCCTTGTGCTTGTATGGCTCTAATTTGATTGATCGCATTAATACCTGCGCTGATGCCGAAGAAAAACAAGGGCTGCAAGAATTACTAGACCTATTGACGCCGGTGTTAAAAGCATGGCCCTCTGAATTTGGGCCTAAGGCTAATGACTTAGGCATTCAGGTGCTGGGCGGCTCAGGCTACACGCGAGAATATTTGTCAGAACAGTTTTGGCGCGATAACCGCCTTAACCCTATTCATGAAGGAACGAATGGCATTCAGGCGCTTGATTTAACCTTCCGCAAGCTATGGCAGAAAAATGGTCTTGGCTTAAAAATACTGCAAAAAGAAATTCAAAGTCATTTAGGCGCGATTACCACCGGTGAGTCTTCACAAATGGCGAAGAAATTAGGGGGCTATTTAGCGAAGCTGCATGAGCTATTAACACATGTTGCCGGCGCAATACAAAGCGATAAGCAAATAACCCTAAGTGCCAACGCGCAAGCGATGATGAATGCGTTTGCGACCATTGTGGTGAGCTGGATATGGATTCGCCAGGCCAGCGTGGCAGAAAAGCTGCTCGTTGACGCACAGAGTGAGTCGGCCAAAGCTTTCTATTTAGGAAAAGTGCAAGCAGCTAAATATTTTATAGACTGGGAGTTGCCATTAATTGAGCGTGACTTACAACTTTTACACAACAATAACGACGTCTGTGCGCAAATGCAGCCAGACTGGTTTTAAGGAGACTTATTTTGACTACCCACACAAACCTAAACAAACAGTGGAAACTAAAAGCGCGTCCAGTAGGTGAGCCCACCCTAGAAAATTGGGATTATAACGAAGCAGAAGTGCCGAGCATCGGTGACGGTGAATTGTTAGTAAAAGTATTGTACGTATCTTTAGACCCCGCGATGCGCGGCTGGTTAAATGACGCAAAATCGTATATTGAGCCCGTGCAAATAGGCGATGTAATGCGAGCCGGCACCGTTGGTCAGGTCATTGAAAGCAAACACGATGGATTTTCTGAAGGTGACTTTGTAGTGGGTTATGCAGGCGTGCAGCAATATGCAGTGAGCGACGGCAAGGGCCTTCATAAGGTTGACCCAGCCCTAGCACCACTGTCGACCTACCTCGGTGTATTGGGTATGCCTGGCATGACAGGTTACTTTGGTCTGCTTAAGTCTGGCGAGCCAAAAAGCGGTGAAACCGTTGTGGTATCGGGAGCTGCGGGAGCTGTGGGTGGCTTGGTTGGACAAATTGCCAAAATTAAAGGGTGCAGAGTCGTTGGTATTGCCGGTGGTGAAGATAAGTGCAAGTTTCTAATAGATGAGCTTGGCTTTGATGCCGCCATTGATTATAAAAATGAGAACGTTAAAAAAGCACTCAAAGAGGCGTGTCCAAAAGGCGTTGACGTGTTTTTTGACAATGTAGGCGGGCAGATACTCGACGACGTGCTAACACAAATTAATTTCAAAGCGCGGATTGTGATTTGCGGTGCCATTAGTCAATACAACAATACTACGCCGGTAAAAGGCCCATCGAACTATTTATCACTATTGGTTAATAGGGCACGTATGGAGGGTATTGTGGTATTTGACAACGTAAAAGAATATCCCATTGCCATGAAGGAGATTGGTGGGTGGATTCAGTCAGGCCAATTAAAGGTTAAAGAGCATATTGTAGAGGGTATTGAGACCTTCCCAGACACGCTGATGATGCTGTTTAAAGGCGAGAATTTTGGCAAGCTTATTCTGAAAGTGGGGGAACAACAATGAGCTACCCAGCGGCAGATGTAAGCGGTAAAAATATATTAATTACCGGCGGTGCCTCTGGCATTGGCGCTTCTAGTGCAGAACTGTTAGCGCAGCGCGGGGCAAATGTTGTGATTGCTGATTTGGCCGAGCAGGCAGGTAATGAGATAGCACAAAAAGCAAAGGAGCAAGGTTACAACATTAGCTTTCATAAGGTGGATGTAGCCGATGGTGATTCGGTAAAAGCATTGTTTGCTTTTGCAATGAAAACGCTAGGGTCTTTAGATGTGGTGATTAACAATGCCGGTATTGACCATAAGCCTGCTCCTTTGCACGAAGTCAGCGATGACGATTTCGACCGCAATATTGCTGTTAATTTGAAAGGTGTATGGCACTGCATGCGAGCGGCCATCCCTTGTATGGTCGGCAAAGGGGGGCACGTGATAAACGTTGCATCTGTCGCCGGTTTGCGTTCATCGCCTATGATTTCTGCTTACAGCGCAGCAAAGCATGGCGTAATGGGTTTAACCAAATCTGCGGCATTGGAGTACGCAAAAGCCAATATTCGCTTCAACGCCGTTTGCCCTAGCTTTATCGATACGCCGATGGTCCAAAACACCTTGGCTACGCTGGATGAGCGTGGCCAGCAAGCAATCATAAAAGCCAGCCCACTGCGTCGACTAGGCAAGGTAGAAGAAGTCTCTGGCGCAGTCGCCTGGCTATGCAGTAACGAAAGTACTTTTATGAATGGTCATGCATTTACCATTGACGGCGGCATGTTGGCTTAATGTGGCAAATGGGTGAATATGAAAGCGGAGAAATATAGATGAAAGATTTGTTTGATTTAAGCGGTAAAATTGCGGTTGTGACGGGAGCGAGTCGCGGCATTGGTGAGTCTATTGCTCGCTTATTGGCATCAAGAGGCGCTCACGTATTAGTTTCTAGTCGCAAAATTGAGGCTTGCGAAAAAGTGGCTAAAAGTATTCGAGACAACGGCGGGAAGGCTTCTGCTTTTGCTTGCCATGTGGGCGAAATGTCGCAGATCACAGCCTTGTTTGAGCATGTTAAGAGTGAATTTGGCAAGATAGATATCTTGGTAAACAACGCTGCCGCCAATCCTTATTTTGGCCACATTCTCGACACCGATTTAGCTGCTTACAGTAAAACCGTTGACGTAAACGTAAGAGGTTACTTCTTCATGTCTATTGAAGCAGGCAAAATGATGCGAGAGCAGGGCAGTGGCGTGATTTTAAATACAGCGTCGGTAAATGGTGTAACCCCAGGTGACATGCAAGGCATCTACAGTATTACAAAAGCCGCAGTTATTAGTATGACCAAGGCTTTCGCCAAAGAGTGTGGTAAGCACAACATTAGGGTGAACGCCTTACTACCGGGCTTAACCGACACCAAGTTTGCCTCTGCACTAACAACGAATGACAGCATCTTAAAAACAGCGCTTAAAGTCATTCCGCTTGGACGTGTCGCTGACCCCGATGAAATGGCCGGCACCGTGTTATACCTAGTATCTGAGGCCTCTAGTTACACAACCGGCGCATGCGTCATCGTAGACGGCGGCATGCTGGCTTAAGTGCTAAGAGTCGTCATCGTGGTATTCACCACGATGACGATACTCATCGGTAGGCACCGCAAAAATGTACCAAAAATTTTAAATAAGGAATTTGGTGTGAGGGTAGTGTATCGTTAGTAAAGGCTCAAGGGCTTGGGCTTGTTTAACCATTCACTTTAATAATTATAAGAGTTTAACCATGAATAAATTACTGCTCATCATACTAGCAATTCTATTGCCCCCAATCGCTGTGTTTTTGAAGGCCGGCGCAGGTAAACATCTCATCATTAACATCATTTTGTGTTTGTTCTTTTACGTGCCTGGCATCATACATTCTTTATACGTTGTTACCCGATAACGAAATAGGTTTAGTATAGAACAGGATGTCATAGAACAGGACGTTACAGAACAAAATATCAGGCGCTTTAGATTGCTGAATTATGCTTTTATCATTCAACAACATGAAGCGCCTGGTGTAGCTATGGCTTATTTGATGTTTATGCTTTTAAGGTGTCAGCGATGGCTTTGGCCAGCACCTCAACGTTAGCTAAACTAATGCCCGCGATATTTACGCGGCTAGAATCCACAAAATAAACGCTGTGCTCTTGTCGTAAATGCTGAACCTGCTCTGGGGCGATACACAAAAATGAGAACATGCCTTTTTGTTGGTTTACAAAGCTAAAGTCTTTATCTACGCCCTGATTCACCAAATTGTCTACCAGCAGCTTGCGCAGCGTTATCATGCGGTCGCGCATTTCTGCTACTTCGGTTTGCCAAACATTTCGAAGTGCTTCGTCTGCCAAAATGATGTCAACTAATGCGCCACCATAAGAGGGGGGCATAGAATAAATACCGCGCGCTACTGATTGGATTTGCGATTGCGCAATACTCGCGGTCTTTTCATCTTTTGTAAGAATTGCCGCTAAGCCAACCCGCTCTCGATAAAGTCCAAAGTTTTTGCTGCACGAGGCAGCCACAACGAGCTCATCTACGCTTTCGGCAAGCAGGCGCAAACCGTATGCGTCTTCTTCAAGACCGTCACCAAAACCTTGATAGGCAACATCAACAAAGGGTAAAAAGCCATTTTTAACAGCAAGAGCGGCTAAGGCATCCCATTGTTCGTTAGTTAAGTCTGCGCCAGTAGGGTTATGACAGCATCCATGGAGCAATACCACGTCACCTTTTTTAACGCCCTTTAGGCAATCCATCATTTCATCAAACTTGATAGAGGCGCTATCTTTGTCAAAATACGGATATGTTTTGAGTGTTAAGCCTGCATCGCCTAAAAGTGGCATGTGGTTGGCCCACGTGGGGTCGCTTACCCACACAACGGTGTCTTTATTTACGCGCACTAATAACTCAGCAAGGATGCGCAAAGCACCACAACCACCAGGCGCCTGTACTGCAGCCACGCGCTTATCTTTGAGAACCGAGCTGCCTTCACCTAGTAGCAGGTTTAACATGCCGTCTATATAGCCTTGATGCCCTTGAGGCGTAATGTATACCTTGGAGCTTTCACGCTCTTGCAATACCGCTTGAGCTTGGCTTACCGCCTTTAAAATGGGTGTGTTGCCATGTTCATCTTTATAAACGCCTACACCTAAGTCGATTTTTTTAGGATTGTTATCCAATTTAAATGCTGCTGAAAGTCCTAGAATGGGATCGGGAGAGAGTGCAGGTAAGGTTTCGAACACGAGCGGGTTTCCTCATATGGTTTTGCAAGTTGATAAGAAAGCTGCCATTGCTTACAGCTAGAAGGCCACATTATGCCTGAATTTACTCAGATTTCGAGCGATTGTTTAGTGATATTTTATCAATTCACAACGCACTTATTTTTCACTCATGTCTTGTAACTTAAACAAATAAGTTTGCTGGTCGATGAGTTCGGCGCGAGGGTTAAAACTGCGCTCCTGCCAAAATACTTGTTTATAGCTATCGAGCAATAACACTGTGCTGGAGCGCGTGCCGTAATCGGGTGATTCAATGAATATTGAAGACAGTTTGCGCTCCCATTCAATCGGCACGCCGGTTTGCGGAAGAACCTCGTCATCAGCCTTGGTGCTATTGCCCAACAAATCAAATAAATGTTCTATGTTAAGTTCACCTGGTTGCTGACAGTATTTTGCTAACTCACTGCGTCCCAAATCAAGCTTGGGCCATGGAGAGTTCAAGTTAGCATTAGACAGACCGTACACGCCTTTGCTCAAACTATATACCGAATCTTCAAAGTTATTGTAAACCTGTAAGTTGTCCAGCGACCCAAACAGTAAATTATATCCGTTGTACTGCTGGGCAGTTTTCGACAAACGATGAAGATAAGCGTCGCCAGTAAAGTCTTGGGTTAAAAAATCCATGACTAATTCACCGCGACTTACGGCATCGCTGCGTTCTTTACCCGGCGCTCTTATGTTGGTCAGGGCTGCTAATCTACCGTGTTTAGACACGCCCATCCAGCTGCCACCCGCCTGCATGTCTTTACCAGCAAGCACATGAGAATGTTCTGGCCAAAATTGAGATGGCAGAGTGTTTCGTGCATGAAACTCGTCACGATTAGCCGCAACAATTAGCGGAAAGTTTGGGTGCTGCTGAACAGCGATAAATAAAATACACATGAATAAGAATACGGCGATTAGCGATAGATAAGGCTTTCTATATACAATAGAGAGTAGTTTCGCTAACATCAAACAAATTATGAATTTTCCTTATTCAGCCCAATCGTTTAACACCAAAACCAGTATAAGTGCCTAATACCGTGAATAAACCCTCCGACCGTTCAAACAACACCCAGCTAGTGCATGCTGACCGCTTAATTAACCGACCACAAAATGGTGCTGTGCACGAACCTACTAATAATTCGGTGCTATTTGAGTTTGAGGACGTGGCCGACCTTGAGGCGGTTTTTCAAGGCAAGCAGGCAGGGCATGTTTATTCTAGAAGTTCATCTGGTTCGGCGGTGGCATTGCAAAACATGCTCAATCATATAGAGGGTGGAGTAGGCGCAGTTGTGTTTGCCACCGGTATGGCCGCTATCAGCAGTAGCTTGTTTTCGTTACTAAAAGCGGGAGACCATATTATTGTGAGCCAGTATTTGTTTGGCAATACCCTGAGTTTTTTCAAAACACTGGCAAATTTCGCAATTGAGGTAAGCTACATAGACGTGACCGATGTAGACAAAGTAGCCGGTGCATGTAAAGCCAATACCAAAATGGTGTTTTGCGAATCTATTGCCAATCCTGGTACTCAAATAAGCGATCTTGATGGCATAAGTGCGCTCTGTAGGGAGCAAAACATTGTGTTTGCCATTGATAATACAATGACCCCCGCACCGATGCTCGATGCAAAAGCTATTGGTGCATCCTTAGTGTTGACCTCATTAACAAAATACATTGGTGGACATGGCAACGTGCTGGGCGGTGTTGTAGTTGATTTAGGTAATTTTGATTGGCAGTCTTTTGAGAATATATCAGATACTTATAAGGTGGCGGACCCTCAGCAATGGGGACTTACTCAAATTCGCAAACGTGGTTTGCGTGATATGGGGGCAACGCTCGCGCCAAGTGCTGCTCATCAGGTTGCGGTGGGGCTAGAAACCTTGAACATGCGCATGCAAAAAACCTGTGAAAACGCGCTGTGCCTAGCTGAATTTTTTGAGAAGCACGATGCCATTACCAAAGTGTTTTACCCCGGCCTACAAGCCCACCCACAGCATGAGCGCGCTTCTCATTTATTTAATCGTCGTTTTGGCGGGATCCTAAGTATTGAACTTGCCGAACATATTGATGTGCGCCACTTCTTAAATGCCTTAAACCTCGTAATTTGTGCCACGCATCTTGGCGATACACGCACTCTAGCTTTACCTGTCGCGACCACCATTTTTCATGAAAATGGCGCGCAGCAGAGAAGCGCTATGGGTATCGCCGATGGTTTAATTCGATTAAGTATAGGGATTGAAGAAACTAAGGACCTTATTGACGACATCACTCAGGCTCTTGATGCAGTACGCCCATAGTCTAAAAAAAACAAGCACCCAAGCCGGTGAAAAGTCTGTGTTGTATAAATATACCTAATTCGTGCTCGTCATATTAATACCCTGTGTTCGGCACACAGGCCACTGCTTTAACATCAGGATAAAATCTTTCTAATTTTTAGAATGAATTAGGCCAATTAATTCGCTATTTATCAATAATATTGTTGTATATGCTGTATCCATGCTTAAAAAAGGATAGATAAACAATGACACATGTATTAGTAATTAACAGTTCTCTTCAAGGTAAACAAGGCAATAGCGCAAAGGCAGCAGAGCTTTATGTTGCTTCACTACAGGCCCAGCAATCGATTGAGCTTAGCGAAATAGACTTAAATGAGATTAATTTGCCTCATTTGACTGCGTCAGAGATGCAGGCGTGGTCAACTCCGGTTGAATCACGTACTGATGAGCAAAAGCAGTTAGCGTCGTTCACCGAGAGCTTTATTGAACAAATTCAGCGCGCAGACCACATCGTGTTTGCAATTCCGATGTACAATTTTGGTATCCCTTCAACGCTCAAGGCGTTTTTCGACCGCATAGCAAGAGCGGGTATTACCTTTTCATATACTGAAAATGGACCAGAGGGTCTAATTACGGGTAAACAAGTCACCGTGCTTGCGGCTCGTGGTGGAAAATATCAAGGCACACCCATGGATACGCAAACTGAATATGTAAAAAACTTTTTGGCGTTTTTAGGCATGAAAGAAGTAAATTTCTTTTACATTGAAGGGCTTGCGATGGGAGAGGAGTCTGCCACCTCAGCATGGGATAAATTTTCTGAGGAAATAAGTGAACCAAAAGCATCGTCAAAAGACTAATAATATAACTACTGATTGGTGAGTCTTTACCGATTGATAGTGTGTTCCTAGTTGAGTGTGTTAAGAGCCCTGCAATCGCAGGGCTTTTTTTTACCTTTACATTGCTACCTTCACACCAATGCCTTCACATGAATAAGTAATTATTCGCCGCTGGCATTTAGTGCACTTGTTAAGTCTTTGATAAAGTCTTCGTCATCAGGCTTGGTGCGCGACCCATAGTGCGCAACAACTTTGCCGTTTTTATCCATCAAGTATTTATTAAAATTCCACTTTGGTGATTTACCTGTCTCTTCTGCAAGTTTAGCGTAAAGCGGATCGGCGTTATCGCCTCTCACAGAAATTGGCTCAAACATAGGGAAATTAACACCATAGGTCAGCTCACATACCTCAGCGGTCTTGCTTTCATCTGCATATTCTTGAGCAAAATCATTAGATGGAAAGCCAAGTACCACAAAGCCGTCGTCTTTGTAGTTGGTATATAGTGCTTCTAGGCCCTCAAACTGCGGAGTAAAACCGCATTTACTCGCGGTGTTAACAAACAACACTGCTTTGCCGCTGTAGGCCTCGCATAAATTTACCACTTCTTGTGAGTTAAGTTTGCGCTTCATGTGTTTAAGCACGTCTGGGCAATCGTTGGCTGAAGCACTCATCGCCGCTATTAACAATGCAGCACCGCTAATTAATTTTTTCATTTTTATTTATCCTTACTCTCAAAGAGTAATAATTAAGGCGCAAAAGATGCAGACCATATGCACATTTGCGTCGTATCTAGTTGTCTATCAGGCGTCTATTAATAATGCCAGTGATTTTATTTAGATCACAAGCGTGTAAACTAGCAGGTGCCAAAGACTAAATCATTTATCTTCTTCTTAGTTGGCTTTTAAAGTGATTAAACCAAGTGAAGAATATAGATGCTAGTATGTCCCAGAAATCGACACTTACAATAACAAGATGAAAGGCTTATGAAAACGACAAAACTAAGCGCCATAGTGCTCGCAATAGCACTGGCAAGCGGATGCACCGCAACACAATCTAACTCAGATAGCGCTGCGCCGCGCAATACAGCAAGCACATCCAGTAATTTCCCGACTGCCACTGTTACTCAAGAGAAAAACGTAGCGCTAGTTACGAGTGCAAATAGTGGCGAGCAGGCAAGCCTTACGCTGGAACAAATAATGGCTGACCCAGACTGGTTAGGGCGCCAGCCTGAGCGGGTTGCCTTTGCGCCCGGTTCGAACGCCATCGTTTACCGACAAAAACAAGAAGGCTCGATTTTGCGAGATGTTTTTGTAACGCAAGCAGATGCTGCTAGTGGTGAAGGCAATGGAACAAAAGTGCCTTTAAGCCAATTGCATGAAATGACCTATTCACAATACATTGATGATATTGATTACGATTTTGTAGCATGGATTTACGAGGGCGATGTTTTTGCGAAAAAACGCGGGCAGCAAAACTCCATCCAACTTACCCGAGATAGCGCACAAGCTAGAAACCTGTCGTACTACAAAAATGATGGTGTGTCGTTTCAAGTCGGCAACAGTTTTTACAGCATTAGCGCCAATGGTGACAACTACCAGCAGATCATGGAATGGGATTTTAGCGAAGCGCCTCAAGCCGTTAAACCGGCTGCTGACTATTTGGCTCAAGAGCAACTAAAACTCATTGAATATGTCAATGTAGATCGCAAAAACCGACAAGATAGGGAGGCATTGGCTCACGCAATTAAGCGTGAAAATGATGCTGTAATGTCTGCGCAGTTTTACTTCGACAAAGAACACACCAACGTCACGGCAAGTTTATCGCCGAATGGAAAGTACGCTATCGTAGTGACCCGAGAAAATAGGGCTACCCGTGACGACAGCGATATTATGCCAGACTACATTGAAGAGAGCGGGCGTATTGTTGCCAAGCCGGTGCGCCAGCGAGTAGCCGACGCGAAACCTATCAGTCACGATATTTATTTGCTCGATATTGAGGCCAATACGCAACGTAAAATTAGCTATGTGAATTTGCCGGGCTACAACGAAGACGTGCTGGAGGCTGAAAAGCGAGAAAATGCCGAGGCAAGAGGAGAGAAATATGTCGCAAACCGTTTGCCACGCGACATAGGTTTGTTGTTTGGCGGTTACGCCACCGAAGCACCCATTGCATGGCATGAAGACGGACAGGTAGCGGCTTTGATGCTTGAAGCGTGGGACAACAAAGACAGGTGGATTGTTACGCTAGATGCTGCAAACGATACATCATTTGAGACGCAACACCGGATGCATGACGACGCATGGGTAAACTATCGCTTTAATCAATTTGGTTGGATTGAAGATAGTAAGGCGCTGTACTTGCTGTCGGAAGAATCAGGTTATTCTCATCTTTACGTTAAGCCAATCGATGGCAAGTTGAAGCAAATTACCTCAGGTAATTATGTTGTGGATACAGTAAAAGTGTCGAAAGATGGAACGCACGCCTACTACAAAGCCAATAAAAAACACCCCGGAATATTTGAAGTATACCAAACTGAACTTGCAACGGGCGATACGCAGGCTCTGACTGACTTAAATGGCATGACCGATTTTGTATTAAGTCCTGACGAGTCACTATTGGTGCTCACGCACAGCAAACTTACCATGCCGCCTGAGTTGTATGTTAAGTCCGTTGATTCTGATACTGAGGCGGCGCGATTAACTAATACGATTAGCGATGCGTTTTTATCCATAGACTGGAAGGCACCCTCTATTGTTGCGGTGCCCTCAAGCCATACAGAGCAACCCATTTACTCAAGGGTTTATTTACCTGAAAATCTAAATGCGCAAAAGCGCCGCGCAGTTGTGTTTAATCATGGCGCGGGATATCTACAAAACGCACATTTAGGCTGGTCTGCTTATTTTAGAGAGTTCATGTTTCATAACCTGCTTATTTCACAGGGCTATGTTGTTCTAGATATGGACTTTCGTGCGTCTGCTGGTTATGGGCGAGATTGGCGCACTGCCATTTACCGTCAAATGGGGACACCAGAAGTGCAAGACCTCAAAGATGGCGTAAATTGGCTGGTAGACAATGCGAATGTCGACAGAAACCGTATTGGCACCTACGGTGGGTCTTACGGAGGCTTTTTAACCTTTATGGCCTTGTTTAACGAGCCAGATTTGTTTCAAGCAGGCGCTGCTCTGCGTCCGGTATCAGACTGGGCCCATTACAATTTGCCTTACACATCAAACATTCTCAACACGCCCGACGTTGACCCGCTTGCGTATGAGCGAAGCTCGCCCATTTATTTTGCAGAAGGGCTTAACAAACCCTTGTTGATGAATGCGCCGATGGTTGACGATAACGTGTTTTTTGTTGATGTGGTGCGTTTAGTACAGCGTTTAATTGAGCTAGAAAAAGAAGATTTTGAAACGGCAATTTATCCGGTAGAACCCCACGGTTTTGTTCAGCCGAGTTCATGGTTAGACGAATACCGCCGCATTCATAAGCTGTTTGAAACACACCTGTAGCCCTTCATAAAATAAGTTGCTACTACAGGCGCTATGCACAATAAGCTAGCGCCTTTTTTGTGTCTTGTGTTTCACCAAGTTGATGGTTAATACTATCACTGCGCAAAAAACGCCCAGAACTGCTCCCCATAAGTGCGCGTCGATGGCCACGTTCGCGCCAATGAGGTCAGCGGTGTCCTGCGTCGAGCCACCTAACTGCTCATAGCTTAGTTTGAAGCAGCCTAGGCCAATAAGCACAAAGGTTGATAAGCGTTTATGCTTTAATTCGAGCGCGACGGCAAAAGCAAACAGACCGTGCAAAGTGCCAGAGAGCCCGGCATACCATAGGATGTCGCTAAGACCATTGGTAATGATTAGTAGAACAGACAAACCTGCCGTGCATATCGCGACGGTAAAGAGCGTGTAGCGCCAGCTTAACTGCTCAATGAACAATAGCCATATTAGGGCAAGCCCAACAAGATTAAGTCCTAGGTGCCATAGGTTGGTGTGAGTAAAGTGAGCCGTAATCAGTCGCCATAACTGCCACTTAGATATACCGGCGTCAGATAGTACAAAGTAAGCTTGAATATGCGCAGGCAGCAATGCTACCGCGATGCACAATAAACCAATACATATAGCAAGGACAGATGAAGGTACAAGCATTTTACGCGGCGCACCAGCAAGCTCAGGTGGCGCGTTCTTATTCATGTATCATTTCCTTTGTGCGCAAACTATCACCTGATTAAATATGCCCTGTGGTTTATAAATCTTGAGCTTAATTGTAGACTAAGCTTATGTATTGTTTTGTTATAAGTTAAGTATGATAAATTCTCAAGCAGTTGATCACATTCTTACCATTCAGATACACCGCCCTGATAAGAAAAATGCGCTTAGTCCGAGCATGTATGAACAAATGGCTATCGCGATTGAAGGGGCTAGTGACAAGGCCTCAGAAGATGATATTAAAGCGATTTTAATTGAGGGCAGCGAAGGTTGTTTTACATCGGGAAACGATGTGAGCGAATTTGTTGCCTCATCAAGCAAGGTAGGTGAAATTAACGAAACCTATCGGTTTATGTTAGCGCTGCTTAATTGTCCACTTCCGGTGGTTGCAAAGGTAGAGGGACTAGCTATTGGCATAGGCACTACCTTGTTGCTGCACTGCGACTTTGTGTTGGCCCATGAGAACACCAAGTTTGCGATGCCGTTTATCAATTTAGGGCTTGTACCAGAATATGCGTCAAGCTATATCATTCCAAGAGCAGGTGGTCATCTTTTGGCCGCCGAATTGTTGATGCTTGGTGATGTGTTTAGTGCAGCAAAGGCAGAAAAGGCCGGTATTGTTAGCAGCATTCACGGTGACGACCTTGATAAGGCAACGCAGCATTTATTGAAAAACCTTAGCCTTAAACCTAAACAAGCCCTGCAGCAAACCAAGGCTTTGCTAAAGCATAATCACGCTGAGGTAAAAACGCATATCGATGAAGAATTAAAATGGTTTGTTGAGGCAATGAACAGCGATGTTGCAAAAGAGGCATTTTCAGCCTTTATGGAAAAACGCGCTGTAAATCGTGATGTATATAAATAGGATGTTGAAATAGATAATGCCCGTAATGAATCCCCAAGCCACAGAGCTTCCCAAAGAGCTGGCCAAACCTAATGCGATTAAAATCAAGGTGGCATCCACTTTATTGTCTGCCGCCTTTTTTATTATCACCAGCGCAGCGAGCGCACAGGTCCCCGCACCCCAACTAAACGATACGGGCCAGTCAACATCGCCGGTTCAGTGGGAAGACAGGGAGCCTGAGGCCGCTACCGGACGCAATAAAAAGCAGGCCGTGGTAGGTGAACACTACATGGTTGCAGCGGCAAACCCCCATGCATCGCAAGCGGGCAAGCGAATACTGGAGCAGGGCGGTTCAGCGATTGATGCGGCCATTGCTGTTCAAGCTATGCTGACCTTAGTCGAGCCGCAGTCTTCTGGTATTGGCGGTGGTGCGTTTATTTTATATTGGGACAACACTGCAAAACAATTGTATACCTTTGACGGCCGTGAAGTTGCGCCTGCAAACACCCCTGAGGACGTGTTTTTCAAAAACGGTGAGCAAATGTCGTGGCGTGACTCAGTGGTGGGCGGAAAGTCCGTGGGCGTTCCTGGCGTGCTTAAAGCCCTTGATATGGCGCATAAAAAACACGGGAAGTTACCTTGGGAGCAGTTATTCAACGATACCATTTATTTGGCTAAAAAGGGCTTTGAGGTATCTCCTCGTTTAGCGGGTTTGTTAGCCCGTGACTTGCATCCTGCGCTTAATCATTTTGAGGCGGCTAATGCATACTTCAAACCGGGCGGCGAATGGCTAAAGGCAGGCCAAATAAGAACAAACGAGGCGCTTGCTAATAATCTCGAAAAGATAGCTAAACAGGGCGTTGAGTACTTTTACAGCGGTGCACTGGCTGAACAAATTGCTGAGGCAGTGCGATTAGCGCCGATTAATCCTTCAAGAATGAGTACGCGAGATTTAAGAAACTACCAAGCGATTGAACGTTTACCTATGTGCGGCGATTATCGCTCATATAAGGTGTGCGGTATGGCCCCGCCAAGTTCCGGTGGCGTGAGCGTTTATCAAATACTTAATGGCTTAGAGCAGTTTGAACTTTCAAATTGGACTGCGCAGAGTACCGAACTGGTGCACGCGTTTAGTCAGGCCAGCGCATTAGCCTTTGCAGATCGTGCCGTTTATTTAGCCGATTTAGACTTTATGGGCTTATCTGCGAAACCACTTGTTGCGCCCGATTACCTAGCCTCTCGTCGGGCGCTAATTTCCCTTTATAAACCTTTTGAGAAGGCCACTGAAGGCAAGCCTTACGCAGAATATGCATTTGCTCAAGACGACGCATATGAGCTAAATAGTACGAGTCATATAGCGATTGTTGACAAACATGGCAACGCCGTTTCTATGACCAGCAGCATAGAGTTTATGTTTGGCTCAGGCGTGATGGTAGGTGGATTTTTATTAAATAATCAATTAACAGACTTCGCGCTGTCTCCTGAACGAGATGGGCTGCCTGTTTTAAACCGCGTTGAAGCCTTTAAACGTCCTCGTAGCAGCATGTCACCGACCATGGTGTTTGATGAACAAGGTGAGCTATCAATGGTGGTGGGGTCTCCCGGCGGCAGTCGCATAATCAACTACGTAGCACAGGCCTTAATTAACGTCATTGATTTTGATATGGATATGCAGGAAGCCATTAGTGCGCCAAGATTCACTAATCGCAATGACTATACCGCGCTTGAAAAAGGCACATCAATTGAGTCCTTAGCACCTCAACTTAAAGCGCTAGGGCACGACGTTCGAATCATCGATTTAAACAGCGGCATACATGGTATTCAAATAAAGGATAAGAAACTGATTGGAGGTGCTGACCCACGACGCGAGGGTTTAGTCACTGGGCGTTAGACGGCAATATTGTTAGGGAATGGTGTTAGTAATATCTTCTATCAGCCATTTCCCGCCTTTTCTTACCATCGAAATTGTTTTCAAATCAACGATTTGGTCGCCGTCGTATTGACCTACAATTTTGACCTCTATATCCGCTTCTTTTTGTTTATCCGATAGTATGAGCGTGCCACCCGATACCGGGTCTACCTGCATTGTATCGAGTCGTAAATTGAGTAAATGACGTTGCACATTTTTATTAGTGTGATGATTTTGCATGATACGGGCAAAGCGCTCAGTTGACATGGTAAGCGCTTTATCGAGGGTGGGTTCGTTGTATATAGCGCGCATAAACACTATGGCAGTGTACTGCGGCGTGTCGGTGCTCATCATGCCGTAGCGACCGGCCGAAATTTCTTCTTTATTATCACCTGAGCAGGCCGTTAAGAATAACGCTGACAACAAACTTACTAATACGTATCTCATCGATTTTATCACTTCTATCTCACCTATTTATAAGGTATCGACGTGCCAGCCATTTTCATAAGTGACTGTGACCAATAAATTACTCAGTGACATGCGTTTTTAGCACTGCTGGCGATGTTCCTTATCTACAACTAAGCTTATTTAAGCTGTTAAGCGCATAAAAAAGAGAGCCGAAGCTCTCTTTCATGTTTGCTAACTGTTAAGAAGCGTATTAGCAGTTTGTTTGGCGGCTTGTTTAGCGGCGCGAGTCTACTGAACCTCTTCTAAATCCGAGAATTCACCCGCAAACAGTGGGCTGCTTAGGTAACGTTCTGTGCCGCTCGCTAGCAACACCACAATTGTTTTATCTTTATTTTCAGGGCGCTCTGCATAGCGTTTTGCTGCAACAGCGGCGGCACCCGACGAAATACCGGCCAAAATGCCTTCTTCTTTCATCAAGCGTCGGCACATTTCAAAGCATTCTTCGTTGCTAACACGTTCAACTTCATCAATTAAGCTTAAGTCGAGGTTGCCAGGAATAAAACCAGCACCTATGCCCTGAATTTTGTGAGGAGCAGGGGTGAGGTCTTCACCAGCGAGCGCTTGGGTAATAACCGGTGAATCTGCAGGCTCAACGGCTACCGTAGTAATGGCTTTGCCTTGCGTTTTCTTAAGATAGCGAGACGTGCCGGTAAGCGTACCGCCTGTTCCTACGCCAACGATAAACGCATCAATTTTTCCGTCGGTTGCTTTCCAAATTTCAGGACCCGTAGTTTGCTCGTGGATTTCAGGGTTGGCGGGGTTTTCAAACTGATGCATGGGCACATACTTACCCGGGTTTGCATCCATTAGTTCTTGTACTTTTGCAACTGCGCCTTTCATGCCTTTGGGCGGCTCAGTGAGTACTAAATTTGCGCCGAGCGCTTTAAGTAACTTTCTGCGCTCAAGAGACATGCTGCTTGGCATAGTAAGCGTTATTTTATAACCTCTCGATGCGGCCACAAACGCAAGGGCAATACCGGTATTTCCGCTGGTCGCTTCAATGATTTCTTTATCAGGGGTAAGAATGCCCTTTTTTTCAGCATCCCAGATCATATTGGCACCAATGCGGCACTTTACGCTGAAGCTGGGGTTTCGACTTTCGATTTTAGCGTAAACGTTGCCAGAAACGATGCGGTTTAGTTTTACCAGTGGAGTATTACCAATGGCAAGTGAACTGTCGTCAAATACATTCATGCTGCGAGGTCCTTGTTATCTTATTTGTTTATTAGGGCGTATCAATAAACTTAAGTATTGTGTAATGCGTAAAACGTTTACATTACCGACACTTGGTGTTTGTTTAGACGCGGCTGTTTAGCATAGTACAAGCTTATGCTTTAATAAAAAAATTCAAAGTGTTTTTTTGCTATATCTTATTAGAGTCTGTTGATCTTTGTTGTATGATTTTGCGGATGCTTGTGAAACTTGCTACTGGAACATTCTGGGCCGCGCATGCATGAGGCTTGCTATTACTAGACGCGCTAATACCTCAAAGCTAATACCGAAAAGTAACACCTTAAATTAATACCTTAATAAAGAGAGAGAACATGGGATTTACAGGTACTGAAAACTATATCGCCAGCAAGGAGCTGCAGCTTGCAGTTAACGCCGCAATCACCCTTGAAAAACCCCTGTTAATAAAAGGTGAGCCCGGCACAGGTAAAACGATGTTGGCAGAAGAGTTAGCCGATGCATTGGGCACTGATCTTTTGCAATGGCATATAAAATCGACTACCAAGGCTCAGCAAGGCCTGTATGAATACGATGCGGTATCTCGCCTACGCGACTCACAACTCGGTGATGAACGCGTTAAAGACATAAGCAACTATATTGTAAAAGGGAAATTATGGCAGGCCTTTACAGCGCAAAAACGCCCGGTGCTGTTAATAGATGAAATTGACAAAGCGGACATCGAATTTCCAAACGACTTGCTCTTAGAACTCGACAAAATGGAGTTTTTTGTCTACGAAACCCAAGAGCGCGTGGTGGCTAAACAGCGTCCGATTGTCATTATTACCTCAAATAATGAAAAAGAACTGCCTGATGCCTTCTTACGTCGCTGCTTTTTCCATTATATCCAGTTTCCGAATGAAGACGATATGCGCAAAATTGTTGATGTGCATTTTCCTAGCCTCAAAAAGAACTTGCTCGACACTGCGCTCAGCAGCTTTTTTCAACTGCGCGAGATAAACGGCTTAAAGAAAAAGCCGTCAACGTCTGAGCTGATTGATTGGTTAAAACTTTTGGTTGCAGATGATATTCCACCCGAGGCAATTGCAGATAAAGATGCAAAAAATGCGCTACCGCCTCTGTATGGTGCGCTGCTTAAGAATGAGCAAGATATTCATCTCTTTGAAAAACTGATGTTCATGGCGCGGCGCAATGCTAACTAAGTTTTTTTTCACGCTCAGAAAGCATAAAGTAAAGACCAGTATCACCGAATACCTAGACTTAATGCGGGCGCTAAAAGGGCAGGTGGTATATGCCGACATGGACGGTTTTTATTATTTGGCGCGTTCCATCTTAATTAAAGATGAAAGCCAATATGATAAGTTTGATAGAGCTTTTGCAGAGTATTTCAAGGGCGTTGCCCAGATAGATTTGTTTGACCAGAGCATTCCCGATGAATGGCTTAGAAAGCAGTTTGAAAAAGTGCTTAGCGACGATGAGAAAAAACAAATCGAAGCAATGGGCGGTCTTGATAAACTCATGGAAACGCTTCAAGAGCGATTAAAGGAGCAAGAAAAACGCCATCAAGGCGGTAATAAGTGGATTGGCACGGGTGGTACGTCACCATTTGGCGCATATGGATACAATCCTGAGGGCGTGCGCATAGGGCAAGACAACAACCGTAATTTTTCTGCCGTGAAAGTGTGGGACAAACGGGAATATAAGAATTTATCTTCGGATGTGGAGCTTGGCACCCGCAACATAAAAGTAGCACTAAGACGCCTGCGGCGTTTTGCTCGCACCGGTGCAAGCGAAACCTTGGATGTGCCTGACACGATTGCCTCTACCGCGAGAAATGCGGGTTACCTCGACATTAAAATGGCACCTGAACGGCGTAATGCGATAAAGCTATTATTGTTTTTTGATATTGGTGGCTCGATGGACGCGCATATTAAGCTGTGTGAAGAGCTTTTCTCTGCGGCGCATACCGAATTTAAGCATATTGAGCTTTTTTACTTCCATAACTGCATATATGAAGGGGTGTGGCAAGATAACCAGCGCCGTGGGTACGGCGACATTGACACTTATCAGATCATGCACAAATACGGCAGTGACTATAAAGTGATTTTTGTAGGAGATGCCACGATGGGACCCTATGAAATTACCTATCCGGGCGGCAGTGTGGAGCATTGGAACGAGGAACCCGGTAGCGTATGGATGCAGCGTTTACTCAATCATTTTGAATATTGTGTATGGTTAAATCCTCAGCCAAAAGAATATTGGAATTACCATGCGTCTTTGCAAATTATGAAAGAAATAATGAATGATAAGATGTATCCACTTAGCTTAGAGGGCATAAGCGACGCGATAAAGGCGCTTTTGAAAAAATAGAAGGAATCAATAAGTAGCTTTGCTACCATACCGTTGTTTTTACAGGTAGCTAAGGCAAACATACGCCCACGCATCAAAACAGGAAATACCCTATGCGCTCACGTGTAAATAAGCCGCTGCTTGCAGCCTTTTTTGTGTTGTGTCTTACAGGCTGTGAGAGTTTGGTAATGCATCAACTTCTTAGCTCATCTAGCTATTCTGCAGTTGCCAGCGTGACTGCGAAGCTCAAGTCTGAATTTGATATACAGACACGCGAGTTTTGCGACACCGAGCTTGGATGCTATCGCTATTATTTTGCGGCTAATAAGTCAGATATGTCGAAGCTTGAGCTCAATACCCGCGTACAGTTCCATGAGGGCGAATACGCGAGTGAACTGGCGTTAGAGCGCAAAGACCTACCTGACTTTCACGGCAGTGTTGTCATTGTTCATGGGTTTAGAGCAAGCAAAGACTGGAGCCTGCTCAGCGCCGCTTATTTTCAGTTTTTAGGCTTTGATGTATATGTGCTCGATTTGCTGGGGCATGGCGAACTCGACGCACCGATAGGCTTTGGTGTAAAAGACGCCGATTATATTCAGCGTTTTATTGAGGCGCAGGTGCCAAAAGATAAGCCGATCATTGCGCTTGGCAATTCTATTGGCGGCTTAGTTGCGACGTACTTGGCCAACCGAGACACGGTTGATGCTGCGATTTTACAGGCCCCGATGACGCAACTTGGTTCATCACTTCAAGGCTATGTAAGGGATACAAAACCTTGGTTTGGTTTTTTGCTGTCGGATGAAACATTAAATAATGGGGCCACTAAAGCGCTTGCTGAGCGTAATTTGCGCCCTCAGCAAACCGACACGGTGGCCTTGTTAAAGCAAAGCCATTCGCCGTTTCTTATTTTTGCATCTAATATTGACAGCGGTTCACCCTACAGTGTGTTTGCAGACATACGGGCCAACAACATCAAGGTGATTGAGGTCGACGGCGTAGAGCATGCTTATATGTCTTTAATCGGCCAGTCTGAGCATGATGCGATTGTTTCTTGGCTTGGATCTATCGAGCCCTTTAAAGAGCTTGAGTTGCAATAAGTGCTGGCACTACTTACTGGCAATAATTACTGGCAATTGCGCAATCGCGTATAAAACATATCTGTAAATGTGTAGAATCTCGGCAAATATCATTGTTGAGCAATGCAGCAAGCTCATATAGCGTATACAACATCAACTAATAGTGACACACCTTGAAAAGACTCAATAAATACATTAGTGATACCGGTTTTTGCTCTCGCCGAGAAGCCGACAAACTCATTGAGCAAAAGCGCGTAAGCGTAAATGGTAGAGCGCCTGAATTGGGCACAAAGATTTCAGATAGCGACGTGGTTAGCGTTGACGGTAAATTGATTAGTGCAGTGCCAGACAATAAGAGCGACAGGGTGTATCTGGCATATCATAAGCCAGTGGGCATAACGTGTACGACAGAGCGCAAGGTTGCTGGAAACATTATAGATGCGATTAAGTATAAGCAGAGAATATTTCCAATCGGCCGGCTCGATAAACC
The DNA here is from genome assembly GCF_042652645.1 of Glaciecola siphonariae. Lineage (NCBI taxonomy): Bacteria > Pseudomonadati > Pseudomonadota > Gammaproteobacteria > Alteromonadales > Alteromonadaceae > Glaciecola > Glaciecola siphonariae. The sequence continues at coordinate 514,166 of NZ_JBHSGU010000002.1, forward strand.
CTCAGAAGGTCTTATTTTATTGACGAATGATGGCGACATCGTGAATAAAATTTTGCGTGCTGAAAACGCCCATGAAAAACAATATCGAGTGAATGTAGATAAGCCCATCACGCCCCAGTTTTTGCACAAAATGAGCAGTGGCGTGCCTATTTTAAACACACAAACATTGCCGTGTGAGGTTAAGCAGATTGGTAAAATGAGCTTTGATATTGTGCTTACGCAAGGGCTCAATAGGCAAATACGTCGGATGTGTGAATATCTTGGCTATTCGGTGACGCGTTTAGTCAGAAATCGCATCATGCACATTCGATTAGGCGGCCTAAAAGCCGGGCAATATCGCACGCTCAGTGACGATGAACTAAACATCTTAAACAAGCAAGTCCAAGACTCTAGCAGTACGCACTCATGAATGATTTTCGGCGCGAGTTTTCTCAGCTCAGTAAAATAGCGTGGCCTTTATTGCTCGCGCAGCTAATGCAAACCATGATGGGGGTGTCGGATACCATCATGGCTGGGCGCTATGATTCACTCGACATGGCCTCTGTTGCAATAGGCCACAGCGTAGTTATGCCGATTCTGATTTTCATGCAAGGCGTATGCTTGGCGCTATCTCCTATTGTGGCACGTTTCCATGGCGCGAAGGAGCCCCATCAGGTTGCCTATCCGGTCTGGCAAACGCTTTATTTATCTCTATCAATTGCTGCACTGGTTATGCTGAGTATTTTTGTAATGCCTAACTTGCTGCATTTGCTAGAGATGGATGCGCAAATGCGCTCAGAAACTCTCGAATATGTCAGCTTTGTGCTAATGAGTGCGCCTGCCTTTGCGATTTATCAAACCTTGAGAAACTACTGCGAGGGACTGTCTAAAACACGTCCCACCATGGTCATTATGTTTGCCGGCTTGATGGTAAACATTCCCGCAAACTACATCTTTATTAACGGCCTGTACGGCATGCCGGAAATGGGCGGGGCAGGTTGCGGTTTAGCCACTATGCTGGTGTTTTACGTGATGGCCTTTGCTACGTGGGTTTATACGCTCATTGCGAAATCTTTATCGAGTTATGCCCTATATACCCATATTTCATGGCCCGATATTAAGTTTATGGGGGCGGTTGCGAAGCAGGGTGTACCCATCGCGCTTACGTTTTTAGCTGAGGTGAGTTTGTTTGCCGTTGTAGCGATATTACTGGCTCCCTTGGGGTACTTAACCGTTGCCTCGCATCAGGTGGCCTTAAACTTTTCATCCTTAATTTTTATGATCCCATTGAGTATAGGGTTAGCGGTAGCTATTCGTATTGGACATGTTATTGGTGAGCAGCGCACCCCAATGGCAAAAACGGCATATCATGCGGCCCTTGTGCTAGCGATTAGCTCTGTTACCGTTACTGCCACGGGCACCATATTCGGTAGTCACGCCATCGCTAGTCTCTACTCAAACGAAACCGCCGTCATTGAGTACGCAAGTGCCTTACTCCTGTTTGCGGCCGTTTTTCAATTTTCAGACGCAATTCAGGTCGTTTCAGCCAATGCCCTAAGAGGATATAAAGATACCCAAGCCATGCTTATTATTAGCGTGTTCTGCTATTGGGTTATTGGCTTTCCAACCGGCATTTTACTTGGCTTGAGTGACCTAATTGTCCCCGCAATGGCAGCCAAGGGATTCTGGATTGGCTTCATCGTTGGTCTCAGTAGCGCGGCGATTTTAATGACTTTGCGAGTCCGCGTGGTGCAGGCGCGGCTAGCCCGACTCGCCCCGTAAGACAGCGAAGTCCGGCAATCAGCGAAATGGCAAGCAACCACCAAACAGGCAACGAACCGCCGCCATCTGAACCGCTGTTTATGGGTGCTTGAGTCAAACTCACCGTAACCTGATCGGTAACAGTATTGATACCATCACTTACCGAGATGTTGTAAGTAACGCTATTTCCACTTCTCGGCGTGTTGGTACTGAAATTTGCTCCCTGAACGCCGTTTATCGTAATTTCCAAAGCATCACTTTCAGGGTCGCTCGCGCTCACGCTGATGGTTATCCGTTGACCGCCGCTAGCGCTCGCTGGCGCACTGATTTCATCGATGCTTGGCGGCTGATTGACAATAACGTTTACACTAAAGTCAGCACTAACAAGATTACCGTTCCCATCATCTGCGGTTACGGTATAAATGAGCTGCACGTCCTCGTCGACGCGCGGTGCAGTGAGATTTATTGAATCTGTGCTTTGGTTGATAATTGTGTCAGGCCCTGCAGTTTGGGTGAAGGTCAAAGTCACATCATCATTATTCGGGTCGTTAAGCTGCAAGGGGATAGTTAAGGTCTGGCCGCCAAACACATTTAGCGTAATTGTCGTTTCCCCGTTGAAGCTAATTGAAGGCGCGCCTTCTATTTGTATTTGCTCAAATACAGGACTGCGCTGCACGGTGTTGCCCGGTTTGTTAATTACCTCACTTGTCAATACTATAGGGAGCGGGCCGGGCGTGCTGCTGTCGTTTATCCTTAAACCAAAAGCGATGGCTGAGGCTCGAGCATCACCTGCCTCTTTGACCACTTCATACTGTAATATACCGTTGTTAACGCTACCGTTTATGGTGCGATTAATGTTGACAAATTCAGTGCCCTGAGGGGCTTGAATGTTAATCTCGTAGCGGCGTCGTTCATTTGTAGTATTTGCAGCAACTACTACCGAAATGTCAACCGTGTCACCCACATCTACCCTTGAGGACGCTGCGTTTATTGCTACGTCGTTGGCCACGCGCTCAATCTCTACGTCAATTAAACCAAGATTGTCGCGTCGTTGTTCACTGGTGCCCATTTCGATTGCCCCGTAAAAGAGACTGCCGATTTCTGCATCGCCGAGTTCATAAAACACGCGCATATTAAAGGGTTGTTCACTTGATGTTGAGCTTGGTGCGTCAACACTCAATGAATCGTCTTGCTCTGCACCCACTACTGCGTAGCGTAAATCAAACTCATCCGATGGTGCGCTGCTGCCTCTAAAACTTTGTAAAATAATAAAGTAGCGCCCAGCGTCGGGATAATTTAGCGCTATCTCTTCAACCGAATTGCTAGATGTACTCTGTGCAATTTCCTCAAAGCCAGACAAAATCCCGTCATTATTGCGATCATATGCGAGAAATAAATCTAAATCAGGCGCAGTGGATGAGAGGATTTCTACCACCAATCTTTTAGCACCTGGCGCTGCGGTGATTTCAGTAATCAGCACGCCATCATTACGGTCGTCTAAATAGTCTGATGTGTCTGAGTCTTCCTGAATGGTCCCTGAAACTTTATTCGCTTTTACCAGTGCGTACGGACTTAGCACAAAGCTATCTAAGGTGATCGCATCAATGTCTTCAATCAATACGCTATCGTTATCTCGCGTGGCTTGTGTGTTAACTTGTGTTGGAATATCGCCAATGGACGAGACGATACTCACCGGTAAATGCAAATCGGGCGAGTTTGCTGCACTTAAATCTACACGGCCGAATACATATCTATTTTTATCCGCCTCAATTCCGTTGATGCTCACCTCGATTGTTTGGCTTTGCCCCGCGAGAATTGAAAATTGTTGAGGCTGAACACTTATGCTCAAGCCGTCGTCAAATGACTGAGCGCTTACATCCCAAACGCCATCTTTTGTGGCTGTGAACGTGCGCGTCCATGTGCATATAGCAACGCATTGATTATCTGTGATGCTCGGTAAGTTAAGCTGCCTAGGGTCGCCCCCTCTGGCGGGCTCAGCGCTAATGTAATTGCTCGGCGTTTCATTGAGTAATAGTCCTGTTTGTGCAGCTCTGTCAACTTGGATACGGCCAGAACCCATATCAAAGTAATTGGCAGAGGTGCTTGCATCTTGACGCAGCACACTGGTAACAGCCGTCATAGCTAAAGCACTGCGAATATTGTCTGGTGTCCAAGTGGGATTAAGCGCTTTAAGTAAGGCTGCCGCGCCAGCAACGTGAGGGCTAGACATCGAGGAGCCCGACAAGTAATTGAAGTCGCCAGCCGACGCTACGTGGCCATCGTGTCCAAAACGCTGATCGGCATATGCCGAATAAATATCTACGCCCGGTGCGGTAAGCGTAGGGGCTAGGGTGCTGATAGTGGTGTTCGGTCCCCTTGAAGAAGAACTCGCCAGCACATCGACTCTTGCCTCATCAATGTTTTGTGCGGCAACGCCAGCCGTTATGCTCGCACGATGATTCGCGCCAGAGGCTAGCCATGTTTTTAGGCGGTCCCCGCTATCGGCATTAATATGAATGCCCGGTACGGCGTACACATCGTTTGCCAAAAAGGTCTCGCCGCCCTGCACATTTGCGAGCACATAACCACCTGCGCCGCCAGATGCGACGTTAGCAGCTTTTTCTACGCGAGCAATTTCACCTCTGTCGCAAACTACAATTTGACCGCTAAAAGTATTTGCTGGAAACGGCTGTAAGCATTGCGCTGAATCACCGCTCGGGTCATTAGGGTTAGTAAAGTCTCCCGCATAAACAATCGGCGCGGTAATTGCTCCGGTGTTGCTTTGGCCGGTTATTGCGCTTGGAGGATTGTTTCCACCAGAAAAGTTAGTCAGCTGTTTTACGAAGGCGTTTTGCCGGCCGTGTTCGCTGTACGCGACGGTGGTGTACCACGGGGAGTGTTTTTCAGATGACGATGCGCGCGGTCCGCTATTGCCGGCAGATGTTGCTACAAATATTCCCGCACCGCGTGCAGAGAGAAATGCGCGTTCGGTGCTGTCGCGCCAAGGGTCACCACCGCCGCTTATTGAAAAGTTAATCACATCTACGCCGTCTTGAATCGCATCTTCAATGCTGGCGATAATGGCCGAGCCGGGACAGTCAGCGTAGGTATCGTCTTGGTCTGAGCGTCCGCCGAAACACGCTTGGTAAGAAATAATATTAGCGCGAGGAGCAACCCCAGATATTTGCTCAAAGGTAAACCCAGTAGGGGTGCCATCAGACTCTATTTGCCCTGGCGTTGGCAACGTTTCTGGCACGTTATTTAATACATTGCCCGCTGCGATTGCCGCAACATGAGAACCGTGACCACCATAGTCTTCGCCATTTCGCGCGAGATTAGGTGGAAACACCTCTGTGTCTGAATAGTTGCTAGTGATGGTTGAGTAGCTGTAAACGCCAATCAATTTATTGTTACAAAGCTGAGGAAACCCGCGGGCGCAGTCGCCCAAATACACGCCATCACCAAGTGGATTAGTATGCACATACCCATCACCGCTAATTTCAGCAAAGGAAGGGTGGTCGGTATTGACGCCTGAATCAATAATACCAATGACCATTCCCTCACCTTGGGTTTGCGACAGATTGCCAATTTCGCCTTGCCATAAACGCGGCGCGCCAATAAGCGTTGGTCCTTGATCAGTCGTCGTTGTATAAATGGTTTCGCGAGATATTTTTTTAACCTGCTTAGCATCGGCAAGGCGAGCGGCTTGGTCTTGGCTGAGTCGAAGCGCCATACCGTTAAGCGCAAACTGATACTGCATTATTGGCTGAGCGCTTTGTGCATCAATCATAGATGATGCGTTTGCAATAAATTCCTGCTGATATCGCTTTAAATAGGATAAATGTTCTTTTAAGTCTTTTTGCGAGCGCTCGGTGCTTATATTAAGCCGCCTCCCGGCGTACTGATTTAAGGCTGACTTCAGCTCTGGTTTATCAACTACCGACGGTGCATGCAGCTCAACGATATAGGTGTACAGACCGGGTGCAAGATTAGGCTCGTATACAAACTGCGAGCGCGTTCGCTGCTGGTTTTTTTCTTCGTTTATCGTTTGTTGTACTACTGCTGCACTGCTCGTTTGCGCCTGCTGCAGTGATGGAGAAAATTGAGGTGAGATGGCATCCGATGCGCTAGTAATGCCTGGTGTCTCTTTTCGACCTGCATCCTCATGGGTAGACTCATGGGCAGAGCTAATGCCGACGCAAAGTGCAAGTGAAATGGCTAGGGCCATTTTATTCATATACATCTCCAAATATTGTTACCCTACATACAAGTCTAGATGCGCACATCTTAACTCTAGGAATTGCTAAACAGTGTAATACAAGAGTAAGACCACAAAAAAAAGCTAATACGCTTTTCTTTAATAAAATGTACGTTAAAAGATACAAATTCGTTACAAATAGGATGCTCGTTCTAATTTAGCGTTTTTTTTAGCATGCATGTATCTTTTAATTTGCGCACCGATTCAATAATAGCAATACCAAATGAACTAAGCTTGGCTACTATAGTAACAATCCCATTACATTAACGTGTTTACTCTGGAATAAGCTATGCAAGATAGAAACCATCTTTCTCATGTGAAACTTACTCACAAAGCAAAGGTTATTACAAACGGTCTTATCGACATTCCGATGCTGCAAGTGCTAGATGAGACGGGTAAGGCAAACAAAAATTCCGATATCCCTGAACTAAGCGAACAAACAGCGCAGCGAATATTGGAAGCTATGCATTACACCCGCCTGTTAGACGAGCGCATGATTGGGGCGCAGCGCCAAGGGCGTATCAGCTTTTATTTGGCCAGCCGCGGAGAAGAGGCGTCGACCGTTGCTTCAGCCGCAGCGCTTTCGTTAAACGATATGATCATGTCGCAATACCGAGAGCAGGGTGCACTTGTGTATCGAGGCTATACCACAGAACAGTTTATGAACCAGATGTTCAGTAATAAGCTCGACCCGAACAAAGGTCGTCAAATGCCAATCCACTACGGCGATAAAGCGCTAAACTTCATGACCATATCATCGCCCTTAGGTACACAAATACCACAGGCATCAGGATACGCTTACGGTCAGAAAATGGCAGGTCAGGAAGCTATTACTATTTGCTATTTTGGCGAGGGCGCAGCCTCGGAAGGGGACTTTCATGCCGGCTTGAATATGGCCGCTGTGCTCAACTGCCCGTGTATTTTCTTTTGTCGAAACAACGGTTACGCCATTTCAACACCATCAGCAGAGCAATTTGCAGGGGACGGCATCGCCTCTCGAGGATTAGGCTATGGCGTTAAAACCATTCGTATAGACGGCAATGATGTACTTGCGGTATATCAAGCCACCGAAATGGCGCGCGAAATCGCCTTAAAAGAAAACTGCCCGGTTCTCATTGAAGCGATGACATATCGCCTATCTGCCCATTCTACTTCTGACGACCCAAGTGGATACCGCAGCAAAGAAGAAGAAGAGCAGTGGGCCAAAAAAGACCCTATTTTACGCTTTGAGGCGTGGATGCAGAGCAAGAAATGGTTTGACCAAGAAGCGATTGATGCGTTTAAAGACAAAACACGTACTGATATTCTTAACGCCCTTAAGGTTGCTGAGAAAGTCGCGATTAACCCCATCGAAGACATCGTAGAGGATGTTTATGATACCCCGCCGTGGCATCTGCAAAAGCAGTTGAAAGAACTTAAAGCACATATCGATAAATATCCTCAAGCTTATCCTCGTACATCAGGGAGGGATGCATAATGGCGCAAATGAATTTATTACAAGCCATCAACAACGCGCTGATTACTGCAATGGAAGAAGACGAGCGCGTCATGGTGTTTGGGGAAGACGTAGGGCACTTTGGCGGGGTGTTTCGTGCCACTTCAAACTTACAGCAAAAATTTGGCAAGGGCCGATGTTTTAACACGCCACTCACCGAGCAAGGGATAATTGGTTTTGCAAATGGCTTAGCATCACAAGGTTCGGTGCCTGTGGCAGAGATTCAGTTTGGCGATTATATCTTTCCCGCGTTTGATCAGATAGTAAATGAAACTGCAAAATGGCGTTATCGCTCGGGCGGACAATTCTCTTGCGGCACGCTGACTATTCGTACACCTTACGGCGGCGGTATCGCTGGCGGTCATTATCATTCTCAGTCACCGGAAGCGTTTTTTGCCCACATCCCCGGCATGAAAGTGGTCATTCCGCGTAATCCATATCAGGCTAAAGGGCTACTGCTTGCCGCTGTTCGAGATGACAATCCCGTATTATTCATGGAGCCAAAACGCTTGTATCGCGCCGCGGTCGGTGAGGTACCCGAAAACGATTACACCTTGCCTTTGGGCAAGGCCGACAAAGTAAAAGACGGTAGTGACATCACGCTGTTGGCTTGGGGCGCTCAGGTTGAAATTGTCGAGAAAGCTGCCGCAATGGCGGAAGAAGACGGCATTTCTTGTGAAATTATTGATTTGCAGTCAATCCTGCCTTGGGACGCAGAGTCAGTATGTGAGTCGGTATACAAAACAGGACGTTTGTTGATAAATCATGAAGCACCCTTAACCGGAGGCTTTGCCAGTGAAATTGCGGCTACGATTCAGCAAGAGTGTTTTTTATATCTTGAAGCACCAATTGCGCGAGTCTGTGGTTTAGATACGCCTTATCCTTTAGCGCATGAAAAAGAATATATGCCGGATCACTTAAAAACCTACGAAGCTATTAAACGAACCATGGATTATTAGGAGGATGGCGATGACTGATTTTATCTTACCTGATATTGGTGAAGGAATTGTTGAGTGTGAACTTCTAAAGTGGTTGGTGGCTGAAGGGGATGTAATACAAGAAGACCAAGCTGTCGCAGAAGTCATGACTGACAAAGCCACGGTTGAAATTCCGGCTATGTACAACGGCGTGGTGAAAAAGCTTTACTATAAAGAGGGCGACATAGCTAAGGTTCATGCACCTTTATTTGCAATGAGTTTGGAGGAGGACGCAAATGCTTCATCCAAGCCGGGACCTGACTTGCATGGCTCAAACGATCACTCCGAACATATCTCAGGCAATAGCTCAGGCAGTAGCTCTGAAAATGGCTCAGACTCGCCAAGTAGCCCCGTTCAAACATCCCAAACAGAGTCGTTTTTATTGCCTGATATTGGCGAAGGCATCGTAGAATGCGAAATTGTGAAGTGGAGCATTGCCGAAGGCGATGAGGTTGAAGAAGACCAAGTTGTGGTTGAGGTAATGACGGATAAAGCAGTGGTTGAAATTCCAGCCAAGTATCGCGGCAGGATAAGTAAACTGCATTATCAGCAGGGTGATATTGCAAAAGTGCACTCTCCTTTGTTCGACCAAACCATTGATGCCGCTTCAGCAGGTAAATCTACTGTTGATAAACCAGCACAGCAAACACCACAGCCCTCACAGCAGAGCTCGCAACAGCAAAGTTCGCAACAGAAAAGCCCTTTGGCAGATGCAGTGTCTAAGCAGGGCGAAAATTTTGAAGCTCCTGTAGTATCAGAGCGCCCGCTAGCAAGCCCCGCGGTGCGAAGACTTGCCCGTGAGTTAAACCTCAACCTGAATAAGGTGAGCGGCTCAGGTAAAAAAGGGCGTATCCTTAAAAACGACTTGATGGCGGTTTGTAAGGAGTCGAATACCTCTGCAGATAAAAGCTTACATCAGTCGCAATCTGCACATGCAAGACCTAATCAGCATGATGGACTCGGCGCTGCTGAAAGTTCTCAAGGTTCTCCTTACAAAGAGCCTGATAGAACGGAAGCGATTAAGGGTATTCGCGCGGCGATGGCGAAACAAATGGTGGCAAGTGTCAGTACTATTCCGCATTTCACGGTGTCTGATGAACTTGTCATGGACAACTTGATTGCGCTAAGAGCCCGGTTAAAGCCAGAGTTTGAAAAACAAGGCATTAAATTGAGTTTTATGCCGTTTTTTATCAAGGCATTATCCTTAGCGATGCTCGAATTCCCCATTATTAATAGTCGTTTGAATGCTGATGCGACAGAGCTCACATACTTGGGCAGTCACAACATTGGCATGGCGGTTGACTCAAAAATTGGCTTACTAGTGCCTAATATCAAAGATGTACAGCAACTTTCTTTGAAAGAAGTTGCGCTTGAGGTTAACCGCCTTATAGACAGTGCTAGAGAGGGTAAATTGTCTAACACCGACTTGTCGGGCGGCACTATCAGCATCTCAAATATTGGTGCAATCGGGGGTATCACCGCTACGCCCGTGATCAATAAACCCGACGTCGCAATTGTGGCTTTAGGGAAAACACAAAAGCTGCCGCGCTTTGCACAAGATGGCAGCGTGTTCGCTCAGCACATTATGATGGTGAATTGGTCGGGCGATCATCGAGTGATTGACGGTGCTACCATGGTCAAGTTCAACAATACATGGATGGACTATTTGGCCCATCCTGAAAAAATGCTAGTGAACTTAAGATGAGTTTAATTTGCCGTACTCATTTAATCTGCCGTATTAGCTAGAAGCGACAGGAAGTATAAGCAGTAGAGTATAAGCGAGAGAAAAGCGCCGCATAATTAATGTGGCGTTTTTGTGTTAAAACGCCGGCGTGGGTATTACACTGGCAGTCCGGTTAGCGGGCCATTTTAGAGAGTATTTATTTGTTAAGTTATCAACATGCATTTCATGCTGGCAATCATGCCGACGTCCTTAAACACATCACGCTGATTGCCTGCCTGCAAAGACTAAATAAAAAGCAAAAACCGTATTTTGCTCTCGACACACACGCCGGCACTGGACTTTACGCGCTAGAGAAAACATCGTCTAAACGGGATGCGTTTGCATTTGAAGCCTTGCTCACCGGTCTTTACAACAATGACGCTGTTAGCGCTAATGAGCAAATTAACAATGAGGCATTGCGCGCCTATGCGGGCCTTTTGCAAACGCTTGCTGGTAAGTCGCTGTATCCCGGTTCGCCTGCGATATTGTCTTACTTTTCGCGCCCGCACGACAATGTGCACGCCAATGAACTTGCAAGCCAAATGTACGCTGAGTTAGATAAGGCCAATCGCACATTCGGTGATATTGGCAACACAGTCCATCTGCATAACCGAGATGCATTTGAATTAATAAACGCCATGATGCCTCCTAAGCCAAATCGAGGACTGGTGTTGATTGACCCACCGTATGAGCAAGCAATAGAATATCAAGCTGTAGCACAATCGCTAAGCTCAGCGCTAAAAAAATGGTCCAACGGCTTGTATATGCTTTGGTATCCTTTGCTATCACCCACGCGAATAAACCGTCAAACAAAGGCGCTGGAGTCAAATCCCAAAGCAGGGCAAAGTGAAAATATGCTTGAACGTCTAAAGGTAGACGTGGGGCAGCATTGCACGGGCGGTATGTTAAGCATCGAATTTGCAAATCAAGCGCCGTCTTCTCAGGTTGGTATGTATGGCTCAGGCGTATGCCTGATAAATCCCCCTTTTCAAATTGATGCATGTTTGGATGAGGTTTTGGCGCTCCTAGTTAAGCATGTTAGTCTCGATGAGAATGCCTTAAGCAACACCAAATGGCATATTAAGCCGAGTTAAGCGCTGTTATGGACATGCTTTGTGAGTGCAAAATAATATGACTGAATTAGCCCTAAAGCACTTTTATATACCCGATGATCAGTCGGTATATTTGCTGTCTCACAAAGATGCTAAACGCCTGAAAGACTGGTTTAAGCTTTGCGAATCGCAGTTGAGAAAGTTAGGCTACGCACAAATAAGCTTGGTAGGAAAGGGCGCCTTTGGTTTTGCGTTTAGCGGTGTTTCGCCGCTCGGAGAAGCACACGTATTTAAGTTTTCTAAAATCACCTTACCTCAGCATATTCAAGACCGTCTAGAAGAAGAGGCCTACATGCTGTCAAAAGTGCAGCATCCGCGGGTGCCGCAACTAATCCAATTTCAAAAAATCAAACGCCAGTCAATTTTAGTGATGCAGCGCGCACCTGGGCTCGATTTAGAACAATATTCACTGCAGCAAGGCCCTTTGCCACCTGAAGAACTGATGCATATTTTAGTGCAGCTATGCGATATCTTAATTGCCCTAAGAGAACACAAGGAAAACGCGAGCAGCAAGCCGATTGTGCATGGTGATGTAAAGCCGTCGAATCTCGTGTGGGAACCAAAGCAGAAAATTCTTTCGCTCATTGATTGGGGCTCATGCGTTTTTGCTCAGCTTGACCAATATCATCAATATGTGGGCGAGAGCGTTATGGACCTGATGTCGGGCGACTTGCAACAAACCAATGCACGTTTGGGCGACGTTTATTTTATTGGCGATGATCAGCTTGACGGAAAATTGTCTTCACCGCGCTTTGATGAGCAAGGTTTGGCGAGTACCTTGTATGCCCTAGCGTCGGGGCAGTCCTCACGATTTGGCCGAAAGGCTATCACGCCGCTTAGCTTGGGCTTGCCGCAAGCGCTAGGTGAGTGTTTACAGGCCATGATGAGCGACGATCGGGCAACGCGCGAACGCGGCGGAGACTGGTTGTTTGCTAATTATCAACACTTCAAGCGCTTAGTGTTTACCCCTCCCGCGCCAGATAAATCAGTATGCCTATTGCCGACTTGGATTAGCAATACTAAAAGAGACATCGAAACAGTAGTCTACAGCTCCAGAAAATCCTTCTTACGTCAGCAGTCTGGGGTCAATATTGATGAGCTAAACTACTTAAATGATGCACAGTTTGAACGTTATTATAAAAACTACCTTCAAGGCATGGGGGAGACTGAAAAAGGCTTTATCTCAGCAGTAAGTCGTCTAGGTAAATATCCTGTAGTGGGCGGCTTGGCGATTCGATGGGAGGATAAGGGCATTTTTGTTGATTCTAGCCTTAAACTGTACGACCCAAGTTTGCAGGTGTCATTTGACCGTTCGGTAGACAACATGATTGATTTGGCGCGGGCAATCAATCGAAATGGTATATTCAAAAGCTGCATGTTTAACGCAAAAAACACGCTCCATTTTGAGCGAAATGATGAACAAACACCCTTTAAACCCTCATCAACGGTGAGCATCCCTTACGAATTGAGCAAAAAATCAATTAGAGAAAACGAAACACGCATGCACTCCTATTTTGAGGATGGTGACGACCCAGATGAGCTTTTGAAGTTACCGCCTACTTTATTGGCTTGCATCAAACAGCTTAATTCTATTCATCATACAGGCTGCATTATTTTTGAGGCATTGCCTAAACACCTGAAAATCCACAATTACTACACCTTGCTCGACCATGAGCAAGAAGCAAGTTTTAAGCAGATTTTAAAAGAGATCATTGCTCAAGTGCCTCATATTAACGGATTGGGAATTTCAGGCTTTATGAAGCTACCTTACAAAGACACTCGAAGTTTTAGTTATCAAGACAAACGGCCCGTGCGCTTTTACCCGCGTAACCCGCATCAACCGGGCGGTTTTGACGCATAGGTTTGACGCATAGATTCGATGTATAAAGGAAGCGCAGAACACAATCCCTGCACAAGGAAAAAACAAAGCAAAAGCCGAAGTAAATAGATAAACTAAGGACACGAACAAATAACGCTTTGAGCGTGGTAATAGATAATGGCTGGTTTACGCAGCCTATCAATTGGAGAATTATCTTGTCAGATGCGAGACTTGCACATTTATTTGACCTTGAGCCGCTAGAAGCTGGTCTATATCGCGGTGACTCATGGGACTTAGGATTCAGAGCGCTGTATGGCGGACAGGTGCTTGGTCAGTCTGTCATGGCTGCCTACAAAACCGTGCCAGAAGACCGCGTTATCCACTCTTTTCACTCGTACTTTCTTTTACCGGGAGACGCAAGCAAACCTGTGGTTTACGATGTCGAAGACGTGCGTGATGGACGTAGTTTTTCAACTAGACGCGTGAAAGCGATTCAAAACGGACGGAATATTTTTTATATGACCGCATCTTTTCAATTGCCGGAAACGGGATTGACCCATCAATATGCACAGATGCCAGAAGCGCCAGATGCGGAAGATGTCACGCAAGATATTCAATATTATGATGATAACATCGATAAACTCTCACAACGCATGAAGCAGGCGCTTAGCTATCACCGACCGGTTGATATTCGCACCGTTGGTGGCGCTCACTCGTTTAGAGCAGTAAAGCGAGAACCTAAACGTACGCTTTGGTTAAGAGGCCGCGACAAACTTGACGACAGTCTAGCGGTCAACCAAGCATCTTTAGCTTATGCTTCTGACTATCATTTTTTATCAACCGCACTGCAGGCACATGGACTTGCTGCCCAAGATAAAAGCTTACGCATGGCAACGATTGACCACGCCATGTGGTTTCATAAAGCCTTTCGGTTTGACGATTGGTTATTGTACGAAATGGAAAGTCCTTTTAGTGGCAATGCTCGCGCGCTGGTACAAGGTAAAATATTTAATAAGCAAGGCGAATTAGTTGCGACATCGGTACAAGAGGGCCTAATGCGGCAAATTAGCGAGGCAGATTAACAAAGGCTAATGACAACTATAGATAGGAGTGTCGATGTTATATTCACTTGATACAGATACCGTTGAGGCGCACGAGTCTGCTTACGTCGCACCAGGTGCGCATGTAATGGGAAAGGTGATACTTAAAAAAGGTGCAAGCGTATGGTTTAACGCTGTGCTGAGAGGCGACTGTGATGTAATCACTGTAGGCGAGGGCAGTAATATACAAGACCTCTCAGTACTGCATACCGATTTTGGGTTTCCCCTTGATATAGGCAAGGGCGTTACCATTGGGCATAAAGTGATGCTGCATGGCTGCAAAATTGGCGATTATTCGCTTATCGGTATCAATGCGGTAGTGTTAAATGGTGCAAAGATTGGTAAAAATTGCGTCGTTGGTGCTAATAGTTTGGTAACCGAGAACATGGAAATTCCCGACAATTCTCTTGTACTAGGCAGTCCCGCGAAAGTAGTGCGTCAAATATCTAATGAGCAGTCGGCTCAGTTGAAAGCATCGGCTGAGCATTATGAGCAAAATGCTCAACGCTTCAAAAACGGTCTGAAAAAACAAATGTAGAAAAGAAAAAGGCCCGGAACAAACGTTCCAGGCTTAGGGGAATGGCTCATTGCTGAGCCGTGCGCTAACTTAAAACTACGTCAGATTATAGAGTCCCGCTCAAGACCCCAACTGCTATCGTCCGTCTATCACATCCATGATAAGGGAGAAGCGTTTACAAATTCTGTCTCGGGTCGATTACTATAGCGCATAAACAAAGCAAAAATAAATAGGTTTCTGATAAATTTAATAAAATTCCTACTTTTGCGTCAAAATCTTTATGTGCTACATGCTTAAATTGTTATAGAAAACAATGAAATACAAAAGGGTTTACCCACAGGTTTTACCAGTTTCCCCACGGTATTTTCACAGAGATATCCACAGCGCAGCAATCACTTGTTACTACCAAGCCTTATAACGTAGACTTAGGGAATAAGCCTCGTATAAAAAGAAGAGAAAGAGGGCACATGCTACATAAAATTTGGCTGGGTTTTATTTTAAGTGCGTTCGTTGCGACGTGTTACAACGTATTTGTAAACGATAACTTTGGATCGTTTCAAGAGGTTATGCAGGCAGTCAACGCTATGGCGCGCACCAGCGTCGATATCGCCATAGGCCTTATTGGTTTGCTTGCTTTTTGGTTGGGCATTTTTAAAGTGGCTGAAAACTCAGGGCTAATCGCTAAATTTTCGCGCCTGCTTGCCCCTCTGCTTTGTCGTATAATGCCAGATATTCCAAAAGACCACCCCGCCTTAGGCAGCATTACCATGAATATGTCTGCCAACGTACTAGGGTTAGATAATGCCGCCACACCCTTTGGGATTAAGGCAATGCAGGATATGCAGACGCTATCCCCGGTCAAAGATACGCTAACTAATTCGCAAATTTTATTCTTGGTCCTTAATACTTCCTCAGTAACCTTATTTCCTATTGCGGTGTTTTTATATAGGGCTGAGCAAGGCGCTGCCAATCCAACCGACGTGTTTATTCCTATTTTGTTAGCAACGAGTTGTTCAACCTTGGCCGGTTTGTTTGTGACCTGCGCCATTCAGCGGGTAAATTTGTTTAATAAAGTGGTGTTGACCTACCTTATTGGAATATTCAGCTTTTTGGCGGCGGTGATATTGTATTTTTCAAAGCTTGCGTCTGACCAGCTTGCCGAACAGTCGAGCTTAATCGCGAATTTTGCCTTGTTCTCATTTATCGTGATTGTGCTGATTGCGGGGTATCGTAAAAAGCAAAACACTTATGAGCAGTTTGTTGAGGGAGCAAAGCAGGGATTTGAAGTGGCCATCGGCATCATTCCTTACCTTGTGGCAATGCTTTTTGCCATTGGTATGCTCAGAGCTTCAGGCGTGATGGATTTAGTGACTACGGGTGTTGCATCAGTGGTTGCAATGGCGGGCTTTGATACAATGTTTGTAGATGCACTGCCAAACGCCCTCATGAAACCGCTGAGTGGATCTGGTGCAAGGGCCTTGATGATTGAAACGATGCAGTTCCACGGCGCTGACTCTTTTGCTGGACGGCTCGCGTCGGTTCTTCAAGGGTCCACCGAAACCACCTTTTATGTGTTAGCGGTTTACCTTGGGGCTGTTGGTATTAAGCATAGTCGCTATGCAGTGGGTTGTTGCCTAGCTGCTGACTTAGCTGGAATTGTAGCGGCCATATTTGTGAGCTACTGGTTTTTTGCTTGATTTGCATAAGGTTAAATACTCATTGCTCAATATTTATTTATCTTCTTTGGTTTTTTGGGTGTTTAAAATATCGATACCAAAACCCAGTAAAATATCAATTAAGGCCATCAGCGGCAGGCCAATAAGCGTGTTGTAGTCGCGACCATCAAAAGACTCAAACAAACGAATGCCCAATCCCTCTGCCTTAAAGCTACCGGCGCATTGCAGGGGCTGCTCAATGTCGATATAACGACAAATCTGGGCGTGATCAAGCGCTCTAAATTTTACACTAAATGTTTCTACCATCGATACATCGGCATTTTGATTACGCGCTTTTGCGATATGCTCTGGCGCAGTAACGCATAACCCTGTATGAAAATAAACCTGCTTAGCGCTGCAGGCCTGCAACTGGGCCCTCGCTTTGCTTACGCTGCCAGGTTTTGTGATGGGTGTTAGTTCGCCCTCTATGCATGCAACCTGATCGCTGGCAATAACAATATGCTCAGGGAATTGCGCCCGCAGTGCTTGGGCTTTTTGCTTGCTTAATCGTTGTGCCATATCGCGCGGCAGCTCCCCTGCAAGCGGAGCCTCATCAATGTCTGGCGCACACTGTTCAAATGCTATCCCGAGTTGAGCGAGCATTTTCGCGCGATAAGGTGAGGATGATGCTAACAAAAATTTAATTGTTGATGACTTCATATGCGCGCCATTTGCTGTTTCTTTAAGTAAGGTTATGAGCCGAGCGCTTTCCAGTTTCGTAAAGCGCTCACCAGCAATATTATGCAAGCAAGGGGTAGCAATAAGACCTCCTGACACATAGAGGATAAGTATGATTGATATACTACAAAATGAAAGGAAATACTTTGACTATAACGGCTTAAGCCTTTAAACTGCGCGCGCTATGACAAATGTGAAACTACCTAAACGTCTTGATCCCATCAAAAGCGCGCAGAAACGGTCCTCGTATGAGGGGGTTTATGTGGCCTCTGAGATGCTTCGATTCAATGAGAGTGTAGATTCGGTGTTATCTGATGTATCTGTGAAAGTTGAGTTTTTAAAAGACGCGCAGAGTCTTACTTACTTTCAAGGTACGCTAGCAGTGCAGGTAATGTTAGTTTGTCAAAGGTGTAACCAAACGTATCCATATAACGTAGATACCGAGTTTTGTTTTTCGCCCGTGCAGGGGAGTGAACAAGCGCAAACGTTACCCGACGCTTATGAACCGGTAGAGGTTGATGACCATGGAGAAGTCAATCTGTTCCAGCTTTTGGAAGATGAAGTGATTTTGTCTTTGCCTATTGTAGCGCTTCACGCAGAAGAAGATTGCAGCGTAGGAAAAGATGATATGAGCTTTGGAAAGATTGAACCGGAACCTGAGCGAGAAAACCCATTTGCGGTTTTAAAAGAACTTAAGCGAGATTAGGAGTAACCTATGGCTGTACAGAAAAGTAAAAAATCCAGAGCAAAGCGCGGCACACGTCGTTCGCACGACTCATTAACAGCAAAAACAATGTCTGTTGATTCGACTTCTGGTGAAACGCATCTTCGTCATCACGTGACGGCTGATGGTTTTTACAAAGGTAAGAAAGTTATCGAAATCTAGGACTTAGGTCTTTCGATAATGATTATTGCATTAGATATCATGGGGGGCGATCGCGGCCCCCATGTTTTTTTGCCCGCAATAAAACGCTGTCTATCTGATCACAGCGACCTCTCATTCATTTTATGCGGTGAGCAGGACCCCCTCAATACAATTTTTTCAAAGCTATCTCAAAGCCATCAAAGTCGCGTGCATCTGCGTGTTTGTTCGCAGGTAGTCGACATGCACACAAAGCCTACGACTGCGCTTCGAAAGTTAAAAGATTCGTCCATGCGCGTCGCGCTCAATACAGTTAAAGAAGGCGAGGCCGACGCCTGTGTTAGCAGCGGTAACACCGGTGCATTGATGGCCATGGCCTATTATGTACTCAAAACCATACCGGGTATTTCAAGACCGGCCTTGGTCTCTGCACTGCCGACGGTTACCAAACAAAAAGTCTTGCTGCTCGATTTAGGTGCCTCTATCAACTACGACGCTGAAAGCCTGCTGCAATATGCGGTCATGGGCTCAGTGTTAATGCAGCAAGTAGAGGGCATTGCGTCACCGCGCGTTGCTCTATTAAACGTGGGCGAAGAAGATATAAAAGGCCACTCGCTAATAAAACATGCCGACTTGCTCATAAGTCAGTGCGAAAGCGTTAACTATGTGGGCTACGTTGAGGGAGACACCATGTTTTCCGGCAACGTAGATGTGGTCGTTACCGACGGATTTACTGGCAACGTGGCGCTTAAGGCCAGTGAGGGTATCGCTAAACTAGTGATAAGCGAGATTAAAGCCATTACTCAAGAGACATGGTTTGCGCGTTTAATCAGCAAACTCACCCTTCCGCTCTTAAAAAGTCTCTACCAAAGAATGAACCCCGACCAGTATAACGGGGCGAGTCTGATAGGATTGCGCGGCACGGTGGTCAAAAGCCACGGTAATGCATCTGAAGATGCTTGCTTTTATGCAATAGAACAAGCGATATCAGAACTTAGCCAAGGCGTGCCCGAGAAAATAAAAACAATAATAGAACAAGAATTAATGGAGCATTAATTTCATGCAAAAAGCGCCTGTGTATTCTCGCATCAACGGTACCGGAAGCTACTTTCCCAGTGAAGTGCGCAGCAATGCTGATTTAGAAATGATGGTCGATACCTCCGATGAGTGGATTACCGACCGTACTGGCATTAAAGAAAGACGCATCATTGGTAAAGATGAAACTGCCGCTACCATGGGCGCTGAGGCCGCCAAACAAGCCCTTGACGCTGCGGGGCTAAATGCTCAAGACCTTGACATGATTGTATGTGCCACCACCAGTGGGCGTTATGCACTGCCCAGTTCCGCCTGCGAAATTCAGCGTATATTAGGCGTAGACAACATTCCTGCCTTTGATGTAGCGGCTGCTTGCGCCGGATATTGCTATGCCCTTAGTGTGGCCGACCAGTATATAAAAAGTGGAATGGTAAAGCGCATTCTAGTGGTGGGAACCGACTGCTTGAGCCGCATGATAGACCCTGCAGATCGCAGTATGATCATATTGTTCGGTGACGGGGCGGGTGCCACCATTATTGAGGCGAGCGAGGAGCCCGGTATTTTATCGACCCATATCAACGCAGCGGGCTCTTACGGCGACCTTTTGCAGATTGGTCATGTTCAACATGGCGACGAAGCCTCACTGCACGAGAATTGGGGCTCTATGAAAGGCAACGAAGTGTTTAAAGTGGCGGTAAACAAACTCAGTTTGATTGTTGAGCAAACCTTGAGCGCTAACAATTTGCTAAAATCTGACATCGACTGGCTAGTGCCTCATCAAGCTAATTTTAGAATTATTAAAGCGACGGCAAAGAAGCTAAATATGTCGTTAGACCAAGTCGTAATTACCTTACAAAACTATGGCAATACGTCTGCCGCGACCGTGCCTACTGCGCTCGATACCGCCGTCAGAGATGGTAGAATACAGCGCGGCCAACATTTACTGCTGGAAGCCTTTGGTGGCGGTTTTGCGTGGGCTTCTGCATTGGTAAAATACTGATGTAGGAAGGTTATAAGATGCTTTAGACCATTCCAAACATATCGCGACAAAACATAATACAAACAATACAACAATAATCACCGTGTAAAAGGATACTAAACATGAGCAAATTAGCCTGTGTATTTCCAGGGCAGGGCTCTCAATCGGTAGGCATGTTAGCCGACCTTGCCGCTAATTTTTCAAGTGTTAACGCTACGTTTGAAGAAGCATCAGACACCCTAGGTTATGATTTGTGGGAAGTGGCGCAAACCGATAAACAAGCGCGCATTAATCAAACGCAAGTGACTCAACCGGTTTTGCTTACCGCAAGTATCGCAGCATGGCGCGTGCTATGCGCTGAAAAGCCAATAGAGGCCCTGTTTTTAGCGGGGCATAGTCTTGGCGAATACACAGCCTTAGTTGCCGCTGGTGTACTGTCGCTTACAGATGCAGTAAAACTCGTGGAGTCTCGCGGTAAATTTATGCAGTCTGCTGTGCCTGAGGGAACAGGAGCGATGTATGCAATTATTGGCTTAGATGACGACAAGATAAAAGATACTTGCGTAAAGATTGCAAACGAGACCTCACAAGTGGTGGCACCGGTTAACTTTAATTCACCAGGACAAATCGTTATTGCTGGAGATAAAGAGGCCACTGACCTTGCTGGCGCGGCGTGCAAAGAAGCTGGCGCAAAGCGAGCACTGCCTTTAGCCGTAAGTGTGCCGTCGCACTGTGCATTGATGAAACCAGCAGCAGAACAATTAGCTACCGCGTTAGCGCAATTGTCCTTTAATGTTCCGAGGATTTCGGTTGTTAATAACGCCGACGTGTGCGTGGAAAATACGCCGGATGCCATTAAGCAAGCCTTGGTCAAACAACTATATAGTCCGGTGCGCTGGACCGAATCAATTGAGTTCTTAAGGGAACAGGGCATCGATACTATTATAGAAGTAGGGCCTGGCAAGGTGCTTAGCGGCTTAAATAAACGTATTGATAAGACGCTCAATCTTTCTTCTTTCAGTTCACCAGCAGATTTATAAGGCTATAAGATGTTTGATTTAACAGGAAAAGTTGCATTAGTTACCGGCGCTAGCCGCGGTATAGGTAAAGCCATCGCATTGCAGTTGGTGTCTCAGGGAGCGACCGTTGTTGGCACGGCTACCTCAGATGCCGGCGCGCAAGCTATTTCAGAATATTTAGGTGATAAGGGCAAAGGGCTAACCTTAAACGTTACCAGTGACGAATCTATCGCTCAGGTGGTCAGCAGTATTGCTGAAACCTTTGGTGCACCCGACATATTAGTTAACAATGCGGGGATAACTCGTGATAACCTGCTAATGCGTATGAAAGATGCCGAGTGGGATGATATTATTCAAACCAACTTAACGTCGGTCTTTAAATTATCAAAAGCCTTAATGCGCGGTATGATGAAAAAGAAAAACGGGCGCATTATCTCAGTAGGCTCTGTTGTTGGCTCTACAGGCAACGCTGGGCAAGCGAACTACGCAGCGGCGAAAGCAGCTGTTATCGGGTTTAGTAAATCTATGGCCCGCGAAATTGCGTCACGCGGCATTACCGTTAATGTAGTTTCTCCGGGTTTTATCGATACTGATATGACAAGAAGTTTGACGGACGAGCAAAAACAGGCAATATTTAACGATATTCCTGCAAATCGCCTCGGTCAGCCCGAGGAAATTGCAGCGGCTGTTGGATTTTTGTGCTCTGACGCTGCAGCTTATATCACTGGCGAGACAATTCATGTCAATGGCGGCATGCATATGGGCTAAGTTGCCGTTTTTGCTAGCAAATCGTTTGCTCTGCAATTAAAAAAGCTTGATGCATAAGTGCGATACAAAAGTGATTAACGCTTATTAATTAAGCGTTTCGAGCGGTTTTGTGGTTTGACCACCGATTAAATTGGTGGTTTGGCTTGCATGGTCACGGTTAGGGCAATAAACTAGTCGGGATAATTTTAAAAACAAGGTATGTAAAGGAAACCTGTCATTATGAGTAACATCGAAGAACGCGTTAAAAAGATCATTGTTGAGCAGTTGGGCGTTAAAGAAGACGAAGTTAAGTCAGAAGCCTCATTTGTAGATGATTTAGGAGCTGATTCTTTAGACACTGTTGAGCTAGTAATGGCTCTTGAGGAAGAATTCGATACAGAAATCCCTGATGAAGAAGCTGAGAAGATCACTACGGTTCAGTCAGCCATTGACTATATCAACGCTAATAAAGACGCGTAAGCAGAATTATTAGAAAACGGCTCTTTTGAGCCGTTTTTTCGTTTCTATAACAAAATAAAAAAATTTTTAGGAGGCCGTGGTGGCAAAACGTCGCGTAGTAGTGACCGGGCTTGGCATGCTATCACCTTTAGGTAATGACATAGATACCACTTGGACAAACATATTGGCCGGTAAAAGCGGTATCGGGCCTATTACCCACTTTGACCCATCTGAATTTAACACCAAATTCGCAGGGGAAGTTATCGACTTTGACGTTGAAGCTTACATCCCGAAAAAAGAAACAAAAAAAATGGATCGCTTTATTCAATTAGGCATCGCTGCGGGCATTCAAGCTTTGCGTGATTCAGGCCTAGTTATCGATGCAAGCAACGCGAAACGCGTTGGTGTAACGATAGGCTCTGGTATAGGCGGTTTATCGTTAATTGAAGAAAATCATAAAAAATTACTCGAAAGCGGCGCAAAACGCGTTTCGCCTTTCTTTGTGCCCTCAACCATTACCAACATGATTTCTGGCTTCCTATCTATAATGGAAGGCTTGAAGGGACCTAATTTAAACGTTGTCACTGCATGTACAACAGGCGTTCATAATATCGGTATTGCTGCCAGAACCATTGCATACGGCGACGCTGATGCCATGTTAGCAGGGGGAGCAGAGTCTAGTATTACGCCTTTGGCGATTGCCGGTTTTGGTTCTGCGCGAGCTTTATCGACGCGCAACGATGAACCACAAAAAGCAAGTCGCCCTTGGGACAAAGACCGAGACGGTTTTGTTATGGGCGAAGGTGCTGGCGTTGTCATGCTCGAAGAATACGAAGCGGCCAAAGCTCGCGGCGCGAAAATCTATGGCGAGGTAGTTGGCTTTGGAATGAGCGGAGACGCACATCATATGACATCTCCGCCTAGTGACGGTGAGGGCGCTGCTGACGCTATGGCAAATGCGCTTAATGATGCCAGCGTTGCCGCTAAAGATGTGGTGTATGTAAATGCTCATGGCACTTCAACACCTGCTGGCGATATTGCCGAAGTCAGTGCAATTAAAACCATATTTGGTGAAAGTGCGAAAGACGTTAAAGTGAGCTCCACTAAGTCTATGATTGGACACTTACTTGGCGCTGCTGGGTCTGTAGAGGCCATTTTCACGATATTAGCCTTGCGTGACCAAAAAGCCCCGCCCACGATTAATTTAGATGTGCCGGGTGAAGGTTGTGACCTAGATTTTGTGCCGCATACCGCTGCCGATATCAAAGGGGATTATGCATTGTGTAATTCATTTGGATTTGGTGGAACCAACGGTTCACTTTTGTTTAAACGGCTTTAGCTCAGGTGTCCGTAAGGTAAAATTCGTCGTCAAGTAATGTTGATTATGCGTTTTCTTGACGACGGTTTGACGTTAAACTAATTCGATGCCAAATTCTGAAATTCTCATTAACCCTGCCAATATTACACTTTCTGACCGTAGCGTCCAGTATGGTGACGCCTCGTTTACAAGCGCGTATGCGCAAAATGGGCAAGTTGTTTTGTTTGACGAACACATGCAGCGCTTAAAACATGCCTGCGAGGTATTAAACATTGAATTTGACGATTGGACGGGCCTGCAGCGTGTACTCAAAGAGTTAGCTAGTTCAGGCGAACAAATACAAGTGCTCAAGGTATTGATCAGCAGAGGTAGCGGCGGGAGAGGCTATGAGGCACCAAAACCTCAGCAAACGCGCTGCATTATCACGCGTTTTAGCGGTGAACCCATGCATGGCCTTGCCGATGTTGAAACTTTGGGGGTAAGTGATGTTCCACTTCCTTCCCATATTGGCATGACAGAAATAAAGCACAATAATCGTTTGGCGCAAGTGATAGCGCGCTCGCGCTCAACAAATATGGGATGCGAAGAAGTGCTAATGTGCAATGAGAGCGGCCAAGTAATTGAAGCAAGCTCGGCCAATATTTTTTATCGCTTGAATGGCGCATGGCACACACCTCCTTTACATCGGTATGGCGTGAGAGGCGTGATGCGCGATGCGTTTATCGCACACTTATCACAGCAGGGCATATATGTGAACCAAGCCACCCATCATATTCGGCAGTTTTCGGATGTTGAATGCGTATTGTTGAGCAATGCAGTAAAAGGCATTCGCGCGGTGAAAACGCTGGTGCTAAATAGTAAAAAACACGCACTTAATGTGAATGCAGACGAACTGATTAAGCCCTTTCTCACCAAGATATTAGCTAGTCCTGCTCAGGAGTGCTTAGCCTAAATGCCAAAGTACCTAAAGGTAAGCCTAATTTGTACTATCGCGCTTGGTTTGATTGTGATGGTCGCAGGCATTTATGCGTGGCAGTATATAAATGCGCTGTCGGATGTAAAGCTAAGTTCAACTAAACCGATTGTTGTTCACGTAAAAGCCGGTGAATCTGCCCCTAGCATTTATCGCGATCTTGTGGATGTTAGTAAAAAGCTCGACGATTATCGTTTTAGGGCTTGGCTTAAGTTGAATCCAAACATGAGTCAGGTAAAAGTTGGATATTACGAGTTTCCAGTAAATACTACTGTCAGTGATTTGTTTACCCGGCTCAGTAGCGGAAAAGAAACACAATTTAGTATCGCGTTGGTAGAGGGCCAAACAATTGCCCAATGGCTTGAGCTGATTCGTTCACAAGCTAACCTGAAGCAAGATATTCCGGATGCATCTTCGCTTTACAAGATACTGGTTGAAGATAGTTCGCTTGATGCAAGCGGTAGCGCTGGTTTTTGCCGTAATGAACTTAGGACCGTGGAAGGGTGTTTACTGGCTGATACATACTTTTATAACTATCAGGACTCAGCCCTCTCTGTTATTCAGCGAGCCTATCAAGCGATGAAGAAAACGCTTGAGGCGGCCTGGCAGTCTCGCTATATAGATATTCCGCTCAATTCGCCTTATGAAGCCTTGATTTTAGCGTCGATCATCGAAAAAGAAACGGCTGTTGCAAGCGAACGTGGGCTTATTGCAGGCGTGTTTAGTAATCGTTTAGAGCTCAATATGCGTTTGCAAACCGACCCAACGGTTATTTACGGCATCGGCCCAGAATTTGACGGCAACATTACGCGCAAGCATTTGCGCACAACAACGCCATATAATACCTATCGAATAAAGGGACTGCCGCCTACGCCAATTGCGATGGCAGGACGCGAGTCACTAAACGCCGCGGTAATGCCTCAGATAACGGACTACTTGTATTTTGTTGCTAAAGGCGATGGAAGTCATCAGTTTTCAACCACACTTGCTCAGCACAATGACGCGGTAGCAAAGTATCAGCTAAATAGGAATTAAATATGGCTCTAGGCGCGTTCATTGTAATAGAAGGGCTTGAGGGAGCAGGCAAAAGCAGCGTTATGGGCGCACTCAAGTCACGGCTTGAAGAACATGCTATCCGTGTAGTTACCACTAGAGAACCTGGCGGAACGCCAATGGCGGAGGCGATAAGAGACTGCGTTAAGCAAGCTTGGCCTGACGAAACAGTCACTCAACAAACCGAGCTTTTATTAATGTATGCAGCGCGCAGCCAACTGGTTGAAAATGTAATAAAACCGGCTTTAGATGATGGAGCGTGGGTGTTAGGCGACCGCCACGACCTGTCATCCGTAGCCTATCAGGGCGGTGGGCGAGGTGTATCGTTAGCAACACTGTCCACGTTACGTCAAATGACCTTAGGCACCTTTGCACCTGATTTTACGCTATATTTAGATATTGCCCCCGAGCTTGGCCTGAGCCGCGCACGAGGGCGAGGTGAGCTTGACAGAATTGAACAGGCCGGTTTAGCGTTTTTTGAAAGGGCTCGGGAAACCTACCTACAGCAAATAGAGGCACTCCCGAATGCAGTAACAGTCGATGCGTCTCAGGCGATTGAGAAGGTGCAGGCAGATGCGCTAATCGCGCTGCAACAGTTTATAGATAATAGGGCCTAAGATGCTTTACCCATGGTTACTTACCACGTTTACAAAACTTGCTGAGCGCTTGGCGCAAGATAAGTTGCATCATGGTGTACTCTTAGTTGGCGAAAAAGGCTGCGGTGAATCTCAGCTTGCCCATACGCTTGCAAAGCGTATTTTATGTGCATCAGATGCTGTGTTGCCATGTGGTTCCTGTAAGCCATGCTTGTTGTTTCAAGCTCAGTCTCACCCTGATTTTCATGAGGTGCTCACTGAAAAAACGCAAATTGGCGTGGATGCCGTCAGGGCGGCCATCGAGCAAGTTAACAAGACAGCCCAGATGAGTGCAAATAAGGTAGTTTTGATTGAGCATATTGAGACGATGAGCGAATCGGCCAGTAATGCTTTGCTAAAAACGCTAGAAGAGCCCACTAATCATACTTATTTGATACTGACGACAAACGCACCGCAATATTTATTGGCGACCATTAAGAGCCGATGTGAAAAAATACGTGCTGTGATGCCTAGCTATCAGCAAAGTGTTGACTATTTAATGGAGCAAGCTGTTGATAAGCAAGCAGTAGCATTACCCACCGAGTTAGAACTAGCGGCCTACAAACATAGCCCTTTGCTTTTTTTGGCAAAATCTAACAGCAGTGACATGAGTTTTTCCGAATTTGAAACAGATTTTACGTCTTTATTAGATAAAGTCGAAAGCGCTGAAAGTATTGCCGCTAAATGGAAAGAGCAAGCTGCAGATGTGGTGCACTGGACCGCACAATTAAGTTTGCAATATTTTGCTAAAGGTGTGCAGCAAAGCACTGATCAAAGTCGTGCTGTGGTGGATACACAGTGGATGAAGATTTATGACAGCGCCTCACACGCGAGTAAAAAACTTCGGCAGGCAGGTTTAAATAAGGTGCTTATTTTGTCTGCATTATTAGCCCAAGTGCATCAACTAGATTAGGAGCAGCATGTTTGTAGACTCACATTGTCATTTAGATAGGCTTAAAAACGCAGATAGCGAGCTAGATAGTATCGTATCTGAGGCCACTGAGCATAAGGTTGAACATATGCTTTGTGTTGCGGTCTCGGTGAAAGAGTTTGAGCAGATGCGAGAGCGAGTGGCGCATTATCCCAATGTTTCTATGAGCTGCGGCGTACACCCACTGCATCAAGAAGATGCTTGCGATTACGCGGCCTTACTTGCGCATGGTCAACGTAATGACGTTGTTGCCATAGGTGAAACAGGACTCGATTACCATTACAGCGCCGACACTAAAGCTGTGCAGTTACAGTCCTTTAAAGATCATATTCGCGTTGCAAATGAAGTACAAAAGCCGCTGATTATACACACTCGAGATGCACAAGAAGATACGCTGCAGCTGCTTGAAAAATATTATGAGCAGAGTACTGGAGCTGTGCTGCATTGCTTCACTGAATCCCTTGAAATGGCAAAAGCGGCCATTGACATGGGCATTTACATTTCAATATCGGGCATTGTTACCTTTAAGTCTGCTGCAGAACTACAAGAAACGGTAAAACAACTACCACTAGATAAACTACTGATTGAGACTGATTCACCTTGGTTAGCACCCATACCTCACCGTGGTAAAGAGAATCAACCAAAATACGTGGTAAACGTGGCTGAGTGTATAGCTGAGCTAAAAGGCATAAGCCTTGATGAGCTGGCGAGCATTACCACTCAAAATTTTTATCAATTGTTTAATCGAATTCAGCGTTCATCATGATTTACCCAGAATGGCGACAGCAACTCTCACGCAGTTTACACTTAAGCCGAAGCAAGCCTGAAGCCAAATATTTTCAGGTGGCAAGCATAACAACTGACGGCGCCCCAGCGTTAAGAACCATGGTATTTCGTGATCATGCACCTCGCAGTAATAGCTTGCTCAGCGTAACAGACATAAGAAGCGAGAAATGCGAGCAGTGGAAAGCACTGGCTGAAGCCGCGCTGCATTGGTACTTTGTAAAATCTAGAGAGCAATACCGACTCAGGTGCCGGGTGTCGCTTATACATCATAATGAAGCCGGTAGAATAGTTTGTTCAGGTCATGAACTGCTTCAGAATATTCACCAAGACGGTGTGATAGAGGCATCAGAAAGCGCGTGTGCTGGAGAAACACTGAAACTGGCATCGTCCATTTTTAAAGCGCGTTGGGAAGGTTTATCATCAAGCGCTAAGGCTAGCTTTTACTGTCCTGCGCCTAAGAGCGCCAAGTTAAGTGGCGAGGGTGACAAAATCAATAGTGACAAAATCAATAGTGACGAAATCAATAGTGACGAGGCTAGTAAAAAAAGTAGTGAGGGAGCAGGGACAAAACGTGAAGGCGACCAAGCACAAAACGAACAAGACACAATTAGTCCGCACTTTGCGGTTGTTGTGTTTCATCCTTTCGAGGTGGACTATTTAGACCTTAAGTCGAGACCACATACAAGAAACCTCTATAGCTTAGAGCAAACTAAGTGGCTCAAACAAAGCGTCAACCCATGAGCGTATAGCTTGCACACGCATAATCTGCATACTCATAAGGTGCTCACTCACAGCGCTAGTATCGTCACATAAACAGAAGAGCAGGGCGATTGAATAAGCTATTCGATTTAAGTTATCCGATTGCTCTGTCAAACTGCATGGCGAGCCTCGAATGCACTAGTTCTGTGTTTGAAAATACTTGAAGCATCTTCAAAATACCAATCTGGCTCGCACTCAGTGAACAGTTAAAATAAATGACATCACAGGTTTCTGCCTTCAATAGCTTTACCATAAGCTCGTATTGAGAATACTTTCCGGAGCTATCAATATTAAGACCGTTTTCAACGTTTTTGCTTAAACGAAGGCCCTCAGACACATTACATAACCAACGCTTCTTTTTGCTTTTCGCTTCGGTAATTGGGCTAACGTTTGCAAATAATTCACTCTGTACGGGGAGGCTTGCACTTGCTTTTATTGCGACAGTCTTTTGAGTACTGCTTGCTAAGAATCCAATTGTTTGTGTTGATAATGTCATGATGTACCTCGTTATATGTAGTTACAGGCATGTCATACTTCACTTGAACCTTTATCAAAGAATGCTTATCCTCAAACCATTCATATTTACGGCGTAAGTCAGTGAAATATACAAGCTGTATAAGTACACAGTAATACTGTATGGGTGAACAGTACTACTGTATAAATAAACAATCAAGGACTATTTGAATATTTTTTGTAGTTTTTTTCGGCGAAGGCTGATTAGAATGAGTGCAGTTATGAGATAGGCAGTAGGCTCGTACCAGTTTGACTTAACTGACCACAAAAAATGAATGCAGCCCAGTATGGTCGCCAGATATACCCAATTGTGAAGCTTTTGCCATGCAGTGCCCATACGAGCTTTTATGGCTTGCAGTGAGGTGATTAATAAAACGCTTAAAATGCTAAGAGCAAGCATGCCCACGGTAATATAGGGCCGCTTAATTATCTCTTCGGCTATCAAAAGCCATTCGTATTGCAATTCATAGGCAATAAAAACATACAGGTGAAACAGCGCATAAACCGCAGCATAAACGCCCAGCGTTTTGCGCAGCCGTACAAGTTGTCCAAATTTAAATGTTTGCGCCATTGGACTTATTAGCAGGCTCATTATCAACAAATGTAGCGTACCGATACCGCTAAAATCGAGTAAATACTGCACCGGATCGCCAGGTAACTCACCACTAAGCGCGTCTAGATACACAACTGATAGCCAAGCTATAGATATGATATGTATCAAGGCTCGGCCGGCATTTATCCAGCCCTTCGAAATTCGAATTGGGCGCATTGAGTTCAAGCTATTCTGCATCTTTTTTACGGTTTGCATAGTAAGCGGGCCGCGTTCATTAATACGCGTTCATTTAATAGGTGTTCATCTAGTAAAAACGCCGTAAATCCATGTTGCTATATAGGGAAGCAACCTCGCTGTAACCATTAAACATTTGAGTATCAATGCGTCGTTGAGTGTTTAAACCCGAGCCCAGTATTCTGCGTTCACGACCTTGAGACCATCTTGGATGGTCGACTTTAGGATTAACGTTTGCGTAAAACCCGTATTCATCAGGAGCAAGAATGTTCCATGTAGTAGGGGGTTCTTTGTCGGTTAATACAATTTTTACCACCGATTTTATACTCTTAAAACCGTATTTCCACGGTACAACTAAGCGGATAGGCGCACCGTTTTGTGGGGGAAGAGTTTTACCGTACATTCCTACGCTCATTAATGTTAAATCATGCATCGCTTCGTCTAATCGCAGACCTTCAACGTAGGGATAATCAACGCCGCCTCCGGTAAAGCGACTGCGCTGTCCAGGCATTTGCTCAGGACTGTATAGCGTTTCAAAGGCAACATATTTTGCGCTGCTTAGGGGCTTGGCTGCTTTTAAAAGCTCAGCCAAAGTAAAGCCTATCCATGGTATTACCATCGACCATGCCTCAACGCATCTTAGCCGGTAGATTCGCTCCTGCAGCTCAAATCTTTTAAAAAGGTCTTCATAATTGAGGGTAATGGGCGTTTCAACTAGGCCACTTACTTCTAGTTTCCATGGGTCTACAACAAACGACTGCGCATTTTCTTTAGGGTCGCTTTTACTCGTACCAAACTCATAAAAGTTGTTGTAACTGCTTGCAACACTTTCATCGGTAAGCGGCCTTACCGATTCAGGTGCTTTTTTAAACCTTAACTCAGATGTCTTGAAAGTTGGCTTCTCATCTTTGCTAAACCAGTCGAATGGCCCTGCCATAGCGCTTTGAGACAAAAGCGTCATTGCACCTGTGAACCCCAATTTTTTTAAGAGGTCACGGCGTCCATGGTAAACCTGCTCGTCGGTGACGTCGTTTTCGGTTAAATGGTTTTGTTTAGGTGACTTAATAATCACAGTACTGCCTCTTGTTTATGGAACCGCATGCAAACATGCTCTGCGTGAAGTACATACAAAGCCTAACTCTCAAGGTATAGACCGGCAAAACAGTCAAACAGTTTCAAATATCGAAGCGCGCTTCTCTATGCGTTAATTCATTACGTACAAATTATTGCAATATTGTGATGCGAAGCCATGCCGCGCAGTGATGCCGCAACGTTTTACTGCAAAGTCATGCCGAAAAGTCATGCAGCAAAGTCACAAGCAATGCTCGTCACGCCTCAACGGTCTGTAATGCGATGAGATTTAGGAAGGAACAGATTGGCGTAGACTCGATTAGCATATTCATCGGTCATACCCGATATGTAGTCAGCAATAACACGCATTCCCAGTGCATTGCCCTCGCTTTGGGCCTGTTCCCAGCGCAGTGCGGTATTGCGTGGTAGTAATCTGGCTGGGTCACTCGCAAATGCTTCAAACAAGGCCATTACAATCTGTTGCCCTTTATATTCTAATAGTTGAATTTCAGGCTTTTTGATCACGAAAGTAAACACAAAAGCCTTAAAAATTAGTAAAGCATCATGATAGCTTTGCGGAAGTTTAGCGCTATTGTCGAGAAGGGCTTCGTCAAATTGCCCTAAATTCACAATTT
Organism: Glaciecola siphonariae; assembly: GCF_042652645.1. NCBI lineage: Bacteria > Pseudomonadati > Pseudomonadota > Gammaproteobacteria > Alteromonadales > Alteromonadaceae > Glaciecola > Glaciecola siphonariae. The sequence continues at coordinate 545,862 of NZ_JBHSGU010000002.1, forward strand.
CAATTGCGGTAATGAAACAATTTACCAGTGCGCCAATGGCGTTTTTTCGTTTATAAGCCTCTCGATGAAAAAGCTGCGCCTCAATATCATGCGCTTGCTCCGACAGCCATGGAATACTTAGGCTTGCTAACTTGTTTGTGACCTGCTCATTGAACATATCACGATTTACCAAGCCCATCACAATGGCATCTTCTAAATCATGAATACCATAAGCGATGTCATCTGCAAGCTCCATAATGGCGCAATCAATCGACTTATATAGGGTCTTGCTGTGCTGAGTGCCGTTGGATTTTGCCTGCATGTATTGTTGTTTGTCTTGTTCGTTAAGTGGCGCAACTACCCAATCAAAAGCTTCTTTATCGCAGTCGAACAAGGCTTTAGGAGGATGCCACATGCTGGCTTTCACCTGAGCAACTTTGTCTGACTTAGGCGGGTGATAATTTGGGTTGCTTAACTCACTAATGAAATTGGGATATTTGATAATGCCCAGCAAGGAACGCCGAGCTAGATTCATGCCGTCGTTCTGTGAATAAGATTCTAGCTTTGTGAGAATCCGAAAGGTTTGGCCATTTCCCTCAAATCCTCCATGGTCGCTCATCATGTAATGCAGCGCAATCTCGCCGCCGTGACCAAAGGGTGGGTGACCAATGTCGTGAGCTAAACAAATGGATTCAATCAAATGTTCATCTAGTCTGAGTGCATTCGCCGCTTCTGGGTATTTCTGACTTAACTGTGCGGTAATGCCAGTACCAATTTGCGCGGCTTCTAAAGAATGCGTTAAGCGGGTGCGATAAAAGTCACTGATACCAACGCCCACCACCTGTGTTTTAGCCTGCAGTCGTCTGAAGGCGGCACAATGCATGATGCGTGCTTTGTCACGCTGATAAGGACTACGATGATCGCCATCGCGTTGTGCACTGCGCGCCTGTTTGCGTTGTTCCCAAAGATTCATGCCGCTTCTCTTAAAAGTGAAATTGGTTTAGGTGGTTTTTGATAGCTCATCAACGTTAACAAAACACTTTTCTTCAAACAGATCGAAAAACATTTTTATCTCAGGCATATCCTCTGCATATTTTGCTAGCATGCTGTCGAGGCGCGATTTAACGTGAGCAAACTCTTTGTTCTTGAAACTCAGCTCGTCGGAGGCTTTTAAATAGGCCGAGATTAAATCTGCTGCTTTCACTATTTTTTTGTATTCAGGCTCAACATTTTTTTGCACCAATAAACCTGAAAACTGCGCTTGAAGTTCTTCTGGTAAAGTGTGCAAACACTCAATTTCAGCCATTTCTTCAATTTTTTTAAATTCACGCGTCAAATCAGGATTATGATACTTAGTGACGTGATTGATGTCCTGAAGCTTTGTTTCAGACACCTCGTGATAAAGCGCTACGGTAGCCGCTCGCTCTGGGTTAATGTTACCTTGAAAATACGTATTCCGAATACTGGCTAAAAGGTGGGCAATTACCGCAACTTGATGACTGTGCTCAGCAACATTCTCGCGTTTCACCGCATGCATCAGCGCCCAACGTTTTATTAAGGGCATACGCAGCATCCAAGCTAAAAATGGACTACTTTTCACAGGCAACATTATCCTTCTCTCTTATAGTGTTCAAAAAAATCGTGCATGCTGTCTAAAGCGGGCGTAAGGATGTCTTTGTGAGGCAAAAAGACTAGTCGAAAATAGGTACCCTCGTGCAGGTTAAACGCACTGCCGTGTACCAGTAAAATTTTTCGGTCGCGCAATAGGTCTAAAATTAGGTCAACGTCATGCTTGATATTAAAACGTTTTGCATCCACTTTCGCAAAGCAGTACATCGCGCCTTGTGGTTTTACACAACTTACGCCGGGCATTGCATTGAGTCGCTCATATGCTAAATCGCGCTGAGTCACCAAGCGTCCATCGTGGCTTACCAAATCATTAATGCTTTGGTAACCGCCTAGAGCAGTTTGTATGGCATGTTGACAAGGAACATTTGCGCACATGCGCATAGAAGAGAGGATAGTGAGCCCTTCTATATAGCTGCTAGCCGCCTTTTTATTCCCACTTACTAACAGCCACCCAGCTCTAAAGCCGGCAACGCGATAATTTTTAGATAAACCACTGAAGGTCACGCACACAAGGTCCGGGGCTAATGAAGCGATACAGGTGTGCTGAGCATCGTCGTAGAGGACTTTGTCGTATATTTCGTCGCTGAATATAACTAAGTTATGCTGGCGCGCCACTTTAACCACTTGGTTCAATAACTCAGGTGAATAGACTGCACCGGTTGGGTTATTTGGGTTAATTAACACTATGGCTTTAGTATTTGGCGTAATTTTTGATTTGATATCGTCAATATCGGGAAACCAATGGGCCTTTTCGTCGCATCGATAATGAACTGCCGTGCCTGACGAGAGATTGACCGCAGCAGTCCATAAAGGGTAGTCAGGGGCAGGTATGAGCACTTCGTCGCCTGAATTGAGCAATGCCTGCATTGACATCGTGATCATTTCACTCACACCATTGCCCAAGTAAACATCTTCAATGGCGATATTTTCTATGCCTTTTTGTTGGTAGTACTGCATGACGGCAACACGTGCACTATAAATACCTTGTGCATCAGAATAGCCTTGCGCCGTAGGTAACTGACGAATAACGTCTTTGAGGATGTCGTCAGGTGCATCAAAGCCAAATGGGGCAGGGTTGCCTATGTTGAGCTTTAATATGCGCTCACCAGCTTCCTCCATGCGATTGGCTTGGGCTAAAATGGGACCACGGATGTCGTAACATACGTTTTCAAGTTTTTTTGACTGTAGAATGCGGTGCATGAGGTAAAAGTGAACTGAAACGAGAATAGATGCTCTTAGAGTAAAGCATAGATTGCAGTGTGTTAAGTCCTAATGACACCTTTTGTCACACTTTAAAACACTTATTTACCTTTAGGTTTTGTATCATTCGATATGCGTCTACCTCACGGAGTGTTTTTACTAACACTGTGTGGTGCGCTAATACGATAAACTCAATCGCGCGATTGATATCAGGAGACATAATTATGCCAGCCCCTTTGTTATGGTTAGGTGCCGCGGCAATATCAATTTACGCCGGCAATAAACTCAACGTTGCACACTTGCGTGAGCAAAATATCGTGAGCAGGCTGCCTGGAGACTGCAATAGCGCAATCGTTCCGGTAAACGGGAGCATCGTAACCTGCGGTATTTACGAGGTCTTAGACCACACTGGCATTTGGGTCGATGGCAATATTTACGAACTTAACGGCAGTGGCTTGGTACGCTGCGTGAGCCCTAAACGCTTTATTGAAAATCGCAGTGGCGACGACATATATGTTGCCTGCAATATGCTTGATACCCCGCTAAGCGAGAGTGCGAGCGTTGAAAGGGCGAAGTCGCAGTTATATTCGTTATATAAATACCATTTGCTAAGGCAAAACTGTCACAAGTTTGTCGCGGAAATGATTGCTGGCTATCCCTGTGAGGTGACGAGTTTTAGCGACCTTAACGAATTTTTAAGTGAATATTTTTCAAGCCCAATCGATTGGAGACTGACCCAGATCAACAAGTCGTGATCAAATTTTGACCTTGCGAATTAATTTACCTAGTATGCAGTAGAGTCTGGGATTTAATGGTGTTAATGTAATGTTAATCTATTTGCACTATTGCATCGTAGAATCCAATAGCATAATTTTATGCGCTAAGCCTTACACACTGCTACGCCAATTAAGGGGCCATCATGTCTCAAGAAATAGAACAAACCGCTGAAAATGCCATTGAAAAGAGCGGTATCGCACGCGTTATTCCTTGTAAAACACTAGATAAGTTTGCCTGTTTTCGCTGGATTGCGTTGGCTATAAATGACTTTAAACAAGCAAAGCTGATAAGTTTCACTTACGGATTTATATTTACCATTTTGCCACTTTCGATTTACTTTTTAGTTTATGCAACAGAATGGCATCTGGTCATATTTCCTGCCATGGTTTGTTTTATGCTGATTGGTCCTTTCCTAGCGGCCGGTTTGTACGATGTTGCGTGGCAGTTTGAAAAGCAACACAAGCCATCGCTCAGACATTCCTTGAAAGCCATGTCGCGAAATGCGGTTAATGAGTGGGGATTTGGTCTTTTCCTCATGATACTGATGATATTTTGGTTACGCGTAGCGTCGCTAATCCACGCCCTATACCCTGAATACCTAGAATTCACGTTTGCAAATGCATGGCCGTTTTTAGCCTTAGGTACCATCGTTGGTGCTGGTTTTACGGTTTTAGTATTTTTTATCAGCGCCTTTACCCAGCCTATTTTATTGGAGCGCAAGGTAGACTTAGCAACAGCGGTTCTCACCAGTATGAACGCAGTATGGCGTAATAAAGTCCCGATGTTTGTATGGTCGTGCGTGATATTGTTTTCAGTGTTTTTGGGATTTGTCACCTTTTTCGCCGCCTTCTTGGTCATCATGCCTATCTTAGGCTATGCATCATGGCACGGTTACATTGCTACAATTGAAACCAAGCGCACGCGTAAGTTCGAATAATTCGCTTTTAACAATTAACCCTTTTCAAAACCACGGGCAATGCATAAATGTTTGCATCCCGTGGTTTTTTATTGTGTGGTGAGGCCCTATAAAGCTGGCTGCTTCTTAGTCAGCATCAAATTGATTGGTTAGCCACAGAGTTTGATAAGGCTGCAGGGTATGTTCAAGTTCTTCTGCATCTATTTGGTTTTGAGAAATTAAGTCTGTCCACTGCTCAGTTCCAATTAGATTAATGTCTGATAGATGCAAAGTTTGTGGCTCATCGGTAATGTTGGATATACAAAATATGCTCTGCTTTCTATCAATGCTTTGTCGCCAATAACCAAATAGTTCGTTTCTTAACTGCAGTGTGAACTGTGTTGCATTCGGGTGAAACGCACGCTGCGCTTTACGAATGTGCAACAGTTGCGTGATTTGCGTCAACACTTGATGATGCAAAGAATGTACGTCATCGAGCTCTTTTATTAAGGCCGTATCAATCCAGCGGTGACGGTTTATTGAACGGTTTTGTCCGGTATGAACAACCCGTTCCTCGTCGTTAGTTGTACCAATGAGTGAATGAATATAAATGCCCGGAACGCCTTCAAGGCCAAACATGATGGCGTGTGCACAAATAAAGCGCTCAATCTGCCATTGGTCTTCACCTTTTAACGTGCCTTTTAATGCATCAATTAGCGCGATATTCAACTCGTAAGGCTTTTGTTTTCCGTTGTCGCCTGTACGCCAGCCAACGCGCCCTCCAAATTTAAGAATGCAGTTAACCAAGTCATTAATTTCAGTATCGCTCAGTAAACCTTCGGCAGGGCGCAAACCGATGCCGTCATGAGAGGCGATGAAATTAAAATAGAATGTGCCGTTTTGTGCTGGCGGCATGCTCATCAGCCAGTTTTTTAAATATTGGCTTGAGCCACTTAGCAAGGTATTCACCAACAACGGCGGCAGCGAAAAATTATAAATGGCGTGCGCTTCATTGGCATTGCCAAAGTAGGTGAGGTTCTCTCTATTGGGTATGTTGGTTTCAGTAATAATTAATGCGTTTGGGTCTGCATGCTCAATGAGGGTGCGCAGTAGTCTAACCACCTCGTGTGTTTGTGGTAAGTTAATGCAGCTAGTGCCGGGAATTTTCCATAAAAATGCGATGGCATCTAGGCGGAAGATACGTGTACCTTTATCCAAATAAAGCCGAATAATATTAGCAAACGCGATGAGTACTTCAGGGTTTCTGAAATCAAAGTCGACTTGGTCATGAGAGAAGGTACACCAAACTTCTTTGACGCCGGTCGCCGTTGTGGTTTCTCTCAATAAAGGTGACGTTCGCGGCCTTACCACCTCAGATATGTCATCGGTTAATTCGGCAGTGAAGAAAAAGTCTTTGCCAGGCGATTTTTGCTCAACAAATTGCATAAACCATGCACTACGGGCAGAGCAGTGATTAATAACCAAGTCGACCATTAAGCCGAAATCTTCAGATATCGCCTCAATATCGTCCCACGTTCCTAAGGCCTCATTTACAGTTGAATAGTCAATGACCGAAAAGCCATCATCAGAACTGTAGGGGAAGAAGGGCAAAATATGCACATGATTGATGGTATGAGAACAATAGCGCTTAAGAAAGCCGTGCAGAGTCTGTAACGGCGCAGGAACAGAGTCATCGCTACCATGCGCGGCCTGCTGGTAGATGCTATCGCCGTAAGTAATGAGAATAACATCTTGCTCTGACCATAGATTTGTATGGGGGCACGGCGCTGTAATATTACAGTCATCTCCCTCAGTATCGGCCAAGCCCATTGACGCCATTAAACGCTCTGCGATTGTGGGCAGTGGGTCATCTAGGCTTACGTCAGCATAGATAAAGGCAAGCTGGTGAATTAACCGGTCTTTGAGAAGGCTTGCTACATCGCTCATTTTATTTTCCTTTAAATTCCTCAAAATCGGCTTCAACCGCATTTTTCAAGCACTCAAGCACATCTGGCTTGGCACTCGCTACGCGGTTCCAACTTGGGATAAACGGTGTTTCCATTGGGTTGTCTAGAAAGCTGCTGCCCGCTTTCATGATGTTCTGCGCAAACAGTTCAACTGCGCGTTCTTCTGAATCAATGTCTAATTTAAGTCCGTTCATCACGGCGTCGTTGTGATACGTTTCAATAAAATCGAGCGCGATGCGGAAGTAGGTAGCTTTAATCGTTCTAAAGGTTTCAGTATTGAACACCGTACCTTGGGTCGCTAGTTTGCGAAATAGTGCTTTGGTGATATCAATCGACATTTTCGACAAACCACCTTGATCATTGTTTAACGATAAGTCTTGATGTTTATGATCGTAGTTATGCGCGATATCGGCCTGACACAAACGGTTATGTGAATAGTTTCTGTGCATTTCAGACAAAACCCCAATTTCGAGGCCCCAATCACTAGGAATGCGGATGTCGTTGAGCACATCCCGTCTGAATGAAAACTCGCCCGCTAATGGATACCGAAAGCTATCCATATATTCTAAATAATCGTTGTGGCCCACAGCATGCTTTAGCGCTCGTAAAAGCGGTGTAACTAGCAAGCGCGATACTCGGCCGTTAATTTTTCCATCCGCTACTCGCGCATAAAAGCCTTTGCAAAACTCGTAATTAAACTGAGGATTTGCTACCGGATATATCAACCTTGCGAGCAATGAGCGTTCGTAGGTGAGTATGTCGCAATCGTGCAATGCAACGCTCTCTACACGGTTTGAGGCTAATACATAGCCCATGCAATACCACACGTTTCGACCTTTACCCATTTCTTTTGGAGCAAGTCCTAGCGCTTGCAATTCTTCATCTAGCGCTTTTAATCTAGGGCCATCGTTCCATAAAATACGATGACGCTGAGGTAGGCGGTCAAAAAATGAAAGGGCATGCTTAAACTCGTCCTGATTTGCTCTGTCGAGTCCGATGACAATTTCGCTTAAGTAAGGCACCTTTGCGATATGGTCTATGATATCTGGCAGTGCTTTTCCCTCGAGTTCTGAAAACAAAGAAGGGAGAATTAAACCCATGGGGCGGCGGTCGGAAAAACTGCGAAGCTCTGACTCTAAATCATCAATGTCTCGTGATTCTAAGTTGTGAAGAGTCGTAATGATGCCATTTTGATAAAAATCAGCCATGTCCGTGTCCTGTATTTGTATTGTTGTTTTTTAATTCGGGAATGATATTTTCGATACTTTCACGCCAACCGCTCGGTCCGTATTGTGTGCTAGTGTAAACGCCGTCTTGCCGAGTAAGCGGGGGAGGCGGATTAACCGGAGATTTGATACGCACGGCAATGGTGGCAGCCTCTAGCATGGCAATATCGTTATTGCCGTCTCCGAGCGCGATAGTGCTGAGCTTAGTCGTGAGACCTTTGTTTACTCGCTGGCGGGCATACTCTTTGCTGAGCCAAGTGAGTGCTTTGCCTTTATTTGAATCTCCACAAATGTGAATGAAACGACCGCCCACCAAGGGAAATGCGCCAAGTTTTCGCGCCTCTTCAATAAATAGAGTCTTATTGGCATCTGTGCCAGTCCACAAAACTGGCTCACCATACAAACGCTTAGCCGCTGCGGCCGCATCGGTATTACTCAAACCGGTAACCTCGCTGATGCGCTCAAGACTCATATTAGAAAAGCCTTCAAATTGACCGGCAAAGCGCTCTTTTAGTTTTGCCACAATACCTAACCAGTGACTTCGCTTAGATGCAAAGGTTTTTACCCAATAACCGTCTTGCCATATGGCTTCTTTAGGTTTAGCCGCAAATGCATTTTTGGGCATGTAAATAGCGGCACCATTTTCAATAATAAAGGGAGTAGCAAGGCCTAATTCCTTATGAATAACTTTTACCTCAGCGGCCGTTTTACTGGTGTTAAGAATAACCGGCACATTCATCTTTGCGAGCGTTTGCAAGGTGCTAAGTGCAGCCTCATAAGAATAAGAATGATGATCCAATAAAGTACCGTCTAAATCGCTAAAAATAAGCGCAGAAGAGGCGTCTTGAATTAATAGCGACATGAAACAATACTGCGTTGTGTGTTCAGTTCAAATACTTCGTTACAGCGTTTGGGTAATTCATATAAACCAAATTCGGTGATACGTTGATAGTGCTGAATAAAGTTAGCGATATCTGCGGGCGACATTCCGCCGGCGCTATTTCCGTTGTCAATATTTCTCTGCTGCATTTTACGCTCTTGCTCCAATCTCCATTGATAAATTTGCTCGAAAGAGGGGGCTTTCAACATGATTAAGTAGTTAAGCTTTTCAAATACGCCTTGGTAGTCTTCTTTTAAAGCATTATTGACATAATTTCGCCATATATGTGCGCTGTCGTGAGTTGATTCCAATGCGTTTGCGTCTACTGCCAATTGCTCAGGCGACTGCGGCGCAGCGCCAACGCACCAACCTTCCAATATGATAATATCAACCGAGTGAGTTATTTTATCCCAAGTGGCTTCGTTGGCTCTATCGTCAGAGGCTTTATCAAATTTTGGAATAGCGCAAGGCTGCGCTTGCAATAATGCGTGCAAGGTTTGTTGCATGAGCGCAAGGTCATGGGTGCCAGGAACACCTCGTGTTTGCAGCAAAGGGTGAATAGTCTTGGCCAGATGTGTTCGCTGGCTTTTTGTAAGATAAAAATCATCCAGTGACATGCTCACGGCGTTCATTTTATGAACTTGCCTAAATAAAGTGACCAATAATGCGGAAAGCGTACTTTTGCCACTTCCCTGCGCACCATTAATGCCCACAAACAAGGGAAGTCTTGCACCTTCTTGGTGCGAATTGTGCAAATCGCACAAGCGCGCTAACAGAGGAAGGTACCATTTCTTAGCTTCATGAATAAAGCTTACGGGCAGGCGCTCGTCCTCGATAAAGCGATTTAAGCAGTCGTTGATTATCAAGCTAGTGCCTTAGACGCGCTATGGCCTGCATAACGCGGTATAGATGAAGGTTTTTCAAATAAACGTGGGGGAAAAAAATAGAGTTCGCTAGTGCTTTGCATCGTTTATAGTCTCCAAAACTCAACATCATAGTTATGTTTAAAACAACATAAAAAAAGCAGGTGCTTTATGCTTATTATGCATAATACAGTCTGGTGCCTAAGCATGTATTACACAATGCGTGCCAACGCAGATGCTGCTCATCAATACCCAATCGACTCGATGTAAGCCTTATTTGCTCGCAATGAAGGTAGCCCGTCGTGGTGCGCTATACCCTTCAATGGTTTTGGTGGCGTCTTTAGGGTCTAGAAAATCTTGTAAAGAGTGATTCGTCATCCATTCGGTTGTGCGCTGCTCATCAATACTCGTAATGCAGTCATCAACCAGACGCACGTCTTTAAAGCCGACTTTGTTCAGCCAAAGGGTCAGGGCTGCACTGCTCGGGAGAAAATACACATTACGCATTTGCGCATAACGTCCAGACGGCATGAACACGGTATTTTCGTCGCCCTCAACAATAAGCGTTTCTAATACCAGTTGCCCATTTGCCTTCAACTGTTGTTTTAGCTGTTTCAAAAACTGCAGTGGGTCAGGGCGATGATATAGCACACCCATTGAAAATACGCTGTCAAACGCTTCGCATTGCGGCATTTGTTCAATGCCAACAGGCAAATAATGAATATTATTATTGGCTGCGTATTTTTTCATGCAATGAAATTGGTAAAAAAACAATATGGTAGGGTCTATGCCTATCACTTGGTGTGCGCCGTGCTCGTGCATTCTAAAAAGGTGGTAGCCGCTGCCACAGCCAACGTCTAGCACGCGAGCGCCTTGAAGACTGCGAATGTGCGGGGCAATGCGGTCCCATTTCCAATCCGAACGCCACTCGGTGTCAATATCAACACCAAAGAAAGAAAAAGGGCCTTTTCGCCATGGCATGTATTGTTTTAATACATTAACGAGTGCTTGTTTCTTGCCGTCTGATAGTGGTGGTGAGCATTCAACTGACACCACATTTGATACATCAAGCTTGAAATCGTCGGGTTCTGGAAGCCCTTTCAGCTGTTTCTCCCACTTTTTAGCATCTGCGTGCAGCTGACTGGTATTGATAGCGTTAAGCAGGGGTAAAAGTTCGCTCAATGCAGCCTGCAGAGGCGTTCCCATGCAAGCAGTAAAAAAATCTGTTTTCCATTGGTCAAACTGCGAAAAGCGAATATCAGCACGACTCATAATTATGACTCTGTTAATTGGGGGGCGTTGAGCAAATCGTTTGCGATATCCTGTTTGATAGCGATAAGCGACATGAAGTTAAAATGCTGAAACCAGACGCTTGGGTGCTCAAAGCCAGCCTGCTCAAGTCGCTGCTTATGTTGCTTGAGTGTATCTAATATCATGACGTTCTCGAGCGCTGTGCGCTTTTGGCTTATTTCTAGGTCTGAATAGCCATTTTCACGCTTGAATTCATGGTGCAGGTCAATTAACAGACTGTCCATAGAATCACTCGAGGCGCTAATTTTCTCAGACAAGATAAGGGCACCTCCTGGCTCGAGTGACGCATAAATTTTATCGATAATGGCTTGGCGCAAACTCGGATTTATAAACTGAAGTGTGAAGTTAATGACCACAAGTGAGCAAGCCTGAAACTCAAGCGCGGTTATATCTGCATGCTGTACCTGAATGAACGCATCATAATTGTAGGCGCCAACATGCTCTTTACATCGAGTTACCATGGCAGGAGAGTTGTCAATCGCTTCTATCGTCAACGCCTTCCCCACGTTGTATTTTGCAATCGATAGGCTGACATTGCCTAAAGAACAACCAAGATCATAGACCCTCGATGATGTATCTGTAAAGCGACGCGAAACACGCCCAATACCGTCTACAATCGTTGTGTAGCCTGGGACTGAGCGGTTTATCATGTCGGGGAAAACGTCAACAACCGACTGATTGAACTTAAATGGAAAAAGGTCTTGTTTACTCTCTTTAAACAGCCTGTCTACCTTGTTTTTCTCTGTTTTGTTGCTCATTTAATATACTTATGGTTAATAGTAATGCAGTGGTGAGTTGACGTATGATTTTATAATATATCAGAGCTCTATTCTTAATCCATTAAGCGAACACATTGACGCTGCTTATCAATTCGTCAATACTGAACAACGATTGAAAGCTTAACGTTGATGGAAGTGAGCCATTATAGTGAAAAGGGATTAAATTTACACATGTTGAAGTTTTTAATTGCTGACGATCATCCTTTGTATCGCGAAGCACTAATAGCAGCTCTGAACACCGATTTTGAAAAAGTAAAATATTTTGAATCCGATTGTCTAAACACCACGTTAAGCACATTAAATAAACACCGGGCGATGTCGCTTGTACTGCTCGACCTAAACATGCCAGGGTGCGAAAACTTTTATGGTTTGCTCAGAGTAAGGCAACGATTTCCTGATATTCCGGTGGCAATCATTTCTGCGACCGAAACACTAAGCGTGGTCTCGCAGTCGATGGAATTTGGCGCGACTGCCTACATCCCAAAAACAACGCCAACCTCTCAAATCATCGAGGCTGTTAAGGCAGTCATTAAAGGCGATACGTGGTTGCCAGCTGAGCTAAAGGATAGAGTTGCGGAAGTGCAGGGTGACATTTTAGATATTGCCGAGCAAGTGCGCCGTCTCACACCAAAGCAATTTCGCGTCTTACGCTTATTGCGAAAAGGTTTAATGAATAAGCAAATTGCATCTCAATTAAATGTTACTGAAGCCACGGTGAAGGCTCATATAAGTTCTATCTTTAAACAATTTAACGTAAGATCACGTACTCAAATACTCGTGAAAATTGAAAAACTACAGTTGGAATAATGACGCCGAACATATTGCCATTGATTGACCTGCATCGACATCTTGATGGCAATGTTCGTGTTTCAACCATCCTTTCCCTCGCCCAACAATATGATCTTCCCCTACCTGCGAATACCCAAGAAGCACTAGAAAAGGCAGTATATATCCAAGACCGAACCAGCGATTTGATGGCCTTCTTGCAAAAGCTTGATTATGGTGTGTCGGTATTGGCCAGCTTAGATGCGTGTGAACGCATCGCTTTTGAAAACGTTGAGGACGCTTTTAAGGAAGGTTTGGCGTATGTTGAGCTTCGTTTTTCTCCGTACTATATGTCGCTTGCACACAAACTGCCTCTATCTGAGGTGGTGGCTGCGGTAGTGCAGGGCACGGCCAGAGGGATGAGAGCGTATAAGGTGAAGGCCAAGTTGATTGGTATATTGAGCCGAACTTATGGGCAAGATGCCTGTATGGAGGAACTTAAAGCGCTACTCGCTCACAAAGACGCGATAGCAGGGCTCGATTTAGCCGGTGATGAAGCAAATTTTCCTGCTGCCATGTTTGTTGAACATTTTAATAAGGCAAAAGCGAATACCGACTGGCAATTCACAATCCATGCGGGGGAGGCGTCTGATGCTCAAAGTGTATGGGATGCCATTAATCTGTTGAAGGCAACCCGCATCGGTCATGGCGTGCGCGCTATTTTTGATGAGTCGCTAATGCAGTATATGACCGAACATCGTATCGGCATAGAAAGCTGTGTTACCTCAAATTATCAAACCGGTACATGGCTCGACATTGATAATCATCCAGTGAAACAGTTTTTAGCGCACGGTATTCCCGTATGTCTCAACACTGATGATCCCGGCGTATCAAATATTAAGCTTGCAGATGAATTCAAACTTGCGCGAGAACGTCTGAACTTAAGTGATAGTGAAATTGATACACTAAAAAGCAATGCGATTGATATCTCGTTTGCTTCGAATGATGAAAAGCAGACCTTGCGCGGGCTGTATTTATAATGAAATTATGAGTCGCAGGCGAATTGCGTGGACTTCGGCAGCTATTTGTTTAGCCTTAGTTTGAAGCTCACCAGAAAGCGTTAATACGCAAACAACTTCACACAAAAATTAAAATCCCAGAATCAAGAATCAAGAATCAAGAATCAAAAATCAAAAACAAAAAAGCCGAGTGTTAAATAACATCTCGGCTTTTTACATTTAGCTAATGCGCTGCAGTGTCATCTAGTGGGCTCTGACGCGCTTAACCCTAGCTAAACCTTACTTTTATTAAAAGTAAACTAGGAGTGCCCAATCACGCACTAAGCGGCCTTAGCGGCTTTTTTACGCGGACTGGCTTTCTTTTTCAGCTTTTCACTCGTTGACATCAGCAATTCTTCTGGGCTGAAGTCATCCACGTTAATGGTGCGCAAGCGACCGGCTTCGGTTTCGCGCAGTAAGCTTGCCTCTTCATCGCTAATCAAATTAGCTGCTAAGGCTTTATCTGCCAGTTTATCGAGCTGCGTCATCGGAAGCTTTTCGCCCAAAGCCTTACAAATGCGGTCGAAGATTGGCTCAGTCTTGATCACGTTATCAAGCGTTTGCTCTAAATCTCCGAATAAACTGCCCTCTACACGAGTGAGATACTGACCGTCACCTATGCGACTTCTAGCGCTGCATGGATTCTGCAGAATATGCGCAATCTCATGCTCAATTTCATCAGATGGCTTGTCAAATCTCTTACCGAAAGGTTGAACCAACACGCGCAATGTCCACGCTACTGGGGCAACAGGGAAGTTGCGAATGAAGTCGTCTATCGCCACATCGATTTGGTGCAAACTGTCTTGCATGGCCCAATGAACAAAAGGTAAATCCTCTTGCAGGCGACCCTGCTCATCATAGCGTTTGAGCACTGCACTACACAGATACAAATGGCTTAAGATATCGCCTAAGCGAGCAGACAGTCGTTCGCGGCGTTTTAGAGAACCACCTAATACACCCATGCTAATATCAGTTAGCAGTGCAAGGTTCGCTGAGTAGCCTTGCAGTGCGCGATAATATTTTGAGGTCTCGTCTTTAAACGGTGTCGCACTCAAGCGGTTTTTGCTTAGTCCGAACCATAATGAACGCAGCGTATTACCGAACGCGAAGCCAATATGACCCCATACTGCCTTGTCAAACGCGTCTAGTTGTTCGTTTTTGTCTTCTTTCTGAGCTGCGTATATTTCATCTAACACGTACGGGTGACAGCGCATTGCGCCTTGCCCAAAAATCATCATGTTGCGGGTGAGAATATTTGCACCTTCTACGGTAATCGAAATAGGCGTGCCCTGATAAGCACGTCCCAAATAGTTATTTGGGCCTAAACAAATACCTTTACCGCCATGCACATCCATTGAGTCATTCACAGCTGTGCGCATTTTTTCAGTTAAATGATACTTACAGATGGCAGATATAACCGAAGGTTTTTCACCGAGGTCCACGCCAGCCGTTGAGAAGGAAGTTACCGCGTCCATTAAATAAGCGTTGCCGCCGATGCGCGCTAGCATCTCTTCCACACCTTCCATTTGCCCAATGGGCAATCTGAATTGACGGCGAATGCGAGCGTAAGCGCCCGTTGCCATCGCTAATTGTTTTGCGCCACCTGCTGCGGACGAGGGAAGAGTTATGCAGCGACCAACTGATAAACACTCCATCAGCATACGCCAGCCTTTACCCGCCATTTCTTCACCACCTATGATATAACTTAGCGGTACAAAAACATCTTCACCTTTTACCGGTCCATTGTGGAAGGGCACATTCAGAGGGAAGTGTCGGCGTCCTATTTGCAAGCCTTTCGTGTCACGCGGAATAAGTGCGCAAGTAATGCCTAAATCTTTTTTGTCAGACAGCAAGCCATCTGGGTCATACAGTTTAAACGCAAGACCTACAACTGTGGCAACCGGTGCAAGCGTGATGTAGCGCTTGTTGAAGGTAAGCGACATACCTAGCACTTCTTTACCTTCAAACATTCCCTTTTTGATAATCCCTTGGTCGGGGATAGCGCCTGCATCAGACCCAGCTTCAGGACTGGTGAGTGCAAAACAGGGAATTTCATCACCTGCGGCAAGACGAGGTAAGTAATAATCGCGTTGTTCAGGTGTACCATAGTGCTGCAGAAGCTCACCTGGGCCTAGGGAATTGGGCACGCCAACGGTGCTTGACAACACGGCGCTCACGCCTGCGAGTTTTTGCAACACGCGAGACTGAGCATAAGCAGAATACTCAAGACCACCGTATTTTTTTTCTATTATCATCGCAAAGAACTTGTGCTCTTTTAGATAGTTCCATATTTCATCAGGTAAATCAGCGTCTACGTGATTGATTTGCCATTCGTCAACCATGGCACAAACCGTTTCACAAGGGCCGTCAAGAAAGGCTTGTTCCTCAGCGCTTAATTTTGGTTGCGCTATGGCATGAAGTTTCTGCCAGTCGGGTTTACCACTAAACAGCTCTCCATCCCACCAAACCGTACCTGCATCAATTGCCTCTTGTTCGGTTTGAGACATTTCTGGAGATACCTTTTTGTAAAAAGCTAAGAGCTTTTTGGTGATGATATCTTTGCGGATGGGCTCGTATGCCAGCGGCACCGCAATAATGGCGAACACTAACCAGCTAATAATGCCAAGGGAGCCAAAAATGGTAGCAATCACGAGGGATGCAGCCACAATGGCTAAACTATTTTGTAAACTATAACGCTTATACGCAACTACGCAAACGGTAGCTAAAACAATAAGCACCCAAACTAAATCGGACATAATATCTCCAAAGGTCTGACCAGATGTGTTACGTTATGATCAATGACGTCAAATATCAAGTTTTGAACGAAAAAGAGGACATACGTCCTCTTATAAATATTTACGGATGAGTCTTAAAAAATGACCAACTATTCGCGAGAAAAGCTCTGTAACTTTATATCGCCTTGTTCTTTGCCATTTTTAAATTGCTGGAGTCTAACGAGCGTGTAGTCAAGATCGGGGGCAAACCATGCAAAGGTCACTCGCTTTTTTGAATCGCGATTTATTTTTACTTTGAGTGCATTTATTTTGCCATAAGGCAGTGTTAAAGAATCTGCACCGATTACCTGTAACTGATAGTTACGACGCTCACCACGATAATTAATAAAGTCATAGCTAACGTCGGTTTCACCCGCTTGTAATTTTCTTGATAAATCAACTCGGAATAACTGATTATCCATTTCATCATTCCAATCATACTGCGCTTCGTCATTCACCCATATTTTATCCGAATCTTTATCGAAGCTAACGCGCAATGACTTATTTGAGCCGGTTCCTTCGCGTTTATATTGATATGTAATGGGTATGAGTTGATTATCTTGTAATTCAAAAACGCTGGTTTCGTAACGCCGATCAGAGAGAAAAAACTTTGATACGGTTGATGCGTAATTTAATTCGTACTTTGACGAGTGCGAGGTGTTCTCGCTGATTGCCTCTAGTGTTTTGAGACTAAGTTTCGCTTCACCAACGTCATCTCCATCATAATAAGCAATAAAGGTCGACGTAAAAGGGGATATTATTTCAGCTGCTGACTGAGCTTTTGGTTGAGTTTCTGCTTCGGGTGCTATTGCATTAGATTGCGCACTAGATTGCTCACTAGATTGTGAAGTGGCTTGTGCTTGCGCGGATGCAGCATGAGTTAGGCTTGAACAAAGCGCAAAAACAATACATAGCATTACCTTGCTCAGAAAAAGCGAATCACAGATGCTAGATGAGCGATTGTGTAACCTTGTAATCTTACTGATGTCCATAATTCACTCCGCCTATAGGCACTTCACTACCATCAAAGCTTAGGTGCTTGCCATCAAATACCAAACGCCCATCGCAGAACCATTCTACAACCCTAGGATAAATTTGCCACTCTGTTTGCGCAAGGCGCTGAGCCAGTGTCTGAGCGGTATCATGTGGATGTATCGCAACTTTGGATTGTAAGACCACTGGACCACCGTCTAGTTCAGCGGTGACAAAGTGGACGCTGCTGCCATGCTCGGTATCGCCGTTTTCAATAGCTCGTTGATGCGTATTTAGTCCCGGATATTTAGGCAGTAGAGAAGGGTGTATGTTTAATAGTTTAGTGCTTAACGCGTCAACAAAGGCGGGGCTTAAGATGCGCATAAAACCTGCCAGCACCACTAAGTCTGGACGGAATTCTTGTACTTTATGCAGTAAAAAGGCGTCGAATGCTTCTCTTGATACAAAGTCTTGGTGAGGAATGCAAACCGCTTCAATATGGTGCGCCTGCGCGCGCTTAAGGGCAAAGGCCGATGCCTTATTCGACACCACAGCGACCACTTCGCCGTTAATCTTCCCCTGCTCACACTGGTCAATAATTGCTTGCGCGTTACTGCCATTGCCAGACACTAAAATAACAATTCGTTTTGTCATGCCAAAAGCCAAATTTGTGGCTATTATCGGTGAATAATGACGTTGCGCTCGTCAGTTTTGTCTTGTACTTCGCCTATTATCCAAGCTGTTTCGCCGAGTGCGTTTAAACACTCCACGCAGGCGTCTGCGGTTTCGCTGTCAACCACTAGCATCAAGCCAACACCGCAATTAAAGGTACGGTACATTTCGTCGGTTTCGACATTGCCGTGCTCTTGCAAATAGTTAAAGATAGAGGGCCACTGCCATGTATTTTCTTGAATATGTGCGCACAGCGTGTCTGGCAAAACGCGAGGAATATTTTCCCAAAAACCACCACCGGTGATGTGCGATATTGCATTTACGCGTTGAGTTTCAAGTAATTTAAGAATCGACTTAACATAGATGCGTGTTGGCTCAAGTAGGTGCTTGTGTAGCGGTTTAGCGTCAAGGGTTTCATTAAGGTCGAGCTCGGCAACTTCAATAATTTTTCTAATCAATGAATAGCCGTTAGAGTGGGGACCAGAAGAGGCCAGTGCAATAATTTTATCTGTGGCTTTAACTTTGCTACCATCGATTACATCAGCGGCCTCGACTACGCCAACACAAAATCCGGCGACATCATAGTCTTCGCCATGATACATGCCAGGCATTTCAGCTGTTTCACCACCAATTAATGCGCATCCTGCCAATTCACAGCCGGCTCCTATCGATGTAATAACGCTCGCTGCGGTATCTACGTCTAATTTACCCGTTGCATAATAATCAAGGAAAAATAGAGGTTCTGCGCCTTGTACAATAAGGTCGTTTACGCACATAGCGACTAAATCTATCCCAATGCCATCGTGCTTTTTTAAGTCCATGGCGAGGCGCAGCTTAGTGCCAACGCCGTCAGTTCCTGATACCAAAAGCGGTTCTTTATATTTTGTTGGGAGCGAACATAGGGCCCCGAAACCACCTAGACCACCTTTAACTTCTGGGCGCGCAGTTGCTTTACTGACTGACTTTATACGCTCAACCAAGCGATTACCTGCATCGATATCAACACCGGCATCTTTGTAACTTAAAGGCGAATTCTTGTTTTCCACGATATTCCTACACTTAACGACCACCACAAAGTGTAAATGTTACCAGTAACCAACTTGCTTTTGTATCAAAAACTTATGCGAAATTAGTGATGCAAAACGCTGATAAATATCAGACAATACAGTCATGGCTTGATGAGGACTTTGCTTTTGCCGCATTTCAAATATTTGATTGTTTTTTTAGCACTTGTTTGCTGCACCACCGCCGATGCTTCATCGGTTTCGGATATTGCGGTGGGGCGAGTGATAATTGAAAACCAATCTAGCGAAACGCAAAAGCGCGCAGGACAAGCGGCGCTGCGCCAGGTTTTTGTGAAATTAAGTGGCTCAGAAGAAACCTTAAATAATCAAATAATCCGGCGCGCATTAAATAACTACGAGCAATATTTGATTGCCAGTTCGTATATTCAGCGCGACGAAGCGCTTTTGTTTGAAGCGCGCTTTAATCAAGAAAAACTCACCAACTTACTGAAAACAAGCGGTTTACCTGTATGGGCGAATTTGCGCCCGAGCGCAACATTGTGGTTGGCATCCCAAACGCCATCGCGCGACTTGCTGTGGTTAAATCAGAATACCGCGTTTGCCTTTAATAATAATTTGCAACAGCAGGCCTTCGAAAGAGGTGTCAATATCGTTCTGCCCTTAGGTGATTTAACTGATTCTATGTCGGTGTCGGCGTTTGATGTGTGGACGCAAAATACAAATAAGTTAAAGCTACAAACGACGCGTTACAACACGCCGTTTACCATAAGCGCATCACTCCAGCCATTGAGCGATGCGGCTCGCGAGCAATACCAAGAAGAAGCGCAGTTTATGGCGCAGCAAGCGGCCTTAGAGGCATTGTTGAACTCGCCAACGGAGCTTGAGTCAGAATCGTCCTCGGGTTCACAAGTGTCAAATAGCGGCCAGAACGTCAACGACGCACCTGTATTGCCCTCACCACAAGACCAATATCAATTAGACTGGATTATTAGCGGTCCTGAGCAGTTGCATATTGGTAAGACCTTTTTGAGCGACAATAACACGGTGGCGCAGACTTTAGTGAGGCTATATGCTGATTTACTGGCGTCTCAATATGCGAGCGATGCCAGTATGAAAGGCGAAAAAGCCAGTGGCACATTGGTCATGGCAAACATTTTATCGCTAATCGATTACAATCAAGCTCTTGCATTAATTAATAGCATGCCGCAAATCGATAATGTGAGTCTCAACAGTATTGAAGGTAATACCGCCAGTTTCAGTGTTTCATTATTAGGCTCGGCCAACGACCTTGTTAATTTACTTACATTAGACAAACGGGTGAAAGTAAATAATCAAGACATCAGTCGCGCTAACAGCGAATTTATTAGCCTGACTTGGGGTCAATAGTGCCTAAACCATGCAGTTAGTTTTACCCGTTCTTCAAACCCACGACTTCAGCCTTGATAATTTTGTAGCAGGCAGCAATCAGGGCGTTGTTCAGCATTTACAAAACAGTGTCTGCCACAGCGCCGATAAGGCCTCTGGTGTAAATACCTCTGCAGGTGCTGCCCCTATTACCTATCTTTACGGTTGTTCAGGCGTTGGCAAAACACACCTTTTGCTCGCCATGCATCAACATGCTGAAGCACAGGGCTTTTCGGCACGATATGTGGATATCGAACAGGTGCGTAAGCTTCCCGCTCAGCTTATTCAAGGGCTTGGGCAACATGATGTGATTTGTATCGATAATATTCATCTTATTGCTGAGGACAGGGAATGGCAGATTGCGTTATTTGATACGCTCAATCAATTTTTGGAACAAAACCCTTGTCATTGCATCGTCAGTGCGAAGTCAGCGGTAAAGTATATCGAATTTAGTTTGGCTGACTTGGCGTCGCGACTTCAGTGGGGAACAAGTTTTCAACTGCGCGACATGGAAGAAGGTGACAAAATAGAAGCCTTGAGACTGCACTTTAGTGAGCGGGGCGTGAGCGTCCAAAACGAACTTCTTGTGTTTTTATTGAGACGCTGTGAGCGGGACATGCATAAACTGGTCGAATTAGTCAGCACGCTTGATTCAATGTCTTTACAACAGCACAGAAAGCTTACCATCCCGTTTGTGAAAGAGGCACTCGGTCTTTAAGTATCAAGGCTCTGGAACACGAAGCTTAATAGTATGCGCCTGCTGCTGGTCTTTAAGGGCCTGTGCCTGCATTTGCGCTGCATCCATTGCTCGCCTTTTTTGACCTTCATTAATCGCATCTTGTGTCTCTTGTGCTGCCGATAGCGTTAAATTTTCAAACCAGCCTTTGTTTGGGTCCATTAATATCGGCGAGGGCAGCGCATCGATTAATGCAGGGATATTGCCTAATTCCGGATAAACGCGAGCAACGGCAAACGCCGCTCGGTCTGCTAAGTCCGGGTCGCTTATTCTGTTGCGCTGCCCCCACACAACGTTAAAGTCATTGCCTTGCTCTCCCTCAATAATCGCAAGGTCTGCTTCGGCACCAAGGCGGTATAGCATCAAAAATCGTTCGGCCAATGTGGCAAAATCTTCTCGTTCGGTGAGATACGAGTAATAAGAAGATGCACGGTCAGGACTGAAAAAACCTTCAATGTCTGTCCCCGTGTAATTTCGCTGACTTGCAGTGGGCGTTTGCCCGGCAAAACTGACCTGCGCTAATGCATGAAGTTCAGACGAGCGCAGGGGATACTGGCGTTGTAATACGTCAGAGTTTGCGCCGTTGGCTTGAAAATATGCGAGCGGGGTGGTCGTTCTTGATATTTGTTGCCATCTACTAGGCGGGAAAAAGTCATTGGCATGCGCTAGTTCATGGTACATCAGCCACGAAATACTGGCCTCAACATCTTCAAAGCGTCTTTGGATACGCTCATTTTTAGGGTAGTTGCCCTGCGGATAATATTCGTTATTTTTTGTGTAGCGCCAAAACACAGAAAAATTTAAATCGTTACCGAAGTCGCGCCTAAAGTCCGCTTGATCGTTTAAAGTATCTCGCTGTGCAGGAGTCTGCCAGAAATTATTCGCGTCTAGGTAAATAGCGCCGGTGGCAGACCAATAAAAGGAAGGGCGAACGTCATAAGAAATAACGATGGCTGTCACGCCTCTTAACAAGCTAAGCATGTCGAGCCCAGCCTCGGAACGCTCTAGATATTCTTTAAAGCTATCGCCCATCCATTGATGAGAGATCAAGGTGCGGTTCAGCACATCCTCTACGCTTGGCGTGTCTGTCATCATTCCAATCAATGGGAGACGTTCAAAATTGCAAGTTGGACGGCTTGGAATAAGGTTGTTGTAAACGCATGACTCTATCGCGTCTTTAAATGGACTGCTAGCGCGATATGCATGCATATCTTGGCTAATAATGAAGTTATTTGCATAAAACAAACCCGAGGTATCAAATTCGGTGTTGCTTACGGCCAATAAGACCCTATCGCTCGCCGTCGTTCCATCGTCAAAATCAATATCTGCTCGATATTCAATCAGGGTGTCTTGCGACACGGCAGGTATATCAATAAATAAAAAAGCATCTTGCTGTGATGGACTGAGAATCTGAGGACCAGACAGCTGAGTCCATCGAATGGCAGTGGGCGTTTTATCTTGGGGAAGCTGAATATGGAATGAGGCTTTGCCAAGCTCGGTTACCGCATGGTCTAGCCGAATATTGGCAGAAACGTCTGCCGCAGAACTGGCAGAAAAATCAAGTGTATGCCGTTGCTGCCCACCATTATCAAAGCGAAGGACTAATTCGAGCGAGTAATCGCCGGGGGCAGGAACGTCAAAACCGATAGCCTTTGAGGTATTAGCCAAAAAGCTTAATGCAGGACCGCTCGTCTGTTCCCAGCTTATTTCAAATGCCTGCGCTTTTGAGAGCACAGCAAAACCAATCGACTCACCCACCAAAGCAGAACTCGTTCCGTAAATGGCAATATCGGCGTTTTCGATGATGGGAGTGGCTTGTCCCGCTGAACTACCCGGGGTGCTTGGGTTAGGAGAAGGGGGAGGCGCGTTGTTATTGCCTGCATTATTAGCACTATTACCATCTGAGCCGCCACAAGCACACAGCAGCAATGTTAACAACAGCAACAACGCATGTTTCATTTTACTGACCTCGGCCTTCAAACCTGTTTTTTTCATCTTCCATTACTTTGCTGAGCTTCTCAAGGTTGGTTCCCAGTTCTTGGCCTCTTAGCCTTGCAAACATCATGCATCCAACAAACATTGCACTTGCTAATACAAGTTCAGCACCAGCATGAAATAGATAGACGGGCTCAGCATAGATGACCGTTATCGCATGTAAAAAATAGAGTAAAACGATAAAACACGCCCATGCATGGGTGTAAGGCTTTGCCTGTATAATGCCTTTGAGCGGGAGCAGAAGTGGCAAAATATAAAACAGCAAAATAAAGGTAATAGAATAGTCAGCTTTCGTATCTAGCGCCAAATACCATATGCTCATCCACGCCAGGAGCAAGACATGGGAAACTAAGGCCAAATAGCGATAGCGCACCACTGTTTTTGACATCATAACGTTTGCCGGCTCTTCAGGCTTGCCAGATGCTGCTACGGATGACTCGATGCTCATTACATAATTCCTTTCTGATTCACTGTTTATTTAGCCTGCAAGTGGGCGAACTGGCCGAGGCGTTTTCCCATTGCTTTTGCTAAGGCTTGCTCGTCTGACGATAAACCGGAAAACCGCTCTCCGGATACACATGTTACGCCATAAGGAGTGCCGCCGGTCATTGTTGTATGTAGTTTGTCTTCACTATATGGCAAGCCAACAATACACATTCCGTGATGCATAAGAGGGAGCATCATTGATAACAAAGTACTTTCCTGACCGCCGTGCATGCTCGACGTCGAGGTAAATACACAGGCTGGCTTGTCGACCAATGCGCCTTTTAGCCACAGGTCGCTTAAGCTATCAATAAAATATTTGAGGGGAGCGGCCATATTCCCGAAATGAGTAGGGCTTCCCATCGCAAGGGCATCACAATCCATTAAATCTTGTTTACTGACATACAAGTGACCCGTCTTTGGAATGGGCGATTCAAGCGCCTCAAGGTTATTACTAACAGGAGCCACACAGCGCAGCAACACCTCGCAGCCAGCGCTCTGGCCGCCTAAAGCAATATGTTGAGCTAGCGCTTCGGTTGCACCATGCTTTGAATAAAATAGAACGAGAATTTTAGGCATGTAAAAGCGCCACAATGTGATCTAAGGGACGGCCAATTGCCGCTCGCGAACCATACATCATAATGGGGCGCTCCAAAAGCTTGGGGTATTTTGCAACAGCATCTAATACTTCGTCGTTGCTGGCATCTTGATTGAGTCCGGCCAATTGATATTCCGCTTCTTTAGAACGAATCATTTGATGGGCGTTTTGCACATCTAAGGCTTTGAAAATTGCATCTAGGTCTTGGCGCGTAGGCGGCTGTTTTAAATATTCAATCACGACTAGATCATCGATTTGCTGCTGAACATAGGCCAGCGCTTCACGACTTTTTGAGCATCGAGGGTTGTGATAAAGAATGGCTTTAGGCATTATTTGCCCCCTGTGTTGTTTGAAGGATTTATGTGTGCAACAAAAAGCTTTGTACTTTCTCATTGCGGTGTGTGCGATTGCCGCAGGCCTCGCACTTTATATGGTTCAGCAGTACGATTTTACCACGCTTGATGGGGCAAAACACAAGCATTCTGACTTTCACGGTCGCTACGTAATTGTTAATTACTTTGCCGAGTGGTGCGCCCCTTGTTTAAAAGAAGTACCTGAGCTGAGTAAACTTAACCACATTAAACCTGAGAACGTTGCTTTATTCGCAGTCAGTTACGACAATCTAACGGACGAGAAGCTTGTGGAGATCAAAGAGAAGTACGACATGCGCTTTTCGCTTATCAATCATATCGAAAATCCATTTCCCTTTGAGCGCCCGCAATATTTGCCCGCGACTTATATTATTAATCCTGACGGAAGTTTAAAAGGGCAGTTATTCGGCGAACAAACCGCGGAGAATCTGCTAAGCATCGTGTCTGGGCCAGTGCTTACCGAATGACGGTTTACTGAATGACCAAGTTACTAAATGACTAGTTATTAAATTCTAGTTACTCATCAAAAAGCTATCGAAATCAAACAAAGCGCCAAAGCTCACAAAACAAGGCAATTGCACACTCATTGCCATTTATAAGCTTAGGCGCTGGGCGTTAGCCTGAGCTGAGCGTAATTGGTCTATTCGCCCTAAAATACGCTGTTTTTCTATATTGTCTTCCTTCGCATAATTATAGGCAAACTGCAGTTCATCGATTGCAAGAGGATAAGCCAATATCAGAGCATAAATTTCCGCCTGAGTTTTGTGCGCCTCTTTTTTCTGCTGAGTGCGCTCATAGGCATCGTTCAGCAGTTGATACGATAGAATATTGTTGCTGTCTACAAGCAATAAGTCGCGCAATATTTCTATAGCTGAGTCATAGTCTGCGGCCTTTAAATAACTGTTCGCTAAATTCAAAGCTAGCACTTGATTATGTGGCTTGTGTCGACGCAAGGGTTTTAATAGGTTAATTGCCTCGTCAAAGCGCTGCTGTTCAAGCAATACGTCGGTTTTAACGTCGAGATAAAACAAATTTTCAGGGTCGTCTTTGAGTAGGGCGTTAATGACCTCTTCGGCAGATGAGTACTGCTCTAATTCAAATAGACTTATTGCCAAGCCGTATTTAGCAGCACTGAGTTTTACGCCCTGTAGCTGACGAACTTGCGACTCATAAAAGCTCAAGTTTCGCTCAGGGTTACTCATATATCGCGCTTGAATACGGGCTCTCGCAAGATGAAACGGTAGGCTATCAGGCAGGTTAACTTCACCGTATGCGCGCGCTCGGGTAATGGTTTCGGCTACGCGGTCTTGGGGCAGGGGGTGAGTTTGTAAAAATGCAAGTTGGCTTGAGCGAGAACCTGACTGCGCCGCTAAACGTCCGAAGAAGCTCGGCGCGCCTTTAGGGTCAAACCCCGCTCTGTACAATATATTTATCCCTATATTATCGGCCTCTTGCTCATTATTACGGGTAAAGTTGATATTGGCTTGTTGACCGCCTGCCATTGTGGCAGATACGGCGGCCATGCCGGCCCTAGGGTCAGCCATCGCAACCAATAAACTACCAATCATGCTGGCAATTTGCAGAGGGGAAGAACGCTGTTGAGATTCCAATCGCCGGGCCAAATGTCGCTGCGTTACGTGCGCGATTTCGTGAGCAAGCACCGATGCTAACTCGCTTTCACTTTCAGACTCGGCAATAAGACCGGTGTGCACGCCGATATGGCCGCCATAAAAGGCAAAGGCGTTTAATACCGGGTTGTTGATCATAAAAAATGTAAACGGAAATTTTGTGTTGTCGGCATGCACTACTAGGCGATTACCGAGGTCTTGAATGTATTCTTGTAAAACGGGGTCTTGTACCAATGGTGCTTGACCACGCAGTTGACGCATAATGGTGTCACCCACGATTTTTTCTTTATCGATGGTAATAGCAGAAGAAGCGACCACGCCAATTTCGGGAAGTTGGTTACGATTGCCATTTGTTTGTGCATTTGCGGTTAAAGCACTTGCTAGTGCGCTCATCACAATAAATAGTCGAATAATTAAAAACTGCATGAGAAGCTTATATGTACCCCAACAAAATATAATATACTGTGGATAGACCGTCTTAGGTCACGATAGTTTCACGCAAGCGATTCTCAGCTAAGCCTTAATATGCTAGTTTGCGCTTCGTTTGTGCATTAGCGTTAAGATAACGCATTTTTAAAATATTAAAAGGGTTATGCAATGCTTGGAGTTTTAGGTAACTGGTATAAACGCAAATTTTCAGATCCGAATGCGTTGATGCTTCTGCTGTTAATCCTATTTTCTTGCGCCATTTTGTACTTATTTGGCGGCATTCTTATGCCGGTTTTAGTTGCGCTTGTTATCGCATATTTACTTGACGTGCCTGTGACAAAACTCGAAAACGCCGGTATCAGGCGCTCGCTAGCCACTACCTTTACGCTAATTGTATTTTTATGCGTGTGTTTTGTTACCGCCATCGCACTGATACCCATCATTTCTAAGCAAAGCGTGAATTTAATAAAAGAAGTGCCCTTAATTTGGGAGTCGGCACAGGCATGGCTCGCTACGCTGCCTCAAAAATATCCAAGCGTCATCGAAGTTGGCTATATAAAGTCAATGATGGAGGGAGTGAACGAGCGGGTTGTAAGCGTGGGTGAGCAGGTGCTATCGGCATCTTTTAGTTCATTAGGGAATATTGCAGCCATACTGATATACATCATTTTAGTGCCCTTAATGGTGTTTTTTATGCTCAACGACAAAGGCTTTTTTGTTGCGAGCATTTCCAAAATACTGCCCAAAGAGCGGGTTCTCATCACGCAAGTCGGTGAAGAAATGAACACCCAAATTGCAAATTATATCCGCGGGAAAGTCATTGAAATCGTGATTGTGGGGGCAGTGACCAGTATCGCGTTCAGCATTTTAGACTTGCGGTTCGCGCTATTGTTAGGTGTGTTGGTCGGGTTTTCAGTGCTGATACCCTACATAGGCGCTGCGGTTGTTACCATTCCGGTTGCTATTGTGGCGCTTTTTCAGTTTGGTTTTACGGCAGAGTTTGGCTATATCATGCTGGTGTATTTTATTATCCAAGCGCTTGACGGAAACCTGCTGGTGCCGATTTTGTTCTCAGAGGCGGTGAGTTTGCATCCGCTCTACATTATTATTGCTGTGCTGTTGTTTGGTGGATTATGGGGGTTTTGGGGCGTGTTTTTTGCTATCCCGCTTGCAACCTTGGTAAAAGCGCTCATTACGGCATGGTCAACGCCTAAGCTTGCCAACGATACGAATGACGCTCAGATTGCATAAATGAAATAAAAACGCTTAACAAAAAATGCCCCATACTAAAAGTATGAGGCATTTTTTTGCAAAGCTTAGCATGCAAACCTTAGCCTTTAGCTATAGCCTCAAGTACCGCTTGATGATGCTCTTTTGTTTTAAACTTATCTAAGACATCACTGACGTTACCTAGCTCATCAATGACGAATGTAATGCGGTGAATACCATCGTACTCTTTGCCCATAAATTTCTTTAATCCCCATACGCCAAAGGCGTCGGCCACGGCGTGGTCTTCATCACTGAGTAAGGTGAAATTAAGCGATTCTTTATCGGCAAACTTCTTAAGTTTAGCAACAGGGTCGGGGCTAATACCCAATACAACCGCACCTGCGCTATGGAGTTGGTCACTATGGTCACGCAGACCTTGCGCCTGAACCGTACATCCTGGGGTCATTGCTTTTGGATAAAAATATACAATGACCTTACTTCCTTTGAAGTCTCCCAAATTTACAGTGTTGCCGTTTTGGTCTTGCAATGAAAATGACGGTGCTTTATCACCAGCTTTCAATGTGTTCATTATCTTCCTTTATCTGTTGATGACTAATTCGGCCTGATAAACCCAGACCATTTAGGGCTGCCTTTACTTTTTTATCGAATTCGACCAAATCTAGATCAGCGGGAGCGGATAAAATCATTTTACACTCAACAAAACACACATCATTTTTTGTTTTTACTTTCTGACGTACCGCACTGATGCTGACGTGTTCGCCAGCCAAAAGTTTGGTAACTCTTTGCATTAAACCAGCAGAGTCCTGACCAGCAAACTTTAAGCTTATTAGTTGCTCGATATTTTGTTTTATATGTCCACTTGTTCGCTTCATCATACAAAGCAGTTCATGCTCCACACATAAGCTTGATAAGCCAATTTCTAAGCGTGTAATATCGTGTTCACTGCCGCTAGCAATCATCGTTACTGAAAAATCTTGACCATAAATGGCATGTCTTGAGTCGAGAATATTGCAGCTATGGTCGCTGATGCAGCCCGATATAGTGCTTAAAATTCCAAGTTTATCGGCGCCTAAAATATTGACGATCAGTTGGGTTTTCATTCTTTGGTGTTTCCTGCACAGTCCAAGGCTGATTAATACGCTCAATATAAGGTTTTCTACTTGTTTTTACTAGCGCGGAACACTACTATTGCCAATCGCTAAAAAGGGGGGTAAATGTTTAAGGGAAGCTACGTAGCATTAGTCACGCCATTATTGGCAAACGGCGACATCGATAACGCAAGTTTAGAGGCGCTGGTACAATGGCACATTGAGTCTGGAACGCACGGTATAGTCGCTGTTGGCACTACAGGCGAGTCTGCCACTTTGCCTATGGACGAGCATATCGATGTAGTGAGACAAATTGTTCATTATGCAGATGGTCAAGTTCCTATAATTGCCGGTAGCGGTGCTAATTCAACTGAAGAGGCTATTTTCTTAACCAAAGAAATGGCGAAGTTGTCGGTGGATGGTTTTTTAAGTGTTGTACCTTATTATAACAAACCTCAGCAGCGCGGCATCATTGCTCATTTTGAAGCAATCGCCGAGGCCAGTGATTTACCCACGATTTTATACAACGTACCGTCGCGTACCGTTACCGATATGTCTACCGACACAGTGGCGGCACTTGCAAAACATCCAAACATTGTCGGCTTAAAAGACGCAACGGGTGATTTATCTCGCTTGGCTGAAACTAAACAGGCGGTCCACGGTGAGTTTGTCAACTTTAGCGGAGACGACGCCAGCGGTTGTGAGTTTATGTGTAATGGTGGGGACGGAGTCATATCGGTATCGGCTAATATTGCACCCCATTCTATGGCACAGATGTGCAAGCACGCACTCGCGGGGGATTTATCTCAAGCAAGAGAGTTTGATGCTGTGTTGACAGAACTCCATCACGATTTATTTATTGAACCCAATCCGGTTATACCCAAGTGGGCGCTTTTTAAAATGGGCCGAATAAACTCGCCAATGTTACGATTGCCGATGGTATTGCCTGAACTTAACAGCCAAAAACAAATCGAACAAAGGTTGTTCCAATTAGGATTAATTAGATAGTAATGAAAAAAACCATTCTTTTGTCGATACTCGCAGTGGCCGTCACTGCCGGATGCACAAGTTCTGAAACCCGCAAGCGGGCCTCGGGTAATTTTGACTACTTAGAGGTTACTGAAGCCCAGATGCTTAAAGTACCGGATGATTTGAAAAGACCGCCCTTGTCAAATCGCTACGAATTACCCGAAGCGCAGTCGCCTCATAAAATTCTTGGAAGCGACGTTTTAATTGACTCTCCGCGTTTAGTACTGCCGCTGGTAAATGGGTCGCATGTTGAAGAAGGCTCGGAAAAAGCCACTGTGTTGTTCGACCAGATAGACGACAGCAAGCCACTGGATACGACCATCTGGGATACCGTGTTAGGCTATTTAGAGGTAAACAATATTGCGGTTGAATCATTTGACAGAGAAAACAATACTCTGGTTACCGATTGGGTCATTTCTCGCAAAAATATTGATAGCAGTTGGTATGAATTTAATGAAGAGGTTACCGAGCAAGCGCGCAAGTTCAAACTTACCGTAGATGTTGCTCCCCATGGTCGAACTGCAAAACTCAATGTTGAGAACGTTGCATTTGTTGATGAAAATGGCGATAGCCAACTGGCGAATATCAGCCCCTTCGAGCTCAGAGAAAACGAAGTTAATTTTTTGAATTACATCATTCAAGAATATGATTTTGGTATACGTCTGGCCCAAAACGAACGTATCGCGTTGATTCGTGACGGCTTTCAGTCGGAACTTGGGTTTAATCCAGATGGAGACGCAGCGTTTGTTGTAGATGCTGCATACGAGAACGCATGGCCGCGCTTGTTGTTGGTGTTAAGAAAAATGGGCTTTGATGTCATTGACCTTGACCAGTCGTCTGGTTTGATGTTTTTAAAATACAACGGAGAGGACCGTCCATGGTATAGCGGTATCTTTAGCGATGAAAAACTCGATTTAGATAAAGTGAATTATCGCTTGCTGGTTCAAGCAGTTGGGGATAAAACCGCTGTTACCTTTAAAGATAGTGACAATAAGGCATTTGAAGTTAAACAAGCGACAAACCTATTTACCGTATTTTCTGAGTACATGGCTGAAGAAAACTTAGATATTTAATTGAGGCGGCACATGCAAAAAGGCACCGAACTTTACCGAGGTAAAGCAAAAACCGTGTTTACAACCGACAGTGAACACCTATTGATATTAGAGTTTAGAAATGACACCTCTGCATTTGACGGCGAGAAGATAGAGCAGCTCGACCGTAAAGGGGAGGTTAACAACAAGTTCAACCACTTCATCATGCAAAAACTAGAAGAGGCTGGCGTTAAAACGCAAGTGCAAGAGTTACTTAGCGACACCGAAAGCTTGGTGAAAAAGTTAGATATGATCCCTGTTGAGTGTGTAGTTCGAAATTTTGCTGCTGGTTCTTTATGCAGACGCCTAGGCGTAGAAGAGGGGCTGGAACTCAAGCCGCCGACATTTGAATTCTTCCTTAAGAACGATGCACTTCACGACCCGATGGTCAACGAGTCGCACATTACAGGCTTTAAGTGGGCGACTGAGCAGCAAATTGAAAAAATGAAGTCGCTAAGTCATGCGGTCAACGGAATCTTGAGCCCCTTATTCGCAACGGGCGGTATGTTGCTTGTAGATTTTAAACTAGAATTTGGTGTGGATGAAAACGGCGACATTATCCTAGGTGACGAATTTACGCCCGATGGCTGTCGATTATGGGATAGCAATACGCGTAAAAAGCTCGATAAAGACCGTTTTAGACAAGGTTTAGGCTCAGTTGTTGAGTCATATATTGAAGTTGCCAATCGCATCGGTTTAGAGCTGTAGATTATTCAAGTCTGCTAGCGAGGTGATATTGAGACTTAAGTGCCGCTAGAGGAGGGCATTTAGTAAGTTTCTATCTCAATATCACTGAGCGGTATGCAGCAACAGGCGAGAATTTCGTCATCATCAATACAGGCAAGCGGATCGACTTTGTACTCCACTTCACCGCTTAGCAACTTGGTCCTGCATGCCCCGCAAAAACCCTCACGACAATGATAGTGCACGTCGATTTTCTGTTTTTCCATAGCAATTAACAAACTGTCGTCTTGCTCAAACAAAAAGCGTGTGGTCTTGTTGACACACACGCTTAACTTTCCATCTTTAACAATCACAAGTGCGTTCTATAATTCGAATGCTTCGAATTCACTTGACCCAACTTCACTATCGATTTGACCGACCAAGTAAGAGCTGATCTCAGTTTCTTGGGGCGCTACCTGCACGTTGTCTGACGTAAGGTAGTTGTTCATCCAAGGCAGAGGGTTTCCTTTGACATTAAAGGGCTGCCCCATGCCTATTGCCGCCATGCGCTGATTAGCAATGTATTCTACATACTGACTAAGGATCTCTTCATTTAATCCGAGCATAGAACCATCTTTAAACAAATAGCGCGCCCATTCCTTTTCTTGCTCAACAGCCAATAAGAAAATATCCTTAGCCTCTTGCTCACACTCTTTCGCAATTTCTGCCATTTCAGGGTCGTCTTTCCCTTTGATCCACAAATTTAGAATGTGCTGTGTAGAGGTTAAGTGAATATTTTCATCGCGGGCGATTAAGCGGATGATTTTGGAATTACCTTCCATCAGCTCGCGCTCTGCAAATGCGAATGTACACGCAAACGACACATAAAAACGTATCGCTTCAAGCGCGTTTACTGAATTCATACATAAAAAGAGTTTCTTTTTAAGTGAGCGCATATTGACGTCGTAAGTTTCACCGTCAACCGTGAAAATACCGAGACCGCGTGTTTGATACATCTGAGTGTAAAAAATGAGGTCGTCGTAATATTTTGAAATGTCGGTCGCTCTGCGCTTGATCTCTTCGTTAACCACGATATCGTCGAAGATTTCGCTAGGGTCAGAAAACAAGTTTCGCAGTATGTGAGTGTAAGAGCGTGAATGGATAGTCTCAAAAAATGACCATGTCTCAACCCAAGTTTCGAGTTCCGGCAATGAGATAATCGGTAAAAATGCAATATTCGGGCTTCTACCCTGTACCGAATCTAAAAGGGTTTGATACTTTAGATTAGACGTGAATATGTGCTTTTCAGCATCGGTCAGTTTATGAAAATCAACACGATCTTTGCTTACGTCAACTTCTTCAGGACGCCAGAAGAAGGAAATCTGCTTCTCAATGAGCTTCTCAAAAATAGGATGTTTTTGTTGGTCATAGCGAGCAACATTAACAGGCGCACCGAAAAACATCGGCTCATTCATCGTGTCCGTAGTTTCTTGATTAAACGTTGTATATTTCATGTATTACTTCCTGATCCTATTATAATTCTTATATTTTACAGGCACCACCGGCGCAATCGTCATCATCTTCTATTATCGCTGTTTGCGCTTGTGGCTCTTGTACATTACCCGCAAGCTCGGTGTCTGACTTATCAGAAGCACCATCACGAGTGTTATGATAATAAAGCGTCTTCACACCGAGTTTGTATGTAGTTAGCAAATCTTTTAGTAATAGCTTCATAGGCACTTTATTGCCTTCGTACTTGCCTGGGTCATAGCTCGTGTTTGCAGAAATCGTTTGGTCAATAAATTTCTGCATGATTGCGACTAACTGCAAATACCCATCATTCGAAGGAATGTCCCATAGTAGTTCGTAGGCATTTTTCAATGCCTTATACTCAGGTACAACTTGTTTTAAAACGCCGTCCTTACTGGTTTTTATACTTATATGACCTCGTGGTGGTTCAATGCCGTTGGTGGCGTTTGAAATTTGTGAGGAGGTCTCAGAAGGCATTAGCGCAGACAGCGTAGAGTTGCGTAATCCGTGCTCTACAACGTCTTTTCTCAAAGCATCCCAATCGTAGTGTAAAGGTTCGTTGCAAATCGCATCCAAATCTTTTTTGTACGAATCAATCGGCATGATCCCTTGAGCATAGGTTGTTTCATTGAATTTAGGGCAAGCGCCTTTTTCTTTTGCAAGGTTGTTAGAGGCTTTGAGAAGGTAATACTGCATTGCCTCAAAAGTACGGTGAATTAAACCGTTTGCGCTATGATCTGAGTATTTAACGCCATGCTTTGCAAGATAATAAGCAAAGTTGATTACGCCTATTCCCAATGTTCTGCGTCCCATTGTTGCGGTAAGGGCAGCAGGGACGGGGTAGTCTTGATAGTCGAGAAGGCTATCAAGGGCCCTAACAGACAAATCAGCCAACTCTTCAAAATCATCTAAACTGTTGATTGCGCCAAGATTAAATGCAGAGAGTGTACACAGGGCAATCTCGCCTTCAGCATCGTCTACATTACGTAAGGGTTTAGTAGGCAGGGCGATTTCTAAACATAAATTGCTTTGACGAACCGGAGCAACTTTTGGATCGAATGGACTATGCGTATTGCAGTGGTCTACGTTTTGCAGATAGATGCGTCCGGTGCTCGCTCGCTCTTGCATAAACTGACTAAACAAATCGATCGCCTTCACACGTTTTTTGCGAATGCTGTCGTCGTTTTCATATTGCACATAAAGTCGTTCAAACTCTACTTGGTCGGCAAAAAAGGCGTCGTACAGACCCGGTACATCAGAAGGGCTAAACAAAGTAATGTAATCGTCTTTTATCATACGCGTGTACATCAGTTTGTTGCACTGCACACCATAATCAAGGTGACGCACGCGGTTTTCTTCAACGCCGCGGTTGTTTTTAAGTACTAACAATGATTCTACTTCAAGATGCCACATTGGGTAAAACAAGGTGGCTGCACCGCCTCGCACGCCGCCCTGTGAGCAGCTTTTCACAGCGGTTTGGAAATACTTATAAAACGGAACGCATCCTGTATGGAAGGCCTCACCGCCGCGGATAGGGCTGCCCAAGGCTCTTATACGACCCGCGTTTATTCCAATGCCTGCGCGCTGACTAACGTATTTTACTATCGCGCTTGCGGTGGCGTTAATTGAGTCAAGGCTGTCACCCGCTTCGATTAATACACACGAGCTGAATTGACGGGTAGGGGTTCGCACTCCCGCCATAATGGGGGTTGGTAAAGACAACTTAAAGGTAGAGGCGGCATCGTAAAAGCGCTTGATGTAGCTCATGCGAGTGTCACTTGGATACTTTGCGAACAAACATGCTGCAACTAATACATAGAGAAACTGAGCGCTTTCGTAAATCTCGCCACTCACTCGGTTCTGCACAAGGTACTTGCCTTCTAGCTGTTTAACAGCGGCATAACTAAAGTTCATGTCTCGCGAGTGGTCGATGAAGGCATCCATTTGTGCAAACTCTTCAGCGCTATAGTCTTCCACTATGTGTTTGTCGTATTTGCCCTGCTCAACGAGGGATTTAACGTGATCGTAAAGGGCAGGCGGCTCAAACTGCCCGTAGGCTTTTTTACGCAAATGAAAAATCGCAAGGCGAGCAGCCATGTATTGATAGTCTGGCACGTCAGTAGAGATTAGGTCAGCGGCTGACTTAATTAATGTTTCGTGTATCTCTGCGGTTTTGATTCCGTTGTAAAACTGGATTTGAGCTTTAATTTCGACCTGAGAGACGGAAACATCTTCAAGGCCTTTAGCGGCCCATGTCACGACTTTATGGATTTTGTCTAAATCGATGGCTTCTTGAGAACCATCACGTTTGGTTACCAAAAGATCATTTTTCATTTTAGTTATACTCTTGTTTTTGCTGGAATCTGAGCCCAGCTTGATGTGTTTCTTAGCGCGTAAAAGATTGAGTATTTGAAATTCCGCCAGCAGGTACGTCTGATATCCATGTAATGGACGAATAAACTCAACAGACACAAGATAGTGAGTCTTGAGTGGTATTGCAACCACTATATCTAGTGTTTAGGTGTCAAGAATCATTAACAGTGGATTTAGGTTAGTAGGAGCTAACCGATAAGATTAATGTGAAAGGGCTCTTTATTTCTTGCAAGTGTTTTTACGGTAAAAACAAAAAAATATTAAATTCTAACATCCATTTTATTAGTCCAAAATGTGATAACGAAATGATGATCCTTTCATCAATATACTGCGCTTTTTATTCAATCACTTTTGTGTAGATAGTTCCGGCGCAGCGCACACCACAAAATAGTTTACATCGACGTTTTTATCCGACAGATAATATTTTTGCAGCAAGGGCTGAAAATGCAAACCGGTCATCTCTTTGGCCTGTAGGCCGCTGCGCTCAATCATAGGAATAAGTTCTGCCGGCTGGATAAATTTACTGTGGTCATGGGTACCTTTAGGCACCATACGAAACACAAATTCAGCAGCAACGATGGCCATCAGATAGGACTTCATGTTGCGATTGAGTGTAGAAAAAACAACGGTACCGCCAGGCTTCACCATTTCACTACAAGCGCGCACAATTGCCTCTGGGTCAGGTACATGTTCTAACATTTCTAAACAACAAATTAAGTCGTATTGACGCGCTTTTTGTTGCGCCCAGTCTTCAGCAGTGGTGAGGTGATAGTCGATGTTGAGTTCCGACTCCAATCGATGCAGTTGGGCAACATCCAATGAAGCTTGAACCATATCAATACCAGTCACTTTAGCTCCCCGTTCGGCGAGCGCCTCCGATAAAATTCCGCCACCGCAACCAACATCTAGCACGGTTTTATCAAACAACCCTTCACAAGCGTTTTCAATATATTCAACGCGTAGGGGATTGATGTCATGAAGTGATTTGAATTCACCGTTGCGATCCCACCAATGACTTGCTAAATCTGCAAATTTTGACAGCTCTTGAGCATCTATGTTTGACATTACCCTTATCCAGTTTATTGCGTTTATAAGCGATAGTGCGATTATTGCACCTTTTATCTTGCCTTTATAGGGGCTTGATAAGTCACAAAATAAATTCAAAATATCGCGCACAATGCGCTACATTTTTTACGCCTATAGTGCTAGTATCGGGAGTTGAAAATACGATGATAAAACAAAGTGGTGACGCGCACATCCTCAATGGATTTTCAGACTAAGGCTCATTTTTGGAATGAGTAGGGTCAGAACAACTCTCCACAACAATAAGGATCATTCAGTTCATGACTGACAATGCCAAAAGTATCTCCCCGATTAATATAGAAGAAGAGCTTAAAAATTCCTACCTTGATTACGCAATGAGCGTGATTGTAGGACGTGCTCTACCAGATGTACGAGATGGCTTAAAGCCTGTTCATCGCCGCGTTTTGTTTGCGATGAATGAACTCAAAAATGACTTTAATAAACCCTATAAAAAATCTGCTCGCGTCGTAGGTGACGTAATCGGTAAGTACCATCCTCACGGTGACTCAGCAGTATACGACACTATTGTCCGCATGGCGCAGCCCTTCTCGCTACGCTACATGTTGGTAGATGGCCAAGGTAACTTCGGCTCGGTTGACGGTGATTCGGCTGCAGCTATGCGTTACACCGAAGTCAGAATGGCAAAAATTGCCCACGAATTACTCGCTGATCTTGAAAAAGAGACGGTGAATTTTGTGCCAAACTACGACGGTACGGAATTCATACCCGAGGTTCTGCCTACCAAAGTGCCCAATTTATTGGTGAATGGTTCATCCGGCATTGCTGTGGGCATGGCGACAAACATCCCGCCGCATAACTTAACAGAAGTGGTGAACGGGTGTTTAGCGCTGATTGAAAACCCAGACATTACATTCGAAGAATTATTAGAACATATACCTGGCCCAGATTTCCCAACAGCTGCAATGATAAGCGGCCGTGCAGGTATTATCAGCGCTTATAAGACTGGACGGGGTAAAATATATTTACGAGCAAAAGCTGAAATTGAGCAAGAAGAAAATGGTAAAGAGACCATTATTGTTCATGAAATACCGTATCAGGTAAACAAGGCGCGTCTGATTGAAAAGATTGCCGAGCTGGTAAAAGAAAAACGCGTTGAAGGTATTTCGGCGCTGCGCGATGAGTCTGATAAAGACGGCATGCGCATCGTGATTGAAGTTAAGCGAAATGAGTCAGCTGAAGTTTTACTTAACCATTTATACGCAAATACGCAGTTACAAACGGTATTTGGCATCAATATGGTTGCCCTTGACCGCAACCAACCAAAAGTATTCAACCTTAAAGAAATTCTTGAGCTGTTTGTATTACACCGTCGCGAAGTCGTTACGCGCAGAACGGTGTTTGAGCTTAGAAAAGCTCGCGACCGTGCACACATCTTAGAAGGCTTGGCCATTGCCCTTGTCAACATAGACCCAATCATTGAAATGATTAAACGGTCGAACAGCCCAGCGGACGCGAAAAAAGCGCTTATCGCTCAAGCTTGGGAATTAGGTGATGTAGCGGAAATGCTATCACGAGCGGGTAACGATGCCGCTCGTCCCGACTGGCTTGCTCCAGAGTATGGAATACGTGATGGAAGCTACTATCTTACCGAAGAGCAAGCGCAAGCCATTCTTGATTTGCGTTTGAACAAATTAACCGGACTTGAGCACGACAAAATTCTTGAGGAATATCGCGGCTTACTAGACGTCATTGCCGAGTTATTGCGTATTCTTGCAAGCTCAGAGCGTTTAATGGAAGTCATCGCGGAAGAATTAGTCGCCATTCGTGACGAATATGGCGATGAGCGGCGCACCGAAATAACCGCGGCCTCACATGATATCGATATTGAAGATTTGATTGAGCGTGAAGAAGTTGTTGTTACTCTCTCGCGTGAGGGATATGTCAAGTATCAGAAACTGTCTGATTATGAAGCGCAGCGTCGCGGTGGCAAGGGTAAGTCAGCCACTAAGATGAAAAATGAAGACTTCATTGAGAAGCTACTGGTTGCCAACACACATGATCATATTCTTTGTTTTTCTACCCGAGGCCGCTTGTATTGGTTAAAGGTGTATAACCTACCACTGGCCAGTAGAAATGCGCGCGGACGACCTATTGTTAATATCTTACCGCTTGAAGAAGGTGAAAGAATCACCGCCATATTGCCTATAAAAGAATTTGAGGCAGGGTATTATGTATTTATGGCGACTCGTAAGGGCACTGTGAAGAAAACTGAGCTTACGCAATATTCGCGTCCTCGAGCAAACGGCATTATTGCAGTTAATCTTACCGAGGGCGACGAGCTAATAGGGGTTGATTTGACCGACGGTAGTTCAGAAATTATGCTGTTCTCTGATGCCGGTAAAGTCGTTCGCTTCAGTGAAGATCACGTTCGCCCCATGGGTCGAACAGCAACGGGGGTTCGTGGTATCAGAATCGCTGATAACGAAGCTGTCGTATCGTTGATTGTACCAAATCAAGAGGGCGACATTCTAACCGCTACCGAAAATGGTTACGGCAAGCGCACTCCAATTGGCGAATACCCAACTAAAAGCCGAGCAACAAAAGGCGTTGTTTCTATAAAGGTATCTGAACGCAATGGTGCAGTAGTAGGCGCCGTTCAGGTAGACGAAACTAACGAGATTATGCTGATTTCTGACCAAGGTACGCTCGTGAGAACCCGTGCCGCTGAAGTATCAACGGTGGGTCGAAATACGCAGGGCGTGCGCTTAATTCGAACTGTTGAAGGTGAGCGGGTAGTTGGCCTACAGCGGATTGAAGAAGTAGAGGAAGTTATCGAACTAGATGAAGATGGCAACCCTATTGTGACGGAGACCGCTGAGGAAGCTACCATGGCAGGTGAGTCTAATGATTCTCAGGCTAATGCTGAAGCAAATGGAGATACCGATGACGACACCCCCGACGCATAACAGCGCTCGGTAGTAAGGTCTGATGGTAAGCTCTGATAGTAAAAGTTAGTAAGACACATAAAAAGTGAAACAAGCGACTCAGTTAGGTCGCTTGTTTTGTGTTTGTACAGGTGTGTTTGGAAGTGGACGGTTTTACTTACTTGCCCTTCTTTGCGCACTTTTGAAATATATTGAGACACGATATGCATAGTAAGTTTAATTTTAGCGCCGGGCCAGCAGCCTTACCGCAGCCAGTACTCAAACGAGCACAGGCTGAACTTCTTGATTGGAATGGCCAAGGTACGTCCGTCATGGAAGTTAGCCATCGAGGCAAACCTTTTATGGCAGTGGCTGAAAAGGCCGAGCGTGACCTGCGTGACATCATGCATATTCCAGACAACTATAAGGTTTTGTTTTTGCAGGGCGGTGGGCGCGGTCAGTTTTTTTCGGTGCCAATGAACCTTGCTCAGCGAGGAGATTTATCTCAACACTTAGTCTCAGGACAGTGGTCGCAAATTGCGGTAGCCGAAGCTGAAAAGTACATGAGCGCTGAGGTGGTAGCAAAAACACAAACACGCGATAATATGTTATGGGTGCCGAATCAAGAGCATTGGGATATCAATCCCGAAGCCGCTTATTTTCATTATTGTCCAAACGAGACCGTTGACGGTATTGAAATTAACTGGGTGCCAAAATCACAGGACGTACCCATCGTGGCTGATATGTCATCCAATATATTAAGCAAGGCTATCGATGTATCTGACTACGGCATTATATACGCCGGTGCACAAAAAAATATCGGTCCGTCGGGTTTGGCAGTGGTTATTATTCGAGATGATTTGTTAGGTTTTGCAAGAAAAGACACCCCTGCGGTTTTTGACTATCAGCAGCAAGTGAATAACGACAGCATGTACAATACACCGCCCACATTTTCATGGTATTTAGCCGGTTTGGTATTTGAGTGGTTAAAAGAGCAGGGCGGCGTGCAAGCCATAGAAAAGATAAATACGCAAAAAGCGAAGCTGCTTTATTCATGTATTGATGCTTCTGATTTTTATGGAAATAAAATCGACCCCTCAAACCGCTCTAAAATGAACGTTACGTTTCAATTAGCTGACAGCAGCTTGGATAGTTTATTCTTAGAAAAAGCCGAAGAAGCGGGGCTCGTTGCTTTAAAAGGACATCGTTTTGTTGGCGGAATGCGCGCCAGTATATACAACGCAATGCCGCTTGAAGGTGTTGAGGCCTTAGTGTCGTTTATGCAAGAATTTGAAAGGACGAATGCCTAGCATGGAAAGCTTATATCTATCTCCCATTTCAAAAGTAGAAGGCGAGGTGAGATTGCCTGGCTCAAAAAGTCTGTCGAACCGAGCGTTATTATTGGCAGCGCTTGCCCATGGTGAAACTCAGCTAAATAACCTACTCGACAGTGATGATATCCGTCACATGCTAAACGCTTTAACGCAGCTTGGGGTGAAGTACGCCTTGTCGGACGATAAAACACAGTGCACGATTGTTGGAATTGGCGGTAAATTTGTTTGCGATAACCCACTGGAATTGTTTTTAGGAAATGCCGGTACTGCGATGCGACCGCTCTGTGCAGCACTCGCGTTTTCAGACGTGAACGTGATACTCACCGGAGAGCCAAGGATGGAAGAGCGTCCTATTGGCGATTTGGCGGATGCCTTGATTGAGGCCGGTGCAGATATTCGCTATCTTAAAAACAACGGGTTTCCTCCCGTTGCTATTCAAAGCGCGAACATTCATACACACCACTTTAGTGTTGATGGCTCGGTTTCAAGCCAATTTCTAACGGCCTTGCTGATGGCTGCTCCTTTGCTAGATGAAAAAGTGACGATAGATATAAAAGGAACTTTGGTGTCTAAACCCTACATCGATATTACGCTCGATAGTATGACTAAATTTGGTGTGCAGGTTGAAAATCAGGACTATCAACGCTTTGTGATTGCAGCAAACCAGCAGTATCGCTCACCCGGCAGCTTTTGGGTAGAGGGTGATGCGAGCTCCGCCTCATACTTTTTAGCCGCCGCTGCAATAAAGGGCGGTTCAATTAAGGTGGTAGGTGTTGGCAGTCAATCGGTACAGGGGGACATTAAATTCGCCAATGTGCTAGAGGATATGGGGGCAACTATTACTTGGGATGATCACGCTATTACCGCAAGTGTGGGAGAGCTTCGTGGCATCAATCAAGACCTTAACCATATTCCTGACGCTGCAATGACCATTGCCACCACCGCATTATTTGCGTCGGGCACAACGACTATTCGAAATATCTACAACTGGCGGGTAAAAGAGACCGACAGACTGCACGCCATGGCCACTGAACTACGAAAAGTTGGTGCGAGCGTTGATGAGGGGGAGGATTATATTAGCGTAACGCCACCCCAGCAAATCAATCACGCATGCATTGATACCTATGACGATCATCGCATGGCCATGTGTTTTGCTCTTCTCGCCCTTGATGACCAGTGCGGAATCACAATTAACGACCCTAAATGCACCTCCAAAACCTTTCCAAACTTTTTTGACGTATTTGCCTCGGTGAGTAAATAAAGGTAGTGAACGCGCGTTGCACTTCTGTTGCATGCGCGTATAATTGCCGCGTTTTTAGCAACGAGCAATTCCCATGCCCCAACAAATACCGATTATTACGGTAGATGGACCAAGTGGTGCCGGTAAAGGCACTTTGAGCGCAATGCTCGCCGAAGCTTACCAAATGCACTTCTTAGACAGCGGTGCGATATATCGAGTGTTAGCCGTTGCCGCGCTTCATCACGGCATATCCTTAGACGACCAAGACGCGTTGGTGCCCTTAGCTACTGGTTTGGACGTATCGTTTATTACCCAAGACAAGATTACCCGAGTGGTACTGGAGGGCGAAGACGTCAGCGATGACATACGCACCGAAGAGGTGGGTTCCGCTGCTTCGCAAGTTGCAGCCATTCCCGTTGTAAGAGAAGCTTTGCTGCGTCGCCAAAGAGGGTTTGCCCAGATGCCCGGCTTAGTCGCAGACGGTCGTGATATGGGTACGGTGGTTTTTCAGAATGCCAACGCCAAGATTTTCCTAACGGCTTCCGCCCAAGCCCGCGCAGAACGTAGATATGAACAGTTGAAAGATAAGGGGCATGATGTTAAGATCTCGCGCCTTTTGATTGATATACAAGCAAGAGATGAGCGTGATGCAAACAGAACGACTGCGCCGCTTGTTGCTGCTGAAGATGCTTTTGAGATTGATTCAACTGATTTAAACATCACTCAAGTATTTGAAAAAGCGAAACAATTTATAGATAGTAAATTGTTTCCTTAAGATCAAAATTGCAATTTAAGTGCATTTTTTTGCACGCTAGCGACCGATTTTAGGATGAAAAAGGTCTTATTAATAACCCCGTAATTCTGGATTGAATTGGCGGACTAAACATTGAATGTGAATATGACTGAAAATTTTGCAGAACTTTTTGAAGAAAGCTTACTCCAGCTAGAAACGCGTCCAGGCGCAATCGTTAAAGGTACCGTGGTTTCAATAGACAAGGACATTGTGCTTGTTGATGCTGGCCTTAAATCAGAAAGTGCTATTCCAGTTGAGCAGTTCAAAGCAGCTGATGGAACATTAGAAATCGCAGTGGGTGACACGGTAGACGTGGCACTAGACGCAGTAGAAGACGGTTTCGGTGAAACAATTCTCTCTCGTGAAAAAGCCAAGCGCCACGAAGCTTGGGTTGAGCTTGAAAAAGCATACGATGAAAAAGCAACGATCATTGGTGTGATTAACGGTAAGGTCAAAGGCGGCTTTACGGTTGAAGTGAACACAGTTCGTGCATTCCTACCTGGTTCACT
Organism: Glaciecola siphonariae; assembly: GCF_042652645.1. NCBI lineage: Bacteria > Pseudomonadati > Pseudomonadota > Gammaproteobacteria > Alteromonadales > Alteromonadaceae > Glaciecola > Glaciecola siphonariae. The sequence continues at coordinate 589,126 of NZ_JBHSGU010000002.1, forward strand.
AGTTGACGTTCGCCCTGTACGCGAAACCACTCACCTAGAAGGTAAAGAGTTAGAATTTAAAGTTATTAAGCTAGATGCTAAGCGCAACAACGTAGTTGTATCTCGTCGTGCGGTAATCGAAGCAGAAAGCAGCGCAGAGCGTGATCAATTGCTTCAAAACCTTGAAGAAGGTGATGAAGTTAAAGGTATCGTTAAGAACCTAACAGATTACGGCGCATTCGTTGATTTAGGCGGTGTAGACGGTCTTCTTCACATTACCGATATGGCTTGGAAACGTGTTAAACACCCAAGCGAAATTGTGAATGTTGGCGACGAAATCAACGTTAAAGTATTGAAATTCGATAAAGAAAAGTCTCGCGTATCACTTGGTATGAAGCAGATGGGCAACGATCCATGGCAAGAAATTGCTGAACGTTATCCTGAAGGTTCACGTTTGAGCGGTGCAGTGACTAACCTGACTGACTACGGTTGCTTCGTTGAGATTGAAGATGGCGTAGAGGGTCTAGTTCACGTATCTGAAATGGATTGGACCAACAAAAACATTCACCCGTCAAAAGTGGTTAATTTAGGCGATGTGGTAAATGTTATGGTACTTGAGATTGACGAAGAACGTCGTCGTATTTCTCTTGGCCTTAAGCAATGTATCGATAATCCTTGGGAAACGTTTGCTAAGTCGCACGAAAAAGGCGACAAGGTATCTGGTAAGATCAAGTCAATCACTGACTTTGGCATCTTTATTGGCTTAGACGGTGGTATCGACGGTCTTGTTCACTTATCTGACATTTCTTGGCAGAAAGCGGGTGAAGAAGCAGTTCGCGACTATAAGAAAGGCGATGAGATTTCAGCAGTCGTATTACAAGTTGATCCAGAGCGTGAGCGTATCTCACTCGGCGTTAAGCAAATCGACGAAGACCCATTCAATAAGTATCTGACAGATAATAAAAAAGGTGCTATTGTTAATGGAACAGTCATCGAGGCCGATGCTAAGGGTGTAACGGTACAACTTATTGAAGAAGTTGTTGGTTATATTCGTATTGGTGACCTTGCACGTGATAGAGTGGAAGACGCAAATGACGTCGTGAAAGTGGGTGATACCATTGAAGCGAAATTCATGGGTGTTGACCGTAAAAACCGAATCGTTAACCTGTCTGTTAAAGCTAAAGATCAAGCGGATGAAAAAGAAGCCCTTGATACAGTTAACAAACAAGACGATGCCGGATTTGCGAACGCAATGGCAGAAGCATTTAAAGCTGCAAAAGGCGAGTAATCGTACTATCAGGAGCGGCTTCTCTGCCGCTCCTTTTTTATCACCTGCATTTAGGTTACCTCTCATAAGATTTACTTAGGAGATTATCTGTGACCAAATCTGAACTCATTGAACGTCTAGGCGATAAGGTTCAACACCTTCAAGGCAAAGAGCTCGAATCTGCTGTAAAAGAATTACTAGAACAAATGGCACAAACGCTTCAGCGCGGTGATCGTATTGAGATCCGAGGCTTTGGCAGTTTTTCGCTACATTACCGTGCTCCACGTGTTGGCCGAAATCCAAAAACTGGCGATACGGTTGAATTAAGTGGTAAGCATGTACCTCATTTCAAAGCAGGCAAAGAACTACGAGACCGAGTCGACCTGTAACTTAATCACAAATGGGCCTTGTCTTAGCCAACTTGTATTAGCAAATTAGTAAGGAAGCTTAATGAAAGCGATTCTCGTCATCATCATTGTCATTTTATTGGTGTTGCTTGCTATAGTCGTAGGCTCTCGTAACGCTGAAATTATCAGTGTCAATTATCTTCTTGCGCAAGTAGACATGCGCGTTTCTACATTTATGGTATGGTCGATGAGTGCAGGCTTTATTGTCGGCATTTGCACAATATTGACCAAATACCTCGCCCTCAGAGTAAAAGTAACGCTGCTTACCCGAAAGCTCAACAAACTCGCCAAAGTCGATACCTAAATGATTGAGTTTTTGTTTTTGCTCTTGCCCGTGGCAGCTGCTTATGGCTGGGTAATGGGCCGTAACAGTTTGCGCCGTGCCCAGCGCAAACAGTCCTCTATACTGTCTAATCACTATTATAAAGGTCTCAATCTGCTGTTGTCTGACCAAGCCGACAAGGCGGTAGACACCTTTATGAAGATGATAAGTGTAAACAACGATACCGTTGAAACCCATATCGCAATGGGTAATTTTTTCCGCCACCGCGGCGAATTAGACAGGGCTATCCGAGTACACCAAAATCTGATTAGCCGTGATGAAATCAATAAACGTCAAGAGGCCTTAGCCTTAGTTGAGTTGGGCACTGACTATCTGCTGGCCGGTTTTCTAGAGCGAGCAGAAGGGGTGTTTATTCAGCTTTTAGAAGATGAAAAACACTTTAACACCGCTCAGGGCAAACTTTTCAGTATTTATCAGGTAACCAAAGAGTGGCACAAAGCCGTTGAGCTTGCGAGCCGAAGCTTAAAAATTACCCCTAACGATGAATTTATGTACTTGCTGCTGGCCCACTTTTATTGCGAACAGGCAATAGAGCAGATACAAGAAAAAGATCTAGAGGCCGCCGAGCTTACTCTTAAGAAAGCCATTATGGTTGAGGGCAAAGAGGTACGCGCTTGGTTGGAATTAGGTAAGTTGTGCATACAAAAAGAAGAGTACGCGCAAGCAATGGACTACTTAGCAGAGGTGCCTAAGCGAGACCTTGACTGGCTCAGCGAGGCTATCCCGCATCTAGAGACCTGTGCAGCCAAAATTGATGGCTGGGATAAGCTTGAAAAGCTGTTAGAGCCTTATTGGCAAAAATGTGCGTCATCATACATCTCAAAAGTGAAAATACTCGCACGCAAAGGCAATACAGACGAGGCTATTGAAACGCTTAACCGTCAGCTAGACCGCCATCCTACCATGCGTGGGTTTGAGTCTTTATTGAGCCTTTATCAAGAAGCCCTACCTGATACACGCACACAGCAAAGCTTAGGGCAAATGCAGACGCTGATTGTTAAGCAAATCAAACAGCGACCAAAATATCGTTGCCATAGCTGCGGGTTCTCGGGTCGTCAGCTTTATTGGTTATGCCCATCATGCAAAAAATGGTCTGTGATCAAGCCGATTAAAGGCTTGGATGGCGAATAAATTCTGCGTTACTTTCTATATTGCGGTAAAATTAAAACATCGTGTTTTAAGTTTTTAATGGGTAGGCGCCGTGAGCCAGTCTTCAAACCTTTCTTCTTTATCTTACGCTAAATCTCCTGTCGTCATTGCGCTTGATTTTGACGATATCGACCGAGCGAAATCCCTCGTTAACCAGCTCTCACCCGAACAATGCCGCCTCAAGGTAGGCAAAGAGATGTTCACGCTATTTGGACCAGATTGGGTTAGGTATTTAGTAGAACGCGATTTTGATGTGTTTTTGGATTTAAAATTTCACGATATCCCCAACACGGTTGCAAAAGCAGTGAGCGCCGCGGCCAAATTGGGCGTTTGGATGACCAACGTACACGCCTGCGGTGGTCAGGATATGATTCAAGCCGCAAAAGAGGCGGCACATTCATCTCAGTCGCAAGCTGGAGTAAGCCCCCCAATACTTACTGCGGTGACTGTACTGACAAGTATGGACGAGCGTCAATTTTCAGCGATTTACCAAAGTAATGATATAGCGGCAAAAGTCCTTGAATTGGCCTTACTTGCGCAAAATTCTGGGGCAGATGGCGTTGTGTGTTCAGCAAAAGAGGCTGTTATGCTAAGAGAACGAGTTAACAAGAATTTTTGCTTAGTTACTCCCGGTATCCGTCCTGCTGGAAGCGCGCTAGACGACCAAAAGCGCGTGATGACGCCAAATCAAGCTATACAGGCAGGTGTTGACTACTTGGTGATTGGCAGACCTATTACAAACGCACCGTCTCCGGTTGAGGCCCTTGCGCAAATCAACGCTTCGTTAACATAAGCAAACCCTTGAGTAAGGGAAGGGCGACGCGTGTAAACAATGCGTTGCCCCTCTTTTGCGATTTTTAGCGCCGCTGCGCTTTTCTTATCAAGGGCTGAGCTTATTTATTTAGTGCCTCAACAGCGTCGCAATAAGTCAAATTAAGCTGCTTGCCAAGTGCATCAACGACTGCTTTATATGTTACCAGTCCTTTATGAACGTTTAAGCCATTAAGTAGGTTTTTGTCATCTAACATAGCTTGCTTCGCCCCTTTATTAGCCAGTGCCAAACCAAACGGCAAGGTAGCATTATTTAAGGCTATAGTTGAAGTGCGAGCAACGCCGCCAGGCATGTTTGCTACACAGTAATGAACGACATCGTCTATGATATAAACAGGGTCCTGATGAGTGGTTGCTTTTGACGTTTCAAAGCAACCGCCTTGATCAATCGCTACATCGACCAATACAGAACCGGGCCTCATTGCTTTAATATGCTCTGCGTTAAGAAGCTTCGGCGCAGCTGCACCGGGTATTAAAACCGCACCAACGACTAAATCAGCGCGCGATGAATAATGTTCTATTGCTTCTTCAGTTGAATACACAGTATGAATGCGACCTAAAAAGATATCGTCTAGCTCTCTAAGACGAGGGAGTGAACGGTCTAAAATAACAACTTCTGCGCCAAGGCCTACGGCCATCTTCGCAGCTTGCGTACCCACAACACCACCGCCAATGATGAGGACTTTACCAGGAGCAACGCCCGGCACGCCGCCTAACAATGTGCCGCTGCCACCATGCGCTTTTTCTAAGTAATGTGCGCCGGCTTGAATAGACATACGTCCAGCGACCTCAGACATCGGTGCAAGCAAAGGCAAGCCACCTTTATTATCGGTGACGGTTTCATAAGCAACGCAGGTAGCGCCCGATGCAACTAACAGCTCGGTTTGCGTTGCATCCGGTGCAAGGTGCAAATAAGTATATAAAATTTGACCTTCTTTTAGCATCAAACATTCGTTAGGCTGCGGCTCTTTTACCTTTACTATCATTTCTGCTTCGGCAAAGATTTCTTGTGCAGTTTCAATAATGCGAGCGCCAGCATTTTCATACATTTCGTCAAGAAAGCCGATGGATGTGCCCGCATCTTTTTCTACAATTACAGAGTGTCCGTGTGCAACGAACTCTTTGACCGCTGCCGGCGTTAGGCCAACGCGATACTCATGATTTTTTATCTCTTTAGGTACACCCACTAACATATTTAATTGCTCTTTGATAATGATGAAAGCGCGCATTGTAGCGAATAAAAAGAAAATAATAATTTCGTATTTTGCTTATTTACAGAGTATTATTCGGTAAATAGACAAAAAATTAACATTATATTATGCTCGTAAAAACACCTAAGCACATCGACCGTATCGACCGCCGTATAATGGCTGAGCTACAAAACAACGGAAAAATATCGAACGTAGAATTAGCAAAGATTGTGGGTTTGAGTCCAAGTCCTTGTTTAGAGCGAGTAAGGCGGCTTGAGTCGCAGGGCTATATAGAAAGCTATCACGCGAGATTAAATCCCGAAAAACTTGGTGCGGCAATGCTGGTGTTTGTCGAAATTACCTTAACAAAGACCTCAGTTGACATATTTGCCGAATTTTCTGCGGCAGTGCAAGAACATGAAGATATACAAGAATGTCACTTGGTATCGGGCAATTTTGATTTTTTGTTGAAAACCCGAGTGGCCGATATGTCTAGCTACAGAAAACTCCTCGGCGATACTTTACTTAGGCTTCCGGGTGTAAGCGAGTCACGCACCTATGTAGTGATGGAAGAAGTAAAACACACCGCTAAGATAAAAATTAACTTAAAGTAAATAAGCTTTGAATATGAGTAGCTATTATATTTGCTTGCCGTTTCAAAGATGTCGTTTACAGCAGAAAACAAGCTCTTATAGGTGATATATGACAGTTAAATATGCTAATCTTTTACCCTTAAATTTTCTTCAAGCATAAGATAACAATAACAATATGGCTCGATTGTCAGGCATACAGCGCATAATGGAAGTGGGCATGATTATATCATGTGCATTTGCATTGTTTTTATTGGTTGCGCTAGCCTCTTTTAATCCAAGCGATCCTGGCTGGTCGCAAGCCGGCATTAGCTCTCAAGTACAAAACATGATGGGAGCGGTAGGCGCATATTGTGCAGATATCTTACTATTCACTTTTGGCATCACAGCCTATTTAGTGCCTTTTGCCTTAGCGTTTGTGGGATGGTTTATTTTTCTGCACTTTCGCAACCTAAAAGAACTCGATTATTTAACCATTAGTCTGCGCCTCATTGGCGTACTGCTTTTAGTATTTGGTTTCACGGGTATCGCCAGCATTAACTTCGACGATTTTTATAGTGTATCTGCTGGCGGTGCGATGGGTGACATAATAAGCGCTGCGCTGATGCCGCATTTCAGCTTTGTTGGTTCTGTATTACTGCTGCTTTGCTTTTTTTGTACAGGCTTTACCTTGGCTACAGGTATTTCATGGATGAGTATTGTAGACACGATAGGTAGCCTGACCATCGCCTCTACTAAGCAAATTATTGCCCTACCAAACAAGGTAAGCCAATTATCGCTGCCCAGCCCTAAGCGCGGCGAAGGCGACGAGGATAAACCTGAACCGGCTGCAAAAGCCAAGGTGACCATTACCAGTTTGCGCGCAGAGCCACCCGCGCCGCGTCAAGTGGAGCCTACCTTTGATATACCCGACGAGATATTTGATGACGAACTGCCGCCATTTAGTGCATCAGATAAGAATGATGTTGACTTAGGCCCTCGCTTTAACGCAAATGACTCCTCTGAAGATATAAGCCAAACATCTATAAATGCTAGTAAAAACAACGATTCGGTACTAGCAAAGAAAACCATGAAGCAGCAGGGTGGGGCACAAGCAGACGCCATTCATGCATCAGCACCTGTAACAGAGTCGACGCCTATGCCGTCGTTCGACTTGTTAGAACGGGCCAATAAAAAAGAGAATCCTATCTCCCAAGAAGAGCTTGACCAAGTCTCTCGTTTGTTAGAGGCAAAACTTGCTGATTTTAATATTCAAGCTGAGGTAGTAGACGTGTTGCCCGGTCCGGTCATTACGCGCTTTGAACTTGATTTAGCGCCGGGCGTAAAAGTGAGTCGTATTACAGCATTGGCGAAAGACCTAGCGCGCGCGATGTCAGCTATTTCGGTGCGCGTAGTAGAGGTTATCCCGGGTAAATCAGTCATTGGCTTGGAGCTTCCAAATAAGCATAGGGAGATGGTGCGATTAAGCGAAGTCATAGGCTGCGATGAGTTTCAAAATAATGATTCGCCACTCACCATGGTATTAGGCGCTGATATCTCTGGTAATCCAGTGGTTGTTGACCTCGGTAAAATGCCCCACTTATTAGTTGCTGGTACAACCGGCTCTGGTAAATCTGTGGGCGTAAACGTCATGATCCTAAGTTTACTCTATAAATCAACGCCCGAAGATGTTCGTCTCATTATGATTGACCCGAAAATGCTCGAGTTATCGGTTTATGAAGGTATTCCCCATCTGCTTGCAGAGGTGGTTACCGATATGAAAGAGGCGTCGAATGCACTGCGCTGGTGTGTAGGTGAAATGGAGCGTCGCTATCGTTTAATGTCTGCGTTAGGGGTACGAAACCTCAAAGGTTACAATAAGAAGATTGCAGAAGCGGCAGCTAATGGCGAACAGATTTTTGATCCGCTATGGCAACCTAGTCAAAGCATGGAGCCCAGTGCCCCCGCGCTTGAAAAATTACCCTCCATAGTGGTTATTGTAGATGAGTTTGCCGACATGATGATGATTGTCGGGAAAAAGGTGGAAGAGCTGATTGCGCGTATTGCACAAAAGGCAAGGGCTGCTGGCATTCACCTAATTTTAGCTACCCAGCGTCCGTCGGTAGATGTCATTACCGGCTTAATTAAAGCGAATATTCCCACCCGCATTGCCTTTCAGGTTTCCAGTAAAATTGATTCACGCACGATTTTAGATCAGCAGGGCGCAGAATCCTTACTCGGTATGGGTGATATGCTCTATAATCCACCAGGTACAAGCATTACCACGCGCGTACATGGTGCATTTGTGGACGACCATGAAGTGCATGCAGTAGTAGCCGACTGGAAAGCTCGCGGGGAGCCTCAGTACATCGACGAGATACTCAATGGCGATAGTGGTGGTGAAATTCTTTTGCCCGGTGAACAAGGAGAGTCTGGCGGTGAAGATTATGACGCGTTTTACGATGAAGCCATTGCCTTTATTACCGAAGCTAGGAAAGTTTCGGTATCGAGTATCCAGCGTAAGTTTCGTATTGGCTATAACCGTGCCGCACGAATTGTTGAACAAATGGAAATGGACGGCGTCATAAGTTCTGCCGGTCATAACGGAAACCGCGAAGTCCTCGCGCCGCCACCACCTAAGGATTAATATGCATATGTTTTCTGTTCGCCATCTTTGTCGTCAGGGCTTGGTGCTCTTATTCGCTTGCACGATGAGTTTTTCATCATTGGCGCAACAAAGCGAGGCACAGGCTTCGTTAAAGAAAATACTGGGTGAGCTCACCAGCTACAAAGCAGATTTTGTGCAAAAAATTGTAGACGCTCAAGGCGAAGTCTTGCAGCAAAGCGAAGGGAAAATTTGGCTGAATAAGCCTAAGCAACTTCGCTGGGAAGTGAGTAAGCCAGATGAATCTCTGTTTGTTGCAGACGGTGAAGTAATTTTCAATGTTGATCATTTTGTTGAGCAGGTAAGTTTGATTGACCAAGAGAGCATCGTCGATAATAACCCGTTGATGCTGCTAATTTCAGACGATGAAAGTGCTTGGCAAGGGATTACCGTGTCGCAAGCCGGTACAGATTATGTACTTGATTCGAAAGACGTAAATACCAATATTGTGCAATTACGACTCAGTTTTGAAAACAAGGTGTTGGCCGCTTTAGTATCGGTGGACCGTCAGCAGCAACGCAACGAAATCACTTTTTTAAATCGGGTGTTAAACCCCGAAATCCCGCAAAATACCTTTGTGCCAAATTACCCGAATAGCTATTTGATAGACGACCAGCGCAAGGCTAATCCATAGCCGCATGAGCGAACACGGCCCTCTCGCTAGTTTACTTCGACCGCAAGGTTTTGATGACTTTGTAGGTAATGAGGCGCTGACTGGTGAGCAGGGCGTTTTACGGCGCCTTGCTGATGCACAGGATACCCCATCCATGATTTTATGGGGTCCTCCTGGTTGCGGAAAAACCAGTCTTGTACACATATTTGAGAATACCTTAGATGCCGAGGTAATTGTTTTATCTGCTATTAGTGCCGGTGTAAAAGACATCAAACAAATTGCGCACGATGCGCAAGCGCAGCAAAGTGGTATGTTTGCCAAAACCACCATCGTTTTTGTTGATGAGATTCACCGCTTCAATAAATCTCAGCAGGATGCATTTTTGCCTTATGTTGAAAGCGGTGTAATAAAGCTTATTGGGGCCACCACCGAAAACCCCGCGTTTTCAATCAATCGTGCGTTGTTATCTCGCATGCGAGTATTTACCCTCAATGCAATAGACTCAGCGGCGATGCAGCGACTTTGCACTCGAGCGCTCAACTACTTAAGTGCCCAGCCTAATTACCTTAGCAGCAAGCTTACGATTAGTAAGGATGCCCTTGATGCGCTTGTGCTGTACGCAGACGGAGATGCAAGAAAATGCCTTAACAGCATTGAGATTGCCGCCAAATTAGCGCAGGCGAACGAAGATGGCGAACGCGTGATAGAACACGCAATATTGGAAGCTGCAGTGGGTGAGTCAATCGCAGCTTTTGATAAACAAGGCGATCATTACTATGACTTATTGTCAGCCTTTCACAAGTCTATACGCGGAAGCAGTGTAGATGCATCATTATATTGGTATGCTCGGATGTTGGTGGCAAACACCGATGTAACGCCTATTTGCCGACGATTGCTTGCCATTGCTTCAGAGGATATCGGGAATGCCGACCCGAAGGCGCTTCAGATATGCTTAAACGCATGGGATATCTATCATCGGGTGGGAAGCGCTGAGGGCGAGCGTGCAATTGCTCAAGCCGTTATTTACTGCGCATTAGCACCAAAAAGTAATGCCGTTTATAATGCTTTTAAGGCGGCAAAACGTGATGCCTTGAGGTATAATAAACACGCTGTCCCTTTGCATTTGCGTAATGCGCCAACGTCTTTAGCAAAAGAAGCGGGACACGGTAAACACTATGAGTATCCGCACAACAATGAGCAGGCCTATGCTGTTGGCGTAAATTATTTTCCTGAAGGTATGGAGGCCACGCAATATTATGCTCCCAACCCGCGTGGCTTTGAAAAGCAACTTATGCAAAAAATAGCATACTTAAAAAGTTTAGAAGACGGAGGTACTCAATGAGCATTACGTGGGTTTCCTATTTATACGTTGCCCTTGGCGGCGCACTTGGCGCGTCGCTGCGCCTTTTTACCAATAGTATTGTGACAAATTTATTGGGCAAAGGCTTTCCTTTTGCTACCCTTAGCGTAAATGTGGTGGGGTCGTTTTTTTTAGGCATTGCTTATGCGTGGTTTTTGCATAACACACAGGCAAATAGCGATATAAAGCTGTTTGTTATGGTCGGCTTTTTTGGTGCCTTAACCACGTTTTCGACGTTTTCGATGGAAGTGTTTCTGCAGATGCAACAAGGCGAGTGGCTCAAAGCAGGATTAACCGTAATACTTAATGTGTGCCTGTGCTTGTTAGCGGTATGGTGTGCAATGACAATAATGAAAGGATAGTAAGAGATATGTTAGACCCACGTTTGCTTCGAAATGATATTGAAAAAACAGCCGAAGCATTAGCCCGTCGCGGTTTTACCCTAGATGTAGCGGCATATAATGAATTGGAAGAGCGTAGAAAAAACCTTCAGACGCAAACACAAGAATTGCAAAATGAACGCAATACACGTTCCAAAGCGATAGGTAAAGCTAAGGCCGCAGGGGAAGATATCGCTCCACTTTTAGCCCATGTAGGTGAGCTAGGTGAAAAGCTAGAACAAGCAAAGTCAGCATTAGAGCATGTACAAAGCGCGTTAAACATTTTTTATCAAGAAACGCCAAACTTACCCGCTGAAGATGTACCTGTGGGCACGAACGAAGACGAGAACGTTGAAATTTTAAAGTGGGGAACACCCGCCAGCTTCGATTTCAAAGTAAAAGATCATGTTGATTTAGCTCAAAATTTAGGCAAAGGACTAGACTTTGAAACTGCAGCAAAGCTTTCTGGGTCTCGGTTTGTGGTTATGAATGGGCTTGTGGCGCGCCTACACAGAGCGCTAGCTCAGTTTATGATTGACCAACATACTTTATTTCATGGTTATGAAGAGGTTTATGTTCCGTATCTGGTAAATTCCGATAGCCTCTATGGTACTGGTCAGTTGCCAAAGTTCGGGGAAGACTTATTTCATACAAAGCCGGCCACCGAAGAAGGCCAAGGCATGTCGCTTATTCCTACCGCTGAGGTGCCTCTAACTAACATCGCGCGCGACCATATTTTTAACATTGACGAACTACCGCTTAAAATGACGGCTCATACGCCATGTTTTAGAAGCGAGGCAGGAAGCTATGGCAGAGATACGCGAGGGCTTATTCGTCAGCATCAATTTGACAAGGTTGAAATGGTGCAGTTGGTTGAACCTAGCACATCAATGACGGCATTAGAGGAGCTAACGGGGCACGCTGAGTCAATTCTACAAAAGCTGGAGTTGCCTTATCGTAAAGTGGTCTTATGCACCGGAGATATGGGCTTTGGCGCGTGTAAAACTTACGATTTGGAAGTGTGGTTGCCGGCGCAAGATACCTACAGAGAAATCAGCTCATGTTCAAATATGGGGGATTTTCAGGCTCGCAGAATGCAGGCTCGCTACAAGTCTGCTGATATGAAAAAGCCAGAATTTATCCATACCTTGAATGGCTCTGGCCTCGCTGTGGGGAGAACTTTGGTCGCAGTACTGGAAAATAATCAGCGCGAAGACGGCAGCATAAAGGTACCCGAAGCTTTGGTGCCTTACATGAAAGGTGTTACTGAAATTCCTGCCGCTTAATCGTGCCAAGCAAGTAACGAGTATTGATGAACGATAAACACTATCGAAAACGCCTTGTTAACCAAGGCGTTTTTTGTTTTTGGTGTTAGATAGCGCAACTATGTCACTTATATGTAAATATATAGCTAAACTTATATCTAAACGTATATCTACAAGCATTTAGCGGGCTTGGGTAAACCTGCTAATTTACTGGCAAGTTTTGCCGGGCCGTCAGGAAACAGCCTTTGCAAGTATCTACTGTTACCAACTTGTGGTCCAAATTTGATTTTCATCGCATTAACAAGGGCTCGAATAGCGGGGCTGGTGTCATAGGTCTGATAGAATTCGCGCACAAAATAAATGATTTCCCAGTGGGCCTCATTAAGCTCAATCCCTTCCTGCTTTGCAAAGGCTTTTGCAACATTATCGTTCCATTGATTAATATCGAGTAAGTAGCCGTGCTTGTCTAAGGCAAGGGGTTCGCCGTTGACAATTAGCGTATTGCTCGATTGATCGTTATTTTGTTCTGTTGTCATGTTTATACCTGAATACTGACAATCGGCTGATGTTTAACGCATAAGTCTACCCACTGCGTATGGTTGATAACTTCAACATTCTCGCGCTCACCTAAACAACTTACGTATGAGGGTTGACCAGCCAGCCCTGAGGCTAAATAGTCTGGCTCAAGCACATAAATTGACAGATTATCTGCATCGTTTACGTGCGATAGCGATGAGATATAAGCAATAGTCTTAGGCAGAAGATACACCGCGTCTTGTAGCAGCACTATAGATAAGGTTTTGGCTGTGTTGGTTTGCACCTTTGCATCTTCATAGACCTGCAAATGAGTCTCAACATATGGCTGTAAAAGCTCAAATTGATTGCAAAATACTTGTAATAACATGCTAAAACACCAATACGTTTGACGCTGACTGGATGAGCGCAACAACCGCAGCCTTATCTAACATTTGCCAATTTAAAGTCGAATCGTCTGGGGCAGCAAGCACAATGTCTCGTTCACGCACGCTATGGTGGCACACAAAAATGTCGCTAACGTCAAATAAGGGAAGGGCGCTCAATTTTTTGAAAGTGTTTTTATGATGGATGTGCTCAGGCGCTTGGCTTGGTAATAACTGTAAAATTCCGTCGTCTTTAAACAAGAACTTTACCTCTAGGCCCACATTGCTTGCAGCAAGCGCGGCTTCAAACGCGTCGATGTCGCTGCTGCTGTGATAGGGCGGCCGGCAAGTAATGATAAGCAAATACGGATTCAAAACTGAATACTCTTAATAGCACTATTATGCAGGGCGGCGAAGTATTCGCTCATTCCCACCATCTCAAACCCGTCAGCCACATTAATCTGTTTGTCGATATCGATTCCTCGGCGGGCTCCGGCGGTTACGCATACATAAAGCGGTACATTGTAATGTTGCTTAATTGACTGCCAGTTTTGCTTCATCGACACCTCATCGGTATTGGTACTGAGCAATGATGAAGCGTTATTCACGCCTGACTGATAAAAGAAAATATGTTTGATACGATGCCCCGCAGCCAGTGCAGCAACGCAAAAAGCATAGGCAGACTCAGCATTGCGTGAGTCATAAGGGCTTTTGCTTACAAATAAGGTAAAAGACTGAGGCATGTAGAAGGCTTACTCATATAACTAAAGAAGGGCTGGAATACGCTTAGTATAGCGCCTTCCACCTGAAACGAAAACGCCCCTTAAAAGGGGCGTTGTTTACATATAAACTATATTCTAGTCTTCGCTCATGCCTAACAGTGCCAGCATGTGAACAAACAGCTGCCAAATATTGAGATATAAAGAGCACGTGGCGCGAATGTAGTTGGTTTCTCCGCCGTTTACGATGCGGCTAGTATCAAACAATATTAAGCCCGACATAATAAATACCACTAGTGCACTTATTGCCATGCTCATTGCAGGGATTTGCAAGAACAAGTTTGCCAGCATTCCCACAATAACTACCACCAAACCTACCGTCAAAAATCCGCCTAAAAAGCTAAAATCTTTTTTGGTAACCAGAGCATATCCAGACAGTGCAAAAAACACCACGGCGGTCGCGGCTAATGCTTGCATCACGATATGTCCAGCACCGGCATTTAAATACACATTAAGAATCGGGCCTAGTGCACCGCCAAGTAAGCCGGTGAACACAAATACCCAAATAAGACCCGATGCAGAGTCTGCTTTTTTGTTTACAATGAACAAGCTAATTAATGCACCGATGATCATGGCAAAATAGCCTACGAACCCGATGTTTAGCATTGTTGAGAACGTTGCTGTTACGGCACTAAACGCGACGGTGAGTGCGAGTAACATATAAGTATTGCGAAGTACTTTATTAATTTCAATCGCTGGTCGGTCTGCCGCGCTTGAATACATAGTACGCCTGTCCATTTCTTTCTCCAAAATTGTGCTTGAGTGTTGTTATGCTTAAGTTAGCTAATAACTTGGGCAATTAACCTGAGCAAATTGCCCAGTAATTGTTAGGCTATTAGTAGGGTGTTTGGTTCACTTTTTCAAGTGATTTCGATTATAACTCACTCAAAAATGTAAACATGTCGGAAAATTGTGCGATCGACACAGGTTTTTACGATAATTTTCTTTTTGCACTTTACATTACAGCCGTTCGCTTTTAATATTCGCACCACTGGAGAGTTGGCAGAGCCCGGTTGAATGCACCTGACTTGAAATCAGACGAACGGTTAAACGTTCCGGGGGTTCGAATCCCTCACTCTCCGCCAAATATAAGGGGTTGCATAATTGCAGCCCCTTTCTATTTTAGGCCTGTGTAATATATGTGTAATATTATTTTGTAATATACAGACTGTGTTTTTATACAATTGGTGGATTAGGAAGCGGCATCCAGTGGGTCACTTAACACTCCTTACGTGTTTTATTTTACGATCATACTTCTGCGTCATAGCTGAATTGCTATGGCCTGCAGCATCTTGCTTTTCTTGTAGCGTTCCTTCGAAGTCAGATATTGCCTTACTCTTAAGGTCATGAAGCGTGACACCCTCAACACCAGCCAACACGCATGCCTTTTTGTACTGGGCTTGTATTGCTCGAACCGCATAGCGTGAGCCGTCTGGTTTGTTGAATAGAAACATCGTGAACATGCCCGGTTTGCAGGGCAGGGCTTTCGCATCATCTACAGCTTTGCGTAAACGTTCTGACCATAACTTGATTTGTTTCTTGCCTGTTTTACCTTGTTCGATATAAATACCTTCATCAAGTATGTTATTCATTTTAAGGTTAACAACGTCAGAAATACGTGCCATGCAAAGGTAGCTTATTTCCATAGCTACCCGGCACGAAGGCACTGCGGCATCATAAATAGCTTCGTATTCTTTATCTGTGATATAACGACTGCGTGATTGCTCGTGCAGCTTAACGACACCGACACAGGGGTTTATTTTAATCTTGCCGCGCTCATACGCCCAAGAGCATATTTTTTGCATTAGTGCTTTGTGTCGATTTGCGGTTGCGTTAGCAGGTTTTGCTACTGTTCCTTTGCTCTTTGCTAACTTATCCATAAATAAGCGGACATGATGCGGCTGAATAGCGTTAGGGCGCATTTTACCGAACGCAGACACAATAACAGGTCGATATACCTCATAATCCTTTCTAGTGCGCACAGAAAGCCTTTTAAACGCATCACTGGCAAAGAATAAATCAATGACACGTTTAAATAGCTTTCTATCATCCATTGATTCAACCACTTGTTCATATCGCTTAATACATGCGAGCTTACCTTCACTTATTTTGCATAGCGTTATTTTTCCACCAGATTTAGGCTGATACACATACTTATCACGCTGAATGTAAACACGTGCAGGCATCCATGCCAATGATGAGTCTATTCGTCTACGAGGCATCTTCTAAGAACTCCATATTAAATCCATCGTCATTGCTGGCGTATTTGTCTTTGCCATTCATCCAGTCGTCAGTAGTCCAAAGCTCTCCTTTGCCGTTTATCTGGTATGTATAGCCTTTTTCATTAAACCACTTCTGTTGATATGCAGTTTTTGAGTAGCCAGTCATAATGGCTATATCTTCGCCCTTGAGTATTTTCACCCTTCACCCCCTTAGCGCTTCGGCTTTTTCGCGTAGTTTGTTTGCGTATTCAGCCATTGAATGTATAGCGCCATTAGGAAACTTATTAAGTGCATATTGTGACGCACTTTCTACGCCCAATGCCTGTTGCTCAAGGTCGCGTATTGCTAACGCCGACTTATATTCAGGGCTTGTAAATAGCTCATCCCAAGGCGCTAAATCACCATTAAGGTGATAGCCAGCAACACCTTCTGATTCTTCCATAATCATTCCTGTGTAAACAACCATTGAGTGATATTCGTCTCGCTCTTGCTCTAACTCCGCAATGCGCTTTGCTTGCTTTTCGTTTTCTTCTATAGCCGCCAGCATTTTTTGACTTTGCTCACGATACGCAGGCAAATTTTTTGAAGCGGCTTTTTGAATCATTACCGAAATGTCGTTTTTCAGCTTTTCTATCTCATCAGCCGCTTTAAACATCAACGATGTTTCGCTGCCAAATGAAATGCGCTCGCCCATTTCGATAACGCCAGCTTTGATTCGTAGTTGCTTTACTAGGTCATTCATTGGCCTTGCTCCTGTTCTAGTCTCGAAATTAACTCGAATATTCCATCACGTATTTCATGTGTTTCTGATGCACTTACGAACTGCGCCTTTGCGCCTGATTGAATTAATCTATCAGCCAACTCTTTTAATCTTTCTAATTCACCTTTATTCATTCGCCTTGCTCCAATTTGTCAGCGTATTCATTAACTTTTTGTGTTTCGATTTGCCAAAGCTTACTTTTACCTATTTGAATTCTAGGCTCTAACGAATCAAAAAATTCACGAACCGCATCGGCTTTTATTCTATTAACTTCGCCGTTGGTTAAACAAAGTTGGCTCATTTCGTTTATAGTTTCCGCTTGAGCTATGATTGTTTTCAACATTTCGGGTTTTATAAGTTCCTCACCTATTTCCAATGTAGTTGGTGACCATTCAAAACCCGTCCAATATAGCCATTCTTGACTTTCACCACATTGAAACAACGGTACGTAATCGCCACCAAACGTAACACCAAACATCTGAGTACTATCCGGCGAATCATCCACAATCTTCTTGAGTTGTTGCAATTCTTCGTTAGTCACTGCCGACGATGGTCGCGAAAGCTCCAACGCTACAGCGCTCGCTACTTGTTTTTTATCAAGCATCTCCACTCTCCTTACGCGCTATTGCGGCGTTCCAGAAATATTTAGCCACATCAAAAAGTGACAAATCAGATTCTCTATTAGGGAAATTATTTATGAATATTTTCCATTGCTCATCAAAAGCATCAGGCTTTACGCGCCAGTGCAAAGCTAATCCGTCTTTTGTAAACAAAAAGTGAGGATGCTTTAAGTGCCAGTCTTTTGCGTTAGCGCTCCACTGCAACTGCTTTCCTTCTATAACCGCCTTGCACATTTCTTCAAGATTATTTGATGCGTTTTGTAGTTTCATTCTGCCCCTGCCGCGAGTTTTGATTGATAATCTGTTCCTGCATAACTGGCATTGTGCAAAGCGAGCTCGGGCAGATTTGCTTGCACCAGGTTCCTAGCTAATGGAGGGCAGACAGAATTACCACATCTTGCTACTTGGTCCTTTTTGGTGATTTGCTTTCCATACTTATCAACATCAATTATATAATCGGTAGGGAACCCTTGAGCCAAGAAGAGCTCACGCGGTTGAAGCATGCGCATGGCGATATCGGTAATTCGATAAAGGCAGCCTTTCACCATTACCAAACCGAACTTATCCTTTGTCGTGATGGTATGAAGTGGCTCGTTCAAAGAGCACCCATCTTTTTCGCTACCGTAATACTTAACTAAGAAAGCGCGAACTTCACCGATATGGTTACCGCCTGCTGATATTGTGTGAATAGGTTCATCAGTTCCATGGCCTATGTTTGTTCCGCGTAGCTTAATCATATGGCTGGTCACTAATCCATAACGATTGGCGGTGGTTACCGTGCACAAAGGACTTTCTAAGCTTTGCCCTCTAAACTCACTTCCTTCGGTTTCTGTGTAGTATTGAGTAAGAAAAGCAACAACTAGAGCATTATGATCAACCGTTGTAACTGTAGGAAGTGGTTCCGTTGCCTGGCTGCCCGTGACACCGCCATAATATTTCATTATGAAAGGCGCATGGCCTTTAACAATAAACGGCTCATCAGCGTCAATGACGTAACGCTTGATTCCCTTAGCAATTCTTCGCATGGTATTTTCAGCAAGTGGACGCTTACGGTTAAAGATTGATTTGCATGGTATTGACCAATCAATACAATCTGCAGCGGTTGGCCATGGCATTAACTTGCCCGACTTAACTTCTTTTGATTTAGGGTCACCGTGCGTTGGTTTGGGCCATACTATTTTGTTACCGTCACGCCGCGCTATCATGAAAAGACGTTTTCTTATCGTTGGTGTGCCATAGTCGCATGCTCGCAGCTCTTTGAACTCAACCTTATACCCTTGTCGCTCAAGTGCCCGGATAAATGAATCAAATGTTTTGCCCTTTCTGTCGGGGCAAGGCATCCCGTTCTCAAGAACTGGCCCCCAAGTCTTAAACTCTTCTACATTTTCAAGCATGATCACGCGGGGTTTGACTGTTGCTGCCCATCGTAATGCAACCCAAGCTAAACCGCGTATGTTCTTACTCACTGGCTTGCTACCTTTGGCCTTACTGAAATGTTTACAGTCTGGGCTAAACCAAGCTAGAGAAATAGGGCGCCCCTTTATAATTTCTTTGGGGTTGATATCCCAAACAGACTCGCAATAGTGCTTAGTTGCAGGGTGATTCATTTCATGCATGCCGATAGCAGCTTGATCATGGTTTATCGCAATATCAACGTGTATACCAGTCGCCTCATAAATTCCTTGGCTGGCGCCGCCGCCACCTGCGAAGTTATCAACTATAAGCTCTCTAAATAGAATTGGCTGATTCATCAATAACTCTCCAGTTCTCTAGCCAACGCAATATCTTCTTTCAGCTTTTCGGTTTTGCGTCTTGCTTCAGCTTGTCGCTTTGCATCTTCACTTACGCGCACCTTTGGCTTAACTGGCTGCTGTTGAACTGGCATTTCAACCTTAACGGTTTGCACTGACTTGGCAGGCGAAGTAGTTCCGTTTTGCTTTTGTTCAAACTCTTTTTTACGCATGCAGCCACAGCCGATTGTTTTACCCAAGTCCGTGCGGAACACTTCTTTCTCTTTCCCGCATACACACCTACACAGAGCTTTATAATTTTCGGTTAGCTTAATAATCGTCCAGTTATTAAATCGCTTACCGGGCTTTTTACTTGGCTTGCGTCCAGCTTTTGGTTTATTTGGCATGTCGGGCTTGGTGGCAGTTTCCGTTTTGGAAATAGCCACAGGTTTATCGTTGCTAACCTCTTTGCCAAATATCTCAGGGTATTCAGCATGCGCATTCTTAATTTCAGCTATGGCCGCTTGCTTGAGTTCGGGCAGCTTGGCCGTTAAGTGAATGATTATCTGCCGAGCCTTTACGTATTTTGTGTATGCGTTCATGCAAACTCCTTTATATTTAAATATTCAGCGCTAAATCTGAAAGAATGCAGCAGAGCGATGCAAATAGTGATAATTGTGTAACTTATAAAGCCGTCCACTTTCCGCCTCCACTGAATTGTCTAACGGCCACCCAATCGTAAGCTAGGTCATCGCGTGCCATCACTTGTGCTTGCCGACAATCTAATATCCAACCGCCAACCTCAAAAACACAGTGCATACTTCCGCCACAATCAATACACATCACCATTTGTCCATGTAGAATCTCAGCGTCGCGGCATAACTTCCTGCACGCTAGAGCAAAGTCCTCACAGTCACCGACCAAGTATTGAGTGCCATCATAGGTATTTTCTGGCAGGGTCCCGCGAACGTTGAACGTTTTTTGGTCCGCGTTATACTCAAAATTATTCAACACAAGTCTGTGAATAGATTTGATTTGATTGAACAGATATTCACTCGTCACCCTGCGCTCTCCGCAGTTTCTATCTCATTTCGACCGATATTCATTGCGGTGATAAGCGGTAAATATTTAACCGTTGGGCTTTGGCCGTATCTAACGAATGGCGGTATGATGAAAGCGATTTGGCCTTTTGGATTAAGACTGACGGGTGAGTCTTGTTCATTAAGGAAAGCCATACGCCCACCATGATATGTTTTGGCTTTTTTATTGCCACAAGCAGTAAATACAATGTGCTTACAGCCAATAATGGTGAGTAAATATGACCACTCAACTGACATGTCGTTGTTTAACAACAAGACCGAACCTATACCGTTAAAGTAACTTTCATCGATTGCTTTTTTAACAAAGGGCAAAGGTCTAGAGTAGGGTGGATTTAGCCAAACATATTCACCTGGCATTACTCCAAAAGACAGCCAATCAGTTTTAAGGGTGTCCATTTCTTCGGTAATGTACTTATCGCATAAGTGATTATTTTCATCAGCTGCCACATCACACTTAAAATTATATTCTGCATCGAAATATGCGAATATTTCTGGCGGCGTTTTCCAGTTGTTGTTAGACATAAACTATCCCTTGAGGAAAATAACTGTCATCAATGCCGAACAGAAGATGACGAATAAAAATAGCGTGAACATAAACGCTTTGATTAATGTTCTCTTAAAAGTCATGCAGCCCCATCCAATTCCATTTCTTCTATCGCTTCACACACCTTGCCCATCACTTCATAAACCGCTTCGATATCAGTCTTAATAAAATAGTGAGTGCGCAGGTTATCTTCACCGATGATTTTGAATATGCGGTTTAACTGAACGAGCTCGTTATGTGTCAAAAATATGCCTGTTTCATCAATCATACATTTCTCCATTAAAAAGGGGCGCCATTATCGGGTTTAGCGCGTTCCGCCGCCAGCTGCTGGGGTGACTTGGCACTGCCGTCTGGATTTAAATTGCTTTTGTTAGCTGATTGGCGTTCTGGTTTTCCACCCAACATCTGCAGGGAATCCACAATTACTTCGGTAGTGTATTTGTCGTTGCCTACTTGATCTTGCCACTTCCGTGTTTGCAACTTGCCTTCAATGTATATTTGCGAGCCTTTTTTAAGATACTGCCCCGCAATTTCAGCAAGCTTTCTATAAATGGTTAGCCGATGCCATTCAGTCTTCTCCATTGGATTACCTTGCTGGTTTTTCCAACTTTCGCTTGTCGCCAAACTAACGTTCGCCACTGCATCGCCATTGGGCATATATCTAACTTCTGGGTCTGCGCCCAAGTTCCCGACTAAAATTACTTTATTAACACCTTTACTTGCCATTACGCTGCCACCCTGTTTTCACCGGAGTACTGAACCCAAACTTTTAAAGGCTTGCCTGTTTTCTCATGCCTCATAGGAGTTCTGTTTTTATCCAATTTATCAGCGTGAATATAAACACTGAGGTTTCTGTAATCGTCTGGCGCCTGAGTGCGTTTCATCAATTCTATGAATTCATAAGCTAAAGATGGAGTGCTAAAGGCTTGGCTCAGCGGCACTGGACCCATCGTCTTAAAATTTTCAGCGCACCGCTTATCGAGCTCTGCTGCATACTCATCTTGAGTGGGCTGCCTTTTATCAACTTTAAACGAGATCATTGTTTTGGCTACGATCTGCTTTACGGCAACTTTGTTGACGCCATAAACCTTAAAAATCCCTGGTACTTTTGTTATTTTAGGCATTGTTATTTTCTCCTTATCTAATAGCTTTAACCCAAAGACATTTTCGTTTGCATTTCTATGATGCAATTCTTAAGGGTTTCTAATTCATCTTTGCAAGACGCTAACTTTTTGTTTAACTTGTGATTATCTTGGCTCAGCTCATCGTTGACGGTATTGAGGTGGTAAACCTCTTGCTCCAACTCTTTCAATTGTTCGCTGCAAAGCTGGGCGGGAACAGGCTTGTCGTAATGAATTAACTCTTCAAGCGTGAAATTATGTACTTCCATCATCCATCCTTATCGCGTCCATTAATTCTTTTCTATGTAGCCCAAACAAAACTAATCGAACCAACTTCTCTTTGAATGTGTAGTGATTGGCAGGCAGTACGCGTAACAACTTCCGTTGTCCTATATATTTCACTTCTGTCTTGAATTGGGGTGTACTGACGATTCGATTTATCAGTGAATGCGCGCTTGAATTGTTTAGGTCAAACTTTTTCATTATCCGCTTAGCGTCGTACCATTCACCGTTTATGGCCATTTGTTCAGCTGCAACATCCATCAAGCGCTCCATGTTACTCACCTATATTCAATGATTGAGACATAAGAGATTTGATGATTCGCATACGCTTAAGGCTTTCAGTTTCACCTCGTTTAAATGATTCAACCCACAAGCCATCAACCAATTCATGGCGTACTGTCATATCATGCTCAGTTCGAATAACGACAATCCAGTGACCGTCCATGCGAAGTGAATAGCTCATATTTTCAATAGAAGCGGCTAAACGATCGTAACGGTACTCAATTAGGTGCTGAGGTAGGAGCTGCTCGTTTTCAACTGGAATGATTTTAGTGTCCACGAGGCGCCATCCTTTTTTGTTAATGCCAGGTTTAATAAGCACATTGACGCCATTAGCTTTGAGCTGGTCTTTACGCAACTTCGCATCGATGTATAAGGGATAAGGTTTTATTGCCGGTGATGTAATACTTATTTGTGGGTTCATGGTGGCGCCTTAATAACAACATTTGCTATAGATTATATAGCTTAAGTTGTGGTGTCAACAACAAAAGCTATATTTTAGGCAATAAAAAACCCGCCGGGGTAGGGCGGGTTCAGGTTGTGCAAGTAACAAGCTTTATGTCTGCTCTACACTATCATCCGAGGAATCTAAAAAGTCTTGTTTCGTGAAATACCAAGCAGGCAAAAACATTGCGCCGTATAAACTCCTAGACGTAATTGAAGCTATTTGCTCTCGCATCGATGCATAAAGAACAGAAGCTGCGTTGTGAAAAGCGATTGCATCTAGGAGTTTATACATATAACCCATAAGATAGTGTATTAAACTGTAAGCACCGACATTGGCCATTATCTGTATTTGTTTATAGCAGCTAGGTAATCATCCATGTATAGGCGTGTGTATTTGGTTAGCCCATACTCTTTGTAACTATAGAACATATCATCAATGTAATCAGATGAGCTTATTCGAAGTCTTACGTCTTCGAGTTCGTTCATCTTTTCGAAAATTTCAAACGGAATAGTCACCGATGAGGTGGATGAGGTATAAATCGTGTTACTTACGTTGTTGTAGCCAGAATCAGTAAGGTTTGTGAATCGTCGAGCGGGGTATCGATATTGGCGACCATCCATGTTTACTGCTACATATTCAAACGATGTGTAGGCTTTAGAGTGCACCGATGAGTCAAAATGCAGTGTCATTATAATATCTTCCGGCCTATTCGATGACCAGATGAAGCCATATTTAAAAATAGGAACGTCAGACATCGTGAAGCCAGTTGGTGAAAAGCATTTGGTGAACGTTACGGTGTTAGCATCATCAAACGTCTCAACGCTTTCTTGTATTTGGCATAGACCCGCAAATTTATAACCAACAGAAGTGCATCCGGAAAGCGCTATAATTAGCACTGCTAAAATTGCGTGTTTCATAAATTTCCTTTTAGTGTTCTAGCGCCCACTCGAACGCATCTTTGGTTAAGTCATCTCTATCGACGTGCGAAATAACTTTGATACCACTAGATTTCATATCAATATAAAAACGCTCAATAGTGCTATCAAACGAAAAATCTAATTCTTCGTCATACTCTGGAGTAAGTATTACAACGCCGTGCTTTCTATTTTGCCTTTCTACATTCTTTAAAATATGAATATCCATAGCACCTTTGCTTAGGTTTTTTTCTACTGTTGCTTTTGTTTTTTGATTGGCTTGAATGACAGTCGCAACCGCGAACCGACTCCTTATCGGCGCTTTAACTCTTGTTGAGTGCTTCTCAAAGGTTACAAGTGTTTCAGGCTCAGGTGCAAAAACATCTTCTGCTTTTTCACCAAACATACGCTTGGCTGAATTAATCATATAAGTTATTAGGGGGTCAGTTCTTGGTGCCTTACGCTTAAGGACTTTCTGCAACTGTTCGTTTGTAGGTCTATCCAATGGAACCGTGGTTTTAAAAAGGTATTCCAAAAGCATTTCTACGGATTGGCCGGCCGCTGGGTGTTTCGGAACAAAGTATATGTGATTACTATTTACCAGTGATCCCTCTTCTGCGTTTTGCCAAGCCGCTTCAACAAGTAACTTGGCAGTTGGCACGTAGTCCTCTCCATATAAACAGGCAACTCTGTCAAAATTGGATAGCAGCTTAGATTGAAAGTCACCTTTATACTCTATTACCACACCGACGTTGAAGCGCTCGCCGGTAGTTATGTCTGGCATTATTTGTATTTGGTACCACTTAGCTGTTACGTTATTAACACTCGATGATTTTATTATTTTCTTTTCAAGGGTTAGCATAATAGATTCATTTTTTTCATTAAGTTTTGCTCGTGAAACTGAGCGCGTTTAGTGTAAAAGTCTTTTAGATGTTCTACTTCATGCCTTGCCAACAAGGCTTCCCACCAAGGAAGCGCCTGCTTTATAAATTCATTTATTACATACGAGTGTTCAGATGATGCGTGTACTATTCCTGATCTTATTTCTCTGGGTAACTTATTGCTCCAAAGCATATCAGATAATTTACACACTGTATGTTTGTCATGAACTAAATCGTCAGCATTCCAATTGGGTTCAAATGGCGCCTGGTCATGATCAATAAGGACATATGACTTTAGATTGCTTGATAGCATTATATTACCAGCATTACGGTCCTCATTAGCTATCAAACTATCAAATGCAAGCGCGTTGGTTATTGAGGGAATTGCTCTGAGGTGAGCTAATGCTAAATTCCATTCATAAGAATTATAAACGTAGGTGTTGGGCGTCGGACCTGATACAACAGACGTTGCCCAAGCGTAAGGCACAACATCGCCGGCATTGCCGTTTGATAATAATTCTATAATCGAAGACGGAACTTTTATCACGCACGCATGCTCAGCGACTGGCTCTTTTATAGTTTTTGCCGCAAGGTAAGCTGTTATTTCATTGCATAGTTGTTTGTGTGTTGCGAACAACTTTAGATAAAACTGTTGGATTTTACCGTTGTAAAATATGTTGGCAATGTGGGTAAGGGCGCTTCTACCATCGGTAACTTTTTCTGCTGCGGGATTGACGTAAGCCGAACCGTCCAGTACGAGTATATCTTCCATGACAAGGGCCTGTTTTAAATTAGATTATTTATTGATTTTCTGTTCTAACTTTTGGTTTATTTTATCGGTTGTATCTTTATCTTTATCGTTCGTCAATGGCGCGAACCCTGAATCAAGTATTGTTGATATTGCAACGCAAACAGAATCTGGCAATGTTCCCCGAACGCTAAGGCTTTTTATTTTTTTAATTAATTGATTAGCTTTATGGCTTCCGTAGGTACCTTCACTCTCATTTATTTGAAAATCGGAATCTCCATCGCTTAGATATTCAACGCTCACATTCAAAGCCTTCGCTATCGCTACAATATCCTTTGGCTTTCTTGTAGTTCCATTCTCTATTTTTGATATGGCGTTTTGGGATACGCCGGCTTTGTCTGCTAATTCAGCCTGTGTAAGTCCGGCGGCAACCCTAGCTGCCTTAGTTCGCTTTTGTATTGTCATAGAAAGACTATTACAACATTTGTTTTTGTTTGCAAACAACAAAAGCTATGATACTCTACAACATAAGCTATATTATGAGGGTTTATTTGATGTCGGTTAGTGCTTTTGAAAGAGCAATTATTCAAGCAGGTGGCCAAACTAGTTTGGGCAGAAAAATAGGTAAGTCGCAAGGACAGATATCTATTTGGCTGAACAGAGATAAGAAACTTCCTGCTGAGTTTGTAATCGCTGTGGAAAAAGTTTCTGGTGTTCCTCGTCACGAGCTCCGGCCAGATATTTATCCACCTGACGAATATAAAAAAGCTGGTTAATACGTCCATGTATTTATTTCTCCGTTTTTCAACAATATCAGGATACAACCCATGAAAACTAAAAACACGTTCATAGAAATCAAAGATTCACATTGTCTGGAAGATGCAATGCGGTCGTTTTCAAAGTATCAACGCTTGGACATATTGGCGCCTAAAATAGGGTGTAGTCCTAACGTGCTGAGAAACAAGCTAAATCCAGATCAAGAGTTTCATAAACTGACCGCACTAGAAGTCATTCTCCTAACTCATATCACAGGTGACGAAACACTTTTATCGGCCATGGGCCGGATGATTGGTTTCACCATGTATAGGCCAGCTACAGAAAAAAGCGCCATATCAGACTTAATGCACGGTGTGTTGAAAACTCAAGGCGCCGCCGGGCACATATGTGATATTTACCAACAGGCCATCGAGGATAAGGTAATCACATCTAATGAGCGTGATGAACTTCTTGAAGCAATCAATAAAGCGCAACGCCACCTAAGTGAATTAGCTAGCGGTTT
The DNA here is from genome assembly GCF_042652645.1 of Glaciecola siphonariae. NCBI lineage: Bacteria > Pseudomonadati > Pseudomonadota > Gammaproteobacteria > Alteromonadales > Alteromonadaceae > Glaciecola > Glaciecola siphonariae. Next base: position 615,750 of record NZ_JBHSGU010000002.1, read on the forward strand.
AAATTCTTATAAGGTTCATGGGTAATGAATATTCCAATGCAACCCGGCATTGAATCTAAAGAACGGATTACGTTGCTATGCGCGTTAGTGGGAAAATTTAGTCCTAATACAGTCGATGCCCTGATTCGTTACTTTACTGGTGGCGCCACTCTAGACCTCTGCTGTTGCATCTACGACATCAAATTGCCAAATCTTACACGTTCAATCAATCGCCTTAACGAGATAAACGGCATCGTTGAGCAAATCAAGCAAATAGACCTAAATCACTTAAGTGATAAGTACAGCAAAACGATTGAAGTGAATTTGTCTGCGGTACCAGGTAATAGCCAAGAGTATTGGAATAAACAAGCAGCTTTAATTAAAAGGCCGCAATGACATTAAAACCATCTGACATATGTGGAGCCCTTGCGTTTGCTAATTAGTGTAATTCTGAGAGGTGCACGCGCGCAAGACCAGCTGAATATGTAAGCCAAGGTTGTATGCACTGCCTTCATGCGTGGTAGCCCGCCGCGGGCAAAGTAGGGCATTAATTTTAGTTAAATCGTGACGTGAGCATGTAACACGTAAAACATGCGCTACGCCCCTTAATTGGGGTTTTTGGGTGAAACAATATGTTGTTTCGATTAACTAACTGGAGAACGAAAATGCGTAAATCTTTTTTCAAGATTGCCATAGCAGCGTTTATATCGATTTCCTTTTCAATAATTGCAGTAGCGGGTGAACCGACCCTTGGTTACAACGCTGCAGATGTTGAATTGGTAAAGGCTTTTGACATCAAGAGTGACCCACCAGTCATCTTTAATGCTGCTCGTGTAGCCGAGATAAATACTGATACTCAATTAACTCACCAACACAAACAAAGCGTTTTAATAGCGTTATATGTGAGAGGTGATAACCGAAAGCCATCTGATGAGGTCGGCTGGCGAAATTACATCAAAGCATAAATAGAATAATTTAAGCGATAAAAAGTAAAACCCTGCTGCTGAGCGGGGTTTTAAGATGAAAGCTAATTAAGAATGGCTATTGGAGAGATGCGCTTGCCGACAGAGTGCTCGTTGTCGGACGGTATCCAGTAGCCATTCTAATGAGTTTGCAGTAATTGAACTATGAGGTTGCGTGTAACGTGGTCGCTTGTGCTAGCTAGTCAGTTCAATTGCATTTGCATCCTACTTGGTCGCGGAAGACAAGGTTTCCGCTATAAACATCGCGTTATAGATACGCCTTAGGCAAGGGACCAAGCGAACGTTCGGGATAGTACTAGGACCCGGCAGCTCATTACTTAAACTTAGGCAATAAAAAAGCCCCATCAAAGCGCAGCAACGCTAGGGGCTTAATTACTATTTAACGAGGCGAATTATGAGTAATACCGCACAAGTTGTCAACTTAGAGGAGCATCGGCCAGTTGTGAAAGCAGATATTGAAAACGGTTACGATCGGTTGGCTCATGAACTCACCAACGCTCTTGCTGTTAATGAGCCAAAACTAAGTGGGTGTGAGTTTCAAGTAGTTCACGCGATTATAAGTAAAACGTATCGATATCATAAAAAGACTGACTGGATAGCTTCTACGCAGTTGAGTGAAATAACTGGTATGAGCAAAGCTCACACATCTAAAACCCTCAAATCACTTTTGCTCAAGAAAGTCATAGTAAAAAACGGCAAGAATATTGGTGTCAATACAACTGTCAGTGAGTGGAAAAAAATTGCCTCATGCAAAAAGCAAAAGTTAACTAATCAAGCAACAAAAGTTAACCGATTAGACAACTCTAAAAAGTTAACTAATCAGTCAGCAAAAGTTAACCAATCGGTAAAAGCAGTTAACCAATCAGTTAACAAAAGTTGTCCAATTAGACCCCCACAAAAGAAAACTACTATTACAAAAGAAATATATACAAAAGAAAGGCCGCGCGAGAAAACCATCGCGCTCCCAGAACTTCCTGATTTTATCCCTGAATCATCGCTTCTTGAATTTCTTGAGCATCGAAAACAAATGAAAAAACCAATGACGGAGTTGGCCGTTAAAAAGTTTATTGCAAAACTGACTCGAGAGCATGCGCAAGGGTTTGATATCGAATTAGCAATTGATGAAGCTATCGCCAATGGCCACCAAACCACATATCCCAAAAACTTTCATCAGAACAAGCGAACAGCAAGAGCAGAGAACTTTGCTGGCCGAGATTATGGCGAAGCGGATGTGAGGTTTTGATTATGACGACCCAAACTGAAACGGAAACTGAAACTGAAACTGGAACTTGTGAAGAACATGGTGAATACGAGATTAAAGTGTTTGCCTTGGGTGGACTATCAAACCATCGAGCTGCTATTGGCGGCGCCAAATGCCCAACTTGTGAGTCCATTTACCAAGCAAAACTTTCGAAAGCCCATGAGCTGCAGCGTGAAGAGAAAAGAAAGCTAAAAATTAAGGAGTGCATTGAGCAGTTCGAGCGGCAGATACCCAAGCGTTTTAATTCAGCTTCGCTAAAAAGCTACGTGATTCAAAACGAAGGGCAGCGCAAGGCTATGAATATTTGTCACAAGTACCTAACCGGATTTGATACAGCTATCAAAAACACAGGCGGCGGTTTAATTTTCTCCGGAACGGTTGGAACCGGTAAGACTCACTTGGCGATTGCCATTGGTCGTGAGCTTTCAAAGAGAGGGGTAGATGTAGATTACGCTAACTTAACGGACCTCATAAGGCGAGTTCGTGCAACTTGGTCGGGCGAAGGTAATGAGCGTGATGTGATTGGGCAACTACAAAAATGTGGACTATTAATTATAGACGAGGTTGGTGTTCAGGCTGGAAGCGAAAATGAGCGCAACATGCTTTTCGAAATCATCGACGGGCGCTATCAAAACATACTCCCCACTATCATCATATCTAATCTTGAAAGGGCAAAAATATCAGAGTTAATTAGTGAACGTTCTGTAGACAGAATTACTCAGGGTGGCGCCGTTATCCCGTTTAATTGGAATTCCGAAAGGAGCGTCAAGTGAGTAGCTATATGAGCACATTATCCATGGCAGTGGATTTGTTCATATCCGGTGTTTTTGGAACCGTTAGTGGTTTGATTATATTGCTAGCCGCCGTTTTCCTAGTGTTGTGCGTTCTAGTGTCAACACCACTCTGGCTAATTTGGAAAATATGCTTTGAAAAAGGCTGAAAAAGCTCACTTGAAGCGTGTCGCAGAAATGGGGTGCATTGCCTGTGAGCGGATTAATTATTTCGATACACCAAGCGAAATTCATCATATTAGGACTGGCATGGGCATGGGCCAGCGTAACGATCATTATCACGTGATACCGCTTTGCCCAAATCATCATCGTCATTTACCTAACGCAATACACCAGAGCAAACGAAAATTTGAAGCGCACTTTGGCACTGAGGTTGAATTGTTAAACATTATCAGAGGTAGATTATGAACAGAGTTATTATAGGTGTTGACCCAGATGCTCAAAAGCATGGTGTTGCGGTGTATAGAAATAAGCAGCTGCGAGAGCTTAGTACGCTCACACTTGTCGATATTATGAAAAAAATTGTGGCGCCGGCGGTAGAAGATGAAAGTATTGAGTTGTTTTTTGCAATAGAGGACGTATGCGCAAATACTTTCATTTATTCTCGAAACATGAAAAAGAATTTATCCCTCCAATCTAGAGTAGCTAGGAACGTTGGCGCCTGTCAGCAAAGCCAAGTTGAATTGATGCGCTTTCTTGATGATTTAAAAATATCGTACGCACTATATAAACCTACATCAGGTAATTGGGCAAAGAACAAAAAGCGTTTTGAATTGCTTACCGGGTGGAATCAAAGAAGCAACGAAGACACTAGAAGTGCTGCTTACTTTGGCTATCTCGCTGCAAGATGAAAACAACTGAGGGCGGTCGAGTTATCGCCATTATTAAGGCGAAGCTTGCCTTAACCAATCAAACAATCGCAGATGATTATGGCGTCCACGTAAACACGGTTAGCGGTTGGATATCGGGTAAAAACCGACCTCATTACGACGATATTGTTCAAATAGTAGATATGTATAGCCAAGACCTAAATGACCTTAGAGAGATTATTAAGCATGAATCTATCAAATTATGATGTTGTTGAACTATTAAAAGAGTGGGGCGCTTGGTCATCTACGGGAATAGGCAAGGGGTCGCTAGAAACACCGTTATATGATAATTCGCATTGGATTAGCGACGATATAGGTCTAGCGATTGATTCGGCGGTCGGTAAGCTAAGGCTGGCAGATGAATCGAAAAAACGGCTTGATGCATCGCGTAAGATTAAAAGACACTCACCGCGTTACGCTGCTATCACATTTTATTACAAACGCAGATATAACATTCCAATGGTAGCCAATGCGCTTAAATGCGGTGATGATAAAGCAGCGCTGATACTCAAATCAGGTGAGGCATTCATTGAGTCGGCGTTAGGCTTGCATGAAGTTGCATAAAAAGTTAAGGTTATTTGTATTGACAAACAAATAAGCACTTGCTATTATAGCTACACAGTCAAGCGAGACTGTACCGACCAAGCGGAACTTGGAAAAGCAAATCAAGGTAAATCAAAATGAATACTAAAGACCTTTTAAACCAAACCTTCTACAACATCAAAACAAAAAATAGCTACAAAATCGTTAAGGTTTTAAAAACTGTTGTTCAGACCGAAAAAGGTAAAAAGTTTCAGCGCTCGTTGCTAGAAGATGCAATCAAAAACGGTGAGGTTGTAAATCAAGATGAAATAATTGCAAAGTTGGAAAGTGAGTTTGCTGAAATAGTGAATAAAGTTCTACCGGAAATAGAAACAAAATTCGGCGCTGAAAAATCTGAAATTTTCGCAAACTTTGCAGAAAGCTATCAAGCAAAAATGTTTAATATCCAGGATAAGGATAACGGCAATGCCATGTTCCCTGCACATAGCGCTAACAAGATCGACGAAGCACAGAGAGCGGTAAGATATATAAGTGGTAGATATAGCCTATTAGTTGAAGCTGAAAATCAAGAACAGAGTGATGCTATCTTCGAAAAGCTTTTAAAGAAAACTAAGTAGAGGTCAGTTATGAGAATTTGCAGAAATAAAAAATGCCCGCTGAGCAGAGATTGCGCTACGTATAACGCAAAAATAAAAGAAAACCAAAAATATGCAATTTATTACTTTAAAAGGACAGATGAAGGCGTTCAGTGCAATCACTTTGATAGGGTAAGTAGCCCCGACTAAGGGGCCACTTTCGCCTATGCGGCGAGTAAAGAAATGCATAATAAAAAATCATATATTTCTAAATCACCTATGCGGTGAGCATTTAAAATAGCAAAAGAGAAACGTACATGCAAAATAAAAATCACGGTAACACTGGAAATACCAATGCAATGAAAGGTGATATCAAAAAATCATCATTCATTCAAATACGTTGCACACAAGAAGAAAAAGCGTTAATTGTGCGCAACTTAAAGAACGGTGAAAAACTCTCAGACTTTATGCTTAATTTAGCATTAACAGAAGCAAAGTCGCGGAAATTGAGTTAACACACAACAAACTGTGTGTACTATCCCCCGGTCATAAGTTTACAATAACCGCTATTCTGTCGAACTCTTACTCGATAGAACCGTGCTAACGTACAGCTATAAGTTTATCTACGACATTATAAGCTACAAGCTCTTTCGGATACGACGTAAACGCTGTCCGCCTGAGCATTCAGCCCTCTTAACGGAGGGCTTTTTTATGCGAGAAACAAAAATGAACGGATGGAAATTGTTAGGCGAAATGCGAGATATGGACGGCAACGCGTTATCCCCAGGCGATAGAGTGCTGTTTAAAGCTTGGTTCAGCATGATTCGTTTCGCTCGCGTCAGTCACGCAGTCAACGGCAAAGTGGCAGTAATTACCGAAGCGCATGGCTCAGAAGTGCTATTTAGCTCTGATCGTTTAGTTAAAGTGTTTCGGCAAGAATAATTTATCGTGCAAATTCTCTACCGGCGCCAATATGAAAAATATTGTTTAGGTACGATGATTTTGCCTGACGCTAAGGAAATATACATACTAGAAAGACCATGGATAGATAACGTTCCTTTCATTTCATGCATACCATCAGGTAATTACATCGCCAAGCCTGATGACTCCGGACGGTTTAGGTATTACGAATTACAAAACGTGCCAGGCCGAACTCATATAGAAATACATCCAGCTAACAAGGTTGAGCAGTTAGAAGGATGTTTGGCGCCTTGTATGAATTTTGATAGGCGAACAATTACTGCAATTGAAAGCCGCAAGGCATGCGAGTTACTTAAGAAGTGGTTCGGTAACTTTGAATGGCATCTTAAAATCATAAATGTGAACACAGGGGAGTAGCGATCATGGAATTGATATTGGAGTTGCTTGGCAGCGCAGGTTTTGGCGGTTTATTGGGCGGTGTATTTGGCTATCTTAATAAGCGAGAAGAAAATAAAGTAATCGACCGTAAGCTTTCCCATGAAAAAGATATGCTTGAGGCCAATACTCGTTCGAAAATTGAACTAGCCGATAAAGGCATTGAGTTGGAAGAAATCAAAGGTCGTGTTTCAGTTAATAAGACTGAGGCGCTAGCATTCAGAGCAAGCCAAGTCACAAACGAGATAGGTAATACTATTAAAGCTTGCGTTCGTCCTATAATTTTAGCGGTACTTATGTACATGACTTGGCGGTTAATCATTGCGCTAGAACAATTGACAGGCGGCATCATAAACATGCCATCTACAGACGCGTTCGCCTTATATAAAATTGTAGTGCTCATGGTAACAAGCCTAACTGCAATGGCAGTAGGCTGGTACTTTGCACAAAGAAGTTCAAAGCAATTCGATAAGTTGATTGATAAATGGGGTTGAGTTTCCCCCGCACACTTTCAATTGCCGTGATGATTTTTACAGGCTCATTAATGGTATGGGCGTTCAACTGGACCACTAGCCTGCCTAGTGAAAGTTTAGGTATGCATCACGCAGGTATAATTGCCGCGGTATTTGCTCCGGTAGCGGGGATATTTAAGTTTGCGTTCGACTTCGCCGGTGATGGCAAAATAGATATTAAGCAGTAGGACGCGAAATGCCAGAGTTAAAAGATTGGATAGAATGGGCCATTACTATTTTTGGCATACTTACACCTGTTGTAGCAGGTGCAATTTGGTTTGTTTATAACAAGATTAATAAGCTCAGTGAGCAAATGGCGGTCATCGCCGAGCAAACCAGAGAGCAAGACAAAAAGCTTGAGTCTGTCTTAACAGAAGCTCACGTGCAGCGAATAGTCAAAACAGAATTGGCAGATATGAGGGCAGATATGAAATCAATGACCGATAGCTTATTAACAGCTATATCAACACTTGATTCAAGACTTAACAGCGTCATGCTTTCTATGATAACTGGCGGCAAAAAAGAATGAATAAAGTCATGGTAGTAGATGACAGCACTACCGAACTACTAATGCTAAGCACTGCCCTTGATAATAACGGCTATACAGTTATTCCGGTTGCAGATTCAATGAATGCAGTGCAAATCGCCATTGAGACACAGCCAAGCTTTATCGTTCTCGACATATTCATGCCTAACAAGTCAGGGCTTGAATTGTGCGAAGAGTTAAAAACAAACCCGCAAACTGAATCAATTCCGATTCTTTTTCTTACATCATCTAACGACATAAACGACATAAGACGTTCTATACATATGGGTTGCGTCGATTACATTCCAAAAGAAGTCGCTATTGATGATGTGGTAAGCGTAATACGCGCATACGACTGTGCCGAGCAACTAAAGCAAGCGTGGGAGCCAGCAAGATGCGAGCTAAAACGCCTCAGTCAAAAATATACAGATGATGTTGCTTAAGTGATACTTAGCACCACCGGTACCAAAGAGCTACAAGCCAAGATAAACGACATAGTTAAAAAGCAATTACCTTTTGCCGCATCGGTAGCGCTTAACAACACAGCGGTTGATGTTAAGAAGGGAGTAGAGCGTCAACTGCAGCAAGACATTGATAAGCCCACACCGTTCACACAGAAAGCATTTGCTATACATAGGTCTAGTAAGAGCCGGCTAATGTCAGCAGTCTACATCAAACCTATTCAGGCAGCTTACCTTAAGCCACAGATACTAGGTGGTAGACGTGTTGCTGCTAAGGGAAAGCCCATACTTATACCAGGCAATGCCACGAGAAAAGATAAGCATGGCAACCTGCCTCGTGGAAAGATTGCTAGGTTGCAATCCCAAGGTAAGATATTTAAAGACGGGCGCTTGATACTTGAGAAGATGGCCAGAAAGAACCGAGGCCTAGCATACTCTGCAAAGGACGCATCATATAAGCCACGCTTTAAGTTCTATGAAAGAGCTAAGAGCACGGCAATCAAAGTGTTCGAACGACACTTACAGAAGTCTTTAACTCATGCAATTAAGACCGCTAGATAGGTTATGCACATGGTTTTCAACAGAGTTATCCACATTATAATAAAAAAGGTACTTCCCAGCGATCTTAATTCTCGGGGGTAATTCGCACCGCGACTTCACTTTATTTACGAACCATTTTGAGTTGGAGTTGTTGTTTAGTAATCAAAATTAGCAAGGTTTTCGAGAGCCAGTATGGAGCCACATTTACTTAATAAAAAGAATATGGCTGCCTCGTGTGGTATTTCCGTGCAAGGCTTTGATAAATGGAACGTCCGCCCATTTAAGAAAAAAGGTAGAGAGCAGTTTTATCGAGTTGAAGACGTAATTGAAAATCGGGTTAATAACGAACTCACAAAAAACAACAACCGGACTAACCCCGAACATCACGGCCAGTTCATTGATATTGAGATGGAAAGGGCGCTTCTTACTCAGCAACAGCGCATCACACAAGAAATAAAAAACGAGATATTAGAGGGCCGCGCTATTCCGGTTGAGTTTGTGCGAGATGTACTTGCAAAGATACTTGCTCAAGTCGGTTCAACATTAGATTCCTTGGCGCCTAATATCAAAAGACGTCATCCAGAAATAGAGAAACGAATCATTGACTTCATTAAATCAGAAACGATTAAACATCAAAATGAAGCGGCAAACCTTGATTCACACATAGACGACATTATCGATGAAGTTGTCAATCAGGCAGAGGCGAAAATTTAAGAACTGTCTCAGAGAAGGGGCACGTGTACTTTATCGAGAACCCCCCCTTACGGGCGTTGAATGGGCCGACCAGTATTTTTACATGTCGTCCGAATCCTCTTACATAGAGGGTGACTGGAAGACGGCTCCGAGCCAAATCGCCATACTCAACTCAATGTGTAATGACGATATCCAAGAGGTTAACTGGCTAAAGTCTGCTCGAGTTGGGTATACAAAGCTTATTTGCGCTGCCATCGCTTATTTTGCGGAGCATAAAAAACGTAACACTGGCGTTTGGCAGCCAGATGATGGCGCCCGAGATGCGTTTAGTAAGAAGCATATAGATCCAATGCTTCGAGACGTTGGCCCATTGCGTAAAATATTTCCCTGGTTAAATAAGAAGTGCAAGCAAAATACCATCGAAAACAAATCGTTCTCGAATGGCCGAGAGCTATTTCTCTTAGGTGGTAAAGCCGCAAAGAACTATCGTGAAAAATCACTTGATGTATCAATCTATGACGAACTTTCAAAGTTCGATAGAGACATTGAGGGTGAGGGTTCATCAACCTTCTTGGGCGACAAACGCTTGGAAGGTTCAGCGTTCGGTAAGTCTATTCGAGGTTCAACCCCAACTATAAAGGGTGAATGTCAGATAACTGAAGTTGCCGAAGAAGCGGAACATCGCTTTTGGCGTTATATACCCTGCAAGCACTGCAACACTTTTCAAACATTGGTTTTTGGTGGCAAAGGCGCTGAGTTTGGCTTGGAATGGGATAAATCATTAGAAGGGCCTTCAAGAGCTAAGTCGGCAAGGTATCGCTGCAAAAGTTGTAAAGATACCTTTTCATACGCTGACTTCATAGACGCTGATGAGCTTGGATACTGGATAAGTGAGCAGGGCTTGGCTACGCATGACGGCATAACGTTTTATGAAGCTAAAGACTTTCCATCTAAGAAAAGAATAGCACCTACTCCTGAGTCAGTAGCTTGGATGCTTTGGTCTGTCTACTCGAATTTTTCGCCATGGTCTCGGATTGTGAGTGATTGGTACAAAGCCCAAGGCAGCAAGATGAAGCTTAAATCCTTCGTCAATACTACGCTGGGTGAAGCGTTCGAAGAGGTTGAAGGTGTCAAAACTTCAGCTGAAGAACTGCTTAATCGACGCGAGCAATACAACGCAGAAGTACCTGAGGAAGTGGTTTACATCACTCTTGGCGGTGACATGCAAGATCACTGGGCTGAATTTATGGTCACAGGATGGACAAAAGATGAAGAGTCTTTTGTGATTGACCACCTTGAAGTACATGGAGACCCATCTAGGCCGGAGTTTTGGGACCAATTAGAGGTAAGGCTTCGCAAGTCTTGGATAAAAGAGACGGGTGAGGTTCTTGATTGGGGTATAGGTACTTTTGACTCTGGTGGCCACTACACGGATGAGGTGTACAAATTCTGTAAACGAATGGGTGTTATGCGTTTATTCCCGGTTAAAGGGGCAAGCGAATACGGAAAACCTATTGCGACCAAGCCTAAAAAGAAAAATAGCCACGGTGTTTTTTTGGTTATGGTCGGCACTGATAACGCCAAAGACATTTTGTATGACCGCATCACTATTACGCCACCAGAAAAAGGCTTGGCTCGTTCAGGTGCAATTCACTTTCCGGTAAAAGAATGGTGCGACTTAGCCTATTTTGAACAAGTGTTGGCTGAAATAAAGAAGCCAGTGTTCATAAAAGGAAATCAGGTGTATCGGTGGGTGAATCCGCCTGGTAAGCGTAACGAGAAAATTGATTGCATGGTTTATAGCTTGGCAGCATTGCGAATCGCTCAACAATACTATGGGCTGGATCTAAATTATTTGTCAGAGCAAAACAATCGCCAAGCAAGCACTAAAACTAACAGTATTGAAGATATAGGGCGTTTATTAAATGGCAGTTAATCAATCAGCACAATTAGATGAAGCAATCAGCGCCCGTCACAAGCTACTTACTGGCGGCACTGTTGCCAAAGTAACCAAAGACGGTACGACAGTTGAGTACACTAGAGCCTCTTTACCTGAGTTGAGTCGTTATATTGAATCGCTTTCTCAATCAGTAAATGGCAGAAGTAATCGCCGAGCGCCTGCAGGAGTAAGATTCTAATGGATGTTCAAATCCTTGATTCACGCGGACAGCCTATGGCTAGCTCATATCAAGGCGCCACATCTGGCTTTGGTAATCAGCTGCAAGATTGGAATCCGACTTTACAAACTGCAGACGCTGCGCTTTTACCCACGTTGGATATGGGCAATGCTCGCGCAGATGACTTAGTAAAAAATCACGGTTATGCAAACGGCTCCATACAACTGCATGTAGATAATGTTGTAGGCAGTTTATTTCGGCTTAGCTACAAACCAAATTGGCGAACACTTGGTATTAGTGAAGCAGATGCCAGGGATATGGCTATTGATGTTGAATCAGCCTTTAGAGAGCATGCTGAAGACCCCGTTAACTGCTATTTCGATGCTGAGAGAAAGCGCACATTTACCATGATGGTAAGGGAAGTCGTTGCAACTCACGCAACGTTTGGCGAAGCAATGTCTGCAGCTGAATGGATTACTCGTTCTGGAAGCCTATACAAAACCGCGATAAAGATGGTTTCGCCAAAACGTGTTTCAAATCCTCATCGCGTTAGAGACTCTAGGTTCCTAAGGGGTGGTGTAGAACAAGATATTCACTCATCTGCTATTGCATACCATGTAATCAATCCGAATTACGGATTCGGTGAAAGCATTTCAAACCTTAGTTATGGCGAATGGAAGCGCATTCCACGCGAAACTTCATGGGGTAGACAGCAATTCATTCATGCCTTTGAGCCGCGAGAAGATGGCCAAACTCGTGGAGCAAACCAGTTCCTGTCAGTAATGGAACAATTATTTATGGTTGATAAGCTGCAAATGACGAAATTGCAGAACTCAGTCGTAAACGCGATGTATGCTGCAGTAATTGAGTCTGACTTGGACAGCGAAACAGCTCAACAAATGATCTTGGGCTCAGGCGAACAATCTCAGAAAAAGCTTACTGATTGGTTAGCATTTACGGGCGCTTATCATCAAGGTGCTAACGTCAAGATGAATGGCGCCAAAATACCTCACCTTTTCCCTGGCGAATCTCTTAACCTTAAAACACCGGGCAATGCTGATAACGGTTTTGCGTCTTTAGAGTCGGCCATCCTTCGTTATATCGCAGCAGGTCAGGGCGTAAGTTACGAGCAGCTAGCAAGAGACTATTCAAAAGTAAATTACTCGAGTGCTCGTGCTTCAATGATGGAAAGCTGGCGCTACTTTATGGGCCGGCGCAAAGTTATCGCGTCTCGATGGGCATCTAATTGTTTCGCATTGTGGTTAGAAGAGGCTTTTAGCCGAAAAATATTAACCATGCCCAAAGGTGCAAAATACAATTTCTATGAGAGAAAAGCAGCTTGGTGCAACTCGGAGTGGATTGGTTCAGGCCGATTAGCCATTGATGGGCTGAAAGAAGTGAAAGAGGCGGTGCTAAGAATTGAATCTGGCTTGTCTACTTACGAAAAAGAGCTAGCAGTCATGGGTGAGGACTATCAAGAAGTCTTTAATCAGCAAGTAAGAGAAACCGAAGAACGCAAACGAGCAGGGCTACCACCGCCGAGCTGGATGCAAGTAACTGCGCTGAACGAGCAAACCGAAAGCGTTGAAACAACAGGAGAGACCGCGTAAAGCGGTTTTTTATTGGATGATAGAAAACTTCGAAAATAAAATGTTAGCGATGGAGCCTAAAGCGGCTACCACCATGATTAATTCGTTAGCTAAATCAAAGAATGTATCTCTTAAGCTATTCAACGAAGGTGGCCAGATAGAAAATATCGACAAACCTAGAATTGTCCAGGGCCTGCATTCTTATTATGGCGCTGATAATAGCTACAGTTCCAAACCATTTTTATTTGTTGATGGGATTGCAATAGTGCCAGTGAATGGCGCCTTAATTCATCGATTGGGTTATGTAGGAAGCTATTACTCGGGTTATGACGCTATCGTCAATATGTTTGATGCTGCCAATAACGACGCCGATGTTAAGGGCATCTTACTGCTCGTGAATTCGCCCGGTGGAACAGTAGCCGGATGCTTTGATGCTTGTGATCATATGTATGAAGCAAAAGGAGCCAAACCAGTCTGGTCTCTTTATGATGATATGGCCTGCAGCGGCGCAATGTGTATAGGCAGCATTGCAGATAGACGGTTTACAACTCAAACCGCAATCTCTGGCTCCATCGGCGTTGTTCAGATTCACGCCAGTTACGAAAACATGCTCGATGAAGTTGGTATGAAAGTAACTTTGATTTATGCCGGCGAAAATAAAGTTGACGGCAACCCATATAAAAATCTTCCTCAAGAAGTCTATGACGAATTTAAAGGGCAGTGCGATGCCCTTCGCGTTCAGTTCGCAGAGAAAGTATCCCGCAATATTGGCATCCCATTAGAGGATGTATTGGCTACTGAGGCGAAAACTTACACGGGTCAAGAAGCTGTAGATGCTGGCTTGGCTGATGAAGTAGTCAATTCCAATAATATTATCCAGATTTTTAAACAGTCGCTATCAGAACTTGGCAGCGACAACAACCGGAGTGTCACTATGAGTGATCTACAACCTAGTGTGACATCTGAATCGGCCATTACCGAGCCAGATGCTCAAGTAACACAAACCGATGATAGTCAATCACATGAAGTTGAGCGCGAGAGTGAGCAACAGCGTTGTGAGTCTATTATCACGTCACCGGAAGCAAGCGGTAAGTCTAAACTGGCTAACCATCTAGCTTTCAAAACCAACATGTCTGCTCAAGATGCTATTGCCACTTTACAGGCATCAGCATCTGAAACAGATGTAAACGCAAGCGTTAATCCGCTTGACTCTGCAATGGCTGCTACTGAGCAACCTAACATTGCGGCAATGGGTGAGGATCAGGAAGTGTCTGAAGCTCAGCAAATTGTCGGTGCATACAAACAAGTTGTAGGAGAATAATATGACAACTGAAACTTACAATTATGATGATGTAACCACCGGCAGCGATCAAATCGCCACCACGTTGGTCACGGTTTCATCTGGTCAAAATTTGGCTAAGTACACCCCAATTGGTCAAGTGACTTCTACTGGTGAATTTGTTGCATCGGTACGAACTGCAACAAATGGTAGTCAAAACCCTGTGTATATCACTGCTCAAGCCGTGGATGCGACAGGTGGAGATACCGCAGCTCAAGTATTTAAAGCAGGTACGTTCGACCCTGAAATGCTTGCTTGGGATGCTAGTCACAATGCCGTTTCTAAGCTTTTAGCTTTTGTCGGTACCCCCATCAGCCTGCAAAAACCTGCAGCAGTACTTTAAGGAGTAACGGATAATGTTTAACGCATTAAGCACTAGCACTATGCTAGAAGTAGTACGCACAGTTGGTAAATTCGAACCGTTTTTACTTAACGTATTTTTCCCTAACGTCATCACGTCGCCTGATGAAAGCATTCATTTCGATAGCATTTCAGAAGACGTAATTATGGCGCCATTCGTTGCCCCAGTAGTAGCTGGTAAGGTCCACAAAGAGCGCGGCGGTAAATTGATGAGCTTTAAGCCCGCTTACTTAAAACCTAAGCATGCGGTCAAGCCATCTAAAAACCTCCAGCGCCGCCCAGGTGAATCGTATTTAGGTGATTTAACCCCTGCACAGCGCAAGAATGCAGCTATTGCTGATTACTTGATGCGTCAGGACAAAGCCATCACTTATCGTGAGGAGTGGATGGCAGCACAAGCCGTTCTTACTGGTAGCGTCACGGTAAAAGGCGAGGATTATCCTGAGCAAGTAGTGGATTTTGAGCGTTCAGCTGCAAACAACATTGCTCTTACTGGGGCTGCAAAATGGGATTCTGTTGATAAAGCCACCTACGATCCTACTGATGACTTAACCGAGTGGGCCAATAACGCCTCTGGCGCTATTAACCTAATTATCATGGGTAAGGCGGCTTGGGCTAACTTCTCAAGCTTCCAGTCTGTAAAAGATAAGCTTGATACACGCCGTGGCAGTTCATCTACCATGGAGACCGCTACCAGAGACCTTGGGATGGTTACCAGTTATAAAGGTTTCTTCGGTGATGTTGAGGTATGGGTTTATACCGGCCAATCGACAGACCCTGAGACTGGTACAAAGTCATACTATTTACCTGAGAACGTTATTATTCTTGGTAATAGTGGCTACCAAGGCGTTCGAGCGTATGGTGCCATTCAAGATGTACGTGCAAATGATGAAGGTATCGTTGCAACTTCTCGCTGGCCTAAGAACTGGCAGCAGGAAGATCCATCTGTTGAATACATTATGACGCAATCAGCGCCATTGATGGTTACTCCTGACCCAGATGCGTTCGTAGTTGTCACAACTGCATAACCATTAACAAGGGGCCTAGTGCCCCTTTTATCTATTTTAGGATTTATCAAAATGGCTAGAGCTAAAAAAGCAGAAAACCCAGCTGAAACACCTGAAGCTGATATTGAAACCCAAAACCCAGCTGAAACACCTGAAGCTGATGACGTTTTGGTAAATATTAGATTTACTGTGCAATTGGAACCTAATTCCGCTGGCATAACTGGTGAGCAAACACTGCCTAAAAGTGTTGCTGATGATTTAATATCATCAGGCTTTGCCGTAGCGGTTGAAAAGAAGCCGGCTAACTAATGTCATCAATCGAAGAAATCCTAAATGCTGCCTGCAATGATGTGTTACAGCATTTAGGTGTTTTTGTCTTCATTAATGGCAAACGGTATTCAGCTGTTATTGAAGATGATGAATTTGAAGATGAAGCTGGGTACAGGCGTTTTATTGCGCTTTCTTTTAGTCGAGAAGATGCAAAATACGTGCAAGAGAATGACACGATTGTTTTTGATGATAATCACTACGTTGTAAGGCGTAAACCGCCTCATAATGCCATTGACCCTTTCGTTAGAGTGGAATTAAAACGTGCATAAAGTAAGAGAGATTTTAGACGAGTTTGAAACTGCTCTAAAGCCTTTAGTATTTAAAGGCCGTTCGATCACTGTTCAAAGAATAAACCCCAATACAGTTGATACTTTTCCAACTGTTCGCGTTGGTTTAGGCCCTGATGTTAGCGAGGGCGACTCTTTTGATAGCGACCAACAGAATTTAACGGTTTTCACCGACATTCACTTTGAGAGTTCATCATTAGATATTGAAAATGATGCTATTGATGCGCGTGAACAGGTTGAAAATCTAATTAATATGGATGGCAGATTTGCTATCGCTGATGTCCTTTATGTGAGATTCCAAGAAGCCGAAACGCTTGATTGGAACGACCAAAAGGCAGATATGTACGCTGTTAAACAGAGGCTTATCTGGCAAGTATCGTACGTAAAACCCCCTAGTTACTAACCACCCAAACTACTTTTTTGACCCGCTTAATTGCGGGTTTTTTCGTTTATGAGGAAATAAAAATGGCAGATACATCGATTTTAGCCGGTTCGAAGTTTGAATACTCCGTTGACGATGGCACTACTTACGTTGAGCTCTATGGAATAACAGAATGGCCGGAGTTTAAGAACGAAACCGAAGATGAAGAAGTGACAGAGGTTCGCCATGAAACTCGTCAATATGCCCCTGGGCTCGATTCACCCACTGAGCTGGCATTAACAGCCAATTATTACAAAAACAATGCTGACCAATTAGCGTTTCGCACGTTAGCGAGAAATAACGGCTCTTGTAAGGTGAAAATGACTTACAAGGACGGTGACACGGCTGAGGCTGAAGTTGATTTGCGTAATTACGGTATTGCAGGCGGTGGCGCTGCAGAGCGTAAAAAGTGGATGTGCACACTTCGCCGCACAACCGACATTGATTTTACTGAGAGTGCATCTTAATGACTTTAATCAGTCAGTTGGATTCGATTAGAAAGAAAGTCAAAACGGTTGAAGTTGAGACGAATAAGCTAGGCAAGGTCACTTTAATGGCCTTGTTTACCCGCCACCGTCTTGAGTTTCATAAGTTAAGTGAAAATCACAGAGACCCAATTCTATTGATGGTTGCCATGTCGGTATGTGAGAACGGCCGGCGCTTAGTCGATTCATTAGATATTGATGAAGTGATGGATATGCTCGACCCGCTGGGCAGCACAGCAGAAGGTCTTGAAGATATTCACAGCCTTTATGAATCTGCAAATGACCTATCAAAAGTCACTGTTGATGATGTAGAGGAAGCCGCAAAAAACTAACGAGCGCTGAGGGTTTGTATTTCGCGTACACCTTGGCGCATGACTTAGGGAAAACAATGGATGAATTAGGCGAAATGCCTAGCGAAGAGTTCACCCATTGGATGGCTTTTTATCACGTCCGCAATAAAACCTTAGAGAAATCGAGAAAATGAGCAAAACGCAGATAGCAGAACTAGTCACCAAGATGACGGTTGACAATGCGCAGTTTGAAAGACAGATGCGCAAGTCACAAACCACCACTGGTGCACTGGCTAAAACGCAAAAGCGCGCTGCAAATGAAAGTGTTTTTGGCTCAAATCGAATGTCTCAAGGGTTTCGTCAAGCTGCCAACTCTGCTGCCACTTTATCCGGTCCAATGGGCGGTATTGCTTCACGACTTGGAACGGTTGCAACTGGCTTTTCTACTGTTGGTATTGCTGCTACTGGCGTAGGTTTAGCGATAAGTGGCTTAGCAGTTATAGTAGGCTTGGCAGCGGCTAAATTTGCTGAACTTGAAAAGCGAACACTAAGAACCGAGGCTTTGTTTAAAGCAACATCGGGGTCGGCAGGGTTAACTACCAAAGAGCTATCAGGTTTAGCGACTACTGTTGCTGAAAACACATTGGCATCAGTGGCCGGCACTACGCAAGCTATAAACGTGTTGCAAACGTTTAAGTCTGTGTCTGGTGATGCGTTCACAAGAACTATTACCTTGTCGCAAGACTTAGCGGCTGTAATGGGTTCGGATATAAAAAGTTCAGCATTGCAATTAGGTAAAGCGCTTGAGGACCCAATTACAGGTCTGAATTCGCTTCGCCGCTCTGGTGTAAGTTTCTCAGCCGCTCAAAAAGAGGTTATCCGTAACCTAGTAGAAACCGGAAGAGTCGCAGAAGCGCAAAAAATTATCCTAGATACATTAGAGAAGCAAGTGGGCGGCGCTGGAGCGGCCGAAGGTGCGGGATTATCAGGCGCGGCTGATTTGTTAGGCCAGCGTTGGGATGAAATGCTTGAAAGCTTCGCTGAAACAACATCAATAGGTCAAGCTACCACATCATCATTAAACGCTATCGCGGGAGCGTTAGAGTCGGTAACGGGCTTTATATCTGGCCCTCAATCATTAGAAGAATACCGTGAAAAGCTTGTTGAGCTACGAGCAGAGCAAGCTAAATTTGGCAACTCAGGCAGAGGCGTAGCTGCCAGCGTAAGCCGCCAAGCAGAAATAGAAGAAATTGAACGAACCATTCAAAAGCTTGAAGAAAAGCAGCAAAAAGAAGCTTCACTAATCGAAGAAGGTAAGCGGTTAAGAAAAGAGGCCGAGGAAGAAGCTGCAGAGCAACGACTAAGGCAGGCTCAGAAGCAAGGCGCAGCCGAACTTGGTGCATTAGAAAAGAGCCTATCGAGTCAACGAGAACTTTATCTTATCCAATGGGAAGAGCGAAACGCTCAAATAGAAGCGCTAGTACTTTCACAAGAAGAAATAGAATCGCAAGGCTATGAAAACTTACTTGAGCTGCAGCGCGGTTACTTAGCCGAAAATAATAAATTATATGCGCAAAGTGTCTTTGAGTTTGACGAGCGCAAGCGTAAAGAAGTTGAAATAGTACAAGCGGCTGAAAAGGCAAAAGCCAAAGCCGAACGCGACAAAATACAACGTGAACGTGAGATGACAGGCAATCAGTTTGTTCAGAATCTTGCCGACTTAGCCCAATATAACTCTCGCTATGCCGGAATGGCAAAAGCTGCAGCAATCGCTCAAGCCACAATCAAGACTTATGAAAGTGCCACCGGTGCGTTTAACTCACTTGCAAATATACCCATTGTTGGCCCTGTTTTGGGCGCAGCAGCAGCGGCGGCAGCGATTGCGGCCGGACTTGCCAATGTAGCAGCGATAAAAGCCCAACCAGTAGCCGGTGCAAGAGAGCTTGGTGGCCCTGTTGCTGGCGGAAAAACTTACCTAGTCGGGGAGAAGGGCCCAGAGTTGTTTCAACCAGGCGCAGCGGGTCAGATTACCAGTAACACCAATCTGCAACGTGCAGGCCTTGGCGGTGGCTCAAGCCAAACTATTCAAGTCAATCTCACAGCCATGGGCGGCGGAGACCAAAGATATTGGAATCAGCAGGCGCGTTACATCACTAAAGCACTAGCAAGGGAAGAGCGCCGATGATTTTACCTGACGTTTTTACCGCTTCAACCGTATCGCTTTCAAAAACCGAATCAGTACAGCGTTCAGTAAGTCGGGGCGGAGTCATTCAGCTTGGCAGACGCACCGCGCATGAAACTGAGGTAAAAATCACAAGCCCACTAATCAAGCAAAAAGATGTAGGTGCATTAATTGCGTTTCTGGATGATGTTGGCACATCAACGCCGTTTGATGTTGAACTTCCCCTGATAAGCAAATTAAAGGGTAGCGCCACAGCAAACATGAGAACGAGAGCTGCGGCAACGGCCGGTAGCAAAACGCTCCTAATTGATGGCGCCCAAGCAAATCTTATGAATATTGTTAAGCCCAACGATATGTTCAATGTATCGGGTCACTCCAAAGCGTATTTTGTCGGCGTTAACATGACAGGCAACCAAGTGAATGCGTTTAATTCAAATGGTACCGGTCAGTTTACGCTGCGTTCGTCACAGCCACTTATAAAAAATGTTGCAAATAACGAAACGGTAAATTTCCTTACACCCAAAATCACAGTGGTGAGAACGTCTGATGTTGACTTGGTGATATCTGTTAAGCGCTCGAATTTCGTCACCGTTTCATTTGATGCAGTGGAGTTTGTTTGATGCCTAGATTACAAAGTGCAGCAGTTCTCAAAGCTAAGCGATTGGGTAGACGTTTTGACATGATACGCATCGACTTAGCAACGCCTATCTATCTCACTGACAACAAATTTAATTACACCTACCAGAGCAATGAATATCTAGCTAATGGATTACTGTTAGACGTTGATGTAGGCGCAATGACGGCTGGTGTTGAGGCAAATGATTGGGAAGTGACCTTATCTGGCGTGCTTGACTCTGTTTACCCTAATGTTTTGGCGGCTGAATACAGAAACCGCTGGGTTTATCACTATTCAGCTTATTTCGATGAAGATGCAACGGGGATAAATATTGTTGGCGTGGAAGATAAAAAGCACGGCCAAATTATTTCTATTACTGATGAAGATGACGATGAGTCAGGTGAGATTGTACTAACTATAACCGGACCATTGGGAAATGTAGATCAAGCCAACCAAGTTAAAACAAACAACGTTTCACAAGAGCGCCGATGGGGTCCTGATAGATTCTTTCAGTTTGCTCACGAAACGGACTTTACCATCCCAAACAATAAAAATTCATCTTCCTTTGTAGGTGTCCGCTTTGGCGGTACCGCCGTTTCATCTGTTCCGAGTGTATCTGAATGAGTTTTTTTAGCAGTTTATTTGGCATAGAAGAGCCAGCGCCGCCGTTACTTTCTGTCAGCGAAAAACCAAAGACAGACTCGGCCTTAGATTTTGTTGTAGGCAGTGATTACGTAAAGATTGAAGGTGTGCCAATTTTCAAGCGCCTAAATGAAGAGTTTAACGAGGTTGGCTTGGTGATGGCTTGGTGCACAGGCCCTATCCTTGGCACGGGCAATAGTGTCGCGGGCAATCCTGGACGACCTAACCCCAATGACCCAGCGGCTGGCATATATGTTGGTGATAGGTTTGGCTATGATTCCGATTTTAGATTTAACCCCGGCTCGGCTGAGGTATCAGAGTTAGCCTTTATTACACCACAAGGCACGCCAAGCGGATTTACAAGCAACTGGACTGATTTTATAAACCGTTTCGGTTGGCAGCCTAATACAATGAAAGGCAAAGGCATCTGCCATTCTTTCGTCAAGTACACGCGTAACGTTGATGTGTTTCAGACTGACCCATCAACGAACATGTGGCTTAAGGCGCGTAAAAAGAATGTAAGAGACACCGCTGGCCGCCCGAACGGGCTGAATGACGCATGGGCAAACAACCCCTTTGCAGTAATTAAGTGGTATATCTTCGACAGCATTGTGGGTATGAATAAGCCGCTCACAATGTTCGGCTCATCATTTCAAGAGTCCATAGACTGGCTCGAAGATAACCTTGTCACCCAAGACGGTGAGCAACGAAAACGATTTACGGTAAACGGTACATTAAGCACCGCCGAAGAATATAAGAAGATACTAGAAGAGTTTGAAAACCACTGCTTTAGTAAAATATCGTTTATCGAGGGCAAGTTTGAAATAAGAACAAAGGGGCGCACAACAACCCCGTTTATTGATTTTAATAGCAGTAACTTGGTTGGTACTGTTGAAGTTAAGCCTGCAAGTGCCTTTGATGCGTTTACTCAAGTTGAGGTTAGCTGGATAAATCCTGACAAGAACTTTGAGAAAGACTTTGTTATTTTCCCTGAGACTGATTCAGTCGAGCACTTAGCCGCTTTGCAGCGCGCAAACTATATTGAAAATATAGAAGACTTTAAGCTACCACTTTGCAACAACCACTTTGAAGCGTATGAATATGCGCGAATTAAATACTTTGAGTCAGTCGATAAGGTAGACGTTAGGTTTACTGCACATGCAGAAGCATCTCAAGTATTGCCTTATGATGTTATTTCTATCACCGACCCAAAACGAACGTGGAACGGAAAATTATTCTTAGTTGAGAAAATTGAGGAAAAGGACAGTAACGGGGTAGAGCTTTATGAGATTGAAGCCACCGCATTTAATCCGACAATATACAACTGGTCTGGTGCCGGAGTATATACGCCTATTCCTACTTATGACGGGCGCATAGCAAAAATACCCGCTCCGCAAAATCTAACGTGGAATAACGCACAGCGCGCTCTTACTTGGGATAAACCAGCAACAACATCAGAAGTGATAAAGTATCACGTTTACGTTAATGATAAGTTTGTTGGTGAAACGGTATCGACAAATTATCAACTTGATTTGCCTGACAGTTCTTATGCTGTTGCTGTTTTTCCGCTCAACCTTTTCAATCAAGGTATTTCGGCCACTTTAAACTTAACGATTGGCCCATTAGTCACGCCGGACTACACACCAATTGTTAGCCCCGGTTACATCACTATTACGCCACCCGAACTAGTATTTGGTTTTTATGAGTATCGCCATGGCGTGCTAGATGATTTTGCAGAGTCAGAGGCGGGAAGTCCTGACGGTCAATTTAGGTTATTCAATACTGCGCAAGATCAAACATATTATTTTTGGGTTCGGTACAACACTGGTTCAAAAGCTTCACCTTGGTTAAAAAAATCAGCCGTTGGTAAAGCTAACAATGCTGAGGTTTGGCAGATATTCGCAGACGACGACCAAGCCACAAACCCGAGCCTAACCGATGCCAATAAACCATACATTGGTTTGGCGTTCGGCTTCTCTGTTCCGCTTACGTCACTATCGCAAATAAGCGATTACACAATATTTAAGACGTGGATAACAAACAGCGCAAGTAGATGGTTAATTGGAACTGGCGCCCCAGCTGCAGCGTTAGGTTCTGTTGGTCAATCTTATGTAGATGATGATACCAGTGATGTTTATATCAAAACAGATACTGGCTGGGTTTTGGTCGGTAACTTCGGCACCGGTGATGGTGATACATTCTTATCGGGTACAACAGACCCAGTAGACTCACTCGGCCTAAATGGTGCTACCTATTTAAACCTTACTAGCAAAGAGCTATTTAAAAAGATAGGTGGCACTTGGGTTACTCAGGGCAACTTGCGAGGGCCTCAAGGGCCGCAGGGCATCCCAGGTGCAAAAGGCGAGAACGGTGTTCAGCTTTTCACTTGGATTAAATATGCCGATAATGCGAATGGTGCCGGTTTAAGCAACTTTCCGGCAGGTAAGGAATACATTGGTTTTGCCTACAATAAAACAACTGCAACCGAATCAAATAATGCGGCAGATTATCTTTTCAGCAAGATAGTTGGCGAAGAGGGTGTTCAAGGCAATACAGGTGTACAAGGTCCACCGGGGCCAAACGGCGAAAGTCTTTATACGTGGATAAAATACAGCGCCAACTCGGACGGTACTGGATTAACTGATCTGCCTCAATCAAATAGCATATATATTGGAATTGCTGTCAACAAAACAGTTGCGAGCGAAAGCAATAACAAGGCCGATTATGTTTGGTCTAGGTACAGGGGTGAAGCGGGTCCTCAAGGTGTAGCAGGCCCTCAAGGGCCAAGCGGAACGACAACATACACTTGGATACGTTACGCGACCAGCTCTACTGGCGCAAATAGCAGCAACAATCCAACAGGAAAGACTCACATCGGTTTTGCTTACAACAAGACAAGCCCAATCGAATCAACCGACCCATCGCAATACACATGGTCTTTAATGCAAGGCCCAACTGGTAGCACTGGCCCTCAAGGGCCGCAGGGTCCACAAGGCAATACTGGTGTACAAGGGCCTGATGGACCTGACGGCCGCCCGAGCTACACATGGATTAAATATTCGGCTAATGCAGACGGAACAGGTTTAACTGACAGCCCCCAAGCTAACACTAAATACATTGGCATATCACCTAATCAAACGCTAGCAGCAGAGAGTAACAATAAAGCCGATTACACATGGTCCTTATTCGTGGGTGAGGACGGTGCGCAAGGGCCTCAAGGACCAATTGGCCCTCCCGGCGCACCCGGTGCAGATTCACCTACACAGAATGACGATGATGATAGCGGAAGCGGGTCGGGCAATTCAAACAACCAATGGAATGTTATTGCGGCAGTAAATGTTCCGAGCGGGTTGGGTAACTTTACTGTTTCAGTTAGTGCTAGCGCCAGTTCTTATGCGCAAACAGGCGGAGCAGAGCCGTTAGACCGCCCAACCACTACAACCTTACAGGCCATTCGCACTACGGGCGGTGACTCGCTTATAGCAAGTAATTCGCAAGCTGTGGATTCTGGACTTTTCTCAGGTGTTTCACTAAGCGGAAGTTGGACTGTTGGTAGTGGTACTTATTTAATTAGAGCAAAATTTCAATGGACTGCTGGTGATGTTTCCACACGCGGTATCACTTACTCGGGCTCAATTAGGTCAAGGAGGCAGTAATGAAATTTACAGTAACAGACGACCTTACAAACAAAATAGTAGGGCACATTCGACTTTCTGCTTGGCAGCTTAGAGCAGCGGAGGACGAACCCGCTTTTATTAGTGCGTTTATTGAAAGTGAAACAACGCTAAGTCAAACCGCGCATAAAGGGTATTACCCAAATAACCAGTATAGCTTTGATGGTGTTGACTTCAATGAGATTGAACATACTAGACCAACACTTTCGAAAGAGCCTAGAGACTTGCTCGTTACGCTAGTAAAGCAACTTCTTGATGCTGGTTATTCCTTGCCTTTGCATGTTGATTTTATCCGCAACAAAAAACAAGCCCGTGACCTAATCGACCAAGCCGCCGGACGCGCACGCATGAGATTTGTTTCTCAAGGCCTGTTAATCGACCAAGAGTATTTAATCGCTGAACAAGAAGCAAAGGAATGGATTGCGGCAGGCTCTGATGTGAACAACGTGCCAGAAACCTTAGATTCTTGGGTAGCAGCAAGCGGTATGACTGAAACAGCGGCGGCTAGCAATATCACAAGTACTTCAGCGCAATTCAGAGGGGCGATTAAGTCAATCAGACGCATTAGGCTGACAGGCAAAAAAGCAGTAACCGATGCAAGCTTAGAGACGTTTAAAGCGATTGCGCAAACTTATATAAATCAATTGGACGCACTATGAACAACCCTAAAATTGACATTTCAGCTATGCCCGACAGATTACCGGATATGAAAGCCGGTGAGCTGGTAGTATTAGACCCACGCGAGATTATTAAAACCGAAGATGGTTTGCAGTCGGCACGATGGTTTTTAAACCCTCAACTGCCGAGTAATTCTGTCAAGGTTGAAATGGAAAGAATTAACGGTCGCGGCTTGTGGACGGTCTGGGCATTTACCGCGCCAGCCCTGCTTGAAGATAAGGAATTGGTGTTTGACTTTGAAGCGCAATCAAAACCCGACGAGAATAAGAAAAAGCATATCGCTAAAAAACAAATCCGCGTTCTTATTAAGGCGGGGGAAAACTCGGTTGTCGCAAAAACTAATAACTTTCAAAACGTCAAAGAGGGTCAGAGCCTAACGCTAACGGCGAACGGTTCATCTAGCCCGAACGGCAAACTTGTATCGTATCACTGGCAACAAACCGAAGGGCCGCAAATACCGAACTTCGATGCGTATGGCAAAGAGTTAAATGTTACCGTGCCAAGCTTTGATGATGTGAAGATATACACGCAAGACCGAGCGTATGGCGTACCTATCTCAACACCTACCGATGTGCATATTCCGCATGGCCTGCAAAACCTTTTCGATATTGAATACCTAGGCGCGTTCACGGCAAACGACGCTGAAGGTGATGCGACGGTTGATTTTGGTAGTCAACGCATTGGGCTATCTCAAGATGGTGAAAGCCTTTTTATTACTGGCGCAAAAGAAAGTATTGCTGAATTAAAAATACCAGAAGCGTTCGGTTTTGAAGCTGATATTGCAGATGTGCCGAAAGCCGAAGTCATACAAGAGTTTGAGTCATTCCGTAAACGTAGCTCTATCGAAGGGAATAATCGTGTCCGCATTGTTAACTCAATGCTTGAGTACAACTCATCACTCATTGTTAGTAGTGAGATTGCGTACGACACGCAGAATAGTCGCTACAACTTAGAGCGCGTCATTGATTCAAGTAACTTGGGCCAAGGGTATGCCGACTTTATTAAGCTAGAGGGTAGAACTTACCCAAGCGGTTGGATGTGTGAAATTGCAGACGATATGAAAGATGAACTAGGCGCAACGCATTTAAGCGGTAATGCTTCAAATAGCTCTATCGATAACCGTCATTCAATTGGCCCAAGTCTGCTTACATGGAATGCTGACGATGTGTTGCGCGCTCCGGTCGATACCGATGTGCCAAGTACTCCACTCATGATATTTACCATACGAAACCAGATGGATGCTGGCGCGAACGACAAAGAGCCGATACCTGCAAATCCGGTTTGGAGTCTAATGTCACGCGCTCACTTTGGTTTTATCGTACCCAATACTCGCAAGTATGTGTGCTTTGGCGCTCATGCTGGTTTGCAAGGCGGTAATGGTTATAAGATTTATCAAGAGGTCGGCGGCACTCAAGACTCTGGCGGTAGAACCTATCTCAAAGAAGATACCTATCCGTATTTTTGGGTATTTGATATGGATGAAATATTAAACGCTGAAAATGTGCATGATGTTCGCCCCGAGACTTACGGCAAATGGCGCGTGCCTTATTGGGAAGGTGAGGATACGTTCTTTGTGGGCGGCGCATGGGATAAGAATACCAACACGCTTTATTTGTCACTGAAAGACGGCGGTATTACGCGTAAGAATCAGCGCAGACCAGCAATATTAGCATTCAACTTTGAGCCTAAAAAACCCAACAGCCAAAAAGCAGTTGTGCCGCGTCGCTTGACGTTTGAATGCACGGTCACTGACGAAATGGGGTACAAGGCTAAAACGCAGTCTAGCGTGTATCTTGAAGGGCAAGCTAAGTTTGACTTGCCAACAATGGCTCCGCTTCCCGCAATTCCAGTATGGGGTGATGATGCGGTCGAACCGCTACCAACGCCCGAGCCAGTTGAGCCACCAACACCGCCTGCGCCTATTGAGCCAATCGACCCGCCAACTGAACCAATCGAACCGCCAGTAATCGAGCCAACGCCGCCAAAAGAGCCGGTAACGCCAGATCTGCCAGAAACTATCAATATAAACATCATCGGCACTATCACAGTGCGATTTGAAGAATAAACCACGTTGCCGCTGCGCAATTTAATAAGATTAAGAAGAGGATTGAATAATGGCTTTTCAGTTTGACGGCGTAGGCTATATTGCAATAAATGGTGCATTAAACACCAGTGGCGCTTTCAGAATTAGACTACCTGATTTTGAGTATCGAAACGGCAATTATATCATCATGCGCCGCGGCAGTACGGCAGGCGTTAACATATCTATAGAAACTGGTGGTAAAGTTGTAGCCCGAAACAGTTCGGCAAGGTTGGAAGTTGTTATACCCAACATCCAAGAAGGCGACTTAATCACCGGTTTTGATTTTGAACGAGCCGCAAACGACACTGCCACGTTAACCGCAAACGGTGTAAGCGCATCGGGCGCTTTTGCAGGTACTTACATATTGCAAGGGTTTGGCGGATGGTCTAGCTCGTCAACTGAGTTGGTCTATGACGGGAAGTTTGAGGGCGGTCAAGCAATCATCACTGCTGCGGACGGGTATTCAAAGACGTTTGATTTTACACCCGAGTCGGGCACAAACGTACAAGACGGGCAGGGCAACCAAACAGGCACGCTAGAGGGTTTTACAACGGGTGGTTTTGTCGCAAATAGTTCGGTCGTTCCGCCTGCAACCACTTCATCACTTATTCTTGATATTGACAATGACTTGCCTGCAAGTGGCAGTTTTCAAGTGTATGCGGTGAAGGTGTCTGATAAAACCACTCTATACCAAAGCACTGCATCATTTAATAACGGACAGGCAACATTAACTTTACCTATCACAAATTTCCCTGTTGGCACGCAAGTGGATTGGTTTGTTATTGATGCCACTAATCAAAAGTGCGCAGGGGCTAGGCAGGCAACGGTGGCAAGCTAATGGGATATAATTCATTCGGAGCGACAAACACCTTTGAGGGTGCAGTGGGTCAAACGCCGCAACAGCCAAGCGGCACTCGGTATTTTCCTCGCGGTGGCAGTGTTGCGGGTTTAAATATCACGTTGGCCGCAGGCGAGAAACTAACGTTTCAGTTTATGGTCACGCATACTGATTCATTCTTAGAATTACTATCGGGCACAAACACGTCAATTCAAATCAATAAAGGTGATAGGACAGATGCCGCCGTGCGCTTTGTGGTTGGCGGAAATAGTACTTTTTTCCCTGCTGCGCAATTCTATTCACATGGTTGTTTTAATACGCTTGAGTTAACCGCCGGAACAGATCCAACTGATATTACCGTCACAATGAACGGTAACTCGCTTGGTACTAAATCAATTGGCAGCACAGGCATTTCAGTCAACAATCTTGGTACTGGTGTTTATTTTGTACGCAGGCTTGCTTACTCGAATGCCAGTAATGTCGAGGTATTAGCATATGAATTTACTGAGTCGAGCGGCACAACTGCAAGCCCTTCTGTTGGTTCGGGCAACTTAACGTTTGCCACTGCACCAACGCGATATGAATTTACGCTGACAAATGGTGTGTGGGAATCAGACCCCAGCGGCTTTCCTGACGATGTGCGAATTAGAATACCAGACGATGCCGCGAAGTATCGCTCGGCACCATTGGGATTATCGGGCAACGTGACCTTTATTTGGGGCTACGGTCAATCGCTCGGCAAAAATTTCTTAAACGGTGCGAACAATGAAAGGCGAGTGTTTTCAACCGTTCCTGATAGTTTTGCTTATTCCGGTGTTAACCCGCCACAGATGGCAAAGTATGCGCCGCGAATAGATTTAGCCGGAGCGGGTCATGCAGAGTTGACCATGCTCACTGATGCAACGACAAAACAATTTGTCTATGCCAATACCGCCAAATCTAGCTCTAGCCTTTTAGAGTTAAGCAAGGGTACAGATAGCTATGATGATTTTCTAGGGTCTACTGGTGAATTATCTAGCGCGGACGGTGTTTTGCCTACTGGTTCGAATATAGAAGAGTTGTATTTCTTCTTTACCCACGGCGAAAAAGATACATCGGGCGAAACGTCATTATCTAATTATAAGCAACAAGCGTTGACGTTATTTGATGATGTCGTGTCGGATGCACGGACAGTGCTTAATAACGCTTCACTTTCTGTTACGATGATTTATACACAGGTAGGCAGAGCGACAAGCTACCGCGATATACAGCAAGCGCATTATGATTTAGCCAATAAGGACAACTTTATTTTTGCGGGTCCTCGATGGCCTTTAAATCAATACTACAATGACAAATTAGACACCCCGCCGGACGGTGTTCATTTATCGCCGCTTGGATATGCCGTGCTTTCTGAAATGCACGCACAAGCGATTATTGATAGCAACTGGCAACCGCTTACCACGAGTGCAGCAGTATCAGATATAGCGAACCAATCTCAAGTAGTAACGGTTTCGTGCAACGTGCAGACTTTGCCACTGAGAAAATACGATGATGTGACCGACCCTTCACTCGGTGTTTATTATGTAAACGCAACGGGTACAGAGTTTGGTGTTTCTGGAGTATCTTTTTCCGGCTCTAACATAATTGTTGATACTGGTCGCACCGTTGAAGCGGGTGCAAAGATTCGCTTTGGTAGTACGAGCAGAAGTTCATCATTGCCGCTAATCAATATCATGGATTCTACCGAATGGCTTGGCGCTGATTCACGCCTTACGCTTTCACATGTTATGCCTATTCACGATGTCGTAATAGCACAGCAAGGTGAGAACACGCAGCCCACTGTTAACCTATCAGGCCCCACAACTGCAACAAGCGGTCAGGTGCTCACCTTTACGGTTACGACTAATGACATTGACGGTGATGCGGTATCAGTTGCGCTGTCTGCGTCTAGCGGCGTTGTGCTATCTGCGATTACTAATGGCACGTTTACAGCGACGATGCCGACTGTATCTAGCGGTAATCAAAGCGTGACCATCACAGCTACACCGAATGATGGTACTGAAAACGGTACGCCAGTTGAGCGAGCTGTTTTGGTGAGTGCTGTGGTCACTCCCTCTCAACCCCAGCAAGAATTTAATGTTGCAGCATCAACAAATGGAGAGATGGACTTGTTTTATCAGAATGTAGATAACGCCTTTGCTAGCGGCGTATTGGATAAAAACGGCGAATATGTAGACCTTTCAATCTATGTTGGCGCTGAATACTGCATCTATGACCGATTAGGAAATAAGGATGTAGAGCTAACGCTTGGTAATGGGATTGTAAAGCAGGGTACAGACTTTGTTATTCAAATATCAGACACCGCCATGGACTTTGCAGGACTTCGGCAGCATCAGTTGATAGCTGTCCGCGCTAACGGTCAGCGTGACCTGATATTTAAGCGTAGGTTAACGGTGGTGGAAACATGTTGAGTTGGTTTAAGGCAAAGCTTTTACTTTTATCTGTGGCGCTCATTTGGGCGCTTTTTATTGTCTTTATGTCACCGCTGCAATTACCCGTGACGCTGCTTGCTATTCGTTACAAGAAAATGCGCAGGTATCGATATGGATTATGGATAGCTCAAGACCAGTTAGTGAACGCTATTCATGCAGGCAACCCCGACGTAACCATATCGAGTAAGGTCGGCTACATGGCTCGCAAGGGAAGTAAAACAGCTTACGCAATGGCGAAGGTAATAGACGGTTTGTTCTACCTAGCGATAGGGCAGAAAAATCATTGTGATATATCAATTGAGACGGATGAAGAGCACTATGAGTTTAAGTAAATTTGTAAAAAGCAAAACAGGCACACACGCACAGCTATTAGCGTTAGCGAAGGCTGAAACGGTCACTAACGGTAAGTTAATTCACCGCGATACGATGAACAGTCTATTGGCTAGTGCGGGTCTGTACGTTGCGTTCAAAGCTATGGCAGAAGATAGCACTAATCCATTTCAGAATTTGATTGCCGCATTTCTCGACTCGCAAGATTTTAACTTTATTCAGTCAAGCGCAACAGGTCAGCGACAGATTGCCGCACTTGACCAAATGATTTCTACAGGTGGTGATTTAGGTACCGCGTTAGGCGCATTAAAACCAGTGATTATTAAGTTAGCTAACCCAACAGTGCCCGCCTTTCCTAGTGTCACATTGCATGACATACGCATTGCGCTAGGTGACGAGACACGTTTAAAACAGATTGGCGTGTTCGACGGCATTGCTAATATTACCGTAGACACAACCAAGAACGCAGGCTTTGAAGAGCATAGACCACAAGTGTATTTCAAGATTAACGGCATTTACGAGCGTCGCGCAGGGTTTGCACTAGTCGAAGAAAGTGGCGTGTATAACGCACAATGCCCTACGCCTAGTCGCAGTGTTGACGGTGTGTTTGTAGATGATAGCTACGGTGTGGTGCTGTAATGAGCGTTAAAGAGTTTATTCGCTTTGACGGAGTAGACGACCGCATAGATTTCCCTGCTTACACTATGCCTACGTCTGGTGTTTGGTTTGTTGAGTTTTCGTTTGTACCGTCTGATTTGCAGAAACGTTACGAGTCGATGCTTTACTTAAATCTAAACACTTTGCGTATATCTTCTAACTATGATTTTGCAGGCGATAAAGGGTATATAAGTTTTAGTGCGCGTTCTACTTCGCCTGTAGACGAAAACGTAAACATGAACAGCTTTAATCTACCTAGCATTCAAGCAGGTAAACTGTGTTCCGCTAGGTTAGAATTTAACTTAGACACAGGCGTAATGAGCCTTACTGTAGATGGTGTTTTTGCGACGAGTGAAACATTTGATAGACCAGAAGATTTAAGAGGTCTTGAATTTCCTGTAGGTAAGGCTGATTTTGGTCGCGGATTCAATATCAGTGATAGATTTTTTGCCAGTGACCTCAAACATATCAACATAAACAATCAACACGTTTACGATGCTAACGACTCACGCAACACTGACACGCTGTTATTCGATAGTGTTGGCGGTCAACATGCTACGTTAGTAAATGAGCCTACGTATGTGGATTATCAGGATGCTTGGTATTTAGAAGCAACATCAAATAATCAGTATATTTCAATTTCAAATGGCGTTGACATACTTACTGATGTTGGCGATTACCTAGAGTTGACAATACAACCTAATGCAGATGCAGACATCCTTTTAACAGGGGTGGATACAAATAGTTTTGTTGTTTCGTTTCCTGCCAATAATAGCAGTAGACTTTTAGTTAGAGCGAACGGCACTGCTAACACCATAAATAACTCAGTGTCAGCCGACGATATTCTTATCACTATACGATTAGAAAAAAAATCTTCTACTGTTTTAAGTGTTAGTTCTACCGAATTACAAATGAGCCAAGATGTTACTTTTGCAGATTTAAGCTCTTTAAAGTTAAATCGTATTTTTAATGTCAGCTTCGGCTACACTGGCAAATTTTACAAGCTTGTAAACTACAACCAAGGCGCGATTCAGAATAGATACAACCCTACACTATCAAACGGCACAGGTTTAATACTAGAGGACGAGATAGGCGGCAATGACGGTACGCTTGTTAATTTTCCCACTGACAACAGCCAGTGGGTTTATAGTCCTGTTGAGGTTCCCGATACACCGTCAACACCTACGTCTAGCGGTCTAACAGCGACGGTAGGCGGTGCAATCAGTTCAGTCTTACGCCCTGCGATAAGCAGTGTCATACAAAATGCTATCGGTGGGTCGGTGTCGGCAGTAGCACAAGCTGTACGTAGATACTTTACCTCGTTCAACCAGAATGCACAGTCACACATTACGCTGTCTAGTCCTATAGAGCTTGATGGGGATTTTGAGATAGAAGTTCTGATTTACACACCGAATGTAATAGATGCACAAATGGTGCTTGGTAATTCTGGTGGAACTAATAATTGTATATTTATTGCTAACGGTGATGTTCATTCGCGAGATACTACAGGCAGTACGTTAGTTACGAGTTCACCTGAGATATTACCTAATAAACTGACTAAAATTAAAGCAGTCAAAACAAACGGAAACATTGAGGTTTTTATTAATGATACTTCTGGTGCAAGCGGTTCGTTCGGCTCTTTAATTCTTAATCGGGTAGGTATTAGGCAAGCAACGTTTTTTCCATTCAAGGGCATCATAGCTGACCTTAAAATCTGGAAAGGCGGCGATAGAAACACAGGCATGCTCGTACTCGATATGCCGATTGATAAGCAGTACGAAAACTTAGGGTTGGTTGAGAATAAGAGTGCGGTATTGACTACTGTGCCTACCAACTTTTTTTCTTCGACTAGTCAAAGTACTTCTTTGGCTATCTCAGGCACGGCTAACTCTATTTCTATTAGTGCTGATGGTACAGAAAATTACCCTAGAGTTGCGTATGACGGTGTGTTAGAAGCGGGTAAAACTTACTTAATTACAGCCACCGTGGATTTGCGACAAACAGGTAATCGTGTTTTCTTTACTGGCTCGAAACCAAGTACTCAAGACTTGCGTTTTAAGTTCCACAACGTAGGTACGATAGAAACAAAAACTGAAATTATCCGCGCTAATCAGACTGAATTGCTTGTTTTTATAGACGAAAACATTGCCGACACAGAGCCGAACACTGCGGCTTTGGTAACTAATGTGAGCATCAAAGAAATCCCCGCATTAACCCCAATCGGCACATTCAACAACATCACATTAGCTGACTCGCAAGAGTATACGCAAGACAGTGATGGAAATTGGTTAGGTACGACTAACTATTGGGATGAAGATAATGTTGTTTCTCAAGGTTTAGAAACAGAAAAAGACGTACCAATTAAAGGTACTTATCGTATAAAAACACCTGACAGTGACATTTCTTTAGTAGAAGTTCCTAACGGAATGCCTGATATGAATTCGTCCTATAAGTTTGAAGTTACTATCATAGAAAATAACGGCGGCTCTTTTTCTGTATCTGACACAATCAGCGGTGTAGCTGAGAACGGATTTACAGGTAAATTTGAAAAAGTTTTTATCCCTGCTTTTTACCCTACTATTAAGCTTAAACGACAAGCCCCGCCAGTAGACATTCAATTTAAGGGCGTATCAGTACGCGATTACCTCGAAGTTAATTAACATAGGAAAATACAATGAAAGAACTAAGTCATTTAGAAGAATTTGCAACGCTAGTTCAAACTCGGCCTGAAACTATATTTCTGGAGCCTAATGGCGCCACTATAGATTTGCAAATTCACACTACCGGTGAAAGTTGGCGCACCTTCAAGAGTTATACAGAAAATGATCTTGTCGAATTTAAACTTTCAAACAGCCTAAAAGTTAGAGCGTCATTTAGCGACAGTGGCGCAGCGGCGAAAGCCTTTATTACCAACGGGCAATATAAATAGTGTCGCTCTCGCTCCGCTGTTATGGATAATGGCGGGGTATTGTATCGGCAGAGGTGTATGCGCTCCATTTAATTTCTGCTATTGCTATCTCCGATTCTATAATAAGACTAGCGATCCGAGTGGCGCGTTCAATTGGCGAAAGGTGCTTCATTTCATGAATAGAGAACGCATGCTCAAGCGCGTTCTTTCTTGCTAAATCTTCCATATTCATAAATTAAACCTCAGTCCGAATCTTTACTTGATAATTGAACTGTTGAACATATGAGCGAATGCTAGTTGTTTCAAATTTTTCTATCTCAATCCTTGAGATGATTAAATCATTATATTTTTTTATAACAGCATATATTGCGTCATTAATCTCAATCTCGGCCTGTTCCTTGCGTTTTATATAATCGTGTATTGCGCTCATAATTCACCTATTTTGTTGTGTAATATACACATGGCTTACTTACGTAAATAAAGGCTTTAAAACTATACACGTATTACTCAATGTGTATACAAAGCCATGTTTTTTATATGTTATCGTCCTGACTTGAAATCAGACGAACGGTTAAACGTTCCGGGGGTTCGAATCCCTCACTCTCCGCCAAACAATGAAAGCCCGCCTCGTGCGGGTTTTTTTGTGCTTTGTTTTTTCTCCATTACTATCTTTCTTTTTTCCAGTCCAAATTTGTATTGCTTTGTTGTACCGGCCTTTCTATTTACTTACACTCTTTTACAAACATTTAACATGCATTACCGTAATAAAAGGTGAGTGAACAATGGATAAACATCGTCGTAATTGGTTAAAAGGGCTTGCTGTTACCAGCGCGGTGGCAGCATCTGGCATGGTCGGCGCTGCGAGTGAGCTAAAGCCGGCAAGTGCTAAGAAGCTAAAAGGTAATATTAACCATGCAGTCAGTAGTTGGACCTACGGACATTTATCGATTGAAGAACTTTGTATCTTGGTTAAATCATTGGGTTTTTCTGCCATCGACTTAGTTGGCCCAAAAGACTGGCCCACTTTGAAAAAATACGGCATTGACTCTTCTATGTGCAATGGCGCAGAGCCAAATCTAGAAGATGGCTTTATTCACCCCGAACATCACGACGACCTTGAGAAACGCTATTTGCGTCACATCGACTTAGTTGCTGAGGCAGGTTATAAAAACCTTGTTTGCTTCAGCGGAAATGCTCGCGGCATGAGTCCTGATGTGGGTCTTGAAAATGCTATAGCGGGCTTACGGCGCGTTGTTCCCCATGCTGAAAAACGCGGCGTGATTTTACAGCTAGAGCTGTTTAACAGCAAAATCGACCATCCCGATTATATGGCAGACAACTCGGCGTGGGGCATAGAGCTTTGCAAAGCCATCGACTCGCCAAACTTCAAATTACTCTATGATATTTACCACATGCAGATTGAAGAGGGCGATATTATTCGCACCATTACCAACAATCACCAGTATTTTGGTCACTATCATACAGCGGGTGTGCCTGGACGAAACGAAATAGATGATACTCAAGAGTTATTTTACCCAGCCATCGCCAAAGCGATTGTGAAAACTGGGTTTAAAGGATACTTGGCCCAAGAGTTTATTCCTACTCCCGACACTGCACAGGGCAAAGCAATGTCATTGAAAAACGCTATTGATATCTGCGATGTGTAACGCTCGGCTGAGCACCTTTACTAAGCCGCGTAACATAAAAACTGTAGGCTGCTTATCATTGGGGCTTTTAAAAGCGCTTCTGCTAATGTGCGCTGCGAATACGTCTTTTGTTCACGCCGCGACTCAGCCAAACAAAGCTGATATTGCAGCAGCCCGAAAGCCTAATTTTGTTTTCATTCTAACAGACGATCAGCGTCATACTGCCGTAGGCTATGCCCAACAAGAAGCGGTGTTAACGCCTACCTTAGATGCGCTTAGTCAGCAGTCGCTTGTATTTACCAACGCGCACATTATGGGAGCAATGAGCGCAGCGGTGTGTGCGCCTAGTAGAGCAATGCTCATGACAGGGCGTAATTTATTTGAGATAAGTCAAACGGGTGAAGATATTCCAGCATGGCAAATTACGCTGCCGCAATGGTTTAAACAACATGGCTATCACACTTTTCATACCGGAAAATGGCACAACGGCAAAAGCGCATTTGCTCGCAGCTTTACCAGCGCACAAAGCATATTTTTTGGCGGTATGAGCGACCAATATCAGGTTCCTTTGCATGGTTTTGATGCGAGCGGTAAGTACGACTGTGAGCCCACCATACAAGGCGTTGAGCATTCTACCGATATTTATGCAGACGCGGCGCTTAACTTTATTGAACACTATGACAGCTCGCAGCCCTTTTTCGCTTTTGTAGCTTTTCAAGCGCCGCATGATCCTAAGCAAGTGAGCCAACAATATTACTCACAATATGCTGATACAGACATACCCGACATTGTTAATTTGCTGCCAGAACATCCCTTCGACAATGGTGAGCTAGACGTAAGAGATGAATGGCTAAGTCCAACACCGAGAACTCAAACCGACGTAAAGGCCCATTTAAAGGCTTACTATGCAATGATTACCCACATAGATAAGCGAATTGGTGACATTATAAAGGTGCTTGAGCGCAAAGGCTTAATGGACAACACATACATAATTTTTACTTCAGATAACGGCATCGCCATGGGCCAGCACGGACTGCTTGGAAAACAGTCTTTATACGACCACAGTTTGCGTGTTCCATTATTGATTGCAGGACCGGGTATCGAGCAAGGCCTTACCATCGACTCACCGCTTTATCTGTCAAACCTATTCGCCAGTATTTCTGATTTGGCGGGATTTGATATTCCTGATTCAGTTACTCAGAGTAAGGTGGCGCAAATTAGCGCTAGCATGCCGAAACTTCCTCATGAGAGCAAAAGCTTGCCGCTTAATGAAAGTGACAACACCGCCAGTATTTACGCGTACAAGAGCTATCAGCGAGCAATCAAGCAGGGGAGTTTGAAGCTTATTGAATATCAAGTAAAAGGCAAAAAGCACACGCAACTGTTCGACCTAGCAACAGACCCACTTGAGATGCACAATTTAGCGAATCAAGCGGCTTATCAGCATACCGTGGGCAAATTAAGAGCTAGGCTTCAAGCAGAACTGAGCCTTGCGGGAGATGCGGCAAAGCTTCAGGCTGTCGATTGGGCAATTCCAGATTTACCGCAGTGGGGCGAGTTTAATTTAACCCCCGAGCGCCGAGATGGCTACTTTAAAATGAAAGCCATGGCCGCAGAAGAGCATAAAATGGTGCTTGAATATTTTGCCCCCACAAAACTGCAAGATATCGAAGCCAGCGTCGACCATAAAGACCGCCAAGATAAGACCACACGATGACAAAGCATCACCAGCCTTCACGCCGTAAATTTTTGATGCAGGGTGCATCTGTTGTATCACTCGCAATGCTGCCAGCACATGTGCGCAGCTTCGCTAACAGTGAGACACAAAGACTTGCGACCACCCGCATCGCATGTCAGCAATACCCCTGGATGACGCTAATGGCGCGCGATGGTGCAAGCTGGGACAACAGCTTAACGCGCTCTTTGCAAATGGTCGTTGACAGTGGTTGCCTTGATTTTGAACCCATGCTGGAAACACCAAAACAAGCCTCTCACCTTCTAGCGGCGTTAAAAAGCAAACAAATAAACAGCTATTCTGTTTACGTTAACTCAATTTTACATGACGCACGCAAGGTACCTGAGCAACTCGATAATATTTTAGCTGTTGCCGACGCAATACAACCCTATGGCGTAAAGATAATCACTACTAATCCTGCGCCAATTTCATGGGATACTCCAAAAGATAAAAGCGATGATGAACTAGCAACTCAGGTAGCTGCGTTAAATGAACTCGGCGGTGCGCTTAAACAAAAAGGTATTGTTCTCGCCTATCATAATCACGATGCTGAAATGCGACATGGCGCGAGGGAGTTTCATCATATGATGCGCGCCTCGTCTGCTGATAAAGTTAAACTTTGCCTTGATGCTCAGTGGATTTATCGCGGAGTCGGTAATTCTTCACTTGCACTAATGGATATCGTTGATATGTATGCCGCAAGAGTGGTCTCTGTGCATTTACGCCAGTCATTTCGAGGGACTTGGTCTGAAACCTTCTCACAGGGGGATATCGATTATGCATCAATACTACAACGCCTGCGAGCAGAACATAGACCCATGCACTTTGTGTTAGAGCAAGCGGTAGAAGCAACTAGCCCACATACACTCAATGCAATACAGGCGCATAGACAAAGCCTTGCGTATGCCTCAACACTTATTGGAAGTGAGCAGTAAAAAAACGGTTCCCAAATTACTGGCTTTGTATGATACTAATGCACCTAAAGTAATAGCTTTAGCATATTTTTATAATAACAATTAGGCTGAATTACTACGTGATCAAAATATTAGTAGTGGATGACCATGAGCTAGTAAGGACAGGGATAAGCCGAATTCTTAACGACGTAAAAGATTTCTCAGTGGTAGCACAAGTGGGCTGCGGTGAAGATGCCGTTGCCTACTGCAGAAAGCACACACCCGACATTGTATTAATGGATGTGGGCATGCCAGGCATTGGTGGCTTAGAGGCTACCAAAAAGGTAATGCGTGTTTGCGACAGCACGCGCGTGATTTGTTTGTCGATGCACAAAGAAAACCCGATACCCGCTAAAATTATGCAGGCAGGTGCTTATGGTTTTTTAACCAAAGATGCCGAACACAGCGAGATGATAAATGCTATCTATAAAGTTGCATCTGGTCAAAAGTACATCTCGCCTGAGATAGCTCAAAAAATAGCAATTGGCGCATTAGACCTTAATCAAAGCAATCCTTTTGAGGCCCTTACCGAGAGAGAGTTAGAAATAACGCTCATGATAACCCGCGGTGTCAAAGTGACCGAAATTGCCCGTTCGCTGAGCTTAAGCGCTAAAACCGTGAATACCTATCGGTATAGAACCTTCGACAAGCTAGGTATTGATTCGGATGTTGAACTAACTCATTTAGCTCTGCGCCACGATCTCATTCAAACTTCTACTCATTAAGGCATTATGTCAGAGCGAGAAACGGGCTTTGATGCCAAGCAGTTTTTAAAAAATGTGTCGGGTGCACCGGGCGTTTATCGCATGTACAATGCGGCAAAAGACGTAATATACGTAGGAAAAGCCAAAAACTTAAAAAAGCGTTTAACTAGCTACTTTCGGACCAATGTAGACAGCACAAAAACGCAAACGCTCGTTTCTCACATTGCACACATCGACGTGACGCTCGTTAGCAGTGAAACTGAAGCGTTCTTACTCGAAAACAACTACATCAAAAAATATCGGCCTCGGTATAACGTGGTGTTGCGAGACGATAAATCGTATCCATTCATATTTTTGTCTGAACATAAGCATCCTAAATTAGGTATTCACCGCGGTGCTAAAAAAGCCAAGGGCGAATACTTTGGTCCGTATCCAAGCGCTTGGTCGGTGCGTGAGAGCCTGCGTTCTATGCAGCGCTTGTTCCCAGTTCGTCAGTGTGACGACAGTTATTATCGCAATCGCACGCGCCCCTGCCTGCAATATCAGCTCGAACGATGCAGTGCACCCTGTGTAGAGGGTTTTGTATCTGATGAGGAGTATGCGGAGCAGGTGAGGTTGGCGGTTTTGTTTTTACGAGGTAAAAACTCAGAGGTTATTCAAAGTCTCGTGACTAAAATGGAGGCTGCCAGCGTTAATTTAAATTTTGAGGCCGCTGCGAAGTATCGCGACCAAATAAGCGCGCTTAGAAAAGTGCAAGAGCAGCAGCTTATTAGTGGCTCGCAACAAGAAATGGATGTGTTTGGCTTTTCGTTCAAACACGGCATGGCCTGCGTATACGGCATGTTTATACGAGACAATCAATTACTGGGAAGCAAATCGTTTTTTCCAAAAATACCCAAAGGCGCAAGCGCAGAAGAAATTTTTGAGTCATTTTTGCTGCAATTTTATTTGGCGGGAAACAAGCTCATCCCGAAACAAATTGTAGTGCCATTTAAGTTTAACGAAATGCCTGAGGTTGAAAATGTGCTATCGCTTGAGGCAAACCGTAAAGTTGCCTTTTATGAAGGGGTAAGAGACGAAAAACGAAAGTATTTAAAACTCGCCAACACCAATGCAGAAAATGCGCTTGAAACGCAGCAAAACCAGCAAAAGTCGATGTTTGCTCGCTTCAAAGACCTAGAGCAGCTATTAAGTGTAGATTCGCCCATAAAGCGAATGGAGTGTTTCGATATATCGCATACATCCGGTCAACAAACGGTTGCTTCATGCGTGGTGTTTGACCGAAACGGACCATTAAAAAGTGATTATCGCACCTTTAATATCGACGGCATTACCCCAGGGGACGATTACGCGGCAATGGCGCAAGCCTTGAAACGCCGATACAAAAAAATTGCAGACGATGCAAAACTGCCTGATGTACTGTTAATCGACGGCGGGAAAGGGCAACTCTCGCAGGCTGAAAAGCATTTTGCAAAGTGGCCGGCTGAATATAAGCCCTTAATTGTGGGCGTAGCAAAAGGCACCACTCGAAAGCCCGGCCTTGAGACTCTCATCCTTGCCGATTCGCATGAAACCATTCCGGTGCAACCCGATGCACCTGGCTTGCACTTGGTGCAGCATATTCGCGATGAGTCGCACCGCTTTGCTATTACCGGGCATCGGGCACGTCGCCAAAAAGCAAAAAATCAATCGGTGTTGCAAGAAATTCCTGGAGTAGGGGCTAAGCGCAGACAAGCCCTACTAAAATATACTGGCGGCATTCAGGGGCTCAAAAAAGCGAGTCGAGAAGAAATTGCGAAAGTGCCGGGTATAAGCGATGACTTAGCCGATACAATATATGATTATTTACACGCTTGACCTTACGAGTCTAAAGGTTTGCCATAATATTCGTATAACATTTTAGCCGATCTCGGGTCTAATAAGCTTCAACATGTTCTTCTCGCAATGTTGACCAGTATTGATAGAGTAAACCCGAATTTAACTTTTTATCCACTTAATGTGAAACTTCTCTGCTTTAATGCTTTATCGTTTGATGCGCATAAAGAGCACAATTTGATTTAAAAATGCAGACACACTACCTCCCTATGTATGTTTAGAAACATGTTCTTGCTAAGTGACATCCGATGTCTTTATAAAAGTTGTTCGCTCACTTTGCTAACTATCTGAAAAAGTGAGATTTATCCCAAAACATTAATTTATCAAGAGGCTCGCTAAAAACTGGCGTGCTAAAAACGTGTGTTTTGTGCAAGTATCGCGCTTGATAACTTCATAAATACCAAGTAAAACAGTGATAACCAAGAAATGAGGATTTAAAATATGAAACTGAACTTCGGTATTTATTTAAAATTCTCGATAATAAGTTTTTGGTGCAAAGGGAGAGTATGCAGCCTTCAATCAAGTTTGAAAAAATATGGAGTGACGAAGACATTACTGAATTAAGAATTACAGTTAGTAATGGCCGTTCCTTCTTTTCAAATAGTGTTTATATCGGCAATGATCACTTAGCAACCATGTTTAAAGATATAGATTCTTTTAAAAGCAATTATTATGGTGGTATACGAGATATTGAATTAGGTACTTTTGGTCGTGAATATGCGAATGGTGCTTTTCACGCAAGACTTCATTTCCCTAAGCCCGGGAATTTGTTCATATCAACCACTCAGCAGTCTGAATTTTTCGATTTTAAAGGGCTGGAAGTAGCGAGTGAGGCAAAAATGTATCTGTCGACTGAACCTGGTTTGCTCGATAATTTTCTAATCGAGCTTAAGAGTATGAGTAATGATAATTCAACAACGGCTGAGCTAATTTGCACCTAACAAAACACTCATGGCGGTCACTGTCGCTCCCTCGGACACACAATTTGTTGAGTAATTTGCATTACGCTTCGCTACATTGTTGCAAATTACTCAACAAACCGTGCGCCGCTTAGTTTGGCGTTAGCTTCCCTTCAAATTTATCTTGCTGTTCTGTCTAAATAGGTAT
Organism: Glaciecola siphonariae; assembly: GCF_042652645.1. Classification (NCBI taxonomy): domain Bacteria; kingdom Pseudomonadati; phylum Pseudomonadota; class Gammaproteobacteria; order Alteromonadales; family Alteromonadaceae; genus Glaciecola; species Glaciecola siphonariae. The sequence continues at coordinate 658,163 of NZ_JBHSGU010000002.1, forward strand.
AATTTCTATACCTATGAAAAGTTTTGAATATGATGAACAGAAAAGTATATCCAACTTATCAAAGCACGGTATCGATTTTGAGGATGCTCAAAAGATATGGATGGACGATTATCACATTGAAGTGAAGGTGCAGTTTGTTGAGGAACCGAGATATATCATTGTTGGTCTTATTGATGACAAATTTTGGACCGCAGTGATAACGTATCGTAATGAAGTGATACGCATTATTTCAGTGCGACGCTCAAGAAAGGCAGAGGTGGCGCTTTATGAAAGCTAGTGAATTCGACAAGAAGTTTGACGACAATAACGACGACATTATAGATGACTTAGATTTATCTACTTTGCGTCGACCCAATCAACCGCTGAAACGTGTAAATGTAGATTTTCCTAGCTGGATGGTCAAATCTCTGGACAGGGAGGCTTCAAGAATTGGTGTTACGCGCCAATCAATCATTAAGGTCTGGTTAGCCGAGAGATTAGAGGCTGGGGAAGCTAACAAAAACATTAAGACGGACCATTTACAAGAGCGGTAAATGGCCGCTCATGCAAGGTGTTAGGTTGCCGATGATGAACCGATTTCTACTGGTTGTTTTAATTTTCTCAATAGTGGGTTGCTCATCCGGACCTACAGATGAAGCTGTTGAAGTCATGTGGCATGGCGGCGCACCGGCGAGACAATATTCGTTCGAATTTTTAGATATCAATAAGTCTCCACTTTCGGGAGTGTCATTTAAATGTTTCGGAGATGAAGGATCTATAGCTGCTTATGTCGCCTCTGATTTAAATCAGTCCTCAACTATCTCTGACAAGTTTGGCGCCCTCACTATTTCTCATCAGGGGTTTCAAACTCATGGAACATACATGCAGAAGGGAAACGAACGTTGGGCATTTACGACGCTTGAATTACCTAGGTGCGAATTCTATTATCTTGGTGATACCGTCTTTTCTGGTAACTTAAAATCGTTCAATACAAAAGAATTGGTGGTTGTAAGTGAATAAGCAACCTAACAAAGCATAAACGCACTCCCGTCGGTCGCTGGGACAACTTTAAGTGCGGCCTTCGCTTCGCTCAAAACGTCCACACATAAACCTGCCCGTTATGCGGGGTGTTATCTCTCAATTTGACGAAAAGCTTTTTTGTACATACACTGTATGTATGATTAAATTCGAGTGGAATGAAGCTAAAGCAGCTTCCAATCAAGTAAAACATGGAATCTCGTTCAAGGAAGCTAAGACTGCATTTTTTGACGAGAGAGCTTTGCAGTTTTTTGATAAAACAAATTCAATATTAGACGAAGACCGTTTTCTTCTATTAGGAATGAGTAATTCTTCAAAACTCCTTCTGATTTGTCATTGTGAAAGAAAAGATGGAGAAGTCATTCGTATAATCTCAGCAAGGAAGGCTACAAAATCCGAATCAAAACTTTATGGTGATTTATGAAAGCCGAATATGACCTTACAAAACTTGAATCTCGCAAAAACCCTTATGCAAATAAGCTCAAAAAGTCAGTTACGATAAGACTAAGCGAAGACATAATTGGCTATTTTAAAGGGATGTCTGATGAAACCGGTGTTCCGTATCAAAGTCTGATAAATTTATATCTCAAAGACTGCGTCCAACAGCATCGCAAGGTCGATATTAGCTGGCAAACTGAGATAACAAAACCATGAACCGGATTTGTGGAAGAGCGCCACAAACCGGTTATGGTAAGTGTTATACATCGAACAGCATCAAGGATGATTCTTAATACATTCATGAGAGTATCCAAAGAAACGAAAGGGATGCCAAAGTTATTCCGGTTTCGGCATATGCTCAACTCAATTACAAATTCACCTTGATTCAGGCGCACAGTGTTTTCCCGCTCACAAATTTTATCTAAGGGAGGGCTTTAATATTGCAAGTCATCTTTTTTCTATAGTGGATGTAAAGGATGGCTAAAAAGGCGCTGAACACCTTCACTCCGTTCACCGAGACAGTAACGCAGCGGCGCTTCGCATTTTACCACTGCATTTGTGCCCATAAGCTTAGCTTAAGGCAATCTCAATTTTGCGATAAAGGTAAGATTTAAATATGAACTGGAATCGAGAAGAAATTGCGAAAGTGTCTGGTACAAGTGATGACTTAGCCGATACTATATATGATTATTTACACGCTTGACCTTCGATTCTGGTATTATCACGGCATTAAAATTAGATAAATACATAGTAGTTAATCATGTGGACTGTTCCGAATATCATCACAATCATCCGAGTGATGTTGATACCCATCTTTGTTACGGTTTATTTCTTGGATTGGAAATGGGCTCATGAAGCGGGCGCCTTTATTTTTTGGTTGGCAGCCATCACCGATTGGTTCGATGGATATTTAGCACGCAAGCTCAAGCAATCGAGCGCTTTTGGCGCATTTTTAGACCCTGTTGCCGACAAATTAATTGTGGCCGCCGCATTGCTCATGATTACGCACACTTATGCCACTCTATGGATTACCGTACCTGCGATTGTTTTGTTGATGCGCGAAATTTTTGTTTCAGCATTGCGCGAATGGATGAGCCAGCAAGGCGCCTCAGATGCAGTGAAAGTTAGTTTTATGGGTAAAGCGAAAACCATGGCGCAGATGCTTGCGCTGATTGGCTTATTGTCGGGCCTCGAATACTTTATGGGCTTTCCAATTTATTGGGTTACCCTTGGGTATATTTTACTTTGGTTTGCTGCTGTACTCTCGCTGTGGTCTATGTTTATTTATGCCGTGTCTGGTTATAAGGCTTTGAAAGGCACAGTAAATTAGCTGTATTTATAGCTAGCTGTATGAATTTAGCTCACATTGATGGGCATTTGTGCGAAGTGTTTAAAAATTAGCTAAACAGTGCGCTATCCTTCGATTTGTAGTTGACACAATATGTTTTGCAGGTAGAATGCACCGCACATTTCAGAGCGGGAATAGCTCAGTTGGTAGAGCACGACCTTGCCAAGGTCGGGGTCGCGAGTTCGAATCTCGTTTCCCGCTCCAATTCTTTTATAAAGATGGTTCTGAAATGATTTGCTTTTCCAACAAGTAGCATACGTAAAGCAAAGTGCGGCGGAATGGCAGAATGGCTATGCAGCGGATTGCAAATCCGTGGATCTCGGTTCGACTCCGGGTTCCGCCTCCATACCGCAAAATCAGTGCCCGGGTGGTGAAATTGGTAGACACAAGGGATTTAAAATCCCTCGCCAGTAATGGTGTGCCGGTTCAAGTCCGGCCCCGGGCACCATATTCCTCTAGTACGTCCACGAATACTCCGTTTTTTATGTCAAATATGTGGCAACCCGCCTTAAATGGTCAAATAAATTTGAGCCCGAGCGCAGTTTTTCGCGCGCCATTGAGGCCATTGAACTTCAAAGTTGGGTAACTAGAAAATTACGTGCAATTATGGATCAAAGCGATGTATGCTTTGACAATATAAGCAAGGGACTGTGCTGCCATGAATAAAAATTTAACCTTTATAGTTTGTTTCGCTTTCTTAAGCCCAATTGGCTTATTTGCCTGCTCCGGCGGCTCGGATTCAGACAACGCCGATAGAGCCCCCATCACCGTCACTAACGTACCACCAGTCGCAATGAATGATGCCGCTGAAACGAGCGACGACAATAGCGTTCTTGTAGATGTCCTAAGTAATGACTCCGACCCAGATGGCGGTCCACTCTCTATTACATCCATTAGCTCAGCACCAACTAAAGGCAGCGCTGTGATAGAAGACGGAAAAATTAGATACACGCCAAATTCGGGCTCGGTTGGTGAGGATACTCTTACTTATCAAATAACGGATGGGGAGGCTAGTAACAGTGCCGTAGTTTCAATTATGCTGACGCAAACTATTACCCTAAAAACACAGGTACTCGAGAGTTCCGTGCAGGTAGGTAGTGTCAGTATAGAAAACGAGAATGTAAGTCTTATTGACATAAATATCTCTGGTTCCCAGATAGAGATGGATATAGCATTCAATCAGGCAGTAGATTTTAGCATCCGTGTTAACCCTCAATCTGAGACCGCAAATTACAGTCTATTTAGCAGAACAATAAGCTTCGATGACGTTATACAAGGCTCCGATGCCAATCGCACAATCAGTTCAGAAACTTTACCCGAGCTAAACTTAAGTTTTATGTCTAGCGCCGCGCACATATTGGTATCTCGCAACACAAATACCGCCAACTCATTGTCTACAGGTCAATTCATAGATACCTTAAAAACAATAAATCCTGACTCACTTATATATTTAGCAGGCTTTTTAAAGATGCTAGTAGAGGAAAATGAACTTGCTCTTTCGCTAAATGGCGTATTGGACGCGCTATCGAACACATCAAACAAAGACTCCGTAATGTCACTTATATCCCAACTGGCGAAAGAAAATGGTATCGATTTGTTTGAGTTTGAGCCAGCCATCGATAATGCGCAGCAAGCCATTTTAGAAAATGCTAACGGTTTTAGTGCACCAAGTATTGAAACACTATCTGCAAACTGGATCGCTGCTTTAGAACCGTCGAGAGAGGGTTTGCTTCCAGATTTTGCTAATATTTACCAATTTAAAGTAAATGGCACCGTCACCGCTAATAACGAACTTGCGGCGCCTGAAACTTTCACTTGGACATCAAATGAACAAGGTTTAACAATTAATCAAGAGCGAGAGCAGAGGACTTTGCGTTTTCTCAATCCTGATATTATCTTCGGCGAGATTTACGATATTTTTGGTAACGACACAGCTTTTTTACTATTTAATATCCTTCAGGAAAACTCTCTGCAATTTATTTCGTTTGAGCTTGTAGAAAACCAAGAAGATACGCAACTCGATTTCTATCGCATAGATGATAAGACATCACACATTCTTAAATCGACCAGCATCGAGTATAGCCTTGCATTTAATGAACTATATGTCGCTGATTATCCTGAACTAGCGAACGTCATCGCAAATAAAAAAATTATCACTGCAGAAACTTGGTATTTAAAACCGGAGAGTTTGATCACCCGAGATAATATAAATTCTATGTTCGGTAAATGGGTAATGCCAGCCTTAGCGAAACTATCGCCAACCTTAATCGCGCATCGTGCAAACGAATACCTTGTTTACGCTGATCAGGTAAGTTTTTTTGAATCTCAAGGCCTAAGCAGATTTGAGCAAGCAAACTTTAATTTTGAATGGTCATTTATTCAAAACAAACTCTCTTTTACGTTTGCTAATTTCCGCTTGGATATCACGCCGTTCAAGAGAAATGGCAAGGAGCTGCTCACCCGTTTCGCATTATACGAAGATGAACAGCTCTATAAACAATATGCGGGCAAAATGATTAAATTCGATGACTCAGGCGTTACCTTTGCGCAAGATATAGGGGCACAGTTACCAAGCGCTGTTGCAGCACTAGCAGGGCGTTATAGCCCTGAGCATTGGGAAGGAGACAAGTTAAAACTAGACAGCATAAGGGCTTACGCTTTGCTACCTGATAACACATCACTTTTTGCGATTAGGGCTAACTCTCCGCTTGATGAAAGTGACCCAGGACGAGGCTTTCATGCGCAAAATGATAGGCGCTGGCGAAATGCCGTTAATTCGCACACGCTGTGGCTCGAAACATCTATAGATTCCGAACCACAGAAGGTAAGAACGTGGGAAATTATTGCGACCGAAAGCGATGGGCGTGTTCATATTTTGGAAGAAGAGAACTGGTATACGCCTATTGCCGATGAAAATAATTTATATATAAATGGACGAAGACTTTTCCTTTATCCGCGCCTAAACACCCATTTATCCGTTGACTTATCTGAGTGGGAATCAGCTTGGTTAGAGAGAGAGTTTTAGCGCAAAACGTTGCAAACCCCTAAACACGCAGCAAATATAATCACTTTGCATATGCGCTTGTTTTAATAAATAATCAGGCATTCATACAGCCTTTATAGTAGGAAGAGATGAGATACCTTTGCGTCTTACTTTTATCATGTTTATTAACTGCGTGCGGCAGCACTATGAAGGTAAGCGACACCTTTGCTAACACACAATATGAGCGTATTTTATTCACCCATTTGAGTGGCGACACTGCAAACTATGTCTATAAGCGCCTGCTGGATGAACTCGGCGGTTCAACACAAATAGAACTCATTAATCATGAGCAAGCGCTTATGGCAGCAAAGGCATTACAATTAGGCTCGCAGCTATCAACTTTGAGACCAAATGAGCTTGCTGCAGTAGCAAAATATTTAAATGCACAAGCCTATTTTACGGGCCAGGTGCGTTCTGGCGCTATGGCCATCACCGAAAGCACGACCATTCATTCCAGCATACAGCTAGACCTCGTTGACGTGCAGTCGGGTAAAACAATGACCAGCAGTTTTGTTGAGCAAACCAGTGTGTCACGCATGATGCTTGAAAGCCAAAGTTTAAAAGACGCCGCCACCAAAACCGCTCAAAGATATGCTAAGACGCTGCAGAGCTTGTAGGGCATTTTGCAAAAAATGTCTGGTGTATATTTTAAGTTTATTCGAACTCAGCTTACTTGGTATATGCAAACGGGGAGCGTGTAATGTTTCTGAAAAAGTTGTTTGCCGGTAAGCAAAGCAAGCCTACAAAGATTTTGCTCGCGGGTATTGCTAAAAACGAGGCCGCTTATCTTCCTGAATGGCTATTGCATCATCTTTATTTTGGTCTCGATCACATTGACGTATTTGTAAATCGCACTAGCGATAACACGGATGAAATCTCGAGGCAGTTCGCCAGCAACAACCAGGTAAGTTTTATTAACGCAGATCATATCTTTACCGAAGGGGCAGTAAATCCACAAAAAGTCGCATATTTTAGTGCGCTTAAAACAGCTTCTGAACGCGAATTTTCGCATGTGTTGTTTTTAGATATAGATGAGTTTTGGACCCCAAAAGATTTACGTTCTTCCATCAAAGAGCTAGTTCAAACGTCAATTGATGCCGACAGCATTAGTTTTGAATGGATAAACAAATTTAAGCCCGAGCGCAATTTTGCGCGCGCCATTGAGCCTCAGATGCGAGTTATACGTGCGCCGCAGGTAAAGTCCCTTCTTAAAACTCGCGCTAAGTTGCCTCGAGGGATGAATCCACATAATGTTGTAGACCCTAGCTTTAAATACAAGTTGGCGAATGGTGAAAACTTTGTTTGCGATGACAACCGCATGTCGAGAGTGCAGCAACATGAGTTAAGTAAACCGGTAAAAGAAGCGTTCATTGTACATCGGCCATATCGTAGCCAAATGGAGTACATCGCAAACTTAGGAAAGTTCAATCCAGAACAACAAGCAGACAACGAAGTCCCCATTAAAAGTAATCGGCGAAAGGGCTATCCAGCTGCTGATGACACTGAGCATTTGAGCTTTAATCAGGAAGCATTTGAGCGCTATGATGCATTTATGCATGCGCAAATGAGCAATTACGATGATGCGATAAAACGGGCACAAATATTTATTCAAGCCGAATATGAGCGAGTGTTGAATATAGTTGCCGAAGCGAACCCACTGGCGAGTAAGGTGATTGAGGCATCGTTTAAAAATATCGATTTAGTTGATGCCAAAAAAGCACTGGAGCAATTTCGTGAGCGGACAGAGGCTATCTCTTAGTTTCCAATTGTTAATAGTGTTGCTTACATATGCCAGCAAGGCACAGTTTTTTCATGCTTTCGAGGGTGTTTGATGTATACTTTAGGCCTTAAATAAACTGCGACCATCAGAAGAATAGGTATTAATGCCAGCAAGTACTGTATCCCAATATGACGTGATCGTGCATATTGGCCTTCCGAAAACAGGTTCCTCCGCCATCCAAAAATTTTGCCTTGATAATCAACGCTGGTTGAGCAAGCAGGGGGCGCATTATCCTCGTCATGGCTTAGACAAAAACGGTGTGTCGGGTGGCCATGATAAATTTTATAAGCTCATTCATGCGAATGACTTAACGGGCGCACAAGACTATCTTAGGACTCACTTAGCAAAAGCCAAGAAAAAGCAGCAACAACTGATTATTTCCAGTGAAGGTCTGCACCTGCATGCAGAGGCGATGGCGCATGTGTTACAGGGTGTTTCAGCAGCTATCGTAGGTTTTGTAAGGCATCCTTTCGACTCTCTTTTTTCAGGCTACAATCAAATGGTTAAGCGTCATTATCAGACGCAGCCACTCGACGACTATGTATATGCTGCGACGAAGGTTGCAAAGCCTATTTTAGAAGGGCGTACGTTATTTGAGTTTGCCGAAAAGTTTTCAGAACATTTTATTACGCTGCCTTATCATTCCGACTTAACTGGTCCATCTTCTGTATTGCATCAGTTTTTTAATTTATTAGGGTTTGATACTCAGTATGTCACCAAAAATACCGAAGCAAAAAAAATCAATAGCGGCTACAGCGCATCGGCACTTGAGTTTAAGCGCCTGCTTAATTATGTGCTGAGTGAAGAAGATAGGCGACTTAATTCACAAGTCGATCATGAGCTGCAGGCGCTGTGTGATGATGGGCGATTTTCTTCTGCATCACTGCGCGATACCTTAGCAGCAGAAAGCTTTGTTGCGCTTGATAAAAAATTCTCTGTTTCGGTAGACAAAATACAGTCAAGCTTTGGGATTTTGCTACCAAAACCTAAGCTCGACGAGACACGCCATTTTTCGTCCCTCGACATGCTCTGTGAAATCACGGATATCGTTAAACATTTTAAATCAAAGCAAAAACGGCTCTATGAGACTTTGAAGGACAGGGTGGTAAGCAATAGTTGGAAACATATAGACGCTGATAAGCAAAAACTTTGTGATTTATTTGACCACAGTGTCAAGCAGTCGCAAAAAGAAAAAACTGCGTTTTTTCATCCAAATGTTATCAAAGGAATGCCGAATTTCGATGCCTGCGATTTTTATCGCGAGACCGCTCGTTTGTTTTGGCAAAGAGGGGATATAAACACCGCCTACAGCTTAATTTGCCGAGCCCTTGAGCTTCGAAAAGGCCCTGTGATCAAAAAAATGCATGCCGACATTGAGGCCGAGTATCAAGCCAGCCAGTCTGGCAATTAAGGCTGGGCATTTTTATCTAAGAGGACATTCTCATGACGAATAATCTTAGCCAATCCATTGCGTCGCAAATTAGCATAGATGAGTACGTGGCTCTGTCTGCCTCGCCTGTTCTTCTCTATACGACGATGGTGGATGCACCCGCAGATAAGCCTGATATTGTAAAACAGCGCCCTGATGCCTTAATCCCGAACTCACTTTTGTTTGATTTTCAATCTGTTATACGAGATACCGCTTCAAGCCTGAGTAATATGATGCCATCTGTCGATGTGTTTGAACGAGAGGTGAGGCGCCTTGGCATTAATATAGGCGATGAGATTGTCGTTTATGACGATTTTGGCAACTTTTGTGCGTCAAGAGTGTGGTTTATGTTCAAGAGTATGGGACATGACAACATTCGAGTGCTCGAAGGCGGCTTGCCTCAATGGCATTCAAGAGGTTTGAATACGCAAGCATTGGCGGCTAAGCCAATAAAAAAGGGGAGCTTTGTTGCCACGCCAAATCCACAATACCAATTTGTAGACAGTGATTTTATTGCTAAGTCGGTAGTTAAGTCGGTAGCGCAGGCAACAGGCACACATTTGCCACTGCTAGACGCCAGAAGTCAGGCAAGATTCAGCGGTAAAGAGAAGCTTGACGCTCCGAATATGCGCAGCGGCCATATTCCTAATTCAGTTAATATTCCTTACCGGCACTTACAGTGTAATAACGGTGGATTTTTGCCCATTGATGCTCTAAAACATGTCTTTACGACTGCACTCACTAATTACGAATCGCAATCAGCCATGGCGTTTACCTGTGGCAGTGGCGTCACGGCCTGCATATTGGCGCAAGCAGCAGACGCGTTAGGGCATAGTCCATTATATGTTTACGACGGTTCTTGGTCTGACTGGGGTGCGCAACATCATTTGCCAATAAGCACGGGAGAGTGAAGTGGGATTAGACTGGACGGTATGGTTAAGCATTGCGCTTATGCACGCGTTTGCAGTGGCAAGTCCTGGGCCTGACTTTGCGGTGGTGATGAAGCAAAGTCTGCAACAAGGACGTCGAGTGGGCATTATTACCAGCATAGGGGTAGGGGCAGGGATTTTGCTTCACGTTGCATACTCTATTTTAGGTGTTAGCTTGCTGATAAAAACAACTGACTGGCTTTATCAAACCCTAATATACGCAGCCGCGCTTTATTTAGTATGGATGGGAATAGGGGCCCTAAGAAGTCGAGCCAATACAATAGATGACGCCCCGCCGAGTGAAATAAACGCGCACTCTAGTATTAAGGCATTTATGGTCGGGTTTATCACCAATGGCCTTAATCCAAAAGCGACGCTGTTTTTTCTAACCTTATATACTTTGGCAATCCCCGCGACTTCGAGTTTATTAGCTAAATTAACCTACGGCGTATATCTCGCATTTGCCACCGCATGCTGGTTTATTTTCGTTAGTTTTTTAGTCAGCCATAAACGCGTGCGGCTAGCATATGTATCACATGGATACATTTTTGACCGCTTAATGGGCGCTGTATTGGTAATAATGGCAATTATATTAGTGGTGGCCCAATAATTGGTGGTAACATTATTGGGTTCATGGCTGTATATATGGCTAAACGGTGCAGTAAAGCCGTGCTTACCACGTGCACGCAATTATTCTTAGGTCACGATGAAAAACGATGCTCACATTCAGCAAATGCTGGCAAAACAATATGATTTTGATGTAAAAAACGTGTTGGTACGGGCACGCGATCTCAGTGCGCAAAATAACTGGGTGTTAGTGCAGGGCATACTTACTATCATTTCAGTGGCCATCGTCCTTGGTTTCATATTTGTGATTGCCTTTGGCATCGAAACAATTGAGCAGGCGGGGAATTTAGACAATACCCAAAATGCCATTGCGAGTCTTGTTATTAATGTGATTCTAGCGCCACTTATCGGTGGGGTCACTATGCTTGCAATAACCAGCGTCAGAAGACTTGAAGCTAAAGCGGTCAATATGTTTGCTTACTTCGGTTATATTTTGCCTCTTGGCGTGGCGACTTTACTCATCTCTATTGCCAGCGACATCGGGCTGATGCTTATGGTCTTGCCGGGCCTATACATCGCTGTTGCGACTGTTTTTGCAACACCTCTGATTATCGACAAACACCTCACGCCAATATCCGCCATCATATTATCAATGCGCATGTGTAACGCTTATTTATTTCAAATGACGGTAATGTTTTTGATTTTCGTGGCCTTAATGGTGGGCGTTTTTATCACCTTTGGTTTTGCGCTTATCTGGGTAGGCCCGTATTACCTAAATGTGAAAGCGATTCTGTATCATGATTTATTTTGTGGTGAGCAGCCAGAAGAGTCTTTAGAAAACCAAAACACAGGAGTGTTCGATGCATAAATCTAAAGCCCTTTTGGGCGCAGTGCTCGTTATTTTGATAGGGTTACTTATATGGTTTCGGCCACAGCCATCGCTTGTTGAGACCATTCCCGCTGTAGAGCATGCTGACGACCCAGTACCAGACTTTAAACAATATGAAGATGTGCGCGACAAAAAACAGGCCTTTTTCGAGTATCTAAAACCAGCGGTGGTGGCACAAAACGATTACTTTAGAGAGGTGCGCCAATTTCTCAAAGAGTTGCAAGCCAAAGTAGATGGCGGAAATGGCCTAAGTAGCGACGAACAAGAACAGTTAAACTGGCTGATTGATGAGTATCGAGTTGAGACAGATCAAGACTTAGATGCAGCATTTACGACATTATTACGCCGCGTTGATATTATTCCTGTTGAGCTTGTATTGGTACAAAGTGCGAATGAATCAGCATGGGGCACAAGCCGCTTCGCGGTTGAAGGCTACAATTTTTTTGGTATGTGGTGCTTTGTTGAAGATTGCGGGTTTGTGCCTAAACGCAGAAACGAAGGCGCAATACATGAGGTGGCTAAATATGATGACTTGTCGGCCGCAATGTATTCATATATGCGAAATCTTAACCGTCATCCGGCGTACAAAGAGTTAAGAGCAATTAGAGCTGAGCTAAGAGCAAGCAATAAACCTATTACCGCAATGAAGCTAGCTGAAGGATTGGTGCAATACTCTGAGCGTGGTGAAGAGTATATTGAAGAGCTTCAGCAAATGATTCGAGTGAACAGAGAGCTTATATAAGGTTGTTTTTAGCCTCGGCACATATACCAAAGCAGGCACCAAAGTACATACAACATTAGTGAGAACCCCTTAAAATGAAAACGAAACTGCTAAACAACACGCTTTGCGCGCTCATTATATGTATGCTGAGCGGCGTAAATGGGGTGTATGCAGACGAAATACAGGTTGCGTATAAGACCTTTTACTCACACGTTCGCAAACTAAATAACGATGATACCCAAGCATTGCAATTTGCTTTTGGCTTTGTACACGTTCAAAGCAAACAGTTGTGCCAAATAAACAGTGCACGCATCAGTACGCAGAAACAGCAAATCCCTTTAGACGTTAGCAACGAGAACCGCTTTACTGTGCCCTCAGAAAGGGCTTTGAGAATGGCTGATGCAGTCATCTATATTGACTTTGAAGAGCAAAGTAATCAGTGCGATATATCCGTTCAGCTTGAAACCAAGCCCGAATATGTTAAACAAAGCTACAGCTATGATGAATTGATGTTTATACATCAACAATACGAAGCCTTTTTTAATGAAATGGGTAGCTTTATGTCATTCATGATGCCAACGGTGAAGGGCTTAGTATTTCAATTTGAAGACGAAAGCTACACCGTTGATTTAGACAATGGCGAAAAAATCATTCAAGGCACTTTACGTTTAGATGAGGCGTTCTTCGAGAAAGAAAAGGCCTTAGAGCTACCCACAAAACCGTTACGCATAACCGCTCTAGCTAGCAAATAAAAAAGGCTTAGTCTTTGATGTCTTCTCCAGTCCGTAGACTGAGCTGGTAGCTGATTTGGTCAGCTAAACGCCCAACACTTCGATGGCCCTTTTCAGCAAGCTCCTTTGCGCGATGAAATTCTAATAAGCCAACATCCCGCAACTGCGGCTCTATGAGAATATCGGGCGGATCACCGGCAAGGCGTGAGCGCGTCACCCTTGCTTGGAGTATTTCTAAAGAACTGCTCATCACGCCCATAATACCCGGCGCTGTCTTTTTATTGGGTTTCGGATCAGGTGAGAACCATTGTTTCATGAAGCCATTTGCGCTCTTACCAATCATTTCATCGGTTTTCTTCTGCGATGCTCTGTGCTCATCTTCAAACTTTTCAATTAACTGAGGCCGAAAGTCTGCGCTTAAATTCACCGCAATAACAAAATCAGCACCCAGTTGACGACATTGATTCACTGGCACTGGATTAACCACAGCACCGTCGACTAACCATCGTCCTTCATGTTCAATTGGGGCGAACAGTGCCGGAATGGCGCACGAGGCTTGAATGGCGTCGTTAATATCGCCTTTATTAAATACTACCTCTTTACCTGAATAAAGGTCTGTAGCAACGGCGGTAAAAGGTTTGAGCATTTTTTCAAATGATTCGGCGCAAAAGTCTTTTTTGTGTTTTTCAAATACCTTTTGACCGCTAGCGAGACCGCCTCTGCGAAAGCCTACGCCCAGCAAACCGAAAACCTGCCATTCGGTTAAGCTATTGGCCCATTGTTCGAGCTCGTCTAGATGTCCACTTGCGTAGGCCGCACCAACATACGCGCCGATTGAACAGCCTGCGACAACGTCTATTTTTACGCCTATTTCCTCTAGCGCTTTAATAATACCAATATGTGCCCAACCGCGCGCAGCGCCTGCGCCCAAAGCCAAACCAATTTTCACATTTTCTCCTAGTTGTTAAGCTTCTATTCAGCCTTCTATTCGTAGCTTACGCTCAAATCAATTAAATTTGAATATGCTACTTCTGGACCGCTATGCTCATACGCTTTGCGCGGGGCAGTGCGGTCGATAGTAAGGTCTGTAAAATTAAAAATTCCGCCGTCAGCTAACTGACTCGGACTCACGTTCTTTAAACTCGTGAATATATTTTCAACACGACCGGGACTTTGTTTATCCCAATTGCTTAGCATCTCTTTGACTACTTTACGCTGAAGATTTTCTTGAGAGCCACACAGATTACACGGAATAATTGGAAACTCTTTGATTTCAGCGTATTTCGCAATGTCTTTTTCACGACAAAACGCAAGTGGTCTAATGACGATATTGCGTTTATCATCGCTCAATAGTTTGGGCGGCATCGCTTTTAAGCTACCGTTGTTGAACATGTTTAAAAATAATGTCTCAACCATATCATCCATATGGTGACCGAGGGCAATTTTGTGAGCACCAATCTCATCAGCAAAGGTATACAGCGTACCTCTTCGTAGACGTGAGCATAGCGAACAGGTTGTTTTCCCTTCAGGAACCTTTTGCTTAACAATAGAATAGGTGTCTTTATCGATAATGTAATAATCGATGCCGTGATGCTCGAGGTAGTCCGGAAGAATATGTTCTGGGAATCCTGGCTGTTTTTGGTCGAGGTTGACGGCAACCACATCAAATTTTATCGGCGCTACTTTTTTCAAATGTAGCAGGCAGTCAAGCATGACAAAGCTATCTTTGCCTCCGCTTATAGCGCACATAACCAAGTCGCCATCTTCTATCATATTGTATTCAATTACCGCTTTAGCACATTGGCTTCTAAGCTGCTTTTGAAGTTTTTTTGAGTTGTTTGACCCTTGCATCATCACTAAAACATGTCCTTAACGCTTTGCGAGTTGATGATCTAATGAATTAATGAGGCATCAACCTGCAAAAGCGAACAGATAAATAAAAACGGGGCAAGTATACGTAACTTGCCCCGTGGTTTCACCTGTTGCTTTTAAGCAAAGATAACTATTGGATATTTGGCTTGATGACTAAGGTATCACAGTTTATTTTATCAATAATGTGTTCTGCGGTGTTGCCTAACAGCGCCGCGGATATGCCTCGCCGCCCAACAGACCCGAGAACAAGCAGTTCAGCGTCTAATTGCTCGCAAAGCTTGGGGATTACATCTTCTGGCAAGCCTTCAGACACGTGCACGTGATTCGAAGGCAAATCATGCTGCTTTGCAATCGCATTTATCTCTTCTAAATGCCGAGCCTGCACATCTTCGTTATATGCTTGAGCGTTAAAGCTAGGCACTTCAATGGCGATATGAACAGGTGCCCCTGCGAAGGTATTCGCCAAATGAACGTTTGCGTCTATAACTTTCGCTAAATCACAACTAACTTTACAGACTCGGTCGCTTAACAGATTATGCACACTGTCGTTGGTGTCGATGCTAACAGCAGACACAATGTTGCCGTTTTCAGGCCAGCTATGCTCTTTTACCATTAATACATTTATTGGGCTTACCCTTAATAAATGCCAGTCGTTCGGCGTAAAGACTTTTTGCGCCAACTTATTGTGTTGTTTGCAGCTTTTCACAATCAGATCACAGTGCTCATGGGTGGCAACGTCGACAATACCGCGATAAAGCGATTTGTTCCAAATTGCTTTTGTTTGCACCTGAGCATCACAACGACTTACATAGGCTTGCATGGCTTTGCTTTGCCCATTGAGCAAGGCCGCTTTCATATCAACACGCTGCTCGGTGGTCAAAAAGTTAGTCATGTCGTAGGTTTCATCGAATATACAGCTTACTAGCAGGATACTCGCGTTGGTCTTCTCAGCGAGATAGCACGCGCGTTGAAACGCAGACTGTTCTTTATGGTAGGGGTCAAATACGACTAAGATGCGTGAACAGTTGAACATGTACGTTCTCCGTTATTTCAGACACCCTTAGTATAAGAAAAGGCGCGAGCATATGCATGCAGGCGCCTTGTGCTGGATCAATGAATATCTTAATTTATTGCAGAAATCGAAATCTCGTTCTCCGGCATGCGCTGCTGAACGCCCGCAAAATCTAAGATGGTAATGAGCTTACCGTCAACTTCTATTAAGCCTTCTTTCTGAAAACGGGTGAGTAAGCGGCTAATGGTCTCTACAGTGAGGCCGAGGTAATTTCCAATTTCATTGCGGGTCATCGACAAATTAAACTGTTTAGCTGAATAACCGCGCTCATCGAAGCGCTGCGATAAATGACTAATAAAATGCAGTAAGCGCTCTTCAGCACTGCGTTTGCTTAACAGCATCATTAATTCGTGATCGTGCTTTATTTCTGCGCTCATGAAGCGCATTATTTGCTGACGCAACTTAGGATAGCGCTCCGACACTTTATCTAGCGTATCGTAAGGAAGTTCACATACCATGGCTGTTTCAAGTGCTTGAGAATAACTTTGGTGCTTATTGTCTTTTAATGCGTCAAAGCCAATTATATCGCCAGGAAAATGAAAGCCTGTGATTTGTTCAACACCGTCTTTATCGCTGATGTAAGACTTAAAAGAACCAGACCGCACTGCATACAAGGAGTGAAAGGGTTGACCGCTTTGCACGAGCTTGTCATGTTTGTGCAAGGGACGTTTTCTTTCGATAATATCGTCGAGTGATTCAAGCTCTGTTTTACTTAGACTTACGGGTAAACAGAGGTGACTGAAGCTGCAGCTTTGGCAGTGAATGGAGAGCTCAGGACTAGATGCCATGAATTACATCCTTTAAGAGAATTCAGATCACTTTATACCTTGAATAATCGGTAAAATCAAAACAAAAGCAGAGATAATTAGACCAAAGGCTAGAGTTTTGCGAGTAAGACTGTGTTGTAAAAAGGGCAAAATAAAATTTGCGCCCAGGCTCATTGCAATTAAAGCAGGAAACGTACCTGCGCCGAACATCATCATAAACGCTGCGCCATTAAGCGCACTGCCCGATGCCATCGACCACGTCAGCGCTGTATACACTAAACCACATGGCAACCATCCCCAAACCATGCCATAGCCAAGCGCATATCCTGGATGCTTAAATGGCAGCATTTTTTTTGATAATGGCTGTAGGTAGCGCCATAGATGAGAGCCTAGTTTCTCAAAATATGAAAGGCCTTTGTACCAGTCGCTAATATAAAGTGCCAATAGGATCAAAAAGACCGCGCTGATAATGGTGAGAATGGGGATGGTGGTATGGATGGCGTTGCTTGCAATAGCGCCTAAATAGCCGCTTAATGCACCCGCTAAGCTGTAAGAAAGCACTCGCCCAACGTTGTAGGCCAGAATATAAAAAGAAGGAGAGGCCTGCTTGGGAATAGCAAAGGTAAATGCGCTGGCAATACCGCCGCACATACCTACACAATGCACGCCACCGGCCAGGCCCATTAAAAATGCGGAAAAAAGACCGATTTCAATCATGCTTAGCGGAAGATGCCTTCGTTACGCCGTGTGCATCTGGGCTATCTGAGATGGCCTTATCTTCTAATGTATCTGCGCTTATTGGGCGATTTGCGCCGCCTTCTATAAGCTGCGTTGAAGTGTTAAGCTTTTCTTTTTCGTTAGGCTTTTTTATGTCGTCGTCAAACAAAATGCTGTATCCCTGACGCTCTAGATCATCAAACTGATTCGACTTTACCGCCCAAAAAAACACACCAACCGCAATTGAAACAATGATAATCGCCAGCGGAATTAACACAAATATAATACTCATGGTGCAATTATCTCATTAAACGTGTGGAGTTATATACCACTATTATAGAACTTAAAGACATGCCAAGCGCTGCCTGCCATGGCGTTAATACGCCGCTTACTGCAAACGGTAGAACCAGTAAATTATATCCAAGTGCCCAAGCAATATTTTGTTTTATTTTTCGTTTCGTGCGGACGGCCATTTCTATCACATCGCTAAGTGCGTTCAGTTTTGGGTTCAGTAGCACAATATCAGCGGCGTTCTTTGCTAAATCAGATGCATTGCCAACTGCAATAGACACATCGGCAGCCGCTAGCACCGGCGCATCATTTATGCCGTCGCCAAGCATAATGATCGACTTAGCCTGCTGTTGCTGGGCATGAATGTGGTCAAGTTTAGCCTCGGGTGGGCAGCCACCAAAACCATGCGTGATATTGAGCTGTGAAGCAATGGCATCAACATTTTCTTGAGCATCGCCACTTAAAATCGATAAATCATAGGTGTGCAAGGAATCGAGTACTGATTTAACGTCCTCTTTGATTGTGTCGGTCACCCAAAATGCCGCAGCTACTTTCCCATTTATCGCCATTAATACGTTTGCACCGGGCCAAATATCTGCCTGCTGACTGTTCGACAACACGTACTTCTTAGACCCGATATAGCATTTTTGTCCATTCACTGATGCGCAAATACCTTTACCAATTTCAACGTCGTAGCTTTCTATATTAAATGACGACATGCTCTTTACCTTTAACGCTTCTGCACTAAAGGCTTTAGCAATGGGGTGTTCAGAGCGAGACTCGAGCAAACAGGCTAACGAAGACAAATGTTCCTCTACATGCTTGTTTACAGAAACACCTGCAGGCGCGCTAGTAGTTTCAATAAGAGAAGCATCAGGCATGTATACCGCGCGGTTAATCGAAAACTTGCCTTGGGTAAGCGTGCCGGTTTTATCAAATACAATGTCTGTTGCATGCGTGATTTGCTCAAGCGCGTCGGCTCGTTTTAATAAAATACCAAGCTTATTGAGTTTGGCCATAGCGCAGGTTAACGCTGATGGTGTGGCTAGCCCAAGTGCACAAGGGCAGGTTGCTACTAAGACCGAAATAGTAATCCAAAATGCATGAGGGTCATTTTGTGACCACCAATACCAATAAGTCAACGCACTTACCACGAGCACAACGCTCACAAAGTATCGCGACAGTCTATCGGCAATTAGAGCAACCTTGGGTTTGCTGCCCATAGCGACTTCCTGCAGTCGTAATATTTGGTTCATCATGGCAAATTTAAGGCTGCTGCTAACCTGCAGGGTAATGCTCCCTTGCTGATTAAGCGAACCGGCATATACGCGGTCGCCCTTGCGTTTTTTCACAGGTTCAAACTCACCGGTAAGCATCGATTCATCTGCACTTGATTCACCTTCAGTAATTACGCCGTCGATAGGAATCGATTCGCCCGCTTTTACCAACACTGTATCGCCAGCAAGCAGCTGCTTTGCAAGTACAGATACCCACTGACCATCTTGCAAACGCGAGGCGGTAACCGGTATGAGTTTTAACATGTTTGATGAAATTTCAGAGGCGCGATGGCGGCTGCGATGTTCCAAAAACCGGCTGATAAGCAAAAAGAAAATGAACATGCAGATAGATTCAAAATATACCTCACCGGTGCTTTTATTAACCGCGAGCACCCCAGCGACATACGTTGCGGCAATGGCAATGGTGATGGGCACATCCATATTTACTGTTTTGGCCATCATGGCTTTAATAGCGCTCACGTAAAAAATACTGCCCGAATATAAGACCACAGGTGTGGTTAGTAAAAGGCTGACGGCATTGAAATATCCGATGGCTTCAGCGTCAATATTGCCGAACATATCAAAGTATTGACCCATCGCAAGCATCATCACCTGCATGGTCATGATGCCGGCAAGTCCTAATTTTTTTAAATACGACTTTTGTTCTTTTTTATATGAGGCTTCATGGTTATCGGGCTGAAAGGGAAGAGATTCATAGCCGATAGACTTCATGCGGCTTAATACGCCAGAAAGCTTAATTTGCTCGTTATTCCACGTTACCAAAGCCCGGCGAGCCGACACATTGACCGATACTTGCTTGATCCCTTCCAACTTAGCGAGCTGCTTTTCTATTAACCAGCCGCAGGCGGCGCAGGTGATGCCTTCAACGGTCAGCTGAATTTGTTTATCTTTGCCTTGATCAAATACAAACTCTTCCTGAAGCTCAGGCTCATCGTACACTGCCAGTTTAGACATCGTATTATCAAGCGCCGCATCACCGCGGGCAGCCGGCTCGGTTCTAAATTCGTAGTAGCTTTCCAGCCCATTATCAACAATGGCTGACGCTACAGCTTGACAGCCAGGGCAGCACATAAAGTGTGTTTGCCCAATTATACTTACGGGGTAGGTGTCACCTTCAGTGTTTGGTAAACCGCAGTGAAAACAGGCGCCCGGTGCAATCGTTATACTCATTTATATTATGGCTCGAACACAAATGCCTTGGTTTGGGGCAGGTTAACAACGTCTTGTACTTTCCAGTTTTCATCAAGAGGCATAAGGCGTATGCGCCATTTACCCTTGATGTCGTTTTCAGCATTGCTGCGATACGTGCCGTTGGCGTCTCGTGTCAGCAATACATCAAAGTCTTTTGCTTCTTGCGTAACATGAAAAAACTCAAGTTTTAAGGCCTCACCGGTTTGTGGCGCACCGCTGGTAAACTCAAGCTCAATATTGCCTTGTTTAACGTTCAAGAGGGTAGTAATACCAAGTTCTTTTGCCCTATCTATTTTTTCCAAACGCGCGTTAATCGCTTTTCCCTCTTTATAATAGTCATCTACTACCATTGCGTTTGTACCATCGGTAGCAAAGTGTATCACCACACTGCCGACCATCATCGATGACAAGGGAATGGCAATTAAAAACCAAGGCCAAAACTGTTTATACCAAGCTGTTGTGTCTTTCTCTTGCATGATTTGCCTAAAATTAGCTCACCAATACTACCTAAGCGATTGATGAAAGTTACACAAAAAAGCCTCGTAAAACGAGGCTTTTCATCAACGAATTAACTTGTCTACAGACCTTATAATTCGCGAATCTTTCGCTTACTCTTGCGACAAACTGTACACGTAAGCCGCTACCACGTGCACTTTGTCTTCGCCTAAGGTTTCATTAAACGCCGGCATTACACCGTTTCGGCCATAGTATAGAGTTTCAGTGACTGCTCTCTCGCTTCCGCCGTACAACCAGATGTTGTCAGTAAGGTTTGGCGCGCCAATCATTTGATTGCCTTTACCGTCCATACCGTGACACGCTGCACATGCAGCAAAACGTGCTTTGCCTGCGTTGGCTAAATCTGTGTCCACATCTCTGCCGCTTAAGCTAAGTGTGTAGGCCACAACTTCATCTACGCCTTGCTCGCCGAAGCTTGCTAACCATCCTGGCATTGCGCCGATGCGCCCTTTAATCAAGGTTTCTTTGATTTTTTCACCGCTTCCGCCATACAGCCAATCGTTATCGGTAAGGTTAGGGAACCCGCCGCGCTGGCCTCTAGCATCAGAGCCGTGGCACTGTGCGCAGTTTTGAATAAACAAACGTTTACCTACTTGTAAGGCCTCTTCATCTTTAGCAAGGGTTTCAATGGGCACTTTCGCGTAGGCCTCAAAGATTGGGTCGAAGCGTTCTTCTGCAATCTTTATTTGCGTCGCGTACTCATTGAGTGTACCGGCCTCAATATCAGCTCTTAAGGCCTGCTCTGACTCTTCTAAGCTCAATACATGAAGGTTTGCACTCTTCCAGCCCAAAAGCCCTTTGAAACCACCTAAACCGGGGTAGGCGATAAGATATAGCACGCCCCACACCATGGTGATGTAAAATAGAATGGTCCACCAGCGTGGAAGCTGATTGTTAATTTCCTCAATGCCGTCAAACTCATGACCCATTGATTCGCCTTCTTCAACACCTGTATTATTTGCAAGTGTCCAGCGCATTAACAAATAGCAACCTAAGATGGTGCCTAAGCTTATAACGCTGATCCAAATTGTCCAAAACATAGTCATTGCTTATGACTCCTGATCTTTCTTTATTGACTGGGGTTTCTCTTCATCCGCAAAGGGGAGGTTAGCTGCTTCATCAAAACTCTTTTTATTGCGGCTGCTAAACGCCCATATGATTGCGCCCACAAAGGAAACGAACACGATGACAGTAAATATGCTGCCAATAATTCCTTGATCCATTACGCATTACTCATTTCGTTATGCCTTACTGCAAATGCGTGCCGAGAGACTGAAGGTAAGCAATAAGCGCTTCCATTTCAGTTTTACCCTCAACCGCGGCTTTTGCGCCAGCAATGTCTTCATCAGTGTATGGCACGCCGAGCATACGATTCACTTCTAGCTTTTTCGCTGTATCTTCACCCGTTAACTTATTTTCAGCCAACCATGGATAACCAGGCATGTTAGATTCAGGCACAACATTACGCGGATTAATTAAATGAACGCGGTGCCATTCGTCTGAGTAGCGTCCACCTACACGGGCCAAATCTGGACCTGTGCGTTTTGAACCCCATAAAAACGGGCGTTCCCACACAGATTCACCTGATACTGAATAGTGCCCATAGCGTTCTGTTTCTGCACGGAAAGGTCGGATCATTTGGCTATGACAACCTACACAACCCTCACGGATGTAAATATCGCGACCTTCCATTTCTAACGCAGTGTAAGGACGCAGTCCTTTCACCGGCTCAAGTACACTTTGCTGAAACATCAGCGGCAGAATCTGCGCCATCGCGCCAAAGCTGATGGCCACTAAAATCAGAACCGTTAATAAGCCAACATTTTTTTCAATTAACTCATGTGGATTTTTCATTTCGCTGCTCCTAATGCCGCAACATCTGCATCACTGCCCAGTGTTTCTTCTTTTGGCGCTCTAATAGTCTTGTAGCAGTTGTAAGCCATTAACAGCATGCCGGCTACCACGAACAAACCACCAATAAAGCGAACAACATAAAACGGTTTTGAAGCTTCTAAAGACTCAACAAATGAGTAGGCGAGGGTGCCGTCAGCGTTAATTGCGCGCCACATAAGACCCTGTAGAACACCTGATATCCACATGGCGACGATGTATAACACTACGCCTATAGTCGCTAACCAGAAATGTATGTTAATCAAGCGTGTGCTATACATTTTTGGCTGCCCGAATAAGATAGGCACAAGATGATATATCGAACCAATTGATACCATTGCCACCCAACCTAAAGCACCAGAGTGAACGTGACCTACTGTCCAGTCAGTGTAATGAGATAAGGCATTTACGGTTTTTATTGCCATCATCGGACCTTCAAAGGTAGACATGCCGTAAAAACTTAGCGATACAATGAGGAATCGAAGAATAGGGTCGGTACGAAGTTTATGCCATGCCCCTGAAAGGGTCATTATTCCGTTAATCATGCCTCCCCACGACGGTACAAACAAGATGATTGACATCACCATGCCTAATGACTGCGTCCAATCAGGTAGCGCTGTATAGTGTAAGTGATGCGGACCGGCCCAGATATAGAGCGATACCAACGCCCAGAAGTGAACAATAGATAAACGGTAGGAATAAACCGGGCGGCCAGCTTGTTTAGGCACAAAATAATACATCATGCCCAAAAATCCCGCGGTTAAGAAAAACCCTACCGCGTTATGCCCATACCACCACTGCATCATGGCATCTACCGCACCTGCATAAATTGAATATGATTTAAAGAAGGTCACGGGAATAGCCATACTGTTGCCGATATGCAAAACCGCAACGGTCAGCATGAAGGCGCCTAAGAACCAGTTTGCTACGTAGATATGAGAGGTTTTTCGAATGACCAAGGTACCAAAGAAGTTGATACAGTATGCGACCCAAACCAAAGCAATCAAAATGTCAATTGGCCACTCTAGCTCAGCGTACTCTTTAGAGCCTGTAATCCCTAAAGGCAGTGTTATTACCGCTGACAATATAACCGCTTGCCATCCCCAAAAGGTAAAAGCAGCTAATTTGTCGCTGAACAAGCGAACCTGACAAGTGCGCTGAACAATGTAATAGGACGTTGCAAATAATGCACACCCACCAAACGCAAAAATTACGGCGTTTGTATGAAGAGGTCGAAGACGGGAGTATGTGAGCCATGGAATATCAAAATTCAGCGCGGGTGCAAAAAGCTGTGCGGCTAATAGCACGCCCACCGCCATTCCAATGATGCCCCATATTACTGTCATGACTGTAAACTGCCTAACTACTTTATAGTTGTAATCAGGATGTACTTGGCTTGTTTCGCTCATAACTAAAAATTTCCGTGTATAGAAATAAAATGGAACCGATGAAACGAGTGTAAACTTACTTTTATTTCTAACGTCCTAGTTGAGTGGGGCGCGCAAGAAAAGTAAACTCGGCACTAGTCGAGGGGAATCATAAAGTTTTTAAATACAAAAAGATACCATATCAAACTAAGGTTTGATCAAGGTCAATAAAGGAATGTTTACGGTTAATTATTTGTGAAAAATTCATTACCCATTAGTCGAATAATTTTGTTTATAGCCCTGCTGTGCGCGGCTATCTACGGGGTGTCAGTAAGTTATGTAAATGAATCGTTAATTAAAAACAATGATTGTGATATCACCGCTAGCGAATGCGTATTTTCCGCGTTTAATCGCCCTGTTAGTGTAAAGTTTGAACAAGCCCCCGTGGCTGAAGAAGAACTCTTCATTCGCTTTGAATTAAGCGACGACATTGTGGTTCAAAATTCATGGATAGAAGGGGTGAATATGTATATGGGCAAAACGCCCGTTTTGTTTGAAAGTGCTCAGGATAATAATAGAGCAGTGACGTTTTTAGGCAGTTGCAATTTGTCGGAAATGCATTGGGTGATGTTTATCGAACTAAAAAATAACGCCACTGGTGAAGTGGCGTTAAAGCAGGCTACATTTTCAAGCTATCAACCGTAATTTTAAACCACGATTGAAGACTTAATATGCTTGCGTTGTTACATCTGCGACTGAAGATAGTTTGGAAGGCCCAAACGCTTAATCAGACCAAGCTGTTGCTCAAGCCAATGTGCATGGTCCATTTCTGTATCGTCTAGCAGAATCATTAACATATCGCGGGTCACAAAATCGTGCTCCGATTCGCAGATTGCAATGACCTCTTTTAGTTTAGCAGCGACTTCGTACTCAACACGTAAATCGCTCTGCAGCATGTCGGGTACTTCTTTACCAATCATTAAACCTGTGCGAGTGACCATATCGGGCGTTCCACCCAAAAACAGCATGCGCTCAATTAATTTCGTCGCATGTCCTTTTTCGTCGTCAAACTCATGATTGATGCGCTCATAGAGTTTATTTAACCCCCAGTCCAAATACATTTGAGAATGCACAAAATACTGGTCCATAGCAGCGAGTTCATATCCGAGAAGGCTGTTTAAGCCTGCGATCACGTTTTCTTTGCCTTGCATGATTAATCCTCCAGTTGTGCTTGTAGATAGTTCTCAATGCCCATCTGTTCAATTTGTAAAAGCTGAGTTTCAAGCCAATCTAAATACTCTTCTTCATCGTCAAGCAACTTAGATAGCAGATCACGACTAACATAGTCTTGGTGTTGCTCGCAAAGCGCTATAGCCTGCTTAAGCTGCGGAATTTGAGCCTGTTCAAAGGTCATATCGCACTTTAAACACTCAGGGGTATCTTCGCCAATGTACAGCTTTCCGAGCGCTTGAAGATTAGGCAAGCCTTCTAAGAACAAAATGCGTTCAATGAGCTTATCGGCTTGTTTCATATCTAAAATTGACTTTTTGTAAGCCGCGCTGTTGAGTTTTTCCAAACCCCAATTTTTATGCATACGCGCATGTAAAAAATACTGATTGATGGATGTAAGCTCCACCGTCAGCATTTCATTTAATGCTTTAATAACGGGTAACTGGCCCTGCATGGATATCTCCAAACAAAAATGAGGAAATGAGTGTAACAACTTTGCTTACTCAAAGCAAAGCGGAAAACATAAAAATACTATATATTTCAGCTATTTAGAAAGTATAATCATTCTCATTAAGGATACGGTTTCGTTTCAAACCTTAGTTTAAACGCATGCTTCAACGTATGCTTCACTGTATGGTTAATCGCTGTGGAGCGATAAGCCGCAGATGCGCCAACCTCAGTTTGATTGTAGTGCACGCTCTGCCGCTGCGGCCTCACTTGCACGTAAATTACCATGTTGCAATATTGCCAAGCTTTCTTCGGCAAAGCCTAAACCAGCATCAGTAAAGAAGTTGAATACTTGGTCAACGCCTTTATCGAGTAAGGGCTGCACTTCGTCCTCATAACGCGCGATCGCCACAATTTTGCCTTCAAACTGTGCGTTTCGAAGCTGACGGGTAATGTTTGAAGAGTCCTCAATTGAGGGAAGCGCAAGCAATACAAGCTTCAAGTTGGCAATATCGAGATTTTCCCACAAGTCGATGTTCTCACCATCGCCCACAATGGCGTTGTAGCCATCACTGTTTAAGCGTTCAATTTTCTCTTGGTCTGCATCCATGCCGCAAACCGCTTGTCCCATCACCTTAGATAGCGCACTAAACGCACCTTTTCCTACACGCCCCATACCAATCACTAAAACATCTACATCATTAAAGCTGGGATATACGTCTTCAGGAAGCGCGCGCGGTTTTTGAAAGCGGCGTAAAGGTTCTTTCAAGCGGCGATATTGATTATGCGACTGTTTGTATAGAACACTGGTGATTACAAAGGAAAATGAAACGCTCATGGCAATAATTACCAACCATTGGTCGCTGATCATGCCCATTTGTACAGCAACGGCCGCCACAATAAGGCCAAACTCACTGTAGTTTGACATGACTAAACTTGCCAAGTAAGACGTGCGAGCGCGCAGCCTTAGCTGTGAGAATAATCCAAAAAACAAAGCAAATTTAAAGGGAATAAGTAAGGTTAATAGAAGCGCGATAAGGGTCATTTCTAGGTCAGGCAGGGCGGTTAAGCCTATCGACAAGAAAAATCCAATTAGAAAAATATCTTTGAAACTCAATAAGGATTTAGAAAGTTCGGTAGATTTAGCGTTACCCGCCAGCAATATGCCGAAGATAAGGGCTCCTAAGTCGCCCTTTATGCCCACTAACTCAAATAAGTGATATCCACCCAATGCAAACACAAACCCGCAAAGGGGGAGCAGCTCACCGTGCCCAGCTTCAAACAAGAGTCTTTTTAAAACTGGCGTAAGCGGAATAAGCACAAATAAGGCGAGTGCATAAATAGATGGGATTTGACCGGTCGCCAGAACTAAAAAAAGCACTGCAAAAATATCTTGCATTACTAATATGCCAATGGCGACTTTGCCATGACGCGTCCGGCTCTCACCGCTTTCTTCTAATACCTTTACCACACAAACCGTTGAACTAAAACTAAAAGCAAAGGCGATGAGTGCTAGCTGTTCAAGCCTCAGTTCGGCAAAATGCGCAAGCGGCACCAGACTCAATAAAAACAGAATACCCGCACAGCACAATATCCAAATTGTGCTGTGAGCGATGCTGGCAAAAAACACCTCATGCTTTAATAGGTCGCGAATATTGAGTTTGAGACCAATCGTAAACAGCATCACGGTAATGCCTAAATTTGCAATGGTCACGAGGGCAGGATTGGTAGAAAACCCTAAGGCATTGAGCACGAAACCTGCGATAAGATAACCAACAAGGGGAGGGAGGCTCACAAATTTACACAAAAAACCGCAAACAAAGGCGACGAGTAAGAGCAAAAATTCCATGCTAATCAATAGTACCCATATTTGTTATTTGACAGAACAATAGCCTAAATACCCTAGTGTTAGCAATTTTGTTCTTCTTTAAAGTAGCACCTCGCATGCATATTGCAACTCGACTACTCACATCAGTCCGTATAGACTTTAGCCCTTTTTAACTGGCGCGAATAGGTCAATAAGGTGTAGACATGCCACAGCCTCAAGAAGAACAAGACAGCGGAATAGTGTCTCGGATAGGTGCTTATTGCGGCGCTACCTTGGCTAAATTTCTGTCTCAGCCGCGCCCTAATTATCGCACCTTTAGCACCTTGAGCGAGCATGATTTGCGCGCATGTCTGCAGCCTGGCGATTTGATTCTAGTGGAAGGCAACAGCCGTATTAGTACTGCTATTAAATATCTCACGCAGTCCACTTGGTCGCATGTGTGCCTCTATATTGGAGAGCAAGATGGGCTTGAACCTATCTTGGAAGCTGACTTAGTAGAGGGGGTGATTACCGTTGGGCTAAATAAATATGAGGGCTTTAATCTTCGTATCTGCCGACCTATAAGTATTGAGGAGGAGGATGTAAAGGCATTGCTCGATTTTGCTATCTCACGCTTAGGCCATCAGTACGACAAAAAAAATGTATTTGATTTGATGCGTTATCTATTGCCAATTCCGCCTGTACCTAATCGCTATCGGCGCAAGCTGCTGGAATTTGGCAGTGGCGACCCGACCAAAGCAATATGCTCAACCCTTGTTGCGCAGGCTTTTCAGTCAATTCGTTACCCCATACTCCCTTTGGCAGATGGCCCTTTGGCAGACGAACCTTCAACAGATAAACCATCGACAGACAGGGCATTTAGCAAACAAAAAAGAGCTTATTCAGCGAGACATTTTAGCCACTTTACGCCACGCGACTTTGACTTATCTCCGTATTTTGAGGTCATTAAGCCAACGCTCAGACGTGGTTTTAACTACAAAGATATTCAATGGAGAGACTGATTAGTGAGCGAGAGCTAGCATGTCGGACTCAGTCAAAGAACTGTGAAAAGCGTTTACAAAACGAAATACATAGTGTTTTGGCACCTTTTCAGCACGCTCAAGGGCTTTCAAGGTACTTAGCTGGCAGTCTAATTTATTGGCGATGCAGCTCAGAGGAATGCCACGTTTGGCGACAAGCCGTATAAATGCTCTTCCGGTCATACTAAATTCTCCACTGCTTACAACTATTGCGGTTGAGGAGTGCAAAATATAGCAAAAATACACCGTTTATCTAGCAGTCCATCTATACCTTTATATGGAATATGTTTAACGCACTGGTTTTTCTAGAAATTCTTTGCAGTCTCGATAACATTTTTGCGGAATCTCAATCATTGGCATGTGCCCGACATTTGCATAAATAAGAGGTTTGCAAGCGGTTAACTCCGTCCAGTAGGCTGCATCAGACACTGGCACTAGACCATCCTCTTCGCCCCATACAAGCATTAATGCGTTGCTATCCACTTTAATGGGCTTATCAAAAAAATCGTTGAGGTTAAAAAAGTCACGAAACATATGGGATAGCTGCCTGTCTTTCTGCAGATATTCATGATGACCAATATAGTGCAGTACACAAGGTGGAAAAAAGGGCGGTGCGGCCATTGTGCGATTGTACATATTGAAAAAATGCTGCATGTTTTTATGCAAAAATGGATTTGCACCCGTCGCCTGCATGCCAAGCGCAAAATCTGTTTTTGCGCCAGCGGGATCAAGTAATATAGCTTTAATAAAACGCATCGGCTGACGCTGCATTAGCTTCATGGCAATCATGCCACCCATAGAGTTTCCAATTACCATGCACTTATCAACTAAAAGCATGTCCAATAAGGCTTGCAACATATCAGCTTGTTGTTCAGTAGAGTAAGACTGTGAGGCACTATATGGGGTGTCGCCGTGTCCAAGCATGTCTGGAATAATTAACCGATAATCTTTTTTGGCCTGCATTGCAAAGCGATGCCAAATACACTTATTCGCACTGAATCCATGTAGCAACAATAACACCGGCCTTTTATCAGCCTTGGTGGGAGTGTTATTTTGGGAATCGCTGAGACTGAAATTCGCATAACAAGAGATAGGCACACCGTTTATTGTGTGGGTAGATGTGCTAAGACCAGCTTTTGTTCGTTCCAAGGACATTGCCCGCGTGTATAAAAAACGACCGATGCGTTTTGAGCGAGAGATGAATAAGACATACACAACACCCCCCAAACATACCAATAACAACATGAGTATGTACATGGTTTGAGATGTCATTTTGCTGTGTCCTCAAGTAAATGATGTTCGGGGCGAAACTTCTTGCATAATCGCCTAAAGGTAAAGCTAAACCCAGGAAACATCGCTATCACCTTACCCGAAGCATTTTGATACCACGACTGACAGCCCCCATAGTACCAAACAGTTTTAGTCATTTCACTATGAACCATATTTGAGTATTCATTTTCGGCGTATTCGGTGGGTTCAATGCTCAGAGTAGGGTGATCGTGCAGCAATTGCATACACTGTGCGATGTAGCGCATTTGAGACTCAATCACAAAAATGGCGCTTGTATGGCCAATGCCGGTATTTGGGCCGGTTACTACAAAAAAGTTAGGAAAATTCGGCATAGTCGTGCCCAAATATGCTCTAGGATAATCCTTCCACTGCTCATTCAGCGGCAAGTTATGCCTTCCTATCACTAAATACGAAATCATGCTGTCTGCAGCGTTATAGCCAGTGGCATACACAATAACATCAAGGTCAATCTGCTCACCTTGCGTCGTAACAATACCGTCTTCATTAATTTCATCAATACCCTGCGTTTTATCGTGCAAAACAACCGCCTCTGACTGCAAGGCAGGATAATAGGTGTTTGACATTAAGATGCGTTTACATCCAATTAAAAAATCGGGCGTCAGGCGATCGCGCATCTCAGGGTCTTTAACTTGCTTGGCAATGTGTCGTTCAGCAGGCTTTTGGGCAACTAATTTAAGCAAGGTTTTGGAGTATTTAAACGCAAGGACCCGTAACTCATGATGCACATAAATAGACCATTTAATGAGGCCATAAAGCCACTTGTTAGGGAGACATTTTTTAAACCACCCGGGAAACACAATATCAGGACGCGATAAAACCCAATGCGGTGTACGTTGAAATACATGCAGTTTAGCAACATCTTTGGCAATAGCCGGAATGATTTGTACAGCACTTGCGCCAGAACCGATGATGGCGACTCGTTTATTACTAATATCGAGGTCTGCCGGCCAGTCATTGCAATGAAAACTGCGTCCTTTAAACCGCTCCTTCCCCTTAAAGTTTGGTATGACCGGCGTGCTTAAAGGCCCTGTCGCGTTAATAATGCTGCTTGCTTCTAAGGTTTCACCGTTTGTCAGGCTCACTTGCCAATGTCCATCCTTCCAGCGGGCCTCGACCACCTGAGCATTGAGCTTGATGCGCTCCTCTAGGCTGTGCTTTTGAATTAAACCACGCGTGTATTGTTCAAGCTGGTCACGCTTTGCGAACAATTGGGACCATGCAAAGGGTTCGTTCTCAAGGCTGTATAAGGGCGAGGGTACATCAACCGCCGCTCCGGGATAGCGATTCTGCATCCAGGTGCCACCGTAAAAACTGCGGCGCTCTAACATGATAAAATTATCAATCCCTAGCGCCTTCATTTTTATCGCGGCACTCAAGCCGCCAAAACCGGTTCCAATAATTATCGTGCTATACATGCTTGAGGGGTCTTTTCATTATATTTATGCCTAAAACAGATACTATGGGAATATATTAAACGGCGCAATTGCATTTAAGTTTTGCACCTCGCTTGTGTGTAAAAACTGGATAAATTGCGGTTTTTCATGACAAATCGGATAAATTAACGTTTAATTAACGCACGTATATATGCCCAAAGAACCCACTTAGAATTCATGAAACCTATTGCCATGCTTTTTGCATTAATGTTGAGTCAACATTGCCTTGCATCTAACAACGAAACAAAGCAAAGCATTGCCAATACCTTAGGCGAGGGGCACTTAACATTTAATAATGGTGATACGCTTGTTGGTGAACTAATGTCGCTTAGCGAAACGGGCGGCATTTTTAAATCTACCCGATTTGGAGAAATTCAGTTTACCAATGCAGAGGCACAATTTACCGCACTTACACCGCAAGCAAATGCCCAAGATACGTCTCGTTCTGTGGATATTAATGAAATCTCAGGCGTGAATTCTGAAGAAACGCTGATTTTACATGTTCTCAGGCCCGATGCTTGGTCGATTGGAGGCGGACTTGAGTATGACAAAGGTAAAAATAACGACGAGCTAAAGTTTAATGTAGATTTGACTGCTAAGTGGCGTCGAAGCTCCAATAACATCAATTTCAACGCCCGCTCTGATTTAAAGCTTAAAGATGGCGTAAGAGACACCGACAAGCAGCGCCTCAGAGCTAATTGGATTCATCTGTTTTCAAGCAATAACTTCTTCACCGAAACTAACACTTATTTAGAGCGTGACACCATTAGCATAGACGACACCAAGCTTGACTATTTGTTAAGCCAAATAGGAGTAGGGCTAGGCTATAACTTTAAATGGGCAGACAAGTACAACACAAAGCTATCGGTTTTACATAATAGACTGCGCTTAGACTTTTTAGATTTTAACGATAATGTTTATACATCTGCCGAGTCTATCGTGATTGCCAATGAGTTCGCATTTACCGATAACTTTAGCGTTTCGCAATGGGTGCATATTTATTTTTGGGAAAGCGGAGAACGTGGTTACGATGGAGAAGCCGATTTTACGTATGCGTTTGATAACAATCTGAGTCTTATTTTACGCTACACGTATCGTGATAACGCATTTACCCTAGATGATAATTTTAGAAACCAATTAAAAGTGTTGATTAGATATCATTTTTAATCACCAAAACAAATATTAACCTGCGACTAAATATTTAGAAGTCATAGGTACCTTATCACGGTGGTAAGCCAACACAGATAAGTAATAGGGCGATATAACCTTAGATTCGCGATCCCATCTGAGAGGGCATCAACCAAGCATTCACTATCAATCATCAATCATCGAGCCAAACTTGACGTCAACGCATTGAATATCAGCAGTTAACCATAAATTGCGCTAGCCACCATCCACAGACCCGCTGAAATCATAAATAAGTTTTCGGTCACGGAGATAAAACCGAGAGGCACATTGCTATCGCCTCCCACACAAGCGCATTTTAACTCACGTTTGTCGATGTAAACGGCCTTGAAAACGGAAATAGCGCCAACGCTACCTATAAATAGCGACACTGGGCCAACCAAGAAACCGCTTAAACCTGCAATCATACCAATACCGACAAAAGCTTCAGCAAACGGAAAAGTAAACATACACAAAGAAGGGGATATGCCTTGTGAATATGTCTTGTGAATGTGCCTCATAAATATTACTTGTGAATAACTTTGGGATAATATTTAATTTAACATAATATACATTATACGCAATTATATAATATGTGGATAAATATAAATGCGCTCTGAAAACTTGCATTGAGCTGTGTAAGCTTCTGATTTAATGAAATAAAATGAATCTTTTCAGATTTTTGATGTGTCGCTACGTTGCTGATATGTACACCTACCACCAAAGACATTTCGTTCACGTAGGATAACGTTGTTATTAAATGTTTAAGCGCTTGAGCTCGTCTACAGCAAAGTCTACTGCTCTTGCAGTCAATGCCATATAAGTTACTGACGGATTTTTACAGGAGCCCGAAGCCATCGATGCACCATCGGTTACAAACAGATTTGGAATATCGTGTGATTGATTCCATTCATTAAGTACTGAGGTAGTTTTATCTTTTCCCATTCTTGCAGTGCCCATCTCATGAATGCAGTCGCCAGGAATATATGCGTGCCCGTGATCATAAGGCTTGATATTAACCGCGCCGGCCGCCTCAAGCATATCAACAGCCGACTGGCGCATGTCCTTTCGCATCTTTTTCTCATTTTCGCCAAATTCTGCGCTGATATACAGCGTTGATAAGCCGTGTACGTCTTTCTTATCGCTATTTAAACGAACATGGTTGTTCGGATTGGGCAAGCTTTCGCCAAAGCTCAAAAACTCCATTGTCCAGTCGCCCGGCGTGCGTAAAGCATCTTTGAAATCAGCGCCAATTCCTTTCTGAGATTGACCTCTGCGCCAGTCGGCTCTGCTTGCCCAGCCTTGGTAATTAAATCCTCGAAGGTAGTCAGTTTCTTGTTTTTCTAGGTTTCTAAAACGAGGAACAATTATTCCCGTTGGTCGGCTTCCGTAGTAATAGCTTTTATCAAAACCCTTAATTTGACCTGATGCCCCAACTCGATAATGTTGGTCAATAAGGTTTTTCCCTAGCTCACCACTTCCATTGGCAAGCCCATTTGGAAAGCTTGAATTTGCTGAGTTGAGTAGTAACCACGTTGAGTTAAGCGTTGATGCACATACAAAAATAAGCTTGGCGGTATATGAATGTAGCGCGCCCGTGCTTGTATCGAGAACCTCTACACCACTTACTCTGTTTTTATGCTCATTATAGGTAATTCGGGTAACAACAGAGTTAGCTCTAAGAGTAAGATTTCCCGTTGCGTGTGCTGCAGGGAGTGTGCTGCTCAAGCTTGAAAAATACGCTGAGAACGGACATCCTCTGGCGCATAAATTGCGATATTGACAAGGTCCCCTTCCCTTGTGAGCTTCGCTTAAATTTGCAACGCGCCCAATGGTTAATACTCTATCTTTCCATTTTTTTGCCATCGCCTTTTTAACATGCAGTTCAACGTCATTCATTTGCATCGGCGCTAAAAACTGACCATCAGGTAATTGGGCGAGCCCTTCTTTTTTGCCGCTCACGCCGATAAAGCGTTCTACGTAATCATACCACGGTGCAATATCTGCGTAGCGAATAGGCCAGTCTATTCCGTGACCGTCTTTCGCATTAGCTTCAAAATCAATTTCTGCCCAACGAGAGCATTGTCTGCCCCAAGTGATGCTTCTTCCGCCTACTTGATAGCCCCTAAACCAATGAAAAGGTTTATTATCTGGTGTTGTGTAAGGATGCTCAGAGTCTTTTACCCAAAACGGCTTAGTGCCCTCATTAAACGCATACACTTTTGATTGAATAGGATAGTCTTTAAGTGTATCTGCATCGACTTTACCGCGTCCGTCAAAGCCCCATGGTGGTGTCATGGCACTCGAATAGTCTTTGACATGCTGAACGTCTTCGCCTCGCTCTAAAACAAGCGTTTTAAGCCCTTTTTCGCTTAGCTCTTTTGCCGCCCAGCCTCCGCTAATACCAGAGCCGATGACAATAGCATCATACTGTGAGTTTTCACTTTTCATGACTACCTCTTAATTGGTAACAAAGAGCAAGCTCGATTCATTCACTATTACCTTTGGGTCATATCTTCCAGGTACGGGATGATAGTTCAAAAAGCCTGTCATGACGGATTCGCTGGTAAAATAGCCTAATAATAGACACTGCTTAAATAAGGTGTAGAAGCGTAAAATATCGCTTGGATTTTCACTATTGGCTGGTTTAAAAGCATCACCGTCAATATGCGTAATGATGTTCTTTTGAGTAGGTCCGTCAGACATAATGAAAGCGGTGTACATATTGTCAAACGTCATGAGCCCTTTCAGGAAGTGTTCTTGATCATCTTCTGAGAACAATTGATTGACAGCATACTCAACAAAATGGTCTGCACCTACCTCACTTGCACTCGGGGAATCGCTGACCGGTAGTACTATGTCAGCTAGTGTTTTTAACAGACGCTTTTGTTTATTAGATAATAAAGATGCCGTCTTTTGGCCATTCACAAAGTCTCTTGAGTTCGCATCAGCGTCGTAATTAGTTAGGGTAACTAGGCGAGTAAACGCAGATTTACTGAGTGTCAAGCCCAGGCTTATTGCAAGTGATTTAATCATTTGTCGTCTGTTCAATGGGTTCTACTCACTT
The DNA here is from genome assembly GCF_042652645.1 of Glaciecola siphonariae. Classification (NCBI taxonomy): domain Bacteria; kingdom Pseudomonadati; phylum Pseudomonadota; class Gammaproteobacteria; order Alteromonadales; family Alteromonadaceae; genus Glaciecola; species Glaciecola siphonariae. Next base: position 693,535 of record NZ_JBHSGU010000002.1, read on the forward strand.
TATTGTTCTCTGACCGACAACCTATCTTTATTTTTAACAAAGCGCCAAAAGAAGTATGAAGCATCATGGCTAGCCGCGCTATAAGCATCTCTGAGTTACATATTAGCCAAGTATTAGCCAGATATTACTTATAGCCAACTAATTTACCCCTAAACAATAGTTGAGTATATTTAACTTAACCAGAGCTGAGGTTAATTTAACTCGGTTTAATGCAAGTGCTTATGTATGGATAGCAAAGATGAGTAAAACTAAAATGGGCAAAACAAAATATAGATGTTTGTTTGGTTTACTTCTGACCACTGTTGGTTTTATTTCAGTTGCCGCAGGCGATACAGAGCCTAAAAGTCAGGCGGCTTTAACGGATAACACCCTACCGAATAACACTTTGCCAATAAACACTTCACCGAATAAGAAGGGACTATTGTTTTACGCTAGTTTTGACGAACACCCTGATGCTGATATTGCTATGGGTGATGCTAAGGTCTATACCGCGCAGAGTATGAGCAAGCGTTTTGACCTGCGATCTGGCATTGAATCAAAAAATATAGAGCAGCAAACCCATGGTGGTGTTTTTGGAGGCGCGTTAGTCTTTTCTGAGCACGCGAGTGAGTTTTTAGTATTTAAAGGAGATAGTAATCTTCCATCTAGTGATGACATATTTTCTGTCACCGTGTCTTTATGGCTCAAAACCTCACCACTTAAACAGCTTCCTAATGAGTATGTCGACCCCATTATGATATTAGATGATGCATGGAACGATGGCTCCATATTCGTTGATTTTGATAAATCAGAAACAAAAGATTTTAGGCTCGGGGTATTCTCTGAGTATGTATTTTGGAATCCAATGGATATCGACTTTAACGACTTCCCAATTAGCGAGCGACCTATGGTGGGTGTAAAATCAGATATCTTTGCAAGCCATGAGTGGACGCATGTGGCGTTAACCATCAACGATATAAATGCAAACAGCCCAAGTGTTGCTAAACTATATATAAACGGTGAGTTACAAAATTCTTTTAAGCGGCCCCTAAAAATAGCGTGGAACCCGGCGAATCTGCGCATTGTGTTAGGTTTAAATTATGTCGGCGCAATTGACGAACTTGCCATTTTCGACAGGCCGCTAGCGCACAATGAAATCGCGCAGCTTTATCTTCATTCGCCCTTGATGCCCCTGCCCTAATACCGTTAGTATTGCTACCACCTAGTTTATCAAAGAGATGTATTCATGCGTGTAGCGTTTATAGGCTTAGGAGCGATGGGCTTTCCCATGGCCGGCCATGTGGCAAGGGCTGGACATGAAGTACTTGTATTTAATCGAAGTAAAGACAAAGCGCTTTCTTGGGCCAGCCAATATAATGGTCAGGTAGCTGATACCCCTCGTATGGCAGCTAACAATGCCGACATTGTGTTGGTATGCGTGGGTAACGATGACGATGTTCGCTCAGTAGTTTATGGGGACGATGGTGCGCTTAGTGCTATGAAGCCTAACAGTATCTTGGTAGACCATACCACCACGTCGGCCCACTTAGCGCGTGAGCTTTCTGAGGCTTGTTCAAAACAACACCTTGGCTTTATGGATGCGCCAGTATCAGGCGGTCAGGCGGGTGCTGAAAACGGAAAACTTACCGTTATGTGCGGTGCAGCAGAGACTGTTTATAAGCAAACATGCGAGGTGTTAAACTGCTATGCACAAAAGCACGCACTGCTAGGTACTGTGGGTAGCGGTCAGCTGTGTAAAATGGTGAATCAAATCTGTATTGCAGGTATTGTGCAAGGACTCTCTGAGGCGCTGCATTTTGCCCAAAACGCAGGCTTAAATACAGAGCAAGTCATCGATGTTATAAGCAAGGGTGCTGCGCAATCTTGGCAAATGGAGAATCGCTCACATACGATGGTAAAACAAGAGTTTGACTTTGGCTTTGCAGTTGATTGGATGCGCAAAGACTTAGGTATTGTGCTTGATGAAGCCAAACGTAATAAAAGTACGCTTCCAATTACCGCCTTGGTCGACCAATTTTACGCGCAGGTCCAGAAAAATGGCGGTGGTCGTTTTGATACCTCTAGCTTAATAAGTTTACTAAAATGAGCGTTTAGCCAGTAGCCGGTCGAGATGGTCGGCAAAGGCTTTTCTGTCTTTATTGTTGAGCGGGGCTTGGCCCGAGCTGTGTATGCCGCTTGCTCGCATCGTTTCCATAAAATCGCGGGTGACTAAGCGGCTTTTAATGGTTTGTTTATCAAACAACTCTCCGCGTGAGGAAAGCGCATCACCCCCCTTCTCTATTATCTCGGCAGCCAGTGGAATATCAGACGTAATAACTAAGTCTCCGGCTTCACAGCGACGTACAACCTCATGATCAGCTACATCGAAACCCGCGGGAACGCTTATATTGCTGAGATAAGATGATGCCGGCAGGCGTATGGCATGGTTTGCAATAAACATGGCATGCACGTGAGTGCGCTGGGCAGCCTTGCAAATAATCTCTTTAATGGCAACCGGACAAGCGTCGGCATCGACAATAATCTTCATGGTATTACCTTAATTTTTTAAATGCCCTCGAGCTATGCATGGCTTATTCATAACTACAATGCTATGTCTAATACGACGTAACAAACCAAGGCGAGCATACTTGACACCCCAAAGCTAAGCACCGCGCCTTCTTTTACCATATCTTTGATGTCTATTTCGCCGGTGCCATAAGCAATCGCGTTCGGCGCTGTGGCAACCGGTAGCATAAACGCACAGCTTGCTGCCATTGCCGCGGGGATCATAAATATGGCGGGGTCTACTCCGTAGTTTATTCCGACCAAATACAATATTGGCATTAATAGCGTTGCAGTGGCGGTATTGCTGGTTATTTCAGTTAAGTAGGTCACGCTTAAACACAACAGCAATAAGGTGATTAAAAGTGGAAACTCAGTAAAACGACTTAAACCATCCCCTATCAGCGTGCTTAAGCCAGATGCGGTAAAACCGGTCGCAAGCGCAATGCCTCCGGCAAACAATAACAGCATTCCCCAAGGAATAGCCACCGCAGTTTCCCAGTCTAACAAGCGCGAGCCTTTTCCATTAGGCACAATAAACATCACTATCACCGCTGCAAGCGCTACCGTGCTATCTCCCGCACCATTTACGCCAAACAACTCACTCCACCCACCAAATGGTGCGTTACGCGTAATCCATGCAAGCACCGCCAGTCCGAATACGCTCAGCGTTCTGATCTCTTCACTTTGCCAAGGGCCTAATGTTGGCAAATTCACCTGAAGCGGTCCACTTAAATGACGCGTTAGCCATATTGCCATCATTGGAATGGCGATAATCACGCATGGGATCCCCACCATCATCCAAGTGACAAAGCCAAATTCTTGACCCGACTGCTGTTCGTATAGGCCTGCAAAAATCACGTTTGGCGGCGTTCCGATTAAAGTGCCAACCCCTCCTACACTGGCCGCATAGGCAATGCCAAGAATAAGTGCGACTTTTAACGGACGCTCTTCGACGGATGCAAGCACTGCCAACGCGATTGGCAGCATAATTAAAACCGTAGCGGTATTTGATATCCACATACTGAGTACTGCTGTGGCTATCATAAATCCTAATACTAATCGTTTTTTACTATTCGAACCGATTGCGTTAATCATAATAATCGCAAGTCGTTTATGTACGCCTGCTTTTTCAAGGCTCTTAGAGAGCATAAATGCCCCCATCAGCAATAAAATTACGTGGCTGCCAAATGCCGCACTGACTTCTCGATGCCCAACAACATTGAATAAAGGAAGTAATGCGAAGGGCAATAAAGATGTGATGGGTATTGGAAGCGCTTCGGTCACCCACCAAGTGACGGTGAGCACAGTAATAGCCGCTGTGATAGCCGCAACTGATTCAAATCCAAAGCTCAAATAACATAAATAGTAAGTAGCTATGGCAAGAGCAGGACCAAGAATTAAATACACACTGGCCTGGGGTCTAGTTATCATGAAACACGCCTGTTGATGAATATTTAAGCAATTTAATTAATTTGCTAATACAAGAAGCAAACATAATAATTTGCGGAATATCTTTTTTTATGACATAGTTTCAAGTGTTCCCTTTTGACTAGGTACTGTCAATGTTTATAGCGGTAGAAACAAGTGACTTAGTTCACTCTACTAAAATGTCAGAACAGACGTACAAACAAGCCATGGATGCGCTGAGAACAGAACTACAGCGACATAATGACGCGTTTAACGCTCGCTTTGATATTTTCAGGGGTGATGCCTTCCAAGTGGCATACTCCAATCCCATTTATGCCTTTAAAGCGAGTTTGCTCACGCGTTTGAGGCTGATGCACTGCGTCAGCAAACACCCCATCAAACTGACTCAGGCCCTAGTATTTGGGCATCAGGATAAAATTGAACCGGCATTCTCACAAAGCATGGGAGAGGTCTTTGTTCAATCGGGGCGACTACTTGAGCGCACAAATAGACGTGATTTAAGCCTCAGTTTACCCAACAATATGCAGGCTATCTCGCTTATTCAGCAATACTTAAACTACTACCTAAGCGGCCTTACACAAAAGCAGTGTGAGGTGCTCTATTATTATATTGCCGAAGATTTTCCTGAGCAGCACGTTATTGCCGAACAACTGCAGATGACCCGTCAAAACGTCGCGGCGCATTTAAAGCGCGGCGGCGCTGATTTGTTAAAACAAAGCATCTTATTTTTTGAGTCAACCATTGAGGATTATGCACAATGACCCTGTTTCTTCTCTTACTACTTGTGCACCTAGTGGCCGATTTTTACTTACAGCGTAAATCTTGGATTGATAGTAAAATTAAGCACAAAGAAAAATCAGTTGGCTTATTCAAGCATGTCTTGACTCATCTGGCGCTAAACGCCATTGTGCTTTATTCATTTCTAGGTCTGACTGCCACGTTTTTTGTAGTGCTGTTCACAATTGTGTTAACTCACTATGCCATTGATATATGGAAAACGTATCAGGGCTTTTATTTGAAGTCATTCTTAATTGACCAGTGTGCTCATATCACCATCCTAGCATTGATTTGCGCTTACATTGCTCAGCCTGATGTTAGCCTTTGGCATGATATTGCGTCTGAATACACGCAGGCCCAGCATTTGATTATTCTCGCGACGTTTTTGTTTGCATGGAAACCGCTTTCATTAATAATCCAGTTAATTTTGACACCTTTTACCAAAGACATGAATGCAAATGCGAGTCAGGAGCAAGATAATCCCGGTTTACCTTACGCGGGTGAATGGATTGGCATACTAGAACGATTTTTGGTGATTATATTTGTCATGCTCGGGCAATACGCCGGCATTGGGTTTTTATTAGCCGCAAAAAGTGTTTTTCGTTTTGGTGATATGCGCAGAGAGCAAGACAGGAAGCTAACAGAATACATCATGCTTGGCACACTATTTAGCGTGACCTTGGCCATAGCGCTGGGTTTGTTTGCAATTTATGCTCTTAAGCTCGTAGCCTAGTGAATGCGATTTCCTTGGTGTGTTAACGCAAAGTCTTTAAAGGCCGTTGGCATACCGAGTAAAAAACCCTGAAACTTTGTCACCCCTGATTCGGTAAGCATCTCAAATTGCTGTTCGGTCTCTATTCCTTCTACCACGGTTTCAATATCTAATGCCTTGCATAAATTGAGTATCGCTAAAAACAGCTTTTGCGCTTTGGCATTATCGGCCAAATCAATAATAAACTGGCGGTCAATTTTGACCACGTCAAAATGATATTTAGATAAATATGACAGCGACGAGTAGCCCGTTCCAAAATCATCTAGCGATATTCTAAAACCTAAGGCCCTGACGCGATCAAAGTTTTGAGTTGCAAGCTGTTCATCCACCATGAACACCGATTCGGTTATCTCTAGTTCGATTAATCGCGGGTCGATTTGATGTTTGCCAACAAGCGATTTAACAAGCTCTACAAAACTTGCTTGTAGAAACTGACTCGATGATATATTTACCGAAATTGGAATGCGTATACCTTGCTTCTCGAGTAAATAAATAAAGCTCATCGCATTTTCCAGCGCAAGTTCACCAAGCTGATACTCCATTCCATGCTTTTCAATCAAAGGAACAAATACGCCTGGCGATACATGCCCATGTTTTGGGCTATGCCATCGGCACAACACTTCGGCCCCTATTAGCTCGCGCTCCTGATTAAACTTACCTTGCAATACAAAGCTCAATTCTTTGGCATTGAGTGCCTCTCTAAGGTCGTTCACAAAGGTAATACGTTTGACCTTGTCGTCGGTCATCCCTTGCGTATACATTTTGTAAGTACAATCTTCCTCAGATTTAGCATAAAACAAAGCCGCGTCGGCATTTCGAATTAACTCGCTACTGCCAAGCGCATTGTCTGGGAAGCAGGCTACACCAATATGTGCACGCAAGGTAAATCTCTGACCGTTCATCACTATCTTTTGTGATGCTACGATATCAACAATGTCTTGCACGTATTTAGACAGCGTCTCTTCGTCAGTTTCGTAAAACGTCGCGATAAGTTCGTCACCACCCCAGCGACATAGCTGCGCTGCTTTTGTGAGGGACTGCTGCATGCTTGCGCCGATATTTTCCAACACAGAGTCGCCAAATTCGTGGCCAAAAGCTTCATTAATTTGCTTAAACCCTTCTAAATCTATATAGCATAATGCAAACGGTCTTTGGGCATCGGTAAGCTCGGTTAAGCTCTCTTGAAGCGCTCGACGATTTAACAAACCGGTTAACGAGTCATAATGCGCTAAACGATGAAGCGTTGCTTCATTTTGCAATCGACTGGTTAAGTTAGTTAATGCAACAATGTAATAGTCTTGGTTGAGCTCGTTCATATGAAAGAGATTGAATGCAAGCTCTACCGGAATGGCCTGTTTAACAGAACCGTTGCTATTGGCACGGAAATACTCAGTCTGCACCTGCAAAAATCCGTGTTGTTCAAGAGACTCAATATCGCCTTTTGCAATCGCCACGCTGCTCGCGAAACTGGTATTGTTAAGAGGAGCAAAGCTAGGGTCGATTTGATTGAAAAAAGCGGTATTCACATCAACAATCGTGAGATTTTTTTCTAAGATGAGCATGGGCTGTGAAGTCTGTGCAAGCGCATAACTCATAATATTTGATTGGGTTTCGTTGCTCTTCTGTTCGCTTATATCTTGGAAGGTACCCACTAACGTATTCACGCCGACATCGTCTAGCGCGGTCACACGCCCTTTTAACTGAAGCCAGCGATATTCGTCTTTGAATAAAAACCTAAATTGATAATCAAATACAATTAAGCTCTCGTCTAATATAGCAGCCCACTTGCGCTTGAGCTCGTTTACATCGTCAGCATGGACACATTCCCAAAAGGCACTAAACGATGGATAAACACTTTGACGACGATATTGACCGTTTTGAAAGGCTTTTATTTCAATTTCATCACTCTCTCGATACCACGACCACACCGATAAACCAGAGCCCCACAGGGCAAACTCCATCATGCGATGGTCGTCTGGTACGTCACTTTGATAAATGGCATAGTCATCATCGCCCGCAGTTTCGAACAAGCTCTGCTCCGCCCTATGATCATGACTGACGCTATTTTGATTGAGGTTGTCTTGCATGGTTTTTTGTGGGGAAGGTGCAGTTGTTTGAGATATAGGCGTGTTAGATGCAGGCGTGTTAGTTGTAGGCGTAGCTACGTCACAAGGGTCCTGGTGCTCGTTCTCACGTTCTTCACGAGAGCTTTCCCTGTCATCAAATAGGTAAACGGTTTGGTTTTGAGAAGCTTTTGACTCTTTGTTATCTGACATTCAACGCCTTAATACATCTGCGCGGTCCAAAGCCGCTTTATGTGTAGATACAAACAGGAAATTATGAAGTAATTATAACAAAGCATGCGAATACTGTCGCATTTGTCATGCTCTCAAAGGAAGGATGGCGTATTTTGTGTTAATTTTTATACCTATTTAACCTGAATCCTGCTTATTTAATATTATATAAAAAGCGCGTATATTTTTTACCGATGCAGCATCAGGCGATGTTAATCGCGCATTTATTAACTATGAGCTATTCGATATTTGAATAGAAGATAAAAAGCGTTGGCGCGGATTTACCTGCATTGAGAGTATAAAACCAAATAACCTGCTCACGTACAAAATGAACGAAAATATAAAGAATTGCGCGATATTTGTTTAATGATTGAACGTATAAGGCTCTAGCAAGGCGTAAATAAAAATTATGACCTAGTAGATTCTCTATGTCGCTATTATTTGGCGGGTATAAGTTGCTGAGCATACGTTGCTTGGTATGGGGCCGGCTATGAGGTGCCGGCGCTGCGCTTATTGCGGCGACAGCGCTCAGAACAATAACGAATATCGGGCCAGTTTCGTTCCCATTTTTTTCGCCACGTAAAGGGTAACTCGCATACCGGACATACCTTTGTAGGTAAATTAGACTTCTTCATTCTTTGATAATCGCTCGAAAAAGCTCGCCGCATCGTCGAGCATATGGTCAATTTTTTTGCCGTCCATCTTTTCTAATGTTCGATAAATCATGCCCATGCGGGGATTTTTTTGCAGCGTATCTCTGTGCCGTATCAAAAAATCCCAATATAAGTAGTTAAACGGACAAGCTTGATGGCCGGTTTTTTCTTTAACGCTGTACTCACAGTGCTGACAGTAATTAGACATCTTATTAATGTATGACCCGCTTGCAGCATAGGGTTTGCTTGCGAGTAAACCACCGTCGGTGAATAAAATCATACCGCTCACATTCGGCAGTTCTACCCACTCGTATGCATCTGCATATACAATTAAATACCATTCGTTTACCTGCTCTGGGTCTAATCCGGCAAGCAGAGCAAAATTACCCAAGATCATTAAACGCTGAATATGATGGGCGTATGCATTTTCTTTCGTTTCTTTCACGCACTGCTTAAGGCAGTTCATTTTAGTATCGCTGCCCCAAAACAGCTCAGGCAAATCGCGCGTGGCATTGAGATAATTCTTTTCTTTGTAATCGGGCATCAAATGCCAATAAAACCCTTTAACATACTCTCGCCACCCCAATATTTGACGAATGAAACCTTCTACCGAATTGAGCGGTGCTTGACCAGATACGTAGGCTTGTTCAGCAGCGTCCATACATTCTTGTGCCGACAGCATGCCCACGTTAATGTAAAAGCTAATGTGAGAATGATACATCCACGGTTCGTCTTGTATCATGGCGTCCTGATATTGACCAAAATGCTCAAGACGTTGTTCAATAAACTCATCAAGTACCTTCAAGGCCTGCGTACGGTTAACTGCATAATGGAAATCATTTAAATCACCGAAGTGATCGTCAAACTCTTTGGCTACTAATTCGAGGACTTCATTGGTAATGTCGTCGGGTGTAAATTTAGTAGGCTCAGGCACATCGAGGTCTTTCGGCGGCTTTTCTCGGTTTTGACTGTCGTAATTCCATTTTCCTCCCGCTGGTTCTTTACCCTCCATTAGATAGTTATGATTCCGTCGCATCTCTCTGTAAAAGTATTCCATGCGCAGCTGCTTTCGCCCATTTGCCCATTCATCAAAAAATGACTGTTCGGCCACAAAGCGGTTATCACGACAAACCGTCACCTCAATATTCAGCTTGCCCTGCCAGCTATCGATATCTTGCTGTAATCGGTATTCACCGGCGTGAGCAATAACGATTTCGTCAATAGGATGTTGTTCACAAAACGCTTTGACTTGCTCAAACAGGCTGCCTTTATTATTGCTATCTGAGTAGGCTGTATAATCTATCCGATAATCGTTTTCTTTGAGTTCTTGCGCAAAATGACGCATAGCACTAAATACAAACGCGACTTTTTTCTTATGGTGCTTTACGTACGTTGCTTCAGATTTAACCTCCGCCATGAGAACATAGTCTTGAGACTTATCGATTTGTTGCAACGACTCAGTGTTGAGACTCAGTTGGTCGCCTAGTATCACGCAAAGCTTGGTCATTGAGCTCACTCTCCTTTTATTTCAGCAAAGGCGTCGAGAGCCCGCTTGCGAGATTCTTTAAGGTCCACAATCGGCTCAGGGTATTGTTCTCCCAGGGTCACACCCGCCTTCTCTAAGACTTCACTGGATGCCTCCCACGGTTTGTGAATATATTTTTTAGGCAAATTACTCAGTTCAGGACAGTAGGTTTTTATATACTCCCCTTCTTTATCAAATTTTTCGCTTTGCAGTACAGGGTTAAAAATTCTGAAATACGGGGCTGCATCTGCACCAGAACCGGCCACCCACTGCCAGCCTGCTGAGTTACTGGCGGTATCTGCATCAACTAAGCAGTCCCAAAACCAGCGCTCGCCCTCGCGCCAGTCAATCAGCAGGTTCTTAACTAAAAACGAACCGACAATCATGCGCACGCGATTGTGCATGTAACCGGTTTGGTAAAGCTCACGCATCCCAGCATCAACAATAGGTATGCCGGTTTTACCGCGCTGCCAAGCCGTCAAATCGGTCTTAGACGTACGCCAAGGAAACTTATCAAACTTTTCATTGAAATTACGTTTTTGAATATCATTAAAGTGGTAGAGCAGATAATATGAAAATTCCCGCCAGCCGATTTCACTTAAATAAGTATCAACGCCCTCACCTGATGTATTGCCATGAAATGCATCTTTGATTGCATACCAAACCTGGTTAGGTGAAATTTGGCCAAAGTGTAAGTACGGAGACAACTGCGATGTACCGCGTACCGCGGGCAAATTGCGGTCATCTTTATAAGCTTTAATCGCGTTATCAATAAACCAATGAAGCTTGCTGCCAGCGGCGCGCTCACTCACTGTCCACATCTCTTTTAAGCCACCGTCCCAATCAATGTTTGGCAATAATCCAAGGGCATCAATATCTGCTGCCGCATTATTGGTCACAGAGGATGCAATGTTTAGTTCAGGGCGAGGCAAAGGATAACGAGGGTCGTCTTGATTTAAACAACCATTTCGATAGTAAGGGGTATACACTTTATAAGGAGTGTCATCCTTTTTAAGCACTTCCCAGGGCTCCCATAGCAAAGAGCCGTTTAAGCTTTTTGCAGCAACGCCGGAGTCTTTAAAATGCGCCTTTATTTCTGCATCGCGCTTTCGAGCCCAAGGTTCATACATGCGGTGCCATAAAATATGTGTCGCTTGGTGTTCATCGGCAAGTTTTTCTAGAATTTGCTTAGCGTTTCCTGATTTTACGACGAGCCGGTTATCAAAAGATTTAGCAAGGTCGTGTAAGGCATGATGCAGCCACCATGAACTTGCGCCGCCAAGGGTGGCTTTATCAGGAATTGCATCATCAAGAATATAAACAGGAACAACCTCGCCATTATCACATGCAGCTTTAAGCGCTGGGTTGTCATTTATTCGTAAATCCTGTCTAAACCAAACGATAGTTTTTATTGGGTTTTCACTATTGCTCATAAAAGCAGCACTTCCTTATTCTGTGACTAGGCCGCAACGGGCGCTGTGACTATCTTGATGAGTTTTCTACTAAAAAAGCCCCTAAACCGATCGATTTATATTGCTTAGGAGTACTCATTTTACCGAGCATTTTTAGGAAATTATTATGCCCTCATCCTCGTCAGGACTGCATTGGTTTAGACATGATTTACGCGTTAGCGGCAACGAAGCGCTAAGCCAGTTAATCGCATCTTGCGCTTCGGTGGCCGCTGTCTACGTTTTCGATCCCAAATGGGAAGAGCCCAACCAATATGATTGTTTGCACCTTGGCCAGCATAGGCGCTGGTTTATTGAAAGTGCATTATCTGACTTAAGCCGCCAGCTACAAGCAATCGGCATTGAGCTTTATGTGCTCTACGGTAAGCCCGTTGAAGTGGTAAATCGATTGTTAGCGCAAAATTCCATCACCCATATATCGTATGAAGAGCATCATGGGGTCTATGAGCGGCGTGAAATCGAAAATATTCAAGGTGAACTAAGCCACATCAAGGGTGGAAGCAACTATTTATACGAACAAGAAGACTTTCCATTTGCACTTGAAAACATGCCCGATACCTTCTCGCCCTTCCGACGTAAAGTAGAGAAATACGCCAAACCCCGAAGCAACAGTCCATCAGAAAATAAGGTGTTGACCGGTGGTAAAAAAATAGAAAGCAAGGTCCAGCATTTAGCGCTTGATTGCGATGGCATCACAACTTATAAGCTAAGCCTAGCTGACAACAAGCCAAAATATGATAACGAGTACTATCAGGGCGGCCAAAGCGCTGGTCTACAACGAATTGAGGCCTACTTTTTTGGCAGCGACCAAATAGCCCGTTACAAAGAAACTCGAAACGGGCTTGATGGGTGGGATTTTTCAAGCCGCCTTTCTGCATTCTTGGCACACGGATGTGTGTCGCCACGCGAGGTTTTGCAGAAGCTTAGTGAATATGAACGTGAGCGCGTTGCTAACGACAGCACCTACTGGCTATTTTTTGAGTTGCTCTGGCGAGAGTTTTTTCATTGGCAGCACAAAAAACACGGTGTCGCTTTTTTTGCCTACCAAGGCATCCAAGATAAATCGCCAAACACGCGCCTAGACACTGAAAAATATCAGCAGTGGTGTCAAGGTGAAACGGGCTACGACATTGTTGATGCATGTATGCGCCAGCTCAATGCGACGGGCTTTATTTCTAACAGAGGGCGTCAACTCGTCGCGAGTTGTTTTGTGCACGAGCTAGCACTCGACTGGCGCTACGGCGCAGCTTACTTCGAGCAACAGTTAATTGATTTTGACGTAGCAAGCAATTGGGGAAACTGGCAGTACTTAGCGGGTGTGGGAAGCGACCCTCGTGGACACCGTCAGTTTAATTTGCAAAAGCAAACCGATACCTACGATCCCCAGCGCAAGTTTATAAATAAGTGGCTTGCCCGTTGATGATGCGCAGCAATTAGTGCTTAGGCTTTAGCAATGAAAAATAAAACTGCATCATCGGCTCAATTTAACGTAGTTTGGTTAAAACGCGATCTTCGCCTGCGCGACCACGAGCCCTTGCTCAGGGCGCAGCAAGCCGGCTTACCTCTGATGCTTGTCTATATTGTTGAACCTTCACAGCTCAATGATCCTCATATGGACATCCGCCACTGGCGTTTTATTTATCAATCACTTTGTGATTTGAATGAACAGCTCATTGCACAAGGGCACAATTTGCTGCAGGTACATTGTCTAAAGGGCAATCCAATAGATATTTTTGCCCGCTTGGCAGACGCCGGTATGCAGGCCATTTATAGCCATCAGGAAATTGGTCTGGCGCATACCTTTGAACGCGACAAAGCGCTCAGCAAATGGGTTAAAAGCAAAAACATATCATGGTATGAATTTGCACATGGGGCAGTGCTGCGCCCCCTAGCCCATCGTTTTAAGTGGCGTAGCCATTGGCATGGATTAATGAATGGGCAGATGTATGACGTAGATTTAACAAGCCTAGTACCCGCTAGCCACCCCTCCTCGCTTGAGGCCTATACATTTAACGTGCCCGATGCATGGAAAGAAAAAGCGCCTTTGTTTCAATTAGGGGGTGAAAAACGTGCATGGCATGTTATGTATGATTTTTACAAAGGGCGCGGAAAGGCATATTTTGGCAATATCGGCAAACCAGAAACAGCGCGCCGCACCTGCTCCCGCATATCCCCATATTTAGCCTGGGGCAATTTAAGTATTCGTCAGGTATATCAATTTAGTCAGCGCTATCAAGACAAAAGCGGATGGCGACGCTCCGTAAATGCCTTTCAAGCTCGCATTAGCTGGCATTGCCACTTTATTCAAAAGTTTGAATCAGAGTCACAAATGCAGTTTCGACCGGTAAATAAAGCGTACACAGATTACCCTTACTGCACCGGAGAATTAAAAGAGCAAAGGTTAAAAGCGTGGAAAGAAGGCAACACTGGTATTCCGATTATTGACGCATCGATGCGAGCGGTCATCAGCACCGGATATTTGAACTTCAGGATGCGCGCGATGCTGGTGAGCTTTCTGTGCCATCATTTAGATATAGACTGGCAAGCCGGTGTTGTGCACTTAGGTCGACAATTTTTAGATTTTGAACCCGGGATACACTATCCACAGTTTCAAATGCAGGCTGGGGTAACGGGCACCAATACAATCCGTTTGTATAATCCGATTAAGCAGTCAGAAGATAAAGACCCCGACGGTATATTTATTAAAAAGTGGGTCCCCGAACTTAAAAACCTCCCTAAAGAACTCATACATACGCCTTGGGCTATTCCTGGGCTTGAGGCTGCGATGTATGACTTTAATTTGGAAAAGGACTATGTTGCGCCGATTGTTGACGTCGACAAGGCCGCCAGTGAGGCCCGTAAAAAATTGTGGGATTACCGTAAGCGAGACGATGTGCAGCAAGAGGCAAAGCGCGTGCTGTATCAGCACTCGGTGCTTAGTTAGTTCAGCACTCGGTGCTTAGTTAGTTCAGCACTCGGTGCTTAGTTAATTCTGCGCTCCTTTTCAGTACTGGGTACTTAGGCTTTTCAGTACTGGGTGCTTAGGCTTTTAATGAAGTTGTATAGATTTTAAGTAGCTCAACCGAGCTCATCGGGCTTTGTCGGTGTTTGTTGAGTGGCGGCAACATCTGCATTAGCGCCCTGTTTTGCCGCTTGTTTTTGCCTCTGCAGTAGCTTTTTGCGGTCGTCATCTTGCAGCCACTTGTTTAAAAATCTAATTTGCCCGTTGCGGTATGCCGCATAGGTGATGCGCAGCGAATTTGACAAAATATCACTGTCCGTCCAATTCGTTTTTTCTACAATTTCTTTGTAATTCTCCATTGCTTCAGGCGTGATATAGCCTCGCACCATTTTTTTGCCGAGCTGTTTTTGTCGTTCTCTGTAACGCTTTTGCTTTTCAGCATTGGCCTGCATTTTTTTGTTTCTCATGCCTACGACGAACTCTCTGACTTAACCTAGTGCAATTGTAGAGTAAATCTCCTTAGCTGTTGACCCCTAATTGTAAAAAGCTCAACTACTCTGCTCATAATTTAAACATTTTTGGCACAAAGTAGCGGTTTCTCCCTTCTTTTTTGCATTATTTCACTGTTCAGAGTTGTTTAGCGTACAAGTGTTCGCTAAATTACTCCCTGTTTTCAAAAATAAGAAATAATATGACTGATAAACAACACCAATTTACTAGAGAAGACTTACTCAAATGCAGTACCGGCGAGATGTTTGGTCCTGGCAACAGCCAGCTCCCCGCGCCAAATATGCTGATGATGGACAGAATCAACATGATCACTGAGCAAGGCGGTGAGCACGGTAAGGGATATATTGAGGCTGAGCTTGATATTCACCCTGACCTTTGGTTTTTTGCGTGTCATTTCCCTGGCGACCCAGTCATGCCGGGCTGCCTTGGCTTAGACGCCATGTGGCAGCTTGTTGGGTTTTTCTTGGGTTGGTCAGGAGGTCCTGGTAAAGGACGAGCCTTGGGCGTAGGCGAAGTTAAATTTACAGGCCAAATACTTCCAACTGCAAAAAAAGTCACCTACCGTATAGATTTTAAACGTGTCATTAAGCGTAAATTATTTATGGGTATGGCAGATGGTTCTGTAGCCGTCGATGGTCGCGTCATATATACCGCGAAAGACTTGAAAGTTGGCTTATTTCAGGACACTTCCTCATTTTAATGTCATAAGTGTTGAGCAAGCTTGCTATCATGCGGCTTGTTGTTAATTCGCTTAGACTAAAACCAAAACGCCGAGCATATATAAGCTCGGCGTTTTCGTATTAATTAAGTACTGTAGACCTTACCTGGGGTTAATGCCTAGTTGTCTGTCACCGGTCGCTTCTCGCCACCCGCCTAACCAGTGAGAACGTGCGTCAAATGCTTGAAATGGACAATTTTCCTTCGAGCGTCCTGCAATGCCTGCTTGATACCCTTTCGAATGCGCTCTGCTTAGCTTATCTCTTTTTTGTCTCTTCATTACTTACCTCTCTTGATTGAAAGAAATGACATCTCACGCAAGGTCGATAGTTTTATCGTGATGCGTGTAACAGAAATGTCACATATATAGAGATACGTTAATAAAGCGAATAGTTCAATGCAAAATACCACCAAATTTAGGATGAATATTCTAACCTGTTGAAAACTGGCGATTTGATTATTGGACCATTTTCATCTAAAGAAAGCGCTGTTTATTTGCCTAGGTTATTAAAAAATTAGGCCAATAAAAAAGGCCACTAATGACGTGGCCTTCAGGTAATTTACACAAAACTACTAACGGTTTTTGCTAAATCGCTTCCGTCTAAATACAGCAAGACCTAAAAGTGCAATAATGATTAGCGTATTAGTACTAGCCCCTTGACGCTCTAAATCAGGGTTTTCTGCATCGGGTACAGAACAATCGGGCGCTTCTTGGCCGGTCGGAGTGAGCTTAAGTGCCACAACAGCCGTTTCAAAAATTTCATTACCGTCTGCATCTAGCAATGCCTCGCCGCGCACATTCTTTTGACTGCGAAAAACCGTAGCGTCTGCAACAATCTCATTGCTGTCGTTGATGCTATTAGCCGACACGATGTCGTAGGGAGAGTCGCACGCAATCAAATCGTTAAGATTAACAAACTCACCTGACTGCATATCGTACATAAAGGCTGCACGGCGTCTTTGACTCTGCGAGGCCTCGATTTCACCGTCCCCCACCACAATACCGTTATTATTGATATCGCGCGGGATAGTAGACGAGCTGACAAAAAAGTCGTCAGGAAACACTAACTCGCCGCTGTTTAAATCGTAAGTGAATAACTTGGCACGGCCCTGATTATTAATCGCCTGAATCTGATATCCGGCAACAATGCCAGCATCGTTAATGCCAATCGCGAAGTTTGGCAACATATCGTCATCTTCAATTAATCGCGTGGTGGTGCCATTTTCATAAACCATGGCCGCAGATACGCCCACGTTATTTCGAAGCACAGTACCACTGCCCACTGCAACACCCGCGTTATTTATGTCTAGAGCGTCGTTCACAAAGTTACGCGTATCGTCTGCTTCTGGCGTAAAGCTTAAGGGATAGAACTCAGACGATATAACCTCTCCTTGGGCGTCAAGCTGCCAAACGGTGGCCCGTCTAATAAATTGTTCTTGTACTCTGGTTTTAAGCTCGTACAAACAAATATCTAGTGGGAAGGTGTTTTCTTCTGAATTACAGGTTTCAATACCGGTGGTAATGGCGTCTCTTACCCCAACAGATGATGCACCTGCAACTTGCAGGTTCTCATTTATTGCATTGGCCTGACTGCGACCTTCCAGTGTGGTGTCTATGGGCAGAAGTGGCGTCGTGTTGCCATCAAACTGCACAAAGCCGCGCTGAAAAAAATCTGCAATGACCGCCGTAAACTCATCGCCAGCGTCAGTCACAAAATCCACGGGTCTAAAGAGCGATGTGCTATTTCCAGCGATATATGCCCCATTTGCAGAGCCTGCTACATTTGAATTTAAGGCAAACGTAAATCCATTGGTATTGTCTTGCTCTTGGTCAAACCCAAACACATATTGAGCATCGGTTCCGTCGGTTTGGTATATCACTCTGCTTGCTAACTTTTGACCAAATGTTGAGAAGCTCACCGCATTATTTCGAAATGCATTAACTACCAGCGTATAATCGCTTGTATTGAAGTTTCCTTGGGCGGCTGCGTCTGGGTCGCTCAACGATGGAAAATTAGCCACATCAAACAAACTCATATCAATGGGCGGGTTAAAAGGGTTAGTCAAGGTGGTTAAAATTAAGCCCGAGTTATCAATAGATGAGCCAAATTGATTGGCCGAAAGACTCGTTACGGGTAATTCCTGCACACTATATGCGGCGGCATTTACAATAGCTGGTGCAGCGCCTAAGGCAACTGCTACCATCAACAAATTCAATTTCATTAAAGGTCCTGTTACTACTCGTTATTTTTTAATTCTTCTAATGCTTCCCAACGCTCAAAGGCATTTTCTAGCGCGGTCTCATGCTTTTGCAACTCATCTAATACTGGCTGCGTTTTTTCTGAAGGCTGTAAGAAAAAATCCGCTTCATTTATGCGCGCCTGAACGGCCTCAATATCAGATTCAAGCCTCTCTATCTGTTTAGGCAACTGCTCTAACTCGCGTCTATCATTGTATGATAGCTTGTTCGCCTTTTTTTGAGTAGCGCTGTTGTCTCTTTTTACCGCATCTGGGGCCGGCTCATGCTTTGCCTGTGTGCTGACTGAGCTAGCTGGCGCGGACTGCTTTTTTGCTTTTGCACTACTGGCATGTTGAGCGTCTTGCTGCGCATACCATGCAAGGGTATCAGAATAACCGCCAACGAACTGATTTATGTTGCCAGCGCCCTCAAATACTAGGCTCGATGTTACCACATTATCAATAAATTCACGGTCGTGACTCACTAAAAGCACCGTACCTTGATACTCAACTAACAGTGACTCCAGCAATTCCAGCGTTTCGACATCAAGGTCGTTAGTTGGTTCATCCAAAATCAGGAGGTTGCTCGGTTTTAACATTAGTTTCGCGAGCATAAGACGATTTTTTTCACCGCCTGATAATGTCGACACTGGCGCATTCACACGCTCGGGGCTGAACAAATAGTCTTGCAGGTAGCTTATAACGTGACGCGGATTGCCGTTTACCATAACTTCACGCTTGCCGTCTGCAATTACGTCTATCAGCGGCTTGTCGAGCTCTAATTGACTTCTATGCTGGTCAAAATACGCAACTTCTAGGTTTACGCCTCGCATCACCTCACCGACATCTGGCTCAAGCTCTCCTAATAAAAGCTTGATTAGCGATGACTTTCCGCATCCGTTTGGACCAATCAAGGCCAGCTTGTCGCCACGATTAATCAACAAATTGAAATCTTTGAGAATAAGCTGCTGTTCATATGCAAAGCTTACATTCGTCAATTCAAATACGCGCTTACCAGAACGCTGCCCCTCACCGCCTGTAATAACGGCGCTGCCCAATACTTTGCGCCTCGCTTGATATTCCTCTCGTAGCGCTTTCAATGCGCGCACTCGGCCTTCATTGCGCGTGCGTCTGGCCTTAATACCTTGACGAATCCATACTTCTTCTTTGGCGAGCTTTTTATCAAATTCTTTTTGGTGGGTCGCTTCCACCTCTAAGTCATGCGCTTTTTGTTCTAGATACTTATCGTAGTTTACCGGATATGAGGTCACCTGCCCTCGGTCAATATCTACAATTCGCGTGGCTAAATTTCTAATAAAACTTCTGTCGTGACTAATAAATACCAAACTGCCCGAAAAAGCCATTAAGGTCTTTTCAAGCCACTTCACCATTTCAATATCAAGATGGTTAGTGGGCTCATCGAGTAAAAGCACGTCAGGCTGGCTCACCAAGGCTCTCGCAAGGGCGGCCTTTCTGCGCCAACCACCCGACAGGTCGCTTAATAATTTATCTGCAGTTAGGTTTAGCTGCGTTAACACATTTTCAATGCGCTGTTCTAACTGCCATGCGTTGTTTGCATCTAGTTGCTCTTGCAGCGCCTGCAGCTTATTCATGGCTTGTTCACTGTGATCAGTAGCAATTAAGTTAGCCTGCTCGTGATAGGCTTTGATAAGTGCAGCACTTTGACCTAAGCCTTCTGCAACATAGTCAAAAATTCGGGTTTCTGTGTTAGCGGGCGGGTCTTGCGGTAGTCGAGATATGACCGTTTCACCCGCAACGACACGCTGACCATCATCGAGCTTCAACTCCCCGCTTATCACCTGCAGGAGCGTAGATTTGCCGCTGCCGTTGCGTCCGAGTATGCATACGCGTTCTTGGCTTTGGATATTTAGATCAGCACTGTCAATCAGCGCAGGCTGACCAAATAAAATAGAGGCATTTTTTAACTGTACAAGATTCATGCTAAGAACTGTTCCAACATATCAATATCAAAGGGCCATCCTAGCTCGGCGCCGGTATCTGAGCGTTTGAGAACCGGAATACGAAGAGCATAAAGATGATACAAGTCGGAGTGGTCACGAATATTCACTTTGTGTAACACTGTGTTTTTAGGCGACAACTGCTCATAAACGGCTTGTGCATGCTCACAAAGCTCACAGTGCGGCCCAGTATATAAAGTGAGTGACAAGCCTGTTGACGACTTGCTCATAGCCGAGAAATCTCCCAACAATGGTGTATTTTAGGGTTGCGAATAAAGTCTTCTGGTAAGGTTTTATGGCCAATGTTGACTGCTTTTACGCCCAAGGCCTCAATAGCCTCTTGGTCGAGACTAAACTTACGTAGGTTATTACTAAAATAAATGAAGCCGTCAGGCTGCAAACACGCTAGCGCATTTTTGATTAAACCCACGTGGTCGCGCTGTACATCCCACGTACCATCCATCCGTTTTGAATTAGAAAAAGACGGCGGGTCAATAAATATGGCATCAAACTTTGGTAGATGCGTTTGTGCACGACCATTGAGCCACTCTAGGCAATCAGCTTGTTCAAACACATGATTTCCCTGAATGCCATTGAGTTCAAAATTATCTTTAGCCCAATTAATGTATGTCCGTGACATATCCACGCTTGTTACCGACTTTGCGCCGTGCAGCGCGGCATGCACCGATACGCTGCCGGTATAACAGAATAAATTTAATACGTGCTTTTGTTTGGCTTTGGCTGCAAACATTTGGCGGGTAGTTCGATGGTCTAAAAATAGGCCAACGTCTAAATAATCTGCTGGGTTAATATAAAATTTTGCGCCGTATTCAGTCACTGTGACGCGTTTGCCGCTGTTACTGTGTTTTTGATACTGGCTGCTACCACTTTGTTTGACGCGTTGTTTTACTACCACTTGCTGAGTTGGGCACTTCAATATAGTAGGAATACGAAGCAAAGCCTGTTGTAAACGTTCTTTGGCAACCGCCTCTGGCAAACTTTTAGGCGCCGCATACTCTTGCACAATTACCCAAGCGCCATACACATCAATAGCAAAGTTATAATGCGGTAAATCTGCATCATAAATTCGGTAGGCCTCTATGTTTTCTCGCTTGAGCCACTTTTGCAGACGCTTTTGATTTTTTACAAGCCTATTGGCAAATTCCTCTGCAGGTAGGGTCCCTACTGCATCGAAACTGGCCAGATTATCTTCGTTGAGCTCATAGTTAGCCAATACACATTCTAGCTTTCCATTGTTCATCGCATAACGTTTGTGCGCGCGCAGTTTAATGGCCTTGAGCAACTGCTGGTCTGACGACAATAAAGATACTCGCCAGTTAGCAAAATGCGTTTTGAGGTGTTTTCCAAATGCATCAAACAGTGGCAATAAGCCCACATATTCACCCAAACGCTCGCCATATGGAGGGTTACTCACAATATAGCCTTTATCTTCTTTTACCTGTGCTTGACGAGCATCACATTGTTTAAATTCAATGTAGGCAGACATCCCTGAGGCTTGTGCATTTTCTCGCGCCATATCGAGCACGGGCGTACTGATATCAAAGGCGTATATTTTTGCCGCGGGTTCATCAATCGCCTCGACTGCACGAGCCTTAACCTGTTGCCAAAGCGCCTTATCGTGTCCCAAGAAATGCTCAAAACCCCAGTGAAAACGGTGTAAATTTGGGGGTGTATTACTGGCAATCAGTGCCGCTTCAATGGCAATGGTGCCAGAGCCGCACATGGGATCAAGTAAACATAAGTCAGTATTATCTGCCCATCCACTGCGCATTAGCACTGCTGCCGCAACCTGTTCTTTTAACGGTGCTTCACCGCTTGCCTCTCGATAGCCTCGCTGATGCAGGCTCGTGCCCGAAAAATCTATGCAAATATCAAGTTTTTCGCGTCTAAGACGCCCATGAATTTGCACGTCAGGGTCTTGTCTTGATACGTCTGGTCTGCGTCCGGTTAGCTCGACAAATTGATCAACCACCGCATCTTTAATTTTAAGTCCGCCAAACTGTGTGTTGCGAATTTCACGGTTTACCCCATTAAATCTAACGGCAAAGGCCGAATTAACGTCAAATTGTTCTGGCCATTTAACTGATTGGGTAAGCGTGTAGATATCTTCTGCATCTTTGACCGTGCCGCTAGCGAGCACCAGAAGCACGCGGTTAGCCAATCGCGTATGCAAATTTAGCGTGTAAAGCTCTTCTAAGGTAACCGTTAAACGGCACTGCCCAGGCGTGAGCGCAATGGCTCTCTCTTCACCCAGTATTTTCTGTATTTCGAGCTTGAGTAACTCATCTAGCCCTTTGGCTGCGATTAACAAACATTCAAGCATTCACGAGTGCCTTAATAAGTGGAGGGCCTTGATAAATAAAAGACGAATAAACTTGGAGTAAACTAGCGCCCGCATCATACCGCGCTTTAGCATCGTCCGCACTGCTTATACCGCCAACGCCAACAATTGGTAATTTTCCATCAAGGGCGGTATGCAGCGCTTTGGTCACACTTTCGCTTTTTTGGCACAGCACTTTACCACTGAGTCCGCCCATCTCGTTGGCGTGAATATGTCCGGCAACGCTATCGCGTGCTAGAGTAGTGTTTGTTGCTATTACTCCATCCATACCGCTTTCAATAAGCGTTTGCGCTATTTGCTCAATAGCAGCTTGATCTAGGTCGGGCGCGATTTTTACAAGCAAAGGTACGTGCTTACCATTTGCCACCTTCAGAGCCTCAGTTTCGGCTCTAAGACCACCTAAGAGTTGTTTTAAAGAGTCGCCGTATTGTAAATTGCGCAGGCCTGGCGTATTTGGAGATGATATATTAATCGTCACGTATGAAGCGTGCTCATGGACCTTTTTGAGGCAGCTTATATAGTCAGACAGCGCATTTTCTTCTGGCGTTTGCTTATTTTTGCCAATGTTTATGCCCAACACACCCTTATAGTTAGCGCGTTTGACCTGCTCAACTAAATAATCAACGCCTTTGTTGTTAAACCCCATGCGGTTTATAATGGCTTGATGCTCAGGTAGGCGAAACAAACGAGGCTTATCGTTACCCGCTTGCGCTAGCGGCGTGACGGTGCCGACCTCTACAAAACCAAATCCCATCGCCTCAAATGCGTCAATACATTCACCATTTTTGTCGAGCCCTGCAGCCAGACCAATTGGGTTTTTAAATTCTAAACCAAAGCAAGTAACGGGTTTAGGCGGTAAGTTCTGTGAATACAGTGCATTGAGCAAATTTCCACCTGAACGTTTTAAAAATCCTATTGAAACGTCATGACTCCATTCAGGGTCGCATGAGAGCAGTAGCTTTTGAATAATCGCGTACACGGGTTTCCTTGCTTAGTCCAGATGCGCAGCGCGTTAAATAAAGCGTGACGCGCACATATAAAAACACCCTGCTAGCAGGGTGTTTACGTTAAACCTCTAATGCCGATAGTTTAATGGTTTGCGCTTATGCTTAACAGCATCAATTCACGCAAAGCAACAGAAAACTTCGCAAACTCGTGATTATCTGACGTTTTAAACTCTGTCATCATATGATGCCAACGTTCGAGTTTGACCTTATTTTCTTCTATCCACTTGGCTAGAATGGCGTCGGCATCTTTACTCTTCGGTGCTGAATTTAGTAACACGGTGGTTAATGCACGTTGTTGCCAGTCGAGTTCCTCGCGATAAGAAGCGCGAGCAAGAGCCTGCCAATGATTGCCAACGTTCTGCAAATTGATTTGCTCCAAAAACCAGTGCAGTTCAAATTTACTGCCCAATTGGTAATACAAACGAGACACAACATCCACTGGACGTTTCTCACTTTCAGCAATTTGCACCAAGTCCATACTTGAGAACATATTGCTCAAACTCGCCACTCGGTAGGCATGCTCCTCGGGGAGATTTTGCGCAATTAACTGTTCAGTGCGTCTTTCGACCTCTTTTAGTTCAGAGGCAACTAGGTAATTCGGCAAGTTTTTGCTAATTACAGCAAACGACGCGCGGTACTTATCAATGGCGCTTTGAATATCTGCAAGCTTATCACCATGACGTAAATACCATCTGGCAGCTCTGCGCAGCGAACGGCGCATGTCGTCTAAAACTTGTAGCTGAACATTTGCATCAATTTCGTTATCCAGTTGCTCAACTTCGTTCCACAGCGTTCCCATATCAAACACGCCTTTGACGATGCTATAGGCATGGGCAATTTCTGACTCGCTTGCGCCGGTTTCTTCTTGTAAGCGGAAAACAAAATTAAGCCCCATGTCATTAACGATTTCATTCGTTAATTTAGTTGCAATAATCTCGCCTTGAAGCGGATGCTCCTGCATCTGCTTACGATATTTATCGCGCAATACCGGAGGAAATGCGTTAATCAGATGTTTTTCGTAATACGGATTACCCGTGATTGCTTTGATGTTAAAGGCCTCTTTGAGCACCATTTTGCCGTATGCAATTAACACTGAAAGCTCAGGACGCGTTAAGCCCTGTCCGGTAATTACGCGCTCAGAAATCTCATCGTCTGACGGAATAAACTCCAGCTCTCGATTCAGCGCACCCTCGCGCTCTAGGCCATGAATAAAACGCAACTGCTCTTTTAACTGTTTAACCCCTGCTAGGTGAGTAATGGAGATTGATTGCGTTTGTCGGTAACAGTCTGCAATCACTATCTCACCAACATCATCGGTCATATCAAACAATAATTTGTTGCGCTGTTTTAAGGTGAGTTCACCGTCGGCCACTAGGCTGTTGAGCAAAATCTTGATGTTGACTTCATTATCCGAACAATCAACCCCGCCCACATTGTCAATGAAGTCAGTATTGACCCGACCGCCATTAGCTGCAAACTCAATTCTACCGAGCTGCGTGAGCCCAAGATTACCGCCCTCTCCTATGATTTTTGCTTTAACATCTTTGCCGTTCACGCGAAGGCTGTCGTTTGCACGGTCGCCTACATCGCTGTGGCTTTCTTTGCTGCTCTTGATATACGTACCGATACCGCCATTCCAGATGAGGTCTACCGGCATTTTCAATACATTATGAATAAGTTCGTTAGGCGTCATCGAGGCTTGCTTGGTGCCTAAACAAGCCTTCATTTCGCTCGTCAGTTTAATAGACTTCTCGCTGCGTTTAAAAATACCACCGCCTTTAGAAATCAACTCACGATTGTAGTCATCCCAAGTCAGACTCGGGTCTGCAAATAAACGCTCACGTTCTTTGTAGCTCGTTGCTGGGTCTGGGTTGGGATCAAAGAAAATATGCATATGGTTAAATGCGCACACAATTTTAGTTTGCTTAGACAGCAACATCCCGTTACCGAATACATCGCCTGACATATCGCCAATCCCCACGCAGGTAAATGGCGTGGTTTGGCAGTCAATGCCAATCTCTCTAAAGTGACGCTTAACCGATTCCCAAGCTCCCTTAGCGGTAATACCCATTTTTTTGTGGTCGTAGCCTACGCTTCCGCCCGAAGCAAATGCGTCTCCTAGCCAGAAAGAAAACTCATCTGAAATACTGTTGGCAATATCTGAGAAGGTTGCAGTGCCTTTGTCGGCGGCCACGACCAAATAAGGGTCGTCTTCGTCTAAGCGCACGACCTGCTTGGGTGGCACAATTTTACCGTCGATAATATTGTCGGTAATATCCAACAAGCTGCGAATAAATATACGGTAACACGCTTGTCCTTCAGCCTGCATGGTCGCCCTATCGGCATCTTTTGGCATGCGTTTACATACAAAGCCACCTTTTGCGCCCACCGGCACAATCACGGTATTTTTAACCTGTTGTGCTTTAACCAAGCCTAAGATTTCGGTTCTAAAGTCTTCCATTCTGTCAGACCAACGCAGTCCTCCACGAGCGACTTTACCGCCTCTCAAATGCACACCTTCCACGCGCGGTGAGTAAACAAATATTTCAAACTTAGGCAGCGGAAGCGGCATTTCAGGAATGCGCGCTGGTAAAAGTTTAAACGACACATAATGCTTCGCGTCACCATCGGCGTCATTCTGGTAAAAATTGGTTCTAAGCGTGGCGTTAATGAGGTCTAAATAACGACGGATAATTCTGTCATCATCTAGATTTGATACCGCATCAAGCTTTTTACTGATCCCCTGCTCAATACTTTCGAGTTTCTTGGAATTACGTTTTCGGTTTGGACAAAATTTCTGGTCAAAAAAGGCAATCAAATCCTCAGCAATATCAGGATACGATGCAAGCGTATTGGCAATATAATCGATACTAAACGAGGAACCAATTTGGCGCATGTACTTAGCATAGGCCCGAACAATCGTGACCATGCGGCCGGGGATTTGCCCGCCTAAAATCAGTCGATTAAATCCGTCATCTTCAAGCTGTCCACTCCATACGTCAGAAAAAGCGTCTTGGAACAGGGCCTGGGCGCGCTCCATATCAAAGCCATGACTCTGCTTGTGCAGCATAGTGAAGTCCATCACCCAGCTCACTTTACCGTTTTCATTTGTTACGCGATATGGGCTTTCATCAACAACTCGCAAACCAAAATTTTCGAGCATCGGTAGCACATCAGATAAGTGAATAGGCTCATTCGCATGATAGAGTTTGAGTTTAACAATATCTGACTCTTTGCTTTCTTCTTGCGGACGATAGAACAATATATCCAGTGGCGACTGCTCGTTTAGCGACTCAATGTATTGAATGTCAACTAGCGCAGCGCTGGGCAGATTTTGTTCGGCGTAGCTACGTGAAAACGCGTTATCGTACTTACGCACGATAGCCTTACCGCTTTCTTCGCCATAAAAGGCAACAATTTTTGCGTTGAGCTTGTCTTGCCACGACTTGGTTAATTCAATGAGATTCTTTTCGATTTCTTTCACATCGAACTCCAAATTGTTATTTGTTACGCGGGCAATGTAATGTGTGCGTGCATAAACGCTTTCAGAAAAGTAAGTATTAAATTCCACTTCTCCTTGGGCATTAAACGAGCGTTTCAATAAGGCTTGCGTGTCTTTTCTTAGTTGCGTGTTATAACGCTCTCTTGGCACGTAAACCATGCACGAGAAAAAGCGCCCAAAGGTATCTCGGCGTACGAAAAGCTTTGACATGCCCCGTTCTTGCATCTGAAAAATACCCAAGATAATTTGCGCAAGCTCTTCGTCTGAAGTTTGCAATAGCTCATCGCGAGGGTATGTTTCAACAATGTTTACAAATGCTTTATAGGCGTGGGTTCCCAGCTCAAAGCCTGATAGTTTGCACATGCGGTTTATTTTTTCTTTTAGCATGGGCAGTTCAGCGGCACTGCTGTTATAAAAAGACGCTGAATATAAACCTAAGAAGCGATGTTCGCCGCATACATTGCCCTTATCATCAAATTCTTTGATGCCAATGTAATCCATATAAGCAGGACGATGAACCCGTGAATGCGTGTTGGTCTTTGTCAGTATTAAGGGATTTTCAGATAAAGCTTCATCGCGGGCCGTAGCCGGCATTTGCGACAGTAAACGTTCTTTATCGCTTACCGAGTTTTTCATAAGACCTAAGCTGCTGTCGTTGTCAGGTATCCAGCGATGGTCGCCCTCGATCGCAGTCACTTTATAATATCGATAACCCATGAGGGTAAAGTTATGATCGTTAAGCCAGTTCAAAAAGGTTTTGCTTTGTGCCTTTACATCGTCTGGCGACTTACTCACGGTCTTATCGACCTGCTTTGTAATAGCGGCAAGCTTCTCTCGCATTGGCTGCCAATCAGACACTGACAATGACACCTCTGACACCACAGAGTGCAGTTCGTCTGTGAGCTGTTTGATATATTCAGCCTTAGACTGACGGTCAACTTCAATAAAAAATACCGTCTCAGAGCGATGCTCTTGCTCACGAGAGCCTTGTTCCACAAATTCGACGACCCGATTGCTTTGGTCTCGTTTGAAATGCATGGGCGTATGCAAAATTAAATGGGAGGTGATATGCAAACGGTTGATTGCCATGCGAATTGAATCAACCAAAAATGGCATGTCATCTACTATAATTTGAATAATAGTATGCGAGGACTGCCAGCCATGCTTTGCAATTTCTGGATTGATGACTTTGATCAGAGGCGTGCCAGCCTGTTTTTCTTGCAACTGCTGCCACAGACTCAAAATGGTGCCGTAAAGGTCACTGTCACTGCGGCCATTGAGGTCGTCAAATGACATGTTCTTGAAGAGTAATTGACCGAACTGCCCAATAAGATGCGCATCTTTTGCTTTGTTTTTTTCATTAATAAGTGAAAAAACTTGCTCCAGCAGCACAGAGTGTTGATGGTGTGTAACCGTCATATGCAATCTCGATAGTATTTGTTAATTAGGATTTCCTATGTTGTTAACGGTATTTTCCTAAAAAAATTAATAGTTTACTAGCAATTATTAACTAGATTTTTACAACTTGAATAAGCATTTCAATTTTTTGCATAATTTGTACAAGCCGCTAATAAACAAAAAAGGAGCCTAATGACTCCTTTTTTAATATTTATGACGTTCTTTCATGAACGAGCAGCATCTTGTGTGGTACTTACGCCAAATAAAGCGTAAAACTGCTAGTATTTTGTACGCCTGAACTCTTTTGTACCCTGCCTCAGCTTAGCATAAATATGTACAATTATTTTTCACCCGATTTAAACCACAACAGGCGTGCGATAGCGGGAAGCACGATAATCGCGCCAAGCATGTTCACCACGAACATAAATGTTAATAGAATGCCCATGTCCATTTGGAATTTCAGACTTGAAAATACCCAAGTGCTTACCCCGATAGCAAGCGTGATACCAGTAAACAACACGGCACTGCCTCGTTCCTGTAGCGCGGCATAATACGCCTGCTTAACACTCTCGCCATTACGCAGTCGGCTGTTCATCGTCGACAGTATGTAAATACCATAGTCAACACCAATACCCACACCTAGCGCAATGACGGGTAGCGTTGATACAGTCAGACCAATTTGTAAATAGGTCATTAGTGCCTGCGCAAGCACCGACACAACATATAAAGGTACCACTACCGCTAAAGTAGCCCGTAGTGACCTAAAGCTAATTAAACACAGTGCGATTACCGCACCAAACACATAGTAAAGCATTGGGTCTTGTGACGATTCTACCGCTTCGTTAGTAGCAGCCATCACGCCAACCGGCCCAGAAGCAAGTTTGAACGAAAGTTCATTATTGTTGTAAGAGTCGCGAATTTCCTTAACCGCGTTTACCACCGTATTAATCGTCTCTGCTTTATGGTCTTCCATGAACAATATAACCGGCATCGCAGAACAATCGGCATTGAGTAAGCCTGATGAGGTAGGTACTCTTGATACGGCTTGAACCATCGTCGCTTGGTTTCTAGGTAATACCTGCCATTTTGGATTACCCTCGTTATAACCAGCATTCACCTGTTTGGCAACGGATGCCAAGGATATTGCTGACTGGACGCCATCAATATTGCGCATTCGCCACTGAAAATCGTCAATCGCGCTCATAAAATTAAAGTCAGTACACGCAGATTCTGGGCCTTCGACAATTACCGAAATATAATCAACCGTAATTTCATACTTATCGGTAATTAAAAACGTGTCTTGGTTATAGCGCGAGTCCTCATGCAGTGCAGGTGCGCCAGCATGTAAGTCTCCAATTTTTAACGATTGCGCCTGATTAAAGCCCCATACGAACAAGACAGTCGTAATGCCAACAATAACCAAAGCCGTTTTACCTGAGGCGCAATTTGCCACCCATTGCCACATTGCAGAGTCTTTATTTTTGGCTTGATATCTTGCCTTATTGTTGTCAGTAAGCGTCACATATGACATCAACACAGGTAATAACAATAAGTTAGTGAGGATTATTACCGCTACACCCATACTCGCGGTGATAGCCAGTTCTCGAATGATGCCAATATCGATGACCAAAAGGGTCATAAACCCAACCGTGTCAGACAGTAATGCAATGCCGCCGGGAATGAGTAAGGTTCTAAATGCGTGCTGAGCGGCGACCTTTACATCCATCCCCTGTGCTGCGCGCTTGCCAACTGAATTGATCATTTGCACACCATGGCTTACACCAATGGCGAAGACTAAAAACGGCACCAAAATCGACATGGGATCCATGCCAAAACCAAACACCGTTAGCAGACCTAATTGCCAAACCACCGCAATGAATGAACACGCTAGGGGAAGCACCGTCAACATAATAGAGCGACAAAAGAAGAACACCATAATGGCCGTTATTGCTATGGCGATTGCAAAAAACATGACAACGTCTTTTGCGCCGTTAGCCACATCACCAATCATTTTGGCAAAGCCGATAATGTGTATGCTGATGCGGTCGGTTTCGTATTGTCCGCGTAATTGCGTCTCAAGTTCCTGTGCGATCGCAAGCGTATCGAGCGGTTCGCCCGTTTCAGGGTCAATATCCAGAAGCTGTGCGGTTACCATGGCGCAGGTGAAGTCATTTGAGACTTGACGACCAACAATGCCGGCCTTATCAATATTTTTTCTGACTAACTCAAGCGCAGCAGGATTGTTCGAATTGAAGTCGGCAGGTATCACTGGGCCACCAGAAAAGCCGCCCTCCACAATTTCAGTAAAGCGAGTAGACGGTGCAAACAAAGACACCACCAAGGAGCGGTTTACGCCGTTAATAAAAAATACTTGGTCATGAACGTTTTTTAGCGTGTCAAAAAAGGAGGTATTAAAAATATCAGACTCGGTATCACATACCGATACGAGTATATTATTGGCCCCGCCAAAGTTTTCTTTGTGCTTGATGTAGGTTTGCATATATTCGTGATTGAGCGGAATATTTTTAGTAAAACCAGCATCTAATTTAAGCTGTGAGGCTTGATATGCTAGAAAAAACGTAATCACGGTAAATATGGATATGAGCACTGCGCGGTTACGAAACACGCCTTTTTCTAAAGTGTTAATAAATGCATTCATGGAAAATATATTTACTCGACAGGTTGAAGGCCATTTGCACTCACCGCGGTGAGCACGTTGCCTGATAGAAAGGCATTACTGATACTAGACGATATATCGCTATCGACCTGCGTTAACCCTGCATGGCGTGCACAGCCTTCGCTGTTAGGGCTTTGATATTGCTCACTGAGCAATACCTCAGGCTCAAGTGCTAGCACTACGCCGTTGTTACCCACAACAAATAGGCCTACGTCGGTATTCACAATTGAATTCAATGATGTGGTTACACATGTGGTGAGTGATAACCATTGCTGGTCGTCGTTTTGAATGAACATATTGCCACGAAGACCTACCGCCAGCTCTGCACCAGTAGATAAGCGCTGAACATCAAAAAACGAGCCCGCATAATCAATATCGAAGCGTTCCCACGACCTGCCGCGATCGCTGCTTTTGGCTACTAAGCCCGCCTCGCCTACAAGATATAAGGTGTCGCCCGCTTTGCTGAGTCGGTTAAAATGAGGAAAAATATAATTGAGCTCTTCGGCTAAAAACTCAGGATCGTCTGCAATACTTTCAAGGTACTCGTTATCATCATCCGACAGTAGCGATACTTGCTGCTCTTGCGTCCAGCTCAAACCAGCGTCTGTGCTTCTATAAAATAAACCATAACCGCCGATAGCGATTGCTTCGTTTTGGTCTAAAAATATTACATCTAAAAAAGGACGGTCGAGCTCGACTGCACTGAAAACTTCTTCCCAGCTTGCGCCGGCATCACTTGAACGCAAAATAGTGGCATCATGCCCCACCGCCAAATAGGTATTCCCTATTCCGTCAACCGCGGTCAGGGTAACCGTTGATGGCACGTTTACTTGCGATAATTGCTCGCTATCACCCACAAGTATGTGGCCGCGCTCACCCACAACGATAGTTTTGTCGGCATGGGCAACGTCTAGCAGCATCGATTCTTTAACGAGCGGCGCGAGATACGCCTGCTCTGCGTTTGCAGTAGCGCACAGGCCACTGACTAATAATATAGAAACTGCAAACTTGTTAATCACAAACATCCTATACAATCTACGTAAAAAAAAACGGTTGGCAAAGCCAACCGTCACTTATTAACGCTTGCCTTCACGCCGCAGCGCTTGAGGAGTGAAATCAGTGTCACTCGGGCGAACAGTAAAGTCGTACATTCTCTCTTCGTTATCTAAGCCTACGGCTAAATAGCGGCGAGAGTTCAAATCATGATATACATCTAAGGTAGACCAATGCGTCGGAACGTCATAGTAGTTTACACCATACGCAAGCGCAACACGATATAACTCACCACGATTATCATACATGTCAGCCACATGAATCTGCCAGCTATCCTCGTCTATGTAGAAAACGCGCTTTTCATAAACATGGCGGAACTCATCTTTAAGCGTCGCTTCTACTACCCATACGCGGTGCTTCTGAAAGCGCGTAAGCTCAGGGTTAATGTGGCCCGGCATCAGGATGTCTGAATAACTGACTTTGTCACTGTGAAGCTTGTAGTTATTATAGGCAATATAAAGCTCTTGTTTGCCCTTTAACTCCCAGTCATAGCGGTTTGGTGAACCATTAAACATATCGAAATCATCTGTGGTACGCAAGCCATCTGCCGCTGTCCCAGGTGCATCATACGCGATGTTTGGCGCACGACGAACACGACGTTGACCTGTGTTGTAAGTCCACGCTTGGCGAGGCTCTTTGATTTGGTCAAGCGTTTCGTGCACCAATAATGCAGTCCCTGCTAAACGAGCCGGATTGGTTACTGACTGCTTAAATTTAAACAGCATGTTCTCTTCAAGCAATGCCTCTGGCGTTACACCCGGCTCTGCGTACTTAATCATAAGCGTTTCGTCAAAACCAATAACGTTATAATCACCACCGGCCGTAACCGCTGCCTGACCGCCGTATCGCTGCACAGCTTGTCCACGATAACGCAAAATATGATTCCATATCGCTTCTAAACCATTTTGTGGAATTGGGAATGGAACACCGATTGAGGCTCCTTTTAACCCGTTACCGCCTTCTAGCAGTTCAGCACGCGTTGCGTTTGCTTTGGTTGCATCGTAAACCTCTTGTGGGTTCGAGGCGGTACGACGTGTTTGATACACAGGCATTTTATAAGTGTCTGGGTAGGTCTCAAACAAAGCACGCTGGCCAACACTTAAAAAATCGGCATATTCCTGATAGTTTGCTGCGGTGATAGTAAATAATGGTTTGTCGTCGGGAAATGGGTCAACATGAAAACCGCCCGGCTCAAAGCCAGCCGGAATAGTCGTAATACCGCCAGTGTAAGCAGGAATACTTCCGTCAGCATTTCCTGCTTTTTCTCCACCTAAGGGCGTTAGCTCTGCACCAAGTTTTGCGGCCTCAGCCTCAGATACTTTTGCAAGCGCTGAATGACTGGCAACTGCTATTGCAATACTCGCTGCAATTACACCGAATTTCTTTATCATTTTAACGTCCTTAAATTGCGTATTTAATATTAAATGAAACAAAGTCTCTATCGCTCAGCGCGTTAGTCGTGCCAATACCACCCCAGAACGAGTTGTATGATGCACTTAGCGACCATCTGCTCAAATAATCAAATGTAAATGTCACGTTGGCTGATTTTCTATCTTCAAGAAACAAAAACAGCGGGTCGGGAGTTGTGCCATTCACATCGTGCGAAAACGTCGCTCGAGCACGTAAATTCACGCCAGAGAATACGTTATTGAAATCTGCAACCGCCAGTAAACGATAGCCCCATGCACTTTGAGATGCGAAAGGATTAGTTTCTGGACCGTTAGACAGACCTTGATGTAGACCCTCGCGATTGTTATCAGTTCCCGGAACCGGCTCTAAAGATGGTGTTCGGTTAGTACCAGGGGCGTTAAGTCTAATAATATTTGGGTCTGGAAAATCAACAATATTCACGTAGCCTGCTTCGCCTAGTAAAATAAAGTTATCTGTTCCGAACGCGGGCCCAAAAACATGTGACGCGGTCGCTTGTGCCTGCCAAGTATCAGACAATAAAAAACCTTCGGCAGTCTGACCGGGCCCCACGCCTCTACCAATGTTATTGAGCTGAGAAATACCGGCTAAATCTGGACGTAAGCCCGCATTCGCAAGCTGTTCAGGCATCGCCGTATACAGTAGCTCTACATCATCAATTTGCAGAGGTTCATCTACGCGGTAAGCAAATTCACCGGCTAACGCTGTGGCACCCACATTGGTGTTAAAGCTTACGCCATAGAGTTTGATGTCTTCTGGATAAGCAAAACGTGACTCTGTAAATGCACCTAAAGAGGTAAGGTTATCGCGAGTAATCAAAGTAGTGGCAAGCGTATTTAAATCGCTTTGGATACTTTGTGCAGTAAAATCAGACGTTCTCCCTGACACTAACGGACGCTGCGAATGATAGTTTATATGATAAAACCCAAATTCTGTTTCGTTGAGGTCTTCTGCAAACCACCCAAGCTTCACGCCGTATTGACCAGAGTCGCTCGCTTCATCATGCGCCGCATCGCTTGGTGCTCGCACAGCTACTTTTGTAGGATAAGCTAAATAGAGCTGACCAGCAGTAGCAGGGTCAACCGCACCGGCTCTCAAAGCATTGCCTATTTCGTTAAGCTGAGTTACCAAGGTATCTGCGTCAATATCTGGGTTGCCAGTAAACCCTAATTGGACCAAGTTGAATGAACCGCCCTCACCTGCGAAGTCATTTGTGGCAAAGTAGCTTCCAGCCACCGGTAAAAGTGAACGCTCGTATTCATACTGATAATAGCCTTCAAGACTCACTGTGTCGGTTAAGCCTATCGAGCCGTACACCATGCCCACGGGAATAAATACTTCTTTTAGCTCGGCGCCGGGCGCAAGCGCCCGCGTCACGTCAACAGGGTTGGTCGTATTAATACCGTGCTGAATAAAAGTGCTCTCACCCCATGACACTACTTGATCGCCTAAACGCAAGCTAACGGGCATATCGCCTGCGTAAAAATCAGCATAAATAAAATAGTCGAGCATACGCGCGTCTCGACATAGCTCGTCTCGCGCTTCAGGGTCGCGACATGGGTCTACCGTTGTACCCGTGATTGGATTTGCCCAGTCACGGTCGTTATCCATTAATTCAAAATCGTAAAAATAAAAGCCACGCGCAAAGAAGCCGAAGTCACCGTAGCGAACATCGAGTTCATGCAAACCCACAAACTGTGTAGAAAATGCAGAGCCAGGATCAAAGCTCAGATTTCCTAAGTCGCCATTACTAGAATAACCACCATCAGCCAATGCCCACACGTCAGCGCTAGGATAAATAACGTTAGTTGCTGCGTTATAACCTGACCAATCAAACTGAGGATGATTACTGTTACCAATTTGGCTAAAGTCACGGTCTTCAACACGGATGCTGGTTGCAAGCGTAAAGTTAGAATCGAATGTGACCTCTACGTCGCCAAAGTTCCAATTCGCAGCGCTTGCACTATAGGGCGCAGCAGCCAAAACAGCAGCAACACCTATTGCTATTGTCGACTTCTTATATGCACTAGGCTTGTTTATCATGCGGTTACCTTCTCCAATACAATCGTTTATACGATTAGTGTAGACATAAGTGTTCAATTAACAAAATGATTACATCATTTTACATCATTCGCAAGAACAAATCGTACCAGTTAACGATTAAAGCCCTTATTTATCACCCTTTGCCTATAAAATGTGCAATTTTTGTAAAGAAATTATTTTATTTTGAGCGTTTACTTTGAGCTCGAAGTGCCCCACTAAACCATTCGGTAAAAGAAAGCGTTTTAGATTTTCTTTTGGCAACTGTAGCTTTTCACCAGTATGGGCACGCACAATAACAAACCTTATTTGTTCGGCATATAAGTCTTGGCATTCGGCGTAAGGCATATTGAGTGTAAAGGTATATGTTTTCATATAAAGCGAACACAGAATTAAGCGCTCTGCGCCAAGGTTTTTGAGAGCTTTTCGAACAAGTCTTTACTCAGGTTTTTTTGCGTAAACAAACGACTTAACTGCGACTCGATAAGCGATTTGTAGGTGCTTTCATAACGATTCATTTGTAAAAGTGGCGTAATGATTCGGGACGCTACCTGCGGATTAATTGCGTCGAGTTTCATTAAAAAATCCACTACGTATTTATAGCCACTGCCGTCAGCGGCATGAAAACCTTGCGTATTATAAAATGCGAAGCTGCCAATCAGCGCTCTGACCTTGTTAGGATTTTTGACTGAATACTGACTGTGCGCCTGCAATAAGTCTAAGCGCGACAAAATGTCGTCTCGCGGGGCAGTAGCATGCAATGCAAACCACTTATCCATCACCACAGCATCGTGACCAAATTCCTCTTCAAAATCTATCATAAGTGCATCAAATGCATTAATATCAGCCTGCTGAGCAGCCTTTAGCAAGGCGAGTTTGTCGGTCATGTTATCTGCTTGCGCATACGCAGACAGTAAATCATTGCCCTTTCCTTCTTGAGATAAAGCAAGAACATGGAGCCTGATACACACTGCAAAAAGCGTTCGGCGATTGACTTCACTCTGTTCATAACGATACGGCAGTACCCTTTGTTCTTTGAGCCTGCGCTCGCAGCAATCTTTAGCCGTGCGTGCAAGCAACAAGGTAAGCTCTTGATGAGCGCTCTGTAAGCGACTTGGATTGAGTTGTGTATACTCAATAGCAAGCGTTTCAAAACTTGGGATGCAAAGTATCTGAGCCACTACATCGTCTGGCAACGTTGCTTGTTCTAAGTACTCTATAAGGTTTGTAAGTGATTGAATCTGCCCAGCGTTATACTTGTTGTTGTCATTGTTGTTGTCACTGTTGTTGTCATTATCATTGTCTTCGTTGCTGTCGTAGGCTAAACGAATCAACCGGCTGTACAACATTTGACTGGCGTCCCATTTCGCGTAATGACTTTGGGCAAAACGTAATACATGCAAGATTTCATCTAGTGTATATTGATAGTCTATTTTTACGGGTGCAGAGAAGTCGGTCAATATTACAGGAACGCCGTGCTGTAAACGCTCTGGCAAACTGATTGTTGCTGCTTCTTGACTCAATACAAAGGTGCCGAGGTGCTCTTCATCCACGGTGTGCTCAAGCCCTTTCTCATCCAGCATACTAAGCTTAATTGGAATGTACAGTGCTTGTTTTACTGCTTGGTCTGGCGTAGGTTTATTCGTCTGTGTCAGTCGTAATTGATTTTGCTCTAGTGCCAATTTGACCTCTGGCGTGCCAGACTGCGAGTACCATAATTTAAACTGAGAAAGGTTGGCATCATTCGCATCTTCCATCGCTTGTACAAAATCATCGCAGGTTACAGCTTGTCCATCGTGCCGAGCAAAATACAAATCCATTCCGCGCCTAAATCCTGCGGGCGTGAGCAATGTATGTAGCATTCGAATAACCTCGGCTCCCTTGTCATACACGGTAACCGTATAAAAATTATTCATTTCAAGCACTTCATCAGGGCGAATGGGATGACTCATAGGACCTGCGTCTTCAGCAAACTGATGCTCGCGCATCACTTTAACTTGCTTAATCCGGCAGCCCAATGCGCTGCTCATATCCTCAGAAAACCGCTGATCGCGAAAAACGGTGAGCCCTTCTTTTAAACTCAGTTGAAACCAATCTCGACAGGTAACTCTATTGCCCGTCCAATTGTGAAAGTATTCGTGGGCAATTATGGATTCAATATTGAAATAGTCTTCATCGGTAGCACTTTTCGGCTCAGCCAAAACGAATTTTGAATTAAACACATTCAGGCCTTTGTTTTCCATCGCTCCCATATTAAAAAAGTCAACTGCGACAATCATGTAGCGGTCTAGGTCATAGGCTAGACCAAAGGTATCTTCGTCCCATTTCATTGCTTTTTTTAGCGAACTCATCGCATGCCCAGCTTGATGTAAGCGGCCCGAGTCAACAAATACTTCAAGAAGGACCTCGCGTCCCTCACTGGTTGTAAAACTATCTTCTAAGCGGTCAAAATGCCCGGCCACGAGAGCAAACAAATATGCGGGTTTGCGATGCGGGTCTTCCCATACAACTTTTCGTCTGCCGTCTTCAAGGAGTGTATCTTCGAGTTTATTCCCGTTGCTGAGCAGGTAGGTTAGTTCTGGCCTGTCACAGATAATCGTGACGCGATATTTTGACAGCACGTCGGGTCTATCAAGAAAGTAAGTTATTTTACGAAAGCCCTCTGCTTCACACTGCGTACAATATGCACCACTGACATAATACAAACCTTCTAATGAGGTATTGTTTATGGGGGAAATCGTGTTTTTAATTTCGAGTGTCGCATGGTCTACATCTAAGTTGATATCTAGACCGTTTTCATGAAGTGTATAGTCGATGTTTTCTTTCGCGAGGCGGCCATTGATCATTAATGAAACGAAGTTAAGCTGCTCACCATCAAGCTTTAATATATCGCAGCCAGAGATGTTACGCGTTACCTCCATGATATTGCATACTTCAGTATTTTCTGGAGATAGAATAAAGCTGATATCTACTGTATCAATAAAGAAATCACTGGGACGATAATCGTCTCTGCGTTTAGCAACTAAAATCGATGACATAGATAATTCCTACTAGGTAAGAGAATACATTTAAACGGAGTCCGCGGCGACGCTAGGCATTTCTCACACTAGGAACAAAATTACGCGCGTGACTCTGGATGACGAAGCTCAACTTTCGGTGGTTCAAGGCGTAATATCTTAATACCAAAGTACGCATAAATCACCGCTAAAATTGGATTGATCAGGTTAAAGAAGGCATAGAATATATACGTAAATGGATGAACGCCCAAAACGCTTTGCATATAGGCACCACAGGTATTCCATGGGATCAATGGTGACGTAATGGTGCCGCCATCTTCCAAACTTCTGGAAAGATTAAGTTGATGTAAGCCGCGTTTTTCGAATTCTTCTTTATACATGCGCCCCGGCATTACAATGCTGATATATTGATCTGCAGTAACAAGGTTTGTACCAATACAGGTTAAAATGGTGCGCGAGACCATGTCTCCGGCTGACGTAGCGCCTTTTAGCGCTGCAGACACAATTGCTTTGAGCAAGCCAATGCGCTCAAGAACGGCTCCAAACGACATGGCACAAATGATTAACCATATAGTGTTTAGCATGCTCGACATGCCACCGCGAGACAGCAAAGAATTAAGATTATCGTCGGGCGTAGTAAAAACAACGCCGTCAAACATTGCTGTCCACACCACCATTAAACTGGTAATCGAATCATGAAATTCACTCGTGAGCATGCCGCTGACAACATCGTTTTGAAATAGTAATGCCCAAATACCGCCAACGAGCGCACCAATAGACACCGCTGGAAAGGCTGGCATTTTATTGATGGCGAGAGCCAGCAACACGACTAAGGGCACTAAGTTATACCACGCAATATTAAACTCTTGATTAAGCAATATTTGCATTTGCTCTATACGACCGCTGACCGCACCGGTGTCTTCTTGAAATCCTAAAATTGAAAACAGAATCAACGCAATGCAGAAGCTTGGTACCGTTGTCCAGAGCATATATTTTATATGTTCAAACAGGTCGGTACCGGCGATGGCGGGCGCTAGATTCGTGGTTTCTGATAAGGGCGAGAGTTTATCGCCGAAATATGCGCCCGACACAATCGCCCCAGCGG
Source organism: Glaciecola siphonariae (assembly GCF_042652645.1). Classification (NCBI taxonomy): domain Bacteria; kingdom Pseudomonadati; phylum Pseudomonadota; class Gammaproteobacteria; order Alteromonadales; family Alteromonadaceae; genus Glaciecola; species Glaciecola siphonariae. The sequence continues at coordinate 732,992 of NZ_JBHSGU010000002.1, forward strand.
TAATCGCTAAGCTCATTTCCATGCCGGTGGCAACACCAATCAAGGCGACACCAATGGTGGCAGCGGTTGTCCAAGAGCTGCCGATACTCATCGCAACAATCGCACAAATAAGCGCTGACGCGGCATAGAAAAAAGTGGGGTTGAGCATTGAAAGACCATAATATATCAGCGTTGGAACCGTACCCGACAGCATCCAAGTACCAATGAGGGAGCCTACTGCGAGTAAAATAAGACACGCACCCAAAGACATCGAAATCCCTTTAACAATCCCCTCTTCTATTGACTTCCACGTGTGCCCGTTTTTTAAACCAACAATGGCGGCGAGAAACATACCAACAAGAAGTGCTATCTGATTTGGACCATAAGACGACGCATCCCCAAATAAATAGACAGCACTGCCCATTAAAATAATCAGCGTTACAATAGGAATAAGCGCATCGAGTAAACTGGGGTCTTTAATGGTGTTAGGCTGATTCATAATATATCCGTAGTTAAATTAGGTATTCCCTAAAGCACAGAGCGATAGAACATGGCAGCAATCACTACTGGGCACACAAATTTAACGTACCACGGCCAGATTTTCCAAAACAAGGTATTTTCAACCTGATCATTACCTTGCTTTAATTCTGCAAGAATCTCATTGCGACGCCATATCCATCCAGCAAAAATACATAAGACTAATCCAAGTAAAGGCTGGCTATATTCGGTAGTGAGAGATATGACAAGGCCAAACAGCGCATCAAAGTTAAGCACAATAATAGTGCTGAGCACAAACACGAAGGTGCTCAATAGAATTGTCGCTTTTCGTCGATGCATGCCTTTATTATCAACCAAAAAGGCCACAGGAACCTCAAGCATAGAAATAGAAGACGTTAATGCTGCGATGACCATTAATGCAAAAAATGCAGTGCCTATGAGCGTGCCAACATAGCCCATGGTGTCAAACAATGACGGAAGCACTTGAAAAATAAGCGTTGGCCCTTCAATTAATTTACCCTCTGAGAAAATTTCCACGCCATTATGCAAGGCAACATACATCGCAGGAATGATTAACATGCCCGCCAAAATCGCTACCCCGATGTCAACCAAGGCAACGGAGGCGCCGAGCTTGGGTAAATTTTCATTTTTTTGCACATAAGAGCCATAGACTAACATCGTCCCTACGCCAAGCGACATAGAGAAAAACGCTTGCCCCATTGCATCAATGAGCAGGCCGGGCTCCAGAGCGCGCTGAATATCGGGAATCAAAAACGCGCGCCATCCGTCCATCGCACCTGACTGCGTGCTCACATAAACAATAAGCGCGATTATTAACACAAGTAAGGTGGGCATCAAACGTACTGACCATCTTTCAATTCCGTTGCTAACGCCGCCAATCACGACAAAGCAAGTGAATACCAAAAAGATTGCCATAAAAATTATATTTCTTGAAATTGAACTGTCGGTGAGCCAGGGAGACTCAAATGCGGCAATGCTGAATACAGAATCAATTAAATGAGAAATCATCCAGCCAGCAACGATGCTGTAAAAGGCGAGAATAAGAATAACGGTAACTGCACCAACGCTGCCTACTGCAGCGCCGATGTTATTGCCAGATATGCTGCGAAGAGCATCAATCATATTGGCGCGTTTAGCACGCCCTATAATTAGCTCTGCCATCAGTACAGGATAGGCCAACAAAAAGGCCATGCATAGATACATAGCCACAAATGCCGCGCCGCCGTTTTCCGCTACTTTGGTCGGAAAACCCCAGATATTACCTAAGCCAACTGCTGACCCAGCTGCCGCCAGTACAAACCCGAGCCGCGATGAAAACAGGCCTCTTGCTGCCATAACTACCTCTTTTTATTATTATTCTCGGCGTCTTTGGCGCACCGAGTATTTTATGTACGGGTATTAAACGCGTAGCTACCTGTTGCAATCATATCAAATGTAATGTTTGCCGCCTCTGTTAAGAACGGGTCAATTTTTTCGATTTCTTCAGGTAAATCATCTTCCAATGATTCTATTTTTGGCAGGCCTAAACGCATTAAGCGCTCATTAGTCCGTGCTAACTGCTTCGCTTCGTTTTCTTCTTTTTCGGCAATTCGTTCTGCCTCAACCAATGAGATGTAGTTTTTATCTTTGTTGATATTGTATTCTTCGATGTCTTTAAAAATATACTGAAATTCAGGGTCTTTCATTGTTCTTGCGGCATGTTTAGCTGCAAGAACATCAATCGTATTGCCGCTCGCGGGTAATTGCGTGTAATTAGCCTTTTTAATGCTATCCCATGGCAGCGCATTTTCTTCTCTGCTCTCGCCCCACTCTTGAGGGTCTACTGCAGAAGGATACAAAATATCAGGTAAAACGCCCTTATGCTGGGTACTACCACCACTAATGCGGTAGAATTTCGCCATGGTAAATTGCACAGCACCTAACTTATTTTCGAAAAAGTCATATACTCTGCTCAAAGAGCGATGCTGCTGCACAGTACCTTTACCAAAAGTTTGTTCGCCAATAATAATCGCTCGGTTAAAATCCTGCATGGCGGCTGCAAAAATTTCACTGGCTGAGGCGCTAAAACGGTCTACCAACACGGTTAATGGACCGTCGTAACTCACCATACCGTCTTTATCGCGGTTCACTTCAATATGACCGCTTTCATGCCTGATTTGAACTACCGGGCCTTTGTCGATAAACAGACCGCTTAAAGCAACTGCTTCAGGCAAAGAACCGCCACCGTTTCCGCGTAAATCAACAATTAAGCCCTCGATGTTTTGCGCTTTTAATTCGTCGAGCAGCTTCACAACGTCAGTATGGAGCTTATGGTAGAACGAGGGAATTTCAATCACGCCAATTTTCTTACCGGCATTCTCGCCTGTAGTCGGCTCAATTATCTCTGATTTTGCAGCGCGATCCTCTAGCTTAATTTTGTCACGCGTGATTGCGACCTCAACCACATTTTTAGTACTTGTACCGCCTTTTTGTACCTGTAACTTAACCTGACTTCCTTTCGGACCTTTAATTAACTCTACCACTTCGTCTAATCGCCAACCCACTACGTCGGTGTAAGCATCTTCGTCTTCTTGGGCAACGCCAATGATTTTATCTTCCGGCTTAATAACGCCCGATTTATCGGCTGGTCCACCGGCTACCACACTCATAATAGTAGTATGGTCTTCTTCTATTCGAAGTACCGCACCGATGCCCTCAAACGATAAGTTCATATCCATTTGAAAGCGCTCAGTACGCTGCGGCGAGAGATAACTTGTGTGCGCCTCGATGCTGCGTGCAAAGGAATTCATCACTGCTTGGAACACGTCTTCGCTTTTGGTTTGTGTTAAACGTTTTTCAGCGCGCTCGTAGCGCTTGCGCAACAATTCTTGGGTTTCTTCCCACGTTTTGTCCGCCAGTTTCAAGTTGAGAGCGTCGTATTTCACTCGCTGACGCCACAACTCGTTTAATTCTGCTTCATTCGCCGGCCAAGACGCATCTTCTCTGTCGTAAAAAAACTTATCGTCTTTTTTCGTAAAGTCAAAAGGCTCGTTAAGCAGCGTTTGCGCATACTGAAACCTTTCCTGACGGCGCTCTAAATTGCGTTTATACATGTCATAGGCAATTTTTAAATCACCTATGCGTATAGCTTCATCAAATTTGTCTCGGTAGTCATTGAAAGCATTAACATCAGAGGCAAGAAAGAAATGCTTACTGCTGTCGAGAGAGTCTAAGTAACGTTCAAATACTTTTTCCGATAACTCATCGTTAATTTCGATTTTTTTGTAATGTGCTCGGGTAAAGAGGTCAGATATGCGTTTAGCAGAAATGGAATGCTGCTTCTCTTGCTCTAAGGTTGGAATAATAACCTTTTCGCTTGTGACCTTTGCTTGCGAAGCGTTGAACGCCAAAACCACAGAAACCGCAACAGACGTAGCTAATATACTCGCTGCTTTGCATGTCTTCTTTATTTGGCTGTTCTGCATAAGACTTTTCTGCATGAATGACACCTTATCAATAGTCTGTTTGTTGCTAATCAACTAACGCTCTTAGCTGTTGTTGTTGCACTTTGACTGTCATCCCTGAGTTTAGTTGCACAAACACGCCATCCTTTCCAACTTCGGTAACAGTAGCCGGCATAGGCTGTTGCCCTACCTTTACAGATACCTTTAAACCAACCTTCAAGCCGTCTGCTTGGATAGGGGCAACTTTCATTTTTGGTTCGGATACTGGCTTAGGTTTGCGCGCTTGAGTCGCCGCGCCGGGCTTTTTGTTGCGTTCGGGCACTTTGGCTCTGGCGGCTTTGCGCGGTGGTGCTTTGCGCGGTGGCTTTTGCTTTTCTCTGATCTCGGCCGCTTTTTGCTTACTAAGCTGTAGCTGCTCTTGAGCATGCTGAGCGTGCTCCGCCTCGACTGTATCACCCGCTTCGCCGTTTAAATCGATACGAGCTACCCCTTCTTTCACCGAGGCTAAATATTTCCATCCGCTGGTGTAGTGACGCAAAGACATGCGTAAAAGGCGTTTACTAACGAGTTCTGTGGTATCGAGCTCCTGCGCCAAGTCTTGAAATATACCTATTTTAAGTGGCTGAACTTTTGCGTCCAAAACGAAGCATTTAGGAAATCGCTCAGCTAGAAACGCCAAGGTTTCTTTCACGTTCGTTAATTTTTGTTGTTCCATCAAATCGTCTTATATGTGAGTGTATATCGCCATTTATTCGGCATTATTCCAAGTATTGTAGAGATGATCCACCCAATCAAGCAAATCGTCAACCTCAATATCGACTAAATATTTATCCTGATGCCAATATTCCCACGTATTTGCTAGCAATTCCTCTAGCTTACCTGTGGCAATATCTTCGTCTGCTTTGTCATACACCATATGCAAAGCCATATTTAATTTTTCGCTCGCCAACTCAGGGTCGTCATGAAAATCGTCCATATCCTCACTGGTGCACAACACCATATGAATGTCGACCAAATGCTTCATGGTTGCCCCTCGTAATGTTTAACGACTAGGGCAACAAGCGCCTCCAAGCCCTTTTTATCTTGCTCGTCAAACCTTGCCACTAACGGGCTGTCAATATCCAGTACGCCCACTAAAGCTTTATTAATTACGATAGGAATAACAATTTCTGAATTCGATGCTGCATCGCATGCGATATGTCCTGCAAATTCATGAACGTCATCAACAAGTTGTGTCTGCAGGCTTGCCGCGGCAGTCCCGCATACGCCCTTACCCATGGGAATGCGGATACAGGCAACCTGACCTTGAAAGGGACCCAGCACAAGCTCGTTATCTTTGTATATGTAAAAACCAGCCCAATTGACGTTTTCGAGCTGATTGAATAAAAGTGCACTGATATTTGCGAAATTTGCAATTTGGTCAAATTCGCCGTCAATTATCGCTTTCGCTTGCTGACACAGCAGCGTGTACATTTCGGATTTTTCGGTATTCAATTCCTGATATCACTCTAGTTTTGTTGTTTACGGCTTAAGGTATGGACTTCAAATACAACTTCAACGGTACTTTCGATAGTATTTTGCCCTGGCAGTGAAGCCGGTGCATCGGCAGCCTGCGACATCAACATGCGTCCGTTGCGCTCAAACATGTGTTCGGGCGGCTTGGTGCCATCGCTCATGAACAATACATGCCCTACCTCCATACCCATCTCATCTGCCATATCAATGGCCTTTTCGCGGGCGTTGTTCAGTGCCGCTTTAGTCAGCGCACGTTTGAGCGTATCTAAGTTCTGATTAATGAGTGAAAACTGACCGATACTGGATGGCGAAAGCGTGGCAATTTTTTTAATTAAAGCGTCGAATGCTTCAATATTGTCGTGAGTAAAATAAAGCGTACGCCTGTATACAAAGCCCTTGTTAACCTGCTCTCGCTGTTGATTTCCCATGCTCGTTTGAGTTTCAATCCATGGATATAGCGTCACATCCATCGAACGGATGTTATTTTCATTGACGTCATTGTCGATGAGCATTTTGCTTGCTTTGTTGATGCGGGCATCTACCGCGTTCTTGATGATAACTAAATCGTGTCCGCGTTCTTCAAAGGTAAAGTCCATATTAAACGCGTCGGGGGTAAACTGCTGTTTAGCATGACCACTTACAGCGAGAGTCCGCACGGTTTGAGCAACAGCGTAGCTAGTGGCAATTAAACACCCCGCAACTAAGCACATTACTGCAGTGAGCTGTCTCAAATTCATTTGTCGTCTCCTATGGCCTAACAGTGGCCAAACAATGGCCAAATAAGTTTTTTAAAAGCGTACCTACCAGCATAAGCATACACACAGGCATAAGCACAAAGTATTCATATACAGCCTGATTTACCTGTTAACGCCTAAGCTTTAAGCTAACTAAGTCCATATTGCCTGCGCAACATCGATTAAACGTGTTTGGTAATATCTACAAATCTATCGATGACAGCCACAGGCGCGTGTTCTTTCAGCATATCGGGTGCATGTACCCCATACGACACTGCTAGGCGCGGCATACCTATCGTCTCTGCCATTTGCATATCATATACAGTGTCACCCACCATGAGAACATTTTTAGCCTCCACTTGCCACGTATCAAGCAATTGAAGCAGCATGTCTGGTGATGGTTTTGATTCTGCTTCATCGGCACAGCGTGACGCATCAAAAAAATGCGCGCTCTTAGTATGCTGCCAAGCACGCTCCAATCCCCTCCTCGCTTTTCCTGTAGCTACCCCTAAGCAATGCGTCTGTTGCAGGCATGAAAGGGTTTCGATGGCACCTTCAAACAGCGGGCTGGGCGTTTGGTCTTTTTCTATGAAGATGCGTTTGTAATGTTCGGCAACCTGTTCTGCCTGAGCAAGAGGAATATTAAACAACTGTGCAATGGCAGGACGCAAACTTATGCCAATAATATGTTTAACAGCATTCTCACTAGGAATAGGCAGCTTTGCGTCTGCTGCAGCCAACTGCATGCATGATACAATTTTGGCAGCTGAATCCATCACCGTGCCGTCCCAATCAAAAATAATATGGCTATAGCGCATTGAGTTTGTCCATTAACTTAGATAATTTACTGTCGTAGGGTGCGCGAAAAGACACTTGTTCGTCTGTGCGCGGATGGATAAACCGAATCTGCGCGGCATGCAAGAATAGTCTGCTGCCCCCAAGGGTCTTGATATGCTTGTCAAATTCAGCGTCACCGTATTTATTGTCGCACGCAATAGGATGCCCTGCATGTAGGCAGTGCACCCGTATTTGATGAGTGCGGCCGGTAATCGGTTTTGCTTCTACCAGCGTACTGTGGGGAAACGACTGGAGTATGCGAAATTTAGTTTCGCTGGGCTTACCCATGTCTGACACCTGCACCATTCTCTCGCCACTTTGCAGGGTATTTTTATGCAGCGGCGCTTTTACTTTGTGGCGTTTTTCAGGCCAAGCGCCTGCCACCAAAGCATGGTAGATTTTATCAACCTGATTGTTTCGTAGTTGCTCATGCAGATGGCGCAATGCCGAGCGTTTTTTTGCAATCAACAAACACCCTGACGTTTCTCGGTCGAGCCTGTGCACAAGTTCTAAAAATGGTGCATCTGGCCGCAAAACGCGCAGCCCCTCAATCACGCCAAACTGCAGCCCACTGCCGCCATGCACCGCAATGCCTGAAGGTTTGTTCAATACAATAAAGCGTTCGTCTTCATATAAGATGGCATCTTGTAAATAGGCGACGCGTTCAACTTTAATGACGGACGGCTCTGGTGCGTCTAAGCGAATAGGCGGCAGGCGAATTTCATCCCCCGTTTGTAGCTTGTATTCAGGCTTAATCCGCTTTTTATTCACCCGCACCTCGCCCTTACGTAAGATGCGGTAAATCTTACTTTTTGGTACGCCTTTTAGTATTCGAATCAGATAGTTATCAATTCTTTGGGATTGTTCATCTTCACTGATGCTAATGAACTGCACTTTATCAAAGGATTCTGTCATAAGACCTTGCATTAATTGTAAAATTTCTCGACATTTACATATCTCAGAAAAAATTTGTGTGATAGTATCACGACTTGTGTAATTTGGTTGCTTGATTGAAGGGCAAACAACCCGAGACCAAGTGAAAAGACTTGGCGCAACCAAAAGTATGACTCATTAGCCTTAAACTACATAATGAGATAAACACAAAATAGAAACAACAGAAATAGTTTAGAGATGTTCAAATGCCTTTCGCATGATCGCAGGCGCTAAACGCGGCCTCGACACTTTCGCACCCTCCATCATGATAAGGCGCGACGAAAACACAAGCATTTGAGCCGATATAATAAGTCACAAAGACTGACGTAGCAGATAAATAAAGCCCCAAGCATCCTTATGGCGCTTGGTGTAGAACGAATACAAAATAAACATTATCACTCGCGCGGTAAAACTACTGTGTACAATTTGATAGCGCTTTAAGCACAATCGAGAGATTCTGCAGACAATTTGTTTGCTACTAGGTCTGGACAAATAACAGAGCTAGTTAATATGAAACGTATGTTAATCAACGCCACTCAACAAGAAGAGTTGCGAGTTGCCTTAGTAGATGGCCAAAAACTCTACGACCTAGACATTGAAAGCCCCGGCCACGAGCAAAAGAAGGCCAATATATACAAAGGCACCATCACTCGCGTAGAGCCGAGTTTAGAGGCAGCCTTTGTTGACTACGGCGCTGACCGCCACGGGTTCCTCCCCCTAAAAGAAATTGCAAAGACCTACTTTCCAAAAGGCTATCGCTTTGAGGGCCGTCCAAACATAAAAGAAGTCATCAGTGAAGGGACTGAGGTCATTGTACAGATCGATAAAGAAGAGCGCGGCCAAAAAGGCGCGGCGCTCACTACCTTTATTTCTCTTGCCGGAAGTTATCTAGTATTAATGCCCAACAATCCTCGCGCCGGTGGTATCTCACGCCGTATTGAGGGGGATGAACGAAGCGAATTAAAATCTGCTCTCAGTGAACTAGATATGCCAAGCGGCATGGGATTAATTGTTCGCACCGCAGGCGTAGGAAAATCAGCTGCTGAATTGAAGTGGGACTTAAGTGTACTGCTGCATTACTGGGAGAAGATTTCAGACGCCGCTGAGTCGCGCCCTGCTCCATTCCTCATTCACCAAGAAAGTAACGTGATTGTACGAGCGATTCGAGATTATTTGCGTCGCGATATTGGTGAAATACTGATAGATAGCCCAACAATTTATAAGCAAGCGCTTGAACATATTGAAGTGGTTCGCCCCGATTTTGTGAGTCGTGTGAAGCAGTATCAAGGCTCCGTGCCGCTGTTCTCTCACTATCAAATAGAAAGCCAGATTGAGTCAGCGTTTCAGCGTGAAGTGCGCCTGCCTTCTGGCGGTTCAATCGTAATCGACCCAACAGAGGCCCTGACCTCTATTGATATTAACTCTGCTCGCGCAACAAAAGGCGGAGATATTGAAGAGACCGCTTATAACACCAACCTAGAAGCAGCCGACGAAATTGCGCGTCAACTGCGATTGCGTGATTTAGGTGGACTGGTTGTTATCGATTTTATTGATATGTCTCCGGTCAAGCATCAGCGCGAAGTTGAGAACCGAATGAAAGCGGCAGTTGAAAGTGACCGCGCGCGCATTCAATTAGGCAAAATTTCACGATTTGGTTTACTTGAGATGTCGCGACAGCGCTTGCGCCCGTCGTTGGGTGAATCAGCCCACAATGTGTGTCCACGTTGTGACGGACACGGCACCATTCGTGGTAATGAGTCATTAGCCTTATCCGTTTTGCGCATTATCGAAGAAGAATGCATTAAAGATAATACTGGCCAAATTGAAGCACAACTGCCTGTAGCGGTCGCCACTTACTTATTAAATGAAAAGCGTGACGCTATTGTTAGCCTGCAAAAAAACCACACGGTACAGCTGCTGATAATCCCTAACCCTAATCTCGATACGCCGCGCTATCAAATATTGCGTCGTAAGAGTGCTGAGATCATCAATGACATCAGCTATAACGTTGAACTAGTAAAAGAACCAGACGCAGAACAAAACGCGACAGCAACGCAAGTTGTTAAGCGTGAAGAGCCTGCACTACAAGGAATGAGTGCACCCACGCAAGCGCCAAATACGCCCGAGGTGAAAGCACCTGCACAAGATGCAAGCGCAGAACCAGGCTTATTAAGTAAGTTAGGTGCTTGGCTGTCGGGTTTATTTGCGACTGAAGAGGCGCCGAAAACGCCAGCGAAGAAACCACAACAAAAACGCGGACAAAATCGAAACGGTAAGCGTCGTCAGGGCGGCAATCGCAATGAACGCGGCGAACGTAACGAACGAAATAAAGAGCGTGGCGACAAGTCTACTGAACGCGGCGAAAAACGCACCGAGCGTAGCGACCGTAATGACAGTCGTGGCGAGCGCGGTGGTGATAGAAATCGTCAACGAAATAGACGCCCTAACAACGATAATAAACGTGACGCAAGTCTAGATACAGAAGCGCCAGTAAGCGCAACTTCTAGCGACACTGAAGTATCGAATGGCGCTCAAGCCACGCCAAAAGCAGCTGCACAGAAAAAGGTGCCGACCCAGCGAAGAGCCAGACGCCCGGCTCGCCAGAGCGTTAGAGTAGAGGACGAAAGTAAGACCTCTGCAACTTCCGCCAATGCAGACACATTGACTGCCCCAGAGCCGAAACTCGCAAGTGATAAGGCTGTTGCTGTCGATGTTGACACAACAAGTACTTTGGAAACATCAAATGCAAGTACTGAGGCCATAACGGCGCAGACAAGCGCTGATGAACAACCTAACGAGCTATCAAGCGAGCAAGTGGGTGAATCAACAGACACCAGCGCCGCATCTGCTGACGCATCGGCCCACTCGCCTACCGACGAGAGAGCGAATAATGTTGATACTGATGAAGGCGCGGCGAGTGCAGCGAGTTCGGAAAGCGAAGCAAGCCCCGAGAGTACAGAAAGCGCAGGCGAAGAACCGAAAGACGGCTCACGCAGCCGCGCACGACGCTCTCCTCGTCATACCCGCGCTGCTGGTCAAAAGCGTAAGCAAGCGAGCAAAGAACTTGACACTGACGAGCAGGCCATACAGCCCGAACTTGCTTTTGACGCTGAGCAAAACACTGATGCAAGCGCAAAAAGTGAGAATGCTGACGAGGCAAACCTCTCTGCTGATACCCCATCTACTGATGCCCCATCTGCTAATGAAGTCTCGCGCAGCGAAGATGCGCAGGTAGAAGGTAAAACAGCAGAGCTTGATAGCAGCAAAGCGGATACTCCACAGACAGCATCGCAAAGTATTGTAGAGCGCGCTGCCGAAAAAGCAGAGCCAGTGCAAGCTGAAATAGCGTTAAACGCTGAAAACGCTAAGGACGCTGAAGATGCAAAAACAGTAAACGTTGCACAGCCTGATGCACCATCCGAAGATGCAGTCGCGCCAACTGCAAAGGCACCAGCGAAACCAAAGGCCAAAGCTAGCGCTAAAAAAGCACCTGCAAAAGACAAAGCAGCCATGATTCGCGTATCGCACCCTATGGCAAATCCAAAAGCTGTGGAAATGCCTGAATCGCAAACCTACACTGCAATGGACGACGATACTCGTGGCAAGTTTGCACAAGCCGGCAAACCTGCTTTGGTAGCCAATGCATCATCAAGTGCAAGCGCGCCTATGGCAACGCCGCCTAGCGTTTAAAAGCCTGGCGTATAGAAGCTACGAATCAAAACCAAGAAAGCCCTCAACTTTGAGGGCTTTTTTTTGTCTTCATTTCTGAAACTAAGCCTGAGCTTTTAGTTGCTCTCAGGCTAGCATGCTAACGACCTTTTAAGAGGCAATTACCACATTAAATCATCTGGAATGTCGTAGTCAGCGTACCAGTCGTCGTTATCGTCAGCTTTACTGCGAGCTTCGGCTGCCGTGTCAGCAATATAAATAACGGCTTCAGGCATTCGCGTTTGGATTTTATCTGCTACCGGTAAAGGCACCAATTCATATTCATTCGCTTGATAAGATACCACGGCGAGCCGCGCTTGGGTCACGTCTTTGTGGGTACGTTCGCTAACGTACATGCGCTTTACAAGCTTGTTATGTGTAAAGTTTAGGGCCACATCGCCATTGTTTTTGGGCTGCGCATTTACCTTAATCAAGTTAGCAACCTGTGCAGCAAGCTCTTTTTGTTGGGCCACTGCTTTTTGCGCTAGGGCAAGCTCTTTATCTTTAGCCCGTTTTGCAGCTAAGGCCTGTTCGGCAGCAATTTTAGCCTCATCTTCGATGACCGCTTTTTTATTGCTTTGCTTTGCCTTTACTTTTTTGTGGCGTTCTTTTTTGGCTTTTTGTACCTGCTTTTTGTCAGCGAGGCCAGCCTTCAAAAGTTGATCTTGTAATGAACCACCCATGTTAGTTACTTCTTCTTCGCTGTTTTACGTTTATCATCTACCACCCACTTGCCGTTTTGATACCACGCTGACCAGCCCGTGGCTTTCTGTTTGCCGTCTTCTGACATCACATATTGCTGTTTCGTTTTACGACTGTAGCGAACAATAGTTGGGTTACCGTCAGGATCTTTTTGAGGCGCATCTGCCAGATAATAGAACTTTGGCGATATACGGTCTCTAAACCTCGCTAATTCAGCCACGAGCGGCGCGCGTGTTTCCCTTGATTTAGGGAAGGTAGAAGCTGCCAAAAAGATGCCAGAGGCACCATCACGCAGCACAAAATGCGCGTCTGAATTTTCGCACTCAAGCTCAGGCAAAAATACGGGGTCTTCTTTAGGTGGCGCAGGCTCGCCGCTTCTGAGCAGCTTACGAGTGTTTTTGCAATCTTCATTCGTGCAGCCAAAATACTTACCAAAGCGTCCGTTTTTAAGCTCCATATCACTTTGGCATTTATCACACTCAATGAGCGGGCCGTCGTAACCTTTAAGCTTAAACGTACCTTTTTCAATTTCATAGCCAGGGCAGCTCGGTGTGTTGCCGCACACATGTAGTTTGCGCTGTTCGTCAACGAGGTAGCTGTCCATAGCGGTAGAACAGATAGGGCAACGACGCTTAGCCCGCAACACTTCGGTTTCAAGTTCCTCATCATCCGACACCTTAACCACCTCATCTCCGGGGGTAAGATTCATCGTTTGTGTACAACGCTCTTTAGGAGGCAAGTTGTATCCAGAGCAGCCCAAAAACACGCCAGTGCTGGCTGTACGAACGTTCATGTGACGTTGGCACTTTGTGCACTCAATATCAATCGGCACCGCCTGATTAGGCTGCATGCCGCCCTCTTCTGTGGGCAGTTCGGCTTTTTCAAGCTGTTCGGAAAACTCGCTGTAGAAGCTGTCTAACACGCGTTTCCATTCAAGTTCACCGTGCGCTATATCATCAAGGCGCTGTTCCATATTCGCGGTAAAGTCATAGCTAATGAGGTCGGCAAAATTGCTGACTAAGCGGTCGTTAACAATCTCACCCATTTTTTCTGCATAAAAACGCTTATTCTCAAGCCTTACGTAACCTCTATCTTGAATAGTGCCGATAATGTTTGCATAGGTGGATGGACGTCCAACGCCGCGCTTCTCGAGCTCCTTAACTAAGGAGGCTTCGTTGAAACGCGCAATGGGCTTAGTAAAGTGCTGCTTAGGCTCAAGTTTTTGCAAGCTAAGTACGTCGCCCTGCTGCACATTTGGTAACTCGCCATCATTATCGTCTTTGCGTTTAACTTGGTTAAGCACCTCAGTCCAACCGGCAAATACTAACACACGCCCTTTTACGGTAAGCTCATAATCTCCGGCGGCCACTTTTACCGTTGTGGCATCATATTTTGCGTTTGTCATCTGGCAGGCAACAAACTGACGCCAGATAAGCTCATATAAACGCTGTGCGTCTCGTTCCATCTCAGTTAGGCTAGCGGCCTTAACTTTAACATTCGAAGGCCGTATGGCTTCGTGTGCTTCTTGTGCGCCCTCTTTGCTTCCATAGAGTATTGGCTTGCTAGGCAAATACTTATCGCCAAACTGTTTTTGAATATATTCGCGACAATTGTCTACCGCTTCACTGCTAAGGTTAGTTGAGTCGGTTCTCATATAGGTGATATGGCCGGCCTCATATAGACGCTGCGCCATGGTCATGGTTTTTTTAACCCCAAATCCTAAGCGGGTGCTGGCAGCTTGTTGCAGTGTAGAGGTAATAAATGGCGCCGATGGTTTACTTTGCGTAGGCTTTGACTCACGGCTCACTACTTTGTACTGAGCATCTTCAAGGGCTTTGAGCGCCGTATCGGTTTGCGCTTTGTTAGTGGGTTTGAAGTTCTCGCCTTTGTATTTTTGCACCATCATGCGCAATTGTTCAGCCTTTTGCGTTGCTAAATCGGCATGCACGTCCCAAAACTCCTCGGGCACGAAAGCCTTTATTTCACGCTCACGCTCTACTACTAAACGCGTTGCCACAGACTGTACACGCCCTGCTGACAACCCTCGGGCAACTTTTTTCCATAACAAAGGCGAAAGCATGAAGCCAACAATGCGGTCTAGAAATCGCCTTGCTTGCTGCGCATTAACCCGCGCAATATTCAATTCCGAAGGATGCGCAAAGGCCTCTTTGATGGCAGATTGCGTTATTTCATTGAACACGACGCGCTGAAATTTTTTATCTTTGCCTTTTAATAGCTCTTGCAGATGCCATGCAATGGCCTCTCCTTCCCTATCCAAATCCGTTGCGAGATAAATCATGTCTGCATCTTTGGCGAGCTTTTTCAATTCGCTGACGACTTTTTCTTTACCCTGCAAGATTTGATAATGTGCTTCCCAATCTTGTTTGGGATCAACGCCCATGCGATCAACTAGCTTGTTGTACTCATACTGCTTTAAATATTGTTCTTTCTTTTTATCGGTCCAAGTATTGAGCTCTTTTGCTGGTTTTTTAGTCTCAATTTTACCCAATGCTTTAGTGGGCAGGTCACGAACGTGCCCGACACTGGATTTAACAATAAAATCTTTGCCTAGATATTTATTTATTGTTTTAGCTTTTGCTGGTGACTCGACTATTACTAGTGATTTGCCCATTAAATAAGAAAACCTTATGTTTTATAGATGCTTAATATAAATGTAAGCGCATCTAATGCGGTGTTGTGTGCTTCATTCCTTTTTAACATATATCTACAAAGTGAATAGAAAACAAGTTGTTATATATATTTATCTACAACGATATGGGTAAAGCCTTTGTTTTTATTGATGTTTTCTTGTTTCGCCCATTGGCAAACAAAAATTACTCCGTATAATCTTGGCTAAATTACATGCGCTCTACACTTTACTTGAACTTACTCTATTGCGTGCGATAGGGTGTATCACGAGGTTGAGCGCACTAGCACATTGAGGCTCGGAGAGTACGTGATGAAAACAGTAGAAGCAAATTTTGATGGATTAGTGGGCCCGACTCACAACTACGCAGGCTTATCGTTTGGCAATATTGCATCTAAGTCTAATGCTAATGCGGTGAGTAATCCTAAGCAGGCAGCACTGCAAGGCCTAGACAAAATGAAAGCGCTTGCGGATATGGGAATGATTCAGGGGATCCTCGCGCCGCAAGAGCGCCCAGATGTTTATGCTCTGCGCCGATTAGGGTTTAACGGGACCGACGCAGCCGTCATGAAAAATGCCTACGCACAAGCACCGCATATTTTTTTAGCGTGTTGCTCTGCATCAAGCATGTGGACTGCAAATGCTGCTACAGTCTCTCCTAGCGCCGACACTGCAGACAAACGCATTCACTTTACACCTGCTAATTTAACCAATAAATTCCATCGTTCGATTGAGCCAGAGGTAACAGGTAATGTGCTCAAAGCGGTGTTTAATAACGACGCGTTTTTTGCGCATCATAAGCACCTGCCCGACAACGATCACTTTGGGGATGAAGGTGCAGCCAATCACACGCGCCTTTGCACTGAATACGAACAACCGGGGGTTGAGTTATTTGTATATGGCAAGCATGCCTTTGACGACAGTCAGGTAAAACCCACTAAGTTTCCTGCGCGGCAAACCATTGAAGCCAGCCAAGCAGTGGCTCGACTGCATCAACTCGATGAAACTAAGACGGTATTTGCCCAGCAGCACCCAGATGTAATTGATGCAGGCGTATTTCATAATGATGTAATTGCCGTGGGTAATAAAGACGTACTGTTTTATCATCAGGATGCATTTTTACATACCGAGAAAGTGCGCCAACAAATACAACAAGGCTTGGGGGATGCAGCCTTTCATTTTATTGAAGTGCCCCGCGATAAGGTCAGCGTACAAGATGCAATAAAAAGCTATTTATTTAACACGCAGCTTATTAGTCTGCCTAGTGGTGAAATGGTGATAATTGCGCCGATGGAATGTGAACAAAATACCGCAGTGAAAACTTATCTAGATTGGTTGCTTACTCAAAATAATCCTATAAAACGCGTGCTGTTTTTTGATGTAAAACAAAGCATGCAAAATGGCGGTGGTCCCGCTTGTTTGCGCCTTCGGGTGGTGCTAAATCAACATGAGCAGCAAGCCGTAAACTCTGCATGTTTGATGAACGAAATGAAATATGGTCAGCTCCAAACTTGGGTGAACAAACACTATCGAGACCGTCTGCACGCAGACGACCTCATTGACCCTCAACTGTTAAACGAATCTAGAACGGCACTGGATGAACTCACCCAGCTTCTTGGCCTCGGCTCGGTATATCCGTTTCAACAAATTTAAGTGATATTGTAGATAGTTTATATAGATAGCTTATAAAAAAGGGCCCGATTATGTTCGGGCCCTTTTTAGTTACTTTACATGCTTTACGACGTGTTAATTTCTCAAGCTACAGTCTGGAAGCACGCCAAAGGGATTGGCTGGTGGCGGATTAGTTTCTTCCGTCAAATCGCTTGCAGCAGCACCCAGACCGTAGAGCTGCGTCTCAGAAGACTCAGTACCTGCTGACTGTCCAAATACCGTTAACGAGGTTGATACCCAACCACCAAACTGTTTGGCATATCGCACTTCCAAGTAGGCTTGACCATTTGCATCAGTTACGGCAACGCCATCTCTGAAGCTAACCACCGCTACGTTTCCTGGTGTAAGTTGGCCGTCTCTGTTGGTGTCCTCACCAATGTCTAGTACGCCATCTCCATTAGCATCTTCGCCTGGGTCGAGTTCACCGTTACGGTTTAAATCTTCAACAATGTCCAAACGACCGTTACCATTTGCATCTTCACTGTTACAAGAGAAAGGTGCAGAATATTCGACTGGGTCAGTATTAGGTATTTCTAGGCCTGCAGTAAAATAGACCTGTGCATCACCATCCCATACCCATTGCCCCTTTCTGTAAGCATTAAGGACCGGCGGCGTTGCGCTGGCGGTAAGTGTCGCTCCCTCAATTGGACGACCTGCAGCATCGGTAACAAATACAGAGAATTCTTTGATATATGACGATTGGTCAGGAGATTCAACTGCATTACCTGTACCGATTGAAATATCAAAGGCTCTATCGCCTACTGTTAGCTGAGTAATGCCTGTTTCGCCATCACTTTCCGCCTCAATGGTCACACCTTCAAACTGACTGACCGCGTTCGACGTAAATACCGTTGACGCAATGCCGTTGCTGTCGGTAATGGCAGTATTAGGCGAAATGCTACCGCCTGTGGCGTCAGCTAAAATGCTGAAATTAACGGTTTTACCTGTAACCAAGTTACCTCTAGAGTCGCGCACTACCGCGGTAATTGTGGCGGTTTGCCCTTCTGGCCCGATTACGTCGGGCGTTGAGTCAACAAAAATACTGGCTACTTCGCTGGCAATAAAGTCGATATTCGCACGAGCACTCACTTGAGAATTAGTCGCAACATCAGTACCGACCGCTGAAATTGAAGCAGGACCCGCAAACTGTGAAGTAATATTCACTGTTGCGATACCGTTAGCATCCGTTCGCGCAACATTGGCTGACACGTTACCGCCAAGTACCTCACCTCTAGACGTGGTGACAGTTACGTTGCCATTAGCAAAAGGCTGACCATTTTTGAACCATCGTAATCTAATTGGCTCGTTGGTATTGAGCGGTACGCCTGCGGTATTCAATGACACAAAGCTAAAATCATCTTGCTGTACCGTTACCGGGAAGCTTCGCGTGGCATTAAGCGCAGACGCAGTAATTACGTCTTCGCCAGATTCGGTCGCCGTATACAGTACAGTGACTTGACCATTAGCATTGGTCACAGGTGTTTCGTTGTCAATACTGCCATTGCTTGCCGTTACTGAGACTTGCTGATTGGCGATGCCGTTGCCATCTGAGTTTGATAATACGATGGTGATTGGCGCTGAATCGCCCAAGATAACTGAACTTGCACCGTTTAGGTTTACTTCTGTTCCCACAACGCGCACCACAACAGACGCACTCAATGTGCCCGAAGTCGCTGTCACTGATACTTCGCGGTTTTCAGGGTTGTTAATAGTGCTGAGTAAGGCTCTTGCTGTACCGTCTTCTCCGGATACCGAGTCAACAATGGTCAAAGATGCATTTTGGTCAGCAGAAAATGAAACTGGAATATCCGCTAACAACACATTGTCTTGACTTTTTAGCACAGCAATTAATTCAATTTGGTCAGTGCCGCTAGACGCAAGTTGCGTGGTGCTGGCAAATAAATCTAAGGAAAACGCGCCTTGTTGAGGTGCACCCGCTGATTCAAACCCAATGGTTTCACTCACATCACCAAATGTTGCGGTAACCGTACCGCTACCAGATGCAGTGCCTACAAATAATTGAATGCTGGCAACACCATCATCGCCGGTTAGGGCTGTACCGGTATCATTTTCAAAACTTGCTAAGTCGGCTTGGCTTAATGTAAAACTAACCACCTGATTGCTTACTGGCGCGCCCGATGCGTCAGTGATGGTTGCCGATAGCGTAATAGGTTGAGCGTCGCTTAAGGCTGTGCTGCTTGCACTCAAACTCAACTGCAGCGCCGTGGCGTCTGGTGCGCCAGAAGAGTTGAAACCAACCGAAACACTGACATCTTCGCTGTAAGTGGCTGTAATAGTACCGCTACCGGATAACTCACCCGCGGTGAGACTAATTTCGGCAATCCCTTCAGCATTAGTCAGCGCTGTGCCCGTATCATTGTCAAAATTGGCCAAGCCTGGGTCGCTCAATGAAAAGGTAATTACGGCGCCGGCAAGTGCACTACCATCAGATGTTGCCGTAACGCGCACGGTTAATGGCGTATCTGCGTCTAACTCCGATTGTGCTTCGCCAGCCGCATTGAAAATGCCAATTGACAGGGCAACCACCTCAGTAGTCGGATTTGATGGTGTTGTAGGAGGCGTACCGTCCTGCGTTCGCTCCAGAGAACCCCCACCGCCACAGGCCATTAATAACCATGTCAGTGAGAATAACCAAAATATGCGTGTTACCTGTTTCATGTTGCTACCTTGTCTTTAAAAAGTTGACAGTGCTGCGCGTAAGCAAAGCTGATATTTGAAAATAAAAATCGGTTTAGCTTTTGCGTCATCCTTGTTAGTCTTTCGTATCTAGGACACATAATCAGAACAAAAAAGGTCGTCTTATGTCGCAAGACACAAAAAAATCAAACTTAACCTTAAGAATTCTTATCGGCATGATTGCCGGAATCGTTATAGGCGCTTTGCTACAAATGTCGTTCGATGATAGCGGAGATCGCGTTATCAATATATTTTCAACGTCATTTTCTACGTATGGTTTTTTCGTCGATGGTATATTTAACATCGGCGGAACCATTTTTATAAACAGCTTAAAAATGCTCGTTGTACCGTTAGTCTTTGTATCGTTAGTTTGTGGCGTAAGCAGTTTGTCCGATCCGTCTAAACTAGGTCGTCTTGGCGGAAAGTCTGTCGGATTATACGTATTAACCACTTGTATTGCAGTAACTTTTGCCCTAATTATGGCCTTAATTGTAAAACCGGGCGAAGGTTTTATTATTCAGACAGACGCGACATTTGCGCCAAGTCAAGCGCCAAGCCTTGCGCAAGTGATTATAGACATGTTTCCGTCAAACCCAATTAATGCTATGGCAGAAGGAAATATGCTGCAAATTATTGTATTTGCTGTATTAGTTGGCATCGCAATGTCTAAATGCGGTGAGAATGGCCTAAAAGTACAAAAAGCGTTTGAAACCATAAACGACGTGATCATGAAAATCGTCCTTATTATAATGGCCTTAGCGCCTTACGGGGTGTTCTTTCTAATGGCTAAGTTAGCCGCCACTACTGACTTGGCCGCCTTCGGCAGCATTCTAAAATATTTCTTCTTAGTCTTCTTTTTATTAATTGCCCACGCGCTCATCACTTATCCTACACTGCTTGTGTTGCTGGCCAGACTCAACCCAGTTACTTTGCTGATTAAAATGAAAGATACCGCCATTTTTGCGTTCAGCTCATCAAGTAGCAGTGCCACGCTTCCCATTACCTTAACTACCGCACAAAAGAAGCTTGGTGTAGACCGCAGCGTGGCATCATTTACCATTCCCCTAGGCGCCACTATAAATATGGACGGCACAGCAATTATGCAGGGCGTTGCCACGGTATTTATTGCACAAGTCTATGGCGTAGACTTGTCGACCGGTGACTTACTCATGGTAGTGCTAACAGCGACCTTGGCATCAATCGGCACCGCGGGGGTTCCGGGAGTTGGTCTTATTATGCTCGCCATGGTGTTACAGCAGGTCAACTTGCCCGTTGAGGGTATCGCGCTAATAATCGGCATAGACCGATTGTTAGATATGACGCGCACCGTGGTTAACGTCACCGGTGACTGCACCGTAGCAACTATTGTCGCCAAATCAGAAGGCGTGCTCAACGAGGATATCTACAACGCAGACCCCTTCTCAGATGAAATGACTGAAGCTGCAAAGGTTAGCGGGCATAACACCCAGGAAAACTAGCTATTCATTGCGCCTTTGATGTGTGTTTTGTAAGGTGCTGTTTTGTGAATTGCGGTATAGTTGTGTGCAGTGCAGTGCAGTGATGCGCTAATTTAATAGCAAAAGCGCTAAGAGTTAAAAGTTAAGAATTAAGAGCATAAAGCCTATGGCTTATCAAAGTATAAACTTAATGAAGATGTTCGCCGGGCAGCACAGCGCCAGCTTTAGCGGAAGGATAAAGCGTCGCCAAGACGCTTATAACCACCGCTAAGCTATACGTTATCGCCACGTCTGTTAGCATTAGCTCAGACGGAATACTGCTGGTGAAATAAACACCGGCATCAAGCAACTCAACAGACAGCACATCTTCGATAAAGTCTATAATTTGCGGCAAATAAGCGCCTAACACACAACCTATGATGCTGCCCAAGGTAGCACCGAATAAACCGCTGTATAAACCTTTAGTAATGAAAATTCGTTTTATTTGAGACTGGCTTGCACCCATTGTTTTTAAAATGGCGATTTCACGGCTTTTCTCTCTTACTGACATCACCAAAGACGACACAATGTTAAAGCTCGCAACGCATATCACCAAAACGAGCACAATATAGATAACCGTGCGGACCAGTTTTATATCTTGATACAGGTGTCCGTGCGTGCGTGTCCAATCTGACATATACACGGCTTGATTGAAATCCCACCCGTATTTTCTCACGATCTCATACGCGTCAAAGGGATCATGCATTTGCAGTTCAAGATGCGTCACTGCATCATCAAGATTTAACATGCTCGCTAGAGTGACGTGATTAGTAATGCCTATAAAGCTATCTATCTCGCCGCCAATGTTTACCTCCCCCACTACGGTCAACCACGTGGCCACTGAAGTCTGAAAAGATAAGTCCTCAGTTACCTTAGGTAGAAGTACTTGAACGCTGTCGCCTATATTCAACGACAAGGCCTGCATGATGCCCTTTCCTAACACTATGCTGTTTGATGTGTTGCTGAGGATTTGATAATCAAAATAGGCCGACAGTTTGTGTTGGTGATAGTCTTTATCAACACCTATGAGCTCTATCGATTTTATTTGCTTGCCTTTTTGCAGCAAGCCCGACGCTTTATTAAGGGCAAATACGTGCGCAATCTTTGCGTCCTTTCGCATGCGTTCAAGGTAGTTGGCATTAGGAGTTATGCCGCTAGGTGAGGCATTGATCAGTTCAGCGTGGGGCACGATGCTGAGCAAATTATCCCGTAGCTCCCTTTCAAACCCGTTCATAACCGAAAGCAGCAAAATAAGAGCGGCGCAACCTAAGCCCACACCAAAGGTGGAGGAACTAGAGACAAAAGAAATATAGCCGTCTTGCTGCTTAGACTGCTGAAATCGCCATGCAACAAAACGTATGAAGGAAGTAAACACCACTAAACTAGCGCCTCAAGTTTTCCTTTCTTCAAAAACAAGGTTCTATCCAGCTTCTGAGCGAGACTTTGATCGTGGGTAACAATTATAAATGCGGTGTTTAGCTCTTTGTTGATAGACTGAATTAGCTCAAAAATATGTTCAGAGTTATCGGCATCTAAATTGCCGGTAGGCTCATCAGCCATAATTATTTTGGGAGAATTAACAAGCGCACGCGCAATCGCTACTCGTTGCCGCTCTCCGCCTGAGAGCTGACTGGGTTTATGCGCTAGACGATGAGACAAACCTACGCGATGCAGTCCTTCTTTGGCTTTTGCCAAGGCTGTCCGCTTATCCATATCGCCAATGAGTAAAGGCATCGCCACATTTTCTTGCGCCGTAAATTCCGGCAATAAATGATGGAATTGATATACAAAGCCTAAATTTTTGTTTCTAAATGCGGCCTGTTTTTTTTGGTTCAGGCTATTTAAGCGAACATCTTCGAAGAAAATTTCACCCCTGTCGGGCGAATCTAAGGTGGCTAAAATATGTAGCAAGGTACTTTTACCCGACCCAGAGCTGCCTAATATTGCGAGCGTCTCCCCATCAAAAACATCAATACTCACGTCTTGAAGGATATTGACCTCAGATTCAGCATCTTTAAATGACTTAGATATAGATTCACAGCGGAGCAATGACACGGGGTAACATAACCAATTAGATAAAAGACGTCTTAGTTTACACTGAAGCGAGCGATTGCCCAATAGATTGCGTAAAAACGTGAGGAAAAACAATAAGGAAATGGCGGAGTGGACGGGACTCGAACCCGCGACCCCCGGCGTGACAGGCCGGTATTCTAACCAACTGAACTACCACTCCACATGGTAGATTAAACAAAAAATGGCGGAGTGGACGGGACTCGAACCCGCGACCCCCGGCGTGACAGGCCGGTATTCTAACCAACTGAACTACCACTCCGCATTTTCATGCTTAAAAGTCGTGTGTAAATGGCGGAGTGGACGGGACTCGAACCCGCGACCCCCGGCGTGACAGGCCGGTATTCTAACCAACTGAACTACCACTCCGCATCTATACACTGCCCCTGATAATTATGACCAAAGCTAGCCACCATCCTCAAGTGCGGCGCAGATAATACGGTGCGGGTACGCTATAGTCAACTGCTTTTTTGCCAACTTAAGACTGCCTGCCTATTTAACAAGCAAGCCAGGGTGAATATCTGTTTTGTTCTAAAAAACGATTGTTAAAATTCGCGCTTTATTCGGACGCTTCGCCCTTATCCGCTGGCGCCGCTTTTTTCAATCGTATGTTGCGAAGGCTTTTTATATTAAGTAAGGCTTTTAAAGCAAGATGCGAATCTGGATGTTTGCGTTTATCGGCAATCAAGTAAATCACCAAGGCACCTAACAGCAGCACAAACACGTTGACGGCGATAACAATGGGCAAAACACTCGGTGATTCGACCTTTTCAGGTAATTTAGCTGGCTCACGCTCTGCTACTTTAGCCTGCTGTGATGCGGTATCTTCTTGCACCGCAGGCTCAATAACGGGTTCTGATGTAACAAAACTATACTCAGGAACGCGGATTTTGAGCTCTCTGCCGCTGTGAGTTTTGGCAAAAGCCGTCATTTTAAATCGGTACATGCCATAGCCCGCGTTAACTAAACTAACTTCACGCTGATATTCACCTAAGTCGGTAATTGTAAATCGTTCTGCATCGCTTTGTGGCGTCCTCGCTACGCCGTCTATCAACAGACTGGCCGGGTCGATGTGCTCACTGTCTACCGAAATTTGGAGCGTATGAAAACCTTCCTCCCCTGCTGCGGCAACGTGCGTTACCACAATAGGATTAGGCAGTAGCAGAATATTTTCGCCAATCTGCTCGCGGCTAAAAAGTGGCGTACGCACACTTATTACCGGTTGCCATTCACCGTTACTAATATTTAAATCAAATTCTCCGGTGAAGGTGCCGTCTCCGGGAGTTTCATCAAGTCCTATACCGTCGTCATCAAAGCGCGCAATATTTTTTGTACCCAAGCCAAAATTTTCATGATCAGGGTGATTGGTACTCATAAAATCAATCGACAAGGACACTACGTCACGAAATTCTGCAAAGTTAACTCTTTCGCCTGCATTTTTTAGATAAGCGGTGTGTTTGATAGTTTCGCCCGAAAACACTGGCGAGGGAATGGCATCAGATTCAAGCACTAAATCGGCGATTACCATGACTTGACTGTTCGGCAGTATTTCGCCAAGGGCCTGCCACGGCCCTGCCATGGGTTTATCAAGCTCAATCATGTCGTAGGTATCTGACTCATACCAATGATAGCTGTCGTCATTTGGGTCGTTATCAAGAAACAACTTGCTGCCGTCGGGCTGCACAAGCACGACAGGTTTCGCCCCAAACTGCCTGAAAAAAACCAAGATGACCTTGTCGACATCCGAGTCAATTCTAAAGCGATTATTTAACAGTGAAATACTGTTTTGATAAGCGCTACCAATGGGTCGTATTTTTTCAACGACGCTTTTGGCATCGAGCTTTGTTACGTCTTCTTGGGCTGGCGTCTCACTCGCTGAGTCTGCTTGCTGAGCCTTTACTGTGCCTGCTGCACCCGCAAGAGCGACACAAAAACACGCCACAATCCACGCACGAGCCCACATTGGGCTATGCGCCATACCTTTAATGCAGCGATTTTCGCCAAATAACCTGCTCTGATTTCTTTTCAATGCCGTCTAAATACAATTGGTGCTTTGCTAATTCATCGGCATTAGCACGAATAACCTTTAGCTGAGGTTTGTTTGCTATTTTAATGATGGCTGTCTCGCCCGCTTCGTTGCCGCTTTCATCACCATGGGCAAGCTTCAAGGCGCCCTGACCGCCGGTCATGTAGAGATAAACGTCAGCAAGTATCTCACTATCTAATAATGCACCGTGAAAAGTACGGTGACTGTTATCAACAAAATACGCTCTACATAAGGCGTCTAGGCTGTTTTTCTTGCCTGGTCTAATCTTGCGAGCAAGCTCAAGGGTATCGAGAACAGTGCATATATCATTGGTAACAGGAAGATTGCGTCCAACTAGCTTAAACTCATGGTCCATAAATCCCACATCAAACGGTGCGTTATGTATAACAAGTTCAGCCCCTTTGATGTATTCAATGAATGAATCTGCAATATCAGCAAATTTGGGTTTATCCACCAAAAATTCATTGGTAATCCCGTGCACGTCAATAGCTTCTTGTTCAACCTCCCGCTGCGGGTTGATGTACACATGGAAATTGTTACCCGTGAGCTTGCGGTCAATCATCTCAACGCAGCCGATTTCAATGATGCGGTGACCATCTAGCGGATTAATCCCGGTGGTTTCTGTGTCTAGTACGATTTGTCGCATTAATTTTTCCTTTTTGCTGTGGGGTAAGTATACTGCGCCTCAATCTTGCTGAACACCGTTAGCAACAGGAAAACCGTTTTATATATGAAAAAAGTGACAATTTACACCGATGGCTCTTGCTTGGGAAATCCGGGACCTGGGGGTTATGGCGCGCTGTTAATATTCGGCGAACACCGCAAAACGCTCTCCCAAGGCTTTGTTCACACCACGAACAACCGCATGGAATTACTCGCACCTATCGAGGCATTGAACGCGCTAAGCGAACCCTGCGAGATAGATATTTATACCGATAGCCAATATGTAAAAAACGGCATTAATCAGTGGATAGCCTCATGGAAACGCAATAATTGGAAAACATCTGCAAAAAAGCCCGTTAAGAACGTCGATTTATGGCAACGCCTCGATGAGGCATGTAAGCGTCACACCATGCAGTGGCATTGGGTAAAAGGTCATTCAGGCCAAGTCGAAAATGAGTTAGTAGACGATTTGGCGCGCGCTGCGGCAGAATCGGGT
Source organism: Glaciecola siphonariae (assembly GCF_042652645.1). Classification (NCBI taxonomy): domain Bacteria; kingdom Pseudomonadati; phylum Pseudomonadota; class Gammaproteobacteria; order Alteromonadales; family Alteromonadaceae; genus Glaciecola; species Glaciecola siphonariae. The sequence continues at coordinate 759,149 of NZ_JBHSGU010000002.1, forward strand.
GAGCATATAGTAGATGAAGGTTTTAGCGAGGGCATAAAATGAACCCCAGCGTGGTATTAAAAGCAAGTCGAGAAAAGTCACTACTGCGTCGCCATCCGTGGGTGTTTGAGGGCGCAATCGAAAAAGTCATCGGCAAGCCACACAGCGGTGCTACGGTTGACATACTTGATGCAAAAGGCGCGTGGCTTGCAAAAGGCGCGTTCTCTCCCGAGTCGCAGATACGCGTTAGAGTATGGAGTTTTCAACAAGACGAACCCATAGACGATGCCTTTTTTAAACGCAAAGTACAAAGTGCGCTGGCGCTGCGGGAGATGTGGCTAGAGCACACTATGCATTCTGCTCTATTCAATGCTGATAACACTTCTCACGATACTAAAGGCAGCACTGCAATCACGAATGCTTATCGTCTTGTGGCAGGAGAATCAGACGGTCTTCCGGGCATTACCATAGACAAGTATGATAATGTTTTGGTGATGCAGGTAGTAAGCGCAGGCGGTGAAAAACACAAGAAAAAACTAATTAACGCGCTTACAAGTTTATTTCCTGACCATGTTATTCATGAGCGCAGCGACGTTGAAGTGCGCAAAAAAGAAGGACTCGATCTTGTTGTACAGACTCATGTTGGTGACTTGCCAGATGCCGTTATCATTTACGAGCATGGCGTCAAAATTGAGGTAGACCTCATAGCAGGTCATAAAACGGGATTTTACCTAGACCAGCGCAAAAACCGGCAAATTGCAGGTAGTTTTTGCGCAGGAAAACGTGTTTTAAACTGTTTCAGCTATACCGGCACTTTCGCCCTTTATGCACTTGCAGGCGGCGCTGAAGAAGTAATCAATGCAGATGTATCGCAATCTGCTTTAGATACGTCTGCTAAAAACTTAGCGCTTAATTTCAATACTGAGCAGCAAGCAAAGGTCAAGCATGTTAAAGAGGATGTATTTGAGCTACTCAGACGCTACAAAGAAAAAGGTGAACGCTTTGACGTCATTGTAATGGACCCGCCAAAGTTTGTTGAAAACAAGCGGCATTTGGAGCGTGCTGCACGCGGATACAAAGATATCAACCGCATTGCATGCGAGCTTTTGAGCGATAATGGCGTGTTGCTTACATTCAGTTGCTCAGGATTAGTCAGCCAAGATTTGTTTAATAAAATAGTGGCTGATGCCGCGTTAGATGCCAATACACAGCTTAGCTATATACAAAAACTTGAGCAAGATAGCGACCACGTGATCGCCAGTAGTTTTCCGGAAGGCGCATATTTAAAAGGCTTGGTGTGTGTTAAACGCCAAGCCTAATCAAAATGTCTGCAATAATTAGCTACTAATGTTGTTAAGCGACCAAGGTCGCTTATTTCATCTCACTGATTTCTACGCCCACTAAACAGGTATTTTCACCCTCAGCGTCACAGCGTACCACTTTCGCTTTTGCTTCTAGCGATGGGATTTGGTCATTGTTTGAGTCAATCGTAATATCGAGTAAAGTGCCAAGCTCAATGCTTGGCATCTCAACTTCTAAAGACATACCCGTTGCGCTAATGTCGCGACAAACTGCTGCGAAAGGTGTAGCCGAAGGATTGTCTAGCAAAGAAACTTCGCAGGGTGAATTTACCATCATTCGGTAGAAATTCCGTTTATCGTCATAGCCCAACATAGTAATACCTCTTCAATTCAAAAATGTTGTTGTCACTTTATAGGGAGTTGTTCAGTCAGTGTCAACCGTTTATTGTGATTTAATATTCTGCGATTTTGTTCATGATACGCTTTAAAGAAATCGGATATTTTGTTCCAAGCTGTTGCGCGAACAACGACACCCTTAATTCCTCTATCATCCAGCGTATTTCCTCAATTTCATCGGTATTCTGATGTTTATTTTTGAAGTCAGATTTTAAGCTTGCAAAGGCCGCCTCCGCCTTATCAATTTCAATCTGATTTATACAATCGCGATTACTGTCTACCTTTAATTTTTCACTTCGATGCAGTAATGCTTTTAAATAACGGTTCCAATCAGCGAGTCGCTGTTCACCGACTTCATAAACAAAGCCTTTAAATACTAGGGTGCTTAAGTGCCCATGAATATGCTTTACGTTGTTTATCATATTCAATGGAATATTGCCTTTGGTCTGCTTGCTAATTTGATTGGCCACTGCCAAGCCCTGCTCCACCTGTTGAGCAATAAGCAAGGCTCTATCATTAATGTTGGCGCGCACCTTATCACAAAGCGCTTTAAAATTAGCTTGATCGCGCACCTCTTTTGCGGTGCCGTTCTCAGTCACAAGTGCGTCGATACTGGCCAGTATAATATCGTCTATCAGCGGCTTTATTTGACCAAAGGGGTTAAAATACAGGCTGAGCTTTGCCTTATTTGGCAGTTTCTCCTGCAAAAACTTAACGGGCGACGGCACGTTCATTTTTATCAATTCATACAAGCCGCGCTGATGCGCTTTGTCAGCAGTAGCCGGGTTGTCAATCAGAGCTAATTTCACTTTGTTACGTTCATATACCAAGGCCGGAAACGCTTTTACTTCATAACCTGCCTGTTTCTGCGTAAATTGCTCGGGCAAATCGCCAAAGTCCCACTGCGTAACATCATCACGCTCTAACTGGGGCGTTGCTACCTTTTCAATCGTACTTTTCAGCTCACTTTTCAGCGATGCTTTAAGGCTGTTTAATGACTTACCTGAACCAAGGTGTTTGCCGTTTGCGTCCTCAATAATGAAATTAAAACGAAGATGCGTTGGCAAACTTTCTGAGTCGAAGTCTTGCGGCTCTACTTTTATGCCCGACATTTTAAACAAACGCATCGACAGAGCGTCAGTGAGGCTTATGGGCGCATCGCTGTCTTGCACGGCAACCATTCCCTCTAGCGCCGCTTTTGCATAATCAGGTGCTGGCACAAAATTTCGCCTCAAACGCTTGGGCAAAGATTTTATTAACTGAGTCACGAGTTCTAAGCGCATCCCTGGCACCAAGTAATCAAAACCATGGTCATGCACTTGGTTTAACAAACCTAAGGGAATGTGGATCGCCACTCCGTCAAGAGTTTGGTGAGGCTCAAAATGATAGCTCAGAGGCAGGTGAAAGTTGCCCTGATGCCACGTATCTGGAAAGTCGCTAGCAGACACCTCATTTGGATCGCGCTTTAACAGCGCCTCATAACTGAATTTGAGTAAATCAGGCGATTTTCGCGCGGTGTTTTGCCACCATTTTTTAAAAGCCGCTTCGCTGTTGATGTCTTCCGGCACATGTTGAGCATAAAACTCACACAGCATGTCTTCGTCAATCAAAATATCGCGGCGGCGGGCCTTTTTTTCGAGCAATTCAACCTGTTCAACTTGCTGTTGATTGTAGCGCAAGAACTCATAATTAAGATTAGTCTGCCCCTGCACGAGCCCCTCTCGTATGAACATCTCCCGGCAAAGATGAGGGTCAACCTTGCTATACTGACATATTCGCCGTGTAACAATGGGTAAGCCAAACAAGGTAATCGTTTGGTACGCTAATACCGCGCCCCGTTTTTTACTCCAATGCGGTTCAGCGTAGCTATGTTTAGCAAGATGCTCACTTAAAGGCTCTAGCCATTTCACATCAATTTTTGCCACCGAGCGTGCAAATAATCGTGATGTTTCTACCAATTCGGATGCCATCAGCCACTTAGGCTGTGTTTTTGCCACGTTAGATCCAGGAAAAATCATAAACTGCGTATTACGACTTCCTAAGTATTGGCGGTTTGCATCTTTTAAGCCTAATTGCGACAGCAAGCCCACAGCGATGGCGGTGTGAATGGCTTGATAGTCTGCGGGGGTGCTATTGATACGAAGGTTCACCGAAACCAAGGACTGTTTGATTTGACTAACGATGTCTTGCCATTCTCGCATGCGCTGAAAATGAATAAAGTGTTGCTTACACCACTTTCTCAGTTGACTGTTACTAAGGGATTTTTGCTGGGTTTTAAAGGCTTCCCACAAATTGAGCAGACTTATAAAGTCTGAGTCTTTGTCGGCAAATTCACTGTGCGCTTGGTCTGCTTGCTGCTGTTTATCTTGAGGTCGCTCGCGTGGGTCTTGTACCGATAAACCTGAGGTGATCACAATCAGCTCATACACAGCGTCCACAACACCTGCGTGAATAATCATTCTTGCATAGCGTGGGTCGAGGGGCAGAGGCGACATTTGACGGCCGATTTTGGTTAGGCGTAACCGCCCTCGGTCTCGTTCTACGGCTTGTAGTTCTTCAAGGAGCTTTACGCCATCATTTATGTTTTTATCATCTGGCGCCTGCACAAAGGGGAAGCGATTTATTTCACCTAGCCCCAGAGCGAGCATCTGAATGATCACGCTCGATAGATGCGTACGCACAATTTCTGGGTCTGTAAATTCTGGTCGCGATTGATAGTCTTGTTCGGTGTATAGTCGAATACAAATACCGTCTGATACGCGCCCACAACGCCCCGCTCGTTGATTTGCGGATGCTTGCGAAATAGGTTCAATGGGCAGGCGTTGAATTTTGCTTCGCTGGGAATAACGCGATATTCTTGCCACGCCAGTATCGACCACGTACTTAATCCCCGGCACAGTCAATGAGGTTTCTGCTACATTGGTTGCCAATACAATTCGTCTGCCGCTATGAGAACTAAAAATACGATTTTGTTCACTGGCTGACAATCGAGCATAAAGCGGCACTATTTCTGTGTTGCGATATTGACGCCTCGCTAGGCTGTCTTGCGCATCTTTGATGTCGCGCTCGCCGCTCAGAAACACCAATATATCGCCAGATGATTCTCGCATCAATTCGTCTACGGCATCGCTTAGCATTTGAGCGCTGTCGCCCTCTTCCTTGTCGGTGCCTCCGTAGTCTACCGGGTCTTTGTATCGAATCTCTACCGGAAAAGTACGCCCGCTTACTTCGATAATTGGCGCATCATTAAAGTGTTTCGAAAAACGTTCAGGGTCGATGGTAGCCGATGTAATGATGAGTTTTAAATCAGGTCGTTTGGGCAACAGTTGCTTTAAATAGCCCAACAGAAAATCGATGTTCAGGCTGCGTTCATGCGCCTCATCAATAATAATGGTGTCGTATTGATTCAAGTAGCGGTCTTGCTGAATTTCAGCCAACAATATGCCGTCGGTCATGAGTTTTACTAGGCTTGTATCACCAACTTGGTCGCTAAAGCGCACTTTAAAGCCCACTGCTTGCCCAATTTCAGTGTCTAGTTCTTCAGCAATCCTGCTCGCAACACTTCGCGCAGCAAGGCGTCTAGGCTGCGTATGGCCGATGAATCCGGCCACTCCGCGCCCTAGCTCCAAGCACATCTTAGGAATTTGTGTCGTTTTTCCAGACCCGGTTTCCCCAGCAATAATGACTACCTGATGCTTATCAATCAGCGCTTTGATATCGTCTTTTTTCTGCGCAACCGGTAAATCAGGATAGTGAATACGAGGAAGAGCGGATGCTCTTTGCTCCCTGAGATGCGCAGATGCAGTAATATCATTGGTAAGTTGTGCTAACTTATCATGCTTTACTTGCTTATCTTTAACACGCTCAATGTCGTGCAAGCGGCGCTTAAAAGTGAATTGATGCTTTTGTAGACAGCGTTTTATCGCAATATCTAAATTCAATGACATGTTATCTATAGTCGTCCGCTTTAAAAATATACGTTGTGATGGTGCGATGCCCTAAAGCTACTCGTCTTTGTAGATAAGTACGGTTTTATTGCCGTTTGTATCAATACTGCCTCTGTACATGCCCTCTGAATTAAACGGCATGGCGATGTTGCCTGCGGCATCAATGGCAATCACGCCGCCGTCACCACCGGCTGGCAGTAGTACGCCATGAATAACCGTGTTGGCAGCAGTTTCTAAACTTAGCCCTTGGTATTTCATGCGGGCACAGATATCTGCCGCCACATTGTAGCGAATAAAATATTCACCATGGCCGGTCGCCGATACCGCGCACGAACGGTTGTCTGCGTAAGTACCTGCGCCAATGATCGGAGAATCACCAACACGACCATACCGTTTGGCTGTCATGCCGCCGGTGGAGGTTCCGGCGGCGATGTTTCCGTTAGCATCAAGCACCACTACGCCCACAGTACCGAACTTAAAATCGTTAAATTCAGCATTATCTAAAAAAGCATTTTTGTTCTCATTTTCATCAATGCGTTTTTTGGCGCGTTGAAGCGCCTCTAGTCTGCGCTGGGTATTAAACACTGAGTTATCGACCGGTACTAGTCCCTGCTCATCCGCAAACTGTTCTGCTCCCTTTCCAGATAGCATCACGTGTACTGAATTCTCGAGCACTAAGCGCGCCGCTTTTATTGGATTTTTAACATTAGTGACGCTTGATATTGCGCCAGCCTGTAGCGTATCTCCACGCATCACTGATGCGTCGAGTTCGTGCATGCCATCATAGGTGTAAACAGCCCCGATACCTGCATTGAACAAAGGAGAGTCTTCTAAATACACGATGGCGGCTTCAATCGCATCTAAACCATCATTGCCTGCTTTCAACTGCGCATAACCTAAGTCGAGCGCAGCAGAAATAGCATTTTTATAAGCAGCCTCTTGTTCTTCGGTTAAATTCGCGCGAGTGATTGTGCCTGCGCCGCCATGGATGGCAATCGCAATTTTATTTTGAACGTTGGTTTGTGCCACAGCCATCGTTGTTAAGCTAGATGCTGCCAAACACATCAGCCCAAGCAGATAACACGGGCGGTAAATATGGGTGTAAAAAGAGCGAGACCGAAGAGCATTTGAAGACGTGCGACTTATAAACATACCGATTTATCCTGTTAAAATTACGATGACTGACGCTATGTCTGCCCACTGAAAAAAACACACAAGCGGGCTTAGCCATATCATTGTTGGATACAGTATGTTGAATCGTTAAAAATGTCTAGGTTCGCCTATCCCTTCTGATAGCAAATCTCTTACAAAACTGTCGGTCTTATCGACGCGATGCAATCGCTTGCCACTTACCTAGCTCTAACTGCGGAGCAACCGAAGACAAAACGTGATGCTTAAAAGCGTCGAAGTCGTTGAACTCAAAATCGTTTCGGATACTGAGTTCATTATAGATTAAACGCAGTTTGCGCATTGAAAAAAACGGGACTACTTGTGCGTAGCCATGTGTAAATGTGGGATGAGGTGAGGTGTACGCATGCAATAACGCCGCTTCACCGTGATTAGATTCTCTCATAAGGACCTTTCCTTACTCGTCAAACACAGTACAAGCTTATCGCTTATATGCAGCTTAGATTTAGCATTAGAAGTTATAAAAACTCTGTTTTATATACTATAAATGAAGTTGATTTTTTCAATGCCAAGCCGCGTTTTGACTGCGGCTTTGCGTCAATCTTTTGACTAAGGTGCGATTGAATAATTTAGTCTAAAAACCAGCGTTTGAGGGGCAAATGGGAATAAATTGTGAAAACAATCTCTTAGCCATTATCGATTTTGCAGGTCTTTGTTTCAAATAACATTCTTTGATTTAAGGGCAGAGTCAAAAATTAAGCATTGATTGCGCTCTTGGCGCTCTATACACTTGCGCGTAACAAATATAACGTCTAGGCAACGACTCGCGCTTACACATTGGTCAAGGAATACTATGGCTGCAAGCATTTTATGGCATGATTATGAAACTTGGGGAGTCAATCCGAAGCACGATTTTCCGGTGCAGTTTGCTGCCATCCGCACCGATCTTGATTTGAACGTAATAGATAAGCCCATCAATTATTTCTGTCAAATACCGAATGACTATCTTCCCCACCCTCAAGCCTGCTTGGTTACCGGTATTACGCCGCAACAAAGCCTCAGAGACGGTTTTATTGAATGTGAGTTTGCCAGCAAAGTGCTGCAGCATATTAAACATCCCGAAACTTGCACAGCTGGTTATAACAGCATCAAGTTTGATGAAGAGGTCACCCGAAATTTACTCTATCGTAATTTTTACTCTGTGTATGAACGTGAGTATGAAAATGGCAACTCTCGTTGGGACATTATTGATTTAGTTCGGGCAGCCTATGCACTCAGACCTGAGGGCATAAACTGGTCTTATTACGAAAATGGTAAACCTTGCTTTAAACTTGAAGTGCTGAGTCAGGAAAACGGCTTAGAGCATGAGTCTGCCCATGATGCACTAAGCGACGTCTACGCAACTATTGCTGTAGCAAAGTTAATCAAACAAAAACAACCCAAACTGTATGATTACTACTGGCAGTTAAGAGACAAACGCAAAGTGCTTGCAGAAATTGACGTGGTCAATCAAACACCCTTTTTACACATTTCAGGCTATATCAACAGCATACATGGTTGCTGCGCTTGGCTGATGCCTATATGTCAGCACCCGGTCAACAAGAACGTCATCATTGCAGTAAACTTGGCAAAAGATATTGATGGCTTGGCTTCATTGTCACTTGATGACTTAGATGATGACGGTTTTATTGAGCAACTTTACCAAAACAAACAGTTGCCATTGATGCAAATATCTATCAACAAAGTGCCGTTTGTCGCCCACGCTAAAACACTCACCGAAGAGAATGCCAATCGTTTGAACATTGACCGCGAAGGGTGCTTGGCAAATTATCGCCGCCTAAAACAAATGAGCGACCTTGCTGCAAAATGTGAACGTCTGAGTCAACGCAGCTTTGCAGACTCAAGCGATTTAGATATAGATGCCCAACTCTATACTAGAGAATTCCCAAGTCCTGCCGATAAGCAGTTGATGAACCAAATACGAGACACTGATCCAGAAGCACTCAGTAGCTTGTATCAACAGCTAGAAAGCTCCCTATACAAGCGGCAGCTTTTTCGTTATTTAGGTCGTAACTTTCCTGATTTAATGAACGAACAGCAGTTGAATAATTGGCAAATGCATCGAAGAGAACGATTTGTTCACGGTGCGAGCGGTTATTTATCAATGGCGTCTTATCAACAGCAAATTGAGATGCTAGTGCAACAACACGCTCAAGATACAAAGAAAATGGCGCTGTTGAAGCAACTTGAGCTATACGCGAGCGGCCTGTAACGAAAAGATAGGAATACGACAAAGCGATGAGCGGCATTAGTTTTTTTACAAAGGCAGATACCAACGAGCTGATAGCAAGCATCGATCCCTTGTTATGGGAGGGCGTATGTAGCGAAGAGATCATTGCTGCCCATGCAAGAGAAGCAGGCTATACAGGCTATGCGTTTAATGCCGGTGAAATCGTACACCTTTCAAAGGTCATTATTGATGCTAAGAACAGCGGCAATATGGACGTCATCGAACATAGCGTTGCGGTGGAGCCTGAATCTAGTGCTACCATCAGCTTAGCAACCGACCAAATGTCTGCCAGCCTGACTGTTGTCGCAAATCCCGACGCCCCCCAGGCTACTTATCAAGAAATTAAAGCGCTGCTGCATCGCAAAGGAATTGTTCGCGGCATCAGCAAAAAACGCATTCAACATTTGCTCAACAGTGCACTTGAAGGTGACGCTGGAAAAGAATATACCGACGTCATCGCCATTGGGCTTCCGCCCAGAGACGGCAAACCCTCTCGCGTTGTCCCCTTAGTACCCAACGCACTTGACCGTATACTGCGCCCGCAAGAATCAGGGGACGACAAGGTAGATATGCGTAATTTAGGCGACGTGCTTTGCGTGAGCGCAAATAAACCGGTCGCAAAACGAATATCTCCCTCAAAAGGTCGTATTGGTTACACAGTAACCAATAAACCCCTCAGCCCCAATAAGGGTGAATGGCAAGAAGTAAAACTGGGCAATAACACGCAACTTGCAGAGCACGACGAAAACCTAATATTGTCATCACTTGCAGGTCAGCCTAAGTTTGAAAATAATGTCATGACCATTGACGATACTTTTGTGACCAAAGGCGTGAATGTCGGAACAGGTAATGTCAACTATGAAGGCGCGGTAATTGTTAACGGCGATGTTACCGAAAACATGCAAATCATTGCTCAGGGTGACGTTACGATTAACGGCTTTGTGGAATCAGCCTACATCAAAGCTGGCGGCGACATCATTATTACCCAAGGCGCTACAGGCAAAATGAACGATGAAGACTGTCGCCTGATTGCCGATGGCAGCGTATTTATTCAACACGGACAAGGCTTGGACGTTAGCACCGGTAAAGACCTGAACGTTAAACGGCAGCTCGCCTACTCGCGCGTATTATGCAAAGGTCATTTATACGTTGGCGACCCCGACAATCCAACGGGCAATCTTTTTGCCAGTAAAATCACCGCCTATAACAGTGTGCGTGCAGGGAGTGTGGGGGCAGTTTCTGGCAGCTCACTAGAAATTGATTATTCTGATGCATACAACGGCCTAATTAAGCGTTTAGACGCTATTTCAGAGCTTTTAGATGGTTTAGCGTCGGTCAATGCCGACCATGAGATTAAACTCAGCAAAATGAACGCAAAAGAGTTTCCAAAATACTTGCACAAAAAGCTACGCAAACTTGATAAAACCATCGGCAAAGAGCGCTCATTGCTGACGTGGCTTCGCAAAGTACAAGGCGATTTGGAGCAAGCCAAAAAAGACTTTGAAAATAATGCACGCGTTATTGCCAACAAAGAGCTCTTTCCGGGGGTTGTGGTGAGGCTAAATAAGCGTATTTTCCGCCAACAAAAAGAAACCATGAAATCACGCATTGTGCTGGTAGGCGGGAACTGGGAATACCAACCCATCATCAAATAAGCCTTCATAATAGGTATGCTTGGACAGGTGCCGCGCATTAAAGAGTTAGAAGCACTTTACGAGCAGGGAGACTGCGTTTGAAAACGTCGAAATCATGGATGATTTCGCCGAGCGCCCATGGATGGGTTCACAGCGTTTTTCAAACGCAGTCTCCCTGCTCGTAGTTGCTATATCGATGCATTTAATGCGCGGCACCTGTCCAAGCATACTTGATACGATTTGGCGCTCAAATAATCCCTAGCGTATACGCAAAAAAAGCAGGCATCGCCTGCTTTTTTGCTGTAAATATTTGTTATGAGTAAGGCATTGAAACAAACGCTTAAAGCATCTCTACCGCCAATGCAGTGCCCTCACCGCCGCCAATACATAAAGCCGCGACGCCTTTGCTCAAACCTTTTTGCTTAAGCGCATGTAAAAGCGTTACCACAATTCGTGCACCTGATGCACCAATGGGGTGACCTAAAGCGCATGCACCGCCTTTGATATTGACCTTGCTAACATCCAGTCCAAGTTTATTTATGCCCAGCATTGTAACCATGGCAAAGGCTTCATTGATTTCATATAAATCCACGTCTGCGCTGTTCCATCCTGCCTTTTCAAGGACTTTTTCGACTGCACCAACCGGTGCCACCGTAAAATCTTCTGGTTTAATTGCGTTGGTAGCGTGGGCGACAACGCGTGCAAGTGGCGTCAGTCCAAGGGCTTTGGCCTTTGCTTCTGACATCACCAACAAGGCAGCGGCGCCGTCAGAAATTGAACTTGAATTGGCAGCCGTTACGGTTCCGTCTTTTTTAAAGGCTGGTCGTAAACTTGGTATTTTATCGATTTTTGCGTTGCCGGGGCCTTCATCGGTGTCAACGGTTACATCACCGCGCCGTGAACGGTAAGTCACCGGGACAATCTCATCTTTAAACGCACCTGAGGCAATAGCATCTTGTGCTTTTGTAAGCGAACCTACTGCAAATTCGTCCATCTGCTCTCGTGTAATGCCTTCGCTGTCTGCGGTGTCTTGAGCAAAACAGCCCATGGCTTTGCCGTCATACGCATTTTCAAGGCCGTCCATCATCATATGGTCAAATGTTTGGCCGTGCCCCATTCGGTAACCTGCCCGCGCTTTGCTCAGTAAATAAGGTGCGCTCGACATATTTTCCATTCCTCCAGCAACAACGGCTGAAGCGCTACCGGCTTTAATCAAATCGTGAGCCATCATAATCGCCTTCATACCAGACCCGCACACTTTATTGATAGTGGTGGCACCTGTTGAAAGAGGCAAGTCAGCGCCTAAAGTAGCTTGGCGAGCAGGTGCTTGACCAAGACCGGCGGGCAAAACACAGCCCATTATCACCTCGTCTATCGCGTCGTTGGGCACGCCTTCTACAGCCGCTTTTATCGCGGCCGCGCCAAGCACTGGCGAAGCGACATCACTCAATGCGCCCATAAATCCCCCCATGGGCGTGCGTTTTGCTGCAACAATAACAACCGAATCACTCATATTAAATTTTCCTGTAGGTTTAGTATCCTTTTGGGTCAGTGTACTACTATAACCAAAGCGTGCTTAGGTGGAACACTACTTTGGTGGTATTTGCGCAAATACTCAGCACAAACCACGCGACATTTATCACTGACGACGTTGAAATCTTTATAACGTGACGCAAAAAGCGTTTCACATTACGTTTACGTTAACTTGACTTTACGTAAACGTAAAGTGCATTATTAGCACATTGCAATCAATCAAGTAACATTATGGCTGACAATTCCACCTACACCATTGGTGAATTATCAAAAAGTTTTGATATCACCCCGCGCTCCATTCGCTTTTACGAAGAACAAGGTCTGCTTGAGCCGGTTCGTCAGGGGCAGTCACGGATTTACCACACTAAAGACAAAGTAAGGCTTAAACTTATTTTGCGCGGCAAACGATTGGGGTTTTCGCTCGCAGAAATTAGCAAATTGTTTGAACTGTACGATACTAATCCAAACTCTGCAGCACAATTGCAAACCATGTTACAACTTACTGAACAAAAACGAGCCGTGCTTTCACAGCAGCTTAACGACATTCAGATGCTAATGAATGAGTTAGACGATGTAGAGGCACGCTGTAAAGAAGAACTTAACGACTTAACAAGAGGTGTTGCATGATAAACGCGCCCTATCCTACGCTTAACTTCGGTCTTGGCGATGATATAGATATGCTCCGAGACCATGTGTATAACTTTGCACAAAATGAAATTGCGCCGCTGGCCGAAAAGTCGGACGAGAACAACGCCTTCCCAAATGAGCTTTGGCCGAAGCTCGGAGAAATGGGTTTGCTGGGGGTAACCGTCAGCGAAGAGTTTGGGGGCTCAGACATGGGCTATTTGGCACATACCGTGGCAATGGAAGAAATTAGCCGCGCAAGCGCGGGTATTGGCTTGAGCTATGGTGCGCACTCAAATCTCTGTGTTAACCAGTTACATAAAAATGGTAGCCAAGCGCAAAAAGAAAAGTATTTACCAAAACTGGTGTCGGGCGAGCACATTGGCGCACTCGCGATGAGCGAACCAAACGCCGGTTCTGACGTGGTAAGCATGAAGCTGCGCGCCGACAAAAAAGGCGATAGGTACATTTTAAACGGTAACAAAATGTGGATCACCAACGGCCCAGACGCCCACACCTTTATTATTTATGCTAAAACAGATGTAAACGGCGGCTCAAAAGGTATCACCGCGTTTATTGTTGAAAAAGACACTCCGGGATTTAGTCAAGCACAAAAGCTAGACAAACTTGGCATGCGTTCGTCAAACACTTGCGAGTTGGTGTTTGAAGACGCTGAGGTGCCCGCTGAGAATATTTTGGGTAATGAAGGCGGTGGCGTGCGCGTACTCATGAGTGGCTTGGACTATGAGCGATTGGTTCTTTCCGGCGGTCCGCTGGGCATTATGCAAGCGTGCATGGATGTGGTTGTTCCATATATCCACGACAGAACACAATTTGGCAAGTCGATTGGAGAGTTTCAATTGGTGCAAGGTAAAGTTGCCGACATGTATACGCAAATGAACGCTGCGCGTGCTTACGTTTATGCCGTTGCGCGCTCTTGCGACCGCGGTGAAACTACGCGAAAAGATGCTGCCGGAGCAATCCTGTATTCAGCCGAGCTTGCCACCAAAATGGCCCTAGACGCTATCCAGTTGCTTGGGGGTAACGGCTATATTAATGAATATTCAACAGGTCGTTTATTAAGAGATGCAAAGCTTTACGAAATAGGCGCCGGCACCTCTGAAATCAGACGTATGTTGATTGGTAGAGAATTGTTTAACGAATCGGCCTAGGCTCGATGTGTGACCTTGACTGCTGTCATGTGCACAGGTCAAGGTTTGATTTGCCAAAGTTCGATTGCCAGTTTTCGATTGCTAGGGAAACGGCTGCCAAGGTTTAGGTTGCGAAGGTTTAGGTTGCCAAGGAAGCGCCTTACGTAAGCATCGGCGTTTTGGTGTGTTGGATATCATAGAAGCTACTCAATAATACGGAGTCTTTGTGCCGGTAATTAAGACAACAGTTAATTCAAACAGCGAAGCATTTGCGCTCAATGAAGCCCACATGCAGGCGCAAGTCGACGATTTGCACGCTTTAGTGCAAAACATCATGCTTGGCGGCGGAGAAAAAAGCCGCGAGCGTCACACTTCGCGTGGCAAACTGCTCCCGCGCGACCGCATAGAAACCTTGCTCGACCCCAATACCGCATTTTTAGAAATTGGTCAGCTTGCCGCTCATGAAGTATATGATGACTATGTGCCTTGTGCGGGTGTGGTCGCGGGTATCGGTCAGGTAGCCGGCACCTTGTGCATGATAGTGGCTAACGACGCCACGGTAAAAGGCGGAACTTACTACCCACTTACCGTTAAAAAGCACTTGAGAGCGCAAACAATCGCCGAGCAAAATCATTTGCCCTGTATTTATTTGGTTGATTCTGGCGGCGCTAATCTCCCCCGCCAAGAAGAGGTCTTTCCTGATAAGGAACACTTTGGCCGTATTTTCTTTAATCAGGCCAATATGTCGGCGCAAAATATACCGCAAATCGCCGTTGTGATGGGATCATGCACCGCAGGCGGTGCTTACGTGCCGGCAATGGCAGACGAGTCGATTATTGTAAAAGAACAGGGCACAATATTTTTGGGCGGTCCACCTTTAGTGCAAGCTGCGACTGGCGAAATCGTCAGCGCTGAAGAGCTTGGCGGCGGTGACGTGCACTGCCGCACCTCTGGTGTGGTTGACCATTTAGCAAATAACGACGCTCACGCCCTACAGATTGCAAAAGACGCTGTGAGCCGCTTAAACAGACCGAGCACTTCCACCGTAGTGCGCCAAGCAAGCAAAGCCCCTTTGTATGACGAACAAGAGATATACGGAATCATCCCAAAAGATACCAAGCAGCCCTATGACGTGCGAGAAGTCATTGCGCGCATTGTAGATGGTAGCGAGTTTGATGAATTTAAAAAGCTCTACGGCGAGACACTGGTGTGTGGATTTGCGCATATTGACGGGTACCCTGTGGGAATTTTGGCGAACAACGGTATATTGTTTTCAGAATCCGCACAAAAAGGGGCACACTTTATTGAGCTGTGCTGTCAGCGCAAAATACCGCTGGTTTTTCTGCAAAACATCACCGGGTTTATGGTGGGCAAACAATATGAGGCCGGCGGCATCGCCAAGCACGGGGCTAAAATGGTGACTGCTGTGGCCTGTGCAAAAGTACCCAAGATCACAATTTTGATTGGCGGGAGTTTTGGTGCAGGTAATTATGGTATGTGCGGGCGTGCTTACGACCCACGTTTCTTGTTTATGTGGCCCAATGCTCGTATTTCAGTAATGGGCGGCGAACAAGCGGCGGGAGTGCTCACGCAAGTGAAAAAATCGCAAGCCGAGCGCTCAGGCAAGGCGTTTACCGCTGAGCAAGAAAATGCGATTAAGCAACCCGTCATTGAAACCTACGAAAAACAGGGGCACCCCTACTTTGCTTCAGCCAGACTATGGGATGACGGCGTGATTGACCCTGCCGACACCCGAAAAGTCATTGCCTTATCACTAGCGGCAGCCTTAAACAAACCCATTGAAGACACGCAGTTTGGCGTGTTTAGAATGTAATTGAGGGCCTTTTATGTCTAATGTTACCCAACACGTAGAGCTCGATATCGACGAGCAAGGCGTGGCTCGCGTCAGTTTAAATCGTCCAGAGGTGCATAACGCCTTTGACGAAACCGTGATTCAATCTCTTCTCGATATCTTTGCCAGCATTAACAAAAATCCAGACGTGCGCGTGATGATTTTACAGGCACGCGGGAAGTCATTCAGTGCGGGAGCCGATTTAAACTGGATGAAAAAAATGGCGACCTACTCCTTTGAGGAAAACAAAAAGGATGCAGGCCAATTGGCGCAAATGCTTAACGCTTTATACACCCTGAACAAGCCCACCATTGCCAGAGTGCAGGGAGCGGCGTTTGGCGGTGCAGTAGGCTTAGTCGCTTGTTGCGACATCGCCATCGGTTCAAAGTTAAGTAAATTTTGTTTAAGTGAAGTAAAACTTGGTCTCGTCCCTGCTACCATTTCACCTTATGTAATTGGCGCGATAGGCCTTCGCGAAGCAAAGCGTTTATTCATGACCGCCGAGGTTATTTCGTCGCGTCGAGCAAGACGTTTAGGACTGTTAAGTGAATCGGTAAGTGAGCAAGATTTAGACAGTACCATTGAGACCATCGTCAACGCCATTTTGAAAAATGGACCTTATGCGGTCAGGCAGGCGAAGGAACTTGCAAGTGCAGTGGCTAACCGCCCTATTGATAATGCATTAATGAATGAAACCAGCGAAGTCATTGCAAATATCAGAGTGTCTGCTGAGGGACAAGAAGGTCTTAGCGCTTTTTTAGATAAACGTAAACCTACGTGGATAGTGAATAATGATAAATAAAATATTAATCGCCAACCGAGGCGAGATAGCATGCCGGGTGATTCGCACCGCCAAGCGCCTCGGGCTATCAACGGTAGCGGTTTATTCGCAGGTTGACGCAAATGCACAGCACGTACAAATGGCTGATGAAGCTGTTTTGCTTGGTCCTGCTCAAGCGACATTGAGCTATTTGAAAGCCGACGTGATTTTAGATATTGCGCGCAATTTGAATGTAGATGCCATTCATCCGGGCTACGGTTTTTTGTCAGAAAACGCCGATTTTTCTCAAGCCTGTAAAGACAATGACATTGTATTTATTGGACCAGGACCCGATGCTATTCGTGCAATGGGATCTAAATCTGCGGCCAAAACCATTATGGAAAAGGCCAATGTGCCATTAGTGCCCGGATACCACGGCGATAATCAAGACCCTGATTTCTTGCATGAGCAAGCCAAGAAAATGGGCTATCCAGTATTGCTCAAAGCCGCGGCTGGCGGCGGCGGAAAAGGAATGCGTCAGGTCTGGGAGGACGCTGATTTTTATGCTGCATTAGAGGCTGCAAAACGCGAAGCACAAGCAGGCTTTGGCGATCAGCACATGTTAATTGAAAAATACCTGACACAACCTCGTCATGTAGAAATTCAAGTCTTCTGTGATAATCAGGGTAACGGCGTTTACTTATTTGAGCGCGACTGCAGTGTCCAAAGACGCCATCAAAAAATCATAGAAGAGGCCCCTGCTCCGAATATGCCGACAGACATACGTCATAAGATGGGTGAGGCAGCACTCAAGGCAGCCAAAGCCATTGGCTACTCGGGCGCTGGCACTGTTGAGTTTTTGCTAGACTCGGACGGTCGCTTTTATTTTATGGAGATGAATACCCGTTTGCAGGTTGAACATCCTGTGACCGAAATGGTGACAGGTGAAGATTTAGTTGAGTGGCAAATTCATGTTGCTAACGATATGCCCCTGCCGAAAAGCCAAGATGAGCTCAGCTTAAACGGGCATGCCCTAGAAGCTCGCATCTACGCAGAAGACCCAGACAATGACTTTTTGCCGCAAACGGGCTTGTTAAGCTATTTACAGCCGCCACAAGGTGATGGCATTAGAGTCGATACCGGCGTAGAACAAGGCGATGAAGTATCGATTTATTACGACCCTATGATTGCAAAGCTCATCGTACACGGTAAAGACCGTCAGCAGGCGCTGGCAAAGCTTGTGAGTGCACTACACAGCTATCATATTGTAGGTGTGAATACGAATATCGAGTACTTATTGAGAGTCGCCCAGAGCGAGGCTTTTGTACTGGCAAATTTGACCACCGATTTTGTTGAACGCCACAGCGAAGCGCTTGAGGCCGATAACGATCCCCTTGAAACGCACATCCAGGCCCTTATTGGCTTTATGGCATTGCAATCCAAATTAGCGCATCGTGATACATCAAACGCAGCCATGCAAAGCACTGCCTTTTCTGACTTCAGCGGATTTCGCTTGAATCATCACGAAAAGCAAGCCATCAGTTTTGCTCACAGAGATACTCAATATTCGCTGAGCGCCATGCGAGTCGATGCTAACACCTGGTCAATGCAGGTAGATGATGAATCACTCTTGTGTACAGGACTTATTCACTCAAGCTCGCTTAATCCTGTGGGGGATGCTGCAACAGTCCTAAAAGCCAGTGTGCAAGTCGGTATATTGCAAATGCAAGTAAGCGCAGTTTTGAGTGATAGCGGTAAGAATATCAATATCTACACCCACGACCAACGCTTTGATATACAGCTAGCGCAATCAGATTTTGGCGATGACGAGCATGCTTCATCGGCTGGCGGTATTTTAGCGCCAATGAATGGCACGCTAGTAGGCATGTTGGTAAAACCTGGGGACAAAGTCAGTAAAGGAGATGCTGTCGCCATTGTTGAAGCTATGAAAATGGAACACGCGCTAAAAGCCCCTTTTGATGCGCGTGTCAAAGCGTGTTTCTTTGCAGCGGGCGAGCGCGTAGACGGCGGCGTGGTGTTATTAGAGCTTGAAAAAGACAGCCACGACGAAGGTCATGGCAAAGGTCATCGCGAAGGAAATCACTAATGAGCTTTCACCTAGATACCCCTTCAAAAGTCAGTATCGTTGAGGTAGGCCCTCGCGATGGTCTACAAAATGAGAAGACACCGCTGACCGTTCAAGATAAGGTGACCTTAATTGATGCCTTGTCGAACACTGGATTGCGGCGAATAGAAGCGGGCAGCTTTGTTTCGCCAAAGTGGGTGCCGCAAATGGCCAACTCTGATGCTGTGCTGACGAGCATCGCCCGCCAACAAGGTATTAGTTATAGCGCGCTCACTCCCAACATGCGCGGATTAACTGACGCCCTTGCAGCAAAAGCTGATGAGGTAGCGGTATTTGGTGCAGCCTCCGAATCGTTTTCACAAAAGAACATTAACTGCTCTATCGAACAAAGTATCGAACGTTTTATCCCCGTTATTGACGCTGCCAAAGCGGCTTCTGTGCCGGTGAGGGCCTACATATCATGTGTTTTAGGATGCCCATATGAAGGTGAGGTATCACCACAGGCTGTGCTTGATGTGAGTAAGACCCTGCTTTCTTTAGGCTGTTATGAAGTATCGTTAGGCGATACGATTGGCGTGGGCACACCGAAAAAGACATCCGCCCTACTTTCATTGTTGCTCAGTCAACTGCCAGCAAACAAGCTAGCCTTGCACATGCATGATACTTATGGGCAGGCCCTTGCGAATGTATTGATAGGATTGCAGCATGGGATTGCTAGCTTTGATGCGTCAGTTGCTGGTCTCGGTGGCTGCCCTTACGCCAAAGGCGCTTCAGGTAACCTAGCCAGCGAAGATTTACTTTATATGCTTGAAAATATGGACATTGACACCGGCATCGATTTACAAAAATTGATTAAAGTAGGTCACCATATCAGCGTTAAACTCGACAGACAAAACGGGGCGAAAGCCGGTCGAGCCCTGTTGGCGTGATGTTTCTGCTCTGAGCACAGCACTCAGAGCAAAGGCTCACTTTCAAACGTCAATTATAAAAACATCAAAAGCGGTTTACACCCACTACACGATTAAATGGTCGCTGCGGCCTTATTTTTCCGCCTTTAAAAACAAAGAACCCAGTAGACCTAACGTGAGCCCTATGAGCATTAGGCTCAAACTTAAGTCTCTAGAGTAAGCGTTAATGGCTGCATAGATACCGCCTAAAAGCATGATACACGCCCCTACCACGGTATTAGACGTCGCAATAAATTCTGTTCTGTGTTGTTCGTCGGCAATGTCGACACCGTATATTTTACGTCCGGTGCGCACGCCTTGATGCCCTATTCCTAAAATAAAAAACAAGCCCACGACAAACCAAATGCTGCTGGCTAAATTTGGGTAATAATGAGGCAGCACTAAAAGAGTAAAGGTCGCAGCTATGGCGACCGCACTGCCAGCTCGCATGCAGGCCAATGCGCTTTTGTCTGATAAACTGCCCCATAAGTACGATGAAAAGAAGTTTGCCAAGCCTTGAGCTATAATCAAATACGCTAAGATATTGATCATGTCGCCATCGTAGGTGAGCACAAATAGTGGTGCCAGCAGCGCCGTATGGGCGAACAAAGAGCGTACGGTGACAAATTTGGCCAAGGTACTATCAAAATACAGACCTTTGCTAACCGCTCGTGCTTGAGTGTCGACCTCAGTTTTCAAAGGTCGCATTAACCACATACAAATAAGTTTACTGCCCAGCGCAATGGCCGCAATAACAATTAATTTATCGCTGCCAATACGGCCTGAACCAATTAGCGCAAGCACAGCAATAGAGATGCTGATTAAACTCGAAACTGTTGATGCACTGCCTAGCAAGCGCCCTCTGCTACCTTTATCAACATGTTGTCCTTGAATATCCTTTGTTGTCAGCGACGATAGCGCACGAGACAGGCTCATCAATACCAACGACGCTAAAATGACATAACCGGCCGCATGCCCATCGAGCGTTAATCCCAAACCAATCATCAAGCAACCAGACACAAATTGTAGAAACATACTCAACTGCCATGCTAAGTCTCGGTGAGGATATTTGCGCATAACATAAGCAAATGCCATTTGCGGCAATAGCGCGCCTGACTCGCGTATGGGCACGAGGAGCTGTGCCATCCAAGGCGGCGCGCCAGCACTGCTTAGTAAGGTAGGCAAGGTGGTTTTAGCCGAAAGCAGTAAGTCGCTTAGCTTATTGCCTACCAATATTATCCCTAGACGTGTTTCTGTTTTCATAGATGTGATTTCATAGTTGTGTTGTCAAAGGTACTTTAATTGCTCTTTTTCATGGGTATGTTTTTGCATCAATCGCCTTGTTTAGCTAAAACTTTTCATGCTCGTTGTGTATCAAATCCGGTGTTTTCACGTTAGGATCGTTACCGTATTGTCGTTAGCGATGTTTCGTTAGCCATATATTATCGCCATATCGGCCATTTAACTGGTAGTCAATTCGTCGATTTAACACTTGATTTGTCAATGTATTACTTGCTAGCGTAACTCAAAAGAATTAGACAATATTAGCGCTAAGCATTTAATTTAAAAGTGTTTTTTATTGCGTTACTCATTTATTAGAACGTTCGCGGGCAAAAAAGGATCGATATGATCGTCTTTGAAGAATATTTAGCCGACCCAACAATCGGCAAAGGCGTGATCAGTATTGCGCTGATCATCATCGTAGCACTCATTAAATCGGTTCTCGGCCGCAGCATAATAAAGCGCAGCAAAAAGAAAAAGACTGGCTATCGCTCCAAAGTAAATACCATGCGCAATACCCTTAATATTAGCCTGGTGTTTATCCTTATTGTTCTATGGGCCGGCGAAATTCAGGCTTTCACCTTTTCTATAGCGGCCTTTATGGTAGCTATCGTATTTGCCACCAAAGAGTATTTACAGTGTTACCTTGGGTATTTTTATTACGTAAGCGCCCGCCCTTTTCGTATTGGTGACTGGATACAAATTAACGAGGGCGTTGGCGAAGTTATTGCTGCAGATTGGACTAAAATCACAATGTTGGAGGTTGACCAACACACCAATAGCTATACTGGAAAACACTTATTTATTCCAAATCACCAAATACTGCTTAAACCTGTGCGCAATCTCAATTTCTTGCGACGTTACACGCTCAGTAGTTTTACCATTACCTGTGAACCTACAATTGATGTATTTCCGGTAGTTGAAGAATTACGCAACCATGCTTTGGATTTCTGCAAAGACTTTATTGATGTTGCAGAAAGATATAAAGGCGTAATTGAGAAGCGCTTAGACGTAGAGTTCATCCCTATCGAACCTCACTTTTCGGTTGATACCAATCAGTTTGCTAAAATTTGCATTGGCGTAGACATATTTTGCCCAATAGAAGAAAGTATTCCATTAAGACAAAAGATTACTCAGCAGTTTTTTAAACTTTGGCATGAGAAAGTCGGAGAAACGCCCTCTATAGAGCGCAGAAGAACTGCAAACATAGAGTCAGATTAATACTATTTGTTAGTTTGATTAAATGGGCACTGCCTGATTAAATTGTAAATACTTTGTTACTTTTTGCTGGATTTACAGGTAATCTGTAACTACGTAAAGAAGTATTCCAATTATCAGACAAAGGAAGAAACATGTCTCGAATTAACAATCGTTATATCAGTAACTTAACACGCGACACCTACGCGCTAGTGTTAGCAGGAGGTCGCGGCTCACGATTGTATGAGCTCACAAACTGGCGGGCTAAGCCGGCGCTTTATTTTGGCGGCAAGTTCCGCATCATCGACTTCCCTTTGTCTAACTGCGTAAATTCGGGCATCCGTAATGTGGGTGTTTTAACGCAATATAAATCACACTCCCTCATTCGCCACTTAGTTCGAGGATGGGGACATTTCAAAAAAGAATTGGGCGAGTCAATAGAGGTACTGCCAGCATCACAGCGGTTTTCAGAGGATTGGTATCAGGGCACTGCCGATGCGGTTTACCAAAACATTGACATTATTCGAGACGAACTGCCTAAGTATGTCATGATTTTGTCTGGCGACCATATTTACCAAATGGACTATGGGCCAATGCTTGCCCAACACGTTGAATCAGGCGCACAAATGACCGTAAGCTGTATTTCGGTGCCCATTGAGCAAGCACGCAATGCCTTTGGCGTAATCTCAGTAGACGACCAAAACAAAGTCTGCGATTTTATTGAAAAACCAGCAGAGCCTACGCCGCTAAAAAATGAGCCATCTCACTGTTTAGCCTCCATGGGCAATTACGTTTTTGATACCGAGTTTTTATTTGAGCAGCTCGAAAAAGACGGCGCTAATCCAGATTCAGATCATGACTTTGGCAAAGATATTATTCCCAGCATCATAGATAACTATAAAGTGTTTGCCTTTGATTTTAGAAAAAGTGCCAAAAACGACGCTTACTGGCGCGATGTTGGAACACTCGACAGCTATTGGGATGCAAACATGGAGTTGGTTGCTCCCATACCTGAGCTGAACCTATACGATAAAAACTGGCCTATCTGGACCTATCAAGAACAATTACCGCCCGCCAAATTTGTATGGGAACAAGAGGATCGCCGCGGCGAGGCACTTAATTCAGTGGTATCAGGAGGATGCATAATATCAGGGGCGACGCTAAGACGTACCATATGTTTTTCTAACGTACGGGTAAAATCATATAGCTTAATGGAAGAAACCGTCGCGCTACCGGGCGTAGAAGTCGGGCAAAACTGCCATATCCGTAAAGCCATATTAGACCGCGGTTGCCATGTCCCTGATAACATGCAAATTGGAATTAATCATGATGACGACCGTGCAAGAGGATTCAGAGTATCTCCGGGCGGGGTTGTTTTGGTGACCAGAGAAATGTTACAAGCCCTGTAGATGCCATGCCTGCAGCTCGTTTATCACGGCCTCTGCTACAAGCTTAGGGTGCTCTAAAGGAAACATATGACCTCCGGTGTGAAGCTCTAGATGTTTTACACCGGGGTTATGTTTTAAAAAAGGCTTCCTTAAACGCTCAGTGCATACATCAGTATAACGGGCGGTAATGAGCGTGGCCGGGCACTGCAGTTGACCAAAATAATCATGAAGATTATGCGGTAGCGTCCTAAATATCTGCGCTTCGATGTCACGTTTAAACATTAAATGTCTGTAGTCTCCCTTAACGGCTGTGACACTGTTGATATAGTCGAGCACGCAGCGCTCATCCATATTTTTAAACAAGGCCCGTGCTTTGAAATAGGCGAGCAAATCATCATCCTTATGCCATGACTGTTTTCTCATTTGTGTTTTTGCCGCTGGTGTGACCTTATTGATAAGCCGATTACTCTTTGCAAACCGGAAAATATGACGTGCAAAACCGGTGGCAAGCGGTGGGTCTAACATAAGCAGTCCGCTGAATAGGTCTGGGCGCTTACAACAGGCAATATAAGAAATTACCGCACCAAAGGAATGGCCTAGCGCCACAACTTTCTCGCTCTGCTTGTTGTGCTCAACAAAATCAATCAGCTCATCTACCTGATGCACCCAATTGTCGACCAGTGGATACTGCGGATTGTGGGCAAATTTATCTAGGGCAAAGACCTGAAGATGCTTCTCTAAATACTTGAATAACTGTTGATAGCTGCCGGCAGGAAAACCGTTAGCATGCGCGAAATGCGCCTCGGGCAAATGGGCGTTTAAGCTTTCAGTGTGCTCCACAGCACAAATCTTTGGCGTACGAGCTTCCCTCATATTCACATGCCCCCTGCTGCGTGTTTGTCAAGGTATTCGGAGGGCGTTAGCTGATACCACCGCTTAAATGCTCGTCTAAAATTAGCGGTATCTGAATAGCCAAGCAACATCGCAGTCTTACTCACCGAGTAGCCGTAGGCAAGCAAATATTCCCGTGCTTTTTTTGCCTGATATTGCTCTAATAACTCTTTGAAGCTAGTGCCCTCTCGCGAGAGCTCTCTGTGCAAGGTGCGCGCACTCATATGTAACTCACTGGCGACTGATTGCAAGGTGGGCAACTCCCCTTCTTTGCTTACCACACATTGCCTTACGCGACCGGCCACGCTCATGTGTTCACTTAGCTTGCGCTTTTCAAGATCGCACATAATTTTGGCTTGCTCAAAACTCATAGGGTCCACGTCTTTGAGCACAAAGTCAGCCCATTTCATATCAAAGGCGAGCCCACAAAAGCCATGGTTAAACTCAATTTGAGCGGGCGCAAACATTTGATATTTACTGTGATACTGAGGTTTATCAAAGTCAAAAAATAAGCGATTAATATTGATATCCGGATGTCTTTGTTTTAGTGCAAGAAATAGATTTAACATGGCCAAACTGACCACTTCAATCACAAAACGATGCATCGCGCCCTGCCAATGTACGTCGTTGGCGAGGATCACAATCTCATCGTTTTCCTCATAGGCGGATATTTCGATAAAGGGAATGCGCGTAATCAAATACGCTTGCACAAAATCAACAATTTGACGAATGCTCGAGCAATTAAGTATGCCAAGCCCAAAAGCCCCATGATGCGCGATCTGCAGACGCTGGCCTACGAGTAAGCCCAAGTGTTGCAACTCGGTTTTCATCAGCACCGTATGAATCAATGCATCGAATTGGGCAGTACTGATATTTGCACCCGGCTGCATAAGTTTTGCTTTATCCAAACGATGCTCAGCAAGCCACTTATCGAGCGGGACTGCATGGTCATTAAGCACGTTAAATAAATGCCCAAAATAAAATACTGGAAGCTCTTTTATTGTCATTATCGCCGTCTTTATTTGTATCATTGATATCAAATTACTGCTGTACACTAAGTTAAAAAATACAAATTGGCAACAAATGACCCCTTATTGTCATTTTTTGCACTCACTGCTTGATTAAGGAGGTGGCATTCTGATGCCATCAAAACAAGGAGTTGCAGTGATGTTCCATTACATAAAATTTTTCCATTATTTTCTCACCATCTTAATCGGGTGCGTGTGTTTGTTGTTTGGTGGTCATTTTATTTGGCTAGGTTTTTTACTTTTTGTTGGTATCTACGTTCTAGGTGATGCGTTTTTAGGGGATGACTTGTCTACGCCAGAACTTATTCACACTGGCTTACTCAATGCCCTACTCTATAGTGCTTTGCCCATCGCGATATTCATGCTCGCCATTGCAATGTGGCTAGTCACGCCCTACCAATGGGCGTTTATGGACAGTTTATCGGCGATGATAGGCTATGATTTTGTGGCAGCGAAACAAAATACTACCCTATGGCAACTGCTGGTCGCGGTGTTCTTTTGCGGATTTTTATTAAGCGGGGCGGCTACCGTGGTTGGACACGAACTAGTGCATCGTCTTCGCAGCAAAGTAGCTGTGTGTACAGGTCGCTGGTTGATGTCTTTGAGCTTTGACGCAAACTTCTCTATTGAGCATGTTTATAATCACCATGCAAAAGTGGCTACCGAAGAAGATCCGGTAACCGCGCCGCGTGGCAGAAATGTGTATTCACATGTTATTCGCGCCGTTGTGGGTACCAACATGTCGGCATGGAAAATTGAACAGAAGCGTTTAGCCCGAAAAGAACAATCAGTTTTTAGTTTGCACAACCGCTATTTACGTGGCTGGCTCATGACGTTATGCTGTTTGCTGGTTGCCTTTGCGCTTGCTAGTTGGCAAGGAGCGCTTTTCTTTACCGCCATTGGAATAATGGCAAAGCTCATCTTAGAAGTGGTCAACTACATGGAGCACTACGGTTTGGTGAGACACCCTCGCCAGCCGGTTAAACCTAAGCATTCATGGAATTCAAACCGCAAAATTAGCTGTTGGGCGATGTTTAACTTGCCGCGTCATAGCCATCATCATGCTCAAGGTGCGGTTCCTTTTGAAAAGCTACAGCCCATGGAAGATGCGCCTGTCATGATTAGTGGCTATATCTCTACCATTGGTGTGGTGCTTATTCCGCCGCTGTGGTTTAAATTGATGGAGCCTAAACTAGCGCATTGGGATGCTCATTTTGCAAACGATGAAGAGCGCGAAATACTTCGTCAGCAGGCAAGAAAACAGCCGACTAACTTTATTCAATCCCTGCTATATTAATTAACCTCAGCTCTGGTTAATTAGTTCAGCAACACGCTGCGCAGGCTATCTCTAGCCTGCGCTTCATTTTTCCGTAACAGCTTTCCGTATCAGCTATCCACATCAGCAGTTGCCGCTTAACGCTCAGCTCTAGCTTAGCTCTGTTCTAACTTGCTTCTAAACATCTAAGCCCTACAGTACGCTTATATCAAGCATCCCATACGATGAACCGCTTGCACTTAGCGCCCGTATCCTATTAAATGTAACTACTCCGACCACTTGCATTAGGAACAACATGGATTTTGACGCATTAATTGAGCAGGCTGCCACACAAAGGCAACAGCCCGAGGTTGAATTCACCATACCCAAAGACTGGTCGCAGGGTCGCACTGTATTTGGGGGCCTATCTGCTGCCATGCTTTATGCAGCAACAAAAGAATATGTAGAAGCTGCTCGTGAATTACGCTCAATGACGACTAACTTTGTGGGGCCACTTGCTGCACAAGCCCCGTTTAGCATACACGTAGAAATTATTCGCGAAGGAAAGAACGTTTCTCAACTTCAGGCTAGAGCAATACAAGATGGTAAGAACTGCGTTGTGACTCAGTTTTGCTTTGCAAAGGGAAGGCAATCCAAAACTTTTGTAGAAAATACCGATTCACACAATATGGCGTTGCCTACAAAAGCCAAGTTTATCCCTCAAATACCAAAAGTGACCCCTAAATTTTTACGCCATTATGAGCTTTCCATCGAATCTGGCGGCATGCCGTTTACCGGCAAAAAAAGCAGCCACTATTACGGCTGGATGCGCTTTAAAAAAGCGCCTAAACAGATTACACAAGCGCATGTCATCAGCATGTTAGACACTTGGCCCCCTACCCTTATCCAGCAGTTGCGCTGGCCTGCGCCGGCAAGTACTGTGAGTTGGAATTTGGAGTTTATTTATCCGCACAAAGCGGTATCGCCAAGCGATTGGTTTGCTTATAAAGAAGATACGCGCCAGGCAGCTGATGGCTATGGTCATACCGAGGCGAGTGTTTGGGACATACACGGTCAGCTCATCGCGTTATCACGACAAACCATTGCGGTGTTTGATTGAGCAAAAAGGCAGCTAAGCTGCCTGAGACTGGCTCTTATTAAAAAGCTTCATGGTATCATCGCATTCTTGTGCCACAACATCACGTAGTTCAACAAGTTGCTCTGCCGATATATCTAAACTCTGATACAAAAAGGCTGGGACATGTGTATCTAGGCTGTAATAGTCGGGGTAGGTCATCACCAGCGCTAGCTCATATGCTAACTGCATGATTTGCGACTCCATCGTTACCGACGGCGCATCATCGTGATGCTGCATGGCAATGGTAGAGACGATGGAATCCGGTAAGAGCCAGCGCTGCATTAAAGACGCAGAGATTTCAGCGAAGCTGAAACCAAGGATATCCTGCTGACTTTGCTTAGGTTTAACGCTCTGACCGAAGCGATTGCAATCTCTTACAATGCTAGGGTTAACACGCAGCACGGCAAGCTCGCCCACGTTGTGCAATAAACCACTGGTCACAACGCGGTGGACGTCTTTTTCACCGCATAGCTTGGCAATATGCTTGCCCATAAAGGCACTTGCCAGACTCTGCATCCAATACTTATCCACATTAATATAGCGACCTTGCTCTTTACTCAGTATGTTAGAAACGCTAAATACCAATGCATAGTCGTACACTGCTCGCACGCCAATCACTTGAATGGCGCGTTCAACCGTCTCTATTTTACGTGAAAATCGGTAAATTGAGCTGTTCGATAATTTTAGGATTTGTGCCGCGAGCCCTGGGTCGAGCATAACAATGCTAGCAATATCTTGAACACTCGCCTTTCCAGAATCTGACATACGCTTAATTTGCGATGCCGTTTCAGGAATAGCAAACAGTTCAGCAGCTTTTTGTGAGTATTCAATCGCATTCATAAAAGGCCTACTTGCTCCATTATCGACTACTGTGAGTGTGTGGTTCATGTATTGTTCTCTTGCTCAAATTGCAATAAGGCGGCTTTGAATTCTTTTGCAGTCAAGCGCTTAGAGCTTTGCGCTTGATGAATCAAAGAAACCATCCATTCGTTAGCAGGTGCAGTCATATCTAATTTTTTTGCCTGACTGACCACTTTCCCATTAATAAAGTCTATTTCAGTTGTTCTTTGATTATGCAAATCCCACCACATAGAGGTTTTTGCCTGCGGATCAATCGCTAGCATCTTTTTCGCTACTAGCTTAAACAACAGATTAGGCAGCTTTAATACGCTTGGTATCCATGTATTCGGCAAATTTGCAATTTTCGGTAGTTTTATTTTTTGTTTTTCAGTCACTTTGAGTAATTCGTTCATTAGCCGAGCAATAAAAAAACGATATTCACGTGTCTCTAGCATCGCCTTGACTGGAATATCGGCCAAGGCATTGACAGCGTTACCCAAATTAAGCTGGAGCTTGGCCCACTGCAAATCAGTCATGTGATAGCTTATATCAACAGGAAGCATCTCAGTGTTCATCTGCCTTGATAGCCATTTAATTGAATCATTCAGTGCAGGTGATACCTCTAAAATCATAGAACCCTCAGTACCGCGATGAAATACGCCTGGTTCATCATTAACAACGTTAAAAGGCACCATTGCCCGTATGACGTGATTATGTGGAAATGCATTTTCGATGACGTGATGGGTGCCCACACCATTTTGACAACAAATAATAATCGTATTTTTAGTCACCAACTCCCGCATATCGGCCGCGGCACTCTCTAGTGCGGTGCATTTTACGCAAAGCCACAAAATATCGACGGCCTCTACTTTGGCGAGCTCATCGAGCAAAAAGCCCTGACCTTGCCCATCAAGCTCACAGCGATTACCGCTGTAGTCTGATAGTGTAAACCTTGCGCTTATCTGCGAGATAAAATGCTTTCGACCCACAAACGATACCCGTTGCTGCGCCCTGATCAATGCGCCACCTAAGTAACTTCCTATAAGCCCAGTCCCAAAAATCAAATGATGTGCATGATTATTGGCTTTGACCTGTGCTATCTTTGCGCTCATAAATGGGGTCCAAATGCTATACGTAGATTTCACATAGATATTTAACGTAGATGTTTAACGTAGATGTTTAACGTAGATGCTAAACGTCATTAATCAACGTCGATTGATAATGTCGTGATGTAAGAGCCACGCCTAAGTTCTAAGACACAAGCGAGCAATATGCAAGTTATTGAGCAAAATAATCGGTCTGTACTGTTCATCGGCTTTGTTTGGCCCGAACAAACTGCAACAGCAGCCAGCCAAAACATATTGAGCTATGTACGCGCGCTGAAACATGCTGGATTTACCGTTCATTTTGCCTGTGCGGCACAACGGTCTTTATTATCGACCCCACTCGAGGCACACGATATCGTGGCCCATCAAATTGCACTAAACTGCGATAGCTTCGACACCTTCGTACAAGATTTAGCGCCTGATATTGTGGTATTCGACCGTTTTTTGACCGAAGAACAGTTTGGCTGGCGAGTCATTAAGAGCGCGCCGGAGGCATTACGAGTTCTCGATTTGGAAGATTTACACTTCTTACGGCAGGGCCGCCATATGCTTTACAAGGCAATGGGTTATCAGCCTCGTCAGGCTCATTATTTAAATACAAACGCGATTTTTGAGCCCGGACATGAGCAATATGCTTACAATGCGCTTACTACCCGTGAACTCGCCTGTGTTTATCGCTGTGACTTAAATATAAGCTTGTCTGAGCCCGAGCGAGATATTTTAATCAAGCACTTTCATGTGCCCAGCGAAAATATTGCGCATGTTCCCTACCTGCTAAATGAAGATATCGCTGCATCAGCCATGAAAAACCCCTCGACTTCGTCAATGCCGCGCACTGATTTTGTGAGCATTGGCAATTTTCGACATGCGCCAAATATAGATGCAGTCAATGTGTTATTACAGCATATCTGGCCGAGCATATTTGCGCGCCTGCCTCGAGCAAAATGCCGGATATACGGTGCTTATCTTCCGCCCAAAATACAACAATTGCACCAGCCAAAGCGCGGCATTTATATCCACGGGCATATTCCTGATCATCTGCATATGCTGTCGAGTGCAAAAGTACTGCTGGCACCTATTCAATTTGGCGCAGGGGTTAAGGGTAAAATTGTGGACGCGCTTCGCTGCGCCTTGCCCAGCATCACTACATCCATAGGAGTTGAGGGAATTACCTACTCACAATGGCCAGGCGCTGTGGTAAACACGCGTGATGAATTTATTGAGGCCGCAATTAATACCTACAACTGCGAACAAGACTTTACCGCCCTAGCCCATGACATTCTGCACACTAACTTTATTGCTACGCAACCGCAGCAAAAGTTCGTCGAAGCCGTTGAGACTGCGCTAGACCATAAAGCTAAACGACGCATCGGTAATTTTATGCAGCAAATGCTGAGTCATCACACAGTACAAACACATCAATACATGAGCCAGTGGATACAGGCCAAAAACGCCGACTAAGTCAGTTGCCCTAAGCGTTCAGCAACGCGTGTCATCCCGTCTTTTCTGCCGCTGCTAAAATAATCAGACAAGCCTATGTCGTCCAAAAATTTCAGGTAATCACTTGCCTTAGATGCGCGCCCTTGTTGTTTGTCGCTCGCATATTTGTGCAGCATCAAGGTCAACAATCCACGCACTACTTTGGAATCGCCGTATGCCAACACGGCATTTGTTTGCTGGTCTTTGGCTATCCATACACGCGCCTCACAGCCATGTACCTCGTTATTCTCATTGCGCTGGGGCTCTGAAAGCAACGGCAGTTGTTGACTTATTAGCAAAAGCTGACGATGTTTTTGTGGCCATCCTGATGCGCTTTTAATAGCAGTAGCCACAGAGTCTGCGTGGACTGTTTTAAGGTCACTCCTTGCGTCAATATACTGTTTATCTTCAATGCTATCTTCTGCGCTATCTGCCAGCGCCTCCTTAAGCGCGCTAACGAAAGTATCAACATCTTCGCGGTTGTTATAACAGCCTAACGACACGCGCAAACATGCTGAGATGCCCATGGATGACAAAAGCGGCATCGCGCAGTGCTGACCAAACCGAAGTGCAATGCCTTTTTGATAAAGCTTAAGGGCAAGGCTATGATTGTCTGCGTTTGGCGCATAAAAGCTCACAATACCAATGCTTGCAGACTCATTTCCAAGCATTGTAATCTCATGAATTGCCTGCATTTTATGACATAAATGCCGATATAGGGCTGCTTCCTGACGCTCGATGTCATGCAAATGTTGCGCTAAAAAATCACATGCTTGGGCTAGGCCTAGAGCGCCCATAATATTCGGTGTACCTGCTTCAAACTTTAAAGGTGGGGCAACAGCAGTGTAAGCCTCAAAGCTAACCGCTTGCACCATTTCTCCGCCCAGCTTACTAGGACGCAGCTTCTCAAGCATCACGGCTCGCCCCCAACAAACGCCAATACCCGTAGGACCATACATTTTGTGCCCACTGAACACGTAAAAATCACAATGCAGTGCAGCAACATCGGTCTTTATGTGGGCAACCGCCTGTGTACCGTCTATGACGCTGATTGCATTGTGCTCTTGCGCCTTTTTGCAAAGGCTTGCAACAGGATAAATATTACCCAACACATTAGATACATGCGCACATGCCAAAATGGCAACATCGTCGTTTATTTCATTAAGCCAATGAGCGTGCGTTTGCTCGTTAAACACACCGTTTTCGGCCAGTGGAAGCACCTTTATGTTAAGCGAAAAGGCCTCAGCAAGGGCTTGCCAAGGTAGGATGTTAGCGTGGTGCTCACTCTGGACAATAAGAATTGTGGAGCCATTAAGCATCGACTGGCTTAACCCCTTAGCAATCATATTGATGCTTTCGGTGGCACCACTGGTAAACACAATATCGTCACTATTAGCATTGATAAAACGAGCGAGGCTCTTTCTTGCCTCTTCATAACGCGCGGTAGCGGCGCTGGCGATCGTATATGCACTTCTGTGAACGCTAGCATATTGATGACGAGCAAAGGCATCAGTGTAATCTAAAGCCGCACTTAATTTTTGCGTGCTCGCCGCACTATCAAGGTAAGTGCACAAGTGCTGATTGTTGTTATCAAAAAAATCGAAACAACTTCTCAAGGACGGCGCGTTTTGTTTATCGGTCATGCTTTTGTCGGCCATGCTTTTTGTTGGTCAAGGCGTTACCTTTAAAATATCGCGCAAGTGTACTCGATTTCCATATACACCAGCAAACTATGAAGGTGTAAAGCTTATTAAAGGCGCGAAATAAATTAAAACTATGTTTGTTAAAAGTCATTTTGTTACACTTCTGGCTTGTTTGAAAATCAAACCACATTGAGGTGCACTTGACCGGCATACAAATAGGCAGTCTGCTGTTATTTTTGGGGGTTTTGGGTTTTATTTGCTCGAGAACCGATTTTACACAGCTGGCAAAAGATAAAGCATTTCAGCACCGTTTTTTCGGTGCTATTACCTGCGTATTTGTATTATGGCTGTTTAGAGTCAGTATTTACGACGGTTTAGTCATGCACTTTCTATGGCTTACCACGCTAACGTTAGTGCTAGGACTACGCTGGGCTATTTTAGGCGCTACCGTCGTACTCATCGGCAGCACCATTATTGGGCAAGAAAGCGCTAGCATGTTTGGCGTAAATGCGCTTCTTGGAGTCGTACTGCCCATCGGATTTACCTACCTTGTGTATATGTTGACCTTTCACAAAATATCTCGGAATTTGTTCATCTATATATTTTTATGTGCGTTTTTTCCTGGTGCCATTACGATGGTGCTAAAAATGCTCGCCATGAGCGGGTATTTTTACATTGAAGGCATGTATCCGTGGGACGTCATTGAATATAACTACACGCAAATGACCATTCTGATGATGTTTCCCGAAGCCTTCTTCAACGGCATGACAATCACTTGTTTAATCGTGTATAAGCCCGATTTGGTGTATACCTTTGAGGATAAGTTTTATATTGACGGAAAGTGATGACGTGAGGAGATAATGAGCTAATGACGTGAAAAACATCGCTAGTTGACATGTTAGAAAGCCGTACTAACGTGCCGCGATGCCTCAGCATCTCCGGTGCATTAGTATGTATAACCCCAGCTTTAGATAAGAAACAATGCTGAGGTTATGTATGTAATATGGGGCTCTTTGTGCAATAAACTCTACATGTAAAGCTATTTACTGTTTATCATCCAACAAGATATCAAAAATATCTGAAAGCTCGCCTTTACCCTCTCGTATTTCGTCGTCACTTAAGCCAGAAAGCTCGTGCGGAAATACTAGCCAGTCTGCGCTCTCATGCACAAAATAATCGGGGACAAGCTCCGTTTTATTGTTGCTAGGCTTAAACCAAGGGGTTGCAATGCGGATATCTTGAGGAGCATTTAGACGCATGAGCGCATGAACCTGATTGATGAGCGCTTCAACACTTCGCCCAGAATCAAATACGTCATCAACAATTAGGAGTTTATCGTTTGCGTTGGCATTCTCGATAAGATAGTGCAAGCCATGCACCTTAATCTCTTTCGATTGTTGATTAATACCGTAATACGACGAGGTACGAACTGCTATATGATCGGTTGGCGCATTTTTAAACTCAAAAAATTCCTGCACCGCAATGCCAATAGGGGCTCCGCCGCGCCAGATACCCACTATAAAGTCGGGACGAAATCCGTCCTTAAAGGCCATAGCTGCCACTCTAAACGAGTCTCTGAGAAGTTCTGCGCTGCTGATATATACTTTATTCACTGCTGTATGTGTACCTGTAATTGAGGACTGATTCTTTGGTAATTGTAGCGTTTATTCACTGCGCAGGCTATTCGCCGGACGAATAGATGCTGCTTTGAACGCTGGATAAAGCGATACAATGGCGCATAGGACCATGCTTGCACATGCAATAAATGCGATTTGTATCCACTGTATATCGATGGGTAGACCTTGACCATTTTCACCAAAGGCGAGGCCTGTATCGAAAAAGCTCAACACATTATTAAGTTGCCAGGCACATAGTAAACCGAGCGCCACGCCGCCGAGCGCGCCCTTTAATCCATTGATAACGCCGTTATATAAGAATATCTTCATTATATCGCTGCGCAATAGACCTTGCGTTTGCAAAATCGCGATATCAGAGCGTTTTTCCGCCACCACCATCACCAAAGCGGATATTACATTAAACGCAGCCACCGCAATCACCAACATTAACATCAATATCATCATATTTTTTTCCATTTTGACCGCGTCAAAAAGTGCGCCTTGACGCTCTCGCCATGTTCTAAAACTAAGGCCTTTTTCTTTTAACATCGCAGCCGTATCGGCATAAGCAAAAGCGTCGTTTAAATACAAGCGGGTATTGGCAATGTCGGCACTTTTTTGTCGAAGCAAACGCGCAGCATCGTCGATATGCATCAAAATGACTTTATTATCCATGTCTGAATTTACGTTAAACAAACCAGCTACCGTCACCATACGCTGCGACGGCACTCTGCCAAGAGGAGTATAAATACTCGCCTCTGTAGATATTACGCGTAACCTCTGGCCAACCCTCACATTGAGCTGAGAGGCTAAAATCTGGCTGATAATTACGTTGAAGGTGCCGGGGCGCAAGTCTTGATAATCGCCTCTCACCATGCGCTCAGCAATAATCGAATAAGGCGCGCTAGCTTGCGCATCTACCCCTTGTAGAATTAATCCCTTGAGTTGACTGCGCGATTGCACAATCACCTCTCTCTCAAGATACGGCACTGTAGATAAAACACCTCTTAATTTACCAGCCGTGTTGTTATGCTCACTCGATTGCAATGCGTCGTCGAAGGCTAACGGGCTTTGCGCCACTACAATATGAGGAAGGATGCCTAAAATACGATTTTTCAATTGGGCCTCAAGACCATTCATCACAGAAAGCACAATAATAAGCGCAGCGATGCCTAGTGTGATCCCAACCACTGAAAAACGATTAATAAAGGCGACAAAACTTCTGTTTGCCCCTGAGCGAGAATAGCGCCAAGCAATAAAGTGAGAAACCGACATAAATAATGATAAAATCCTGTAATTGCGCTAAGTTTACTACCAATTAACGCGCCATGTGTGACAAAATTGGCTTCGCAGTTTGTTACAACAATAATAAGACTGAGACTACTTTGAATAATCTAATTGAAAAGCTAGAACAATTTAACGCGTTTTTCTTAATTGCTCATCCTATAAAGGTTAATTTAAAGCCAGCAAGCGCCGCGGATGCAGAGCAGTCGATGGCTGAATTTGAACAATCTATGCCTTATGCGTTTCGCATCTCTTCACATATGTCAGACATAGAATCTAAAGCTCTTCGTCCGTTTCGTAGCATGGGTGAAAAGTTTGACGAACTGGTGGAGTATCTTCAGTTACAAGCTCAAAAAATGGACTTAATGATGTCGTATATCTTGCAGCAGCAAGACGAAGAAGCCTATCGGCACACAGCCGTTAAGTTTGGCGGCGGCGGCGTTGTGGTTCAGCAGTCCCATGCGGTCGAAATCGGCGAATATGCCATTATTAAACTCTTTTTAGAAAATGAAGCGGCTGCCATTTATTGTATCGCTCAAGCGATTGTGTGCGAGCAAACGCAAGATAATGAGGCGCTTTTTGAGGTGAGCTATGCCTACGTGCGCATTCGCGAAGAAGACCAAGAACTGCTGGTACGCGCCAGCCTGCACCTACAAACGGCTCAGTTGAGAAAAAACCAGAACACATAAGCCATCCCTTATAAAATTATCTGAGAACTAAACAATACATGTCTTTATTTGAACCGCGTTTAGCGATAACAAACAGCAATAGCAATATTGTTGACCATATTCGCTGGACAGGCCTACATGGCGCAAGCCGCAGTCTCGCATTGGCAAATGCCGCTGCAGCACACAATGGTCCCTTAGTGATCATCACTCAAGATACCTCTCATGCATTAATGCTTGAAAAAGAAATTAGGTTTTTCAGTGATGCAAAAGCCTTAGATGTACATCTGTTTCCCGATTGGGAGACACTGCCCTACGACGCATTTTCACCACATCAAGACATCGTATCAAAGCGACTAGAAACACTTTATTTGCTAAGTAAAAAGCAAGCCGGCGTGTTTCTCATTCCCATCAATACCTTTTTGCAGCGTCAGGCACCTGTTGAATATGTTGGGCAACATCTACTGTATTTAAATAAAGGCCAGCAGTTAGACCCTGCAGAATTTAGACGAACCCTTGAAAAAGCTGGCTATTTGCATGTGAGCCAAGTGATGTCTCACAGCGAGTTTAGCGTGCGTGGCAGCATAATCGATTTATACCCGATGGGTAGCGACCACCCTTTTCGTATCGATATGTTTGACGATGAAATAGACTCAATTCGGTATTTTGACCCCTCTTCTCAGCGCTCACTTGACGCCATTGACGAAATTCGCTTACTTCCTGCAAGAGAGTTTCCCACCGATAAAGATGCTATAAGCCGTTTTAGAAGCCAGTACCTTGACCTCTTTCCAAATGCGAATAATGCTGACCAAGAGTCTATCTTTTATCAAGTCAGTCGAGGCACAATGCCCGGCGGCGTTGAATATTATTTACCGCTATTTTTTGAGCAAACCGCCACAATATTCGATTATTTACATGAAGATAGTTTGTTTGTGTTTGATGAGCAGCTTTCTGAGGCGTCAGAGAAGTTCTGGCGGGACTTGCGCAATCGTCATGAACAGTATCAATTTAACCTTGCCCGCCCCCTACTCGCCCCCGACACTCTGTATCAACCAACCGAAGATATGCTACGCACGTTAAAAACTTGGCCGAGCATGCAATTTTCAACGAAAACCGGCAGCCCGAGCAAAGGCTTTGCCAATTATAAGTGCAATCCGATAGAAAATATCGGGATAGACATGACGGCAACGAATCCTTATCAGGCGATTCAAGCAGAGGTGAAAAAAGCCACTGCAGCCAAGGTGCCGGTATTGTTTGTTGCTGAATCAACCGGCCATAAACAAGCCTTACTCGACATTTTAGCCAAAGCAAAGATTCGCCCTCAATCTCACGCAAGCTTTGCTGCTATAAAAGATGCTAGCAACAGCGAAAGCAATATCTCCATTGTAATTGGCAGTGTAGAAGACAGTTTCATTTGCACAGATAAGGCCTCTCCTTTACTGCTGGTCACCGAAAAACAGCTTCTCGGGCATAAAGTCGCCAAACGTAAACAAAGCAAGCGCTCTGCGTCTATTGATGAAAGTGCCATTATCCGCAACCTTGCTGAGTTGTCAGAGGGTTCGCCGGTGGTTCATTTTGAACATGGCGTTGGACGCTTTATTGGACTGCAAACCTTAGATGCTGGCGGTATTACCACTGAGTACTTAACCATTGAGTACGCCAAACAAGCTAAGCTCTACGTGCCGGTGTCATCCCTGCACTTAATCAGTCGATATAGTGGTGGTGACGCTGAGCACGCTCCCTTGCACAACCTTGGGAACGATACGTGGTCTAAGGCTAAGAAAAAGGCGGCAGAAAAAGTACGGGATGTCGCCGCCCAGCTTCTTGATATTTACGCAAAGCGCGCGGCTAAGCCCGGATTCGCCTATCCTATTGACTGGAAGGAGTATCAAAGTTTTGCCGATAGTTTCCCTTACAAAGAAACCGATGATCAGGCCAGAGCCATCAATGCTGTCCTACAAGATATGGGCTCGCCAAACGCGATGGACCGCTTGGTATGCGGAGACGTTGGCTTCGGCAAAACCGAAGTAGCAATGCGCGCAGCCTACATCGCCGCCACCCATGGAAAGCAAGTTGCGATTTTAGTGCCGACCACCTTGCTCGCGCAGCAGCATTTTGAGAATTTTAAAAATCGTTTCTCTCAGTTTCCTTTGACCATTGAGGTCATGTCGCGCTTTGTGAGCGCTAAAGACCAAAAGCTGACTGCCGAACGCATTAGCGAGGGCAAGGCAGATATTGTGGTCGGAACCCATAAGCTGCTGCAAGATGATATTCAATTTAAAGACCTTGGCTTGGTGATCATTGACGAAGAGCACCGATTTGGTGTGAGACAAAAAGAGAAATTCAAAGCGCTGAGAGCCGATGTAGACATCCTTACCCTAACGGCAACCCCCATCCCGCGGACGCTGAATATGGCGCTTAGCGGCATGCGCGACTTGTCTATTATTGCCACGCCTCCTGCTAAGCGTTTGGCGGTCAAAACCTTTGTGCAAAAACGCCATGATGACGTTATAAGAGAAGCCATCATGCGTGAAATTCTGCGTGGTGGTCAGGTTTATTTTCTGCATAACGAAGTTAAAACGATTGAAAAAACCGCCCGCGAGATTGAAGAGATTGTGCCTGAAGCGCGTATCGCTATTGGCCACGGGCAAATGCGTGAGCGAGAGCTAGAAAACGTCATGAATGACTTTTACCACCAGCGTTACAATGTTTTGGTGTGCTCTACCATTATTGAAACGGGCATTGATGTGGCAACCGCCAACACCATTATTATGGACCGCGCCGATCATTTAGGCCTTGCTCAACTGCATCAATTAAGGGGTCGCGTGGGGCGTTCGCATCATCAAGCCTACGCATATTTACTCACGCCTCATCCCAAACGCATGACAAAAGACTCGGTCAAACGCTTGGAGGCGATTGCTTCACTGGAAGATTTAGGTGCAGGCTTTGCGCTTGCCACACACGACCTTGAAATACGCGGAGCGGGCGAATTATTAGGTGACGACCAATCCGGGCAAATTAATGCGGTTGGCTTTTCTTTGTATATGGAAATGCTAGAAAAGGCCGTTGAATCACTCAAAGAAGGTAAAGAGCCAAGCCTTAATGATGCCCTAGGCAAGCAAACAGAGATTGAACTGCGACTGCCTGCGCTCATCCCAGAAGATTATATTGGTGATGTGAATGTGCGTTTATCGCTTTATAAAAAATTGGCCAGTTGCCAAAATCAAGAAGATATAGATGAATATCAAATTGAACTCATAGACCGCTTTGGGCTTTTGCCTGAGCCCGCTAAAAATCTTGTTAGCTTAGCGTCGATGAAGCTTATCGCCGCGCAAATCGGCATCAGTAAAATAGAGTTTACCGAGCTAGGCGGCACCTTTGAGTTTACCCAAGACACGAAAGTTGACCCTGGTTTCTTGATTGCATTAATTCAGAAAAAGCCTCAACACTATCGTTTTGACGGGCCTCACCGCCTGCGTATTAACAAAAAAACTTCTGCTAACAAGGAACGTTTAGAATTGGTACAATCGATGTTAGAGAGACTGTTAAAGGAATGTCATGCTTAAGCCCTTTCATCAAGGTTTGAAGCGCTTTGGACTGGTATGTTCAGCAATAAGCCTGTTGCCCTTATC
The DNA here is from genome assembly GCF_042652645.1 of Glaciecola siphonariae. Classification (NCBI taxonomy): domain Bacteria; kingdom Pseudomonadati; phylum Pseudomonadota; class Gammaproteobacteria; order Alteromonadales; family Alteromonadaceae; genus Glaciecola; species Glaciecola siphonariae. Next base: position 799,220 of record NZ_JBHSGU010000002.1, read on the forward strand.
ACTTGCTATGGCTCAAGACACGCAGTCTGACTGGTGGTTTGATGTGGAATTTATTGCCTTTAAGCGCGACCTTTTGCCTAACCACGCCGAAGACTTTGATGAAAGTGACAAAGACTTTTTCAAAGGCAAGTCTTTTGACTTATTCACCCTTGCACTTTACAAAGCTGCAAATCCGCAGCTTAATCTATTTGCCGGACTAGAGGAATGCGCACAGTTGCAACAGCCCGAACAGCCAACCGAACAGTTGCCCAGCCTGCAAATGGAGATAGCCGCAAGCACAGTGGATACGCTGACAATTGACCTTGAACGTGAACAAATAGATAGCGACAAGCCTGAACCTGCACTCGAATTCTTTATTGAGCAACAGCAGTCATGGCTTAATTTGCGACCACGAATTCCTGCACTTACCTGCATTGAATCACCCGACCAGCTTCATTATGCGGATTTTGATCGCGTGCCTACCCGCTTTTTTGCTAGCGGCCCCTCTCCTTTGGCATTTCATGGGCTGTTGAATGAAGAGCAACTTTATTTGCAGGACTTTGCTAAAAGAGTATTTGCACAACGCGATGTAAGCCCTATTTTATATACGGCTTGGCGACAGCCGGTTGTGTTTGGCGAAAACAACGCTGACTATTACCGAATATATGGTGGTGAGAAACTAGTGATAGCCTCTGAAACGCAAGATGAGGCGTCTGAGCGCGAGCTCGAGATCACCCAAACCATCACTGCTGATACTATAAATAAAAAGCTAAAAGCATTAGAAAAAGACCTAGCAGCACTCGAACAAACTAAACGAGCAAGCGATGAAGCTGAGGCTAATACTGAAGCTAAAAGTAGGAGCTCAAACGCGACCGAAGCAGAGGGTTTAATAGACCAGAACCTTATACAGGATGCTAACAAAGCGTCTGCTGGCGACACATCTGCTGATATCAACAACAGCGCACTTAATTCATCCTCAGTGCCGGCGTCCGTTGAGACTCTCATCAACAAAGCGCTGCTCGCGCAATCGCAGGTCGATAGCGGTAATGCCAGTCCAGAGACTAGTGCTCGCGCAGGCTCTCAGCTTAACGCTGCAGCGCAAGGAAATGTTGAAGGTAACAGTAGTATTGAAGATAAATCAGTGCAGTGGGAACTTGACGGTTTGTTCAAAGTGTATCTTGATTATGTGAATCGTGTACCCTACCTGCATATAGACTCAGAGTTTATGCACAAGCGAATACAGTTAGACATTGATGGCTCAGCAAGCTTACAAAGCTACCCCTCGAAACAGCGTCGCCGTATTATCAGCAAGCAGATTCATTATTTTGACCACCCCGCTTTTGGCATCATTGTAAGACTCAATCGTTACGCCCTTGAAAGACCCAACATTGATATTCAAAAAGAAGAACAGTGATATAAAACAAACGAAAGGCTGTTATGAAAATATACACGAAGCAAGGTGATGCAGGACAAACGCAAGTTTATGCAAAAGAAGTGATCAGGCTTGATAAAGACGATGCGATTTTGCAGTGCTACGGCACCTTAGATGAGCTAAATGCATGGATTGGCCTAGTCGCGGCGCAGGTAAATGAGACTGTCACCAACAATACCAACAATAATAGCCCTGCCCTAGCGCCATTTTGCGCAGAGCTTCAGCTCATTCAGCAACATATTTTCTCTATTGGCTTTGCCATTTCTGACCAAGCTAATTTAAGCGCTGATATGGTAGAGCAACTGGAGGCAAGCATTGACAACATGCAGCAACAGTTAAGGCCTCAAACTAAGTTCATCCTGCCAGGAGGGAGCATTACCGCCTCGCATGTGCATGTTGCTCGAACGGTAGCAAGACGCGCTGAACGATGCATAGTGAGCTTGTCAAAAGTGCATGATACTCAGCCCCTCGCACTTGCGTTTATCAATCGCTTGTCTGATTACCTTTTTGTATTCGCACGTTTAGTTAATCATTTGAGCGACATACCTGATGTGGAAGTTTAAAATGCGTATGCTTAAAATTTCAGTGCTTAGCATACTTGGCCTAGCACTTCTTACCGTGCTTGCAATGTACTTATACTTAGCAAGCAGTCTTCCAGACCTCGATGGACAAAAACACTCTGCACATTTATCAGCGCCGGCCAGTATTGAGCGTGACAGCCTTGGAATGGCGGTGATAAACGCTCAGTCTCAGGAAGATGCGTCGTTTCTGCTAGGATATGCCCATGCCCAAGACCGCCTTTTTCAGATGGATTTACTCAGAAAAAGTGCAGCGGGTGAGCTTTCAAGCATTGTAGGAAAAGCCGCACTAGCACGCGACAAACGAGCACGGTTTTTTCAGTTTAAGCAACGTGCGCGTATTATTGCGGATGCCCTACCTGAACATGAAAAGACGCTGCTTGAGCAATACGCAAAAGGTGTTAACACCTACATTGATGAATATGGTTCACCGGGTTTTGAGTTTGCGCTAACAGGCACGAGTATGCAGCCTTGGTCTCCTGCCGACACAATCTTGACCACATTTAGCATGTACATCGATTTGCAAAGCTCTCAAGTAGAGCGAGACTTTGAAAATACCGCCATTCGCCATGCTTTCGGGCAACAAATGCTCGACTTTATGTATCAGCCAAGTGCGTTTCAAGCCGCTATCGATTTGAGCATTGAAGAAGCACCTCGAGCAGATATCCCCATTTTGGAGCCGCGCGTATATTCGCAGGATGAAAACGCAAAGGATGAAAACGCAAAGCTTGAAAACGACAGCTACGCCAGTGACGACTTGAGCTTACCAAGCCAAGAAGAGCTGCAAGATATTGGTAGCAACAATTGGGCGGTCGCTGGCAGCTTAACCGATAGCGCAAGCGCCATGCTCAGCAGCGACATGCATCTAGGTCTTAATGTCCCGATAATTTGGTATAAAGCGCAGCTCAACTATCGTCATCAAGCAAAAGATGTATCGGTAAGTGGAGTGTCTTTACCCGGAACGCCTTTGGTCATTGCCGGCAGTAACACCCACATTGCGTGGGGCTTTACTAACTCAAATGTTGATAACGTTGATTGGGTTGAATTACCAAGTGATGAAAAAACAGAGACCGTCATCGAACGCATCGCCGTAAAAGACGGTGAAGATGAGCAATTGAGCATTGAGGTCAGTAAATATGGTCCAGTTCGCACACTAGCAGGCAAAAAGTATGCGCTTAGCTGGGTCGCTCTTCAGCGCTATGCTGTTAACATGCAGATTGCAGATATGCCTTTGCAAACAAGCACCGAAGAGGCCTTGGCGCTTGCTAAATCGGTAGCCATTCCGGTACAGAACATGGTTGTTGCCGATGCAAATGGCGATATTGCATGGCAGCTAACAGGGGCAATCACATCGCGTACTACACCTAGTTTAGCTGCGATTGAAGCACCACAATACGATAGCGCGTGGCAAGTGCAGGATGTAAAGCCCGCTTTTGTCTATCAACCTGAAATTGCGCGAGTATGGAGCGCCAATGCCCGCGTGATAAGTACAAAAGACCTAGAACGTTACGGTGACGGTGGATACGCACTTGGCGCGCGTCAACGGCAAATAGCAGACGCCCTGCTTGAGAAAAATCAGTTTAATGAGCAAGATTTTAATCAGCTTCAGCTTGATAATCGGGCTTTATTTTTGATGCCTTGGCACAATTTGCTCACTAGAACGCTAGCAGAGCAGCCACAAAAATATGCGAAAGATATCGAATTGCTCAACAAATGGCAGGCCTGTGCCTGCGCTGACTCAATTGGGTATACCTTGGTTCGTCGCTTTCGCAGTACGGTTATTAATGAGCTCATGCGCCCTATTAAAAACGAGCTTCAGCGCTATGGCGTGCCGCTTCGACATTCTATGCGTTTAATCGAAACACCGGTTTGGCAAATTATTAAAGAAAGACCAAGCGCGTGGCTACCGACTGACCAGAACAATTACACTGATTTTTTACTAGACGCCTATCAGAGCACAAAAAGCAGATTGATTGAACGCTATGACGCAAACCCAGATACATTGGCAGGCCTGGAATGGGGCACTGTAAATGCCTTAACGATTACGCATCCATTTGCATCTGCCCTAGGCCCGCTCGATTCAGTATTAAATATGGATGTTGTACCGAGCTTTGGCGATAGTTTTATGCCAGCGGTACAGGGACGCAGCTTTGGTGCATCTCAACGCCTGATTGTGCGACCTGGTAACTTAGATAAAGCAATTTTGACGATCCCGGGAGGACAGTCCATGCATCCCTTATCTAAATATTACCGTGCCGGATTTGATGAATATGCCGAGGGAGGCCTCACGCCACTTCTACCCCAAGAGATTGAGCATTCATTGTCCTTTTCACCAACTAAGTAAGGCTCAAATAATTAATGACGGGAAGTTTTGAAACCTCACAAGACGGCAATACAGTGAGGTAGGTTTTTGGCTTAACGAGAAGCCGCCATCATTTTTTGCCATTGACTCCTAGCCTGTTGCATGGCTTGTTCTTGAGTAAGCCCTTCGTCTTGTAAGCTGCGTGCGGCGGTGTCGATAAGTGCATCTCGCTTTTCTACCAACTCTTTTGACTGCTGATGAAGGCTCTCGAAAGCCGGGTAGCGAGCATATACCTGATCAACATCTCCAAACTCAAAAAATGCTTTTTCAAAATCGTTTTGATAATTAGTTTTCATGCCTTGAAAGGATAAAAACACAAGCCCCTGCTCACCTTTGAGTAAATTCATTTCAGAAGACTTTAAATTAACCTGCTCGCCTGCGTCTATCAAACGCGACTGCCACATAACAAGCGCCTCCTGGTCTTGCGCTAAAGAAGCTTGTGCCAGTGCGAGTTTTACATCATCGGCGCTAAGCAGCTCGTTTAAGCTAAGTAATGGCTGAACCTCAGATGCAGCTTGCGCTTGGCTTGAGGTTTCATGCGGCTCTGTGGATGGCTTTGAACATGCACTTAACAAACAAAAAACGCCCACTAAGAGTGAGCGTTTTGCAATGTAAAAACCATTGTGTGTAAAGCGAAGCTTGCTGATTAGACCCATTCGCACCGGCTTATTTTTCAAGCGGCACGTTTTCGACCCGACTTTTCAATTTTTGGCCGGGTCTGAAAGTTACTACCCTGCGCGCTTTAATTGGGATATCTTCGCCGGTTTTTGGATTTCTACCGGGACGCTCGTTTTTGGTACGCAAATCAAAATTACCAAAGCCGGACAACTTAACCTGCTCGCCTGCCTCTAAGCATTCTTTAATCTCTTCAAAAAAGAGTTCAACAAGGTCTTTTGCGTCTTTCTTATTTATGCCTAACTTTTCGAACAAGTGTTCAGCCATATCAGCTTTGGTTAATGCCATTTGATTAGTCTCTTAATGTTGCACTAAAGCGTTCCTGTAAATGTCTAACTACTATATCGACAGAGCTTTGGATATCTGAATCTTCTAGTGTCTTTTCAGTGCTTTGTAGCCATATTGAAATAGCCAAGCTTTTATACCCCGGTTCTATCCCTTGACCTTGATACACGTCGAATAAGTTTATGTCAACTAAATCAGATATTCCAATTTTTTCAATACTTTTTAATAGTTTACCTGTTTCTACGCTCTCAGCTACCGTAACAGCAATGTCTCGACGGTTAATTGGATACTTAGAAACTGGGCTTGCCCACGGCAATTTACGTTCAGCAATGGCAGATAACGCTAGCTCAAATGCAAACACTTGACCGCTTAGCCCTAAGCCTTTTGCATGCTGAGGATGCACAGCCCCGACAGTGCCTACACGCTCACCGTTTAACATGACATCTGCGCATTGACCTGGGTGATAGGCACTATGTTTTGCGCTTACAAAATCAAACTCGCCGGCGTTTCCAGTAAATCCAAGCAACTGCTCAACGGCTGCCTTCGCGTGGAAAAAATCGAGCGGTGTGTCGCTAATAGTCCAATGCTCTTGGTGGGTATTACCACAGAGGACACCGCCTATCATTGGCGTTTGCACGACACCTGTCGCTTCATTCGCGTTGGGCGTAAACACCAGTCCAGTCTCAAACAGTTTTATATTTAACTGCTGTCTTTTTTGATTGTATGACAGTGCATTTAACAAACCCGGCAATAAGCTCAAGCGCATAGTCGACATGTCGCTCGATATAGGATTCGGCAGCTCAAGGCCTGATACATCAGGAAACAATAAAGCCTGCTTTTTAGGGTCTACAAACGAATAAGTTATTGCCTCTACAAAGCCCTGTTGAAGCAAGGATTGCTTAATATTCGCCAGTGGTACGTCTTTCTCGACATGATCATTCATGCTTAAACGTGCAAGTGGCGCGATATTTTCAATATTGTTATATCCATAAATGCGAGCGACTTCTTCGATTAAATCCTCTTCAATCGCAATATCAAACCGATAAGAAGGTGCTTCCACGGTAAAAGTCGTATCTGTTGCCTCGACCTGCATGCCTAAGCGTTCAAGCATGTCTTTAACGCGCTTTGCCTCTATCTCTTTACCCAACACTTTTGTAAGACGCTTATGCCTCAACGTAATTTTATTTCTAAGAGGCAAATCTTCAGTCGACACGGCTTCAACCACAGGCCCGGCCTTACCGCCAACTATGCTCAATAACAAAGAGGTAGCGCGCTCCATTGCTTTTCGCTGTAAATCGGGATCAACACCACGCTCGTAGCGATGAGACGCGTCGGTGTGCAGGCTGTACTGACGAGATTTGCCTAAAATATCATCAGGATTAAAAAATGCGGACTCCAAAAATATATTCTTAGAATGTTTCGTCACGCCCGACACCAAACCACCGAAGATACCGGCCAAAGCAAGAGCTTTCGTCTCATCTGCAATAACGAGAGTGTCTGCGTTTACCTTAATGTCGTTGCCATCAAGTAAGGTAAGCGGCTCGTCTTGCTCTGCAAAGCGCACCTGAATACTTCCCTCAAGCGCGTCGTTATCAAAGGCATGCATAGGGTGTCCAAGCTCTAAAAGCACATAATTGGTGACGTCAACAACAGGGTCGATGCTGCGAACACCGCTTCTGCGCAGCTTTTCTTTCATCCACAACGGTGATGCAGCGCTCATGTCAACGCCTTCAATCACTCTTCCGAGATATCGAGGACAGGCCTTTGGAGCAAGTACATCAATATCGCGTTTAGTATCAATGCTGACATCACTGTCACTGATCACAGGCTCTGTCACATCTAATTGATTCAGCACACCAAGTTCGCGCGCCACGCCCTTCATACCAAGACAGTCTGCCCGGTTCGGGGTCAGATCAATCTCAATAATCTGATCGTTTAAATCTAAATACTCACGGAGGTCAGTGCCTATCGGTGCATCAGTCGGTAGCTCAAGAATACCTGAGTGATCCTCGCCCATACCGAGCTCAGAAAAACTGCACAACATGCCATGAGAGGGCTGACCGCGTAGTTTTGCTTTCTTAATTTTAAAATCACCCGGCAAAACTGCACCGACGACCGCAACCGCTACTTTCAGGCCTTGACGGCAGTTCGGTGCGCCGCAAACTATGTCGAGCAGCTCTTCGTCGCCTACATCGACCTTTGTTACCTGCAGTTTATCAGCATCAGGATGGGGCCCACATTCAACCACTTCTCCTACTTTTACTGAGCTAAATGCAGCGGCTACTGGTTCAACACCGTCTACTTCAAGGCCCGCCATGCTTAGCTGTTCACACAGGGCGTTTGTATCTAAAGCTGGGTTAACCCACTCTCTTAACCAAGATTCACTGAATTTCATGTCTAACTCTAATTAATTAAATTGCTTGAGAAAACGAAGGTCGTTTTCGAAAAAGGCGCGCAAATCATTTACGCCATAGCGAAGCATAGTCAAGCGTTCAACGCCCATGCCAAATGCAAAACCAGTGTAGGTTTCTGGGTCTATGTGTACGGCACGAAGTACATTCGGATGCACCATACCGCAGCCAAGCACTTCAAGCCATTGACCATTTTTTCCCATTACGTCCACCTCTGCCGACGGCTCAGTGAACGGGAAATAGGATGGACGAAAACGCACTTTCAGGTCCTCTTCAAAAAAGTGATGCAGAAAATCATGCAGAACACCTTTAAGCTCGGCAAAGCTAACGTCTGTGTCGACCATTAGCCCTTCAACCTGGTGAAACATCGGGGTATGGGTTTGGTCATAATCATTTCGATAAACACGCCCCGGTGAAATGATCCGAAGTGGTGGCTTTTGAGCTTCCATGGTACGAATTTGCACGCCAGATGTTTGTGTGCGCAGCATCACATCAGGGTTGAAATAAAACGTATCATGGTCGGCGCGAGCAGGATGATTTTTAGGAATGTTCAGAGCGTCGAAATTGTGAAAGCCATCTTCTACTTCTGGACCTGTTTTTACCGAAAATCCGATGTCGGCAAAATAAGCCTCTATTCTCTCAATGGTGCGACTTACAGGATGAAGATTGCCCGGTGTAATTGCTCTACCGGGTAAGGTAACATCTACAGATTCGGCGGCTAATTTGGCGTTTAACTCGGCTTCTTTTAATGCCTTGATTTTTCCGTTAACAAGCGTTTGTATTTCTTGTTTAACCACGTTAATTTTTTGCCCCGCAGCAGGCCTTTCCTCTGCAGAAAGCTGACCAAGCCCTTTCATTAAATCGGTCACTTTTCCTTTTTTACCCATAAAAGCGACACGTACTGCGTCTAGTTCAGCGGGCGTCTGAGCGTTGTCGACAGCCACTTGGGCTTCGCGAATTATGGCTTCTAAGTCCATCCTATCCTCTTATTTCGGGCAATATACTAACTGAATTGGCATGCTTATGATGATAAAGCGTGTGAACCGCGTATTTTACACAAGTTTTACTGCTTTTAGATAGGTTTCTGCAAATTAATCTAACAGCGCTCGGACCTGCTCTCGCTCGTCAAGTACAAATAAGAGCGCTAAATCTCCCGGCACAAGACGCGAAATAGTGGCTTGAGCGCCAGCCTCTGGGCTCGATGCAGACACTATTTGGGTCTTGTCTATGCCTCTAGACAATAGAGCATCTGTCACAATGGTCGATACCTCGCCTAATTGCCTACCGCGCAAATAATGCTCAATCTCAGCAAGCACATAACGATTGGCACTGAAAGCTGTCACCGCATGAGTAACATCAATGATGTCTTGATTTGAACGGTCTCCGGCATGACTAAACATCACATGCTTTTGCATATTTGGATGCTCGTGCTGCATTTGAGCGGCCAGCTTATTCGCCATGTCGATAACCGCCTGCATACTGTGAGTGTTATGCGCAAAATCGACTATCACAGTTGCGCCATTATACTGGTATAGGTTGCCTCGCCCGGGGTTGTCGCTTGCGTCTTTAGCAAACTCTTTCAGCCCCTTTTCAACGGCCTCATCGGCTATAGACATTGCCTTACATAGGCCAATTACGCCTAAGGCGTTTTGCACATTGTGCAGCGCACTGCCCATTAGCGTCATGGGCATATCTTGGATGTGCCCGAAATGTGTTATCTGATGATTATGAGCATAGTGCAAACAATCGTTTTGAAGATATACACAAGGCTCTCCTTGCGCCAAGGCGTTTACAATAGATGGATGGTGAGCGTCAGTACTAAACCAACAAATATTGAGCTCTTGTGTCAGCGCCTGACCTGCGGCCAGTAAGCGTTCATCATCCGCATTTAGCACCAACACCGAGGTCAATGCCTCATCATTTCTGCCCTTATCAGAAACACAGCTTTCATGCTTATTTTTAGCACGCATCGCTTTTGCGACGAGCATTTTTACCTGCGTTATATCGTCAAGCGTATTAATACCATACTGACCTAGGTGGTCACTAGCAATGTTCGTAATCAAGGCCGCGTTGGCATAATTAAGGGGTAAGCCCCTACGCAGTAAGCCACCTCTGGCCACCTCTAAAAAGGCAATGTCGGCGCGGGGGTCACGCAGTAACATTCGCGCACCGCCGGGACCGGAATAGTCGCCTTGGTCAATAACATCATCTCCGACTTTTATGAAGTCAGTGGATGTGAGCCCCGCCGTCAAGCCTGCTGATGACGCTATCTGAGCGGCCAAGCGCACGCTAGTTGACTTACCATTGGTACCTGTTATTAAAGCGACGGGGATTTTTGAAAACCCATCATAGTCAATCGATTGCGGCGATGGTAAGGAATCTAGCGGCCAGCATTGAGTGCTTTTCCCACTGCCAAGACTCAGGTCATCATCATCGACTAAACACAACACAGAATGTTGTGCGGCGCGCTGCATTAAGCTTAGCAGTTCGGGCCTTCTTTCAGTTTTAATCTGCATGTTTATTTGCGCAATTCGTGCGCTAAAATCAACCGGATTCGATTTTTGTTGTTCGTCGGTTAGCATCAAATTTTCAACGCAAAGCTCCCATGCCAACTCAAGTAAATCACATGTACCATAGAGCATATCAACACTTGCAGGCACCGCAAAGCTTGCGCCTCCTTGATAAAACCGACAGTAGCTTGTCGCTGAGACTTCGATATCTAGATGTTCAACACAACGACGCAAGTGATGCTGCCACTGACCGTACACGAGTTGTGGGTCTGCATCATCAAATAACACGTCGATGATGGCACCGGCGCTGTCCATCAATAAATTAGGACCGGTAAGTCTTCTCACATCGTCTAAGTGAAACGCCATATTCATTGCCCGTTAAATGTATATTTCTATCTTTTAGCTTCATAAATTCACAGAAACTAAAAACGTCTAATCAGACTCTTCATCACGTTCCACTACGATGTGAACGCCGCGCTCATCATGCACAATTCTTTGCCCTTCACCTAGCTCAAATTTATTTTCAACTGGGGCGTATAGTTTTTCAGGGAAGTCTTGTGAGGGCTGGATATCAGCGGTATCGGGATCAGCAGAGTGGTCACTGTTAAAGTGCACAATTTGCTTCCAACAGCGCGTGATGTTGTCGCCTAAAATAATCAGCAAATCGCCGGGCATACAGCTTTTGAGCCCTGCCTCTACAGCGTCTCTTTCACTGGGAATAAGCATAATGTCATCTTCAGCGACGCCTTTGGCCATCAGCGTTTCTTTTAAGAGCCTTGGCACTTCATCGTGCTCACGCCCGCGCCTATCGTCGTCCGCTTTACAAATGTAGCTGTCAAACGTGCCCGCAACAATGCTAGCAGCCTGTTGAATATCCTCATCGCGCCTATCTCCAGGCATTGCCATCACTATGCGCCGCTTTCCCTTTACCTCTAGGCGTGAGGCAAGACTAGCAATCGTGCTAATTGCAGCAGGATTGTGTGCATAGTCTAAAATCACTTTAAAAGGATGTTCGTCGAAAATATTTAAGCGCCCTGGGGCTTGATAAAAAGAGGTATTAAATATTCTCAGCCCCTGTCGAATATCTTCAAGGGACGTGTCAAAGCTATACGCTATGGCTGTTGCGAACATCGCATTTTGTACGTTATGCGTGGCTTTACCTTCTATCGTTGCAGGAATGAGATGCGTCCACAGTAAGGGAATGTGCGCGCCTTTGTCGTAAATCGTGATCATGTCGCCGTTAATGCCCTTTTCTAACACAACGGCCATTCCGCCTTCACGAATGTGCGCGCGCACTAAGCCATGGCCAGGGTCGGTGGTGACATAACAGATTTGTTTCGCCTGACAAAACTCGGCCATTTGCAAACAGTGAATGTCATCTGCATTTAACACCACACAGTCTGTTGCCACCTCTACGACCACGCGCTTAATTTGCGCTAGTTGTTCTAGCGTGTCTATGCCGCGCTGCCCTAAATGGTCGGCCGAAATATTTAAGCAAGCTCCGACATTACACGAGGTATAACCAAGACCACGTTTAACAATACCGCCACGGGCGGTTTCCATAATCGCAAAGTCTACACTTGGGTCTCGCAGCACAATTTGTGCAGAAGTCGGGCCGGTCATATCGCCTTTTACAGTCAAGTGTCCGTCAATATAAACACCGTCAGTTGACGTCATTCCGGTCGTAAAACCCGCTGATTTCATAATGCTAGCCAACATACGCGACGTTGTTGTTTTACCGTTGGTACCGGTAATGCCCGCAACCGGTATGCGAGCCTTGCTGCCAGCAGGAAATAACATATCCATGACTTTTCCGGCTACGTCTCTAGGCTTACCCTCACTTGGAGATACGTGCATTCTGAAACCTGGCGCGGCATTGCATTCGCAAATACCGCCGCCGATTTCTTTATACGATTTGCTAATATCTTCGGTCAAAAAGTCAACGCCGCCGATATCCAAACCAATCGCCTTGATAGCCCTGACTGCCATTGCTCTATTATCTGGATGAACGATATCGGTTACATCAATCGCAGTGCCGCCCGTCGACAGATTCGCTGTTGAGCGAAGATAGAATATCTGGCCATCTTCCAGCACGCTATCTTCGTCAAGCTCGGCTTCATCCATTAGACGTTTTGCCTGATGATCTAACTCTAAGCGCGTTAGCACCTTTTCGTGTCCTACGCCGCGCCGCGGGTCTTGGTTTACCTGTTCGACGAGCTGTGCGATAGTGCTTCTTCCATCGCCCACCACATGACCAGGTACGCGTTTAGCTACGGCTACTAGTTCATCATTGACTACCAGCATGCGGTGGTCGTAACCGCTTAAAAAACTCTCTACTAATACTGCTCGGCTTGTACCGTGCTTTTGCGCTTCATGAAACGCGGTAATCACCTCATCATCACTCATTAAATTTATGCTTACGCCCCGACCATGATTCGCATTAAGTGGCTTAAGCACAACCGGATAGCCAATGCGTTTTGCTGCTCTAACTGCTTGTTTATCGCTATAAATCATGAGCTGCTGGGGAACAGGTAAACCCAAATCATTGAGCAAATTATGCGTATCTTCTTTATCGCAGGATATTTCGACCGCGATATGTTTGGTTTCACTGGTAATGGTCGCTTGTATTCGCTGCTGATACTTACCGTGACCAAACTGAACGAGACTGTAGTTGTTTAAACGCAGCCATGGTATGTCGCGCTCCTCGGCAGCCGCCACTAAGGAAGCAGTGCTCGGTCCGAATTCCTTGCGCTGCGCCATTTTAATAAAGTCAGTGAGCTCTTGTGCAAAATCAAATTCTGCATCTATGTCAGCGCCTATCGCTTTTTGCACACTCTCTGGCATCAAATGCGTTAACAGTTTGAGCCCTAATGTGCCGGCCTCTAACCCGACATCACGCTGATGGTATTGGTAAACGACGTAATAACAGCCTTTATCTTGCAAGCTACGCGTGCGGCCAAACGTAACGGAGGAGCCGGCTAAGTTTTGTAACTCAATGGCAACGTGCTCCCAAATATGACCTATCCAAGTGCCCTCGTCTTCCAACAATCGCCTAACAAAGCCGCCTTCTTCTCCATACGAGCAACCATGTTTTTGTAATGATGGGATGGCCTTAAGCAGTCCGTCTGTAAACCCTTTGCCAAGCTTTACCGAAGGCCAGTTTTCTAGCTCGCCAATGTCAATTTGGTAGCAAATTACCGGAAAGTTTGCGTAGACGTTCGGTCCTACATAGACGTTTTTGCTTAAAATTTTCATGTACATGCACCAATATTGTGATTATTTTGGATTGAGAATATCTTGTATAGTTACCCGCGTGTGCTGCTTTGCTTGTTATGCTTTAGTTGTTCTGCTTTAGTCGTTCTGACTTTATCGTTTTGATTTTATCGTTCTGCGTTAACTGCGTCTTGGCGCTGATGCTCTATTTGACGTAGGCTTTACGCTCTGAAATATCAAAACGTCCGCCGCTTGCCAATATATGCAGCTTAACGTTGAGCAGCGTAAGCGCGTCGCCTGTCCGTGCTTCGGCCATAGATGAATACTCTATATCGCTTGGGTCTACCACTGTTATTGCGCCACTACCTACAGTCGTAAATACATTATTATGATCAATAAACGCTGCGGTATCTTCATCTAGCCCGATGCCAATTAAAAACGGATTGTAGCTTACTGCCGAGAGCAAGCGCGCCAAACGATTACGCTGATTAAAGTGTTGGTCAACCACAATCGTGTTGATTAAGCCCATACCGGGTGCAAGGTTAACGCCGTCTTCTGTTGGCACGATACCGGTATTGCCACCTGTGATCATATGTTGCGACACAATCGCTGCACCTGCTGATGTGCCAGCATAATGGACGCCCTGTGCATTGAGTTGACGAATAGCCCTTGCGATTGGGGTTCCGCCAAGTATGGTAGATAATCTTAGCTGATTCCCGCCAGTGACAAAAATGCCCGTGCTTTTTTCAAGTGTTTTTACATAACTCGGATTTTGTGCGTCTGCTCGCTCAGTAATGGGCAAAGAAAAGGATTTTTTTACGCCAATATCGTCAAAGATTTTTTGATAACGCGCCCCGGTATCATCGAGTTGAGATGCAGTTGGAATCACAGTAATCACTCCGTCTTCACCACCACACAGTGCTACAAATTTCGCCAGTATTTCTGGATTGTCTAATTTTTCTTCGGCGCCGCCAATGGGGATGACATACCCGCGTTGGGTCCCTGCTATATTCGGTGATGGCATAATAGTTACTCGAACGTTCCTTTTATAATCTGTTTTTGATGACGAACATGCCACTGCCCCATGGCCATAACATGTTCAATTCGTTTTTCTTTGTTAAAAATGAGTAGGTCGGCGTCAGCGCCTTTACACAAGCGTCCTTTTTGATGAAAGTTCATTAATTGAGCAACGTTGCGTGTAAAAAATGGCAAGAAGGCATCAAGTTTCTCTCCTGCATCAAGCAAGGCATAAAACACCTCAGTTAAAGACGAAGAATCAGCGAAGCTCATGTGTTTGAGGCTGCCATCTTGATGAAAATCCGGTAGGCATCCGCCGCCGTCAGAACTGATAGTTAACTTGTCTTGAGGAAGGTCTTGATGCATATATCTTAGCAATGCCTCAGGTGGCTCATAACCTACATCACCGGTTTCAAAAGCGGTAACGTCGACCCAACAACCGCGCTTTGCTAGCTCACACGCCTCTTCAAATAGGGGTTTACGGCGGTTTATATGCGTAGGATTGTAGGTGCGCGCTGGAATTTCAGCGGTTTGTAATGCCTCTGTGACCAAACTCAAGCCACGCTCACCGTCACCTAAATGTAAGTGCAACATACCCGCCTTACCCGTCATTAAACGAGCAACGTGTGCCTCAGAAGCAATTTTTAACAATTCATTTAAGGTGGGCTGACTAGAGCGATGGTCGCTTATAGCAAGCTCGCCCACCCCGATTATCGGCTCAATAAATACGATGTCTGATTTCACAGAGCCCGTTAGGGTGGTAAGCGGCAAATGATAACCACCGGTATAGCAATACGCTGAGAAACCTTCTTCTCTTAAACCATAAACCTGAGCAACCATCGATTCAGTGTTTTTAGTCAAATCATCAGTGCCGAGCAAACCAACCGCAGTTGTTACTCCTGCTCGGGTAAATCTACTCAAAGGCACTGGAGGCACTCGCGTAGAAAATCCGGCCTCCCCGCCGCCGCCCGTTAGGTGGGTATGACCATCAATAAAACCCGGCGTCACGATGCAACCGTCGGCATCTATTACGTCGTGCTCGACGCTCAGTTCTGGTACTTCAGTGCCAACATATACAATTTTGTCGCCGGCAACGAGTAAATGTTGAAAGCCCTCTTTTTGTGGACTGTAAAGGTCTGCATTTTTAATTATGGTGATCAAATCTATATTGCTCTATTTAAAATTGATTAGCATCGCGCACGATTTTCTTGTCACTCTATCATCTTATTGCGTAACTCATATCAAATTATGCGCTATTATGTACCGAGGTAAAACAGGATATGTGAATTACGCCTTGAGTGTTAACAAAATAGCAGATTGCTCGCGTGGTGACTTGCAAAATTGCTTCAGACCATGCCGATTAAAGGAGATTTCTCAAGTTTATGCTAGATGTGCGCGCGGTTAGTCAATGAAAATACCCAAACAGCTTCAACCATTGTTAGAGGACGGCTTAATTGACGAGGTACTCTATCAATTAATGAGCGGAAAAGAAGCGACCGTGTATGTGGTGAAGAGCCAAGGCAGTATATGTTGTGCCAAAGCCTATAAAGACGTAATGAAGCGAAGCTTCAAAAAAGCTGCGCAGTACCAAGAAGGACGCAAAGTAAAAAACTCTCGCCGAGCAAGAGCAATGGAGAAAGGCTCAAGCTTTGGCCGCAAGCAATTAGAAGATGCATGGCAAAACGCCGAAGTGGATGCCCTATTCACTTTGGCAAAGGCAGGCGTACGAGTACCCCAACCATACGGCTGCTATGATGGTGTGCTGTTAATGGAATTAATCACCAACGAAGAAGGCGATGTTGCGCCGCGTTTAAACGATGTAGAAATGTCGAGTGAGCAAGCCCTTGATGACCACGCACAAATGATGCACTACGTGAAGCTTATGCTGTGTGCCGGAATTGTGCATGGCGATTTATCGGAATTTAACGTGCTCGTAGATGATTACGGCCCTGTCATCATCGACCTGCCGCAAGCAGTGAATGCTGCCGCTAACAACAATGCTTTTGAGATGTTGCAGCGCGATGTTCGCAACATCACCGACTATTATGCCCAATTTGCCGACGAACTTAAGCAAACGCTGTATGCAGAAGAAATGTGGGCACTGTTTGAAGCTGCCAAATTAAGCCCTGAAACCGAATTGACCGGCTATTTTGAGGTAGACACCCGCGAGGCCGATGTTGACACGGTATTAGAAGAAATCAAAGCCGCCTTTGCCGAAGAGCAAGCAAGGCAGGAGCGCATGCGAGAGGCAGGTGACGAATAGTAAACAAATTATTTTGTTAGCTGCTCTGCTTTGCGCAGCATAATATTGCGGTAGGTATCTACCCAATATCTGCCTTTATTTGCCACCAAGTAGTCTAATAACTTGGCATGTTCGGCCTTGGTAACTGATAAATAGTCGCCCCCAACACCGTGGAACAACACGTTAATCAGCTTTACGTTGGCCGGCTGCTGCTCAATAAATCTTATGATGTCTTCTGCATTTATCTCAGAGGGCGCAATCAATGCAGCAAAGCTGGCGGCATCAGTGCTCTTTACGCCCAAAAATAAGTCTTTTACCGCATCTACGTAGTTACCATCGTTGGCGAGTTGATCAAAACATGGTGGCGTGAATGTTCTTTGCTTTTGGCCGTCTAGTGCCATTAGCAAAGTATTGGCGACTTTCACTTCTTTGACCATATCGTGAACCGTTTTACTGTCTAGCGCATTCATGGGGCTTACCCAATCTCTATCGGGTTTTGACCTTGAACAGGCATGATGCAAAGTATGATTGCCCAGTTCGTGTCCTTGCGCAGCCAACATACGCCATTCGTCTAATCGATTGGTGAAAGCGTCAGACGTGGGTACAACATAGAAAGAAGCTTTGAGACCGCGCTGGTTTAATGCAGGTAATGCAGTGTCTAATTGACTATCAAGCGCATCGTCATAAGAAAGGCTAATGGCTATTGTTTCGCCCTGTGGCCATATTTGCGTGTCGTCTCCTATGCAAAAGAAGCTACAGCTAAACACTATCACCGAAAAAAACACTTTTGAGCATTTCATAAACTAAGTTCGTCCTTTAAGCAATCTTCGCCGCTATGCCTTGATGCTAACAACAAAAACCAAAAAAGCGAGCTTCCTGCTCGCTTTTTCGAAAAGAACTTAAACTATTGTTGATAGTTTACGCTAACGCGCCTTTTGCTGCTTCTACTAATGCAGTAAAAGCGGCTTTGTCGTGTACTGCGATGTCAGCAAGGATTTTACGATCGATTTCAACAGAGGCTTTTTTCAAGCCGTTGATGAAACGCGAATAGCTCATTCCATTTTGACGTGCAGCCGCGTTAATACGTGCAATCCATAATTGACGGAATTGACGCTTACGCTGACGACGGTCGCGATATGCATATTGACCTGCTTTAGTTACCGCCTGGACCGCTACGCGATACACACGACTACGAGCACCGTAGTAACCTTTAGCTTGTTTTAATACTTTTTTATGACGTGCGCGTGCTACCACGCCGCGTTTTACTCTAGCCATTTTTCAGTCTCCTAAGTCTAAGGTTATACGTATGGCAACATACGTTGGATAAGGGCGGTATCATTTACATGAACCAACTTCTTACCACGTAGATGACGCTTACGCTTAGTGCTTTTCTTGGTCAAAATGTGACGCAAGTGAGACTGTTTGCTTTTAAAACGACCAGAACCCGTTTTGCGAAAACGCTTAAGGGCACCGCTGTTTGATTTCATTTTAGGCATTGCTAAAACTCCGCATTGTTAATAAACCCCAAACCATTTGCAGTAAGTGTGGGTGTTAAAATTTGCAGCAAGGTGTTTTAAGTTGTGCAGACTTAAAAACTTTAGACCGTTACTACTTCTTATGTGGGGCGAGCACCATGATCATCTGTCTGCCTTCTACCCTATGTGGGAAAGACTCGCAGTTAGCAATGTCTTCTAAGTCGCCTTTAACGCGATTTAAAAGTTCAATGCCAATCTCTTGGTGAGCCATTTCACGACCACGAAAACGTATCGTTACTTTAGCTTTATCTCCACCCTCTAGAAAGCGACGCAGGTTGCGCAGTTTTACCTGGTAATCGCCTTCATCAGTGCCAGGGCGAAACTTAATCTCCTTGACCTGAATTTGCTTTTGTTTCTTTTTCTGCTCTTTTTGGGCCTTGCTCTTTTCGAACAAGAATTTCCCATAGTCCATGATTTTACAGACCGGGGGAGCCGCATTAGGGCTAACTTCAACGAGATCTACACCAGCGGCTTCAGCCTGTGCCAGTGCCTCGGTGATGGATACCACTCCAGCTTGTGAGCCATCTGCAGCGACCAATCGTACTTCATTTACCGTAATTTCTTCGTTAATCCGAGCTTTATCGCTCTGAGCTTTATTAGCAGCGCCTTTAATTTGACATTCCTCCAAGAACATTAAAATGTGTCGTGAATGCGTGCCTAACCATTAGACCGCTCCACGAATCGCAGTATTATACCTATTCTTACGCGCAGTGCTATTGAATTTTTTTAGATTTAATATCATCTAGCACATGTGCTGTAAAATCATTGATACTCATTACGCCTAAATCGACGCCTTTTCGAGTACGCACGGCCACTTCACCGGATTCTTTTTCTTTATCGCCCACCACGAGCAAATACGGGACTTTTTTCATGGTGTGTTCACGAATCTTAAAGCCGATTTTTTCATTTCGAACGTCTGCTTTAACGCGCACCCCCGCCGCTTTAAGGCTTTTTACTACCGAAGCAACGTACGCAGACTGGCTGTCAGTAATATTCGCTACCACCACTTGGGTGGGCGCAAGCCAAGTCGGGAAGGCGCCAGCAAATTCTTCTGTGAGTATGCCGATAAAACGCTCTAATGAGCCCAAAATAGCTCGGTGAATCATCACCGGCACTTTTCGTTCACCGTCTTCGGCTACATATGTTGAACCTAGGCGGCCTGGCATCGAAAAGTCAAGCTGCACGGTGCCGCACTGCCACGCGCGGTCAAGGCAATCATGCAGAGTAAATTCAATTTTAGGCCCGTAAAATGCGCCCTCACCCGGCAAATATTGAAATTCGATATCACTGGCTTTTAAGGCATCTGCGAGGGCTTTTTCAGATTTATCCCAAATTTCGTCTGAGCCAACACGCTTTTCTGGGCGCGTTGATAATTTCACTGCGATTTTGTCAAACCCAAAGGTTGAGTAGGTATCGTAAACCATCTTAATGCAGTCACTGACTTCATCAAGAATCTGTTCTTCTGTACAAAATACGTGTGCATCGTCTTGAGTGAATCCGCGAACGCGCATCAATCCGTGCAGCGCACCGGAGGGTTCATTTCTGTGACAACAGCCAAACTCCGCCATTTTAAGAGGCAGGTCGCGGTAAGACTTCAAACCTTGGTTAAATATCTGAACATGCCCAGGACAGTTCATAGGTTTAATGGCGTACTCACGCTTCTCAGACTCGGTGGTAAACATGTTTTCGGCATATTTATCCCAATGCCCCGACTTCTCCCACAACGAACGGTCCATCATCAATGGACCCTTTACCTCATCGTATTCATAGTCGTGTAGCTTGGAGCGAATAAACTGTTCCAATTCGGTATAAATCGTCCAGCCGTCGTTATGCCAAAACACCATGCCCGGCGCTTCTTCTTGCCAATGGAACAAATCAAGCGTTTTACCAATTTTTCGATGATCTCGCTTTTCTGCTTCTTCCAGTCGATTTAAGTAAGCTTTAAGCTGTTTTTTATCTGCCCATGCAGTACCGTAAATTCGTTGAAGCATTTTGTTATCTGAATCGCCGCGCCAGTATGCACCGGCTACCTTCATTAATTTAAAATGCTGACAAAAACGCATGTTCGGTACGTGCGGGCCGCGGCACATATCTATATATTCTTCGTGATGATATAAACCTGGCTTATCGTCTTTTGCGATATTCTCATCTAAAATTTGAATTTTATAGCTCTCACCGCGGGCAACAAATGCCTCACGAGCCTCTTCCCAGCTCACTTTCTTTTTTACGACGTCGTAATTAGTTTTTGCAAGTTCTAACATGCGCTTTTCAATTTTTGCCAGCGCGTCTTCGTTTAATGGCTCGTCTAGGTCTACGTCATAATAAAACCCATTATCGATAGTAGGGCCAATGGCCATTTTTACGTCGGGATATAGCTGCTTTATTGCATGCCCAATAAGGTGAGCACAGCTATGACGAATAATCTCCAAGCCTTCTTCATCTCTGGCAGTAATGATTTGCAAGCTGGCGTCGTCGTCAATCATATCGACGGCGTCTGCTAATTCACCGTTGATTTTTCCGGCGATAGTCGCTTTTGCAAGTCCAGGACCAATGTCGTTGGCCACATCTAAAATGCTAACAGGATTGTCGAAAGTACGTTGACTTCCGTCAGGGAGTGTAATTACAGGCATGATGTTCCTTTATTCAGTGGTGACACAAACCAAGCGCCACTTGATATTTTTTTGGATAAAGTGCGTAGATAAACTTAGGCGTTAAAAACTGAGTGAATTATAACGATATGGGATAAGCACTTGCAATGCTTAAGCCAAGAGATTGCCAGATAAATACCGCCTAAGTTTTATTCAGCAGCAATTTGCGCAACATAACTCACTAAAAATGGACAATATGCCGTACTCAATATACACATGCCCATCCCGCTCAAAAAGCTTCATGACAATACAAATGCGTGCGACGCGCACAGCTGCTTTCTTATTCATGTTCATTGCTGTGTTATTTACGCAGGCGTGTACCCAGCATGAGCAAGTTAAAAACGACATCAATAAGCTATCTGAACGCTTAGAAAGCTTCACCGAGCTTTCGATTGACGGCCCTCAATTAACTGACCATACACTCAAAGCGCCCGCCAAATCGAGTTTAGAACAAGTAATACCCGACTTACAGATTGCAATGCGGGAGTTCTATGCCATTGACGACTGCCCCCTCGGACAATTTATCGCAGAGCGAAACACCGCCTTGGGTAAAACGCAGCTCCCCTCTACTCGGTTTTTGTATGAAAAGCGCCTGTTAAATACACTTCATGATTGCATGCAACAATTGCAAAATGAGCATCCTATGCATGAAAAACTCGCATCGTGGATAGCGCAAAAGCAAGACAATCTGCCTCTGGTTTGGGTAAACATGCTGACGCAATCAGACGAGCTCTATTTGGCGTTTACCACATCTGGTGGATTTATTGCGGGCACCAGTGAAGACGGGCTACAAGAAACCAAGCTAGCGCTTAATTATTTGCTTGAAGCTTTGGAGGCAAATTCACTAAATAGCGAGCAACTCGAACTTCATATGCGCGATTTAACCGACACCCGTCTTCCTGCTCGCATGTGGCGTACACAAAACCTTATTGTCAATTCGCTCCCAGCGATTAGCAAACTATTGGAGCGCTACATCGATGAACACGCAAACCAATGTGCGACGGCAAAGCTGGAGGAAGAATTAACAATCATGCGTAATATTTTTACGCTGTTTTTTGCCGACACTATTCAGCCCCTTGCAAGTCAACTAAATCATTATCAATATCAGCTCAACCCGAGCTTTGAGCTGCTCGCTAACAATCAATATATGCCTCCTCAGTGGTCTCAATTTATCCGGGAGCAATATGTGGAATCTGCTGATGAATATAAACAAACGATGAAAAAACATATTGAGCTTTGGCAAGCAATATTTCGACTTTGCGATGATAAGGACGAAGCTTAATTAAAATTTGCTCGAGCAACTGTAGTTTAAACAAACACAATTTAAACAAACATAATTTAAACAAACATAATGTACGCAAACATAAGTTGGGCAAACATCATCAAAAAGCTGATATGCTTAAGTTTTATTATTTATGTAAAGAACGTTTTAGCCATCGGATAATCAATGTACGACATACCTACTCTCAACTTAAAGAACCAAGTTTCAAAGACAGAATGGCATACGCGTGTTGAGCTGGCAGCAGCTTATCGTTTATTAGTGATGCACGGATGGGATGACCTTATCCATACGCACATTTCTGCACGCATTCCCGATACAGAGGAGCTTTTAATAAACGCATTTGGTTTAGCGTTTGAGGAGGTGACTGCCTCGAATTTGGTTAAAATTGATATTGAGGGCAACATTATTCAAGACGACTGCCCGTTTGATATCAACCCAGCAGGCTTTACCATTCACAGCGCAGTGCATATTGCCCGCCCTGAAGCTCAGTGCGCTTTGCATCTGCATCACCCTGATGCCATCGCAGTGGCGAGCACCGAAAAGGGCCTTCGTCCTTACAGCCAGTATTCGGCTTTTGCGCTTGCAAGCATGAGCTATCATCGCTACGAAGGTTTAGCGGTTAATCATGATGAAATACAACGTTTGCAAACCGATTTGGGCTCCGCTAATTTTATGCTCTTGCGCAATCATGGCGCCCTAACCATGGGCGTAACCATTGGCGATGCATTTATGCATATGTATGACCTACTGCGTGCTTGTGAGGTGCAAGTAAAAATGCAGCAGTCAGGTGATACGCCAATAGAAGTAGACCCCAACATAATTGCCTCAATAAAAGCGCAGGCTGATATTGTGCATACCGGCCAAACAGGCGGTCAAAAAGCATGGCCGGCGATGATGCGACGTGTTAAACGCCAGTACCCAAACTTTGATATTTAATGCACTTGCAAAAACCTTTTAAGATAAAAACACGTTCATCGTTATTGTTAACACTATTATTCGCGAGCATCACATTTTATGAAAATTACCCACGTTGAAATTTTTGATATTCACTGCCCAGAAAGACCGCCATGGAACCCTATTTTTGTTCGCATTCACACCGATGAAGGGATACACGGCGTGGGTGAAGCTGGATTAGCTTATGATTGGGGGCATAGCGCCGCGGCAGCCATGATAAAAGAGATTGCCGAGGCGGTATTAATTGGTTTTGACCCATTTAAAACAGAGCTATTGTGGTCGCGCATGCTGCGAGAAAGCTTTTGGGGGCTTGGCGGCGGCCCAGTGCTCTATTCTGCAATGAGCGCTATCGACACCGCACTTTGGGATATTAAAGGCAAAGCACTTGGCGTGCCGGTGTATCAGCTCTTAGGCGGAAAAACCAATGATGACTTGCGTACTTATGCCAGTCAGCTTCAGTTTGATTGGAGCCAAGACTGCGTAAAAATGCTGACACCCGATGACTACGCTCGCTCAGCCGCAAAAGCCATGGCAGAGGGTTATGACGCAGTAAAAGTGGACCCCATCGTGTATGACGAAAACGGGGATTCGAGCTTTGATAGAACCAAATTATTTACGCCCAAACAAATGAAACTGTTTGGTGATCGCCTACGCGCTATTCGCAAAGAAGTAGGCGATGAAGTCGATATTATCTTTGAGGCACATTCACTCATGGGCTGCGCCTCTGCGATTCAAATGGGGTCAGTGATAGAAGAAGTAGGCTGCATGATGTTTGAAGAGCCGGTGAATTATCTTAATGCCGCCGTGCATAAAAAGGTGTCTGAGCGCGTGAATGTGCCAATAGCGGGGGGTGAGCGGCTTTACCATCGTTGGGATGTGCGCCCCTATTTTGAAGATCAAAGTATTGATGTACTGCAGCCCGACGTAGGCCTTTGCGGCGGATTTACCGAAGCAAAAAAAGTCTGTGATTATGCTGATGTGTATGATATTCGCATTCAGGCGCACGTATGCGGCGGACCGGTTGCGACCGCAGCGGCTCTGCAGTTAGAGGCCGCTATTCCTAACTTTTTAATTCACGAGCACCACACATATGCAATTAAATCGTGGAATCGAGAGCTTTGCATTCAAGATTATCAGCCCGTTAACGGCAAGTTTAAGGTACCAGACCTTCCGGGTATTGGTATAGAGCTAAACGATGACATCGTAAAACGCTCGCCAAATGTGGTCGTCAAATAGCTTTGAGGTCACTGTTTATTAGGAAATTGTTTACGAATAAATTGTTTACGAATAAATTGTTTACGAATAAATAGTTACGAGGAAATCATCGCACTGGCGGTGATTTTCTTATAACTTTCTACACAAGCTTCAAATTAAACTGTATGTACATCCGAATGATCAAAAAAAACTAGCGCTGGCTTCGCTTCATTCCCGCTTAACACCAATGACCTAACGCTATAAACTCAGTTCAAGACTCACTGGGCAGTGATCAGAACCATAGATATCGTTATGAATATCTGCGTTTTTAATCGTGTTCTCCAGTTTACTCGACACTAAAAAGTAATCAATTCTCCACCCTACGTTTCGCTCCCTTGCGCCTGCTCGATAGCTAAACCAACTGTATTTCACCGCGTCACTATTGACATGACGAAAGCTATCAATAAAGCCGCTCGCGAGTAAGTTATCAATCCCATCTATTTCTTGTTGCGTGTAGCCTGCGCTTTTATTGTAGTTTGCCTTCGGTCTGGCTAAGTCAATGTCTTTATGCGCTACGTTTAAATCCCCACATACTATTACCGGCTTATTTTGCTCGAGGGCTTTTACATAGTCCAAAAACGCAGCGTCCCATTGCTGTCGATACGGCAGACGCTTAAGGTCATTCTGTGAATTGGGCGTATACACAGTAACAAGATAAAACTGTTCATACTCGGCGCAAAGCACTCGCCCTTCTTGGTCATGTTCCTCGATGCCCAAATCAACGCTGACATCAAGAGGTTTTGCGCGACTAATAATGCTGGTACCTGAATATCCTTTTTTAATCGCTGAGTTAGTATAAATATGATATCCCTCGAGAGCTTCTAAAGCCTCTAACACTTGTTCATCTTGTGCTTTGGTCTCTTGCAGGCAAATAACGTCGCAGTTCAAGCTCGCTAAAGACGTTAAAAAGTCTTTCTTCATGACTGCGCGTACGCCATTTACATTCCAACTCACTAACTTCATTCACTTCTCCGGTGTTTACTTTATTGTTGTAAAAGCCGTTTTGTTTCCTTGCACAAAACGGCTTTTTGTTTAACTTTTAACCTTTAACTTTTAACTTCAAACCTTCGCAATTATGCGATTTTTACAATTGCTAAACTGCGTCAAAGCGCAATGTTGTAAATGCGTTTAGCATTTTCAAAGCATACTTGTTCAACATCCAAATTGCATCTTCTTGCAAGGCGGCTCATCATCATCCAATAAGCTTGATATTCATACTCATAGCGAACCAGCGGAAAATTGCTGGCAAACATGATTCTTTGAGCACCAAAGCAGGCGATAACATGTTGAATCACGCTCACTAGGTCTGAATCATTGTACGATGGCGTGCTTTGACCATTGCTTGTCATCTCCCACCCTGAGCATTTAATAAACAGGTTTGGCAAAGCACTTAAACGCGCAAGATTTAGCTGCCACTGCATTTTATTAAGCAGGCCTAGATTAGCATGCCCGCCACCTATGGGTGCAAATCCGGCATGATTTAATACCACCTCTAGATTGGGCAAACGATAAAGAATACCCACTAATGCATCAACCGCATGACTGTCGGATACGTTCATTTGTAGTTCAAACAACAAGCCGCTTTCAATACCTTGCTTTCGAACACACGTTTTACTATTGCTCAACTGCGCTAAATTGCTAAGAGTATTTGGATGCTGCAGCGTCGCAACAGCATCATCATCGAGAATGTGTCTTAGCGCTGCGAGCGAGCGATGGTTTAACAGCTTAGTCAGAGTGCGGGCAAAAACGGCAGGTCTTTCAGTTAAATCAATACAGCCTGCAGACTTAAGCGCAATGCGCTGTGGCGCGAGACCTTGGTTGTGAGTTTTTGCGCTAAGCGGACTAAGCTCAAGGGGTTTATTGCAAGAAGCATCTGCAGAAATTGTGCTGTGCGCATACGTGGCGAGTTTCCGCTCAATGTTTTCTAGCTCACGCCATGGTCGCTCGTTGTCAAACCCCGCCTCAATATGTACAAGCGCCTCTAATTTAAACGGCGCTTTTAGCTGGATGTCTGCGGGGCCAAAGTCTCGCGCTATCTTGCGTGCATGTTCTGTGGGTAAGCATTTAAGCCATGCATATTCACCGTGGCTGCGGTCAAATAAATGGATATGTGGGTCTATTATAGATATCACTGTGCGCAGTAACCACCATCTATTAACTGAAGTGAACCGGTCACAAAGCTGGCCTCAGCGCTAGCCAAAAATGCCACCATGGCGGCCACTTCTTGAGGTTGTCCAATGCGCCCTAAGGGCTGCATTTTTGCCTCATCGGCGACAACGCTCGCTTTGTCTTGTCCAGAACTTGCGCAATAGCGCTCAATAGCACTGTGGAACAGCGGTGTTTCAATGGTTCCGGGACACACTGCATTTGCGCGAATATTGAATGCAGCATAATCAAGGGCTGTAGTCTTTGCCATAGATGCTAAGGCATGCTTTGTTAGGTTGTAGGCAAATGAATTTTGCTTTGCAACAATGGCTTGGTCGGAGGCGACATAAATGATACTCCCGCCCTGACTTTTCATGTGCGCTAATGATGCCTGCGTCAATGAATAGGCCCCTTTTACGTTCAGGTTGAACAAACGCAGCAAGCTTGCCTCGTCAGTCTGCTCAATATTTGCCGACATATGTGCGCCAGCGTTGCAGACAAGGACATCAATATTGCCGTCTTTCGCAATCTCATCTATGCATGCTTTTACCACTTCATGATCGGTAACATCACATTGCACGTCACAATGCATTAAAGTTTTGTTTGAAGAAGGCTGGATATCTAAGTTAAATACCTGATGTCCGCTATTCACAAAGCGCTCAACAATGGCCAAGCCAATGCCTGAACTCCCGCCGCTAATCACAACTCGCTGCTGCATAAAGTAATTTTCCGTTAATTAACTATCCAGAATGTTCTATCGTTAAATCCTTGAATTACACCTACTTGATTGCTCACAACCGAGCTTAATAGGTAGTTCTTGTCAGACATCTTACAAGAATATGACCTTTTTAGTGTACATATTGAAATAAAAT
Organism: Glaciecola siphonariae; assembly: GCF_042652645.1. Lineage (NCBI taxonomy): Bacteria > Pseudomonadati > Pseudomonadota > Gammaproteobacteria > Alteromonadales > Alteromonadaceae > Glaciecola > Glaciecola siphonariae. The sequence goes on from NZ_JBHSGU010000002.1 coordinate 826,614, forward strand.
TACCTTCTAAACGCAAATGAGATTGACTCGCATTTACATAAGCAATAAACTTAGCGCACCACTTAAGGACTAGGAACGATTTTTATTAATGATTAAGTCACTTTCTTGCACACGTATGCCAAAGACCGCCATTAGCGCTGCGTTAGCCATTGCTTTTTCGAGCATTAGTACAACAAGCCTTGCGGCAAACACCAATGTTGCAAAGCTCGCTTCAGTAGCCGCTGCTGCTGATATTGAGCGCATTACCGTGCGCGGCGCGTATTTTGGTCAGCAAAACGCTGATGCATTAAAAACCCCTACTCTTTTAGTCGACGTTCCTCAGTCACTTTCAGTGATTTCTAGTGAGCAAATTCAAGAGCAAGGCTTTGTGTCTATTGCTGACATCTTGCAATACACACCTGGCGCGTCTATCGGACAAGGCGAAGGCCACAGAGACCAAATGACAATTCGCGGACAAAATACCACCGCCGACTTTTTTATTGATGGTCTTCGCGACGACGTACAGTATTTTCGTCCTTTATATAATTTAGATCGCGTTGAAATTTTACGCGGTTCTAACGCCCTTTTATTTGGCCGAGGGGGCGGCGGCGGCATTGTAAACCGAGTAACCAAAACTGCATCGACCAACGACACATTTACCGCTTTGAATGCCAACATCGACACCTTTGCCAACACCTTGGTGGCAGTTGACCACAACAATGTCTTATCGGGCAGTGAGGCAATTAGGCTAAACGCTTATTATGAGCACTTAGATAATCACCGCGATGAATATGACGGCGACCGATTCGCCATTAATCCAACCTATACCAACAACATCAGCGACGTCACTCAGTTAGTCTTGTCTTATGAGTACATTGACGACGATAGAGTGGTAGACCGCGGTGTCCCCTCTTTAAACGGCAAGCCGCTTGAAGGTGTGGAAGATACGTTTTTTGGCTCACCTGAACTAAATTTCACTACCTTACAAGCGCATGTTTTCAGGGGCCGACTAGACCATCAACTGTCTGAAACGTGGTCAATCAACACCACGGTTCAGTATGCAGATTTCGACAAGCTTTACCAAAATCTCTATCCCATTGGTTTTGACGACACGGCAAATACAGTTAGCCTTGATGGGTACAAAGACGCGACTGAACGAGAAAATTTGATTATTCAGTTCAATGCGGTAGGTCAGTTTGACACTGGCAGTTTAGAGCACACGCTTTTGATTGGCGCCGAATATGGTAAGCAAGATACCGATAACAGCAGACGCGATACGCTGTTTACTGACAGTAACGACGATCAAATCACGTTTACATTTAGCGATCCGCTCATTATTCCTGCGGTTGGCTTTACGGATTTTGTTAGAGACAGAACGTCAGAGGTAAGTTTTAGCTCAATCTTCTTGCAAGATGAGGTCAAAATTACTGAGCAGTTTATTTTAGTTGCTGGACTGCGTTACGACCAATTTGATATTGACGTAACAGATAGAATTGAAATAGCAAACGGAAGCACAGATGGCAATAACGGTCTGTTAGGTCGCAAAGATACAGAAACATCGCCTCGTGTGGGCGCTATTTACAAACCAAATGACGACATCTCTTTTTATGTGAGCTTAAGCCGTTCATTCTTGCCCCGTTCTGGCGATCAGTTTCTATCACTGTCTCTAAGCACGCAAGCATTAGAGCCTGAAGAGTTCGAAAACCGCGAGGTCGGACTAAAATGGAATGTGACCGACAAACTAAGCTTCACAACCGCCTTATTTGAGGTAACACGAGAAAACGGCACCGTTACCGACCCGTTTAATCCTGAAAACAGCTTAATCACCGGCACAGAAACAAAGGGATTTGAAATGCAGTTGGTGGGTTATCTTACCGACAGTTGGCAAATAAACGCCGGTTACAGCAACCTAGACGCGGATGAAACCGGGCGAGTTGTACAGGGAGCACTCGGTAACCGCGCGCTTTCGCAAGTGCCTGAGAATATGCTCACGGTATGGAATCGTTATCAGGTAAACAGTCAGTGGGCCGTTGCGCTTGGCGTTATTTATCAGTCGGAGCAGTTTGCATCCCTTAGCAATAATGTTGAGCTACCAGATTTTACTCGCGTGGATGCAGCGGTATATTACGATGTAAGCGAAGACCTGCAAGTCCAGCTCAACGTCGAAAATTTATTTGATGAAGATTACTTTCCATCTGCTCATAACGACAACAATATCACCATTGGTGAGCCGCTTAATGCACGTTTGAGCATGTCTTATCAATTTTAAGGTATATATACTTGCATCGCAGGGGCAGTAAGTAACAAGCGCCTGCGATGCTCTGATAGATGTATATCTAAGTTGTCGCCTTCTCATATATACACTGAGCGTAATTGCACCAATCGTCAAAGCGCCAATAAAAACGCCTCAGTGCTTATTTGACTTCACTCTTTGCCGAAGTTCTCAAGTCCACTTGTGTCGACGCCTCTAAGCACTTCGCGCTCTAAACGATACTTCTCTTCACGATCATTTTCTTTGCGTTGCTCGTTAAGTCTTTGCTGTTCAATGGCCATTCTTGTTTGGCGCTGCAATGCCTCTTGCTCACTTTCGCACTGACGAAAAGCATCAGACCAACCTTGCGCGTACTGCATATCAGCGTTGAATCGATTAATGTCCTTGCGAAACTCATCGAACATGCTTCCGCCAGCTTTATTGCCGCTATGGCAGCCATCGTCAAACCCTTCAGCATAGGCCACTGGATATCCTTTTGAAATCAAATCATCTTTAGTGCTAACGCAGGCTGATGTTAGCGCGATAGCAAAAGCGATAAACAATAATCGTGTCATAAACTTTGTCCTTTTTAAGGTAGATTCATACAGGTAGTTTTAGAAATTCCTTGTCAGTATAGGCAGTCATATAGATGCAATCAACAAAGTTCTAGCAGCACAGTATTAGCAATAAAACATAAGCTCTTCAGTTACCTGCGAATTTTAAACATGCTACATCGTTGTTTACATCTGCTATCAAAATGTAAAAGCCAAACTGGTTTTTTCTAAATAAATGTTTTATAACTAAAAAGAAAATTTCTCTTTGCAAAATGCCAGTCTCAACATTGTTGTAAAGCCGAGACCTAATATAGGAAGTTGAGATGTCTTCAAGCAAACTCATCGCTTCAATCAGTCCAAAAATACTCATCATATCACTTGCTATAATGTTGCTATCACTGGCACTGCCTGTAGCACTTCTACAGACTTACGACCGCATCATTCCCAACCAAAGCTACGGTACCGCATGGGTGATAGCCTTGGGAGTTATCATTGCTATTTTACTTGAAGGTTGTTTGCGTTACGGCCGCGCGTGGATACTGAATCGACAGGGTATGCGATTTGAGGCATGGTCGGCGGTAAAGGGTGTCGAATCAGTTCTAGCCTCAAAACGTGCAGTATCAAATGCCGATAAAGTCGAACTCTTAGACGGTTTCGCTGCCTTAAAACGCTATCAAGACTACCATTCAGGCCAAGCGCTTCTTGCGCTATATGATGCGCCGTTTGTCGTAGTTTTTCTCATTATGATTGCCTATATCGGCGGGAATCTTGTTTTTATACCCATCACAATTCTATGCATTGCTTTTATCACCGTCTATATCCTGAGTCTTGAGGCGAAAAGTTCCTTACAACGCGCAGAAACATCTCAATTAGCGGTTAATCACTTACTAAATCATATATTTCAACATATCTTTTCGCTCCGCGCGAAGGCTAGCCAGCGGAAAATCGTATCGCAGTTTAATCGCCAGCAATCGGTTCAGTCAGAAGCCCAAGCTAAAACAGATAAATTTTTTATGCATATGCAACTAACAACCACTTTTTTCTCTCAGGCAACAACCGTGCTTATAGTGATGTTAAGCGCGCATTATGTTATTGAAGGGCAAATGACAAGCGGCGCGTTGGCTGCCTGTACCCTTCTTGCAGGACGAACAATGGCACCGGTAAGCGCCTTGTTTTCATTTTGGGGACAATTACAAAAAGCCACTAGCGTAAAAGTACGGGCGCAAGCGATGCTTGAAACGGAGTCAGATTCACCAGCAAGTATTGATAATAATGCGGTCAATGTCGGCGTTATCGCTGAAAGTGCTGTTCCACGTTTTAGTGATAAAGCCATATCATTTCGTGTTAAACCAGGCAGCATCGTTAGGTTTGAGGAACCTGGCGACCTTCGTATTGGCTCGCTGTTCCACCATTTGGCGCGCCAACAAGCCATGCAACAGGGAGAACTGTATTGTGCCGATGAAGCTGGCAAACGAGTGTCAGGCAGGGTCTGCTATGTTGGTTCTAGCACAAGCTTATTTGAGGGGAGCGTTCTAGAAAACTTGACGCTTTTTAATAGTGATCTTGAAAACGAAGCGATGACATTGTCGCGCGAAGTCGGGCTATATTCAAAAGTGGTTGCCTTATCGCAAGGTTTCGACACTAAAATCGGCATGCATAAACTCAGCGGTCTTGAAAAAGGCATGGAGCAACAGATTGCAATCGTCAGGGCATTCATTGCAAAACCTCACCTGCTTGTTTTAGACCATGCCGACGCAGGACTAGATTTCAAAGCGCAACAAGCATTGGCGAACTATCTTCAAAGCAAAACCTTCGAATCGACCGTGATCGTAACTACTTTTTCAGAGCCTCTCAAGGAAAGCGTTTCAGCCACAAATATGCAAATAGGAGAGCGCCATGAGTGAGCTATCACAGAGTCGGCCTTCCTCGTCGAACGAAAAATCAAGTTTAGTGGCTGAAGTCGATAAGCATTGTCCCGCCTATCTTGCTCTTGCAAAGATACTGCAGCAAAACAATTGGCAAGGTTCATTTAAAGACTTTCTTTCATACATCAGCGACCTTAGCACCAAGCCAACACTCGAAGAAATACGTGAAATTTTGTTTAACATTGGGTATCGCACGGAAAGAAAACATACCGCGATATCTATGATATCTTTATACGATTTGCCAACCATAATTCAGCACCGCGACGACGTATATTTTGCAGACCAAGACAATGATGGGGAATTGCTTATATCGAGCGCTGAAGCGAACAGTGTAGACCTAAACGGTGAAAAAGTGCATTGGTTAGTCATTCATGAACTTTCCACTCAGGCACCTAAGAAAGGCACATGGTTCAGCAGTCTTTCACGACAGTACAATCGTTATTTTCTGTCTGTGCTCATACTAAGCTTAGCAAATGCCCTACTCGGTCTCGCATTACCCTTGTTCACGATGTCGGTTTATGACTTCCTCATACCTGCGGGTTCTATTAATGGCTTGCTTGCAGTGGGTAGCGGCGCGCTAATTGCCCTAGTTTGGGTGATTTCGAATAACCGCTTACGCGCTAAGTTTCTCTCAAACATGAGCGCCAACCTTTATTTTCATTCAACTCAACAAGCGCTTAAACGCATTATGTCAATGCCGACTAACATATTGATGCAGTCATCAATTAGCACTAACAGTAATCGCATAAGGAGCCTTGAACGCATACGCGAGTTTGTCAGTGGTACGATGGCAATAAGTTTGTTTGATGCGCCATTTATCATAATCGCTATCATCGCAATCGCAATCTTATCTGGTTATTTGGTTTTGGTACCCATAATTGGTGTACTTATTTATGCAGGGCTTGCTATTTTTTTCGAAAATCGAATGCATCAAAAAGCAGAGCAATCAGGCTCAGTTAATCAACTGCTACAATCAAGTATTAAACAGGCTATTGAGGGCGCAGGCGAACTGGGCCAAGCACGCTCTATTGTCCCCTGGCTAGACAAGCTAAAGAAGAGAAGCGTAAGGGCTGCGCGCGCTAATTTCGACTACAAGATGGTTTCTGCTATGCAGCAGTCTGTCGGAAAAATGCTGAATATGAGCATTGCGCTTACAACACTGGTCGTAGGTATACAGATGGTAATGGCTGGCGTAATGAGTTCAGGTGGTTTGATTGCTGCGATGATGCTTATATGGCGGGTCACGGGCCCGCTTCAAGTCGCGTTTTTCTCAACCGCTCGCTATCATCAATTTAAAAATGCGGTCGCGCAAGTGAACACGCTTGTTGACAGCTCAGGCATGAATGCTCAACAAAATCGAGCCAATATAGAAGAGTGTCAGGCCAGCATTAACGCATCAAAACTCGTATTTCGTTACAGCGCCGATAGAGACGTAGCGCTTAACGGTCTTTCGTTCCAGTCTAAACCAGGTCAAAAGATTGCATTAGTTGGAGAAAATGGCGCAGGCAAAACAACCCTGCTTAATATACTTGCTGGTGCGTACCCACCCCAAGCAGGTTCGGTTCAGCTTGACGGACATGACATTAGACAGTTTAGCAATGTTGACTATGCATCAAAAGTGGTTCTGGTCAATGGTGAAAGCTTCTTTATAGATGGCACCATTTTAGAAAACTTAACATTTTTTGCGCCTCTAGCAACGGATTCAGAGATTAGCGGTGCACTTGAGATGTTCGCGATCAACGCCTGTCTGAACGATCGTTATGCTGGGCTGAGTAACGTGCTAAGTAAAGATGGTCAAATACAGGTTGATGCAATGACCGCGCTTGGCATACAGCTTGTCATTGCAAAGCTTAATAATCCTTCCGTATATCTATTAGATGACGTATATGACGGCAGCGATCATCCAGTGAGCATAGCTATTAAACGATTCATCCAAAATGTCCCCGCTGATGTAAGCATTATTTATGCTACACACAACAAAGCTTTGATGCTGCTTGCTGATATCGCTGTGGTACTAAGCGAAGGTAGCGTTGAACGCGTGGCTGAATTAAATAAAGACGACACTAGCGACCAACCACATCAAGTTCCTGCGGAGAATAGTCATGGACAATAGTTTTATAAATCGGGCATTTCCTGATACCAGCAGAGATCGAACATTGATGCTCACGCTTATTTCGTTAGCCGTGTTCATTGCTTTGCTTGGCGTATGGTCATCCTTTGCAACGGTTCCAGAGGTCGCAAAAACTCGAGGCGAAGTGCTGCCTCAGGGGGGTGATGTACAATTAGTTCAGAGCCTTAGCGGAGGTAAAATACTTCGCGTATTGGTTGCCGAAGGCGATTTGGTATCTGCAGGCGACCCTATCGCCGAGCTTGACCAGTCGGTTAGCGAGGCAGACATTAGACAGCTCGACGTTGAACATGCAGATTTAACCATGCGCATAGAACGCTTGCGCGCATTGGAGCAAGAGCGTAATCCAGACTTTGGCGCTGAGGGTTCACAATTTCCCGGCATGGCGCGAGAACAACAAGACCTTTATGCCAGTCAACTAGCATTTATGCGCTCACAACTAAGCGTAATTGAAGACCAGAAGGTGTCGAAACAAGCGTCTTTGGCGACTACTTTAAATCAGATTACATTCATTCAAAATCAATTGGATGCGGTGCAAAAAGAGGTCGACCTTTTTACTGAGGCCGCTAGCAAAGGTCTTACATCTCAGCGTGAGTTTCTCGAAAAGCAAGAAGCATTAGCCTCGCTACAAAAAGACTCCGAGCAACTCACCGGACAAGCCAAAGTATTGCAGAATGAATTAGCGACGATTGACGAACAACAGCGTTCTAAAAAATTGGAGTTGAAAACACAGTATCGCACTGAGCGTTCGGAGCTTGCTCTTAAACTGCGCGAACTTGAAGAAGAGCTGATTCAAGCGCATGCGTCGTTGGGACAAAACGCACTTATTGCTCCCTCAGATGGGATTATTAAGGCTCTACCGAATGCACAAGTAGGTTCAGTATTACAACCCGGGGGGGTTGTTGCCGAGCTTGTTCCTAGCGATCAGCCTTTAAACGTAGAGGTAAGAGTCTCTCCCAAAGATATTGGTTTCATTTCAGTGGGTCAGAGTGTTTTGATAAAAGTCGATGCGTACGATTATTCTCGTTTTGGTGCTATAGAGGGGGCTGTTGTTAGAGTTTCACCAGCCACATTTAACGATGATCGCACCGGGCAGCCCTACTTTAAAGCGATTATCAAGCCTAACACCGAGTTTGTCGGTAACAAAGACAAAGGCCGGAGAATAAGAGTCGGCATGACGACTGAAGCTGATATCACAACCGGCCAAAAAACGATATTTCAGTATCTGCTTAAACCGGTATACACAACAGTCGATACGGCACTCTCCGAAAGATAATTGATACGAATTTCAAGTGGACAGCAAGATGAAAAGTCAAACTGAACGTGGCAAAAAAGACAGCGGTTCAAGTTCTGCTCCTCAAAAAAATGCTGCAGGTAAGCATGATTCCAATCGCAGCGAAACGATATCATCCTCGAAAGCTAAAAAAAGAAAAGACAGGCTAGCGAAAATTGTTGGTGCGTCCCTAGCTGGAGAGTCCTCAATTGGACATTCAGAGGCCACAATAGGCATTGCTAAAGAAAATGATATTGGCCTAAACGGGCTCGAATCTAACAAGTTATTTGACTCATCTGCTCAGTTCCCTGCTTCAACCCATCCTGCGTTGGAAAATGAGACTGTTCGTGATGCAAACGACACTGAAGAGCTGGCAAGTCAAAATAATGCACCCACAGATGCGCCAGTCGAGCTTGCTAACATGGAAAGCATCAATGCTGATTTAGCTATTCTAAGGCAGGGGCATCGAGGGGGTATTGAACAACTACCTGACGTAGATATAAAAGCCCCTGAAAACAATTCACCCGCTACGAACCTAGCTCTTCAGACCATCTCACTGGACAAAATTTCTATAGAAGGCCTATCCGCAAACGGTGAGTTGAACCTTGCTTCACACTTTACTGCTCCGCTTGTATTTACGCCGTCGATGACAAGGCCCCTCCCCTCGGTTACACCCACTGCCACAACGCAGCCCTCTAAGACAGACACAACATCATCATTGGGTCAAACAACAGAGCCCACGCAGCCGCAAACTACCGGACCAACAACGCCTCCGGTCGCTCAAACAACAGAGCCCACGCAACCGCAAACTACCGGACCAACAACGCCTCCGGTCGCTCAAACAATTGAGCCCACGCAGCCGCAAACTACCGGATCAACAACGCCTCAGGTCGGTCAAACAACAGAGCCCACGCAGCCGCAAACTACCGGACCAACAACGCCTCCGGTCGCTCAAACAATAGAGTCTACGCAAACGAAACCCGATTTCACGACGGGCGCTACCTTTACGCAAACGACGATTAAAGATGCACTAGGTGAGTTCACCATAAATGAGCATGGTAAATGGCAGTTTCATGCGAATGAAGCTACCCCTCAAATTCGCCACTTAGGGCTAGGAGATAAACTCGAGCATATCGTTAAAGTAACCGACACAAACGGTGTTGAGCATTCAATACAAGTGGAGATAGCTGGCAAAAATAGTGGGCCGTCGATTAGTCGCGTCAATTCTTTTACTATTGAGGAAGGAAGCCCGCCCTTATCTGGCAAACTTCATGCAACTGATCCCGATCAGCACGACCTACTCTCTTATAGCACCGTTTCACATGTCAAAGGATTCAATCTGAATACAGACGGAACCTATAGTTTTGCTGCTGAACATACTGATTATGCGCACCTTTTTGAAGGTGAAGTAAAGGTCATTCACATTCCGATAATCGTCTCAGATAATCATGGTGCGCAGGCAAAAAGCATACTTGAGATTAAGGTTGTAGGCACTAATGATTTACCCACGGCAAGCGCGACCAATCTTCAAACGATAAAAGAGGACGGGCTTGTTCAGGGACAGATTCAAATAGGTGATGTCGATAACAATGCTCAACTTTCTTCAACGATAGATATGCCTGTAGCCGGCCTCGTCATGAACACCGACGGACACTATACCTTCGACGCTTCACATACTGCGTATCAAAGCCTAGCGGAAGGTGAAACGCTCGATCTACACGTCCCTGTGACGGTTACTGACGAACATGGAGCTACCGCGCATACCCAACTTAATATCCAAGTTATTGGCACTAACGATAAAGCAATTGTGGTTGGGCTAGACTACGCGATAAATACGGTTTCAGAGTCAAACGCTCAATCGATAAATGTTTCTGGAAAACTTTCTGTGCTAGATATTGACTCTGGTGAAGCTGCATTTTCATCACAGCTATTGCAAGGAACATATGGCACTTTGTCAATTGATGAATCTGGCGCTTGGCGATATTCAGCTGACAGATATCAGAGTGCACTCACTAGCCTAACGTCATCCGAGCGGGTTGATGAAACTTTTACAGTCAAAACCGCTGACGGAACTGAACACAATATTCACATCGCTCTGAAAGGCGCAAATCAAGCTGCCGCAATTGCCGGTGTGTCAAGCGCGATGATGAAAGAGGATATGACGCAAAGCGTTAATGGGCAGTTGCTGATATCTGACCCTAACGCGGGCGAAGATATCTTTGTCGCCATGGATATAGACACTGAGCACGGTCATTTTTCGATAGACGAATCCGGCCAATGGCAATTTGCCTTGAACAATCAACACCCCGATATTCAGGCACTGCCTGAAAATGGTTCAATCACCGAGAAGATTTTAGTCGGCAGTATCGACGGTACGCCTAAAGTCATACATATCAAGATAATTGGTACTAACGATAAACCCATCGTAGTCAATAACCCTGCTGTCTACGTTGATGAAGACAAACAAGTGTCTGGCACGATACAGACTACCGATATCGATACTGGCGACGGCGTGAAAGTTACCTTAGATATGCCTGTGGCTGGGCTCACTATGCACGAAGACGGTAGCTATACCTTTGACTCTACTCATACTGATTATCAGCATCTTGCGGAGGGTGAAAAACTCAAGCTGCAGGTGCCTATCACCCTTACTGATAATGTTGGGGGACAAACACATTCGCAGCTCACCATTCAAATCCAAGGCTCCAACGACAAACCTATTATCGTGGGTGTGGATTATGCGCTAGCAACCGAGAGTGACGCAAAAAATGGCTATATCACCGCAAGCGGCGATCTTGACGTTTTAGACTTAGACCAAGGTGAATCCAACTTCTCCACGCAATTGTTATCGGGCAATTATGGCGCACTATCTATAGATGAAAACGGCCATTGGTCATATATCGCCGATGCCACGCAAAAGAGCTTAGTATCATTAACTGACGGCAAACACGTTGACGAAGCCTTTGTTGTGCGCACTGTTGACGGCACTGAGCACACTATTAATATCCGCATAAAAGGCACAAATCAAGCCGCTGTGATTGGTGGTGTAACGAGTGCCATGTTGAAGGAAGATACTGCTCTAGACACGGCGAAAGGCGCTCTGAGCATATTTGACCCTGACACCGGTGAACAAGGCTTCATCGCGCAAGATAAAGACACTGAGCACGGTCATTTTTCGATAGACGAATCCGGCCAATGGCAATTTGCCTTAAATAATCAACACCCTGACATTCAGGCACTGCCTGAAAATGGGTCAATCACCGAGAAGATCGTAGTAGGCAGCATCGACGGTACTCCACAGATCATTAGCATTAATATTGTTGGTAAAAATGACGCCCCCGTCATCTCAGGAATTGCTACAGGAGAGATACACGAAGATAGTACAAATGCGATCTCAGGCAGATTAACCGTACAAGATATTGATACTAATGCGAGCCACCAATTCGACATAATTGGTGCTCACAAGGGTACCTACGGAAGTCTAGATATTGATAGTAGAACCGGTGATTGGGTTTATCATTTGGACAACACAAAAGCGCAAACGCAGGCATTAGTAAAAGACCAAGTCGCGCACGAGCAATTCACCGTAGTCGCTACAGATGAGTTTGGTGCAAAAGTACAACATCAAATATCGGTAACCGTTCTTGGAACAAATGACATTCCAACCATTAGTCCAATCAGTGACATAACTACCAAAGAAGGAGATGGCGTCGTATCAGGACAGATAAATGGTTTTGACGCCGACTTAAACGCCGTTTTGAGTTTTTCTACAGATACTAGCGTAGACGGATTCTCATTAGATAGTGATGGAAGCTACACGTTTAATCCTTCAGCAAGCGTTTATCATTCACTCGCAGAGGGCGAAAGCAAACAAATTAGCATTCCTGTTACCGTTACAGATGAACAAGGCGCTTCATCTAGCCAAACGCTTTCAATTACCGTTGTCGGCATAAACAATGCGCCAAGCGTAACGGCCACAAAGCTTAGTCCTGCAAACCTCGGTAACACTTTGGAAGATACCAGTAAACGCTTTACCGAGTCTGAGTTACTTAAGCTTGTGGGCGCGAGTGACCATGAAAGTACCGGTTCTTTATCAATAAGTGCTGTAAATGCTGAACATGGCACTTTTACCAAAGAGTCTGATGGAACCTGGCTATTTTCTCCTGCACAAAATTTTGGTGGAGAAAGCACAAAGGTCGGGATCACAGTGACAGATGGCAAGGAGCAGACTCAAGCGTTTGGTGAGTTAGCCATAGAAGCTGTCGCAGACAGGCCACGCTCATCGATGGCAGAGTCAGTGCATACCAGTTTTAGCAACCACGACCCCGACCATCAATATAGTGGTACCTATGGTTATGTATCGCCGACACAATGGGGCTGGCAAACCGACAATCCCGACGGCCTCGTAGAACAAGGTGAAGGTGCTCCATATGGCGATACCTCGGGTGGTAATGTGGGCATCGTAGAATTAGAGGGAAAAGCAAACACGCCATCAAACATGTATCGCGATATCAAAACACAGGTTGGCGCTCAATATCACTTAGGATTTGACCTCACCGGTAGAACAGGCACAAGCTCAGAGGGTTCAGCGGTGCAGGTAATTTGGGAAGGTAAAGTGATTGATACCATCAGACCCACCGCCCATACATTCAAGTTTGTTCGTCATGAATACGATTTGACAGCAAGCGGGGAGAACTCGCGAATTGAAATAAGAGCGGTCGACCACGACGGCACTGGTGGCGTCATCGATAATCTCGATTTGGACTTTGAAGGTTTAACAGGAAAAGAGGATACCGACTTACCAATAGCATTAAATTTAGAACTGACTGACACAGATGGGTCTGAAATAGAAACCGCCATAGTAGAAGGTTTGCCGCTGGGTTTCAGTATTACAGACGGTACGCATTCAAAAACGGTCACCCAAGCAGGTGAATCGGTATCGGCCGACGGCTGGGATTTAGACCATCTGGTCATAAGACCAGCGCCAAATTTTAATGGTGAGGTGACGGTTGTCGTCAAAGCTGGCTCGCAAGAATTAAGTAATCAAGATACCGCTCATGTCTCCTACCCAATAAAGCTGACATTTACACCCGTAGATGACAAGCCCGAATTACAAAATGAGCAGGTGTCGGCCACCGAAGGAGGCGCGTTGATAACGGGTCACCTTGATGCGACGAGCGTTGATAGTGGTGTTAGCTTAAGCTATACATTGGGCAGTGCTGTTGAAGGCCTTACGCTGAACAGCGACGGCTCTTATTCTTTTGACCCAAGTAACAGTGCTTATTCTGGTTTGGCAGACGGCCAGAACAAACAAATGTCAGTGCCAATAACCGTAACTGATAGCAATGGCTTAAGTGATACAAAGGCACTTGTCATAAATATGACTGGCACCAATAATTCGCCTACTATTCAATCTATTTCACCCCTTTCGTTTAAAGAAGATGCTGCGATTGCCACCGGTACAATTACTGCAACCGACCAGGATACCGGAGATACCCTTCATTTCAGTACCAGCGCACGAATAGAAGGCTTTACTATCGACGAACAAGGTAATTGGCAGTTTGATCCAAGCCATGAAGGGTATGAAAGACTGGCAGAAGGAGAATTAAACAATTTAGTTATCCCGATTACAGTGACTGACGGCCACGGTGGAACCGATACGCAAGAGCTCCACATCCAGGTCATTGGAACTAACGATATCCCTACAGTGCGAGCAACTCAGCGGCGTCCGGTTGATATGGGACAGTTAGACGAGGACCAAACAAAAACCTTCAGTGAATCTGAGCTCTTACACCAAGCCGGTGTCAGAGATTATGATCGCTCGGATACGCACCATATTACCGATATCACAAGTAGCGCAGGCGATTTTACAAAGCAAAGTAATAGAGATTGGCTGTTCACGCCTCACAAAGATGCGCACGGTAACGACTTACCCGTCTCAATCAAAATAAGTGACGGTATAGCTGAGGTGTCGGCCAATGCTAAACTGAGTATTGAATCGGTAACCGACACCGCCACACCCGATTTAATAGTATCTGCTAAGCAACATGTAATGGAGTTTCCGCACGGGCAACCCTCTGCTGTTGTTAGTTCTTCTGCTGTTCAAGCTGGCAGCGGTTTATCTGAAATGACGGTTGATATGACCGTCTTAGGCGGAAAACAAGTGACAACTGAGGGCGTCCACGGTGCCACACTTATTAGCTACGGCACGCCCTCTGACGCAAACACCTTTTATATTTGGAAACCGGAAGATTTAACCATAAGGCTTGGCGGTCACGAATATGCAACGGGTGTTGCGATGCTCAACGATGGGCAAGACCATCGATACAGTTTTTCATGGGATGGCAATAGCGGAAAACTGGACGTACTTATTGATGGTGTGCTAGCCAAGCACATGGACAACGTTGCAAAGGGCGTTACGATCCCTTCTGGCGGAAAACTCGCATTGGGCAACGATCAAGATTCATTTGGTGGGGGGTTTAGTTCGAGTGATGCTTTTACCGGCAAAATGTTTAATGTATCAATAGCCACCAGAGCACTAGATACCGATGAGTTAGCCAAAACACCAATGGCAAACACACTAAGGGGTGACAGTCATTTAGAAACAGACGTAACAGCATCAGCGCATGGCATAGTTGATTCAACGGGCAAACATAGCTACACCGCCGTCGCTGGGGTCACGCAAACAGTTGTAGAGGTAGATACTCGAATTGCCTCTCCAAATGCAGGAGCCAGCTTAATGATAAAGCTTAATGCTGGCGCACCCTCTGATGCTGATGATCATATAAATCAAGAAAAGCTTACTGGCTTGCCTGCCGGTACCGTACTTAAAGACAATCAAGGGCACACCTATACAGTAACAAGTCCAACTGAGCAGATAGACGTTAGCACGTGGGATCACAATGATATAGAAGCAAAGCTACCTCAGGATTTTCACAGCAACACCTTTGTGAGTTATTTGGTGACAACAAAGGGACCTGACGGCGTTCAAGAGCTTAGTTTTGATAACTCTCCAGTGATACTGGATAAATCGCAAGACATTGGCACAGCACCTGATTTTAACGCGCAAAGCGATCTCGAGTCCACGAGCACGGTTGATACAAGTGTTGTTCAAAGCACGTCTGAAGCCGTCGTTAATGAGGGAGATATTCAAGCGACTGACCCATTGGCTACCGATGCTAGCACTAGTATCGACACCAGCACTGGTACCGACACTAGCAATGGCGCTGATACCAAAACAGAAGTTCTAAAGGATGAAACGCCGGAATCAACCAGCGCGTCTCCTGAAATTAATAGCAATAAAGTCCAAGCTGAACATGAGGCACTTAGTAGTGTCGACAAGACTGATGTTCAAGAAACGTCTGAAGCACTTCCAGAATCGCTTGAAGAAACATCGAGGGAGGAAACACAGGCAACATCAGTGAGTGAGGAGTTGATACAAACTTTGACAGATGCAAATGCTGAACTACATCCTTCTTTTGAGTCATTAGCTGAAAACAATGGAGATGGAGATGCAGATGCCGGAAATAGTGACCTCGCCTTGCCCGTCGAAATAGACAGCAGTGGCTCAGAAAATACGCCAGACAGCACCAGTACATCACTAGATGCCGCGGTAATTGCCGACCTGTTAGATAATCAAGTATCGCCGGACAGCACTTTAGGCGAACGCTTGGATAATGAACCGCCCTCAGACCTTGATGAAAATACACCTGACCTGCCAGACGACCCAACGCTTGCTCAGCGTGACGATGATCATTACTAAAGCCGGCAGAGGGGAAAGAGCTTAAATGGCAACCCGAAGGTCTACAATGAACAAAAAGATGCTGAGGATTGGGCAATAAGCATCGATGCTTTTGCCCTACTTTTTACGCTGTTTTTCGTTTTATTTTTCGCTCTATTTTTCAATGAAGGCCTGTTCGATAACGTACTCCCCGAGTGACCGCGAGTTGGCCTTGGTAAACCCATGATCATCTAATATGTTCATTAAATCTTGCAGCATGTCGTTGTTGCCACAGATCATAAAGCGGTCAAACTCTGGGTCGATTTCTGGTAGGCCTATGTCGTCGGTTAAGCGATTGGTCGTTAGCAGCGTTGTAATTCGCTCATGATGGCTACTGCGATTATCCTGCTCATCCACACTTTGATACTGAAAGTTCTCACGCGTAACGGTAGGATAGTAAATCAGCTTCTTTTTCACCTCTTCTCCAAAATATTCATTTTTGGGAAGTACATTTTCAATTTCATTTTTATAGGCAAGCTCAGACACATATCTAACGCTATGCACCAATACAACATGCTCGTATGCATCATAAATAAACGGGTCTTTAATGATGCTCATGAATGGCGCTAGGCCGGTGCCAGAAGACAGCAAATAGAGTCGCTTGCCCGGTTTCAAATAACCCGGTACTAGCGTACCTGTTGCGCGGGTGCTGAGAATAAGCTCATCACCAGGTTTTATTTTTTGCAGGCGCGAGGTCAGCGCGCCATCAGGCACTTTTATACTAAAAAACTCGAGTTCTTCTTCATAATTTGCGCTTGCGATACTATAGGCTCGCAGCAAGGGCCTACCGTCAACCTCTAAACCAATCATCACAAACTGACCATTTTCAAAGGTAAAGCTATTACCCCGCGTGGTATTAAAGCTAAATAAAGTGTCGTTCCAATGATGCACTTTGGTGACTGTTTCGCTAATGGTATTGCGCATGCTACTTCCTATAAAACTTAGCTCTATTTGATATATTTAATTTCAGCTTAGCTTAACGTAATTATGCTATTTGCAGATCACCAAGCGTGCCAATCAAGCACAGTATTTTATCTGTTTTTGTATGCTTTATGCTACTCTAGCGTCACTTTATATTCGCTAAACACTCGTTAAGAGTCCATATGTCAAAGTCACCTTCGCTATCATCAATTAGCATCAACTCGGGCGCGCCTGCTCCTAAAAATGGTCAAGCTTTCCGCTCAGGGCCAGTATTTGCCAGTACCTTTCACCTATCTGGGGATGTTGACCCGAACGTGTATCAGTACGGGCGTTTTGGACACCCCACTTGGAGTGATTTGGAAGACGGGCTAGCAAGCCTTGAGGGCGGCGAAACAACCGTTTTTCCCTCAGGCATGTCGGCAGCAGCCGCAATATTAACTAGTTTAGCAGCGCCAGGAGACACAATACTGCTGCCTAGCGACGGCTATGGACCCGTTCGCCATTATGCTAAACAGTATCTCGAAAAATTTGGCGTGAATATACAAACAATTGCCACCCGCGAGATAGACGCATTTGATTTTAAAGGTATTTCGCTGGCGTTATTAGAAACCCCAAGCAATCCCATGCTAGACACCTTTGACATCTCATTAGCTGCACAAAAGCTGCACGCACTAGGCGGCTTATTAGCAATAGATAACACCACCCTTACCTGTTTGGGTCAGCATGTATTGAGTCTTGGTGCTGACATATCAATGAGCGCCGACACAAAAGCCCTTAATGGACACAGCGATGTGGTGTTTGGGCATGTATCGAGCACAAACAATGAAATAAATGCCAAAATAAGAGAATGGCGAAAGTACTCGGGTAATATTCCTGGGCCAATGGAGACATGGCTAGTGCACAGAAGCCTTTCTACCCTAGACGTGCGCCTTGAGCGCATGTGTCGAAATGCGCTAGCCCTCGCAGAGACTCTGAGCCAGCATGAGAAGGTAAAGGCCATTAGATACCCTGGGTTGCCTCAAGACCCATCTCATGAAACAGCCAAAAAGCAACAGCAGCTTTTTGGCTTTATTATTAGTTTTGAACTTGCAGATAAACGCAGCGCTGAGCAGTTTTTAAGCGCATGTAGTTTGGTTTACGAGGCAACGAGTTTTGGCGGCGTGCATAGTAGTGCAGAACGCCGCGCTCGCTGGGGAACAGACGATATTCCCGAAGGAACCATTCGTTTTAGCGTAGGCTGTGAAAAAGAAATTGATATCATTGCAGACGTGCTAAATGCCTTAGAAATGCTTTAACGCTTATAATGCGTCTGGCTGCGTTGTGAGCGCATTTATGTTAGTGGCAATAAACGTAAAATGCCTTAAAACAAGCCGATTTGCTGACTACTGATACTGTCAAACGATACATCGATGAACGGTAATATACCCTCTGCTACAGGTTTAATTTGTTTATCAATGTAATGCTCATAGTCAATTTGGCTTTGCACATAGTCGAGTGGCTCGGGGCCGTTGATGGTGATCAAATAGGCAATGGTACCCTTATGCTGGTATTTAAGTGTTTTACCTAAGGCTGCATTTTGTTGGTCAGCAAGCCTTGCAGCCTTAACGTGCGGTGGTACGTTTTTAACGTACAAGTGCAAACTGCGGCGAATACGCTTATGGTAAATCAGTTTTTCATCGAGCTTGCCTGCTCGCGTATCGTCTATAATTTGCCTGATATATGCTTTTACATCTTGTTGTGCAAACACCATTTTGTACAAGGTAGTTTGAAATTCCTTTGCCAGTTGTGTCCAGTCTGAGCGCACGGTTTCAAGACCTTTGAATATCAGTTCGTCAACGTCTTTACTTGTTTTCAATCCCGCGTAACGTTTTTTACTGCCTAAGTGAGAGCCGCGAATTGTTGGCATTAAAAAATGGCTGAAATGCGTTTCAAATTCAATTTCCAAGTCACATTCTAATTGATGGGATTGCCAAATGCTGTCTTGCCATTTTGCGTTTATTTTACGCGCAAGTGATTCACCAATCTTCACGGCCTGCTCATTCGTGTGTTCACCGTTTAGCCACACAAATGTAGAATCGGTGTCGCCATAAATAACTTCAAACCCGTCCTGTTCAATCCATTTTGCTGTTGTTTGCATAATGTCATGACCACGCATCGTGATGGAACTGGCTAAACGCGTGTCGTAGAACGGACATCCCCCCGAACCCAACACCCCATAGAATGAATTCATCAAAATTTTGATTGCTTGACTGCGAGCAGCGTCTTTGTTTTTCTTGGCCTCATCGCGCTGACGCCACAGAGAAGTGATGATATCAGGTAGAAAATGCTTATCGCGGCTAAATTTTGCGCCTTTGAAACCCTCAATGGCAGTGTCTGCAGAGACTAAGCCTTCTACTAGGCCGAGAGGGTCTATTTTGAAGGTGCGAATAATAGATGGATACAGGCTCTTAAAATCTAATACCAGCACATGCTTATATAATCCCGGTTTTGAGCTCATTACATATCCGCCCGGACTGGCTAGCCCTCCATCTTCCGGCCTGTTGGGTGACACATACCCTGCTCTATGCAGCTTGGGCAGATATAAATTAACAAATGCTGCCACCGAGCCCCCCATACGGTCTAGCTCAAGACCCGTGAGTTGACTTCGTAGTGTCAAAAAATCAAGTACCTTGGTGTGCGCAAAAATATCTAACACGAGCTGGCAGTCTTGTAGATTGTATTGCGCCAACTTAATTTTATTGTGCACAAAATCATGTTCAATTTGCGCTAGCCTGTCGTCGACGTTTTCTGTGTCTTTCCCTTTGTTTAATAAGGTTTGCGCAACATTTTCTAGACTAAAACTGTCGAATTGATACGTGGCAGTTTTCAATGCATCTATACCGTCGACCACCACTCTGCCGGGCATAGACACAAAGCCTTGATTGACTTCGTTTCGAGCATCTCGCCATAAAACAGCTTGATTATCACGACCTATCGCCAAGGTTACCCTATGCAGCGAGGCGCGTTGAATTAACAAACGAAAATCGAAATTAACGACATTCCAACCAATAATCACATCTGGATCAAGGCGCTGAATCTGTGCAACAAGTTCCTGCAGTAAGGCCTTTTCATCGGCCACCCAAGTGATCCAGTGCTCACCCGCTTGAGCCTCACCAATCATAATCACGCATTTTTGCTCGTCGCTGGCGAGCCCTACAGAGAAAAGCTCACCTTGTTCACTGCACTCAATGTCAATTGACAGCACCTTGAACTTAGGCACGTAGCGACTGGGCTTGCAGTGCATGTTTGTAACTTCAATCGTTTTCGCCTGATTTGCGTGATTGACTCGCTCAATTTTCATGCCCGTGAAAATAGCGCTGCCATAAACGAAGCGTTCCATAAAATAACGCTCCGTTAAACGCACATCATCTTCAAAACGCGTAACCTGATGTTGGTTTAATAGCGTCTTCGCTTTGTAGAGAGCGCTATTTTTATCAAAGTAAAGCGCACCTACAGGTTCATGAGCAAAGGTTTTCATTGGCAGTACCTGGAAGCGATGCTTTAGCCCGTTATCGTTAAGCAATTGACCTACGTGAGGAGCATTGTGTTGAAGGATAAAAAAGACTGCTTGCTGGGGCTGGGTAAGCGCTTTGATTGCGCCATCATCGGTTAAAAACCACGTTTCAATAAACGTTTTATTCGCGCGTTCAATGCTGCGTGTTGTTAAGATAAATCCTTCGGATGTCATCTGCATATCTTGCATATTCTAAGGCCTAGCGCTTTTTACTTGAGCCACCAGCGACTGATTTATTACTACTAGAGGAGCGCTGGCCAAAATCGTTTACTCATTTATGTCTACGTCGATTATGTTAACCGAGAAACGTTTGCTACTGCTTATTTATTTGTTTATGAAGAGTTGTTTATGAAGATGTTTTATTTGCGTTTGCGTGTCTAGATATGAACTGTTAGTAAACACTTCGGCTTGAAGCCTTTTAAGGATGGTACGACTACCCAGACTCGAACTGGGGACCTCTACCATGTCAAGGTAGCGCTCTAACCAACTGAGCTATAGTCGTATTTTACAAAATTTTCGCGTGGTTAAAAGCGACACGGCTTGTTAACCAACGGCGCGTATAATAGCCATGCACCTTTCATTTCGCAAGCGCTTTTTACGGCTTTAACGCTGTAGACGAATTGCTTGTACATTTTTTGACGGATTAGAGCTGCCTACCCATTCAACAAAGGCCTGCGCCAAGCGTTCCGATTCGGCCATCACCTTATGCCAATAAGGAATACGCTGTTCAGGACTCATCTTACTGAAGTCTTTTCTGTCAGGGATTTTTTGATACGGCAAGCTGGCGATAAATTCATCTGAGGGAACCAGCATTACCACGTTGTCGTAGCTTGACGGATGGCACTGTCGCCTTTTCAAACCCTTATCAAACCAGCCGGGAATGGGCGTCTTGGCAAAATGTGGGTAAAGCACTAAGCCCGGCGTATTAAGCTTTATATCAAAATGGTAATCAATTATACCGCCATCGCGATACATACCACGCCCTGCTCCAGGAATATCGGGCACGCCCTGAATGACCATAGGAATTGAGCCGGTGGCCATAAGCGCCATCAGCGTATTGCTAGCGGATAAAGGCACATGCTCTGTTTGCAATGCAATTTGTTCATCAAAATCTAGCAAGGTATTGGTATTTGAGAACACCACCCGTGTGAAGCTCTTTTGTAACTTTGACCGCCCTATTGCGTTGCGTGCTGCGGCCAAGCCAAGCGCTGTGCCCTGTTGCCATTTGCGTTCTTTTGCCGCCAAGCCGCGACTTTTAGCTACCACTATGTGAAGGCGTTTAATTTGTTGATTCAATACGTTATCAACGCCGGTATCGCCCATCATATAGTCCAGTAATGCCACACCTTTACTGGTAATTTCTTGCACACTCGGACGCTCTGAATACACGGTATTACTGTATTTATCTGCCAGTCGCTCTATCGCTGCTTTTGTATCCTGTTGCGTAAAGCAAGCCGAGCGAAAAGCGCCGATAGACGAACCGATGATGTCAACCGGCTGGGTGCGTTTATCCATGAACTCACTAAACAGCACTTTATCTAAGCCATAGAGCACAAACCATTTTGGCCCGCCCGATGCCCCTAAAACTGCACTGAACGTATCTGCACTTATCCCTTCACGCTCTATGGTTTCACGCGCCTTCGGGCCGGCATATATTGAAAGTGCTTCCATGACAATCCTTGTGATTAATATGAAACAAAATGTCTACACTCACTATTATGCAAATTATTGCCTAAGGTGAACAATAATAAATTGTAATTCACCTTAATCGACTTAACTTTAATTGGCGTGGGCAGGAGCGACGTTCTAAATCAAATTTATTGACCTTGTGTGTATTCTGACCATAATTTTTTTGCTATAGTTTTCATGTATTTATTGATTAACCCCAATGTACTACACAAACTTATCCACAGATATCTTGGATAAACTTTAAAGCGAAGTTTGTGTGATTAAATTTTCAAAAATAAATGGGTAACGCTATGACCATCATGTACGGCATCGCAAACTGCGACACAGTAAAAAAAGCAAAAACTTGGCTCAGCAGCAATAACATAAACTACAGTTTTCACGATTACAAAAAAGCCGGTGTTGAAATCGATTTTATAGCATCGATGATAAACGCTCATGGTGTCCAGACCGTGGTAAACAAACGCGGTACTACTTATCGCAAGCTTAGCGATGATCAAAAAGCGGTGCTCGAGGCGGCGAATGAAAACGAGGCATCGAAAACCGCGGCGCTTGCTTTAATACAAGAAAACACATCAATGATTAAGCGCCCCATCCTCGTGCACCAAGGTGATTCTTACATCGGGTTTACACCCGACTTGTACTCATCAATTTTTAAAACAAAAGCGGGCGTTTGACCATAAAGTAAAAACAACATTTGCTCTCAGAGCTGGCCTTTAGATTAAGGCATTACCATAAGCCCTCAAGATAAGCGGAGTACAGTTCATATGATCAACAAGCAACAGATTATGGGCTTTGACAGCGGGCATGTCTGCCCCGTAGACGCTCAGCATGTGTTAATGCCTGAGGTGCGAGAAGCCTTTTTAGCTATGCAGAGCGACGCGCATGAGCAAGGACTCGATTTGCAAATTTGCAGCAGCTTTAGAAGTTTTGAAAAACAGCTTTCTATTTGGAACCGCAAGTGGCTGGGAGAGCTTCCGCTGTTTAGTCTTGATGGTGACTTGCTTGAGCTAGACACACTCAGCGATATAGACAAAATCCATGCGATTATGCTGTGGTCGGCATTACCCGGTGCTAGTCGGCACCACTGGGGTACGGATTTTGATTTTTACGATAAAACTCGCGTAGAAGCGAGCGGCCATCCTTTTAAATTAGTCACCGATGAATACGAAACCGACGGTCCTTGCGCCGCCCTTGCTACTTGGGTTCATGCTAATGCTGCACGTTTTGGGTTTTATTTACCCTATGCTAACTATGTGGGAGGCGTAGCTCGCGAGCCTTGGCATTTAAGCTATAAAAAAACTGCTGAGCATATTCAGCAACACTTTGATTTGAGTTTACTAACAACCTTACTGACTGAGAGCAATATACAGGGCAAAGATGCTGTGCTGGCTATCTTGCCGGAGCTTGTAGAGCGCTATACTTACAATCGAGGTTGCGCCTTATGAGCACGTTTTGGGTAGTTGTCATTATTGTATTTGTGCTAGGCATTATCTTAGGTAATATCATGCTACTGAGATATAGCAGTAAGTTTAAGATCCCTAAGGACTTTAAAAAGCGCCCAGATTCGGACTACGACAAAGATGACGATGCAGACAAGTGGTAATGCACACTGCATCACCACTATTTTGACCGCTGTATTAAAACCTTTGAGTTAGATCGGGCGCGAATGCTAACGTTATGCCAATTTGACCGCTGTGCCGCTGATGCTAACCATCAACATACTGCCATTTTGCCCAACCACTTCATAATCTAAATCAACGCCAATGACGGCATCTGCACCAAGCATATGTGCCTCTCGTTCAATTTCTTGAAAGGCAATCTGTCGAGCCTTGGTGAGTTCAGCCTCATATGCGCCTGAGCGGCCGCCTACAATGTCGCGGATAGAAGCGAATAAGTCTTTAAACACGTTTGCACCCATAATCGCCTCGCCGATAACGACGCCGCAATATTGGGTGACTGATTTGCCTTCAATTGAATTAGTGGTGGTAATAATCATGTTTTTATCCTCGCTGTGGTATGAGCAATCTTGTATTAAATGCTGCCTTTATTTGCCTTAAGGCAAGTATGCATGGACTCAATGCGTTCCGAGAGTTGCCCTTGTTCATAAGGCTTTGCTTCAAATAGTCCCCACACTGGCTTGGGCCATGCAAGGTCTGTTTTAAAGCGAGCAATATGATGCACATGTAATTGCGACACCATATTACCGATACTGGCAACGTTTAGCTTATCGGGCGCAAAACAGTTTATAATGGCTCCCGACAGCAATCGACTTTCAATTGTAAGCAATTGTTGCTCATCAAGCGTCAAGTCATGCAGTTCAACCAAACCATTACGCTGGGGCACTAATAAAAACCAAGGATAATTAGCGTCGTTTATTATTCTGACCTCGCATAAATCGAGGCGCGCAAGGTGCATACTGTCTGCGATTAGCTGTGGATGCAGCTTAAAATCCATCTCAGAGCTCACACGGCACCACCGTCAATAAAGCCCGCTGACCAATGGCAACGTTTTCATTTGGAAACACAATGGCTTCCCCATCTTGCTGAGCGTAGTATTTGGCACCACTCTCACTAGCAAGCAAAGTACCCGCACAATAATCAGTAAAATTCGCCGTATCCTCCGAAAAATGCAGTTTAAAATCGGCATGATGCTTATTAATCACCTGATTTACTTTGTAAATTTCTAGAGGGCAATCTTCGTAAGCGCTTAAGGTAAGTTCTCTATCGGCAATCAAATGTCGCAGCATTTTGTCTGCTTGGACAAAGTCATTCATATTATTCTGGCCGAAAGCTTTTACCTTACCAAGCTCTACAGTAAATGCATGTGCATCATGATAGCGAGAGCTATAGTAGCTGAAGGTGGTCGTAGCAGACTGAGACAACAAAATCGTATTCACGCCGCAATCTGACATAAATTGCAGCTCAGTTTTACTGTGGGCTTTACCGTGTAGATGCGGATACACGGCAAATTTTTCATTTTTTGAGGCACGGATGGCAGTGTGCAAATCATAGTGATATCGCTCGCCGGTGGCATCTTTGAAAAAAGCGCTGACCTGTTGCATCAACGCTTTTGCTCGTGGTACCTCTAACGAGTCACCCTCAATATTTGGGGCAAACAAGCGATTTAAGTTTTCTTCAATAAATCTCGTCTGCTGTTTTATCGCCGGTAGGTTTCCGAATATAAACATAAGCGCATGTGAAATTTTTAGCTTACCGCTAGCGATATCCGCAATGAGTTGGTTGCATATTTCCATGGGCGCAGTTTCATTTCCATGAATGCCGCTTGAAAGCACAATATGTTTTTGCTGCGGTAGATTGCCGGTGGGCCTAAAAATTAACACGCCCTCGAGCGGCGATTCAACATACACATCTGCATTAAGCTGGGCTGAGAATGATTGCCACTTTATGGATTCGTCGACACTATGAGATAAAAAATTTTGCAGGGTGAGGAGCACTCGATTTGCCTTATAGGATGAAACCGAGGAGATTTTATCAATACCTAGCCGTGATTTCGAGTATTACCATCAAGCAGGTGCGAAAAATCATTCAGACCAATAAGACTAATAAATTGCGTGATCGGCACAGCTTGAGAGAACAAAAAGCCCTGCCCCTTGGTGATACCCATATCCTTCAACAGGGCTAACTGCTCGAGGTTTTCTATACCTTCAGCATAGGTCTCGCATCCTTTGGCGTCACAAATTATTTTAGTTGCTTTTACTATCGCGCTATTGACTGGTGATTCGCTGAGCTCTAGCACAAAGGCCTTATCAATTTTGATGGCAGATAGTTCTAAATCGCGAATAAAGCTCAGATTTGAGTAGCCTTTACCAAAATCGTCCATTGATATTGCGATCCCCAGCTTTTTCAATTCGTCTAGCTGGCGTTTAACTAACAATGAATTAGTTAACGCGACATCTTCGGTTAGCTCTATTTCAATCAATTCAGGCGTAATGTCGTATTTTTGAATAAGTTTGCGTATTTTCGGCAATAAACGCGGGTCATAAAGCTGAGTTGGCGATATATTCACAGAAATTGGGATTCGATAGCCCTGTGCACACAGCACTGCGATTGAGCTAAAGGCACTTTCGAGTGTCCAATAACCTAACTCGTTCATCATGTTGTATGACTCAGCGGCCTTTAAAAGCGTCCCCGGAAAAACCACTCCATCGAGCGGATGATTCCAGCGCAACAGACACTCTGCCCCAATTATCTCAAAGGTGTTTAAATCTACTTTTGGCTGAAAGTACAGTTCAAGCTCTTGATTGTGTAGGGCGCGCGTTAAATCGGCTTTGAGCGCAAGGCCTTTGCCTGTTACCTCTTGATTTTCATCAGTCAGCAGAGCAAAGTTTACGTGCCGATTAGATTTTGCTTTTTTAAGCGCACTTTCAGCAAGTGAAATAACCGTATTAGAATCGGTATCTTTGCTTTTACGAATCGCCACACCGACGTTAAAATCAGCGATAAAAGCGGTTTCGTTAACCATTAAAGGCGTTTTAAAATGCGATATCAAATGCGCGTTCTTATCGCGCATAGCAAGCGGCGTACTTGCGTCGGTAAACACAACGCCAAAAATATCACCGCTCAAGCGCCCAATGGCAGCCGCGTCTTTGAATAATCGACAAATATGATTGGCAATTTGCAGCAGCACCAGGTCGCCTGATTTGTGATCAAAAGCTGCAGATACATCAGAAAAGCGCATCACGTCCATTAGCATTAAACTATAACGGTCATGGGTGCGCGCAATTTCTTCCACAATCTCAATAAAGTGATAACGATTGGGAATGTTGTTGATGTGCTGATGCTGCTCTAAGGTCATAAAAGTATGTGTGTTCCCAAATTGAAGGCGATGAGGTTTGCATGGCTACGCAATAACCACACCGATAAATAATGTATCGTTTACTTCTGAAATTTCTTTACCAAAATACCAATAAAAACGCCCCTTTCAGACAAAAAAGCCAGCTAGATGCTGGCTTTTTATACAATTTAAGAAATTGTGGAATTAATCACTCATAAAATGCTATTCAATCCCGCATTTTTCTAGCTTCCAAATCTTACTGACATAATCTTCAATAGACCGGTCTGACGTGAACTTACCCATTTTTGCGGTATTTAAGATTGCCATCTTGGCCCAGCGCGTCTTATCTTTATAAGCCTCATCTAGCCTGATGTTTGCCTCGCTGTAAGACTCAAAATCGGCAAGCACTAAATATGGGTCTCCTCCATCTAGCATACTTTGTTTAAGTGGCGATAATTCACCTGGCTGACCTGGCGTAAAATAATCGCTATCTAACCAATCGAGCACTGCCTTAATCTCTTTATTGTTATAGTAATAATCGTAAGGGTTGTAGCCTCTTGCCGTTAGCGCTTCAACCTGTTCGACGGTATTACCGAAAATAAAGATATTGTCGTCGCCTACTTCTTCCGCTATTTCAATATTTGCGCCGTCAAGCGTGCCAATAGTCAGCGCGCCGTTTAGAGCCAGCTTCATGTTTCCAGTACCAGATGCCTCTTTCCCAGCTGTAGAGATTTGCTGCGATACATCGGCAGCCGGTATCATTTTTTCAGCTAATGACACGCGGTAATTAGGCAAAAATACCACTTTAATCTTTTGATTAACGCGTACATCAGCATTAATTTTATCAGCGACTTTGTTTATCGCGTAAATAATGGTTTTTGCTAGTGCGTAACCCGGTGCGGCCTTCGCGCCAAAAATAAACACGCGAGGATGCATCTCATAATCTGGGTTTTCAAGTAAACGACGGTAGAGCGCTAAAATATGCAAAAGATTAAGATGCTGGCGCTTATATTCATGCAAACGCTTTATTTGAATATCGAAAATCGCTTTGGTGTCTACCGATATTCCGGTGAGCTGCTTAATCTCCTTTGCTAAAGCGTCTTTGTTTTTTTGCTTCACGCGCATGAAGGCATTTTGAAACGTTTTGTTGTCGGCTAAGGTTGACAAATCATCCAGCTTGCTCAGGTGCAGCGGCCAGTCGTTCCCTATTTTTTTAGAAATCAGGTCAGATAAAAGCGGGTTACAGGCCTTAAGCCATCTGCGCGGCGTAATGCCGTTGGTCACATTGGTAAGCTTACCCGGATAAAGCGCATCAAACTCAGGGAATAGATTTTGTTTCACTAAGCGTGAATGAATCTCAGCCACGCCATTTACAGCGAAGGCACCAATAACGCTCAAATTGCCCATACGCACCATTTTTTCGTTACTTTCTTCAATGATGGAGAGCTTTGCCTTCATAAGATTATCACCTGGCCACTTTTTCTCTACCTCAGACAAAAAGCGATGGTTGATTTCGTATATGATCTCCAAATGTCGCGGCAAGACTTTTTCAATCATGCGAGCAGGCCATTTTTCCAATGCCTCTGGAAGCAAAGTGTGATTAGTGTATGCAAAGGTGTTTTGACAAATTTCCCACGCACTGTCCCAATCTAATTCTGCGCGGTCAACTAAAATACGCATCAATTCAGGGATTGCAATGGCAGGGTGCGTATCGTTAAGCTGAATCACTACTTGGTCGGTAAAGCGTGACCAATCGTCGCCATGAGCTCTTTTGTATCTGCGAATAATGTCTTTCAGCGAGCATGCACTAAAGAAATACTGCTGTATGAGCCTGAGTTCTTTACCCGCCTCGGTTTCATCGTTTGGATAGAGCACTTTAGATATGGTTTCTGCTTCAACGTTTTCTCGCTCAGCATCAACATATCCGCCGGCATTAAACACATCCCAATTGAAGTAACCTGAAGCCTGACTTTCCCATAAACGCAGTACGTTTACCGTTTTACCGCCGTAGCCAACAACAGGAATGTCCCAAGGCAAGCCTTTCACAATAGCCCCTGGATGCCATTCTTTTTGTATCTGTCCTTTTTTACCGTATTTAGTTTCCACATATCCGTATAAGGAAATCTCTTGAATAGATTCAGGTCTACAAATCTCCCACGGATTACCATAGTCGCGCCAGTTATCCGGGCGTTCAATTTGCGCGCCGTTTTTGATTTCCTGTCTGAATAAGCCATATTCGTAGTGAATACCGTAGCCTATTGCCGGATAGTCCATGGTTGCCAATGAATCGATATAACATGCCGCCAAACGCCCTAATCCGCCGTTACCAAGGGCCATATCCGGTTCTTCTTCCAATACGTCAGTCAAATCTACGCCGAGTTCTTGCAGTGCGGCTTGCGCGGTTTCAAATAAGCCAAAATTATGCATGTTGTTTGACAACAAACGGCCCATCAAAAACTCTGCAGAAAAATAATGAACGGCGCGCGTATCATTTAAATAATGACTTTTTTGCGTCTTCCTTAAACGATTAAGCACCAGCTCCTGAATGGCTGCACTTGCCGCTTTAAACCACGCATGATTGTTGGCTTTGTTTTCGTCAGTGCCAAGCGTGCTGTGCAGATGACGCACTACCGCCTCTTTAAATGCTTTTTTAGATAAGTCTAACTCGGGTATGGTGCTCACAGGGTTATTCGCCGATTGTTGGCTTGATGAGGCACTTTTTGTTTGGGTACGCTTTTTACTGGGCGCACTTGCTTTTTTTGCTACTGTCATAAAGATTCTCGATACTTGAAAAGTGTTTACGTTGTGTCTCAAGCGAGATTGCGCTTGAGCATATTCAAATTAGTGAAATTTTATTACAACAACAGTATCAAAAGTACGAGAAATCTCCTAATAAATACGTATGCATGTTAAATTTTAGTTAACAAAAGCAAATTATTGACAGATTCCCTTTAAAATTCGTTTTTAATTTACATTTTTGCAACATAAATATTCATATGAATTTACATTTAGGCATTTTAAAGCACGCTAGCTACGAGTGCTTCCGCATCTTTTATAATTTCTTGTAAGTGACTTTCACCCGTAAAGCTTTCAGCATATATTTTATATACATTTTCAGTACCCGATGGACGCGCAGCAAACCAACCATTCTCGGTACTGACTTTTACACCGCCTATTGCAGCACCATTGCCCGGTGCGTGTGTTTGAATTTGCGTGATGCGTTCGCCCGCCATGGTATCTGCTTTTATATCGTCAGCACTCAAATTCGACAGGCTTTGTTTTTGCTCGAGCGTGGCGGCAACATCTATTCTTGTATACTTAGGCGCGCCGTACGCCTGAGTAAGGGCTTGATAATGCTCACCTGGGTCTTTGCCAGTGGTGGCGGTTATCTCGGCTGCGAGCAGGCTCATAATAAATCCGTCTTTGTCGGTTGCCCAAGTATCACCATTTTGCTGTAAAAAGATGCCTCCGGCTGATTCTTCTCCAGCAAAGGCAATGTCTCCATCACACAAGCCCTGAACGAACCACTTAAAGCCTACTGGCATTTCAAGTAAATTGCGTCCGAGCTTGTTAGCGACGCGGTCAATCATACTGCTCGACACCAGTGTTTTTCCGATCGCACGAGATGCATCCCATTGAGGACGATTTTGATACAAATAGTCAATGGCCACTGCCAAATAATGATTTGGGTTCATCAGCCCTGCCGATGGACATACGATTCCATGGCGATCAAAGTCTGGATCGTTTCCAAATGCTATATCAAACTTGTCTTTGAGTTGAATAAGGCCCGACATCGCAAATGCTGACGAACAGTCCATGCGTATCTTTCCATCTCGGTCACAGTGCATAAATGCGAACCGTTGGTCCACCTGTGAATTAACAACACTGATGTCTAGATTATACCGGTGAGCAATTTTGTCCCAGTAGCCAATGCCAGAACCACCAAGGGGGTCAGTTCCGAGCCTTAGCTTAGCGTCAGAAATAGCCTGCATATTGATAACGTCTGATAAACTTTCAATATAATCGTTGGCAAAGTCTACTTGACTCAAATTATCGTGCGCCATCGCTTTAGACAGATTCATTCGTTTTACATCGACCGAGCCCTTCGCGATAATTGCATTTGCTCGCGTTTGAATTTGTCCGGTGGCGGCACCATCGGCCGGGCCGCCATGAGTTTGATTGTATTTAAAGCCACCATCTGTAGGCGGATTGTGTGAGGGCGTAATAACAACGCCGTCAGCCAGATGCGAAGTACGCCCTCTGTTGTAGCTCACAATGCGCTGAGAAATGACGGGAGTGGGGGTAAATTCATTATTTTGCTGAATCACTACCTGCACATCGTTGGCCACAAGCACCTCTATGGCTGTAATTAATGCAGGCTCAGACAAAGCATGCGTATCTTTGCCAATAAAAAGTGGGCCGTCGATACCCTGGGTTTTTCTGTATTCTGCTAAAGCCTGACAAATAGCCGCTATGTGGGCGTCATTAAATGAGCACAACGCAGAACAGCCTCTATGTCCTGACGTGCCAAAACTAACCGCTTGCTCAGCCACCGCCACATCGGGACGATATGAATAGTAATCGGCCGTAAGCCGTGCCACGTTGATAAGCTGTGACTGCTGTGGTGTTTTTCCTGCTTGCGGGTGAATTGCCATGCGTAATCCTTTCTTATGTAAATGCTGATTTAATGCGTGTAGCATGTGATAGTTATCAGCGCGCTATGCGTATGATATGGCTAACAAATGCTGCGTATCTATCCCGAATTTGTAAATAATACACAAATATGATGCGAGGCGGCATAAATATGCGCTTTTAATATTTGCCAATCACTGTTCAAAATATGATTATGAGCATAACAAACGCATACATTAGTATCTAATACGATAAGCGATTAGGTCGATACATCCTTTATGATTTAACGCGATAAAAACAAAGATGAGTACCATGCGAAACGACATTAAATCTTGCATTGACAGCATAGGACAAGTTATACGAGGCAAACATTCGCAAATTGAGTTGTCTTTAATTTGCCTTTTGGCGCGCGGACACCTTTTATTAGAAGATTTGCCCGGCATGGGCAAAACTACCCTCTCCCATTCTTTATCGAAGGTACTTGGTCTTGAGTTTGCTAGGATACAGTTTACCTCAGACCTACTGCCCGCCGATATGCTCGGAATCAATATTTACGACCAAAGCAGCGGCGAGTTTACCTTCCACGCTGGCCCTATTTTTAACCATGTTATTTTGGCCGACGAAATCAATCGAGCAAGCCCTAAAACGCAGAGCGCATTGCTAGAGGCGATGGCAGAACGTCAAGTCACAATAGATGGCAACACACGGGACTTACCGCATCCCTTTTTTGTGATTGCGACACAAAATCCACTGCATCAATCGGGCACGCATCCATTGCCTGAGTCCCAATTAGACCGCTTCAATATGCAGCTATCGTTAGGGTTTCCTGATTACGAATCGGAAAAAGCAATGTTGCTAAACAATAATGAAGCCTCGGCCCTTGATACCATCATAGATATTCAAACTCTCATTGGCTTACAAAACGAAGTAGACAAAATAGATGTAAGCGATGCGGTTGTTAACTACGTGCTTAATTTGGTTAATCACACTCGAAAATCCACTGAATTCCCAAATGCACTGTCGCCGCGAGCAGCAAAGGCATTACTCAATACCGCAAAAGCTGCAGCATTTGTGCATGAGCGAAGCTTTGTTACGCCAGAGGATGTCCAATTTGTATTAAGTGGGGTATGCGAACATCGCCTGCGAGGCCACCTCGTGACTAAAACAGCATCCTCTTATGCTGAGCACTTATTGCAACAGGTAGACCCGCTGGCGGCCTGATGAAACGCTCAATTAATGCGTTCAGAAAAACTTGGTTAAGCCGACGCAATCACTGGCTGGACAAACGCATACCGGCCGAGAACGAAAGCCGTTTTAATTTAACCAACACCTTTATTCTGCCCTCAAGTTTTGGGTGGGCGATGATTGCTATTGTGGTCTTTCTGTTTATTTTAGGCACCAACTATCAAAACAATATTGTGCTGGGTATGAGCTATTTTACTTCCGCACTGTTAATTCTGTCGCTGTTTCATAGTTACCGTTACTTCACGCAACACACTTTGGTGTTTATGCCCTTTACACCTGAGTTTGACAATCGAGATATTCTGCTTAGATGTGAGCTAAAAAGTACCCAACAATATACCGGTGGTGAGTTCATTCTCAGCGCGCACAAACGCAGCGTGGAATCACCATTGGATAGCGAGGCAGAAGCTACTCCAATATCATTGCATCTACCGCCGTTCAAACGTGGTTTACATATGTCGCCGCGCATTAAAGTTGAATGCTTTTTCGGCTTCGGCTTGTTTCGCTGTTGGAGTTATCTTCAGCCCAAACACAAAATATTGGTATATCCAAGCGCACAAAAATCCTCCATTAACCTTCATCAGATCAACAAAGACGACAACGATGTACCCTCTCAAGCCAGCGCTAAGCAACAATCTGACAACTTACAAGGCATTCGTAATTTTGTTGAGACCGATCCCCTGCATCATGTTTCATGGAAACATGTGGCAAAAGGTCAAGGCATGCTGACCAAAGACTTTGGTGAAACTTCTGGCGTAAGCGGATGGTTGCGTCTTAACGATGTCATGCAGGGAAATCTTGAAGAAAGCTTAAGAATAATGAGTTATCAGGTACAGCATTTGTCGCAAGAGCAGGTTGAGTTTGGGTTTGATTTAGGCACAAATCAAATCTTGCCACAAAGCGGTATGGGGCACTTGCAAAATTGTTTATTTCAATTAGCCACCTACGGCCAAAGCCATCAAATGGATAGGCGTAAAAACGATGAGTGATGGCCATGCGTAAACTTACCCATGAACAGCTTAAAGTCCCCGGCACTTTGGTAAGTGTTTGCTTTGCGCTAGCTATATTGCCACTCTCTCCCACTATGATGAGCTGGGTTTGGATTTTATTCTTATGCGCACTTGGTGTGGTATGGGCCAAGGTTGTTAAAAAGATAAGGCCGCTGAACAACGCAACGCTCAACCTTTTAGCCATATTTTGCATGCTGCTGCTCGTGTTCTTTTCCGGCAAATTCGGCTTGCTCTCAACCATGATTAATTTGTTAATTGTTGCTGGCTGTTTAAAGCTTATTACGATGCGCTCGTTCGCTGATTTTCATTTGATTATAGTCGTTGTTGTGTTTTTGGTGGCCTGTGGCTTTATTCATCATCAAGACCTGTTGCTCAGTAGCTATTACACCATCGTACTTTTTGCGACGCTCTCTAGCGCTTACTTCCTCAATAGCGGCAAACTAAAGCACGCTGCAAGTATTAAACAGTCCATGAAGCTGATTGCGCAAACCATTCCAATAACCGTTATCTTATTTATTATGGTACCGAGATTACCGCCCCTCTGGGAGGCAGCGTCAAAAAATTCGTCGAGCACAGGACTATCGGAGAACCTTACACCCGGTGACATTGCGAATCTTGCACAATCCGGCGATTTGGCTTTTCGTGCCGAGTTTACCGACACCATCCCCGCCCCTGAAGAGCGCTACTGGCGAGCAATCGTGCTGGATTACTTTAATGGCACCACATGGTCAATGAGCGAAGAAATGTCGACCTTTGAAAATACGCCCGATGTGACCCCATTTGGCGAAGCGACACGTTATCTTATTATTGCCGAGCCTAACGACTTAAGATGGCAATATTCTCTAGACTATCCGATTGTCGAGGAGGTTATGAGCGATAGAGCCATTCAACGAAATTCTTCCTATCAGCTTTTTACTGCCAAGGACAATACCAAGGCTAGCCTCTATATCGTGAACTCCTACATGGATATGCCGCTTAATCAGTATATGAGTCAGTATGAGCGTCAACGCCATTTACAAACGCCAAGAGAAGGCAATCCTCGTACTAGAGCTTATATAGCAGACACAATAGATGCGAGCATGGACACCTCGGCTCGCGTTAGTGCGATTGTCGATATGTTTAAAAGCTCGCAGTTTGCCTACACTTTAAAACCACCGCTGATGACGGTGGACCCCGTTGACCAATTTTTATTTGAGTATCAAAGAGGCTTTTGCTCACACTATGCAACATCCCTTGCTTACATGTTGAGACTGGCAGATGTTCCGGCTCGCGTCGTTACCGGATATCAAGGAGGTGAGCTACAGAATAAAAACATACTCACCGTTCGCCAGTACGACGCACACGCATGGGTTGAGTATTGGGCAGAAAATGAAGGGTGGAAGCGAATTGACCCCACCGCCATGGTTGCGCCTAACCGCTTAATGAGTGGGTTGTTTTCAAGTATTACGGAAGAAGAGGGTGACCTAGTTGAGCGCCCGTTTAATTTATCAGAGTTTAATGACGCGGCAATAATTCGCCAAATTAGAGACTTTCTGGTTCTGATTGATCATCAGTGGACGCAATCAGTTTTACGCTTTGATCAAGACTCACAGCGTGACCTGATCAAAAAGCTCTTTGGTGATTTTAATGCAAAGAATATGACCACGTTTATGTTCGTTGCCTTGGGCATCATTGTTTTGTTTATCGCTCTGGTTTTTCTACCCTATAAAAGTTGGTTTTCACGCACCGCCCCTTCAGCCTTAAGTACCCTGCTCGCTTTCCTTGAGCAACACGGCATGCAAAAAAAGCCACATGAAACGCTTAAACAGTTTTCTACCCGCATTTCGCCTAAGCTCAACAGTAGGCAGCAAAAGGAACTTACGCGCTTTGTGAATCGCTTCTATCGGGCGCAATACGCAAACAAAGACGCTGAACCGAAAGAATTTGAACGTTTGCTCTACTCCTTAAAATTAAGCTTTAAAAGTAAACGTTAAACAATAATCGCGCCCATAAAAAAACCGGCTATTTCAGCCGGTTTTTGTTTTATGCATATTGCCGATACTTATTTTTTCTCAGCTTTACGTGCTCTTACTTCTTCGATTACTTTCTCAGATACGTTTTGCGGACAAGGCGTATAGTGTGAGAATTCCATCGAGAACTGACCACGGCCAGACGTCATGGTACGTAGCGAACCAATATAACCGAACATCTCAGATAACGGTACGTCAGCCTTAACGCGAACGCCTGTAGCGCCAGCTTCTTGGTCTTTAATCATGCCGCGACGACGGTTCAAGTCACCGATTACGTCACCTACATGATCGTCTGGCGTGAATACGTCAACTTTCATGATTGGTTCAATAAGCTGTGGACCCGCTTTTGGAATCGACTGACGGAAAGCACCTTTCGCTGCAATTTCAAAGGCAATTGCAGATGAGTCAACCGCGTGGAAACCACCGTCGTAAAGCTCAACTTCAACGTCTAACACTGGGAAGCCAGCTAGTACGCCCTCTTCCATCATGCTTTTAAAGCCCTTTTCAATCGCTGGGAAGAATTCTTTTGGAACGTTACCACCCACAACAATAGACTTAAAGGTAAAGCCTGAATTTGGCTCGCCAGGACGGATGCGGTAATCAATTTTACCAAATTGACCAGAACCACCAGACTGCTTCTTGTGCGTGTACGAATCTTCAACCGCTTGCGTAATAGTTTCACGGTAAGCAACCTGTGGTTGACCCACCTGCAGTTCAACGCCGTAAGTACGCTTAAGAATATCTACTTTAATATCTAAGTGAAGCTCACCCATTCCTTTCAAAATGGTTTCGCCTGAATCTTCGTCAGTCTCAACTTGGAACGTTGGGTCTTCAGCAACCATTTTACCGATGGCAATACCCATTTTCTCAGTTGAACCTTTATCTTTAGGTGCAACAGCGATTGAGATTACAGGCTCAGGGAAAATCATAGGCTCAAGCGTGCACTCATGCTTAGGATCGCAAAGTGTGTGACCTGTTTTAACGTTTTTCATGCCAACAATCGCTAAGATATCACCCGCTTGCGCAGAGCTTAGTTCGGTGCGGTCATCAGCATTCATTTC
The DNA here is from genome assembly GCF_042652645.1 of Glaciecola siphonariae. Classification (NCBI taxonomy): domain Bacteria; kingdom Pseudomonadati; phylum Pseudomonadota; class Gammaproteobacteria; order Alteromonadales; family Alteromonadaceae; genus Glaciecola; species Glaciecola siphonariae. Next base: position 863,415 of record NZ_JBHSGU010000002.1, read on the forward strand.
AACCATTCGGCCTACACGCTCAGTTTTACCGGTTGCTGAGTTCAATATGGTATCGCCTTTATTCAGCTTACCAGAATAAATACGGATAAAGGTCAATGCACCAAAACGGTCATCCATAATTTTAAACGCTAGTGCGCGGAATGGTTCATCAACGGTAACGATTGCTTTTTCGCCAGTTGCTTCACCGGTTTCTGGGTCGCATAGATCCTGTGGCTCAACTTCTGTTGGGCTTGGCAAGTAGTCTACAACGGCGTCTAGTACGTTTTGTACACCTTTGTTTTTAAATGCAGAACCACAATATGTTGGGAAGAAAGCTAGGTCGCGAGTACCTTTACGAATACAACGCTTTAGGTCTTCAATAGAAGGTTCTTCGCCGTCCATGTAAGCCATCATTAGGTCATCGTCTTGCTCTACTGCTGTTTCAATCAGCATTTCACGGTACTCTGCCGCTTTGTCTACCATATCAGCAGGAATGTCTTCAACTTTGTAATTTTCAGGTAAACCCGTGTCGTCCCAGATGTAGGCTTTTTGCTCTAGCAAATCAACAACACCACAGAACTCGTCTTCAATACCGATTGGCAAAACCATCACTAATGGGTTAGCACCCAATACAGTTTTAACCTGCTTAACAACGCGATAGAAATCAGCGCCCATACGGTCAAGCTTGTTCACGAAGATAATACGAGATACTTCTGAGTCGTTTGCGTAGCGCCAGTTAGTTTCTGACTGCGGCTCAACACCACCAGAACCACAGAATACACCCACACCGCCGTCTAGTACTTTAAGTGAACGGTATACTTCAACAGTAAAGTCAACGTGTCCTGGAGTATCGATAACGTTAAAACGGTGGCCTTTCCAAAAACAGGTTACCGCTGCAGACTGGATAGTAATCCCGCGCTCAGCTTCTTGTTCCATGAAGTCGGTCGTTGATTCGCCGTCATGTACTTCACCGGTTTTATGGATTTTTCCGGTGAGTTTTAAAATTCGTTCGGTAGTGGTCGTTTTGCCCGCATCAACGTGAGCAAAAATACCTATATTTCTGTAATGTGCTAAATCTGACATATTTCCACTTCATAGGTTTGAGAAAAATTTGGCGCGGATTATATAGATTATTGAGCAGAAATTACACCACTTTCATGCTTATTTTTGTAGATAGATGCGTAAAAAGCGAAAATACCGACTAAAGCACCTGTTTTGACGCAAATTCTGCAACCATTTGAGAATTTTTGATAATCATAAAGGTCACCTCATCACGATTATGATACAAATGTTTGGCACACATCAAAAAGTCTTGCTCACCTGATTTATGTGCGGCTTCAAACTCTTCAATCAGTGGAGCAAGCGTTAAATAACGCTTTTTCATGGGTAATTTTAAATTGAAGATAGCCGCGCTGGCTAAACGAGACGTGAGCCAGTGCGTCATCAGTTTTGCGACTCTGTCGGGTTTCTCAATCATATCGCAAACTAACCAGTCTACATGCTTGTCTTTGGGTGTGTAGGTGAAGCCGTCAGCCGCATGGTAACTCACTAAGCCGCTTTGCATGAGCTTATCGTCCATCGCTCCATTATCGACCGCCTCAACTCGCAAGCCTCGGCTCACAAGCTGATAGGTCCATCCTCCTGGGCATGCACCAAGGTCTACCGCACTCATTCCTGTTTGAAATAGCGCTTGTTCCTGTTGTTTAGTGCAAAACAGCGTTATCGCTTCCTCGAGCTTTAAGGTAGAACGAGATGGCGCATCAGCAGGAAACTTTAAGCGTTTAATGCCCAATAAATCTTCACTGCGATCGCCCGGCATCGATATGGCTAAAATACATGCGTCTCCTTGCTCGAAGAACACATGAAGATACGGCAGACTATGAGATTGTTGCTTACTTAACACACCATTTTTGCGCAGCGCACTTCTAAGCGGCACCGTAAATTTTTTGGAAAACTTGGCAATTTCTTTGCCCGATTCGGTATCTGGATACTCTACGCGAACATCACCGAAGAGGATGGCTTGCGCGTTTTCTGACATCCAAGCTTGTAGTCCTTCGACCACCTCGCCAACTCGATCGCGCATGTTGCTGAAGCTCAACTCGCTTATTATGAGGGTTTTCTGCCTCGCGAAAATAATCGACGACAAGCGAGGCATAGCATCGCATTGACTTTGAATGCTTACATCTTGTTTTTGCACTTTTCCAGAGGGCGTGATTTGAAAACGTAAAAAGCCTTTGTCTTTACTAAAACGGCCATAGCCAAATCTGTTCTGTCGAGCGAGCTTATGTTCAAGTTCGCTCGATAAATCAGCCTCGTATCCGCTGCGGCAGTAAAACAGAAACTCATGCGTCATTACATGTCTCGCTGTTTAATCCCTTTGCGGCCTTGGTATGTTTATATACTTGAAAAATAAAGCCGCCCCACCCTAATAACAACATCAGTCCGCCTAAAGGCGTAATAAATGCGACAAAAGAAAAACCACCGCTGGCCAACAAATACAAGCTACCGCTAAAACAGACTATCCCTAGTGTGAAGCACATCGCTACGAAGCGAGATGCCATATTCGGCAAGCTTAATTGTAAAACGCCAATCAGAATAAGCGCTATACCATGATACATTTGATAGCGAGCACCCGTTTCAACCACGCTTAAGTGATATTCGCTCAACACAGCTTTTAAACCATGGGCTGCAAATGCGCCAATCATAACGCTGAGTAAGCAAAACGCCGCGCCCGTTATCAAGGCAAACCGAGCATTAGCTAGCGCTGTAGAATTATTCGATGCTGCATGAAGCGTTTTACTCAATGTTTTCACCATATCCTTCAATTTGCGTGAGCATCCAATCACGAAACACCTTTATCTTGCTTTTATCGGCTTGTGATTCTCTGCACACCAAGTAGTAACTTTGTTTACTTTCAATCTTTTCAACAAAGGGGCAAACCAAACGCCCACTATCGATATCGGGTTTTGCCAGCACAGTATCTGATAAAGCAATGCCTTGACCAATTGCAGCTGCTTGCAAAACTAACATCGTATGACTGAATATAGGCCCTTGGTTCACATTGATACCCTTGACCGAAAAAGCCTGCAGCCAGTTTTTCCATGCGCTGCGCGTATTATCATGAAGCAAAGTGTGGTGGCTTAAGTCATCGAGTGAATTAAGAGGCTTGCCTCGCTGCAGGAGCAGCGGCGAGCACATGGGGGTTAAGTACTCCGCAATTAGCTTTGTGGCGTGCAGTCCTGTCCACGACCCCTTGCCGTAATAAACAGCGATATCGACCGAGTCATCTAAAAATCCATCGTCTAAGTCAACGGCTTTGATGCGCACGTCGATGTCGGTATGAGCGGCAGAGAACTGATATATCTTTGGCACTAACCACTGACTTGCAAAACTTGGCGGGGTTGCAACGGTGATTGCGCCTTTTGCACCCATCGCTAGCAAACGATCGGTGGCTTCCTGAACTTGTGTGAATATGTCTCGTAAATCTTGAAAATAAGCCTGCCCCTCTTCGGTTAACAACAGCGAGCGATTCTTCCGATGAAATAGTTTTGTCGACAGATAGCTTTCTAGCGATTTAATTTGATGGCTCACAGCCGCTTGGGTCACAAACAGCTCATCAGCCGCTTTAGTAAAGCTTAAATGGCGGGCAGCAGACTCAAACGCTTTTAGAGCATTTAAAGGCGGCAGACGTTTAGGCATAAATTCTCGCGTATTGATTAAGACAAATATACATTAGATTTTCTAATGATATCACACAATTAATGTTGTTCATCTTTTGTTCGTTTTAGCCGTAATATATATGGCGAAAAGTGAAATAAAATTTATTTATTTCAATCAGTTAAACTTGTAAAAACAATGTTAGCTAAAGCGTACTTTTTATTACAAATATTACATTAACATTAATTAGGAGAATCAAATGAAATCTTTCACACTAGCTGTTTTGACTGCTGGTATTTTAAACACCGCATCGGCTGCTCAACCCGCAGACGGATACGTATCTAGCAATGCACTGTCTAAAAGCGAAATTACCGCTATATTAGATGTTAAAACCAAGCAAAGCATCGATATTGCTCCGCTTGTTATCACGCCGATTTCAGTTTCAAACGAATTTGTCTTACTTGCGCGCGACACCAGAAGCAAGCGCACACAAGTGAGCCCCGTTAAAACATTAGGTGATGAGTAAGTTCAAGTCGGCAAGACCAATAACAGCTTATTGCGCAGCTTTCACTGCTTAAGCCTAGTCTTGCCAAACCTTTTTATCACTCGCGATTGCGTACAGCATATCGGCTTTGTTGTCTAACAAGGTAGCGAATGCTTGCTGGTCTTTATCCAGTGTATTACTTCTACGAATATTTTCAGCCTGCATACGCCAAGAGTAAGAAAAGCGTTTCATTGCCTCTCTGGCAGTTTCAGCAGCCTCTACAGGCACAGCGTCGGCAGGAACGTCACCACTGATTACCCAAAACGATTTTTTGTCCTGACTTCTAATCCTCCAAACCGCGGCATAAGGCGCTAAATAGCGACTTTCTTCGGTCACTACCGATTCAAACAAAATGCCCTTCTCAGCGAGATGTTTATTCGCTCGTTGAAATTGCTCTCGCACCCATTTTGATAGCGACTCTTGGTCGTTTATTTCTGTCATTATTTTTCCAATTCAATATTTTAATTTACTAGCGCTTCTATGGGGTGCCGTGGTCGAAATCTCGCCAGACGCTTAACTTGACTGCGACAGGAATAGCCGGTAGCCAAGACCCGTGAGGCATCATACTGCTCAATTTTACGACGCCAACTCAAATCATAAATGCCAATGGAGTTTTCTAAGTGTTCCGTTTCATGCCCGTAAGTTCCCGCCATGCCGCAACACCCCACAGGAATGATCTCAAGGGTCAGACCTAAACGCTTAAATATGCCCTGCCAGTCTTTTTCAGAACTTGGCAGTGCCGTTTTTTCTGTGCAGTGCGCGAACAAATAAAAAGGCTTATTGTCGTTCACTCGTATATTGTCAAAACACTGTTCTGGCACATCGCTTAGCCATTCGGTGAGCGTGTTAACAGCAAAGTTGCCCCGCTGAGCACCCAATATTTTATCGTATTCGTCGCGGTAACACAGCACCAATGACGCATCGACGCCAATTAATGGAATACCTAAATCGCCAACGGCATTTAAAAACCCAGCAGTGCTGCGTGCTGTGTGCTCAAACTCTTTCAAGAACCCCTTTACATGCTGCGGCTTTCCATTTGGAGAAAACGGCAGTAGAACGCCGTGATAACCTAATCCTTGAATAAACGCTAAGGTTTTATCAACCGCATCTGCGTCGTAAAAGCTGGTAAAGGGGTCTTGCACCACAAGCACATATTTGGCCTTTTGTTCATCAGGCAATGCTTTTAGGGCGTTTAAATCATATTGACTGCTCAGTGCGCTTAAGCGCTTCGTCAAAGGTGGATAAGACAGTAGCGGCGCATCTACATAACCCACCCATTGTTTGAGAACATACTTAACTAAACGGTTGTCAAGAAAGGCGTTGGCCAGTCTCGGGATGCGCGCAAGCATGGGTGCCAAGCGCTCAACGTTTGCAACAAAATAGTCTTTTAAAGGCCGCGCATATTTGGTGTAGTAAATCGCCAAAAATTTTGCTCGAAAATCAGGTACGTCTACGTTCACAGGACACTGATTGGTGCACGACTTACATGCTAAGCACCCATTCATCGCCTCAAAGACTTCGTGAGAAAAGTCAGACGCGTCAGGCTGTTTGGCCGATGTAACGCGACTGAACATACTCAATGGCGTAAAGCTCTTATAGGATAAGTCTGTGGTGTTCACCCCATGACGCTGCAACTGATATAGCCATTCACGAATTAAGCCCGCTCGTCCTTTGGGGCTGTGACGGCGGTCTCGCGTAATCTTACTAGACGGGCACATCGGCGAGGTGGTGTCGTAGTTATAGCAAAGTCCGTTCCCGTTACAGCTCATCGCAGGCGCGAATGCCTCTCTGAGGGTAATCGGTATTTGTCGGTCGTAGGTGGCACGCTTTACATCATCTACTTTAACCAACTGTGCGCCCGACTGATAAGGCGTACAAATTTTACCGGGGTTCATTTTATTATGAGGGTCAAAGGCCGCTTTAATCTTGCATATTTCGTCATACAGCTCTTCTCCAAAAAAGGCAGGCGCGTATTCACTACGATAGCCCTTGCCATGCTCACCCCACATCAATCCGCCGTATTTGGCCACCAGCGCAACAACTTGGTCAGATATCGTTTTAACGAGTTTTTCTTGGTCTTCATCATATAAATTCAGCGCCGGGCGCACATGTAAAACGCCAGCATCAACATGACCAAACATACCGTATTGCAGTCCGTGACTGTCTAACAGCGCTCTAAACTCCATAATGAAATCGGCAAGTTTCTCTGGCGGAACTGCGGTGTCTTCGGCAAACGCAATGGGCTTTTTATCGCCCTTGGTTTTACCTAATAAACCAACCGCTTTTTTACGCATACCGTAAATCTTTTTAATCTCAGCGGTATCGTAGGTAATTTGATAACCAATGACACCAGAGCGCTCATTCGCTATTTCGGAGTCGAGCCGTTCGCTCAGCAGCTTGATTTTTTGTTCAATAGCGTCCTTATCGTCGCTGTTGTACTCAACCATATTCAAGCCGTCCATCACTTTACCAGGCACATCTTGAATGAGCTCCGATACGCTGTGCCAAACAATGTCAGCCCGCGCCAGCCCAAGCACTCGGCTGTCGACGGTTTCTACAGAGGTGGCGTTAGCGGCAATCATCGATGGCGCGTGGCGCAGCGCTGACTCAAAATCATTGTATTTAATATTTACCAACGCAGTATGGCTTGGAATTTTGGTAATATTGAGTTTGGCTTCTGCGATAAAGGCTAACGACCCCTCAGAGCCTGCAAGCAGTCGACTCACATCTATCGTATCGTTAAGCTGGTCGTAGGCGTGTTCTAGGTCGTAGCCGGTTAAGAAACGATTTAACCGAGGAAACTTATCTAAAATAGCTTGGCGTTTACCGACGCAGCTCATCAATACTTGCTGCAAAATTTTAGCGTAATCGGTATTTTCGGTTGCCATTGCTTTTGCATCATCCATGCTCAATGGCGCTGTATGCAATACTTCTCCGCTAGCGGTAACCGACGTTAAACCTAACACATGATCGCTGGTTTTCCCGTAAACTAACGAGCCTTGCCCAGAAGCATCGGTGTTGATCATGCCGCCAATGGTTGCACGATTACTGGTAGAGAGGTCGGGCGAAAAGAAGTATTTGTGAGGGCGTAAGTAATCATTTAACGCGTCTTTGATGACCCCGCACTGCACTCTTACCCACTGCTGTTCGAGGTTCAGCTCTAAAATCTCACGCATGTGCTTGGAGGTGTCAATAACAATACCTGGCGTCAGCGATTGACCATTCGTGCCTGTGCCGCCGCCCCTTGCACTAAAGCTTACATTTGCAAAGTCTTTTCCCACCGCTGCGATTGTGGCGAGGTCATCTACATTTTTGGGAAACACCACGGCTTGAGGAATGCGCTGATAAATAGAATTATCAGTAGCGACTGCCATACGGCTTGAATAAGACACTTCAATTTCGCCGCTAAAGCTACTTTCCTGTAACTTAGCCAAATATGCTTGAGTATCCGCTTTTACGGTGTCTTGTGGCGCTAGTGTAGGTAGTACGCTCAATGTCCCCTCCTTTTTCTGAACGCTGAGTATACTGATTTCAACACCAACGCTCTAGGACTAATAGCTACCAAAGCCTTTATTTATATTCACGAGCGCAAAAACTTCTTGCCATCAGCGATTGTGTTCAGACAGTCCAGCAAATATTAAAATAAGCACGAGTATTATAAGATTTTATTCATGTATTTTTATATTCCGCCGAGTTATATATCAGCGACTTTTACTTTTAAGCTTGTATTTGTTACACTTACGCGGAATTTGGAGGAATTATGAGTAATTTTTTAAAGAAAATATTTAAACCTAAACACCCTTATGCACCGGTTGCCTACTTAGGCAGAAAAACCGTTGAACGGTCGTTAGACTGCAAAGTAACCAAACGCAAAGCGCTTGAAAAACAAATGCGTGAAGAAGGCCACAAAACCGAAGCGGCATAAGGTGCAGCACATCTTCGCGTCATCTCGATAGTAAACGTTCTGACTTAGCGTTAGTTAAACGCGGTTTTAACAGTGCCGAGCGCGCAGGCCGACAGCATAGACTGATAACATTGGCTATTGGAATTAGCTATAAAAATTGGTCAGCAGCATTAACTAATAGTACTGAAAAAGATTTACAAAAAAGGCGTCACTTAGACGCCTTTTTTGCATGTTAAATAATGCTTAGCATTTAGCCCCAGTAATTAAGCATTATGCTGTTCAGCTAAATAAAGCCATGTTTCTACTACGGTATCTGGATTTAAAGAGACACTATCAATACCTTGCTCAACTAACCATGCTGCAAAATCTTCATGGTCAGAAGGTCCTTGACCACAAATACCCACGTACTTTCCTCGCGCTTTCGCTGCTTTAATTGCCATTGACAGCAGAGCCTTAACCGCATCATTACGCTCATCAAATAAATGCGCTATTAAGCCTGAATCACGGTCTAAACCTAAGGTAAGCTGAGTTAAGTCATTTGAACCAATAGAGAAACCGTCAAACAAATCTAAAAACTGATCTGCCAACAAGGCATTAGACGGAAGCTCGCACATCATAATAATGCGTAAGCCGTTCTCTCCCTGCACGAGTCCTTGGTCTTTGAGCAAATCAATAACTTGACGTCCCTCTTCAACCGTCCGAATAAAGGGGATCATGATTTCAACATTAACCAAACCCATTTTATTGCGAACGCGTTTAATCGCCTCACACTCCAGCGCAAAGCAGTCTCTGAAATCTTCAGAAATATACCGGCTCGCACCTCTAAAACCTAGCATCGGGTTTTCTTCATCAGGTTCGTACTGATAGCCGCCCACCAAATTGTAATATTCGTTAGATTTGAAATCAGACATACGAACAATCACTTTCTTTGGAGAAAACGCAGCACCAATGCTGGCGATACCCTCAACAAGTTTTTCAATATAAAACTCCACCGGAGATTCATAGCCAGCAATCATGTCGGTGATTTCATCTTTTAAGTCTTGCGGCTGGTCATCAAAATTTAACAGCGCCTTCGGATGCACCCCAATCATGCGGTTGATGATAAATTCCAAACGCGCTAAACCAACGCCTTCGTGAGGTAAACGCGCGAAATCAAAGGCGCGGTCTGGATTACCCACATTCATCATCACTTTAAGCGGTAAATCGGGCATGGCGTCAACCCGAGACGTGGTAACGTCAAAATCGAGTACTTTATTGTAGATGTAGCCCGTATCGCCCTCGGCACACGACACAGTGACTTCATCTCCAGTAGCAATTGAGTCAGTCGCATTGCCGCATCCCACAACCGCAGGAATACCCATTTCACGCGCGATAATAGCGGCGTGACACGTGCGACCGCCGCGATTAGTCACAATAGCAGAGGCCTTTTTCATGATCGGCTCCCAGTCTGGGTCGGTCATGTCAGTTACCAGCACATCGCCTTGTTCAATTTTGTCCATCTCAGCGATAGAGCCAAGCACCTTTGCCTTACCCGCACCAATTTTATGGCCAATCGCTCGCCCTTCGCATACTAATGTCGCACTATCTTTTAATTGAAAACGCTCAATTACCTGCATGTCTTCGCGGCTTCGAACCGTTTCAGGACGCGCTTGCACAATATAAAGCTTTCCATCAATGCCGTCTTTGGCCCATTCAATGTCCATAGGGCGCTGATAGTGCTTTTCGATAATTAGGGCTTGTTTGGCAAGCTCCATAACCTCATCGTCGTTAATTGAAAAACGTTTTGAATCGTGGGCATCTATGTCGACAATCGAGACTTGTTTACCGTGCTCTAAGTCTTCAGAGTAAATCATTTTGGTTAACTTGCTACCAATATTGCGGCGCAGCACTGCCGGCCTATCAGAAGCTAACGTAGGTTTGTGTACATAAAATTCGTCTGGATTTACCGCGCCCTGCACTACCATTTCGCCAAGCCCGTATGAGCTGGTGATAAACACAACATCTTCAAAACCCGATTCAGTATCGATGGTAAACATCACGCCAGACGCAGCAACATCACTACGAACCATGCGCTGAATACCGGCAGAGAGCGCCACCCCTTTATGGTCATAGCCCTGATGCACTCGGTAAGAGATTGCGCGGTCGTTAAATAGCGATGCGAACACATGCTTGATTGCTACGAGCACCGACTCATAGCCTTTCACGTTCAAAAATGTTTCTTGCTGCCCGGCAAACGAGGCATCTGGCATATCTTCGGCAGTAGCCGACGAACGCACTGCGAACGAAGCTTGCTCACCGGCATCGGCGCAGAGGGTTTCAAAGGCATTTTTTATTTCACGCTCAAGTTCTTCTTGAAATGGCGTATCGAGTATCCACTGCCTTATCTGTTCGCCTGCTTTAGCAAGCGCGTTTACATCCTCAACATCTAATGCGTCGAGTACTTCGTGAATACGTGCCTCAACTCCGCTTTGCACCAAAAACTCATTAAAAGCATGCGCTGTTGTTGCAAAACCGCCAGGCACTTGCACACCCGCGTTTGATAGGTTTGATATCATTTCCCCTAATGATGCGTTTTTACCGCCAACGCGATTTACATCGTCCATGCCCAACTGTTGATACCAAAGAACGTAATCCTGCACTATAGTGGCCTCCATCAAACCCCGAAACTTAAAAATAAGAAGTGAAAGATTTCACTTACTATTACAAAACGAATTAAACGTGCTAGCGTAAAGCACTGCACGATTTTAAATTGGGTTTTATTGCAAAGTAAAATTTAATTTTTTTCGTAATTAAATTACAACAATGTTAAGGAGATGTTGTGCGCGCTGCATTTTATATATCTGACGGTACAGCTATAACAGCAGAGGTATTTGGTCACGCTTTATTGTCTTTATTTCCAATGGAATTTGATCACATCACGGTGCCATTTGTTGAAACCGAACAACATGCAAAAGAGGTGCTTTATCAGATAGAACAATCATTTAAGGAAAGTGGGCAGCGACCTTTGGTCTTTTTTACGATGGTAAACGCAGAAGTCGGGAAGCTAATAAGTCAATCGGTAGGCATTAATTACAATTTTCTAGACCAGTTTGTCGCGCCGCTTGAAAAAGTCATTGGGGTTCCATCAAAACCTGTTAAGCATCGAACGCACAGCATGCACGAACAAACGTATGACATTCGCATTGAAGCCGTCAACTACGCCCTAGCAAACGATGACGGTTCAAATTTAAAAGACTATGAAGAGGCGGATATCATTTTAGTTGGCGTATCACGCTCAGGCAAAACACCCACCAGCCTATATTTAGCCCTGCAATACGGCATCAAAGCGGCTAACTACCCATTTACAGAAGAAGATATGGGAGATATCTTAAAACTGCCGCCCATTCTAAAACGATTTAAACAAAAACTATTTGGTTTAACCATTAGCGCAGATAGGCTACATGCCATCCGCTCAGAACGCCGTGCTAACAGTCGCTACGCATCTATACAGCAATGCAGAATGGAGTTGCGTGAAGTAGAAAATCTCTATCGGAAAGAAAAAATTCCATGCCTAAACAGCACTAAGTTTTCAGTAGAAGAGATCTCGGCCAAGATACTCGCCCAAACAGGCTTGAAACGCAGAAAGTACTAAGTTTTGTGTTAAAGGGGTGAGTTCGATTGCAATAGATACGCAGCATGATAGGCCTTTAAAGGCCTACGCTTTTCTTACTCATTGTTTGATGATTTTGCTGACGACTCACGCTTTTGCTTGGCACCTGTAATCTTGTTCGCCCGTCCCTCTTCTTTCGCTTTTTGAGCACGTAACTTACGAATTTCTTTAGGGTCGGCAATCAGTGGGCGATAAATTTCAATGCGATCGCCGTCTTTTATCTCATCGCTTAAACGACACGTACGATTCCAAACGCCTACTTTGTTTTCAGACAGATTTATCTCAGTGTAAATATCCAGCACGCCAGACAGCACGATTGCCTGTTCTACGGTAGTTGACGGGGGTACAGTAAGACTTATAAGAGACTGCTTATTAGGCAGTCCGTATGTGACCTCAATTGCCAAATGCTCGGACATTAACCGTACACCCTTTTAGCGCGCTCGGTAAATGCATGCACCATATTGTTTGTCAGAGCCTTAAATACTTTGCCGAAAGCAAATTCAACCAGCTTGCTTGTAAAGGTAAAATCAAGTTCTAGCTCTATTTTGCAGGCCTCGTCAGACAGCGGTGTAAAACGCCAGCCCCCGCTTAAGGACTTAAAAGGACCGTCGGCTAAATCCATATCGATTTGCCGCCCCGGAGTGAGACTATTGCGAGTAACAAGTTCTTGATTGACGCCTGCTTTGCTGAGCAGCATTTTAGCCAACATATGGTGTTCACTTTGCTCAAGGACTTCGCTTCTGCGGCAACCAGGCAGAAACTTGTCGTATGCGTTGACGTCGTTCACTAAATCGTACATTTGCATGGCACTGTAAGCGACTAATGCGCTCTTTTTAATTTTAGGCATTGCATCCAATAACTACTGGGTAATATTTCCTAGTTGTTGGGTTGAAATCACTCAAATTCAACCTAATAAAGACAATTCTCGCAACATAGGTATAATACGCGTCATGAAAAAGAATAAAGCTAATAATAACACTATTGCCTTAAATAAAAAGGCGCGGCACGAGTATTCCTTATTGGATAAATTCGAGGCGGGTATGCAGTTACAGGGCTGGGAAGTGAAGTCAATTCGCGCTGGCAAAGTTAACCTTACTGATGCTTACGTATTTATCAAAGATGGTGAAGCCTATGTGACCAATATCGGCATTACGCCGCTCAATCAAGCCTCTAGTCACGTGGTTTGCGACCCAACCCGCACGCGAAAGCTATTGCTGCATCAACGTGAAATCGATCACCTCATGGGCGGACTCGACCGACAGGGTTTGACCATTGTAGCAACGGCCATGTACTGGAAAGCTAGCTGGGTAAAGCTCGAAATGTGGCTGGCCAAAGGTAAGCAAGAACATGATAAGCGCGACAGCATTAAAGACCGAGACTGGGCGCGCCAAAAAGAGAGAATGATGAAGCACAGCTAAAAGCAGAGATTTATTTCTGCTTCAGATAGATGGCGCTATGTCATTAAAATCTCTTGTGTTATACTACGTAATCACGCTCGGGGCTGCTCTGGATTCGACAGGATTCAATGATGCTGGAGGTGCATGCAGAGGTGCGGTTTGCCTCTTTAAAAAGCCGCAAAAAAATAGTCGCAAACGACGAAAACTACGCACTAGCAGCTTAATAACCTGTATAGGCCCTTCCACTTCAGCCGTTGTTCATTCGTGAAGGTTTGGAAGGTCATACTAATGAACTAGCGAGGGAAACTTGTCTAAGGTTGAACCGCGAAACAGTATTAGGCCAGCCCGACGAAATCCTGTTTGCCGGAGTTCATAGGGTTAAATAAATGACAAACTAAGCATGTAGTACCAAAAGTTGACGCTTTCTGGACGCGGGTTCAATTCCCGCCAGCTCCACCAATTTTTAAAAGCCCCTTTTTCGGGGCTTTTTTATTAGCTTTTTGCTTTGATTATACTAGGTATCACAGGGAATTTATCATGGATAAAGTGTTGCACATCGCCTTTTTATGTTGTCTGAGTTTGCTGACGGTCTCGATTAAAGCACATGCAAAACAAGCCTTTACACCCTCCGAATATGCTTGCAATGGCATCGATAAAAAGATTGAGAATATCAACAGCTCAATGCGTAAGGGGTACACCGCATCTCAGGGCGAGCGCTATCGAGAAGCGCTACGCACGCTCAAAAAGAAACGGTTTTCATGCAAGAAAAAAGGCTATTCGGTTAAATAACAAGGTAATTGCAGCACATGCGAAGCGCAAGCAAAATGACGTCAAGATAAATCGACTTTGCTTAGCTCATTAAGCTTATGAGCATTTTAAATGCCACTAAGCCTACGACGGGATTTGCGCTAAATAAGCTTCGATTTGCTGAATGCGATTGCCAATATCGCTAGCATCGCCCTTAGCGTGTGTTTCCTTGCCCTGCTGCTCAACTATCATCTCAAGCTGCCCTCGTACAAACTGATATTGCTGTTCGCTGCAGGCCTGCATTGCAACTTTTTGCAGCGATTCTAACAAGCGTATCGTGACCGACACATTGCTTTGCGCCTGCTGACGTATCTGATCAAATGCAGCGCTGCCTAAATCTTGATAGCACAGGGCTTTGCGATGAATACGTACCTGCCCAGCCTTATCTTTTAGTTCAACGCTGGGAAATTGCCGCGTCGTGATATCACACAGTATTGAGCTGAGTTTGTCGATGCACGTAATAGCGGTGTAAGGGTCATTTATACTTGGCGAAAGCGCCCTTAGCGCAATTTCAACCAGTTGATGTATAGCAAACTCTGGGTCTTGAACAGGAGTGCGCGTAGAACCTAAAACTATGTGCTTTTCAATATTAGATGCAGTGTTTTGTGCTTGAGTATCAGTGCTGTATAAACAACCAATAATGCTACCTTTCGGGATATAGTCGCCCGCAGAAAACGCCAGTTTCAAACGCTGGTCATGTTTGGCTAAATGCTCAATCAACGCGCTTGTATCTATTAACTGAACGTAACCAGAGCGTGAAGAGCGCAGCGCTGTTTCGTTACAATATTGTTCATCTTTGAGCTCAACTGTCGGCACTTGGGGACGCCATTTCTCGTCATCAACGTAACGCGGGAAGAACTTTGCAACACTTGCTTTGAGTTCGCAATATACATCGTTCACCACATTGTCTGCCTGTATAGACTTAGCAACATGGTGGATAAAGTGAATCAAAAAGCCCAAGCAAATGAGGGTCATTAACATGGCCCATAAAAAGCTCGTTGCAGGAATGATTTGATAAGGGGGGGCTAGACTGATTGCGCAATACACGAGCACGCAGTATAAAAAATTCGACGTGAATACACCCAGTACTATCTGTGTTGTTTTATCCATCATAAAATTACGCATGAGGCGCGGGCCAAACTGCGAAGAGGCCATGGTAAGGCTAACAATGGTGATGGAAAACGCGATGCTCGTTACGGTGATCATAGAGGCAGCGATGGTAGCCAGTATCGAGCGTGCAGCACTTAGGTTCATACTGTAAATAAATGGCAACATCTCTTGCAGCAAAACAGATGCACGAGCGTCTACCGTTACTGTGAGCACTGCCATCAGTATGGTTAACAACAGAATAATACTCGGTACAAACCAGAAGTTGGCCTGCACGCTTTCAATAAGGGGCGCTAATTTGCGTTTAAACATCCATGCCTGCCAAAGTGATAAGCACCTAAAAACTTAAGTGTTTAAGATATAGATTAACCATATCCACTATTTTGCTGTGTATTCAGTTGACAGCGTATTTATCAACCTCATTTAATTGAAACCAAAGCTCTGGGTCGTTGTGCGGGACATTTTCAGGTAGATAAGGGTTTTCGATTTCTATAATTAAACGGTCGGCCATTTTGATTTTACGAATGTAATCGGCATAAAAGCCGTAAAACAAAGTATTAAAACGACCGCTCCGGTGCAGTTTATCAAGGCCAGAGCGAATCCGAGCAGCGAGCTCTTTGTTGTTTTTACCCACGTAAAAAAAGTCTACCTGCGGGTAACGAAGCGCCAAGTTAGGCTCTATCACAATATCGGGATGCGACTTTCTGCGTAGAATAGTTTCGTCAAATGCCTCATAAACGCTACGAGAAAGAAAATCAAAGCGCTTATAATTTAGCATCTCAAACAAAGAGTCATAGTTGCTGCTGGTAATAACTCGCGCAAAATTATGCTGCATCACGGGTAAATCACCCCAATCACTGCCGTAACCGGCGGTAAATACATTTAAATCATTGAGCGTTTTTACGTCATCAAACCTGTCTAAATTGTTTTTGTTTATCAGCAGTACTCGCCAACCTAGTAGGCCTTTGCGAATGGGAAAAGGAATGGCGTTGAGGACTTCATTGGTTTGATTGCTAGCAGGCAACCACGCAACGTCTAGCTGTCCATCTTGTGCTTGTAACCACATAATCTGGCGTCTTTGACTCAAGCCACCAACATCAACGAGCTTACATTTTCCGTACTCAGCTTCGGTAACCTTTAAGATTTGTTGCAATAATTGCCGAGGGTATTCATGTCTTGCATCTGCGAACTCCTGTTTACCAGGATGGCGTATTTCGCACGCTACCGCAGTATTGCTTATAAAGCCGCTTAGGCTTGTTATGACGAGGGCTATAATCAAGGTTCGCCACAAAGAAAATTTACTTAGCATGGGCACTCGTCGCTTCTAATAAATAGGTTTTTTCAAAATCTTCGATATCTAAGGGGCGGCTGAAGTAATACCCTTGGAAAAGTAATTCACCATTGAGCATCAACCACTCAACTTGTGCCTGCGTTTCTACGCCTTCAGCAACGGTCACAAGGCCTAAGTTCCTCGACAATTGTATAATTGAACGAACTAGGTTTTCGTCTTGTTTATCAACGGTAATATCATTGATAAACGAACGGTCGATTTTCAGCTTATCTACCGGCAAGTCTTTTAAGTGACTTAAAGAGCTGTAGCCTGTGCCAAAATCATCAAGTGAAAAGCTAATCCCCATTTTCTTGAGGCTGATGATCTTTTTGATAGTATCAGCCATGTTATTCAAAGCAACGCTTTCGGTAATCTCAAATTCTAGCTTATCGCCCGCTACTTTATGTTTGAGGAGCACTCGCGACACAGTTTCAATAAAGTCGTGTTTTGCCAGCTGTTTGGCGCTAATGTTAACCGCAATTTTGAAGCCTTTAGGCAGCAGTTTGCGCTCATCTAGTTCGCAGATATAGCGGCAAACTGAATTTAAAATTCGTTCACCCACATCCACAATCAGCGAACTATCTTCTAGAAACGGAATAAATTCAGCCGGATTGATGGTCTCTCCATCTTTCTTCCAGCGCATTAAGGCTTCAGCGCCTTTCAATGTGTGCGTTTCGGAATCAACCAGCGGCTGCAACACAAAGTAAAACTCATCTCGGAACATCGCCTTCATGATGTCACGCTCAAGCTTAAGTAATTCAGCAGCTTGAGTTGCCATCTCATTTTTAAACAGCGTGACTTTGTTTCTTCCGGTTCGCTTAGACTCATACATCGCGGTGTCGGCGAATTGCAATATTTCATCCGCGGTGGCTTGGCCTTTGCGAAATACAATTACGCCAATACTAGCGGTAAGTGCGTAGCTATGAAGGCCAATATCGATTTCTTTATTAATGCACGCTCGTAAACGTTCACCGAGCACCTCAGCGCCGCTTGTGGCGGTTTTGAGGCTGTCTGAAACATTCTCTTCGATACATAAAAACTCATCTGCACCGAGTCGTGCAATAAGGTCAGAAAAGGAAAACTCTTTTTGCAGGCGTCTTGCGAGTTTTACAATGAGCTGGTCGCCCACGCTATGGCTTAATGTATCATTAATACGTTTAAACTGGTCTAAATCAGCTATGGCGGCAATGCCATACATCCCTTTTTCACCGTCGTTTGAGCGGTTTAGCACTTCATAGACTTTATTTCGATTAGGCAGCGAAGTGAGGGTATCGTAATACGCTAAGGACTCTATCTTCTCTTCTGCTTTTACCCGTTTAGTTACGTCAGATGACGTCGCAAGAATGCTGTGACCATCTGGCGTTTTAAATTTGACTAAGGTCATTTCCATGTAACATTCGTTACCGGTCGCATCCTTCATAGGCATGATATTACTGACCTGACGTTTTGCCGAAGCAATAAAACTCTGCATGTATTCCAGCAAGTCTGGGTCAAAGGGCTTGATTACGTCTTCGGCACTGCGTCCTTTCAACTCATAAATCGAGTAACCGTAAAATGACGCGGTCGCCTTGTTCGCGAAAACAAAGTCAAGATTATTATCAATTGAATAAATGAGTGCAGGTGCAGTGTCTAATATCAGCCTAAAGCGCTGGGAGCGCTCAGTAAGTAAAACTTGACCAGATGAGATGCGCGACAGCATGTCGTTTGCGGCATTTACAATGAGACTAAACTCATTTCGTTCGTGGCCCACTAAATGGCTGATTTTTTGAGTAGCGATTGATTTTGTATTGACTCTTTGAAACCGATTAGACAATCGCGTTAATGGCCCAGCAAGCGTGTAGTGGTACAAAATACTTAACGCAAGGGTTAACAAGATATAGCCGGCTACCGCGATAGCAAAGGCGCGTATCGCGCGGTCGTATACGCCAGATAAGGCAATGTGGTTATCAACTCTCAGCACCATTTCGCCATAAATCTGCGGACGACCATCGGCTAAAGTCTGTCCTGTTAACAACACAGACTCTTTACTAAAGTTCTCAATCACTAGCGATAAAATAGGGTTGTAGGAGGTATTGATAACGACGTTACCGTCTGTCTCTTGCCTAGAGAAGTCAGCCATTACGTTACCATGATCGTCTATTATGGCCACGTAACTAAAAAAGTCGAAGTATGAAAGTCCGTCAATAACCTGCTGTGCCATTGGGTTATCGAGCAAATATACCGCATTGCTTGCGGACCCACTGGCGGAGGTAACAATTGAGCTAATTAATTGTTTTACTTCTTGTTGTCGCTCTCTAAAGTCAAAAAACGTTTGTAAAAACGCCATGACCAACCCTAGACTCAATAGGAGCACAAGACTCCGAATGCCTAAAGTAAAAGAAAGCTTTCGCGTTAGCTTCATAAAATCTAGTAATCTCTTGGTTTCAAGCAATCATATATGATGTTAATTGAGTTTGGCAATTAATTAGCCTTGTAAGCGAAGTAATCGGCACTAAATAACAAAATGATTAGCAGTTAACTGAACTTATTGTATCATGAGCCCTATAACTGTGTGTGCATAAAATAAACAAGCGAGTAACCATGTCGTCAAACTCAAAAGATACTGATTTTGCCCCTATTAATATAGATGTGAGCGATCGTATACCCGCAGGCACGAAACGGTCTGCGCCGTCAAAGCAAGCACCACCTACGTCAGGTGCAGGCAAGTCATTGTTTGTTATTGCATTAATTATTGCATTGGGCGCTAGTGCAGGTTGCGCTTATTTATATACCGAATTAGAAAAAAGCAAAGAAACCATCGCTGCTAATGAAAATCGCTTACAGACCTTAGAAAATAGACTTTTTGCCACCGGCGAAGAAATGGGCAACTCCACCGTTGAACTGCAGGTTAAGGTGGGTGAACTTTCCGAAAAAACTGAAGAGCTATGGGAGCAAATGGACCGTTTGTGGGCATCTGCATGGCGCAGAAACCAAGAAGAAATCAAAACCCTAAACAGCGATTTAGCTTCAACAAAAGCAAACTTAGATAAAACGGTTGCCGATGTAAACAAAAAGGTCAATTCGGCGCAAAGCGGTACGCAGCAGCTAATGGCGCGTATCGATAGCCTAAACAGCAAAATCTCTGAACAAGCGAATAACCTTCTCGCGGTTAAAGTAGAGTCTGAAGGGTTTACCAACACCAATGCGTCGCAAAGCTCCGATATACGTGAGTTAAAAGAGAAAATACTGCTATTGGAAAAGCGCAATACATCACTGCTTCAAAAACTTAACGAAGTTGAGACCCAAGTAAAAGAGCTTACGGTTAAAACTATTTAGCGGCGCGTAGCACTTAAAAACAAAGAGACAGACAAAGGCCTCTAGAACCAAACGCTGTCTTTGTATTACCAGACACAAAAAAGCCACTCAATCGAGTGGCTTTTTGTTTAAAACTATTTGACTAGCGACGTAGACCTAAGCTAGAAATAAGACCTTGATATCGCTCAACATTCTTGCCCTTGAGGTAATCAAGCAATTTACGACGCTGTGATACCATGCGTAACAAGCCACGACGTGAGTGATGATCTTTTTTATGGTCTTTGAAGTGACCCTGCAGTTTGTTGATATTGTGCGTTAAAAGGGCAACTTGCACTTCAGGTGAACCCGTGTCGCCTTCTTTAACGCCGTATTTTGCAATGATATCTGCAGTTTCTTGTGTACTTAGTGACATAATAATCTCCAATATGAGTAAACGATGGCCCAATCACTAATTCAGTGCCATCAAAAGAGCGCGTAGTATACTGACCTTGCGAGAAACTTCAAGTCGTTTTGCTACTGAGTTTACGCTATGTAATACAGTACTACTGTGAATAGGTTTTTTTAGTATGGTTTGCGAATATAGCTCACTAAGGCAAGCATGACTCAATAAGCTGTTCTACACGTGTTCGTAAACTACCAAGCGCTTGGGCTGAAAGGTGTCTTGCTCTGTATATTCAACCATGCCTAAAAATACATCATCCGGGCCGTACACACGCAAACCTTGGCCTACATGCAAAGAGTTAAAAGCCTCACTTCCACTTTGCCCAGATAAACGCACGGTGCTTTGTTCACGGGGAATGGCCTGTCCTAGCTGTAGGGCTTTCATCCCTTTTGCATCTAAGCTAAGCGCAGCCAAACTAAGTACCGGCGTATCCATTGGCAGCAACAGTGCGTCCAGAATTCGCTGCTGTGCTTCTGCTGGCGCTGTCTCATCAATAAGAGCGCGATACTGCTCAACACTTTGCATTGTTGCGGGAAAATCCGCTACTTGGGTGCGACGTAACTCTCGTACATGTGCACCACAGCCTAAGAGCTCCCCCAAATCATCAATGATGGTTCGAATGTATGTTCCTTTTGAACAGTGGATACGCAGACGCAGTGAGTCATTTTCAAATGACAGTAACTCGTTACTAAACACCTCTATCTGCCTAGGTTCACGCTCAATGGTAATGCCTTGGCGTGCATAATAATACAAGGGGTGACCGTCATGTTTAAGTGCACTATACATAGAAGGAACCTGCTTAATAGGTCCTCTAAACTGCTCTAGGGCATGATTAAGCGCTGATAGACTTACATCAACATCGCGTGTTTGAACGACACTGCCGTCGGCGTCTGAGGTATCAGTGCGCACACCAAGCTGCGCTTCAACCTCATATGTTTTGTCTGCATCGAGCAAAAATTGCGAAAACTTAGTGGCCTCACCCAGGCAAACTGGCAACATGCCAGTGGCGAGAGGGTCTAAAGCGCCGGTGTGACCGGCTTTTGCTGCACCATACAAACGCTTAACTTGCTGCACAATCGCATTTGACGACTCACCTTGATGCTTGTCGACTAGCAAAATACCGTTTACTGAACGGCCTTTACGACGTCTTGCCACTATTGGTCTTCTTCTTTATGCTTCGCTTTATCAGACGCTACCGCTTCGTTAACTAAAGCAGATATCCGCGCCCCTTCTACTATCGACGTGTCTCGGAAAAAGTGGATCGCCGGCACGTTGCGCATTCTAACGCGTCGGCCTAACAAGCCTCTTACAAACCCTTTTGCATCAATAAGTTTCGCTAGATCTTGCTCAATTTTGTCTTCATCAGTGCCATAAAAAGTGATGAACACCTTGGCGTGTCCTAAGTCACGAGACACTTCTACGCCAGACACAGTAATCATCCCAACTTCTGGCTCTCTATGCTTAAATTCTTGCTGTAAAATACTCGCCACTTCTTTGTGAATTTGCTGCGCAACACGGTCGGTTCGCGAAAATTCTCTAGCCATAAATCCTCTCTTAGTTAGATGGAAAAAAACGGAGGCACAAGGCCTCCGTTGTTTCAATCTTACTTAATTTTATAATTGACGCTGAACTTCAACAATCTCAAATACTTCGATTTGGTCGCCTACTTTCACATCGTTATAGTTTTTCACGCCAATCCCGCACTCAATGCCTTTTTTCACATCTTGTACGTCATCTTTAAAGCGGCGCAGAGATTCTAGCTCGCCTTCGTAAATAACAACATTATCTCGCAGTACGCGAATAGGATTGCTGCGCTTAATCACGCCCTCTGTCACCATACATCCGGCAATTGCACCAATCTTAGGTGACTTAAACACGTCACGTACTTCAGCTAAACCAATAATTTCCTGTTTAAACTCTGGCGCAAGCATACCGCTCATTGCCTGTTTAACTTCATCAATTAGTTCATAAATAATGCTGTAGTAACGAAGGTCAATTTCTTCTGCTTCGACCATCTTACGCGCGGTAGCGTCTGCACGAACGTTAAAGCCAACAATGATAGCGTTCGATGCGGCTGCAAGCGAGGCATCCGTTTCAGTAATACCGCCAACTCCGGTTCCAATAATATTCACTTTTACTTCGTCGGTAGACAGCTTCGTTAAGCTTTCAGATATCGCTTCAATCGAACCTTGTACATCCGCTTTCAATACAACGTTAAGGTCTGAGACATCGCCGCTTTCCATGTTAGCAAACATATTCTCAAGCTTAGCTTTTTGCTGTTTCGCCAGTTTCAACTCACGCTGTTTAGTGTGACGTTTGGCAGCTACTTCGCGCGCTTTTCGCTCGTCTGCGACAACTAGGGCATCTTCGCCAGCAATGGGTACGCCAGATAAACCAAGTACCTCTACTGGGGTTGACGGACCAGCCACTTTTATATCGGTGCCGTTTTCATCGCGCATCGCACGGATTCTTCCATACTCTTCGCCGCACAAAAATATATCGCCTGGTTTAAGTTCACCTTCTTGCACCAATACAGATGCCACCGGACCACGGCCCTTATCAAGACGCGATTCAATCACAATCCCGCGAGCAGGACCGCTTGCTGCTGCTTTAAGGTCAAGTACTTCCGCCTGTAGGCTGATTGCTTCTAGCAATTCTTCAACACCCAAACCGGTTTTAGCCGATACATTAACAAACTGATGATCACCACCCCACTCTTCTGAAATAACTTCAATCTGAGACAGTTCAGTTTTTACTCGGTCAGGGTCAGCCGATTCTTTATCCATTTTATTAACAGCTACAATAAGAGGAACACCGGCTGCCTTTGCATGCTGCACGGCCTCTTTAGTTTGTGGCATAACGCCATCGTCTGCGGCCACTACCAAGATAACGATATCGGTTGCGGTTGCACCACGTGCACGCATTGCTGTAAATGCGGCGTGTCCGGGTGTATCTAAAAACGCAATACGACCGTTGTCAGTTTCAACGCTATATGCACCGATATGCTGGGTAATACCACCAGCCTCACCGTCAGCCACTTTGGCTCGGCGAATATAATCGAGTAATGACGTTTTACCGTGGTCAACGTGTCCCATAATGGTCACAACAGGTGCACGAGTGACCTTTTCGCTGTCTGAATTATTGGCAACCAATTCGTCTTCTAGCGCATTTTCGTTAACAATCTCGTACTTATGATTCATTTCCTCAATCACTAGGATTGCGGTCTCTTGGTCGAGCACTTGATTGATAGTAGCCATCTCACCCATTTTCATCATGGTTTTGATAACCTCAGTGCCCTTCACTGCCATTCGGCTCGCTAGCTCACCTACACTTATTGTTTCGCCTAATTTTACCACTCTCTCCACCGGAGTTACGGGCTTTGTAAAGCCCTGTTTTAAATGTTCGCCTGCATTTTTCTTCGATTTTTTGCGACGACGGCTGCCGCGCTCAACCTGCATATCTTCTTCATCTTCCGCTTCTTGTGCGTAGCGATTAGAATGCAAATGCACTTCTTTGGCTTCTTCTTTTTTGCGCTGCTCCTCTTCTTCTTTCCAGCGGCGCTCATTTTCTAATGCAAGCTTACGTGCTTCGTCAGCGGCTTTCTTCGCGTCTTCTTCAAGCTTGCGCTGCACTTCTTCTTCTTGCTGCTTTTTCAAACGCTCTTCTTCAGCGCGGCTTTCTTCAAGCGCCTTTTTCTCTTCGTCTGTTAGTTTAGACTCAGAGGCCTTGCGCTCTTCCGCTTCTTTCTTCGCTTTTTCTGCGCGAGCCTGACGTTCCGCTTCTTGCGCACGGCGCGCTTCTTCAGCCTTCTTCTGTTTCTCTAATGCTGCTTTTTTGGCTTCTTCTTGCGCCTTTTGTTCAGCTTCTCGCTTCACGCGGGCTTCTTCGTCGCGACGCTGCGCTTCTTCTTCGGCAAGACGCTTCTCTTCTATATCACTGCGCTTGACGTAGGTACGCTTTTTCCGCACTTCTACTTTTACCGCTCGCGACTTACCTAAATTCAAGGTGCTGGTCGTTTTACGCTGTAGCGTCATTTTCTTTGGCGCTTGTGCACCAGCACCGCCATGTTGTTTACTTAAGTGATCGAGCAGCTTTTGTTTTTCTTCTTCTGTCACGTTATCGGTTGCGGTTTTTACTACGCCCGAATCTTTAAACTGCTGCACTAAACGGTCAACCGAGGTTCCAATATCACTCGCTAACTTTTCGATGGATACTTCTGCCATAGTGTTACTTACTCCCCTTGACCCTATTCTTCGTTAAACCAAACGATGTTGCGTGCCGCCATAATTAATGCGCCGGCTTGCTCTTCACTTAGTTCCTCAATGTCGCTGATTTCGTCGGTACCTTGCTCTGCCAAGGACTCCAAATCAGTGATGCCACGACTTGCTAGGATATATGCAACATGTCTGTCCAATCCTTCAAGGTCTAGTAGCTCTTGTTTCGGCTCTGCGGCCTCTAGCGATTCTTCATTCGCTAAGGCTTGCGTAGTTAACGCTGCTTTTGCACGACCGCGTAATTCCTCAACAATATCCTCATCTAAACCATCAATCTCTAAAAGTTCAGACGCGGGCACGTAGGCCACTTCTTCTATCGTTGTAAAGCCTTCTTCTACCAATACAAGTGCAAAGTCTTCGTCTATTTCTAGATATTTGGTAAACAAGGCCAGTACTTTTTCGTTTTCCGCTTGGTGCTTATTATTCATGTCCTCGATGGTCATGACATTAAGCTCCCACTCGGTTAGCTGGCCGGCTAATCGAACGTTCTGTCCGTTACGGCCAATGGCCTGCGCTAAGTTGTCACTTTCTACAGCAACGTCCATAGTGCGCGAGTCTTCATCTACTATAATTTGGGCCACCTCAGCAGGTGCCATAGCATTGATAACATACTGAGCTGGGTTTTCATCCCAAAGCACAATATCCACACGCTCGCCGCCAAGCTCACTTGATACCGCTTGAACGCGTGAACCACGCATCCCAACGCATGCACCAACTGGGTCTAAACGTTTATCGTTAGTTTTAACCGCAATTTTTGCTCGTGCGCCCGGATCGCGAGCCGCCGCCTTAATTTCTAGCGTTTCTTCGGCAATTTCTGGCACTTCCAGTCTGAATAATTCAACTAACATGTCTGGGTGGGTGCGGCTAATGAATAGCTGAGCGCCTCGCGCTTCTGGGCGAATCACGTACAACAAACCTCTAACACGGTCGCCCGGTCTGAAGGTCTCTCGCGGAAGCATGTCGTCTCTGAAAATAACGCCTTCAGCGTTATTACCTAAATCTACAATGACGTTATCACGGTTGACCTTTTTCACCGTTCCGGTAACCAACTCGCCAACTTTATCTTCATATTCGGCAATCATTTGTGCGCGTTCGGCTTCGCGGACTTTTTGCACAATGACTTGCTTTGCGGTTTGTGTAGTAATACGGTCAAAGGCAATTGAATCAATTTGATCTTCTATATAATCGCCCAATTGAATATCTGGCTCGTCAACTTGCGCCGCAGAAAAGGTAATTTCCGCATACGGATTTTCTTGCTCTTGATCATCTGCAATCACCAGCCAACGACGGAAGGTATCAAAATCGCCCGTCTCACGGTCTATTGCAACGCGTACTTCAATTTCGCCGCTGTTCTTCTTTTTGGTTGCACTGGCGAGAGCAAACTCTAGCGCTTCGAAGATTTTCTCTCTTGGCACTTGTTTTTCATTTGATACCGCTTCTGCAACTAATAATATTTCTTTGCTCATATTTTCTTATTTGCTTGCCAATCGGCAAACATCCCCATATTAATCAAAATTAGGCACTAAATTCGCTTTACTGATATTACTGATAGGCAACACAAAGGACTCACCATCCACATCTATATGGATATGGGTATCGGTACTTTGAGTTAGCTTCCCTTTAAAATTACGACGATTGTCTTGCGGTAAGTTAAGCTTTACCGTTATCTCTTCTCCCACTACGCTGGCATAATGACTGGCCTTAAATAGCGGACGGTCCATACCGGGGGAAGATACTTCTAAGTTGTATTCGGTTGTGATTGGGTCTTCAACATCTAATACCGCGCTGACTTGATGACTAACATTGGCGCAGTCATCAACATCAACACCGTTCTCGCTGTCGATGTAAACCCGCAGGGTCGAATGCTTGCCGGCACGGATAAACTCTACCCCCACCAATTCAAAGCCCGTAGCCTCGACTGGCGCGTTCAACATGTCAGTTAACTTTTGTTCTAACTGAGACAATACTCTCTCCGATTAAATAAAATCTTTTCAACACTCGCACAAAAAACGCATATAAAAAAAGGGCATATCGCCCAATTCATATTTCAACGCGTAAAGCGCAAAAACAAAAAAGCCCCGGACAAGCGGAGCCTTATAAGAATTCTTTTCACCAAAGCCATGGTGGACACATTTTTAACTATACCTTAGCACTCAAGGGACGCTTAAAAATGCCGCTCGTCTGATAGCCCACTACTCGTTGAAAACGACCGATGCTCTATCAATGGGCGTAGTATAACGACTTGATTGATGTTTCGCAAACCTAATTTATCCTTATCCTACTTTTGCTAAACGCATTTGCTGCTTTGCATCCTCAGCTTCAAAGAAGTTCATCAATTCGCTCATGCCGTTGGCCTGACTACCGAGCTCTTCGCTTGCGGCTGCGGCCTCTTCGACCATCGCCGTGTTTTGTTGGGTCAACATTTGCAGCGACTCAATCGCTCGGTGTATTTCACTAATACCCGTACTTTGCTCTTCTGCTGCGGTTGATATTTCGCTAACAATACTGCTAACGTTTTCAACTTGACGAATAATATCTTCCAAGGTTTTACCTGATTCGTTTACCAGCGCCGAGCCGGCCTCTACTTTTTTGACACTGTCTTCAATCAATCGCTTGATTTCCTTCGCAGCGTTAGCGCTTCGTCCGGCGAGGTTTCTTACTTCACTTGCTACAACGGCAAAGCCTTTACCTTGCTCTCCAGCGCGAGCAGCTTCAACCGCGGCATTAAGCGCAAGTAAATTCGTTTGAAAGGCAATCGAATCAATCACACTAATTATGTCGCCAATACGACCGCTTGCCTGGTTTATTTCGCCCATTGCGCCAACCGCCTGCTTCACAACATCGCCGCCCACTTGCGCTTGTGCTTTTGCCTCTGATGCTATTTTATTGGCATGACCGGCATTTTGAGCGGTGTGCTTAACTGTTGATGTGATTTCATCCATACTCGCAGCGGTTTCTTCTAAATTGCTCGCTTGCTGCTCAGTCCGCGCACTTAAACTACTGTTGCCAGTGGCAATGTCTTGCGCTCCGGCATTAACAGTGACCGCCGCTAGTTTAATTTCTTTAACCACTTCGTTTAGCTTGTCAACGGTCGCGTTAGTGTTAGTTTTCAGTGTATTAAAGCGTCCCGGGAACTCAGCACTAATCGTCTGGTTAAGTTTGCCCTGTGATAATGCTTTAAGCACGCTTTCTGTTTCTTCAAACACGCCTTCTATCGCTTCAACCGACGTATTGAGTTTGACTTTAATGTCATCAAGCTGCCCTGGGAGCTCGGCATTTACTCGCGCCTCTAGCTGTCCTTTTGCAACTGCCGCCATAACCGAATCCACTTCACCGAGGGCCACATCAATCGATGTCATGGCAGAGTCTGCCTGCTCAGCAAGCTTGGCATACTCACCCACCAATTCGCCTTGTGCTCGGTATTTAAAGTCGCCTTTACTCATGGCAAACATTGTGCTTCGAATAGTGGCGATTGCACTCTCAATTGCATCGGCTGAATTGTTAACACCAGATTTTAGCAAGGCTAGTTCGCCCTTCATGTCAGCACTGATGCGCTGTTCAAACTCGCCCTTAGCAAGTGCATCAACCACTTTATTAGCTTCTTTAATCGATTCTCCCATGGCTTCAGCAGAGGTATTTACGCCCTGTTTCAACACGAGCAGGTCACCTTTAAAGTCGGATTTCACGCGCCCAGAAAAATCGCCCGCAGACATTGCAGTTACCACAGCATTCGTTTCTTTAATAGAGGATTCCACATTCTCCAATAAGGTATTGAAGCTTGTAACTGTCTGCCCTACTTCGTCATCTCTTTCTACTACCACTCGTTCAGAAAAATCTGTGCTCGATGCGATGCTTGCCATCGCCGCCTTCATTTTCTCAACCGGTCGCAGTATTTTGTCGCTTGTGCGCATGGCAACATAAACAATTGCCGCAAACACCAACACACATATGGTAATAACAAACCAACGCAAACTTGTTACTGCTGCGTATGCTTCACCTTTTTCTATTTCTGCAAGCATGACCCAATCTAGTGAGCCAAATTTGACGGGGATGTAGCCAGAAAGCACGCTTTCATCTTGATAGTTACGCGTTTCGATTACCCCTGATTCGCCCTTAAGGCCCAAAGAAACAGACTCTGTATCAACTGCCAATTGGTTTCTAAACGATGCGTCAACGCTATATTGCTCTGGAAACTTATGTGAGTCTGAGCGCATTAACTTATCGCTCCCTACCAAATATGACTCGCCCGTCTGACCTAAACCTCTACGCTCCGACATTACGGTGGTTATGGCATCTAAGGGCATTTGAAAGACAAGTGAACCAATGCGCTCACGTCCATTAAAAATCGGCGAAGCAATAAAGCTTGCAGGTGCCTCATAAGAGGGTGTGTATTGTGCATAATCGAGCAACACAAAATCACCGGCGTCGCTCAAATTTAACGATGCTTGAAAGGCTTTTCCGAGTCCACTACTTGCATACGCGCCGTTTAGTAGGTTCGTTGCGTAGTCGAGTTCTTTGTACACCGAATACACAACACGGCCTTTTGTGTCGACTAGAAATATATCGTAGTAGCCAAAACGTTCTAAAAAGTCTTTGTAGGTTTGATGCACTAATGAATGAGATGCATCATATTGAACATTTAAGTCTGAACTAAACATTTCATGTTTAGAGCCTAGCGGCGACGGATTCTTTTCAATATATGCGTGTTGCAGGATTACCGCTTCATTGCTTAGTGCGTTGAGCAAGGCTTGTGTGTTAATCGATGCACCGTCGTTGACCGACTGATATTGAGGTAAAAACTCATTGTTATAATAGCGTGCCAGTTCGCTTCTCATTTGCTCGATTTGCGCACTCGACACTTGCCCATCCGTGCCAGCGACCTCAAGCGCAACAGTATCAAAACCTGTCACTATATCAGCAAGGTTTGAGGCAAGATTTGGGTCATTCGATGCGGTGATTACCTGACTAACAATGGTTTTGCCATACTCTTGAATCGCCACGACCTTATTATATTTTAGCGCCTCTAGATTCTGAGTCACCATGTTTGTTGCCATGTTGCTGGTAAGCCACAGGGCCAAAACACTTATTACGAGCAATGGCACGAGCCCTACTATTAAGAGTGTTTTTGTTAAATCCTGCTTCAATGTGTCTTTATTACCGAGAATTTGACTGATATCGAGTGCTTGTATCTTTGCAAACATGGTTGGCGTGCCCGTTTTTAAGGTTTATCTTGGCGCACCATGTAAGTGACTTACCTACATGATACTCATAACTTAAAATGTGTATCGGTTAAAAGCCGGATAAACTTTAAGTGATATGAGTATCTTTTGCGGTTGAGCGGAATATAGCTTGGTGCAGCTAACAAAAAAGCGCTTTAGGAGGATTTATCATAAATATTTAACGTGAGTATTTAAGGAAATGAGGGCATGTTGAACCTTGTATTGTGACCATTGAATGTGACGATTATCAAAACGTAAATCATTAAGTCACTAAAAATTGCGCTCGTAACTGTACTTTTTTATAAATTCCATATAAATTTTCAAAGTATTTGATTACATATTAGCGATGGATGTACTTCTAAAATCTGTAATATTTATAAATATTTACTTGAAGACACTGTCCAGTAGCTCGCTTGAGTTAAACAAATATTCGCAACACTAAATGAACAACTGAATATTACGGGGAGCGAGCGCTTTGAATCACCAGCACAATCAACATTTTGCCAATACATCTGCATCTAACTTTTACACAAAACTAAGTTGTTTATTATGCCTTCTAGTCGTTTTTGCACTCACGGGGTGTGATGTCTCTAAAAGAGATATCAAGCAAGACAGACCAGATGCCGTAGTGATTGAGCGCCTGCCGCCTGAAATTAGCATCTCGGCCCCAACGCTTATATATTCTGGTGATGTCGCCAGTCTAACGGCCACAGTTGTTGACCCAGATGGCGTGCCGTCTAAACTAAGCTGGGTACAAACATCAGGAACGCCGGTTGAACTCTCTAGCACACGGGCTGAGAGTATTTCATTTACTGCGCCCATGGTGCTAAACAGCTCTGAAAGTTTAACATTTGAGCTTACCGCCACCCCCATTGACCAAGAAGGTTTTACAACCACCGAATCCGTTTCAATTGACCTCTACCCATTTCCACTTACCGTCACAGCAGAAGATAAGCGCGTTACAGCAGGCGATTCGGTTATACTATTTGGTGCCTCCAACGTTGGCGAAAATCATCCTCAAAGCATTCAATGGGAGCAAATCAGCGGAACATCGGTTGCACTTAGCGAGGCAAACACCTACACGCCAAGCTTTACAGCACCTGAGGTGTTAAGCCCCGATACGCTCGTTTTTAACCTCACAGTCTCAACAGAAGGTATTGAGCGTAGCACGCAAGCTACCGTGTCTGTTGCTCCTTCTCCGGACGCACTTGAACTGCTTAATTCTTTTGCTCAACTTGGCAACGCTACCCCAGTTTTGACAGAAAAAACATTCTCCGCAACCCCCGGTTCAGTGGTGCGCTTGGTGAGCGTTACGCCACTGCCAGCAGGAACAAGCATTCAATGGGATCAAGTTTCCGGAGCACCCGTTGTTATAAATGGTGCAAACAGTGACTCTGCGTCTTTTACGATGCCATTTGGCCAAAGCTCTCCTCTTGTTTTTCAGTTGAGCGCTACCGAAGCCTCTGGTATTACCAAAGTCGTTAATCAAAAAGTCTTTTCAGGACCGATATCTAACACGCCAAACACCATTACTGCATTGGCGGGTTCTCCAGTGTCTGTTCATGCAACCACCACTAGTCCCGATACTGCTTCAAAAAACTGGGTACAGATATCTGGGCCTGCTGTAACACTAACGGGCAACCAAACGTCTACAGTAACATTTACTGCACCGCAGAAGGTCTCTACAGATAACCACACCATAACCCTTGAGCATACAGTGACGCCCAGCACTGGAGCGCCCATAGTCACTATGCATAAGGTTAATCTGGCGCCTAAAGAAGTGATTGTGCAGCGTGAGATTAATGCTTTTACAGGGTCAACGGTCACCCTTCATGCAGACACAACAGGCAGTGAGAGCTTTGAATGGTCTCAGTTATCTGGTCCTTCTGTCTCTTTGACCGATATTACATCGCAAACCACTCAGTTTACTGCGCCTGATTCTACCTCTGGTGGACAAACAATCACGGTTCAAAATGTGGCTACTACCGGCGGTACACCATTATTGCTAAATAAAACGGTCTACACCGTGCACCTCGTTTCTCCCCCACCGCCATTGACATTAAGCGTCACAACCGGCGCACCTCAGCTTGCTGAGGGAAGTCTAGGCGTTTTACATTCAAGCGCTGCCGGTGGCACGCCTCCCTATTCGTATGCATGGACCCAAGAGTCTGGTCCAGCGGTTAGCCTCGACCTTAGCAATGTGGAAGCACCAACCTTTATCGCTCCAGTTGTTTCAGCGTCAACGCCGCTCGAATTTTCCCTTACTATTACTGATGCTGATGGCGTATCACAAACTGCGCCAGCATCATTTAACGTTGAGCCATCTCTCATTGCTTTAAATCTAAGTCCTAGCCCTGACGTTTTGTCAGGTGCACGAGCTTTCCTTCATGCGTCAGCCTCTTCAACAAACGGTGCAGTTGCTCTGACGTGGACGCAAGTGTCAGGTCCGAGCGTAACGCTCGATACCAGCATTGAATACTCGCCGGTTTTCACTGCGCCCACTGTGATATCAAGCACCTTACTCGAGTTTGAAGTAACTGCCACAGATGCATCTGGCGCTCAGACTGATTCTGTGTTTGTAAGAGTCACGCCGAATGCACCGATGACCATTCCCCCGCTTGAGATAACACCAACGCCACAATTGAGCTTAAATGAAGGCAAGCGCGCAAGCTTAAATGTGAGCGTGGCGGGCGGAGATGGCAACTACACATATAGCTGGCTAGCTAAGACGCCAGGCCTAAGTATTGTTGACGCGACGATACCCACGCCTGAAATCATAGCGCCGCTTGTTAGCGCCGACGAAACTGCAAGTTTAGTAGTCACCGTTACAGACACTAGCGGTAATTCGGTGTCAGCTCCAGTGAGCATACTGGTGCGTAACGTCCCTCTTTTGGTGGATGCTGGATCAGATATCAAAATAAATGATGACGTCGAGACAAGTCTTCACGCTAGGGTTACACAAAAAACCAGTGCTCCCTATAGCTACAACTGGACACAGGTTTCAGGCGGCTCGGTTGCACAAATTACGGGAGATAACACTGCAAACCCAGTCATTGGATTACCAGCGGATATATCTGAAACATATGAATTTGAGCTAGAGGTTACAGACGCTAACGGCGAAACCGCAACAGACAGCATTTTGGTAACGGCTACGTTTGATTTAGGCGCTGATGCTGGCGTGGACCAAACCGTGACTGAAGCTACCACTGTATCTTTGCACGGGACAGACGTTGGTGGGCTTGGTGCGACATCGGTAAGTTGGGCTCAGCTTGAAGGTCAGACGGTTTCTTTGCTTAACGCAACTACTCTCAATCCTTCATTTACGGCACCGATAACGCAAACTAATAGCCCTGAAAAGCTGGTTTTTGAAATTACTGCCACTGACGCACAAGGACGAATTGCCAAAGATACCGTCGTTGTTGATGTTGAGCCTCGCCTACCCGCAGTCAGCGTTGCCGGCGCTGACAGATTTCCCGAATTATCTGCGAGCACATTGTTAGCTTCGGTTTCTGGCGGTACACCGCCTTACACCTACAGCTGGACACAAAGCGGTGACTTTTCTGCAGTCATTACCTCTGCAGATAACGAACAAAACATATCATTTACCACTCCGACCTTTAACGCACAAACAGATAAAGCAATCTTTCAAGTCGAGGTAACCGACGCGCGCGGTCATACCGCGGTTGGCACGCACGGATTTTTGCTTTATGCCACGCCGAGCGCGCCAGACCTTACCCTGGTTGAGAGTATTGCTGGCACTATGGTGTCAGGCTCCAGTGCGCCCGCTACCGTAGAAGTGACGGCCGGTACATCACCTTATTCATTTGATTGGAGTGATGACTCTACTGGCACATTTGCACCTGACAATACGGTACAAAATCCCGGCTATACCGCGCCAGTCGTTGCTGCTGATAAAACGGTAAATGTGAGAGTGAATGTGAGCGATAGCGTTAATGCCAGCGATACGGCGGTGCAACCGGTACTTGTGACGGCGGTGCCCTTGGAAGTGAAAATAAATTCCAATACAACGGTTGTGCGCGGTCAGCAGGTGCAGTTAAACGCCGATATCAGTGGCGGCATTCAACCATACTTAATTAAAGCATGGCGTGACAACACGACAAAAAGTGATATTGGTACTGGCCAAAGCATAGCACTCGATACCTCAGACCTTGAGGCGGGCGATTATACTATTTCGTTTATTACACGAAGTAGCCCACCGGCGCTATCACTCACTACTCGCCAATTTATTTTGAGCGTTAAGAATCCACCTCGCACCTTGACTGTACCAGGGGCGGCAAGTCTTAAGGCAGGTGATTCGTTTACTGGGACAGTCTCGGTAAGTCCTACCTTTGCAGGTGAGGCATTTACGTTCGATGTAACCCCAGCAGGGAGTGGTCCAGCAATAAGCCTATCTTCAATAAGCGGCATTAGCAGTAACTTGAGCGCAGACTCGTTGGCAGCCGGCGTCAACGAAACATATACCGTTACCGCCACGCAAGGCAGTGAAATACTGACGGCTAGCTTTACGCTGAAAACGCCTGCGGCGGCGCCAGCACAAGCCCCGCTTAAGGGAGTCGCAACATGTGTGCCGCCTCTATGTGGCGTTGGTATTCCAGGCACAGAAACCATAGTAAATTGCCCAACCGATAAGCCCTATGCATTAAATACTGTTGAACGCACGGGAGATGGATTTATTAATGTTACTAAGTCCTGTGGGTCTACAAATGATTGCCAAGCAAAATGGTGGCGAGAGACTTCAGATGTTGTGCTTTGTACAGAGGCTATTGGTACATCTGATTATTTTGAACAAAGCTTTACATTTCCCTTTAGTTGCAGCTATTGCTGCGTGACAGACGGTTGTAACGTGCCTACGGTGCCGGCACGGAATACTTTATTCAAAGGCACAGCTGACTAAGGGGATATGATGAATCTTTTCGGATTATTTGGACGCAGAATCAATAAATATGGAAACAGAATGATGAGCCTTACACGCCTTAGTATACTTTTTACGATATTGTTATTTCCCGCCCTATCACAAGCAAGTAATGTTGATAAGGCAGACCTATTAATTACGGGGGGAATCTCCTACTATCCCGACTTTGACGACTCGGCGGCGAAGGAAGGTATTGGTACCTCAGTAGATGTTGGCTATGCAATATCACCGAAATGGCTTGTATCGATGAGGTATTCCTATTTTGAGATAGACACACCATCAGCTTTACCCATAAGTGGTAGTTCAGATGTGTTTCGACTAGGGCTGATGTATGCATTCACCGAAACGCATTCAGTGAAGCCCTTTTTATCTTTAAATATAGGTCTTGCAGATGAGATTTCTTTTACAAGTGACGTCGACGAAAACGAGTTTCGTGACAAGCAGCTTGGTTTAGGTGGAGGCCTGCTCTATTCACTTACCGACAATTTGGCTTTGAGGGGAGACTTACATTTGACCTATAGCTTCGAGTATCAAGAAGCTAAGCCAACGGCACTTTTAGGAGTAACTTACCGTTTTGATTAAGAAGTATACCAACTAAGCTTAAAACAAAAAAACCCGCTAAATATAGCGGGTTTTTTAATGTGGTTGCGGGAGCTGGATTTGAACCAACGACCTTCGGGTTATGAGCCCGACGAGCTACCAGACTGCTCCATCCCGCGTCCGAAACTGGTAATCAGCGTGCTTGCTGAAGAGATGCGTATTATACATAGCCTTTAATGGGTTGCAAGCGCGATTATGCGATAAATACTAAATAAGGTCTGTTTGCATATTTTTCGCTCGCAGGGCGCGTATTATTTGAACGTTTCCATTTTTGTTGCCAACTGAAAATCAAGTTCACTCAGCCCGTTTACGTCGTGAGTCACAAGCTGTACTTCAACGGTATTATACACATTGAACCATTCTGGATGATGTTTAAGCTTTTCCGCCCATATAGCGATTTGACTCATCCAACCGAAGGCTCGAATAAAGCTTTTAAACTTAAACGTTTTACTCAGCTTCCCCTCTTTTATTATCCAAGGTGTATCGCCCGCGATTTCGTTCAAATCGTCAAGCGACTTTGCTATTTCAGCTTCTTCTAATCGTGTTGCCATATGTATCTCCTGTCAGGCTGTTTGCGCACACGGTTTGCATCTATCTATATCACCAATAAGTTGCTAAGCCGCACACCAAGCCATTTTTGATTATCACCTCATATAAAAATAAAGCCCCTTACGGAGCTTTATCGTTTATCGCTAAGATGTGGTTATAAATTATTAAAATTCAACCGCTAAGCGAACATATAGCTGACGTCCTCGAGGGTCATGCACTTTTGAATCAAAGCCTGAATTGGTAAAGACCTGCGGAGGTTCTTCATCAGTCAGATTGATACCGCCAAGCGTCATTACATAACTTGTCTGAGTATCAAATACAGTTCCTAAGTCGACGCTAAATTGCGCATCATAGGTCACATGGCTATCGATTTCTTGCAAGCCTGCAGTTCCACAACCGGCAGCAATGGCGCTGCCATCAGCACAGTTTTGGTCGTCATCGTAGCTACTAACATACCGCACAAACACATTTGCACTGTATGCCTCGTTTCGCCAACCCAACCCTAGATTTGCGCGAAGCTCTGGCGATGAAACCCCAACATTTGTAAAGTTACGGCGACCTGCTCCGTCTATCTGACCTGCCTGTGGATCATCAAGATCATAGGTCAGGATATACGTTGCCGTTAAATTTGGCACAAAGGTACCAATGTCGGTGTCAATTTTATAGCTCGTAACAAAGTCTACACCGTTGGTGTTAAGCTCCGACGCATTCACAAAGGTATTGTTTACCTGCACCAAGGGTCCATTCAACGGGTCACCAGCACGAATAATACGATTAGGGTCCTGTGGGTTTGCCGATAAAATTGCCTGAGCACTTTCCTGAATAATCAGCTCTTCAAAATCAAAGTTCCAATAGTCGAGCTCTAAAGATAAATCATCTATAGGCTCAAATGAAAACCCAATGTTGTAAGCAGTTGACTCTTCTGGCGTTAAGTCTTCATTGCCCGAGGTTCTCACTGCCGCGAAAGCATTCGCACCAATTAGAGGGTCGTTAAGTTGTTGTAGGGTGGTTGCGCCACCATTTCTCATGAACACTGAAGGCGCTCTAAAAGATGATGAATGCGACGCCCTGATGGAAAAATCATCGGTCGCGCGGAAATTAAACGCTACCTTATGATCTAGGGTATCCCCAACGGTATCGCCATAGTCTTCGTATCTCAGCGCAAGCTGAATGTCGAGCTTATCGTTAAACGGTAAGGCAAGTTCAGCAAAGGCGCCCCAAACATCTAAACTATCTTTGAAGTCAGGGTTACCAATAACAAAGGTGAACGAGTCTTGATTCGATAGTGCATCATAATCTTGCTCTAATGACTCATCTCTGTATTGCAGGCCAAAGGCAAGGCCGGCAATGCCGCCATCTAATTCAAACACGTCAACCGAAGCAAAGGCCTCATATACTTCTAAGTTCGATTTAGAATCAATTCTCTGCAGGCCAGAAAAGGAATCAATCACGTTTTGACTATTCGGTGAGGTGGTGTAGCTGCTTGCGAAAGGATTGAAATACTCACACGCGCCCTGCCCCGGAACGCCGGTGATAGGGTCGCAGCCCTTGCCGCCTAAACCGTTTAACGCTAACGAAAACTCAGAGCGAATAACATCTTCAACGCTAAATAAGAAGTCATTGGTAGCATTGGTATAGCTCACTTCCCAAAAACCAGCGTCTAACTCGCCCTGTAGAGAGGTGCTAAATCTGAACGTATCTGACTCGGTGTTGGCCGGGTCTGCGTCAAAGCCATTACCCTCGGCACGACCGAAAAAGACAACTGCCTGTCCAAATGGATTGTTCGGATGCGTAGCCGGCACGAGCGGACCGGTGAGTATGGGGAAGCTCGGCGCACCGCCACGTTCGGCGCGGTTGCGGGCATAAGATAACTCTGAGTTCCACATGATACTGTCGGTAACTTCATAGTTCGCTTTAACATACGCGTTCACGCGGGTTTCATCTGGAACGTACGAATACCCTGGGCCAAAGTCAAATCCGCACAAACCGATATCTAAGCCAGGTACAGTACCTGGAGGTGCCAAAAGTTGTGGAAATCCACCGAACTCAGCGCAACCGAATGGGTCAATAACCGGTGTACCTGCTAGCGGGCCCTGTGTGAAGAAATATGCACCGGGGTTACCTAGTGCACTGGTGTCATCTTGCGGGCGCGAAAGACGTCGGTCTGAGAGGAACAAAGGTGAGCGGTTGGTATAGCTAACCGCCGCCATAATATTGCCTTTATCAAAATTTGCGCCCCACAAGCCCTGCAAAATATATTCTTTGTTGTTGCCGTGGGCACCGTCTTGATAATCAACGGTGACTTTAGCGCCCTCGTAATTTCGCTTAGTGATGAAGTTAACTACACCTGCCACCGCGTCAGACCCATATAAGGCCGAGGCACCGTCTTTGATAACCTCCATACGATCGATAGCAATCATTGGAACCAATGACGATGTATCGACAAAGTTGAGACCCTCATTGGTTTGCTGCGCGTTAACTACTTGTCGTTTGTTATTTAACAATACCAAGGTGGAGGCAACGCCTAAACCACGTAAATTAATATTTGATGTACCCGCTGTCGCGTTTTGGGTAAACGCATCGGGCGTATTTTCTGACCCGGTGTTAATTGTGAGCGTTTGCGTAATGTCCGCAATGTTTTTTGCACCAATTGCGTCAATTGACACACTGTCAACGACAGCAAGCGGTGAAGGCGATTCAAAATTTTCACTTCGGCGCACAAAGCTACCGGTGACCATGATGAGTTCAACTTCAGACGATGCAGCATCATCGTCTTGCGCAGATTGTGCAATCGATACCGCTGGCACCGCCATAAGTTGCGTAGCAACGAAGGCTGCGAGCGCTGTTTTTTTAGCAGTAAACTTCATATTTCATCCCCTAAGTGGAAGAGCGCCGTGTTTATCACGACGTTATTATTGTGCAGATGTATAACATCTACGATTGATATTAGGAAATGATCAGGCTTTTGTAAATTTTTTGTTACTTATGTGTGAGTATATTAAATCTCCATGGTCTGACCAGTGTTTAACGCATCAATACAAATCGAATGCAAAATCGCATAGAGTGTAGAGCTTCTAATTCAAGGCCGAACGAGACTCGCTAGGTATTTAAGCTTATTTTGCTATCACCAGCATTAGAAAATCGCCGATTAAAGCAGGCTTTTCTCTGCCTTCAATTTCGACACTGGTGTTAAACTTATGTAAATTTCCCATTGGTTTTTTTTCAATATCAGACAATGAAAATACAAAGCGGATTTTATCGTTTACCCTCACTGGCTCTAAATAACGCAAAGTATCAATACCGTAATTCAGCATCGTGACTTTGCTGTCGTCTATGCTCACGCACTGTGCAAACATTTTAGGCATAAGGGCAGCGGTCAGAAAACCGTGTGCGATGGTCGTTTTAAACGGGCTTTGCTGTTTGCATCGCTCATTGTCTAAATGAATCCATTGAAAATCACCCGTAGCATGTGCGAAGTCATTGATTGTTTGCTGTTTAAGCTGAAACCATTCGGGCGAGGTAAGTGTGTCACCAACATTTAGTTGCGAAATATCCATATTAGTCCTAATTTATTACTACATTTAATTTAAATCCTCTTATACTATTAACCACAGTGATAATTCAATTGATAATGTGAATAACAAAATATTGAATGTATGAATGATAAGGACACACAGATAAATGAATCTACATCGTATTGACTTAAATCTATTTGCTGTATTCGACGCTATTTATACCGCAGGGAGCTTAACCAAAGCGGCAGACGTGCTGTGTATTACGCAGCCAGCGGTGAGTAACTCACTCGCAAGGCTTCGAGACATGCTAAATGACCCATTATTTGTGAGGACAGGTCATTCAATGACGCCAACACCCGTTGCACAAAATATCATTGTGCCCGCGCGCGAAGCGCTTGGTTTGTTGCGAAAAAGTGTGCAGCAGAGTCATGTATTTGAACCTGAAAGCTCTACCAAAGCCTTTCATTTTTCAAGTAGAGACTTACTTGAAGTCAGCATTATGCCGCGCCTGATGGCGCGATTACAAAACTTAGCGCCTAACATTACCATCACCAACTATGAAGTGGCCCGTACCAACGTTGTATCAGCCATGGCAAGCGGAAACCTAGATTTTTTTGCGGATGCCTCTACGTTTACCGACCCTCACCTCAAAAAACAGCAAATTGCGAAAGATAGGTTTGTGGTGCTAGCGCGCAAGAACCATCCTTTATTGCAAAAGGGGCTCAGTCTTGAAGCCTTTTTGAAACTAGGTCATATCAATGTGTCACATCGACGCACGGGCGCAGGCCCAGTTGATATTGCGCTGGATAAAATCGGCGAAAAACGTAAGGTCGTGATGCGCAGCCAGCATTTTTTAACGGTGCCAAGCGCCATTGTTAAAACTGATATGATTGCATGTATTCCATACCATTTGGCCAAACATTATGACTTGGCGATGTATGAGATCCCCTTTGATATTCCACCCATCGAATATTACTTGTATTGGCATTTGAGCGCAGACCATGACAGCGCGCATCAATGGATGCGAGAGCAAATAGCAGAGGTCGCAAAAGCCTATAATCCTGATTAGGCAATAATGCCAAGTTGGCCAAGGCTCCAGATATTTTAGGTATTTTTTTTCACACCTTATTATAGGCAACAGCATTGTAGCACTGTGTATAAAACATACACTGAGCGCGTAAATCAATTACCCTATAAAAGGTCAATACCATGAAGAAGCTTCACCAATTATTTGTTATTTCGGCTTGTGCTGCCAGCGTACTAAGTTTCAATGCAAGTGCCAACGTAGAGGCGGCCCTAGCAAACATTTGTACTATTGTTCAAAGTGACGATAAATCTGAACTGCGAAAAAAAATGCGTAATGTTCAGTCCAATTATTCGCTAAAATTAAGCGACTACTATGACGGGATAAGCTGTAACGGTAACAGCCTTATACGCACCGCCATACTTAATAACGCGGTAGAAGCAGGTACCCTGCTCGTGAAGAAAATGCCAAAGTCAAAGTTAGGCGAACCTGAGAAAGACGGCATGCTGCTGACAGACTGGATTGCTAGCAACAATTTGCAAAGCAACGAAATTGCAGCGGTCGTTCAAGACCGTATGTAGGTCTCCAGATTCCATTTCATTGTCAGCGCGGTTAGCTGTTTTATGCATCAACGCTAGGAATGATAAGCGATAAGTTTCCTGAGAACGATGTCACGCTCTTGATGATGCAGCCAATGGTCTGCATCATCAAATTCCACTAAGGTCAAATCTTCTACCCATTCTTGCATTCCTTGCAACACCTCGGGTACAAATGCTGTATCACGCAAGCCCCAGAGCACCTGTGTGGGCAGTTTTATCATGATATTCGGAAGCTTTACTTCAGTGTTCGCTCGCACGC
This sequence comes from Glaciecola siphonariae, assembly GCF_042652645.1. Lineage (NCBI taxonomy): Bacteria > Pseudomonadati > Pseudomonadota > Gammaproteobacteria > Alteromonadales > Alteromonadaceae > Glaciecola > Glaciecola siphonariae. The sequence goes on from NZ_JBHSGU010000002.1 coordinate 904,497, forward strand.
GTTTAGTGACCAATTGAGGCATATTTTTATAATACGCAAAAGCTTGCTGCATACTGTGCTGATTTTCCCACTGCTTCTGATATGCGCTTCGCTGTTGCTCGCTTAGGTCAAAATACGCTTTTGCGTAAAGACGCCTGAGCATTTTGTGATCATCTGCGCTCGTAATTGCATAAGCCCTGTCGCTTATCAAATCACTGATATAGTCACTATTTGCCTGTTGCTTCGGGTTATTTGCCATCTCACGGGTAAAGCCTGTGGGATGTGCTGCATTTAAAATCGTCAGCTTAATAAAAAGTTCACGGTGAAACGCGACCAGCGGCCACGCAATAACGCCTCCCCAATCGTGCGCGACCAAATGCACAGCTTGCCCCTTAGTAAGGGTTGTTACAAAACTAGCGAGGGTGTCAACCAAGTGGGCAATATTGTAATCAGACTCGCGTGCAAAGCCTGCAGAACCGTTGTAGCCCGGAAGGTCTGGTGCAATAACGCAAAAATGTGCAGATAAGGGCTCAATGTAAGCCTCCCACGTCCAGCTGTTTTCAGGAAAACCATGTAAGAGCACAATAATGGGTTTGTCTATCGCGTTTACTAATGGGTCTTGCCCATCTACACACAGATATTGCAGTGTGGTTTGAGTGAGCTGGACATTACACTGCTTGATGATTTTGAGCTTGCTAGACATTTCAAACGCACCTATAAAAAAGTCGCCGCAGATGTTCTAACGACGACTTTGTTGCTGAGATTGAGCCTGATGGCTATTTTTTGGCTTACTTTCCTACCGAAAACAGCGCCTCTTCCATCTGCATCAGGTTTTCACTACCTGAATGAATAGCCGACACAAGCGAGCGGGTGCGCGTCAACATGCGGTCAAAATAAAATTTAGCCGTCATAATTTTAGCACGGTAAAAATCATCTTCACTGCTCCCTTCATCAAGCTTTTGCTGTGCAGTCACCGCCATTTGCAACCAAAAGTAACCAACCGTGATATAGCCTGCGTACATCAAGTAATCTACCGCAGCGGCGCCCAGTTCATCGGGGTTTGATTGTGCAGATACTGCGATGTCGGTGCTAATTTGAATCCATTCATCAACGTGTGAATCAATCGCATTAGCCCATGCATTAAACTGAGACTGACCGCGCAAGCCGGCGCAGTAGGTTTTGATTTCAGTGGCAAATACCTTTAGCAGTTCACCATTAGAGCCAATTACTTTGCGCGCCAGCAAATCGATTGCCTGAATACCCGTGGTACCTTCATACATAGTACAAATGCGTGTATCGCGAGCAAGTTGCTCCATGCCCCACTCTTTTATATACCCATGCCCACCATAAATCTGCATGCCATAGCTTGTGGCTTCTTGCGCGGTTTCAGTTAAAAAGGCCTTCACGATAGGCGTTAACAAAGCGAGTTTTGCTTCAGCGGTTTTCTTCGCTTCAATATCATCAGAATATAAGGTGGTGTCTACCATTTTCATGCAGTATACCGCCATTGCACGCTTGCCCTCAGCGAGAGACTTCTGGGTGAGAAGCATACGACGCACGTCTGGATGCACGATAATGGGATCGGCTGGCCCATCTGGGTTTTTCTTGCCTGTTAAAGAACGAAACTGCAAACGGTCTTTAGCATACGCCAATGCACCTTGATAAGACGCTTCAGTGGCCGACAGCCCTTCCATACCAGTGCCGATACGGGCGATGTTCATAAAAGTAAACATGCACGCTAAACCGCGATTAGGTTCACCTACTAAAAAGCCTTTGGCCTCATCAAAATTCATTACGCAGGTTGCGCTGCCTTTAATCCCCATTTTATGTTCAATAGAACCGCATTTAACGGTGTTACGATCGAGGATGTTGCCGCTGCCATCGACATTAAATTTGGGGACTAAAAATAACGAAATACCTTTGGTACCTTGTGGTGCATCGGGCAAACGGGCTAGTACTAAGTGAATGATGTTGTCAGACATATCGTGCTCACCAGCCGATATAAAGATTTTAGTACCGGTAAGTTTGTACGCGCCGTTATCTGTTGGCTCAGCCTTGCACTTTAGCATTCCTAAATCTGACCCGCAGTGAGGCTCAGTCAAGCACATGGTGCCGGTCCAAGACCCTTCAATTAATTTAGTGAGGTATACCTCTTGTTGCTCTGGTGTACCGTTTGCCTTTAGTGTTTCCATGCAGCCTTGGCTCAGGCCAGGGTACATTGCCCACGAGTGGTTCGCGCCCGAAAACCATTCAGCCATAGTGGTGGCCAGTGAATACGGTAGTCCTTGCCCGCCAAACTCCACTGGATGCGCCATCGAAGGCCAACCACCGTCTACATATTGTTTATAGGCCTCTTTGAACCCGGTGGGCGTAGTCACAACGCCGTCGTTGAAGGTACAGCCCTCGTCATCTCCAACTTGATTAAGTGGCGCAAGCACGTTTTCAGCAAATTTAGCCGCCTCTCCATAAATTGCACGAATAAGGTCGTCGGTAGCATCCTCGAAACCAAGGGCTTGATAATGTGCTTCCATACCCAGCAATTCTTGGGTAACAAATAAGGTATCTCGCTGTGTGGCTTTATAGTTTTCCATCGTACATTCTCACTTAGTTGTTTAATGACGAAAACGTTTTGTTTTGGTCAGCTAATTCAATTAGTAGCTCGGAAGGGGCAAACCACTGTTTCCCGTACTCACCCAAACTGCTTTGATAATGGCGCATGCGTGCTAGTACGTTTTTCAGACCAACTTCGTCTGCGTACTGCATCGGACCACCTCTGAAAACGGGGAATCCATAGCCGTACACATAAATAACGTCTATATCGCTGGCACGCCCAGCAATCCCCTCGCGCAAAATATCCGCACCTTCATTAATCAGAGGATAGATACAGCGCTCGAGTATCTCTTGGTCGCTGATTTCGCGCTGCTCAATGCCCAGTTCTTTTGCCTTGCGCGCGGCAATCTCCATTACCTCAGGGTCAGCAATAGGCTTGCGACTTCCTGCTTCGTATAGATAAACGCCCTTACCTGCTTTGAGGCCAACGCGTCCGGCCTCAACTAATTCATCTGCAACAACGCAATAGCTAGGGTCATGTTCAATAAATGCTTTTCGCGACTGTCGAACAAAATAACCAATGTCTAAACCGGCCATATCGCCCATGGTAAAAGGTCCCATTGGCATCCCTAACTGCATGATTACGCGGTCGACTTGCTCTGGCGTTGCGCCCTCAAGCATTAAGCGATTTGCCTCGCGCCCATACACCTCAATCATACGGTTACCAACAAACCCAAAGCATACGCCTACCAATACGCCCACTTTGCGGATGGTTTTAGCCAGTTTCATAGCGGTTTTAATAACCTCATCAGAGGTTTTATCTGCACGCACGATTTCGAGTAGTTTCATGACGTTTGCAGGCGAGAAGAAATGTAAACCAATCACATCTTGCGGGCGCGAGGTTGCCTCTGCAATTTCGTTAATATCGAGGGTTGAGGTATTAGTGGCAAGTATCGCGCCCGGTTTACACACTCGGTCGAGCGCTGAAAACACCTCTTTTTTAACCGACATTTTTTCAAATACCGCTTCAATTACCAAGTCAACATCGCTAAGCGCATCATAGTCAGTCACGCCAGTGAGCAAAGACATGCGCTGTTCAACCTGCTCGCTTGTTAACTTGCCTTTTTTCGCCGAATTTTCGTAGTTCCGACGAATTAGCGCCAAACCTTTGTCTAGCGCTTCTTGTTTTAACTCAAGCATGACCACAGGAATACCCGCGTTGGCAAAGTTCATCGCGATGCCACCGCCCATGGTACCTGCACCAATTATGGCTACTTTGCTAATGCTGCGAGCCTGCGCATTTTTGTCTAAACCGGGAACATGATTTGCCGCTCTCTCAGCAAAGAAAAAGTGCTGCTGCGCACGGGCCTGCGGCGTTTCCATGCACTGCATAAACAAACGTGCTTCTTCAGCTAAGCCATCGTTGAACGGCATCGTATATGCAGCCTTAACCGCTTCTATACACTTTAAAGGCGCAAAAAAGCCTTTTGATTTTTGCGTCACTTGCTCGCTATATGCATTAAATACTGCGTTTGTATCATCATCTAAGCTAAGGTTGATTTCACTAACAGGGCGAGGGCCTTGTGCAATTGCATTCAGTGCAACTTGCTGAGCGTCAGCGGCAAGTGTTTCAACTGACGCCGTTAGCTTATCGAACACACCACTTAATTTTGTAACCGGCGTTGGTGCTCCGCTCACAATCATATCTAGTGCCGTTTTCGCGTCGCTCAATCGAGGTAGTCGCTGCGTACCACCTGCCCCTGGCAGAATACCTAAATGCACTTCCGGCAAGCCCACTTTATTAGATTCGACACTCACGCGATAATGACAGGCCAGGGCAAGTTCAAGCCCACCACCAAAGGCAGCGCCGTTGAGCGCAGCGACCACCGGTTTAGACGCAGATTCGATGAAATTAAGTACTTCTGGCAACATTGGTTCAAGATTGCCACCCGAGAACTCGCTTATATCAGCACCCGCACTGAACAGTGGCAGTGCGCTGGTAATCACAATTGCTTCCACGCCGTCATTCGATAGTGCGGCCTGCATTGCCGTCATTACACCCTGCCGGACTGCTTTAGAAAGCGCATTCACCGGCGCGTTGTTCAAGGTAATAAGAGCAATGTTGTCTTTTTGCTCCACCGATACCACTTTGCTGTCAATTTGCATAATTTTGCTCTTCACGTGTGATAAGTTAACGTAAGGTTAACTGATGCTAGGTATATCAGCCCAATTTATTGATTTAATACTAACGGATAACGATTGATAATAGAGATTTCGGGCGCACTTGCCTCTTGTCTGCTGTATATTTAACTTTGTCGATGACTCGCCACACCCTTCTATTAATACCCTTGCCCCATACATCTTATTAATAAACTATTGTTCATTTAATGAATTGTTGCTCATACTGACTTTACTTATATACTGTTAAAAAAATGTAAATAAAATAAATTATGAATATCCTTAAAACTGCACAATCTCGCTTTAATAAACTACCTGGATACAGTTTTCAGGCAAATTTTGTTGATGTAGGTGATGGTGAACACCCTCTAAACATGCATTATGTTGACTACGGTGACGCTGATGCGCCTATCATTCTTATGTTGCATGGGCAACCCACTTGGAGCTATTTATACCGCACGATGATTTGCTATGCTGAGAATGCTGGATACCGCGTACTTGCGCCCGACCTAATTGGCTTTGGCAAATCTGACAAGTTTGACACGCAAGATGCCTATACTTATGCCTCTCATTTGCTCTGGCTAGAACGGTTTTTAGAAAGCGTTAACCCCAGCTCCATTCGACTGATATGTCAGGATTGGGGAGGCCTCTTAGGCTTGAGGCTACTGGCTAAATTTCCAGAAAAGTTTGCAGGCGTTGTTGCCGCTAACACAATGCTTCCTACTGGCGATCATCCCCCCGGTGAGGCGTTTAAAAAGTGGCAGCATTTTTCACAAACCGTCGAACATTTTAACGTGGGTGGCGTAATTCAAAACGCGACGGTTAACGAGCTTATTCCAGAGGTGATAGACGCCTACAACGCGCCCTTTCCTACCGAAGCGCACAAGTGCGCTGTGCGCAAGTTCCCCATGCTTGTGCCCACTACGCCAGATAATGTTGAATCAGAAAATAACCGTGAAGCTTGGAAATCGCTGAGCGCCTTTAAAAAGCCGTTTTTGACCGCTTTCAGTGATTCGGATCCCATCACGGCGGGCGGCGATCGAATCATGCAAAAACTCATTGCCGGATGCGCCGGGCAGCCCCACGTCACGATCAAGGGCGCAGGTCATTTTTTGCAAGAAGATGCCGGCGACAGGCTCATTGAAACAGCCGTAAATTTTTTCAACTCAATACCCAAATAAACGATAAGGAGTATCACGATGGATAAATTGCTCGATTTTTCAGAGTCAGTGGGCATTATCACCGGCGCGTCAAGCGGGTTTGGTCGCGCCTTGGCGCTTGCCTTGAATCAGCGAGGCGCACGATTGGTCTTAAGCGATATCAACCAAGCGGGCTTAGAACAGACTATCGCGGCACTGCCTCAAAAACAACGCGCGACACCACTAATAGCAGATGTTGCCAAAGAACAAAGCGCCATCGATGCTGTAACACTGGCGCAGGATACATTTTCAGGCCTGAGTTTTGCTGTCAACAATGCTGGTATTGCCCATCCACAGGGCGCTATTCACGAAATGACAGACGAAATTTATGACAGTCAATTTGCTGTGAACGTTAAGGGTGTTGGCTTTGGTATGAAACATCAAGTAAAGGCAATGCTGGCGAATAAAAACGGGCATATTCTCAATGTAAGCTCCTTAGCGGGTTTGGGCGGAGCACCCAAAGGCGGCGCATACAGCGCAGCTAAACACGCCGTCATTGGATTAACCCGTACCGCTGCCGTGGAATATGCGCGTTATGGCGTGAGAGTAAATGCAATTTGTCCCTTTTTTAGCCCCACCGACATTATGAATATAGAGGGTCTGCAAAGCGAACAAGACAAGCATAAGCTAGGCCTTGGCTCCCCAATGAAGCGAATAAGCACGATAGACGAAATCGTTAACGTAATGGTGCTTATGCTTTCACCACATAATACTTACATGAACGGACAATGTATTGCTGTTGATGGCGGCGTAAGCGCTTGGTAGCACCTACACGCTAAGGCTATACAGACACTTGGCCTCTGCCTTCGCCTTTTTTGCCTGACAGGTCTCTATCGGCTTAGCCATATACGCCTGCTGCTTAAACAAGTCGCGCCAGCGTGTTTTTGCATCGCTTTTCCTGTCGATTTAAGGGTATGCATCAGCATACTCAAGTATCAAAGCAAGGCCTTTTACCTCCAACAATATGTTCTAGTATCTGTATCGAGTTTAAAAAATCGAATCGGAGCAAACATCATGTTGAAAAAGATAGTTATACCGTTTCTTGCAGTTGTACCACTAACATTTTCAATGCCGGCCAGCGCAGACATTGAAACTGCTTTAGCGAATATTTGTGAAATCGTGAAAACCGATGACAAAGGCGAGCTACGCAAGAAAATGAAAAACGTACGTTCTAATTACCAGTTGCAGTTACGTGACTATTACACCGGGATTACGTGCAGCGGCAACAGCCTGATTAAATTAGCCATACTCAATAACGCTGTTGATGCGGGTACTTTGTTGGTTAAAAAGATGCCAAAAAAGCTTTTAGCCGAGCCGGAAAAAGACGGGAAAACCCTGCAGGCATGGATTAATGAACAAGGCTTGAATGACAACCCCGTAGCGAAAGAGTTGTTAGACCGAATATAAAGAATATCACATGTGTTGATAAACAGTTCAACATGGTAGGCGAAGGTAACTTTGCCATTGGTGGCCCCTCTGGGGCCACTTTTTTTTGTGCGCTAATTTTTGCTAGCCAACTTTTTATTGGTTTGAATATCGCATTGAAGCTTCAAGCTATACGAGCATGCTTTAATGCTTCAACATTTCAATCTAGAGGCCCTTAGAACGACAGCTTAGGGTTTTAGTACAACCTTCCCCTTCACCGCTCGACTCGTCACTTTATCCAGTGCGTCCACCGCATTAGCAAGGGCAAACGCTTCGTCAATATGCACTTTTACTTTTCCTTGAGTATACCAAGTAATAAGCTCTTTCATGTTCTCCATGAATTCCTGACCTTGATGTGCCACAAACGAACCCCAAAATACGCCGACCACCGAATAACCTTTAACTAAGGCCAAGTTAACGGGGAATTTAGGGATCTCACCTCCCGCAAAGCCTATCACAAGCAAACGACCAGCCCATGCCATAGAACGAGAGCAAGCATGGAATATATCACCACCAACGCACTCATAAGCAACATCAACTCCCTTGTTGTTGGTTAACGCTTTGACTGCGTCTTTCAAGTCTTGGTTTGAATAATTTATGCACATATCTGCGCCATTTTGTTTGGCAAGCTCGCACTTCTCGTCGCTGGAACACGCAGCGATAACTGTGGCTCCCATCAATTTGGCTATTTGCACTGCAGCTAGCCCCGTGCCACCGGCAGCCCCAGTAACCAGCAAGGTCTCCCCCGCTTTAAGCTGCGCTCGTTGCTTTAAAGCATGATGGGCGGTAGCGTGCGCGGTTACTAAGCCAGCAGCTTCGTCGAGCGGGATACTGTCGGGTATCGGCATGACCTGCATGGCAGGAACGCTAACCTTTTCTGCATATCCTCCCAAGCGGCAAACACCAATTACCTTCATCCCCACTTTCAAATGCGGCACGCCTTCGCCGACCGCACTAATCGTTCCAGCAACTTCGCTGCCCGGAATAAAAGGCAATTCGGGTTTTAATTGATACAAACCCTGAACAAGTAAACTATCCGGAAAGTTAACGCCAGCGGCTGCAACATCCACAACCACCTCACCGGGTTTAGCAATCGGGTCAGCGATATCTTCATAAACTAAGTCTGACACCGCCGAAAATTCATGGCATACAATCGCTTTCATTTTATTGTCCTTTTCTTGTTATGGTTATTAGCTAGCTTTGGCCTGAATAAGATTACGCCCTAACTGCATCATATGCACTTGGTCAGGGCCGTCGGCCAGGCGAATGGTTCTGGCGTACGCTAGGGTTGCTGAGAGTATCGTATCTTGCGACGTACCTGCGGCCCCATGCAGCTGAATTGCCTCATCAATCACTTCACAGGCCATTTTCGGCGCAACAATTTTAATTGCCGCGATGATGTTTTTTGCCACCTTATTGCCATATTTGTCCATATGGTCTGCTGCCTTTAGCGTTAGCAAGCGAGCTTGTTCTATTTTACAGTACATCTTGGCAATGCTCTCGCGAACGCTTTGTTGCTTAGCAAGCGGTTGGCCAAAGGCAACGCGCTGATCAACTCGTTCACACGCCATGTCCAGAGCACGCTGGGCACAGCCAATTAATCGCATACAGTGATGAATTCGCCCTGGACCTAAGCGACCTTGCGCAATCTCGAAGCCTCGGCCCTCTCCTAATATTAAGTTACTAGCAGGTACTCGCACATTATCGAAAACGACCTCGGCATGACCAATCGGCTCATCTAAATAGCCCATGGCAGACATGGCTCTTACAACATTTACTCCTTTTGTATCAAGCGGTACCAAAATTTGAGACTGCTGTTCGTGCCGCGCAGCACGTGGGTCTGTTTTACCCATTACAATGAGGATTTTACAGTTGGTGTTCATTGCGCCGCTGGTGTACCACTTGCGACCATTTATTACGTATTCATCGCCGTCTTTTTCAATCGACGTTTCAATATTCGTTGCATCAGACGAGGCAACCTCAGGCTCCGTCATCGCAAAACCTGACCTAATTTTGCCCTCTAGCAAGGGCATCAGCCATTCTTGCTTCTGTGCTTCACTCCCATATTTTGAGAGCACTTCCATATTACCGGTATCAGGGGCACTACAATTGAAAATTTCGCCGCTAAAGAGGACCTTTCCCATTTCTTCGCAAAGTGGCGCATACTCAAGATTACTTAAACCAGCCCCTAAAGGTAAGTATTCTTTGGGTAAAAATAGATTCCAAAGCCCCGCCGCTTTCGCTTTCGTTTTAAGCGCCTCCATCATCGACGGTGTTTGCCAAATATTGGGGTTGTTTGCCACTAAGTCATGGTATTCATGCTCGTTTGGATAAACATGTTCGTCCATAAAGGCCTTGAGCTTTTCTAATAGGTCTAGGGTCTTTTCGCTGTAATCAAAATTCATGGTTAACAACCTTATCTAACTGTAAGTAACTAAATGTGGGAGCTCTGGCTCGTCTAAGTGGGGGACGTTGTTAAAACTGCTAAGCTGTGCGTTATGTTGATTAAAAAACACATGGTGCACGCTGGTATTTTTTATTTGTAGATTTAGGTCGATTGCTTTGGCAACACTTACGCCTAATAAATGCATGAGAGTAAGGGCAATTGCACCGCCTGAACTTACTACCAAGACTCGCGAATGCCTTGATTCTAATACCGCCTGTCCAGCACTTTTAACGCGAGACTGAAAACCTTCCCAGTCTTCGTTTTTGACTGAAATATTCTTTTCTGACCATGCAACCATTGCTGATTTGAGCACACGATACCAATCGCTGCGCGGTGCGGTTTCGGCAGGTTTTTGCTCTGGATACATCTGCAAATATGCGCCTACTACCGCGTTAAAATCAAATTCGTTCCACCGATGGTCCACCGCCATGGCAAATTCACCTTGATGATTTGCGCCTCGCAATATTCCTTGTGCGGTCTCTTTATGGCGCACCATGTCTCCGGTAATGATATGGTCAAAATGCAGCTGACGCTCTGCAAAATAACGGCCAAGGCGCTCACTTTGTTCATGCCCGAGCGCACTGAGCTTGTCGTAATTTTCACTACCAAAGGAAGCCTGTCCGTGCCTAATTAAGTAAAGTTCTGCCATAAAATACTATACGTTGAAGTGTTAATTTGAGGTTAATGGTTTTTAGTGCCCTTGGGTAATTGATTGTGTTGATATAGCCACATTCACGCAAAATATAAGAAAACATTAATCGAGATCAACAAGCCATACTTTAATTTGCGTAAACTTCTTTTTATACACATTTGCGCGATGTCACCCTAAGTATTGTCGGCAGCGCACGCAGTAACTAAAAATTAAGAAGGTACGCCTTTGTCAGATACCATCGCTCAACTATTCGACCAAAAGGTCATGCGCAAATACAACACCGCAGGACCGCGATATACATCCTACCCGACCGCGGTTGCCTTTGAAGATATGCAAGATGAAGGCCTTTTGGCGCATGCGTTAAAAACACTATCGCGCAGCGAAGATGCCGAAAAACTGTCTTTGTACATGCACATTCCCTTTTGTCACTCCCTTTGTTACTACTGCGGCTGCAATAAAATCGTGACTCGACACGCTCATAAGGCCGACATTTATCTCGACTTCCTGATTAAAGAAATTAGGCAGCAAGGCAGTAAAGCGCAAGGATGCATGGTCAACAGCGTGCATTTAGGTGGCGGTACACCGAGCTTTTTGAGCATTGAGCAAATGAAACGCCTTGTAGATGCCACGCGTGAAGTGTTTGCCTTTGCGCAAAAAGTTGAAATGAGTATTGAAATAGACCCGCGCGAAATTGAGCTTAGCTATATCAACCAACTAGCTGAACTTGGATTCACCCGCCTGAGTATTGGCGTTCAAGATATTGACACTCAGGTGCAAAAAGCCATTAATCGAGTGCAGAGCACTGTGTTTATTCGCCAACTGATTGAGCGTGCTAGAGAGTGTGGGTTTACATCAATAAATGTCGATTTGATTTACGGTCTGCCGCTGCAAACCCAAAAAAGCTTTCAAAGAACCCTAGACGAAATGCAGTTTATGAATCCCGACCGGATTTCTTTATTCAGCTATGCGCATATGCCGCAACTTTTTGCCTCGCAGCGTAAAATAAAGAATGCGTGTATGCCAACGCCAAATGAAAAGTTTGCTTTGTTTCGTCAAGCAATCTCTGAGCTTAGCCGTCAAGGTTACGATTTTATTGGAATGGATCATTTTGCCTTACCCAGTGATGAGCTAAGTAAGGCCAAAGCGGAAAAGCGTCTTTATCGAAACTTTCAAGGGTATACAACCAGCCAAGCTAACAGCACGCTTGGTCTGGGCGTATCTGCGATAAGCAGTATCGGCAAGCTGTATACGCAAAACCACAAGCAGTTAAAAGACTATTATCGTGCCATTGATGCAAAGCAAACACCTTTGGCTAAAGGCGTACAGCTAAGCGATGATGACACTATTCGCCGCGCGCTAATACATAGCCTGATGTGCAATTTTCATGTCGACAAAACGCAGTTTTCAAGCCTTTACGGCATAGACTTCGACGAGTACTTTGCCGACAGCTTAGATAACCTTTCGCCTTTTATTGAAGACAACTTGGTCAGCAATACCGCTCGCAAAATTAGTATTCACGAGCGTGGTCGATTAATCGTAAGAAATATTTGTATGAGCTTCGACCAATATCTCAATGAGCCTTTGCATCAAACACGCTACTCAAGAGTGATTTAGCGCAACCCGCTGCAAGGGCTGCAATGCAGCGAACAAGTTCGCTCACCCTAAATGGGTGAGCCCGGCGGTAGAGGAATCAACTTAATCGAAAGAGGCCATTTCCCATGGTCCCAATAATGTTGAATATGTCGGTTCATAACGCGCGCTTCTGGCTCTCGCTTACTCTTAGACAGTTCATTTTGATACTCCATGAGTTGACTTTGCATCGTAAGTTTTACCTCTGGCGCTAGGATATCGTTACTCAATGTATCAAAGAAAACGCTCAAAGCGACCAATCGTATGCGCTCAGCGATTGCGCTGTCGGCACTTGTATCAATTAATTGTGCAAATACTTTCGACACAATCTCAGACACGCTAGGAATTTCTGAGTCGATACTGTGTTGATAGGCCACACGATTTAATCGCTCTGCGCTCAGCAAGACGTTAAGAGAATACGCTGCGGCTGACTCGGCCGCCGTCACAGGGTCAAACGCTATGCCCATGCGCGAGCCCATACTCTCGCGATTGCGCGAAAAACCGTAGGCTTTTGGCGGTATTAAGCTCAATAACTCGGGCGAAAGCGATAAATAGTCGGGGCTAGCACTTAGGAGCATTAAATCTAGGGCTTCACGCTGTGTATCAGCGTCTACAGGCTCTACTTTTCTGGGGACTTCCCATGAGGATTTCACCGCGTAATCGTACTGCAGCCCTGATATTTGCTTTACCAAGGCATCAAGTTGATAGCGATGAGCATAATAAATCGGCACTAAGCGCTCTTCGAGCTGCGAATACGCCTCGTTAAACGGCAATGAGTTAATACCAAAATTACTCAACGCGAAATCACGAAGCTCGCTAACCCGCTTAAACTCCTCAATTGGGTCGGCGCCGTTATCCCATAAATGACCATCCGATGAGGCTCGTTTTGGTATGCGCGCGTCGGGATCTGATTTGTATAAAAAACCCGCGTCTTTGGCATCAGCCACAAGACTTTGAAGCTCTGCGGATTCATCAACGCCCTCCGGAAAATCTTGATAGCCATAAGTAACAACGTACTTATCCCAATCTCCAATCCCCTTATCGTAGGCATTTTGTAAATTAACAGTATCACCGTCTAAGGTAACAAGGGGATGAGGATAGTCCATCACCGACGCTCGATTGTTCTCACTGGCAGCAAAATTATGAGCAATACCAATAGTATGACCTACCTCATGGGCAGAAAGCTGGCGAATGCGGTCAAGCGCAAGATTTAGCTGCGCTGAAGTATCCGCATTTTCTGAATCAAAGGGACTGGTTAGCCCAAGGGCAATTAAATAGTCTTGGCGCACGCGCAAGGAGCCCAAAGTGACGTGGCCTTTGATGATTTCACCGGTACGAGGGTCTATGACCGAGCTACCGTAAGACCAACCGCGGGTTGCTCGATGCACCCACTGGATCACGTTATAGCGAACATCCATCGGATCGGCATCCTCTGGCAGTACTTTCACCTGAAATGCATCTTTATAACCTGCCGCAGCAAAAGCATCATTCCACCACAACGCGCCTTCTCGCAGGGCGGTCATAACGGGTTCAGGAATACCTGGGTCAAGATAGTAAACAATAGGCTCCACCGCTTCGCTAATCTCGGCTGTAGGCTCTTTCTTTTGCAAACGATGGCGCGGAATATATCTGACTTCCATATCAGACTGAATGGGCGCGCTATAGTCTTTAAAACTATGTTTCCAGAAGCCTGAGAAAGGATGAAATTCACGAGGTGTGTAGTTATTATCTGGGAGCTCGATGAATGAATGATGCAAGTGCACCGTCACGCTTTTTGCATCGGGCGTCACATCTTTGATGTATTGGCCTTTGGGGGCGCCGGCAAAGGTTACTAGGGCCTCAAGCTCTGTGTTTTTCACAAATGCTTTTGTGCGACTCAAATATATGCCGCTGCGGCTTTTATCTACCGAATATCCGCCCTGCCCACTTGCGCTAAGGCGCTCGCCAATGCCATGAATATCGCTTAACAAAAAGTCGGTGTAGTCAAAGCTGATGCTATTCTTACTTTGCTCGCTTATGGTAAATCCTGCAATCACAGAATCGGCAAAAGCTTCATCTATACTCAGGCGCTCGGCAAGGTTGCTTGAAGAAGCTCGATACTCGGTATTCACTTGCTGAAGCAGAATTTTATTACCAAAACGGACGAATTTAACGATTCGCGTATCCCCTAATTGACCTCTATCCAAACCAATATCGTTTGAACCGATACCTCTTGGCAAGCTGCTCTGAAACAGCATCTCTTTGTTCAATTGACTGTTATCAATACGCAGGTGAACGGCGTCATTTTCCCCATCATAGACAATATCTACAAACCCTTCTTGGACTTGCTTAGAGGCCTGTTGGGCAAATGCCGTTGACGAAAATATGGAAACAAGTGCCATTAAAACGAAAAGTGCCGCACCGATGCGCGCATGGTGAATATTGTGTATCAAAAGAACTCCCCTATTTTATAATAAATATATCGCACAAAGCTTTGATCTGAATCAGCGCCGAAGCTTCGCCTTTAGACTATATTAGGCTAAGGCGATTGGTAAATACCAGTGCTTAATCTTTTAAAAGGCGGTTTTGTTTTATGTCAGACCTAACTACAGCAAGCAATCTCTCGACGCAACATGCGCATACCTCGCCTATACTCACGCTTGTGCTTGATGAACACACCGATGTTGCTATGTCTGACCGCCCCATTTTCGGCACCACTGTCACTATCCGAGACGATATTGAAGATTTAATTGGGCATGTTTTACAGGCTGGTTTAATTATTGGATGGTTAAATTATATTGATATGGCCAAATTTGCCTGCCTGTCAGATAACAAACACTATCGTGAGGCCGGTGTCTATTTTAAGGCAGAGTCTAATCAGTTAATGCTGGCTAAGTCTATTATGTTACATGGCGTTGACAGAAACATGAGCCATTCAAAACACCTTTTTACCTTTTCTGCACGCCAATCCAAGGTATGCGCCATTAATGCGAACCGCACAAGTCACCAAAATTCGTAAAACCCATCTTTTTAGGTCATGTTAGTAATTGAAAACGAGTAATTGTAATTGAAAACGAGTAATCGAAAACGAGCATTTGAGCCTTAACCTTTGAGCGCATGGGCAGGCGAAGGGGAACTGAGAACGACCTTGAAGATAGAAGAATAAAACTGGAATGAGAAGGAAAGTTCGGCGTTAACTGGACACGCGCTAACGCCGAACTAAAAACTTCGATGTGAAAACTAAATCCATGTCTTCTTGCATCAAAGCACACACAACGCTAGAGCATTTGCAATTTAGTTGCCAACATGAAAACTCGTTAATAATCAAACACCTAACAAAACTTCGACCGCTGTCAATTGAGCGTTCTCCACCAATATGGTGCAAAGGCGGTATGCATTGGTGCAACAAACAGATGCGATACGCCCTCAAGGTGCGCAGAGTCATCGCTAGATTTTACGATTAGGTTTATGGCATCATGCGCCATCAAAGCGGTGTCTTTGTAAGAACCAAAACAGACAACTACCAAGGAATGACAGCATGCAGCAAGTAGAAGTAAAAATACTCAGTGATAAAATTGGTAAAGACATCCCTTTGCCCACTTATGCTACCGAAGGGTCTGCGGGTATCGATTTGCGAGCGTGCATCGACGACAATCTCACTTTGCTGCCAGGTCAAACTGAGTTAATTCCAACTGGCATTGCCATTCACATGAAAAATAAAAGCATGGCGGCGACGATATTACCGCGCTCTGGTCTGGGTCATAAGAAGGGCATTGTGCTGGGTAATTTGGTCGGACTTATCGATTCTGATTATCAGGGTCAACTGTTTATTTCGTGCTGGAATCGAGGTAGCGAGAGTTACACCATCGAGCCTGCAGAGCGCATCGCACAATTAGTTTTCTTGCCGATTATTCAACCTCGATTTGTCGTGGTAGACGAATTTGAAGATAGTGACCGCGGCGAAGGCGGCTTTGGTTCTTCAGGCACAAAATAAGTTACGCTAATTTTGCTATCGCTAGCCCCCAGGCTAGCGATAGCGCAGATGAACAATGTCTTAAGCTCAGAACGATAACATTCCTAAGCTATTCGTGGTGCCATACAATTTTGTCGTCGTAATCGCCTAAGATAACCGACTTAAATCGCTCTTCAATCACGTGCCGTTTTACTTTTAGCGTGGGCGTTAGCAAGTCATTTTCAATAGACCACTCTTGTGAAAATACCACAATACGATCGAGCTTTTGATGGCTCTCAAGCTTGGCGTTTACCGACGCAAGCGTGGCGCTTAAAGACGCAGATATCTCATCTTTGTTTTGACGACGCGCATCTTCAGAGAGCACGAGCAATGCAATGGGCTGAGGTAAATTAGTACCAGTCACGCAAACCTGCTCAACAATGGGGTTTTCCATTATCTTCGCTTCAATGGGTGCGGGCGTGACGTACTTGCCTTTTTCGGTTTTAAAAATATCCTTCAATCGTCCGGTAATGCGAACATAACCCTCGGCATCTATTTCGCCTTTGTCACCGGTTCTAAGATAACCGTCATTAGTAAACACTCCGCTGGTTTTTTCTTGGTCTTTGTAATAGCCAATCATATTACAAGGTGACTTCACTTGAATCTCACCGTCTGATGCAATACGCAGATCAACGCCGTCGTACGCGCGCCCAATGCTGCCAATCTTGTCTTTCCTAAAAGGAACGCTGCTGGTGCCGTACGCTGAGTTTTCGGTCATCCCCCAACCTTCTGAGATATTTACCCCAATGCGGGTAAACCACTCAATAGTCGCAGGCGCCAGCGGTGCAGAACCTGAGGCCCATAAACGCGCAGCGCCTAAGCCCATTTCTTCGCGAATTTTAGCCGCGACTTTTTTTCCGACAAAGGGAATACTCAACAGAAAATTTAGTTTCTTTTGAGGAATTTTTCCTAGCACGCCCATTTGAAATTTAGTCCATAAGCGCGGCACCGAAATAAACAGCGTAGGTTGGCATGCCTTTACATCCCGCGTAAAGGTATCTAAAGACTCCACAAAACGCAGCGTCATGCCTGAGTAGAAGCTCGCTAGCTCTACCAGCACTCGTTCGGTAATATGCGCCAGCGGTAAGTAGCTCATAATGCGGTCTTGGTCGGTAACGGTCAGCGCGTTTAAGGAATTTTGCGCCGCCCAACAAATGCTCTGATAGGTGTGCACGACGCCTTTAGGCTGACCGGTGCTGCCCGACGTATAAATGATCGTCATAATGTCATTCATATCAGGCACTGGACTCTCTTGCATCGGCTCTACATTTATAAAATCATCCCACTCGTGCGCACCGGGCAAATCAGGAAACGGAAAGTTTACGCTGACCAAGTCTTTTTTTGCCAATACCTCTTTTATAGCGTCGGTGCTGTCGAGCTTACCAATGAACATTAATGGGCATTGTGCATGGTCAAGCACATATGAGATGGTATCACTGCCTGCGGTTGCAAAAATTGGCACAGAGACGTAACCGGCCATCATGATGCCTAAATCGGTAATAATCCAATCGGCTGTATTTTTTGCCAAAATCGCGATACGGGTGCCCGGCTCATATCCAAACCCTTTGAGTTTGGCCGCCACTTTTCTGGCTTGTTCGGCAGTTTGCGCCCAAGTGTAGGTGCGCTCCTCAGCATTCGCGACTGGCTGAGTCATGTAGTGCTGCTCGGGGTGGTGTTGTTCCCAGTGATACAGTTTGCTTAATGGGGAGGTTACGAGTACGGGGTTTGCTATGTTGGGATTATCTAAAGGCATGACCATTCCAAAAAATTCTCACTAATTTTACATTACATTCACATACGCATGATAATGCAAGATTGGTCAATATTAACAACTGATTTTTTGTGATGATTACGCAGTTTTTTCAGTGATATAGCATTCGATGCTCGCCAAATAGCGAGCACAAGGTGGCGAGCATAGTCACAGTTAAGTCTGAGACGATGAACCAATACTGAATATATTTGTGTTATCGTTACTGACTTGTTCAAACCATGAGCGATTTAGCATGTCGTAAGTTTGCTCAACGGGGATGGGTCTGGAGAAATAGTAACCTTGCAACATTCGGCATTTACTCGCTTGAAAATATCTAAACTGCTGTTCGCTTTCAATGCCCTCGGCCACCGTATCTAAGGCCAAGAGTTCGGCCATAATTAAGGTTGAATACACTATCGAAGATGTGGCTTTATCCTCTAGCACGTCTTTAACAAATGACTTATCGAGTTTTAGTACGTCAATTGGGAAGTCTTTGAGATACTTGAGCGACGAGTATCCTGTGCCGAAATCGTCTAGCGATATTTTAAAGCCAAGTTCACGCAGCTCATTCATATACGTCACGCTTTTATGACTGTTCTCCATTAACAAGCTTTCAGTTATTTCAAAGCGAATCGTATGCGGCGGAAGGTTATATTTTGCTAGCAGGCCCATTAGCGAATCGGCATTAAAGGCACGATTAAAATGCTTGGCAGACAAATTAATGGCTACATAACCTGTAAAGCCCTGTTGATACCACTGTGCTAAATCTGCCACTGCACGATAGATTGCTTGCTCGGTCATCTCAACAATGCAACCAATCTGCTCTGCCACTGGAATAAACACGTCAGGCGGTATCATTTTGTCTTCATCAAACCAGCGCATCAGCAGCTCGAAACCGGCGGTCTTGGCAGTGGTAATATCGATAATAGGCTGATAAAAATTGATAAATTCATTTTGTGCCAGCGCAACTTTGATCTTATTTTCTAGCAACATGTCGGCATGGACTTTGTCGTTCATAGAAGGAACAAAATAAGAAAAGGCGTTTTTACCCTGCTGTTTGGCACTGTACATCGCAATGTCAGCATTTCTGACTAAATGCTCAGCATCGTTAGCATGGTCAGGGTATAAGGCAACGCCAATGCTCGCAGAAATATTCACAGCTTGATGACCAATAGACACCGGCTTTTCAATTATTTTAAGCACATCGCGACATATTTTATCAATCGCTTCTTTATCTTTTACTTCGCTCAGCACGATAATAAATTCATCACCGCCAATGCGGGCGACACTGTCTTGACCTCTAAATTTACTTGCAAGCCTGCGCGCCACTTCCATCAGCACTTGGTCGCCAGCTTCATGACCAAAACTATCATTGATGGGTTTAAATCTGTCTAAGTCCACAAACAATACAGCTAGCTTTTCAAGATGACGTTTAGAGTAATGAATACCCTGTTTTAACCTTTCTATTAATAAAGATCGGTTTATCAAACCGGTTAACACGTCATAATTAGCCAGCTTTTGTAAGGCTCGCTGAGCCTCAATTTGGTCAGTAATATCGGTGAAGATGCATAAATAATGATCAATTTCAAAACGGTTACTCTGTTTCTCAATCGCCTTTACGTCGGCCAGCAGGGTTAATTTATTTTGCAAAACGTGTACGTTAGCTTCAGTTTTATATCTGTCCCCTGCTTTTAAACTTTTTAAATGATTGTGTAATAACTTCAATTCATCTTCGTGCTCTTGATTAATGCGTTGAATCTGCACGTCTAAAGGGCGACGGGAGTCAATGCCAAAAGCTTGCATAAAGGAAGGATTAGCCGCGATAGGTCGTAGTTTGCTGTCGAATATTAATACCCAATCTCGAGTATGATTAAAGGCTTCGCCAAACACTTTCAGCTTCTCTTTTGCCGCGACCGATTCGGTCAAATTTGTGTAGGTTCCGCTAACCGACCGTATCCCCTCTCCCAAGGTTTTTAGGCTTCCTACATCTCTATACCAGAGGCTTTTACCCGACAAACCAATCAGGCGATAGGTCACGTCAAGCTGCGTATCTTGCTGCGCTATAAATTGCGCCCAGTTTTTTAAGTATTCTTGCTTGTCTTCTGGGTGAATTAATGCTGTGAATTCATCAAAATCAAGTGATTCGTAGGGCAGCTCTAAATCATATACTAGGCGCTTTCCTGAAATGGTATTTGTATCGCTTTGCCACTGCCAAATATCAGCATTACTTGCTTTGAGCGCATCGGTTAACTGAATATTGTATTGGGCCACTTTTTTATTTGCGGCATTAATGACTCTTTGTACTTTATGTCTGCGCCAAACAATCATTAAAAATACCGTCGCTGCCAGCACGCAGTAGGCGACAACCGCCCAAGGCGAAGCCCAAGGCTGATGCTTAACAGATACCATTATAAAGGCTGCAAGATTAGCATCAGCGGGCCCCGTCGCCGGTCGCACTTCAATCTTGTAGTCACCCGGCTCTAGTGTAGGCAGTAATATCTGGTTACTGTTAACTGGAGGATAGTTAGTCGTGCGCCCTGCCCTGGTAATACTGTACTGAAAACGATTTGCGCCATATTGCGCGAAATTAAGCATGCTGAATTTAAGCGTCAAGCCAATATCATCTGGCTCTAGCACAATAGCTTGACCATGTAAGTCGGTGAAAGGCAGGGCAAGCTCTCGGTTGGCCACAGATACAGAGGTAATAACCGGTTGCGCAAGGCCTTCTGAGTCTTTTGATTTTAGGCTCAAGGGATTAAATATGCTAAAGCCTAAATTACCGCCGTAGGCAAGACGACCGTCGGCAAGGTGTAGATGAGCACCCTCGTTAAATTCGGCCGATGCAAGACCGCTCGCAAACCCAAAGCTTTGCACGGTAAAATCACTTGTAGACAGTGAATGAATACCGGAATGTGAAGAAAACCAGATATCGCCTTCACCATCCAAGGCCAATCCGTAAATTACCGTTGTGGATAACTGGTTACTTTTATTAAAAAGGGCAAGTTCAGAAAATGTTCGACCGTCGAGCTGATATAAACCAAGTCCCGTATAGGCTAGCCAAACATTGTTGTTTGTATCTCGGATAAAGCTACTGGGCTTGGTCATCATGTTGGCGCCATCATCTGCGGCAGAATGCAGTAAGCTTGGCGCTAGAGACGCTTGATCAATCCCCCACAGCTGCGCTGTACCCGATACCAATATTTGTCCAGAGACTGCATCGAAACCTAAAAAATGCATGTAGTTTGCCGCGGCATTATGGAAAGAGTTGCTACTAGTCTCTACTGAGCGAACCGTTTGAGACACAAAATCAATACGATGGATGCCCTGCTCGTTGCTCACCCAAAGTATCTCGCGCCCTTGGGGCAGGATAGAAAACGCGTACTGGTTAAGCACGGTTGCTATTTCATCTGAGAATCTCGCATTATCGAGAAGCTGTCCGCTTTGCGTGTCAAATTGTGTGACGCCTTCGCCGTGTGCGACCCAAAACACGTCGCGTGAATAAGGCTCGATTTCCAATATAGATGCAGAGGTATAATCGGGCTGGTCATCATCACTTACTAAGTATTGAGTTAACGACTGACTGTTTAAATCCAGCCGATTTAACCCATTCTCGGTGCCAATCCACATCTCACTACTGCTGTTTTGAAATAGCGCTTGAACGGAGTTATGGCTCAGATTCGCCTTGGCCTTTGCGTTAGTCGACGCGAATATGTTGGTAAATGCTAAACTTCTGGGTGACCACAACATCGCGCCACTTACGTAGGTAGCCATCCAAATGTTTCCGGCTCTATCAAATGCTAAGTCCATCACATCTGGATGCGACAAAACCTCAAACTGTTTATTTAACTCAAACAAGAGCTTAAATTCACTAGCGTCCGCAGAGGTTAAAAACAGTCCTAAATCGGTTGCCACATAGATTTTATCCGGTGAGCGATACGCGACTTGCCATATGTTTCTGTTCGCTTCCAACACCTTGATTTGCGGAGCAGTCCAATCTGCGTATAAGTGATTCATAAGCTGGGCAATATCAAGCTCATATAGCCCTTGCACCGTCCCCACCCACAATTTTTTTCCCGTCGGCGAAGATAAGTGTTTTACATTGTGCGCGTTAACATTATCGCTAGGGGTATGCGGAACAAGTTGCAGCACCCCGCTTGTGGTATTGAAGGCCCACAAATGCAGCGTTGTTCCAATAAAATAGGTGTTTTTGTGGACGTAAAACGCCCTAATACTTTCACCCGCATCTATTTGCGCATCGTTTAACGCAAAAACGCTTTGCGTTTTATTCGTCGCCATATCAATGCTGTGTATTGATTCATTTAGCGCCACCAACACTCTGTTCTCATCAATATTCATCATCGCATCTGAGTATTGCGGCCAGTCCGCATCATCGCGATAAGGTAAATTAAGCAGTTCAGTGACCGAGCCATCTGTTTTATCAAACTTCAGAATGCCATTTAAACCCGTTGATAATATCAAGTAGCGCTGGTCAAACTCATGAATATAGTACACGGGGTTGTTATCTAGCATGTTGTTTTGACCAGAGACTTTTACTACCTCGTGGCCATCATAGCGGTCTAGCCCATCTTCTGTGCCAAGCCATAAGAAGCCCTCAGAGTCGACTAAAATTGCTTCAACGGTATCTTGCGAAAGTCCAGTTGTGGTGTCTAAGTAAGTCAGGCGTGGAGAAACAACTTCAGGTGTGTAAGCGAGGGAAGGACCGTCAGCATGGGCTGAAAAAGATAACAGACAAGATAAGCCTATCGCAAAAACAACAAACGCACATAGGCGGTAAAGAACATAGACGAGATTCGTCATAACGAGCACCAACAAACAACCTTAAAATGCCAATATTGCGCTACGTCCTTGTCTCTTGGCTTGAGACATATTAGTAACACAGTGATATGTGCAAATCTATAGGGTTTTTGCGCGACTCGTTTTTACATTAATCTAGTAAAAACAGTATTTTATGAAAAACTAGACCCACTGGTAGTTGAAGAAACATTATTTGTCAATATTGCTTTAATTTTTTTTAATGCAGAAGCATTTGAATATCTTAGAGTTTTTTAAAAATAGCAATGAACTGCGTTCAGGTTTACATTCATGAATAAAAAACTCGACATAAGTCTAAAATGATATTGACAAAAAAATAAAACTTTTGTTTAAAAAATTGATGTCAATCCATGCTACTTCAATGGCCTTTTCACATCATTTGTACGTTTTTTGTTCAATTTTGACATAGCAACACATAAACGAGCATAAGGCTTTGCTAGTTCTCGATTGCAATGCGTCCTGACGATACATAGTTTCGTTTAATTGAGACATTTTGCCTCAGAATAAATAAATCGCCGTTTTTTCCAAGCAATTGTTTTGTCACGCCTGCGGCCTTAGCTACCTCCGCATTCGCTCGCATGTGCTCAGCCTCGCCGTGCACGGGTATAGCTATCTGCGGTTTAACAAATTGGTACATATCATGTAAATCGCCTTGGTTAGGATGACCAGATGCATGAATCACTTCGTCACAGTGTTCAGATTGAAATACCTCAATATTTCGCGACTTTAATTTGCTGACAATATTCGCAATGGGTTTTTCGTTACCGGGGATCACAATGCTGCTGAATATCACAGTATCACCCTCGTCCAGATCGCAATCTCTGTGCTCATTGGCAGCAAGTTTAGCAAGACCTGCTCGAGGTTCGCCCTGACTCCCAGTGGCAATAATCATAACTTCATGAGGCGGTAAATAACCAATATGTCGGCGATGTGTCAGTTTAAGATCGTCCGGCCAGTAGCCACAGCGGCGCGCCACGCTAACCATGTTCTCAAGCGAGCGGCCGAAAAGCGCAGCATAACGGTTCGAATTATTAGCGATTTTTACCAGCGTAATTAATCTGGCAACATTACTTGCAAAACAGCTCACCACCACCCGCCCTTTTGCACGGCTTATAATGTTACCTAAGCCCTTTTCGCAGGCTTTTTCAGACCGAGAATATCCGGGTTTTAAGGCATTGGTTGAATCGCAAACCATTGCAATAATATTATCCGCTGCCATATTTTTGAATATGTCGCGGTTAAAGGGCTTGCCAATCACCGGCTGACTATCAATCTTCCAATCAGCCGTGTGAAAGATACTGCCAAGAGCGGTCGTAATTTTTATCGCCTGGGGCTCGGGAAGCGAATGGGTAATGTCAAGCCAGCTAACAGTAAATGGGCCAATATCTAAGGTCGTGTTTTGCTCTATTATGACAATGGGTAGATTCTCATATCGGCCTTTTTGGTAAAATTTACGTTTAAGGACCTCCGCGGTAAACGCAGTAGCGTAAATCGGGCAACCTAGAGACGGCCACAAGGCCGTTACCGCGCCAATATGATCCTCGTGAGCGTGGGTAAGCACTAAACCGCACAGACTGTCTTTGCGGTTCTCTATAAAACTGGGGTCGGGCGCGACAACATCATGGAGCTTCGCTCCGGGGCGATTATCGTCATCCGGATTGAGAGGACTCTGGAAGGTTGCCCCGCAGTCAACCATTAACCACGACTGGCTATGCCCATATAAATTCATGTTCATGCCGATTTCGCCCGTGCCTCCTAGCGGCAAAAACCAGAGTTCTTGTGCGTTTGGTAATGCTAAATCCATAGTACTTCGCAACTTATGTGTGTTGAGTAAGGTGATGCTAATGTATTGTGTATTGGTACACACAAAGCTGCGGAGTCGATCTGTAGTATTTTGTACAAATAAGATTAATCTGCTCACTTATTGTGATTTCAGTGGCATACTATCGTATGTTTATCTTTGTTCATTTATCGTGCTGGCCTTAAAAATATGCACCTTACATTTATATTTTCTATACTTTCAATATGACTAAACATATTGGGCATCCCACTAAACAAAACAGCCAGCGCAACATAACGCTAGATATGACGCGTACGCTTGCGATTGTCCTGATGGTGATTTTTCACTTTATTTACGATTTGAAGCTATTTGGATGGATTGACTGGGATATTCCAGACGGTCAGGGTTGGCAGCAATTTAGGTGGGTAATTGTCAGCCTGTTTTTTTTGGCGTTGGGGTCAAGCTTACATTTTGCCTATGCCAGTAGCATCAACTACTCTAAATTTTTAAAACGCGTGCTGCAAATTAGCGCAGGCGCCTTACTCATATCTATTGCCAGCTATATTGCCATACCCAGTAACTGGATATTTTTTGGCGTCTTACATTTTTTAGCACTGGCAAGCATCATATGCGTGGGCTTTGCCAACTGGCCTAAACTGAGCTTTATCATCGGTATATCGTTTTTCATTTTAGCTGCGAGCGACGTGCTTATCTCTCGATGGCCCTTTCATCTTTTGTTTGATGGTTTACCTGACTATACCAATGATTTTGTTGCACCCGTACCGTGGCTCGGTATGGTGTTCTTAGGCATCAGCTTGGGTCACACTCAATGGCTTAAACGTGACCCACTGCAAGGTAAAATTAATCCGGCTGTGCTCCGGTTTGCGGTGTGGCCTGGACAACATGGCTTAATGATATATTTACTGCATCAGCCCATCATGATAGCGCTATTGTACGGCTTATCTCTTGTTATCAGTTGATATGCTCGCCCAAATGTAAGAAATGAAACAATACTACCAAATGCCGAAGGGCAAAGGTTTAGGTATTTCGCGCACAAACGTAAATTGATATTGATTCCCCTGCTGCTGGGCAATTACCTCCCACTGAAGCGCCTCAAAGGTTTGCGTGAAATTATGCGAGAGCAGAGGACCTTTAATACGCGACTGATAATGCAAGCGCGTATCTGAACTACGCTGAGACAGTATTTCATATTGTTCATACCCGCTGAATCGCGTTGCGTAAACCAGCACCTGATTTACCTGCTCGGGCGAAAAATTATCATAAACAATGATGTAATCGTCATCGGCATGACTCTTATTGGGAAGACCCATAAAAACAAGCGCGCAAAATACGGCAAGCCATCTTAGGTAAATTTGCAACACATCTCCTTGGGGCGTTACTGTAGCGGGCTAAAGACTACTGTGCCTAAGCAACATACAAACACAAGCTATCCATAGCACAAAATTATAAACGGCAGGACTGTGTATAGCCATCAAATAATTGCCAGCTTCCAGCAAGCTGTACATCATTTAATGAAAGATTTTTGATGTACAGTCGGTTGTTCTTAAGATGATACATTGCACTGAACTGTTCTAGCGAAGCACCATTTAAGGCCTGTGCAATAAATTGAGACAGCACCACGTCAAAGGACATTGGGTAGACTCGCAATAAGCGTTCTCCGGGTGCGTAGGCGCGCTGTAAGCGTCGTTCTGAAACACTAACCTCACCAGAAACGCTGCGCAACAAACCACTGGGCTGACTAGGTAAGTTAGTTAGCGGCATGAGTCCGCTTTTAGCATCAGCCTTAGCATTTTTATTTGGTGAAGATGCTTCGACCGCCAATCCAATTCCCACACAATGATACAAAAAATCGGTCACTTGCTGCCTCTTACGCGCATTGTTTGGCATAGAGATACGCATCTGACTGCGCGCAAACCCCTCTCTCACCTCTGCAGCGGTCGCCGCAAGTATTTTAGCTGCTAGCTCTGATGATGCTTGCGTCTGCTCCTGCTCACTAGACTGCGGTGATGGCCTTTGAACACTCGGTTTTGTAGGTGCTGGCGCTGGATTATCTGCTGCTTGCGCTTGCGGGAGAGTGTTTTGTGCATGTTCGCCTGGCACGGGTGGCAAGGCAATCGACACCATCTTCATGGAAGACACGCTAGGCGCATGCGATGGCGTTTGTGCTTGCTTTTGCATGTGCGTTTGAAGATCGAGAGCCTCTTTTTTATTACGCGTAACGCCTTCAGAGTCTTCTTTTACTGACTTTTCGCCTTCGATATAAAAAACGAGACTTGCTACTATCAGCAACATGAGCACATTCGCCAGTGCCCACCTTTTTTGCGCTAATCGCATTTTTCCCTTTCCTTTTTGCATCGGCGAGTGCCGCTTCAGTCGCGATGTAGTCGCGCCTTACAATGCCAATTTATTTAGAACGCGAGTGCAAAGCGTCAATGGCGGCAAACTGACGTTTTTGTGCGAGGTCACGAAGTAAGGCCTGCTGCTGCAACCTTTTTAGCTGATCAGACTGCCCCTCATCAGCGCCTATATTCGACTGTGGGTAAGCAAAGGTTTTAACCGAGTTCTTTGCCTGTATGGATGCCTGCATAGCTTCAGGGATGCCCGATGCCTCGTTCTCTGTAGTGTCTGTCGGGTTCTGGTCTATTTTCTGGTCTATGTTCTGCTGTAAGTTTTGTTGTAGGTTCGGGGCTACGACCTGCTGCGTGTTTTGCTCTATCGCCTGTTGCATAGACTTTTGCATGTCAATTAACTGCGTGATTTTACGGTTAATGTCATTTAACTCAGTCTCATGTTCAAAGGCAGTCTTGCTTTTGGCGTTTTGGGCAGGCTCTGGGCTTGTTTGCAAAGCAGGCTCTCTTTGCTGCGCCGATGTTGAATCTAAAGCATCAAGCTTGTCAAGGCTAAACATGTCGTTGCTCATTGACGAATAAACCAAATAGGCAAAGCCACTGAGGCTAATTATAAAAAACAAAATCTTCATGCTTTCTCCTAGTTTGATGCTGATTGCACCATCATTGCGAAGGGCGTCAGTCATATTTTAATAAGACGGTCTCAGCTAATTTAAACACTGGCTTTATTGCGGCGAAGGCGCTGAGTTAGAACCTTCGTTTACCGGCATTTGTTTAACACACATCACGCTAATGACTGCTCTAAACAAAGTAGCCGTTGGTAGCCCAATAACAGTTGTCATAAACGCCATCGAAAACTGAGCGGTGAGCTCACCAATAATGTGTTGCACGGTATCGGGCGTTAAGGCTTGTGTTGATAAACTCCCAATGCCTAAACTGATTCCTAACAGAGTAAAGGTCAGTGCTAGCGTAGATATCCCGTTTGCCGCTTGCAGTCCTACTTCCGCCCAAAGCGCGCTTCCGCTATTTTGATGAAGCTGCACAATTGAAAATGCAGCGAGCGCAACAAGAACTGAAAATAGCACTACAAAGCTAACACCAAATAACTCTTCAATATGGGCCATCAAATCTTGTAGGGTCATTTGCGTGCAGTAGCTAACAAGCGCTAGCAAAATAACAGCCGCACCCAATATCCAGTACCCGGCTCTTACCACTGAACTCAAGCGCTGGGGTAAGATAGCTAAACTTGACATTAGCGATAACCAGCAGACGCGTTAAGCACAGTTGATGAGCTAAAATTGACCTGTTCTAGCCATTGTGAACTTGCACTTAAGTTCTTTTCTGCCCCGGCATGTACTAAAAAGGTAAGCTCATAGTCGTTAAATGCTCGCTTAACCTGACTATTTTGCGATGACAACAAACGCTCATCTCTTATGACCATGCGCTCCATGTCGGTTAACTGGCGCTGGCGTTTTTGTATCTTTGCCAGACGCTCATCAAAGGCCAAAGAAGGGTCGAGCATATCCGTGAGCAATGCAGAACGCTCGCGCTCAAGGTTACTCAAAGACAAAATATTGTCCTTGGCAAATGCTGGCGAGCTTGCGCTAAAAAAAGCGCTAGCTAAACACAGGCTCAATAAAACAGGTTTGATTTTCTTCATTTTTGTATCTCCAAGCGTTTGTTTATGCACTTGCACTCACAACTGGCAAACCAATGTTGAGAGGCAAGCGCAATTAGCAATATTATAAAAACAAGTCCACCGACTTTGCGGGCGTAGTCATGGGCTGCGCGAGCACGTCTGAATCACCCTCTAAGTCGCTGATGGCATACTCTAAGGCCTGTGCATCAAGAGCGACTAGCTTCGACATATAGCTGAGCATCAATCCCTCTTGGTCGAGCAATGACTGCTCGCTTGACGCTTGAATCAACAACTGACGAATATATTCCTCTGTACTCACTTCCATGCCATCGACCTTTGCAGCCATAGTGGCTTGATGCTCATTAATGGCGGCTTTCAACTGCTCGATTTTGGATAAATTTTTAGCAAACTCGTCCGCATACGGACTTTGATTGGTATAGCCTTGTGCTGACATGGTCTCGTCTACCTGTGCCATGACCTTTTCCATGCGCTGACGTGCGGCTTCTTGCTGCTGTTTTAATACAAATTTACTGTCGTTTTGTAGACGGTTTGACGCTTGATACATTTTTTCTAGCACGTTTTGGTAGACATCGATTTTTTGGTCCAATGCCTCTTGACGCAGCTCATGACCGGCCTGCATGTCGTCTAAAAAATTTGACTTGAGCTGCACAAGACTCACCTTCTCATCGATTAAATCATCATCTGCGGCATCTGCTAGCAGTGCTTGAACCGCCTGAATTTGACTGCTTTGCTCGGCAATTGACTGCTCTAAAGCTAGCAATTCAGTGGCCATAGGGGACATATTAAAGTCTTGCTGTATGCGCTTTTCAATGAGATTGGCGGGCAGTTCTATCAAAGACTCGGCCGACACCGGTTGCCACTGTGAGTCTGTTGCAT
This sequence comes from Glaciecola siphonariae, assembly GCF_042652645.1. NCBI lineage: Bacteria > Pseudomonadati > Pseudomonadota > Gammaproteobacteria > Alteromonadales > Alteromonadaceae > Glaciecola > Glaciecola siphonariae. The sequence goes on from NZ_JBHSGU010000002.1 coordinate 933,814, forward strand.
AAACCGGATTCATGCTTCCTAACATCAAGGTAAGACTAAAGGCGGCTGCTACCGAGATTGATGCCGCGCGAAACTTGCCCTTGCCAGAGGCTTGGGCATTTTTAATAATGACTGTATTGATAGGTGTGTTTGACATGATTGGCTCCAAGCTTTTATTGCAAGGCCCACTGCCGCGCTCGAGTTAACTCGCCGCGAAGCACTGGGTTTATGTTTAACATAGCGAGCTGACGGCTCGATAAATCTGGCTCAAGTAGGGCCGTAGCGGTATCAATAAACGAGGTGTAATCGTCAAATACCAAGTCTTGTTGGGCAAAACGTCGTTTAAATTGTGCTAAAGAATCTTTAGCTGCAGTAATGTCGCCACTCTTAACAAAATTAACCACCGCTAGAGCGTTAAAGCGCATCGCTAACTGCTTGTCTGGATGAGATGGAAAAAAACGAATATTTTCAATACAGCGAGTAGCCTGATTGGCTAGCGCCATAAACTGTGCAGGGCTATTTGAGGCCTGAACGGCCTGCTCACGCTCAGTAACTTGCGTGATGCAGTTGGTGTCAATGCGTTGCCCGATTGCATAGGCATTATCCACCTTCGCTGGTATTTGTGCTGTAGTGCTTGAGCAGCCAGACGCGATGGCAAAGCATGCAAGAACAAAAGTGATTTGTTTAACATGATGTTTAGTGAACATATTCATCCCCATTTGTTTCAATTTTAAGTGCTAATTAGCGGCTTACTTTTAGCTATGAAACGCTTAGGGCAAAAATTTTTGAGGACGTGAAAATTTTTTTAAATTAAACACCTAGCTCGTGGGTAATAAAACGCACTCCCATGCTCTGCTTGCTCGCCCATAGCGATAAATTTTCAAGGCTTGGCGGGCGCTGCTGGCTATGCAAATCAGAAAGATAGGCTTGTAGACTTTGCTGTGAACTCTCATCGAGCGCTTCTTCAAACGCCAGAATAATATATTGGCGAGAGCGCTGACGATATGTGGGCAGCGGTATTGACCACACCGAGCTGGCATCTTTATCAACAGCAATAGCGTCGGCAAAATGAGTATTGAAGTATGCAGCATCGACTTCATTTAAAGAAAGCAAGGCATACGAGTCGGCCACTAGCCATAGTTGACTGGGCGGAGTACCGACATCGATAAATGCTATATTCAGCGCGCACAGGGCATCAAGCGTCAAAGGTTCAAAGCGTACGATGGGATTGGGCGTTTGCACCATATTTAGTGATGCTTCGGTGCGCTCACTCTGCGCAGATTTATCTGGCGCGCTGCGGCACTGTCCGAGCGTTTTTATATCGTAATGTAGGCTCACCTGAGGTGTCTTGCGGGTTTGTTCTAGCGCATTAAATGCAAACAAAAACACGGTAAACACCAGCAGCACAGTAGCGCTCAACAGAACAAACTTTGATCGAGTGCCGGGCAGATGTTTGCCCAAGGCGAGTAGATTTGTAGCACGCTCGCTTACTGCAGAGCCACGCTCTTTGTGTGCACTAAAATCAACGGCAGAACGCAATCGCGATAGCAGGCCTGCTCCGTTGTTAGTCCCTAAACGTCTTAGACCGGCTGACTTTTGCCTAGCAGATGAGTTGGTTAATGCTAAATTTGTTGCCAAGTGTTCTGATGTTGCATTGGCGGCTGTTGAATGAGCAGTTGTTGAGGCAACACAGTCTTTTATCCATGCTTTTTTGTAAAGCCACTGCTCAACATCATCAATATTACCCACTGGGAAAAGCTCAAACGGAATATCCGGTAAGGGCTGGCGATAGTTTTCTTCTGGTATCACAAAGTTAACATCGCAATGCTGCGCCTGCCATTTGGCTATTTGCTGCTGCGCGTTTAGGCATTTTTGGCCTAAATGCGTGACTAATTTGATATCGCCGCGAGAAAACTCAATGGCGCCAGTGGCAATAATGACCGCGTCGGTGGGATTCACTTCACTACTTGCTTCGCGGGTATATTTACCGTGTGCATATAGCATGTGCGCTATCGCCGTCCCTAGTTGCCAGCTTTCGCCTTGGTCAATCTCAGATTCCAGCACCATATGATAACTATTGTGCTCAAAATAAGCCGCGAGGGGACTGATGCTTTTATCGGCTAAATGTCGGTATTGCGTTGTAATTGCAGATACCCTAGAACCTGAACTTACCGTTACAAATGATGCCAGAGACTCAGCATTACGATGCGTGATCCCTCTTATTTTTACTAAGCCTGCGGTGGTTGCAATAAAAACGTGAACAGGCTGCGTCATTTAGAGGGTCACAAAAATATGGCTGTCAACGCTGCTGAGCGCCATAAACTGAGGGCTATTCTGCGGTATTACCGCTGCGAAGCTGATACTTTCGCTTGTCATGCTCTCTGTAGACTTACTCATTTTTCGGCGCTCTAAACCAAGGACTTCAATGGACAGGTCATCTATTTCAGCGCCTGACTTTTTGTTGGCTGTACAGTGCAAATAAGCTCGCGAAATAGCGGCCGCACTATCATAGCCTGGCACCGCGATGCTCTTAATTTCACTATCGCTTAAGCTTAGCTCAATCAGGGCATAGTCATCATCTTGCAAGGAAAGAGTAAGCGTAAAATCTTCATTGGTTCTTACGAGCAACTGCTCTATTGAGCTTGCCGCTCGCTGCTGCGGACTTTGCATAATGCTAAGTTGCTGTAAAGCAAATCGGTATTTACGTCTGGCGTCTAAAGACTGATTGACGCGTTTGAGTATTTTCTGTGAACTTTGTGCATAAGGCTGACGCACGCAATGAACAATTTCTGTAAACGATAAACGCACATTTCGTTCACCTCCATGTATATCGTTTTGTTGCTTAAGCGCCAGCGCTGCACGTTTTAGTTCTTCGTAAGCCTGCAAGGCAACAAACACTTGTTCGTCTAAGGGCGCGTTTTCTAAGTTCATGGCATCATCCTCTGTTTTAACTCATCACAGAATATGGAACTATCAGAGCGATATTTTTTCTCGAGTATATCATCTGAGAAAAAAACCGCTTTATTACGCCGAATAAATTGCGCTAATACCTGCGATAACTTCACGAGCATTTGCGCGCTGTTAATATAACGCTGCTCATCATCGAGCAGCGTAGATGGTGTAAAGCCTTGACGATTGTTTTGCTGAAATGCGTGCTTACAAGCCTCGAGCAGTGAGTCCTGTCGCAAAATATGGCCAATAAGTGATGAAGCATCTAAGCCCGTAAGCTTATCGAGATTTGCATACTGATTTAGCACATCGTTATTGGCCGCCAATAGCTCGGCAGCAACATCGTCGCCAGACGTATTTTGCTGACGCAAAAAAATATGCATTAGTGCTAAATAATTTAACTCGTTCAGTTTTAACTGCGCTGCCAGCTTGTGCACAAGTTCGCTGTATTGATTGTTTTCATCAGGGGTGAAATGCTGGGGCGATAGGCGTTTGTTTCTCAGCGCCTGAATGCAAACAGACTGCAGTGAGCCAAGTACCTCATACCGCAAATAGCTCAAGGGAAATTGCGCACACTGCAAAGGATACGCAGCGAGTAAGGTCAAGCGTTGTGCTTGCTGTTTACTCAGTAACTTAGGCGCGTCAATGAGTAAATCTAAGTCGAGGCGGCTTTCAAAATACTGATTGAGTGTTAAGGCGTATTCATCATCATTGGCATCCATAAAATCGAGCATATCGCTGTCTTTAACAAAGCTAGCATCTTTGGCGCTTTGAGCACTCTCTACAGCTTGTTCAAATTGAAACACATCGGCAATCAGGGTCGTGAGTTTATCAACCCCCTCTTTTAATACTGACTCTCGCCACAAACAAAACACCGCGTCGTCATCAAAGTGCGACAATCCGCGCTGCTGTAACCACTGTGACATTGCATGATATTTAGCTTGTGCTTTAGCCGGCGGAAGATGCTCAGACAGGTAATCATATATATCTTTTTGCAGCATTGATGCATAGCTTTGTATTGCATTGAGCCCCTTCCCTACAAGTGCGTCAAAGGTGTTTTCGAGCACGTTTGGCAATACGCCCATCAACCATTCCATAAATGCAGCTAAAATATTAGCGCGTTGCATATGCAGCACAAACTGATGCTGATGAATCTGTATAAACAGTTTATGCCGAGCTTCGGCGTCTTCGCTATTGCCAAGTGTAATGCTCGCGGCGCCAAGTTTGCAGGGCTTGTTACGGCGCTCATCAAAAAATTTTCTCATGCGCTGAGCACTCACCGCTTCGTCTACATAAAAATAGGTAAACAGCCCACCATGGTCATCTACATTTACAATCGCCCAACATAGGTGGGCGAACTCATAGCTTAACTTCGCATAATTTCGACAAGCAATACTCTGGGAGAGTTGATCTACTGTTTTTGCATTAAATTTAGCTTTTGCGGAGGCTTTTGAGTCGGGTAAATGATAAAACGGTGTTTCTCTTAGCATCGCAAAATCAGCCGCAAGCTCTTCACTGATTTCAATTGCAAAGGGCGACGACACGCTCATCGGCAAATTCACGAGGGCGCACCACTATCTGACTTCGGTGAGAGGCTTGAGCGGCTAAGCGCTGTGTCCATAGCAGAACGCGCCCCGAGGATGTCGATATGTTTATTTGCGCCTGACATCATGGCGTCGCTGAGGGCTATATGATGATGCTTAAACTTCAGTTCGCAGGGTAAAATTAAGGGGACCTGCCCTAGCAAGGGCTCGTTGTTATAATACACATGGTGCTTCTTAAAACAGTTCTCATCCTTATGCGCTTGAGCATTTTCTTGTAACGCTAAGACCGCGCCATTTACATCGTTTTGCTGCTCTTCAACTAGGGGGCACACGTTGGCAAACTCCGACAGCGAAAGCCTGACCAAGGCGCGATAATTGGCGTTATTTTGGCAACTTAGCTCAGTCGTAATCACTAAGGCATCGTTTTGAATATCTAATGCAAGCACACAGCTAGAATGCAGCATCACCAGCGACGAGCGCATTGTGCGAACATAGTCCGGCCACATGCGCGCCAAACTCGCCATATCGAGCGTATGCTGTAGCTGCTTATCAATACGCAGGTGCATGAGCGTCTGCATACTGTCTATTGCGACATGAAGTTTCACAGCGGTAAGCTCTGAGCTTGCACCTAAATAAACACTGTCGTTGTCTAGCAAAGCGCGCGGTCCGTTTTCATGCTTGACTTGTTCACTGCCAACAAAGGTGCCGTTGGTGCTTCCTAGGTCTTCAATGAAAAAGCCATTTTCGTTGGCAGTGAGTTTGCAATGCTTACCCATTCGAGACAAGGCTTTGTAATTGAGCTGAAAATCTAGGCTATTATCTAACGATAGAAGTCGCGTTTCTTGGTCGGCGTCTATACCCGCGGCCCGGCCAATGTTCACGGCGCCACCGGCTGTCAGCACGCATGTTTCACCGGTGTTTAAGTCAGTCAATTCAAGGTGGTAGATAGCGCTTGCAAAGTCTTGGCTGATTTTCTGAATGAGTCGTTTAATGGCCTTGTGCTGTCGGCGCAGTTTTTTCTCACCCGCACTTGCATGCAGAGCTTGATATGTTTGACGTAAGGCTTTAATCGCTTGTTTACCGCGATAGCTATTCATCGCTTTTGCGATTTTATTGCGCACGCGCTGCTCTTTTTCACTCAGCTCTTTTTGATTGGATTCTTGCTCGGCAATTTTTTTCACCAGCGCATTGGCAAGTGCTGCATCGCTATTAATATTCAGTGTTTTACTAATAAATAATTTGGCCGAGATCACGTCACCCGCTTCAAAAAACAAGCTTGCTTGTTTCTCAAGGTCGCTCGATTCTCGCGACAACCTAAGCCAATATGAATGCTGATTATGCCACTTGTTCTGCAGCAGAAACCAAGGTCGTTTTGCTTTTTTGTAGACCTCAAGCCATCTCTGTACAGCTTTTGATTGGGCATATTGCTCTAGCTTGTAATGATAAATTTGTCGTTTTACCAAAATCACGCCAAGCAATATGCACAAACAAACTGCAAACAGCGTAGAGACTAAAGAAGGCATATAGGGGTTGCCTATTCGAGCAACGTCAAAACGGTTGCTTTCGCGCCCATACTCACTTATCACGCGTATATCTTGTTGTTCAAAAAAACGCTGCATCAAATGACTAAACTGAGACTGCGTAAGACTCGACGACACTCGGAACTGAATATTCATGGTTGGCAAATAGCTAATTAAACTTTCCGCCTGTTTTTCACTTTTTGTTAAAGTTAAGCGAGTGTCAAGCGCTTGAGAGAGTATAAATGTTGAGAAAGGCGTTATCTCTTCCAATAAAAATCCGCGCAGATTCAAGTCAAATTCACTGCGTTTTTTGCTTTGCTGCAAACTTGTATTCACCAAGCCGCCAATATCTTGAGCGAGACTTCTGAGTTGAGCGGTCTGCATCCCCTCTTCGCTGCCCAAAATATTGAGGCTAAAAGACTCGTATTGTTGATAAGAGACCGGATCAATAAGAGTAACATTTAACACCGTGGTGCTTACGTTGCTTTCAACACTGCTTTTTAAGGACAGGTTTTCGAAGCTAGGGTTTTGGAGGTTAGCAGTTTGCGGGCTTTTCTCTTGCTGGCTATTGTTCTTCATAAAACGCTTTTGCAAGCTGTAAAACAACACTAATTCAACTTCAGGGGCTTTTAAAGCAACAGCTTTCAGCGATTCTTGAGCATTAGCGTGACCACAAAACTCAAGTCGACAGTCTGCAAAAACGCGTTCACTGGCAACAACGGTGTGAAGCTCTTGCACAAGGCGACGTGAGATACCTTGCTCAATCGTGGTATAAAAGTCAGAAAAACCAGCGGAGGGCTCTGTTCTATCGTCGGTGTTATCTACGGTGTTATCTACGGTGTTATCTACGGTGTTATCTACGGTGATCAAGTCTTTAGCATGAGAATAAGAATGACTACCCGGCAATAGCATTAATTGCCATTTTTTTGCATGCGCGGCAGGCGACAAAAACAGGCATAAGCACACAGCCATGATTAGAAGTGCAAAGGCATGTTTAACAGATGGTCTAGTCAATGCTCTCTCGCTGCACCAGTCTAAATCCGGTGCTTGTTGAACGGGCGGTTTTTAATAAGCGCACGTATGGCTGTTGCAGTATGTCTCGTTTGCTGCTTTGCCAAGACCCACCCACCGCAGCCGCTTGGTCGCAACGTTCTAACCCAAGCCTGACGTCTTGCCAACAATCTTGCAGCCATTCTTGCGCGTTTCCATACACATGATAAAGGCCCTTGTCGGATAATGATAAACTTTTCACGGGTAAAGTACTTCGTGCCGTCTGCATGCTTAATATCTGGTCTGTATTTGTTACGCCAATGGTAGACCCATTAGCGCAGTTTTTGCAATGCATTGCCTTAGGATAAGCCGCCTCACCATTACTGTTAAATCCGTATGTCATCCATTCGGCCATTGTGGGCAAGGCAAAATTAGCGTTGAGAGCATTATTTACAAATGCAATAAAGTCTTCACTTATATCAAACCAGCTAACGCCCACCACCGGATGATTAGGCTTGTACAAGCGCTTACGCGCTTCATTGGTGCTCATGCTTTTTTTGTAACGACATTGCCCTGCATCCACGCAAGCTTGCCATAACGCTTGCGTTACCTCAGTATTCATTACATATAAGTTATACGCCTCACCCTCTACGTTTTGCGCCGGCATCACAGCCACGTGTTCAAAACGCATGGTATGTACGGTATTCGATTTTTTATTTACAAGCTGATAAACCTTACTTCGATTAACAGCAAGCGCCTTGCCACTGTGCTTTTGCAGATTAGCAGACGAGTCCTTAATTACAGGCGTTTTGCTGGCTAGACTATCACTATTTGAAAAGTTAGCTTGCTTGAGTGCCTCGATGGTAGTGATGCTCTCAGTGCTGGCCGCAGTGCTACTCTCGGTGATTTTTTCGGGGCTTTTTTCGGTAATTTTTTCGACGCTGGTCTCATCGATGACCTTAGAGCTATTTTCGGGGCTTTGCGTGCTTATTGTAAAGGTCTCTTTGCTTGTATCTGGAGACTCTGCATCAGATGTAACATCTGATATTTCATCTGATACATCGTTGACGCTCGTAAAATAAGGTTTTGTGATAAACACCAGCACAATGACGACAAATGCAACGGCAAGTGCCCTCCTTATCTTTTGTGCATTCGACCTTGGTAAAACAAAGTGTCGCTTAAGCCACTGGTGCAGGCGCTCTTCGTCACCCGCATTTTGAGCAAGCCCGCGCGAAATAAACTGTTGATACTCGCTGTGACTTAAGCCCGTTAAAGAGCGTTTTCGTGTTGGTGGGTAACTAGGCCCTAGATAGCGCTGCTGATAACGCAGTACCTCAGACACCCAATCTAAAAAAGCGCCCTCATTTAGGGTGCTCCTTACATGCTCAAGCGCTTCATCTTTTAAGGCTGCAATGACAAGCTCGGGAGACGAAATACTGCCTTGCAAATCAAAGCGCTTTGCTAAGTCTTGTTCATCATCTACGCTTATGTATCCGTCTAGCAATAACATATCCACTAGCGATTGCTTGAGCGTATTGAGCGGCTGGTTTATCTTTGCTAGTGGTTCAAGCGCTTCGGTGATGACCTCTTCATGGCGACTGTTAGCCTTAGCGCTAGCCTCATCACTGGCGCTAGCCGCAACATTGGTATTTTTAAGCGGTGTTGCAAAGCTTTCATTAGCTTGCGCTAAGGCCTCTGTAAACGCGTTTAGCCAGTCAGGTATTGAGCTATAACGTGACTTTGGGTCGTTATTGAGTGCTTTTAAGAAAAACGCTTTAAGCCCTGCTGTCAGCTTAGTATCAAGGCTATCTATGGGGCGATGTCTATCAAATGGCTGCTGAGTGATAAGCGCTAACAACACCGCACTTGCGCTATAGATATCGCTTTGAATTTGCGGTTTTACTAAGCCGTCTAATTGCTCTGGGCTCGCATATTGCTGCGACGCGTAGCTTGTTTCTCTTGTGTGTTTAAAGCTAACGCTGTTTTGCTCAAATGCTGATGCAAGGTCAATAAGCACCAAATGCACGGGCGATGCGCTATCGGTAATGTTACTGCAGAGAATATTATTTGGATGCACATCTGTATGCAAAACGCCAAGCTCATGCAGGTCATTGAGGGCACTGCCTAGCTGGCGCGCAATCTGAACTATTTGTTCGCTGTGTAGCAAAAAGTTAGTAGACAATAGCAAGGCTTGTATAGAAAGCGGGAAATATGCTGACACAAAAAACGGCATAGGCTCGGTATCAGCGCAACGAGTGTATACACCGCTGTCTATACAGCTTATTAAATGAGAGCTCGCCTGAAGCTTGCTTAGTAAAGAGATTTCGTTTTTAAGACGTGCAGCGCCAACAGGCGTGCGCGCAAGCTTGAGCGCGAATGTGTGCGCGCAGTCATGCTTTTTTACCTGCAGCACGCAAGCATGCTCATGTTCACTCAAGCATGCTAATACATCATATTCAGAAATCTTTGTGAGTGAAGAATCCATATCGCCCAATGGTCAACTATTTGGCATATTCTTAGTAACATCGCCTTGCATAAATTACATTTTTTATACATGCAATTAGCTTGCCTAAGCTAGCTATGCAAATCGCTCGCCTACATCCACTGCGCTATATGTTTATTATGCACTTTGTCAAAGGTCAGCACCTAAGCGCCGGTTTTGCTCAAATCATTGAGCGTATTTAACGCCTTTTGCGCATCACACGCTGCCACAAAAATATGGTCGTGATAGTAGGCGGCAATCACATTCGCGCTGATCTTAGCCTGCGTGAGCTTGGTTGAGACCGCGGCGGTCAAGCCCACGGCGTCTAAACTCGAATGTATATTCAGCGTAATGCATTTAAATGTGCCGGAATACGAAATACCTTGCTCATCGGCGGTTGCTTTTAATAGCACTGCACTTAAGCCTTCTGCTTCTCGAAAGGTGCTCAGCGGACTGAGCGCAGCAACATCTTGCATATTCCCTTGCGGCAGCGTTACAAACACAAACTCCCGATCATCAAGCCTTGCCTGCATTGACGAAATCAGTGTGGCTAGGTGTTTTTCACCCGACATAGTTAGTATTCCTTGCGTTAATCTTGGCAGCAAATTATGCGCGGTTGATATTACTAAATTTTAAGATTATATTCAGTGACTTAATTAGCGAGTTAGTCAGTTTCCTTGCAAGCGATGATGCGAACAAATGCAGTCACGCTGACGTCTTATTTTATCAATTTAAGCTTATTGGTCCTGGGCCGATAATTCCTTTACGGCGTTTTTCCAATAAAAAGGAACTTGAGTGTTAAAATCTGCAAATTCCCTTATGTTTATTTGCTTAGTTGCAGTTTTTTTGTGCTTCAGTTTTATATCGCCCGCATCTTCACTAGCATTTAATGCTTTGGAAGCCACCTCTATCAAACACTTCCGTGCGTATCCTATGCTCGTTCCTGAGGGGCAAGGCGCACCATTCGCACGTCATTCACAACAAGACGCTCAGGGCTTTATATGGATTACTTCTGGCCCTACTGTGCAGCGCTTTGACGGCTACGACACAACACCTTTTGACCTTCCCTACTTTGATGAAAACGTAAGAGGAACCAACCCGTATTTGTATCGCGACAAAAACAATCGTTTTTGGGTAGGTCAAGGTGGCCTTTTTTATTTTGATGTAAACCGCCAACAATTCACCTCCGTAACATCAACCCAGCACATACATGTCGATAGCATTATAGAAGACAAAAACGGCTTTTTGTGGCTGGCCGGCAATGGCTATGGTATCTATCAGTATGACTCGCAGGCAATGGAAATTGTAGCTAGCTTCAATACTGACCCGAACGATAGCGTCAGTATAAATACGAGCGGCAGCGCAAACAATAGCCCCGCAAGCTCAAAAATCAAAGGGGTATCCAACATCTATGACGTGCAGTCGCTTAACTATGACCCTAAACATCATGCACTTTGGATTGTGGCCGCCCAAGGCGTATTTCGATTTGACATCAGCACTGAACGCGTTAGCAAAATTTCTACGCCGCTCGATAGCGTCTTTGAATCCTTACTCATTAGGGACGCCGCGCTAGACACCACCAACAATACACTGTGGGTTGGCAGTTTTAGAGGCTTGTTAAAAATAGATACCCAAACTTACGCGTCACGTTTATACACTGTCAACGATGATAACAATACACTTCCAGATAACCATGTCACCACCAGCTTCATCGATTCAAATAATAATGCATGGTTTGGCTTTGAGAAGGCGGGAATGTGCGCGTATCAGGTCACTACCGATACGTTTTTATGCATGCGCGCGGCTTTTGATGAAGACGGCAAAATTCCCTTTGCTACGGTTGAAGATATTAATGAAGACGATAGCGGTAACTTATGGTTGTCGATGAATAGTCAAGGATTGTTCAGAGTAAGCCCCGACTTAGAGAAATTCATCGATATTAAACGGCTTTATACAAAGCAATTAGATGACTTTATTCCACATGTATTTGATGGACAATACACAGAGCAGCAAGAACTATGGATGGCTACAGACGGCGGCGGCATTGCCATTTTTGATTTAAAAAATGAAGCGTTCCGGACGCTCAAACATGACCCTAGCGATGTAAATAGCATTGGCGCAAACTCCGTAATTTCTCTCACCCAAGATGAATTTGGCCATATTTGGGCAGGCATGTGGTCGGGTGGACTGGCGCGCATCAATCCATCAACCATGGAAGTGAAATCTTTTTACGAGCAGCCCGATGCGCCCGCTGACCAGACGCTTGGGGGCAATAATGTATTTGTGGTAGAGGCCGACCTCCAGGGTGGCCTGTGGATGTCTATTTGGGGTCATGGTGTTCAGTACTATCATTTTGAAACGCAGCGCTTTACCAACTTTTTTAGCCGTTTGAAAGGCGGAAACAGCGATATATATAATATCGGCGTGGTCGATATGGCGCTGACCGGTGACTATCTCTATATCGCTGGTCGATATGGACTTGAACAACTGCATATCCCTACCGGAAAGGTAGAGCGTGTATTAGAGGAAGCGTTTGGGGGCATTTCCCATGTTTATCCTGCTGCAAATAACACGCTTTGGCTAGGTACTTCGTCAGGCTTGGTGCAACTCGACTTAAGCACCAAAGAATATAGGGTGCTTACAGAACAAGATGGCCTTGCAAATAACGAAGTGAACTTTGTCGCTGAAGATGATAACGGGCGAATCTGGGCTGCGACCCTCAACGGTTTATCGGTTTATGATAAAGACGAACGCGTTTTCCGTAACTTTTACGAGCAAAATGGTTTAGTCAGCAACTACACCAGTACTCATGGGGAATTTACCTTTGTTGAAGGAAAAATCATTGTCCCTACTAATTTGGGGGCTAACATTATCAATCCTGTTGATTTCCCAGAGCCTTTACAAGCGCCTAAGACCTATATCAAAAGCGTAGACGTGCTCCATACCGATGAGTCCACGACTCAAGGTTTTGACTATGCCAATATACTGTCATCTGACATTACTCGCGAGCTGCCCTACCACAATAATAGCATTTCAATTAGCTTCTCAGCACTGGGCTACGTGTTTCCCGAAAAGATGCGTTATCGCTATCGCTTGCTGGGATGGCAATCGGAGCTTATTGAGCTTGAGCCAAGCAATCGCTCGGTTAGCTTTACGAATTTGCCCGCAGGAGAATATGTGTTTGAAGTGTATGCTGCCAACAGCGATGATGTATGGGATGAAACTGGCTCGCAATTTACATTCAGAATTCTCACGCCATGGTGGTTAACTTGGTGGTTTATTGCGGCGGTATTCTTATCTAGCCTGCTGTTGATATACGCGGCGTTTAGATGGCGAATGGCCGCAAGCAAGCGCAGTCAAGCAGCGCTCAAAACTCAAGTTTCCGAAAAAACACAACAGCTCCAAGAATATGCAAAAAATTTAGAACAAACCTCTAACTCACTGGCCGACTTAAATAGCGATCTTGAGGCAAGAGTTCAGCAACGCACACAAGAGTTAGAAAAGCAGGTCAATGAAAGACGAGAGGCTGAATTAAAGCTGTTTCACATGGCTTTTCATGATTCGCTCACTGGCTTACCCAACCGTGAATGGTTGGTGCAGTTAATAGAAAAGCTCATTGCGCAAGCATCTAAAGACAAAGACCTGATATATGCAGTAATGTTTTTAGACGGTGATCGCTTTAAACAAATTAACGACACAATGGGTCATAGCTTTGGCGATAAGCTACTTATTGCCTGCGCCGAGCGCCTTAAATGCCTGATGAATGACGCTCAGCATGTGGCAAGGCTCGGCGGCGACGAGTTCACCGTAGTCACAGAAGGGATGAGTGTAAGCGCCATCGAAGCGCTTGCCGGCAGTATTGTGCAGGCCTTTGAGGAGCCCTTCTTAATAGAGAGCGCCACGGTATACTTCAATGTAAGTGTGGGCGTTGTGTGCTGCGATTCGGACTATAAAAATGTGCCGTCGGTACTAAAGAATGCAGATATAGCAATGTATCATGCAAAGGCATCCGGACGGTCGGTATACAAAGTATTCGACGACAAAATGCAGGAGCAGGCACTAAACAATATAGAAATTGAACAGGGCCTGCGTGATGCCGTGTTAAAACAAGAGTTTGAACTAGTATACCAGCCAGTGTTTTCAATAAAAGACGGTGTCTTGAGAGGATTTGAAGCCCTGTTGCGCTGGCATCATCCAGAAAAGGGGCTGATTTCTCCAGCAGACTTTATTCCCATTGCCGAAGAAACGGGGCTGATTTGGGATATTGGCGCTTGGGTGCTTCGAGAGGCTTGCATGCAAGGCGCTCATTGGCATGCGCAAACAAATAAACTCAAACCCAGCATCGCCATTAATTTATCGAGCAATCAACTGCGCAACACGCAATTTTTGTCTTTGCTTGATAAAACCACCTCTGAATCTGGCATTGATTCACGCCGGATAAAGCTTGAGCTTACCGAATCACTGCTTATCGAAAATAGCCATCAGCTAGAAACCTTGTATAACTGTTTGCAAGCTCGCCATATAGACTTAGCCATAGACGATTTCGGCACAGGCTACAGCTCGCTGGCATACCTTAATAATATCCCGGTTCAATTTTTGAAAATCGACCGAAGTTTTGTGGCGGCCATTGATAATAATTCGAATGAATTAGTTGATAAGAATGCCTTAAAAATCCTCAAAGCCATTGTGTCTCTTGGAAAGAGCTTAGGCAAACAGATTGTGGCTGAGGGCATTGAAACCGAACTACAGCTCAATTATTTGAAACGTTTTGGCTGCGATATGGGCCAAGGCTTTTATCTGTCTCGTCCTTTATCTAAACAGGCGGCAAGTGATTTATTGATGAGCCATGATGAACAACAGCTCTAGCACCGCGTGAACGCGGGATTTGTGGGATTTCTGTGAAGAATAATGAGCTTAGGCTTGCGATAATCTGCAGTGCTAACGATGGATATCTGTTAACACTGCAGAGGCAGGTTTTGTGTTGGCATTTCTTGCTAGCATTTCTTGTTAGTAAGTGCATCGTGTATTAGCGAATACGCACTGTTGCTAACAAGAAAGTCTTAATAAGAAGAATCTAGCAATCTTCGGTGCTTTGACCTAGTTTTTTCTTAGTTGCAATGCACGCTTCTTTTAACTTCGCTTTAGCATCGTCTTTTGCCGTCTCTGCTTTATCGCTCAGCTCATCTACCGCTTCACTTGCATCACTTTTCACATCTTCATATGCGTCGCTTGCCTGCTCTTTTACATCTTCATAAGCATCTGCCGCATCGTCTTTAAGTTCCATAGCCGCATCTTTGGCATCTGCCGCCATATCACCTGCATTTTCTTTTAGGTCTTGTGCAGTTTCTACCGTTTCTTGCTTCGCTTCTTCAATGGCATCTTCGTCTTTTTGAGAACACGCACTCAAAGCAAGCGTAGAGGCCAGTAATGCAAATATGAGTTTGTTTTTGATTGACATAGTAAATTTCCTTTTTATATATATGATGTTTGGACTCAATACTATACCGCATACACCGCACTATAGTTAGCGCAATGTATACAGATACCCGTAAATGCTACAGATGTATTGTGCAATTGCAATACGCATATCTAAAGATTCCGCGCTAAAAAAGCAGCCTCCCAGTGCCTCACTGTGCTTGCGATGTCTTTATCTTGCTCGCACTTCGTTCCACTGGCGCATTTTCTATGTTGGTTATAGCTCTGCTGGTTAGTGCTGTGATGGTTAATGCTGTGATGGTTAGTGCTGTGATGGTTAGCGCTGTGAGCATGGCTTGGCTTTTCATTGTCTCGCTTAAGGGCAACCTGCGCATTTGTAAATCGCATTGCGTTATGCATTTTTAAATCTGACAGCAGCGCGAGGGAATTAACCGCATGCGGGCTTTCTTTACTTTTTTGTGCGCTCTGGGCTATTTCAGGCCTTGGCTCACCTCGAACGAATGCCCACTGATTAGTCTGCAAAGACGAATACTCGTCAAACACCTCCTGCTCTGGCAGCTGATGTAACAAGTAAGATAGTATAAGTGCAGTGAGCGCACTCACAACAATCAACGCCAATAATAATAAGCCTTTGTGTAATGTGCTGCGCTCATTATACCCGTCGCTAAGTATGCTCTTCGCGTGATTCGCGCGATTCGCATAATGCGCATAACGCGCGCAATTGGCGCAATCTGATGACTTCATATTAGCGACCTGAATGTGTTGTTTTTACTGCCGCAAGCGACCTCATTTCAAGGGTATTGTTCTGCGTTGAATTTGCTTCCACCATTTTACGAAACGCTCGCTGCCAATTTTCGTCCATCGCAGTGATTTGAATCTCTTGCTGACTAAAATCTTGATGCACCTTCATTACCTGCGAAAACGACATATCTGGCATTACCGCTACAACTGTCGGCAACTGTGAATCGCTGGTGTCGGGTGTTATTTTATTTAACTGCGCATCAAAATATTGGCGTTTATAATAAAAGACGAACCTTATTTTTGCTTGCTCACTAAGCTCACTATTTTGTTCTGTTTGAGCATTAGACTCACGCGTCGATTCAACGGCTTGCTCTGACAAAGATAAACGGTGTTGCGCCTCAAGTGATTCAAGCGCAGCGCGCACGGCCTCAGATTCAAGCGCGTCTTTTCGGGCAGCGTCTTGTTGTTCGCTACTTGCACCGCTACTTTCACCTTGGCTTTGAGTTGATGTGCCCGCCGACATCGATAGCAAGGCGATAATTAATAGCGAAAAAAACGCCATAGAAAGGCCAAGTGCCACCTCCGTCATCGCTTGAGTATTTGTATCTGAGCCTGTATTAATCTGTTTTATCATGGCAGCCGTAACCTCAATGATGTACAAAAAGAGCGTTTAATTACAACGCTCACCTAATGAGGCTATGAAACTGCTAGGCTGTTTTTTTTCTTGCAAGGCAGCTTTTAAGTGAAAGCTATACATGCTTAGCCCTGCCCTAAGATATTGTTGCGTTATCTACAGAAAATAAAGCTTACTACTATAGAGCAATGAATTAGAGGAATTATCAAGAGGAGTTATGCAGAGGAATCCTACTAGGGTCTGTTGACCTTTGCTGTATGATTTTGCGGCAGTTTGTGCGCTATTTAGGCAAAGAATCGTTATTGAAGTGTAGTCATCTACATAAAGTAACGATGATGCAGAATAAATAGTGCACAAGCGCCGCCCGGAGGGTTCGTTCCATGTGCATCCCGCTCTTTGTTACGTGCTCTTGATGCAGAATAACTGCACCTGCAAGCACGTGCCGCGATCGGAGAGCACATGAAACGAACAAAATTCATACAGCAAAGGTCAACAGACCCTAGTTAGGTCCGCATAAATTTCAACTTAAAGAGAGATTTGCTTGTGCCTCTATCCATTGTATTTTGTTTTTATAACTGGCCTCGACAAGCCAATATCATATTGGCCTAGAGCAACACTTCGTGCGAATATGACGATGAAACTTACGCGCTTTTAGCGCCAAATAAGGATGAACATGTTGAAAATAAAACTGAAGAAGGCTCTGCTATCTTTAAGCTGTATTGCGATGTGCGCCGGGTTTAGCGCGAGCAATCAAGCTGTTGAGCAAGGCGACGGCAATCAAGAACACATCTCTACCTTGCGTTATCAAGACGTATTCAATCTCGAAGTTGCGGCAAGCCCGCTGTTCACAGCAGACAGTAAAAGCATCATTTATGAACGCGTGAGCATGGACATCATGACCGATTCCAGACGCATCGCTTTATGGCAAATCGATATTGACTCGGGCAAACATTCCCCTCTGTTTAATGTAAATCCTAGCGTCAAAAACCCGCGTCAAGCCTCCCTATCTCCAGATGGCGAGAGAGTCGCCTTTATTGCCAATGACGCGAATGGAGCGCAAATATTCACCTACGACTTACGCACCGCAAGCATCACTCAACTAAGTTATCTGCAAGATTCACCGAGCAATCTTACATGGTCGCCTGATGGCAAGCACATCGCATTTACGATGTTTACCCCCGGAAAAACTGACGCGATATTTAAAGACATGCCCAACAAACCCGAGCAAGCGCAGTGGGCAGGCGGGGCAAAAGTGATTGACAAAACACTCTACCGAAGAGACGGCAGTGGCTATGTTGCAGCGGGTTTTGATCATATTTACATTATCCCAACTGATGGCGGGACCCCTCGCCAGTTAACCAACGGCGATTATCATCATCGCGGTCAAATGGCATGGCATCCAAAACAAGACCTTATTTATTTTTCCGCAAATCGCAGCGATAACTGGGAGCTAGAGCCCTACGAATCAAATATTTATAGTGTAAGCACACAAAGCGCTGAAATTCGTGAGGTAACCAGCTACCCCGGTCCTGAGAGCGCACCAATGCTCAGCGAAAACGGAAATACATTAGTATTTCAGTGGGTAAACGACCGCAAGTTATCTTATCAAGTCAATCAAATTATGGCGGTAGACCTAGATGATACTAGTACGCCTCGCTCACTCACCCCTGAACTTGACCGCCAAATCCAAGATGCAAAATGGCAAGACGACGATATTGTGTTTAGCTATATCGACGGCGGTGAAACCCGGTTGGCTAAGGTCACGTTGGGCGGTAAATTTACTAAGCTTCCTCTTGAAATTGGCGGTCAGTCGGTGGGTCGGCCTTACACCAGCGGCGATTTTGCCACCGCTGAGAATGGAAGCCTGGTGATAGTGCAAGATGAGAGCAACCGCCCTGGGGACCTTGTGTTAGTAAAAGGCAAAAAGAAAAGCGTTTTAAGTGACTTAAACTCAGACGTGTTTGGGCACATCAACACTGCCGTCATTGAGCCTATAAACGTGCGTTCAAGCATTGACGATTTGCCTATCGATGCATGGATTGCATATCCCCCTGGCTTTGACAGCAATAGCACCGAGAAATTACCCTTAATTATTGAAATCCACGGCGGTCCGCACGCCGCTTATGGCGACACCTTTTCAATGGAAGTGCAGCTTATGGCAGCACAAGGCTATGCGGTTGTTTGGTCTAATCCAAGAGGCAGCTCTTCATATGGGGAGGACTTTGCTAATACCATTCACCACAATTATCCCTCAAACGATTATCAAGACCTAATGGACGTGGTAGATGCCAGCATTGCAACAGGTCGAATAGATGAGAACAATCTATTCATTACCGGGGGCTCAGGGGGCGGCGTCCTGACCGCGTGGAGCATTGGTAAAACCGACCGTTTTGCCGCGGCCGTTGTTGCCAAACCCGTCATTAATTGGCTTAGCTTTGCCCTTACGGCTGATGCTTATCCATTTTTCACGCAATACTGGATGTCAGATATGCCGTGGAATATTCACGATAAGTTGTGGGCTCATTCGCCACTATCCTTAGTGGGTAACGTAAAAACGCCAACGATGCTGTTAACAGGTGAGGCAGATTACCGCACCCCAATTAGCGAGACTGAGCAGTACTATCACGCACTGCGCTTACAAAAAATTCCGTCAGTGATGGTGCGCATACCGGGTGCTTCTCATGGCATTGCCGCACGCCCGAGCCACCTTATTCAGAAAGTGGGTAATATCGTAAGCTGGTTTGACCGCTACAACAGCCAAAAGCGTCAAGGCGAAACGCAAAATAAACACGAAACAAAATAAGCTGAGTTCTGTGTAAGAATTAGCGCTCAGCATAGATTGCGTCTTAATAACAAACGGCGCGCGTGATTTTAAGCTCACACGCGCCGTTTTCTTTTTTGCGCTTGTTTTTATTTACTAGGCTTTGTTTACTTTTTTATTTGTTACAAAGCAGGCACGGGCATTATATTGTCGCGCGTTTCTCTATCGATATAACGAACAAAGGGGTCAACACCTGCATAAGCAGGCAAGCTTTCTAGCTCAACCCTTACTTGATTATCTCCCTGCTTCAGCAGATGCTTCTTACGATATAGTATTTCGTTCTCACCTGAGAAATCATCTGGATCATTGGCAAAAAGCACAATATCCACATAATCCTCAAAGCGCTCCTCGTTTTCCTCGCCCTTGCCGTCAGCACTAAACTGTGCGGCACTGATATCGAATGTCACTTGATAGCGGTTATCTTCACTTTTTGCAATTTGAACGTCTTTTAAACGTAAATCATAAATACTGATTTGTTCAAACTGCTGCTCAATAAACTTGTGATGTTCGCTTGGCGACTGCGCTTTTATTGCCGCGAGTAAATCTAAGGTAGTTGGTTGGCGGCCTCTTGAGAACTTAAATCGCTCAATTAATCCCCTCAGCGCTTCATTCATCGACGCTATACCAATCCTGTCGGCAATCGCCATCATGACAACTGAGCCTTTGTTGTAATGAATGTACTGCTGATTTTCAGCGCGCATGAGCGGCATTTCATCGAGGGCCTCTTGTGTTCGGCCTTGCAGATAAGTGTCGAGTTCAAAGCTAAGAAACTCACGAATCTTACTCTCACCATATTTTTGCTGCATAACCAACAGCGCGGCATATTGCGACAGCGATTCAGACAAAATCGCACTACCCTGCACATTCGCGGCGTTTAACTGATGCCCAAACCACTGGTGCGCCACCTCATGTGCGGTGATGTAGTACACAGGGTCAATATTGTCTGGATCACGTAAATCGGTGATAAAGCCAATGCGTTCAGAATACGGCACGGTGTTTGCGAAACTCTGCGCGAAAGTCCGATAACCCGGAAATTCTATGACTCTGAGCTGCTTGTGCTGATATGGGCCGAATGCTTCGGAGAACAAATCTATTGAATCACGCACCGACTCAATCATTCTGTCTACGTTCCATGCGTGAGTTCGATGATAATATACACTTATCTCAACGCCGTTGTGCACCTGTGTTTTTAGCTCTAAGTCAGCAGACATCACGTTATAAAAATTGATCATGGGAGAATCCATTTCATAGCGAAAATAATTACGCTCTCCCTCAGTCCAATATTTCGCCAAGTAGCCCGGCGCTATTGCAATTTGATTTGCGCTAGTTGACAAAGTCGCAGAAAAATCAATTAGGCCGATGTGCGCCCCAAAGAAACTTTCGTTATATCGCGATTCGTCCTCAAGCGGATGCGCACGGCGCGGTGGCGGCAAGTCGCGTTTGCGGCGCTCGTGACGATCTGAAATAAAATAGCTTTGATTAACACCAAAGGTAGGCAGGAGCTCAAAATTATTTATAAAGGTGCCGTTTTTAACCAAGGTGGTATCTTCACCTCGGTCTTTGAAGCCAAAATGCTGACGAACAAGCGAAATTTCCCCTTCAATTTCAGCGCCCACAGGAAGCGGTGTTTCAAACTCTAGCCACGCCGTATCAAAACGTTCGTCTAATGCTGATAGCTTACCGCCTTCTATGTTTATCCGAATATCAGATGAATATTGGGGCAGATTAATTAAAAATCGTTCAATAGGCTTTTCACTTCGATTAACCATTTTGAGTTTGGCAATGGTTTCGAGTCGGCGTGATTCCGGGAATATCGCAACATTTATATCAACAGCGCTAACCATCGGCACAGGCGCATCCTCAAATTGTGCAAAGGTGTTCTCGTACTCAGCTTGTAAGTCCATGCGCGCCTCTGAGTTCATAAACTCATTGGTCACCGTAGTATTATAATGAATAATTGTGCCGCTCCCTACAAACAATAAGGTTGCCACAACGACCATCGCACGCCCTGTGCCGCCTAGCTGATATCCAAGCATAGCAAAGCGCTCTTTAATGCTCGACTGAGGCCCGCGCTGCCATAGTCCGAAACTCAGCGCACTAAATACAAGCGCAAGCGCTCCCCAATAAAACATATAATAATGTTGCGTAGTGAGCGCCCAACCATAGCCGTTCATGTCGGAGTACTGCATGCTAGGAGAAAATCTATATCTGAACATATTATGCTCAAGACCAAGCTCTCTAAAAGTTAGTGATATGAAAAAGAAGCCTACAAATGCGAGCATACCCACATATTTGTTAGGACTCAGCGCTTGGAATAGAAACGCTAACACCACGAGCAAAATCCACGGCAGCGCTTGAAAGTAAAGCAAAGAAATAAAATACTGACTAAAGTCAAAATAGGCGTAGCCTTTGGCGGCTTGATTAAGCACCGTTGCCGCCATACCCACAAAGTGCACCGCAACTATGACTAAGCTAACCGCTATGATTTTTGATAACCAAAACGTGAGGTTACTCACCGGCATACTATCGACGATATCGCCCATGCCTACAGTACGCTCTCGCCAAACAACCTCTGCGCTGTAATAAGTGATGATGATAATGATAGCCAGCCCAAACGCGCCCTGAATTAGCTCAACCATATATTGAGTTAAAGGCCAATTAGGCGCGCCATAAATGCCTTGAGGGTCTATTAATATTGAAATAAGCGAAAATCCGCAAAACAGCATTAAAAAACCAAAGGCAGGAGAAAAGAAAACCTGTTTAAGCTCAAAACGTAAGCGGGCAAAAAACTGCGCGCCTGCCTTATTGTTTGAATAAGTTGCATCTATGGCGTTATTCAGGGGCGGCGCGATTTTTGGCCCGCTTTTTTTCAGTTTCAGGTTTTTATTGGGCAAGGCCAAACCTGCAAACAAACGGCCCATGGTCAATAAAATGACCACACCTAAGGACAACCAAAGCGCACGATTTAACAACACCGCATCAGTTAAACCCACAATCTGAGTATTTCGCTCTGAAGGCGTCCAGTAACGGATAATATCGTCAAAGGTGTTTAGCGCGAAAGGGTCGAGTAAAGACACCCATTCACGCTGTCCTGGGTCGGAAAACACTTGACCGGAGATGACGTAGAGCATAAATATGCCAAGGGCGACCAAATATACTGCCATCATACTGCGAAAGCGCAACGCGGCTGCGTAAAACACAGTGGATAAGAAAAACAAAGTGGTTATGGAAAACACCACAAAAGGCGCCACATAAGCCATCAGTGAGAATGCACCTACTCGCTCTTGGTCGAGCCAAGGCATCATTGAGCCGACAATAAGGGCAAGGGGTATCATAGAAAAGACGGTCAAGCATACCGCATAAGCGCCCAAAAACCGGCCTAGTTGATACTTAAACGCCGACAGAGGCTTGGTAATAATAATTTCATTCATCGCGCTTACGTCATTGCGAATGGCGGTATTGGCAACAAAGTTCACCACTAAAAACATGCCAAATATGCCGAATACCAGCAGCGTTTGAGCAATCGCGACTGGACTGTTTATATTGACGTTAGACGATGCCCCTATTTGCACGTTGTCGATAGTGACAGCCAAAAACGGCAGTAAAAAGAACACCAAACTGGTTACAATGAAAGAAGGTTGACGAGTAAAATAGCGCCATTCAAAGCGCATCATGTTAGCAATCATCTCAACTCTCCTATGCTGCGTTGCTTGCAGCGGGCGTGCGCGCTTGGCTCAGCGTATTAAAGTATACGTCTTCAAGCGTAGCAGGCGATGATTCAAAGCCCTCTGGCTTTGCATCAGCAATCACGTGAACCACCGTACGACCGGCAAACAATCGCGTTGACAGCACTGCTAAATCATCGCTGATGTCGTCGAGTTCGTAAGGCTGAATAGTTTTACGCCATATTTTTCCTTGCAGGCTCTCAGTAACGCTGATTGGGTTACCTTGGAGCAAAATTTGCCCACTCCCCAATACGGCCATGTCCTCACACAGCTCTGATACATCATCAACAATGTGGGTAGATAAAATAATGACTTTTTCACGGCCTAAGCTTACTAGTAGATTATGAAAACGGTTACGTTCTTCTGGGTCGAGGCCCGCAGTTGGCTCATCTACAATGAGTAAATCTGGGTCGCCCAGCAGTGCTTGAGCAATACCAAAGCGCTGGCGCATGCCTCCAGAAAATCCGCTGACTGCGCGTTTGCGATGCTCAAACAGATTAGTATGAGCAAGTAGGCCATTAACCGTTTCAATGCGCTCAGCTTTATTTTCAATGCCTTTAAGAATGGCCAAGTGCTCAAGTAAATCAAAAGCACTGATGCGTGGATAAACCCCGAAGTCCTGAGGTAAATACCCTAAGCGTTTTCTTAGTTCATTCGGTTGATTAACAACATCGATGCCGTCGAAAGTAATGCTGCCCGAATCGGGTTGCTGAAGCGTTGCAATCGTGCGCATTAGGCTTGATTTGCCCGCTCCGTTAGGTCCTAACAAACCAAAAAGGCCTTTATCAATATTAAGCTCAACATCTTTTAATGCGTGCACGCCGTTAGCGTAGGTCTTTGAAATTTTGTTAATTTTAAGCATCACAACCTCATTCCTTAAGTTTTATACGACAAGTATGTAAGGATCCAAATTAGCAAGCTTCAGCGCAAATGAAAATATGCGACGCAGTAATTCGCACGCTTTAAATGTTAGGAAATGTTACAACTTGTGCCGACTGAGATACTAGGGTACCA
Source organism: Glaciecola siphonariae (assembly GCF_042652645.1). Taxonomy (NCBI): domain Bacteria; kingdom Pseudomonadati; phylum Pseudomonadota; class Gammaproteobacteria; order Alteromonadales; family Alteromonadaceae; genus Glaciecola; species Glaciecola siphonariae. The sequence continues at coordinate 957,649 of NZ_JBHSGU010000002.1, forward strand.
GCTGATATCGACTATGGAGGATTTTAACGCGCCGCAGATATTCGCGCGTTTCATTAAAAGGAGGAATGCCTTGGTAGCGTTTAACGGCATTTTCACCCGCATTATAAGCAGCAATAACACGGTCTATGTCTTGGTCAAACTCAGTCAATAGCCAAGCAAGATATTGCGTGCCCGCTTGAATATTTTGCCGCGGGTCGTAAACGTCGGTAACCTCAAATCGCGTTTGCGTTGCCGGCATAAGCTGCATCAGGCCCTGCGCGCCCGCGTGCGATAAAGCTTGTGTTTCAAACCAAGACTCAGCATGCATAATCGCTCTCACCAAGGCTTTATCTACGCCGTACTGAGCAGATGCCGCGTTCACCTCACTGGCGTACGCGTCATGATTCAAAGGCGTATCGTGCCAGTTTATGCCTGTGCGGCACATACCAAAACATCCATGTTCAGTCACAGTGTATTTATTCGCGTCGGGCTTACGACTGGTAAGCACTTTTATGCCGTCTTCATTCACATACTCATATACTTGGGCATGCGTACTTATGCTTAATAGATTGAATACAAATACAGCACTAAACATCACGAAAAAGCTAGATAGTCGCGCTCTCATAGCTCCCCTTATGGCGTCATTTCACCGCGCAGATTATCACTCATCATTTGCTGCTGTTGCTTAAAACTCAAATGATCTTGACTGAGCACATAGTGCAGTTTTGCAAGCGCTGCCTCCGGCGTCATATCTTTACCCGAAACCACTTGGGTTTGCTGTACTAGCTTACCGTTAGCATAGCCCGACATATCAACTCGCCCGCGCATACATTGCGTACAGTTAACAACCAGTATTTCTTTTTCTCTGGCCTGTTTCAACTGATCTAAAAGGGCTGGATTTGAGGGAGCGTTACCCACGCCATAGGTAAGCAAAATCAAGGCTTTAACCGGCTGACGCAGCACATTCTCCAGTAACTCGGTACTCATTCCAGGATACAGCGTAAGCATGCCTACCGCCTGACTTTGAATATTTGCGACCTTTAAATCATCAAATGATGTTGGGCTAGGCGCAATACTCACGTGCGACTGAATATGAATACCGGCGTCTAACAGACTTGGATGGTTAGGAGAATCGAACGCATGAAATCCATCAGCATTGACCTTGCGAGCGCGATTCCCTCTAAACAGACTGTTGTTAAAAAATAAGGTGACTTCTCGGATGGCGTAATTCGCGGCAATGTATAGTGCGTTAAGCAAATTTGCCTGACCGTCTGAACGCAGCTGCGCCAAAGGGATTTGCGAGCCCGTGATGATCACCGGTTTGGCTAAATTTTCGAACATGAACGACAGGGCTGATGCGGTGTATGCCATCGTATCGGTGCCATGCAAAATAATAAACCCATCGTAATCGTGATAGTTGGCCTGTATATCATTTGCAATAAGCTGCCAGTCGGCAGGCACCATATCGCTAGAGTCAATCAAGGTGTCGTATTCGTGCAGCGTAAACTGCGGCATTTCAGGCCGATGAAACTCTGGCAAATGTGCCAGCGTATCGGTCAAAAAACCCGCCACTGGCACAAAGCCCTTTTCAGAAGCCTGCATACCAATCGTGCCACCGGTATAGGCAATGTATATGCGCTTTTTATCGCTTAACGTATGCATTTACGATTCAGTTGGGTCTGACAGACCAAAAAGTGATTTGAGGATATTAAGCTGGGCAAAGTCATTAGCTTGCAAACGACCTTTACTGATCCATTCTATTAATAAACCATCGGCGTCGCGCAAACTTTGGCCCTCAAGCTTGGCAGCCATCAAACTGAGCTGAACGCGCTTTTTATCCGCAGAATCTGGTGTAATTTTGCCGTCATGGAGCAATATATCTGCCGCATGAGTAATATCGGCTCTCGTAAAATCGGCAAAAATGTCTCCCTGCTCGGTAGACTTGTCAGCATTATTACTTTCATCCTCATTCACAAACTGACTAGCGTAGTCGAAGGCCTGACGAAACTGAGCTGACATTGACGCTAACGAAGTACTCACATCTTCTTGCGAGGCTGTTTGAGAAGCTTGCATATAGCCTGATTCAAGTACACTGAATATGGCATTTAAACGCTGGGCGCTTTTATCTTGTTCAAAGCGTTTATTTTTATCCGCTAGCGCCGATTCCATCGATTTGCATTTAGCAGCAATGCGACTTTTCTTATCAGTAGGCAAGCTTGCAACACTTGCTTTAAGTTCATCAACTTTACTCTCAAGCCCCTTTAAATCGCTAAAACTCTCTGCTTTGGCAATCTGCTCGTTGACGCCTTTAATGCTCAACTCAATATCATTTGCCTGCTCATTATCGACTTGTTTTTGTGCGTTTATGCTTTGTGAAAGGCGCGCAAATACAGCATCGTTAGCCTGCCTAAACTGCTGCCATAGTGCTTGGTCTTGCTGTCGGCCCGCATATGCTATGTTTTTCCATTTTGTTTGCAGCGCCTTTGCTTGGCTTGCTGCTTCATCTACATTTTCGTGGCTTGACAATGCTAATGCAGCATCAAGCAATTTCTGCTTGGCTGCTGCGTTGGCTTGATAAAACGCGTCGACCTTCGCCTGAAGTGGTCTTAGCTTCGCTAAATATTGTTTATGCAGTTGACTCCGAGCTTTTTGCTGCATATTACCGAGCTTTCGATACTGCCCTCCAATCGACGCGAGCTGCTTACTTAAAATCTGTGCATCGTCGAGTGTTGCGATTGCATCAAGGGCTTCTAAGATTTGTTTACCCTTGCTGAGGTTTTGTTCTCGTGCTTTGTCAAGCTCTGCAAAATACTCACGGCATGGCGCAAATGCACGCTCTATTGCCTCCTCAAAGGCCGTATTGAGCTTATCGTCATCTGGCGTATTCAGTTTTCCTAAGGAACTATATTCACCTCGATATTGCTTCACAAGGGCAGCGCGCTGGTCTATATCAATATCAGAATTATTAGCAAGCTCGCTGACCGCACTTATAATTTCAGGCTTGCGGGGAGTGGCTATATACGACTGCCAGTCTTTTAGTTCAGATACCTTTTGCTGCACTTGCTCAAAGCGGTGCGTCAAGGATGCTGATGCTTCAGTATTAAGCTCATCATACAAAGCGGCGGCTGCTGAATAGGTCGCCATCGCCGCCTTAAACTTGCCCTGCTCTATCATGTTCGAGCAAGCCTTGAGTTTGGCAAAGCAGCGCTTTTCGGCACTGATAAGCTGCGCTTTTTCATTGGCTTGCGCCTTAGCATGCTCTTGTTTGATGGCGTCCCAACTTGCTTTATGCCTTGCGCTACATCCGAGCCTCACGAGCGCCTCAATTTGCACCGATAAGCGCTCAAACTCATGCCCTTCGTCTGTTTGTTTTATCTGCGACAATAAACGCTCAAGCTCGCCGTTTCGCGCAATACGCTCAGGCAACGCGTTTAAATCACGTTCGGCAGAATCGAATTTGCGTACCAGTGCAGACAAGCTTGCCTTGTTTGATGCGACGCCAGATTGGCTTTGCCCTGGGTTTTGTTCAATACTGCGCTCAATATCGTTGAGCTCAAGGCGAAGATCTTCTACAGCGCGAGATAATAGCTCTACCTGACTATCTAACTGCGTGGATTCATCTGTATTGTTCAATATATTAATTTGCTGAAAAATCGTCTTTGCTCGTAACTCCACGTCAGAAATTGCATCAGCAGTTGCATTTAGATGTTTTTGCGCCATGTAGGCAGGCTCAAGCGATGCTTGGCGTTTTTCTACTTTCTCTTTCAGCTTGAGGTATTTAGCACTTATTTCCCCCGCCTCTGCCTCGCTTAAATATATGAAGTCTGGTTTTAGAGCGTCAAACTCATTAAACAGTGCCTGCTTTTGGCCTTCTATACTTTCGTAATCTACCATATCAGACAGCGCTAACAATCGGCTGTTAAGCAAGGTAGCGGTTGCTTTTACTTTGCTAGGCATCGCAGCTCGTTGCTCTAACTCATACAACTTTTCTTCAATGTATACGGCTAAATCAGGCGAGTTTTCTAATTTCTTAAAACGCTTAATGGCTTTAATATCAGCTGAGATAGTGTGGTTTGAGGTAGCATGGTTTGAGGTGGCGTGATTTGAGGTAGCATGGTTTGATGTGTCGCGCGCTGCGCCGCTTTTGTCATCACAAAAGGCATTTATTATGCTTCTGCGCTGCTCGTCATTGGCAATCTGAATATAATACTGGCGTAATTCATTTTCTGCACAGAGTTTTAGCGCCAAGTTGACGGCAAGTTGTGCATGATGCTGCAGGCGCGCGCTGTTAAACAGCATCTCTTTGAGCAAGGCACTGTGCTTGCCTTGTTTTACAATATCGGTAAATAGCACATCGTCAACTGACTGCGGCTGCTCTATAAGGGCAAGCACCTGAGTTTTGGCGCGTTGCTGCACCTTCGGGTTTAGATGCGCCTCAAAAGCCTTTAGCCAGAGGGTGAATGAGTCTAATGCGTGCAGTGCGCGAATACTGACCGAGGCAGCATCGTCATTAAAGGCAAGCTCATGTAATATTTGTTTGTCACGCTCGTCAGATACGTTTAGCTTACCAACGGCTTCTTCTCGCTTGGCTGGGTCAGGATGCGCGTGCGCTTTTTGAAATAGGCGTTTAAATATCATCTTGTTTAAATCGAGCGATTGGGGTTTCGTTGCTGCTGGCTTGTTTCAGTTCTTGCTGTAACTCTTGGCGACTTTTTTGCACCACCTCGCCGTCTTTACCTATGGTCATGTGCTCACCAGACTGTTGAACCTTAGCTTGATAAAGCAGCACTGCCTGCATCGCGTTTTCTTTTTGCTCATCGCTAAGCGCTTTACCGTCTGGCCACTTGCCTGTCTCTACCGCCTGCCTTAAGTTGTTAAAAACTTGAGGAGTCATGGCGGCCACTAGCTGTTCAACTTGCACGTATTTAGCTCCTTTTCGCTAAGGTAATTCTCACACGATTAACGGCGTACCAAATAAAGCCAAGTGCGGCAACGCCAACGGCGATATTGTACATCAACACACCCTTTTCTGTGTCAGGAAAATCCCCCATAAACACAAAATAAATCCCCACAATAAATATCAGTATTGCCATCATCGACTGGTTCTGGATTCGGTGTAATTTTTGAAAGCGCTCCATGCTGAGTTTTCGCTGAATATCCTCAGGACTCGCCCCGCCCATATTCAAAGAACAATGCGGACACACTTGCGCTTTGTCTGAGATAGGTTTTGAACACGCTGGGCAGTTAGTAATAGCCATCAAGGACTCCCTATTTTGATTGTGTTAATACTTATGGCCATATAAACGCCACATGAAAAAAAAGGCTAACCCAAGGGTTAACCTTTTTATGTGCTTTAGACTTTATTTGTTCACTTTTTCCCAGTAGTCGTTGACCGACTGCTTCATTTCTTTGCGAAGCATCATGATCCCAAACAAATTAGGCAGCGTCATCACTACAATGGCGACTGCCGATAGCGCCCAAACAAGCGTGGTATCTGAAATAGCTGCCCAAAAGAAGCCAGCAACATACAGCACTCGATAAGGCATAACCGATGCAGGACCTAACAAATAGGTCATTGCTCGGTCGCCATAATATGACCATGCTATCGCCGTGGAAAACGCAAACAGCAACAATCCAACCGACACTATGTATTTGCCGAACTCGCCAAAGTAACCCTTGGTAAAAGCGATGGCGGTTAAACTGGCCGAATGCACCAGAGACTTACCCGTCACCACAATATTGTCACGCGCAATTTCACCATCTGCAATTTTCAAGGTACCGGTAAATGGATCATCTGGCGAGCCCACGTGGTAGACCACATCTTCGGCAAATGAACGTGCGTTAATCAGCGTATAACCGCCGCTTATTGCCACACCATTTACCACCTGAATCTCACCGGTGAAAGTCTCTACCGACGCGCCTTTATAGTCGTTTAAAAACTCATAAAGCGCGGTAACGTCTGCCTGCTCTGACTCGGCGTACTCGCCGGCAATAAACTGCATATCGGAGCGGTCAAAAATGTTCTCATGCTTTTGATTCCAAACACCCGACGACAAAATAACCAGTCCGGTGATGGTACAAATAATGATGGTGTCAATAAAGGGCTCTAAAATCGATACCATACCTTCAGACACTGGCTCTTTGGTTTTTGCCGCTGCGTGCGCAATAGGCGCTGAACCTTGCCCAGCTTCGTTTGAAAACAGACCTCTGTTTACACCGCGATTAAAGGCATACGCCAAAGATGCGCCCAAGAACCCGCCGGCAGCAGCAGAACCGGTGAAGGCATCGCTGATGATGGCCACAAAAGCTGGACCGATGTTTGAGAAATTAGCAAAAATAACAGCAAAGGCGCCAATCATGTAAATCGCGGCCATAAACGGCACTATTTTTGACGTTACCGCGGCGATACGTTTTATCCCGCCTAAAATCACTAGGCCTAGTAAAATAGCAAGCACGCCGCCTACATAGGCAGGGTCAAAGCCAAAAGTCGATTCGATGCTGGTGGCAATGCCGTTACTTTGCGGAAGATTACCGGTGCCAAATGAGCTAATCACCGTTGCCACAGCAAATGCTACGGCTAACCACTTCATATTTAAACCACGGTCCATATAGTACATCGGACCGCCGGCCATAGTACCGTCATCGGTTTTCACTCGGTATTTATGAGATAAGGTCACTTCCACAAATTTGGTGGTCATGCCCAAAAACGCGGTTGCCCACATCCAAAACAGAGCCGCAGGCCCGCCCAAAAAAATAGCAAAAGCAACGCCACTGATGTTCCCCGTCCCTACAGTGCCGGAGAGCGCGGTAGTTAAACTTTGAAAATGCGTGGTATCACCTGGCTCATCGCCTTTATCGAATTTACCGGTGACTACGCGCCACGCATGTTTGAAAAACCGGATTTGCGGAAACTTCAAATAAATCGTAAAAAATGCGCCCACGCCTAACAAAACGAACGGAAACCATTTGGCCCCGCCAAGATAGCCGTCAAGCATGTTAAAAAAATCTAGTATGGCATCCACTGTCTCTTCCTTATTATTTTTTTATGTATCACGTTTTTGTCACAGGTTTTTTGTTGCAGTTTTTCAAAGGTACTGCATGTTCTTTTCTTGTTTAACGATATTTGTTCAAAGCTTGTTTGTTTGTTTGTTTAACGAGACTAGCGCAAATTTTCGCTCACAGCTCTTATGGCAATCAGTAAATCTTCGCCTAACTGTTGACAGCGAATGGGCGACCATCCGTAGCTCACATCAGGCAGATCTGCATTATCTTTAAACGGCATTTCAAGTGTGTACGACAAACAGTCAAATCGATGACCGACTGCATTACATGCCACTGTCATATTTGCTTTTCCGGGTGAGTCTTTATCGTAGCCATAAGTATCTTGAAACTCTGGCGTACACGCCATGAGACTTTGTTTAAAGGCTGATTCTAGCTCGGCAATACGCGCATTGTAATTTGGATTACCTTCTGTGCCAGCTACAAAGTTGTATGGCAGCGCTTCGTCACCATGAATATCGAGAAACAAATCTACGCCGGTTTCCTGCATTTTATTGAGCACATGAAACACCTCAGGGCTTTTCTCTAGGCTAGGCGCCGCCCACTCCCTATTGAGGTTTGTGCCAACAGCGTTTGTACGCAAATGCCCTCGCACACTGCCGTCGGGATTCATATTTGGCACAATATAAAAAACATTATCTTGCAGCAGCGTTTTTGCCGTGCCGTCGTCTTCGTTTAACAATCGACGAAGCAGCCCCTCAACAAGCCATTGTGCCATTGACTCACCCGGATGCTGACGAGCGGTAATCCATATCTTATTTTTTACATTTGCTGCGTCGCCTACTATCAACAGGTTTAGCTCTCGCCCGTCGAGCGTATGGCCAAGCAGCTCGTGCTTACAGTCAAACGACATTTGTGCATCGGCAATAAGGTCAAGGTGGCGCTCATAACTATAAGGGGCAAAATACGCGAAATAAATACTGCTGTGTTCGGGGGTAAAATCTATGCTAAGCGTGTCGCCATCAAAACTGCTGTCGACTCTAAACCACTCGTCGCGATCGTAGGACGCAACAGCTTGGTAGTCTTTCCAACCGTCTGGGTAAGCTGACTTTGCTAGGTCGTTAATATGGATACGATGGTTTACAAATGCCTGAGTATGTAACTTAAAGTGAAACCATTGATAAAATTCTGATTGCGCATCTTTATTGATGCTGAGTTGAATATCGTCAGGAGCGTCTGCTCGCAGCACCTTAATATTGCCGCTGTCAAACTGGCTATTTATTATCATTTTTGAATGCCTGTTTACTGCTGGGGAGCACATTAGCCTGCCCCACGCCTTATTAGTAAAAAAAGTGTACCACAAGCGACGCGCATCGGAGAAGTAAGATATTTACCTTAGGGTTTTTAAGCGCTTTTTGTATTAATCACTCAACGCCAAGTCAAATCTCTCTCAAATTATGATTGCTGAACCATGGCATATTGAGATATTCTAGATAAATTATACTTTAGTATAAAATAAGATTGAGGTATCAGTTAGCATAGTCATTTGCTACAACGTAGTTAATGCATGTAGGTGAATCCTGATAAGCGGAACATTAGAACGCTTAAATTCAACAGCGCAAGAGGTGGAATTTGCAGGGCAACTTTACACAAAGCTCACAGCAGCTTACCGTATTGGTAGTAGACGATTCTCCTACCAGCATTCATGTTATCGGTGAAGCTATAAAGTCGCTGGCAAAAGTGCTGGTGGCGGGCAACGGCTCGTTGGCGCTATCACTAGTAAAGCGCGAACGGCCTGATTTAATATTGCTCGACATACAAATGCCGAACCTTAATGGCCTAGAGGTCTGTAGAGCGATTAAATCTGATCCAGAAACCTTCGATACGCAAATTATCTTTGTTACCGGACAGACCAATCCGAGCACCGAGCTAGAAGCGCTGGGTCTCGGAGGCATCGATTTTATTAGCAAACCGATCAATTCAGCGATTTTGCGTACACGCGTCAAGGCTCAGTTAACCGCAATAAAACGCACAAAAGAGCTTATCTCTGCTCGCAGTGAGCTACATCGACTGCTTGCTACCCTTCCGGTGTTTGTATCGCATTGGTCTTGCGATTTGGTCAATACATTTTGCAATGATATTGAAGGAAAATGGTTTGGTTTTAAGCCGCATGAGCTGTCTGAACTATTTATATCCACTTTATTTTTACCGGAAGAATACTCGCGCATCGAATCCAATATTGAGCGCGTTAAGCAAGGCGAAAATAGTGTGGTAGAGGTTACCCTCAGCCCGCCTCGCGGAGCGAAACGATATGCGCAGCTGTCATTTATAGCCAACCAAGCGTTTAACAATGTCGACGGTTTTGTATTGGTAATTACCGATGTTACCGACCGAAAAACGGGAGAGATACAGCTAACGCGCGACAAAGACCTAGCGGATGTTACCTTACGCTCCATTGGCGACGGCGTAATAGCGACAGACGTAAACGGTAAAATTACGTTTATTAACCCGGTTGCCGAAGAGATGACCGGTTATGTCAACAATTCTGCAGTGGGCAAAAACATTGAAGATGTCATGATTATTCATGATGCATTTACTCACGAAAAGGTCATAAACCCCATCCGCACTGCCTTAAAAGAAGACCGCGTTGTTGAGATGCCGCTTGACACCACATTGCTCACAAAGCAAAAAGAAGTACTTTACATTGAAGACTCAGCGGCGCCCATCCATGACAAAGTCGGACATTTGATTGGCGCAATTTTAGTGTTTCACGATGTTTCTGCGGCAAAAGCTGAATCAGAGCGCATTGTAAAAATGGCGACACACGATAGCCTAACCGGTCTGCCTAATCGCGCTCTGTTGCTAGATAGAACCGCACAGGCAATAAAACAAGCACAGTTTGATAACTCACATTGCTGTTTGTTAATGATAGACGTAGACGACTTTGAAAGCATCAACAACCTTCACGGCTACTTAGCCGGAGATGCGTTAATGGCGCAGATCGCGGCACGCTTACAAGAGTTTGCTGAGCCAAACGTTACCTTAAGCAGACCCAACGGCGATGAGTTTGTTGTGTTGTTAAACGACATTACTGACCTATCGTTGGTGTCGCAATACTGCACGAATCTATTAGAGGCAATGGAGCAAGCCTGGACAGTAGAAGGCACGCAAATAAATTTAACGGTTAGCATAGGTGTGGCGGTATATCCGAATGACACCGACGACGCCTATGTATTGTATAGACGTGCCGACACCGCCATGCGCGAATGTAAGCGCAAAGGAAAGAATCACTTCAGATTTTTCTCAAACGAGATTGAGGCACGTCTAGCAAGCGAATTTAAGGATGAAAAAGCGCTAAGACAGGCGATAGAGAGCCATGAACTAGAGGTGTATTATCAGCCGAAAATTGACGGTTTAACCAATAAGATGGTCGGTGCTGAGGCCTTACTAAGATGGCCTCAGAATGACGGCTCTATCCGCTTCCCCGATGCGTTTATTGGCCTGGCAGAATCGACAAAGCTGATTATTCCTTTAGGTAAACAGGTGCTTTACACCGCGTGTAAACAATTGCGAGAGTGGCAGCTCACTCAGCCTGATATGAGCCTATCGGTTAATATTTCTGCGATACAGTTTAAGCCGAGCTTGGTGGCTACCGTCTCAGCGGTACTGGCCGACGTTGAGATACCCGCACACAGTTTAGAGCTAGAAATCACTGAGTCGGTGTTAATTAATGACGCCCACGCCATTGATACGTTTATGCAGCTCAAAGCGCTGGGGGTAAAGATTTCTTTGGATGACTTTGGAAAAGGATTTTCTAGCTTGTCTTATATTAAAGAATATCCCATTGACGTGCTCAAAATAGACCAAAGCTTTGTGAGAAAAATGCTGAATAACCATACTGATACGTGCATTTGTCGGACGATCATCAGCCTAGCAGCTTGCTTAGGCCTGGATCTGGTGGCCGAAGGGGTTGAAACCGACGCGCACGCCAACAAGCTCATTGAGATGGGCTGTACACGATTCCAAGGTTATCTTTACAGTAAGCCCATCACTGCCAGTGAAATAACCGAGCGATTTTTAAACAGGATTCAGGTTAAATAGCTAAACGCTTGTAAAAAGCTTAGCTTCCCTGAATATAGCTCGCCAGTTTATCTACGTGCTGCTTTGTCTCTCCGATTAGACTGCCAATTTCGTTCGCAGATTCTGTTGTGCTACCCGCGAGGTTCCTTACTTCATCAGCCACTACCGCGAAGCCACGCCCTGCCTCCCCTGCTCTGGCTGACTCAATAGCGGCGTTTAAGGCAAGAAGATTAGTTTGGGATGAAATAGTATTAATGGTTTGGATGATTGAGCCAATTTTCTCAAGCACCTGCGTCATTGCCTCATGGGTTTCGTTCAACACAGCGTTGCGCTGTGATACATCCGAACCATACATTAATATTTTTGCGACCTTACCGGTTTCATCTGCGACAGGACTTAGTACCACCGATAGCAAGACCTGACGTCCGCCTGCGCCAACAAATTTAAGCTCTTGCTGCATAGATTGCCCAGACAACAAGGCCTCTTTTTGCTCTTGAGACAAACACTGAAACAAGTTTGCAAGCGTAGACTGCAGTTCGTGTACGTTTTGCACCGAAAAGGTCGTTAGGCAAAGCTCATTTGCCAACATCAGCTCACCGTTGTTTGACCATTCAATCACAATATTCGCTTTATTAAGCGCCTCAATTTTTACATCGTTTTCTAAGGCACGCTTCTTAGTTGAATCGATGTTGGCCTGAATAGACACATATTTCGCCACTTTGCCGTTTTCATCGAACACGGGCGACACGCTTAAGCTTATCCAGTATGACTGGCCTGCTTTGTTGTAATTTAGTATTTCTTCGTAAAAATGCCGACCTTGTTTTATGTGCTCTGAAATTCTTGCGACCGTGGCTTTGTCTGTATGCGGGCCTTGCAGAAAACTGCCAGGCTTTTTGCCCACTACTTCATCAAACTCATATCCGGTAAAATCAGTAAAGCCATTATTAGTGTATTCAATCTGGCCATTAGCATTACAGATGATCACAGAATTCTTGGTACCGTCGGCAACTAAAGAGAGCAGCTTAACGCGCTCACGATTCGCCCGCTCTTCGGTAATATCTTTTACAAACGCCGTGTAGTAAACGCTGTGGTCGAGCTGCACTTTTGAAAGCGATAAATTTGCCCAAATCTCTTTACCGCTAAAGGTTTTAAAGCTTACGTCTCGAGATTTGCCTACTATTTTGTCGGCACCACCATTACGATTGCTGTTGACCATTTGATCGTGCTGGCTTTTGATGGCGTCGGGCACCAATATATTCACGTTTTTACCCAGCACGTCGCTGCGGTCGCATTCCCACAAAGCCTCAGCAGCTTTATTAAAAAACACCACATTGTTGCTATCGTCGATGGTAACAACTGCATCAAGACATTGCTCTAAGGTTTGGTCTATTCGGGCAAGGGATTCGCGCTGCTCGGTAATATCTTTTAGAAACGCGGTATAGTGAAAGCCTTTTTTTGTAGGCACCTTTGATATCGACAGATTGCACCATACTTTCTGACCATGCTTGGTTTCTACCTCGACGTCTCTCGAAATACCTACGATCACATCAACATTGGTTTCCCGGTTTTTGTTCACGTAACCGTCATGCTGCGACCTATGCATACTCGGCACCAGCATTTTTACGTTCTGGTTCATAACTTCTTCGCGAGTGTAGCCCCACAAATTTTCTGCAGCATTATTGTAAAAAATAACGCAATTGTTCTCGTCAATGCTAACTACTGCATCAACCGCCTGCATTAAAATAGCGTTTTCGTTGTTCGTGTTTTTAGTAAACAAAGACATCAATACTCTCCAGATATGTGCTTTCTTATCGGAGCAATCAGGTTTTTTCTAAATGGCTAACAGAGAATATTTTCATCGGATTTTGTTACCTGACTCTACTTTAGTATGGAATTTCATCGACATTTGTTGATATGTATATCAAACACAAAGGGTTACAAACAGACCTCGAATGGGCACAAACGCAACAACATCGCTGACGAGAATAACGCATTGCGATACACTTAGACGCGATCAGAAATAAATATAAAACCATCTAGAGAAATATAGGATAAGACTTGAAAATACCGAGCATTTTTTGCGTGAGCGCCAGCGACCGATATAATTATGGCGATTTGCTTTTTCCCATCGTTGCTAAATGGCAATTAGAGCAATGCGGCCCCCTAAGCTTTCATAATGTCGCCACGGTAGAAAGCAATCTATCAGAGGTAGGTGCTCTGCCCACCACCGGCTACGATATTTTTATTGACTCAGACAAACACCCTAGTGACGCAACAATATTGATAGCGGGCGGGCAAGTGTTAAACAGTGATTGGATGAAACTTCTATCTTTTATCAAACCTCGATGGTTTCGTTTATATGGAAAATATGACCAGCATCGTTTAAAGCGCCATGTGTTTCGTCAATTTAAGCTCAATAATGAACCCTTGCCGTTTATGCCAAGTAACGGCGAACTGCTCAAAAACAATCGCATTATGTATCACGCAGTGGGCGGCTCTGTGCCCTCGATGCCGCATAAACTCGGCCCATTTACACAGGCATTAAAAGCAGCAAAATATGTGAGTGTGCGCGATCTTGCAACGCGCAGAGCACTCAATAACCGAGCCAAGCAGGCATCACAACTAGTGCCAGATTCGGTAATAAGCTATAGCGATTTAAAACCTAAAGCATCGCTTCCTCGACAATGCGACGAACCCTATATTTGCGTGCAGTTTGGTTATCAAAAATCCAAACACAAGCTAGTGATGATACTCAAGCAATTGCAGCGTGTATACGACGAGCACGGCGTGAAAATTGGCTTACTGAGTATTGGCAATTGCCCAGGTCACGATGATATTAAGGCCGCCAAGTGGATTAAAAGGCATGCCGCATTTCCATGCTTTCATTTAAAGCATGATCATATCGACGACATTACATCGGCGTTAGCGCACGCAAAACTCTTTATCGGAACAAGTTTGCACGGCGCCATATTGTCAATGACTTACAACAACCCTTTCGTGGCAGTAGATAAACAAATTAACAAACTCGATGCTTACACCAAAACGTGGGCACCAGAGTTTTTAAAAGGCTGCGTCGCTTATATAGAAATTGCACGTGCGGTTAGCCAACGATTAAATGACTATCATGACTATTCAGATCTTGTGGCAGAGCAAAAAGCACAAGTAAAAAAGTCTTTTGAGCATATATACGCACTCAGTCTGCGCTAAGTCAGACTGGGTGTGTACAGCAAAATCACAATGACAGGGATAGGCATACTGTCTACAAACCGTAATGGTCAGCTTCGAAGTCTAGAAAACGGCTTTGTTTTATCATTATAGGAGGCGCTTGCACATCTAGTTCAGCTCGCAGTTGCGCCTCGCCTGCCGCAGACGGCTTGCTTGGCTTAGCGATAAGCGACATTTTAGTTTGCGCGTCGGTAGAAAAAGGAATGTCTGAGGCGTCTTTGCCAAAATTCACTGTTTTAAGTCCTTCATCCATAGATGACATGTAATAATGCATCCCGCTGTTAATATCACGAAAAGCAATATCGTTAATACCATCGCCGTCAAAATCGCCAGTTAAAGGAATATAAGAAGCACCGAAGTTCTCTATACTCACGCTATGAATTTCCATGCTGCTGGAGTGACGGATAAACCAGCGGTATTCACTCGCCGATTCACGAAAGATAGCTAAGTCGCTTATGCCGTCACCGTCGTAATCTCCCACTACGGCTTTATCACTAGGCAAACGGCCAAATCTTATTTTGTGCGTTTGATTATCACTCGAATGTAAAATAATAAACTCACCTGTGCTCGGTCGGCGGATAGCAATATCGGCTCGTCCGTCTCCATCATAATCCGCTGGGACGGCTATATCCGTGCTTTTTATGCCAAATTTTTTCTGATATGTCTTGCCGCTTGAGGACTGAAGAACATACCACATCCCCGTTTGCGGGCGTCGTATAGCCAAGTCAGTTTTTCCGTCACCGTCGTAATCAGCCAGCACCGGGATGTCGCTCGCTAAGCGCCCAAATGAGCGACTCGCCACTTTCCCACTCCGCGATTTTTTGACATAAAAGTGTCCATTTGACGGTCGTCGAATCACTAGGTCAGTAATACCGTCTCCATCAAACTCTCCGTACAGTGGGATGTCAGCTGCCTGCTGCCCAAAATTATCCGAACGATTTTTTGTGCCACTCGACAAGCGAATGTAAGTATGACGGTTAGACAAGCGCCGGATGGTAAAGTCATCGCGACCATCATTATCAAAATCGATGTTCATGCGATTTAACCTAAGCAGAGGGTTTGCACCTCGAGACCATTCATCAAAATCAGATATTTTGTCGCCATCGCTATCCATAAGTAGAGGCGATGTACCTATCGTGACCTCTTCACCATCTGCCAATAAATCGCCATCGCTATCGGCATTTTGCGGGTCAGTACCGTATTGGGCTTCAAGCTCATCTGCTAAGCCGTCTTTGTCGCTATCGGTGGTATAACGAGCGTCCGTTGGAAAATCGTCATGGATATCAAGCACCCCATCATTGTCATCATCTTCATCTAATTTATTGCCTATCCCATCGCCGTCAGTGTCGTAAGCCTCTTCTGGGTCAAAGGGACTAAAATCTTCACTATCGGGCACGCCGTCATTATCATCGTCTGGGTCATTTACATTTGCTAAGCCGTCGTTGTCTATGTCACTGCTCTCGTCAAAGCCCAACATAAAGAAATTAGTGAACTCATACACACCATCATATTCTTCTATTTTAATTGAAGCGGCTTGTTTTCCCTCAAAAAATGGCAATGCAACATACACGTATCCGCCGCTGAGCTTATCTGAACTATTTTGATTTTCATTTTCTTGATTTTCATTATCTTGATTGTCACTGACGTTGAGCGTTTCTAGAAGACGCCACTCGCCATCATTGAGTTTCACAGACACCGCTATTGGACTGTATTTATCGAGAAAATTGCGTTCAATTCGAAGGCCAGGGAGAATTTTATCGAGAGTCGACGTAGCCATCGGCGTATCGCCAGAGGTCAACAATATTCTTTCGATACTGTTTGAGTGAACTACGTCACCATTATCTCGCTCTGAATCTAGCGAACGGTAGGTCGAACTGGCCGCAATATTACCCAAACGACTTGAGAATGACTGGTGCAGGGTGACTGGTGCGCACGACGGTGCCCATTCACTTAAGCTAAAGTCATAAGGCAGTGGTAGCTTGCCTTTAAATACACTCTGTTGGTCACAGAACAGCTCTAACACAACGTCTTTATTGTTTTGCAATATACTACCGAAAGTATCGCTGACCACTTCATGCCCGTCAGAACCATAATTAGAACCATGTATATACAGCGTATCGTCCCATTGAGAAACAGACTGTGCAAAGTATGTACCTTGCCCCACCGCAAGCGCTTGACCCTTTGGAATAAGCGCCTGCAACGACAAGTCCTGATTAAGAATGACCGGTCCATGTTGTTTGTTAAAACTGATAAAGCCAGTTCGCGCTGTTTGTTGCTCAGATCCCCCAACTCGATTAGCAAAGGTTACGGCAAGCCCCGACTCATAATGCTGGGTCTCAATCATTTCTACTCTATCACCATTAATTTGTCCTAAGGGCACTGCCACATAATCTGACACCCACGCGTGAGCCTGTAAACGTTGAGGTGAATCGTTATTGCTAACATTCGGTGAGGAAAAATCAACGACTAAAGCAGTAGCGTGTTTATCAATTGGGTCAATAAAGTTTGTACTCTCATTAAACTCGCTATGCACAACTGGATTTAGAGAAAACTGGGTAAGCTCATTTCCCGAATCTGACGCGTGAATTTGTGGGAATGCCATTTTCACGCTAACATCGGGTGAAATTTGGTTTATCACATAATAAGTCGGTGTGCTGACCGATCTCCCGCTGTAATAGGTCAACGAATTACCATAATCAAGAGATAATACCTGTCGGAAGAATTCATCTTTTCCTAAACCAACGGTTTCAATATATTGAGGACTGAGGCCGTATACCCACGGTTGATCAACACCGACCAATTCGAAGTCCATATCCCCGTTGATATTCAGATTAGCTTGAGATACCTCAAATACATTTGCGTCGCTGGGGAGTTTGAGTCTCAAAGCATCTTCCCCCGGGTAACTAAAGGTATACAGAATGGAGGCTTTTCCTGAAGGCGCCCTTACTTGTTCAGAGCCGTTCGCCGGGACCGTCACACGGATAGACGACAAACCTTGCCCTTCAAAATTAAGCGTTACTTCCGACTCAATGGATGAACGATTTGAAAGTGTTAAAATATTACTGTTGCTCAAGGCCACTGGGAATTGCAGCGTTTCTGTACTCGAACTCACGCTAACTTTTGCAAGATAACTGCTTATTGCGTTGTCGGGAAGTGCGAGTTTTGATGGCGCATCTACACTTAAGCTCACTGAAAATGTAGCCTGTCCATTCGCCGGTATCTGAATTCGTGAATCAGAAAAGCTTAGGGAGATTGGCGCTGAAAATGCCTCATCAACCGTGACATCTAGCTCCATATCTTGCGCGCTGTCGTTATATAAGGTGATGCTCTGAGTGTCAGAAAATCGAGCTTGGCGCTTATCTAACGCGCCAAATAAAAATGCACCTTTGCTCGCGCTCAGATTGCGCTGCAAGATATCGCTAAGGTCTAAACGGCCGCTACCTTGCACAAACGGGTCTAGACCGATGTCTTTACTGGTGCTGGTTAATCTTCGCTTTATTCGGTCGGGCGTATCATCAGGGAAGGCTTGAATGAGCAATGCCGCTGCGCCTGCGACGTGAGGCGCGGCCATACTCGTTCCGCTCAGTGCCGCAGTGCTATTGTCTACATAGCTTGAAGTAATCGATGAACCGGGGGCGATTATTTCTGGCTTAAAAGCACCCGGTAAATCGGGACTACCTTTTGACGTAAAACTTGATGCACGGTCGTTGTTGTCGCTTGAAGCCACTGTGATCGACAATCTTGATGATGCGGGCGAGGCCTTAGTAATCTCGCCATAATTATAGCTATTGCCCGCAGCCACTACCATGACAATACCGGCTTCTACGGCTCTGTCAGCAGCTTGGCTTAACAGAGAGTTTGCATCGCCCGGCCCAGATAAACTAAGGTTCATCACGTCCACAGCATCATCAGTTGATGGGTCTTGGTCTGGGTCCATCGCCCGCTCGATACCTAAAATTATCTTAGAGGTCCAGCCAAAGCCTTCATCGCCCAACACCTTATAAGCGTATAATAAAGCATCGGGTGCGACTCCCTTCAGTTCACTTGAGTTAGCAGCCACAATGCCTGCAACGTGGGTTCCATGACCATCAACATCCATCGGGTCTGCATCTTCATAATGAAAATCATAACCGTCCACCACTTTACATCCCTCGCCAAAACAACCGCCTAAGGCTTCATGGGTGTAATCGATACCGGTATCTAGAATGGCGACTTTGACCCCTTGACCACTAAGCGCATCAATTTGTCCTTCGTAACCATTCCAAGCCGCAGGGGCATTAATTACGCGAGTCGATTCGTCTAAGCTAGAGCGGACCAAAACATCGTCGTGCACCGCCGTCACGCTCTCGTGAGCACGAAGTTTTTCAGCTTGCTCGTGAGTCGCATCGACTGCAAGCGCGTAAATGCTGCGGGTATAGGTGCTTTTGACGCGTTTAAGCAAGCGCATTGCTTGAAACTCTTGAATCACTTCAACCTGATGTTGCTGATAGGCCTGTAAACTGCTTTTGCTGTGGCCATTGCTCGTAAGGCCTCTGAGACCTTTCTTTGGCGGGCGCAGCTCAATAATATAAGGCTTAATGGCACTGTTTGAATAGTCGACTTGATAGCCATCGATAGCAGAAGAGTAGCTTATCGTGACATCATTATACCCTTGCTCCGCAAGCATATTTTTAATCATCAGAGCATCTTGCGCTCTTACTGCCTCGGCATTTGATGGCTCGGCTTTTGATGGACCAGATAGGAAAGGCTCTTTTACCTCTTGCTCTGCCACAGCAGCACTCGATAGCATCATCGTGAACGTAATGGTTATTAGTCGGATCAACATGGTTTTCCTGACAAACTATTTTTTCTAAGCCTATCAAAGCATTGCCTAGCTTTAGGGGCATTTACTTATAAGTAGATATGAATTTTTATACATATGCTCACTGAGGCTAGGGTCTGTTGAACTCACGCTAACTTTATACTTTGGTATAGCGCTATTTTCGAAACAAACCGGACAGGACTGAAAAGGGTTTAAGTATGTGTAAATAAAAAGGATTAAGGCACTAAAGAAGCCACCTTACTGGCCGATAAATGCTAATAACAAACATGCTTATCTGGAGAGATGCTTGAGCGAATTAAGACATGCACTAAACAACATATTGGCTGTGCTTAAACACCAAGTAGACTTCGACTTATGGATGATCACCAGAACCGTAAACGATGACTGGATCATGCTTTCGACCACGGACAGTAGCTACGGTGTTAAACCAGACGACGTAAAGGTATGGTCAGACAGTGTTTGCAGCAGAATGGTAACCGGAGCTGGACCGAACATTGTGCCTAATATGAAAGATGTTGAAGCCTATGCACAAGCACCTATTTATGGTCAGATTGATTTCGAATCGTATGTTGGCTATCCGCTAAAATCCTCATCCGGGGAATTACTCGGTACCCTCTGCGGCATTGACCCTAAGCCAAAAAGCGACGACCTCGAAGAGCAATCTGCTCTTATCCAAAACTTTGTAGTAGTGGTTGAGAACTTACTGCGTCAGAGCAAAGAAATCGACCGCTTAAATACATTACTACGAGACTTCACCCACAGCGACCCGTCTACAGAAGTACTCGGTTTGCCAAATCAAAGTGCATTTATGGAATTTGCCGAGTCTCAAAAACAGCGAATGAACAACACCGGTACTCCCCTCGGGATTATCCTCATTGACATTCAACATTTTGCACCCGAGTTTCAAAAGCCTGAAGAGCGCTGCGACGGCCTAATGGCCGCCAAAGAGCTTTTGCTATCGGCTAAGCGTGATGTCGATGTCTTGTGCAAATTGAACAACGACAGCTTTGGAATGCTGATGATAGATGCAGACAATAAAATGCTGACCTCGCAAGTTGTTGAGCTGCTCAAATTATTGCGCAAGCACCATTTCAAAGTCTCGGTTGGCGCACATGTATGCCGCCAACAAGAAACCATTGACCAAGCGGTGGAAAATGCAAAGCAGCGGCGTTTTGGCTAAGGAACACTCAGCATATTTACGCCAGCCATATCCCGCACTACCCTGAGAACTTGGCAGCTATAGCCAAATTCGTTGTCATACCACACATACAAAGTAGCCCGATTGCCGGCGACAATAGTCGCCTGTGAATCTACTACCGCAGCAGCTCGTGTCCCCACCAAATCGCTAGATACAATCTCTTTAGACGCCGTGTAATCAATTTGATGCTGCAGCTCAGAAAATAAAGATGCGTCTCGCAAAAACTCATTAAGCGAGTCCTTGTTAAAACGGTCTTGCGCGTCGTTTACACTCAAATTCAAATTCAAAATCGCCATCGACACATTGGGAGTGGGTACGCGGATAGCATTACCGGTGAGCTTACCCTCAAGCGCTGGATAGGCCTTTGATACAGCTTTGGCCGCGCCGGTTTCAGTGATCACCATATTTAGCGGCGCCGCTCTGCCGCGTCTGTCGGCCTTATGATAATTATCAATAAGGTGTTGATCATTAGTAAACGAATGCACGGTTTCAACATGCCCGTTTTCAATGCCATAGCGTTTATCCAGCGCTTGGAGCACGGGCGTAATTGCATTTGTAGTGCAGCTCGCCGCTGACAATATAGTATCAGTGCTATCAATATCGCCATGATTCACACCATGAACAATATTTTTAATATCGCCCTTACCAGGTGCGGTTAACAACACTTTTGCAACGCCCTTCGCTTTAAGATGCTCAGATAAGCCGTCACGGTCGCGCCACATGCCGGTGTTATCGACAACAATCGCATCAGATATTCCATACTTTGTATAGTCCAGCTCGCTCGGATGATTAGCGTATATGACCTGAATATAGCTGCCATTAGCTTTAATAGCGTTGCGCTGGGTATCAACGGTAATGCTGCCATTAAAAGGGCCATGAACTGAATCTCGGCGCAATAAACTTGCGCGTTTTTCCAAATCGCCCTCACGCCCACCGCGCACCACAATTGCGCGCAAGCGCAGCTTATTCGCCTGCCCTTGTCGCTCAATCATGAGCCTTGCAAGCAATCGCCCTATCCGACCAAAACCATAGAGCACAACGTCCTTGGGTGCTTGTACATCATCTTTATCAAGTACTTGCTGCAGGGCTTTGCGTAAAAAAGCGTCCAAGTCTAGACAATCGCTATTAGGCGAGGTGCTTTGCTGAGCGTAAAACTCTACCGCTAATTTACCAATATCAATTTCGCAGTTTGAAAGCTGCATCTTACTAACCGCCTCGAGTAGAGGCCAGCTTTCCCGCAAACGTAACTTTTCACCTGCAAACAAACGTACAGAGCGATGCGCTTTAATAATGTCTATCGCGCTGGCGTTTAACAGTGTTCTGCCATAAAGCATTATTTCAACTGCGTGATTTCTGTAGAGACTGCCAATAAGAGGCAGCATGCGCTCTGCAAAATCTTGACGCTCTTGCCAACTGCTCGTAAGTACCTGTTCAAACTGCTGATTCATTCAATTAACCTTGCTGTTGTAATCCAAAAAGGGCGGGTGTAAAACTCGCGCGCATTCTAAGCAAAAGCAGGTTAAATTCCAAACTGGTGAAAACTTTCAGAAAAATGTAAGCAATTACAAAAAGTCATCAAAACGACGTAAACATCCTTCATTACTGATATACATGCATATTTTAAATAGTGAAAGCGAGATATTATTGAATAATAAGCGATCAAACATGTGAATTTTTGAAATAAACTTTCATAAATTATTTTAAAATGGTGGTCATCTGAACGCTAAATCATCTTTGAGCGGCCAGGATGGCACAAAGCGTCTTCCAAATTTGCACATGCGCCTGACTTGAAATCAGCCGAAGGCTTTACATTAAAAAAAGCGTAGGAGTTGGGCGCATATGTAAGTTTGAAAGCGTGCGCGCACATGGATGTGCGCGTCCGAGCGGCCAGGATGGCGCAAAGCGTCTTTCAAATTTGCATATGCGTCTGACTTACAATCAGAAGGAGGCTTTAGATTTTAAAAAAAGCGTAGGAGTTAGGCGCGTGTAAGTTTGAAAGCGTCCGCGCACATAGATGTGCGCGTCCGAGCGGCCAGGATGGCGCAAAGCGCCTTTCAAATTTGCATATGCGCCTGACTTACAATCAGAAGGAGGCTTTAGATTTTAAAAAAAGCGTAGGAGTTAGGCGCATGTGTAAGTTTGAAAGCGTGCGCGCACATGGATGTGC